>CAVSZA010000001.1:0-44729 GCA_963732095.1 uncultured Alphaproteobacteria bacterium
CGGGATCAGCGCATTCTATTGGGTGGACGACGGACTCGCCTATGCAATCGCCGCCAACACCCCCCGTGACCTGCTGCTCAAAGTCGCCGAAATCGTCTACCAGCAGAATTCTCCCGACGGCGCAAAAGCCAAACTGCCCCCCGCACCCGGAAAGGCCAGCTGACACCTCATCCCCCGTACGGGCGGGGCGGACGGAATAAAACGCGCCTTCGCGAGTTGTTGAATTTGGGGTGCTGCGTTCGGTCCGCTTTAGCAAAACGGCTCACTACCGTTGCGCCGGCGCCGAGGCACTCCACTCAAAGGGAGGACAAACATGATGAAGTGCTTAATTCGATACCTCGCTCCCGCTCTGATCACCGCGGTCTGCGTCACCGCCACCACGATCGCTCGCGCCGATGACAACGAACCGAGGAATGCGCCAAATCGCTATGTGGTCACCCCCTTGACCTCCGATCTCCCCAACGTGGCCCCGAACACCGATCCGGTTCTTCAGAATGCCTGGGGGGTGGCTTTTACGCCGGGAGCGAGCCCCTTCTGGATCGCCGACAACGCCACCGGGTGTTCGACGCTTTATGATGGTACAGGAGTGCCGCAGCCCTCGCCGCCGCTCCGGGTCAAGATCCCGCTGCCCGGAGGCAGTGTGCCCAGCAGCGCTTGCCAGACGGTCAACCCAAAGAACCCGAACCCGCCGACGAACGCGGCACCGACCGGCCTCGTCTGGAACCCCACCACGACCTTTCTCGTACCGAATACGACCAGCCCGGCGACATTCATCTTCGACACCGAAGACGGTACGGTTTCGGCTTGGACCGGTGGTCTGACCCCACCTGATCAGGCAGTTCTCGCGGTCGACAACTCACCCGGTGCGGTTTACAAAGGTCTGGTCTTCGGTACCAATGTCCACGGTGTGTTCCTGTTTGCTACTAATTTCCGAGGCGGGACGATCGATGTCTTCGCTGCCAATGGTCAAAGCGGCTTCCGGCCAGCAACCAATACCGAGATCAGCGGTAATTTCGCTGACCCGGATCTCCCAGCCGGTTTTGCGCCCTTTGGCATTCAAAACATCAATGGCAACCTGTTCGTGACCTACGCCCTCCAAGACTCGGCCAAGCACGATGACGTAGCTGGTGCGGGCAACGGCTTTGTCGACATCTTCGATACCAATGGAAATCTGCTCCGGCGGTTCGCCAGCCGCGGGACACTGAATTCCCCGTGGGGTGTGTCACGGGCCTCATTCGCGTTTGGCCGGTTCAGCGGCGACATCCTGGTCGGCAATTTCGGCGATGGAAAAATAAGCGCGTTCAACTCAAACGGGGATTTCCTCGGTATCCTCCGGGACAACAATGGCAAACAAATCAAGATCGACGGGTTGTGGACACTGACGTTGGGCGGCGGCAGGAACTCAAATTCCGACACGCTTTACTTCACGGCCGGTCCCAACGGCGAGACTGACGGGCTGTTCGGCACCATCACGCCGGTCTCGAAACAATAAATCCGCCTTTCGGCGTGAGCACCCGTTACCACGCCAGCGCCCAGCCGTCGCGGCGCGGGTCGGAGCCGGGATCGCGCGCCTCGGATCATTCGAACCTCGGTCTTCGTCTCAAGGGGAACCGGGGGTTCGCAGACTTGCCGGTGGAGGGAGATGGATTCGAACTTCCGGTTCCGCGCCACGGGTCGCTTTCCTGCTTACACATCTCCTGGGCCGAGCCATGTGAGGCGGATATCATCCTCTACCGTAGCCCCTACAAATGCTTTCCCCTGGAGAAAACCGGATGCAATCCATCGTAGGTACCTGGAAACTTCTCCACGCCACTGCCCGGGACCCAGCGGGCGCGGCGCGACCGTTGCCTTGGCGGCAAGGCTCTCGGCCGCGTCACCTTTACCGCTGACGGGCGCATGATGTCCGTTGTATGCGACGAACGGAAGGAGCTGCCGGCCGGCGTCAGCCGGGAATACAGCTCCTATTGCGGTCTACACCTATGATGGCGAGCGGCTTGTCACGCGGGTTGACGCGGCGTCGGACCCGACCCGGATCGGCAGCGATCAGGTGCGCGGGGTGCGCTTCGAGGGCGAGCGCATGGTCCTCATTCCGCCGCCGCGCCTGACCGGCGAAAGCGAGGAACACCGGGAGATCACCTGGGAGCGCATCGCGGCGGAGTAGATCCGACCAGGAACCGGAAGTTCGAATCCACCTTCCTCCAGCGGTGAGTCACGTGCGAACCTGATTCCCGGTGAGAACCAATCCCCAGACCCCACCCGCAAGGTTTCGACCGCGATCGGGCCGTCTGGATAAAGATAGTATGAGCTGTCGAAATAGACCGGATCCAGGTCGCCCCGCGGCACAAACGTCTCGAGGTCGATCACCTTGGAACTTTCGACCTCGAGCGCCTTCAATTCCTCGGGGGTGAGCGTGACGAATTGGCCGCGACCGTATTCGTATCCCTTGACGATCTCGCGTTTGTCGATCTCCTCGCCGGTTCCGGGATCATGCGGCCGAAGCGCGATCCGAGTGGCAGCGCGCCCCTGGTCCAATTCAGGGCTGCCATTCTCTGCCAGGAGCCGCCCTGCCAATGATGAAGAACCCTGCTGTCCTGCACTCCGCAGCATCGTGGCGACTACAAGGAGAGCGATTATCCCTTCAGGGTAATTCCCGAGGTTTTCTAAATTTTGTGGGGCGCGAGAGCCAAATCCGCCTGCCGAAGAACTCATGACCACGCATGGTGATCAGCGCCATTCCCATATCGTCGATGACGCGCGGAGGTCGATCTACGCCTGGCAGGATCGAATCAGAGATCCGGCTCTGAGTGTCCTGTTGGTTCTTGATCTCTGCGCGATCTTTTTCGCTGGGCCGCTGGCTGCGAAGGGACTGCCGATAGCGCGGGTGGTCGCTGATACGCTTGTTCTTGCGGCCCTAGCGATCGTCGTGATGCTGTCGCAGAGATGGGACGCCATTGTCCTGATCCTGCTCGGGCTGGCCGCCACCGCAGCGAGCTTCCTGTTGAGCGGGGAATGGTCACCGGTTTCAACTATCGTGCTCCGCGGCAGTGGTAATATTCTCGCTTTCTGTGCGCTGACTCGGACAGTAGCACGCGCGGTCTATGCGCCTGGGCGTATTACATTTCGCCGCCTTCAAGGCGCGGCCGTACTTTATCTGAACCTCGCGACGATCTTCGCTTCGGCCTATGGCCTGATGTGGGAGCTGAACCCCGGCGCCTTCGTCAATGTCGTCACCCCGTTGGGCGACCCGGAGGAAGTCGCGACCATGCTGTATTTCAGCCTTACCACGCTGACCACTACGGGGTATGGGGACATCGTGCCGGTCGATCCATTCGCCCGCAGCCTGGCCAATCTGGAGTCGGTCCTCGGGCAATTCTTTCTCGCCATCACAGTTACACGCCTCGTGACGATGGAACTCGAAGACCGACGCCGACGTGAATGACGAGGCAAAAAGGACTATCGCGCGTCCGGTGGGAGATAAATTCTGAGCTCGACCATCAGGTTTCCGGTGCCCCTTGGCGCACGGCTCTGGCCCAGCTGGGCCAGTAAGAAGAAATGGAAATGAAGCGCGGCATGCCCATCTCGGTGCGCCCTGGGTCCATCGCACAGCGGCTGTTGCCCGTCCTTGGCTGGCTTCCCGGCTACCGGCGCAACTGGGTGTTGCCGGATCTCCTGGCCGGTCTCGCGGTCTGGGCGGTCATGGTGCCGGAAAGCATGGCTTATGCCGGCATCTTCGGGGTGCCGCCGATCATGGGGCTCTACACAATCGTCCCGCCATTGATTGCCTACGCGCTGCTCGGCACCTCGCGTCTGCTGGTCGTCGGCCCGGATACTGCCACCGGCCTGATTTCCGCGCTGACGGTCGGCGCGATCGCTGTACAGGGAACTGCGCAGTTCAATGAGCTCACCTCCACTCTCGCGATCTTGATCGGCGCTTTCTTCCTGCTGTTCGGCGCGCTGCGCATGGGTTGGGTGGCTACCTTCATCCCGACGCCGGTGATGCGAGGGTTCATCGAGGGCCTGGTATGCGTCACCATCATCGGCCAGGTGCCACACCTGCTTGGCATCGACGGCGCGGCCGGCAACTTCTTCGCCAAGCTCTGGTTCGTGCTGCAGCATCTACCGGAAACCTCGCTGGCCCCGGTACTGACCGGCTCGCTCAGCCTCATAGCGATGCTGGTGCTGCGCCGCCTGGCACCCCGCATACCTGCGGCGCTGGTGGTTGCGGTGGTGGCCACGATCCTCGTGGCCCTGGTCGGCGGCGAGGCCGCCGGTGTCAGCGTGGTCGGCGAGCTCCCGTCTGGCCTGCCTCACCTCGCGCTGCCCAAGCTCGACCTTGCGATATTGCAGGAGCTCGCACCCGGCGCGCTTGCCATCGTCCTAGTCGGCTATGCCGAGGCACTCGGCGCAGCAAAGGCCGCGGCAATGCAGGGCGGCGGCGACATCGACGCGAATCAGGAGCTGATCGCGCACGGGCCCGCCAATATCCTGAGCGGCCTTTTCGGCGGTTTCCTCGTTGTCGGCAGCCTGTCCAAAACCTCCGTCGCAATGGCTGCCGGCGCCCACACCCAGCTCGCCAATCTCGTCGCAGCAGTCCTATGCTTTCTGACGCTGGTGTTATTGACGCCGTTATTCCGGGGCATGCCGCATCCAGCACTTGCCGCCATCGTGATCGCGGCAATGCTTCACCTCTCCAAGCCCGAGTATTTGCGCGGTCTGTTCGCACGCAGCCGGTGGGAGTTTGGCCTCGCCGCGATCGTTGTCGCCGCAGAGCTGACATTGGGCGTCCCACACGGCATCGCTCTCGGTGTGGCGCTGTCGCTTTTAATGTTGATCTATCTAACCAGCCACCCGCAAGGCGCGGTGCTCGGTCAGTTGCCGGGTACCGAGGCCTATCGTGACGTCCGGCGCCACCCCGAGGCGCTCAACTTCCCCGGCTTGCTGATTTGGCGCGTCGGCGGCGACCTATTCTTTGCGAGCATCGGTCACCTCGGCGAGGAGCTGAAGGCCGCACTGGCCGCCAACCGCCCGCCGGCGAGGCATGTGCTTCTAGACGCAGAATTCGGTGAACTTCGTCGACACCAGCGCCTGCGACGCGTTGCTGGACTTGATCAAGGAGTTGCAAAGCCAAGGCATCAGCTTCGCCTTCGCCCGGGTGCGCGACGAAGTACGAGAGCGGCTGCGGCTCGGCGGCATAGAGGCCATCGTCGGTGCGTCCAACTTTTTCGAACGTGTGACCGACGGCGTACTCGCCTGGCAAAAGCAAGAACGGTTCACCGCTACGTCCGCCGGACAGTCTCGGTAATCAGCGATGGAGGTCGAGTGCAAAGATCAGCGGGAAAACGGTTCGATCCGAAAATGAATTTGGTGACCTTCAGCTCGGCGGATGTTTTTACCTCGGTGATCGCCGCGATTATCCCGACATTGCCGTGGGCGGCAAATTATCGTTATCTGTTTATCAATCGTCCGCCTGCGGAGCGGTCAGGAGAGCCATTTGGCCACTTTCCCATGGAAAGTAGATCCAGGTGTCCTGGCATATTTCGGTGACGTAAGTGTCGACCAGCGGGCGGCCCAGCGGCTTGGCATAGATCACGGCGAAATGTGCTTTCGGCATCAACTTGCGCAATACTTCGGCGGTGCGGCCGGTGTCTACGAGGTCGTCCACCACCAGCCAGCCTTCGCCATCGTCGACGCTGGCCGGCGCCTTGATGATGGTGACTTCATTCGCCTGCTGCGGATTGTAATCGTCGGGCTCGTAGCCGATCACACACACGGTTTCAATCAGCCTTATGTTGAGTGCGCGGGCGACGATCGCCGCTGGTGCCAATCCGCCTCGCGTTACCGCTACCATCCCCTTCCACGGGCCGAGTTCGAGCAGGTGCCCGGCGAGAGCTTTGGCATCCCGGTGCAATTCTTCCCAGCTCAACGGGAAACTTTTGCGGGGTCCGGGGTTGGCGGTCATGCACATCCCTCGCCTGGGCGTCGCCGCTTCACTCATGCTCGGAAAATGCCCAACCCTCGGCTCTCTCTCTATTCGGCGACGGCAACGGGCTCGCGCGCCTCGGCGAGAAGCTCGTAGCGACGCGTGGCCTTGCCGATCACAAGTTCCAGGTCCTCCGCGAGGAGGTAACCTTCGTCAATGAGGCGCTGGGCGTCCTGCCGCACCTGTTCCAAGTATCTACTCCGGCTCGAATAACGTTCCGCGATCGATGGGCGAGGATCGCTGCTCCTCACACGTTCTTCGGGTGTCGCTGGGAATGGGATCGTCGATCCCATCAAGCTTATCAAACTATCGGGGGCGCCCATCTGTGGATGACGCAGGTTCCAACCCGTATAGGTCCCCAGCGGCGTCGTTACATCAGGCAGGCGGATGCCGCTCACCTCGTTGCCGTCGCGATCGACGGCTGGAACGAGATGCGGATAGGGCTTACCCTCAACTGGAGGCAACGTCGTTGCTACCCCGTTCACGGCTCCCGGGCCGAAGTCGAGACGGATCACCTGCGGCGGGTGCTCCGGAAAGCCAACGCCCGGGATTGCCGTGAACACACTCCTCGTCTGTTCCGGCGCTACCGCCGTGCCATCTGCTTGACGCGGATACCGGCTCGGCGGAGGATCCTTCTCGCCGCTGACCCACTCGTCCATCCGCACCAGCGCGGCGCGCAGCAGGGGATTGTAATCGACCGAATTGAGTGCCTGCTGGCCGCGAGCTCCGTCGACCGGGTTGGTGTCGGTGAGCGGCAAGGTACCGGCCGAGTGCTGCGTTCCAGCAAAGTGGTAAAGGCGTACTGAGGTGCCAAGCGAAACATCCCGTCGGCCCTCTTCGTCGGTATGAATTCAGCGAGGCATCTCCCCGCCAATATTCGGTCGACGAGTTGGTGAAAAAGATCTTTGGCACTCGGCGCCGCGTTGCAAGCCGCTCGAGCAATCCGTCGCTGCGGCCGGTAAGCGGGTCAGTGCTCGTCGTGTCATTAAATGGAAAGGCGTTGCTCATTGTCGGGTGAAGCGAGGCGGAGGGCTGCCCGAACCGTTGGTTGAAGTCGCCGCCACGCTTGCCGCCGGCGATGTGGACGAGAACTCCGTCGAATACCATGCGCTCCTGCTCGTCCTCGTTGAGGCCGAGATAAAGAAACTGGCGCAGGTAACGCCCGCTTTGCGACGCTCCGAAGGCGAACGCCTGCCGGATGTCGGCGGCACAAGGATTGCCGTCCTTCGCAGTGCCGTGACGTAGAAAAGCGACGGTGTCGCGTGCCGCCAACAAACCCAGCCCAATCACCGGGGCGCCCGTGGTTGTGTAGATTACGTGATACACCTTACCGGGCACGAACCCCGCTGCGAGGTAAACATGATCGGGGTCTGGAACCACCCGATCGGCGTCCAGCCGAGCGAATGACCATTCTTGCCGCGGGACGACCCGAGGCAACGCATCATCGCTGTCGCGCACAAGCAGAGTGGCGTCCGGGTCGTTGAGATTGCTGCTCGGATAGGGGTGGTGCCCCCGGTCGGAGAGAAGCTGGACCTGGCTCGGGGTGCTTGGCTGGAAACTCACCAGAACTCTGCCGGAGACCGGGGCACCTGCCCGCCGCGCCTCCGGAACCCGAATGCGCATCAGCCCCTCTATAGCAGGTACGTCGTGCTGCCAGCCGCACCACAGGACGGTGTAACCATGGCGCATCAGGAAGCCATCGCCGGCATCCGTCGGCGCGCTGGGGTTGATCGGTCGAGGGACGCGATTGAACGTTGCCAGCGCGAGGCGGTTGCCACGGTTCGGCACGTCGAACAACAGGCGATGATGGCCCCGTAAAGGGTCTTCCGGAGTAAGGATGCGGATATCTGCGGAGAAATGCACAAGACCGTCACCCTCGCGCGGGGCCAGATCGATATCAGTGATCCAGCGATTGAGCGGATGAGCGGGATCGACCGCGAAATGCACCGTTCCATCAAGCTGAAGATAACGCCCCACTGAACCAAAATCCTGCCCGCCGGCAAGCGCCTGTCGTGTTTTGATTTCAAGGGCGACAACAGCCATCATGATTTTCCATCAGTTTGTTCTCGCAACGCTGCGCTCAATCCGGAGATGAAGCTCGAATCCGGCTGACCGCGGCCGAAGAGTTGACCGTGCCCTGAATTACGCCGCCAGGCGTGGCCGGGCGGCGGCCTTGATCATTGCGGCGCCCTTTTCAGCGATCATGATCGTCGGGGCGTTGGTGTTGGTCGAGCTGACCGCCGGCATGATCGAGGCGTCGATGACGCGCAGAGCCTCAAGGCCGTGCACGCGGAGTTGGTCATCGACGACGCTCATCGCATGGCTGCCCATCATACAACTGCAGCTCGCGTGATAAACGGTCGAGCCGTTCTGCCTAGCGTAATCCAACAGCTCATCGTCCGTCTGGACGCCCGGCCCTGGGACTTTCTCGGCGACAATGTATTTCGCCAAGGAGGGTGCCGCGAACAGGCGGCGGAGGAATTTGAGCCCGCCGACCATTGCGCGACGGTCGGTGTCCTCGGCGAGATATCGCGGATTGATCGCCGGCTGCTCGCGCGGATCGGGCGAACGAACCAGCACGTAACCGCGCGACAATGGCCGCATCTGCCATGGGCCGCCAGTGATGCCTGGCTTGTCGTCAAGCTTGCGGACCAGGCCCGGCTTGTAGCTCGCCGGCGCAAAGACGCACTGCACGTCGGGGGTTGCCGACTCCTCGAGCACCTTGACCGAGGCGGCGCATAGCGAGGCACTGTAGGTCAGCATCCCGGTCCCGGAAGCAAAATAGCGCCGCACCTCATTGGCGAAGGAGAGACCGCGGCCGCGCTCGTTCAATGTCTCAAGGCCCCTTACTTCACAGGACATGCGAGCAATGTAATGGTCCTGAAAATTGCGTCCGACCCCGGAAAGAACGTGATGCACCGAGATCCCGGCTTTGGAGAGCATCTCGGGGTCGCCGACGCCTGACAATTGTAGCACATGCGGTGAGCCGACCGCGCCGGCTGCCAAAATCACCTCGCATGCCGCATCGACGCGTTCGGTGGAGGCCCCTGGCCTGCCTTTGCGCGAGAATTCAACGCCGATCGCGCGCTTGCCGTCGAACAGAACGCGGTGCACCAACGCCTTGGTGACGACCTGCAAATTGGGCCGCTTTGACGCCGGGCGCAAATAGGTGCGCGCGGCGCTGGCCCGACGCCGCCCGCCGCGGGTCTGCTGGCACCACCCGATGCTGTCACCGGTGCCCGGTGGCAGGTTGTTGACGTCGGCGCGGTATTCGAGCCCAACTTCCCTACCGGCCTCGATAATCGCCTGGCAGGCCGCCGGCCGCTCGCTCATTGGCGAAGTGGTCAGGAAACCGCCTGAACCATGCAGTTCGCTCGCCTCACCCTGCCAGTTCTCGGCCTGCTTGAAATAGGGCAGCACATCGTCCC
The DNA here is from genome assembly GCA_963732095.1 of uncultured Alphaproteobacteria bacterium. Taxonomy (GTDB): domain Bacteria; phylum Pseudomonadota; class Alphaproteobacteria; order ATCC43930; family CGMCC-115725; genus AP-15. The sequence continues at coordinate 9,409 of CAVSZA010000001.1, forward strand.
AGCCCCAGCCGCGATTGCCGAGCTGCGCCCAATGGTCGAAATCCTCGGGTTGGCCACGGATATAGATTAGTCCGTTGATCGATGACGAGCCGCCCAGCACTCGGCCCCGTGGGTAGACGATTGCTCGGCCCGCGGTGCCGGGATCGGCCTCCGCCGTGAATCCCCAGGTCAGGGTCGGATGGTCGAGCAATTTCATGAACCCGACCGGAATGTGGATCAGGGGGTTCCAGTCGCGCCCGCCAGCCTCAATCAGCACCACCCGCGTCGAGGAAGCCTCGGTCAGCCTGTTGGCAAGGACGCATCCGGCCGAACCGGCCCCGACAATGACGTAATCCGCTTGCATCGGCGCTCTCTCCCACCCTGACCCAACTCCTCATCATCATCCCCGCATGGTTACCGGATCAAGTCGGGGATAGGGGCATTAGCACCCGCTCCCGCGCCGAGCTCTCCGACAATGCCATTGACGACGAGTTGGCGGGGTGGACATGGCGCCGAGATGCTGTCGCGGGCCGCTCTGAGCGCTCTGATGATCTTCAGGCCACCAGCACCACGCTTCGTCGGCTCGAGCGCTTTTGGATCCGCGCCGCCGACTTGGTGCAGCGACCGCAGCCGCTGGCACCGGTTTTGATGTAGATGCGCATGGGTGGGTCTCGTTGTTTGCGTCGGTGCAATGCCGACGGTGACCACACTCACGCTCTCGTCGCGCAGCAAAACCACTGGTTTCCGGATAATCTTGTGGCGTTGTTGGCGGGGATCCGAGCATGGAATTGCTCGACCCAGAACGCGCGATCCGCAGTTGCGGTGGGTTCGCTAAATATTGAAATGCGCGCCTGACAATGTCCGCTGCCTGGAGCAATCCGGAGAACATACACTTCCTGCGAGTTGAGCTTCTTGCCGCTTGCGGTCGCTTGCCAACGGAGGCTCCGCCGCGTTCGCCGAAAGAGGCTGCAAGCTGCCGCAGGGATGGCGCTGTCAAGGTCTTCCTTCCCAACCGGCCGAACAAACGCCAGGTCAGGAATGGGCAAGTCCTGCCCCTCGACCGTGGTTGGTGAGAAGGGCGAGTAAGGGTCGATTGCGGGTTTGGGGGAGTGAACGGCGGCCCTTAGCAAACGGACCCGTACCGGAGTCATCGATGGATGCTTGTTGAACCGGTCCGAATTCGGATCGCCTAAAGCTGCTTCCGCCCGGTCAAGCGCCCCGCCTGCAACGTCGCCTGGGGTCGGCGGCGGCATTCTCACAAACATCATTATGACCCTGGCCGGAATGCCGATGCACAAGAGTGTCGGCCGGGCCGCGGCAGTGGCGAGAGCGAGCCAGCGACGTACGGTCGGTTCGAGATCGGTGTCGCCTTGTCCCGTCATCGCTCGGGCAAGCGCCCGGATTTCGCCGTGCACTTCGGCAAGCATCGAGGCTACAAGATAATGCCGCCGCCCATCCGGCAGCCGACGCGGCGCACCCGCCCGAACTCAGGTTCGCACCAGACTCGCCGCTGGAGGGAGATAGATTCGAACCATCGGTCCCTGTCGCAAGCGAGCCGGTTTATATTGCGGAAGGTGAATTGCGCGGGGATCGACGGGCGGCCAAAAAAATTTTGCGGGGTACCGATGGTTCGAATCCATCTCCCTCCAGCGTTGAGTCAGGTGCGAACTTCTGCCGATCGCCGACGCCAACGACAACCTGTTCGGCACGACACAATCGGGCGGCGCGAATGGCTTCAACGGCACGGTGTTCGAGATCGCCAAGACCGACGGCGGCTACGCCAGCACCCCCACCACCCTCGTGAGCTTCAACGGCACCGATGGCTCGGGTCCGTTTGCCGGCCTGATCGCCGACCCCACAGGCAACCTGTTCGGGACGACAGGTTTTGGCGGCGCCAATGACGGCGGCACGGTTTTCGAGATCACCGACAGCGGCTTCGTCGTCCGGCCCATCTTCGCCGGCACGCCGGGAAAGCCGAACTGCTTCGGCAAGAGCGTTTCGGCGTTAGCCCGGCAATACGGCGGGCTCAATGCCGCTGCCGCAGCCCTAGGGTATCCCAGCGTGCGGGCACTCCAAAAGGCGATCATGGAGTTTTGCGTAGTCATGCACGTCCCGTCGCTGACGTATAAACTCCATTTTGGAAAGGCGGACGTTGCAGGAGTTCTCGATTTTATACGCCGGGCCGTATGTCAGGAAAGGGTGAAAAGCCGACCTTCTCTGACAATTTCCCGACCGAGGGAGTTGCCGGACCGTGAGTGATCGGATGGGTCTAAACCATATACGGCACCGGATGAACGGCTGTATACGGACCGGATGAACGGCTGTGGTCAGAGGGCAGTCGCGAACCCGAGGCCGCCTGAAAAGCCTGACCGCGGGAGGGTATGCTTGATGGCAGCAACCCTATTGGCGGGACACCAACGGCGAGGCTATAGCTATACCTGTGCGGTCATGGGTAACTGATAGAGGCGCGAGCCCCTGCATTCCGTCTGGCCGCCACCAAGGGTCCAATCACGTGAGTAAACCCTGCGAAGTCCGACGCCATGGGAGCGGGACAGGGGGGCAAAATCATCAGTGAGCAAAATCCGGTCTCTCGATCGTGCCGATGATCCGGTCTGGGTCTTCGAGTCGCCAGATGAAGGCGACATTCCGCCGCCGGTGGAAACACGCGACCAAGAGTTGCCGTTCGAGCGGCTGAGCTGGCAGAATTTTGAACGGCTCTGCTTAAGACTGGCACGCACCGACGGTGATGTTGAACGTTGCCGCCTGTTTGGCACGCAAGGGCAAGAACAAGGCGGTATCGACATTTACGTGAGCCGGAAATCGACGCCCAAATATGCAGTCTGGCAAAGCAAACGGCACAAATCGTTTACGGCGGCAGAGGTTGAGAAGGCAGTCGCAGAGTTTCTGAATGGCGAATGGGCCGCAAAAAGCGACCACTTTGTGCTTTGCGTTCAGGCAAAGCTGCGCTCGACGGATGTCCTCAAAACGATCGAGGCATGCGCAAAAAAGTTCGCTGAAAAGGGAATTCAGTTTGAGCCGATCGACGGAGAAGAGCTTTCGCTACGGCTTAAATATTTTCATGAAATAGTCGACGATTTCTTCGGACGGGAATGGGTAACGCGCTTTTGCGGCGCGGCAGCGACTCAAGCCTTATCGAACCGGCTGAGGCCTGGCGAGATGGCCCGGCTGAAGGCCGATCTCCGCGCGTGCTATGCCTCCCATTTTGCCGCCGTAGATCCCGGCGTCATCGCGCAACTGCCCAGTCCGGCTGGCACCAAAATTTCAATCGGCCTCGCTGACAGATACGTCCCGCCTGATCTATGGCTGCAACAGGAAATTGCCGCGCTGCCGGTCGCTGACCAGGGCTCGCACCCGGCACAGCCGGTTGATGTTGATCCCTTTGCCGGCGCCGAAGACGCACATGCAGCAGCTACTCGCGCAGAGCCCAAACTGCGCCAGGAACGTCGGCGGATACCGCTCGAAGCCTGGCTCAGCGATACGGATCGTGAGGTTGTTCTGGGGCCCGCAGGCAGCGGCAAGAGCACGCTCCTTCGGTTCCTCGCCCTTGATATGCTGTCAGCAAATCCGGCGTTTGTCACGCTGCGGCGCCTTCGACCGGATTTCATACCGGTGTGGGTCTCATTTCCGTTTTGGACGCGGCTAATCGCCACCGATAAAGACCGAAGTTCATTGATTGAGACGATCGCGGCATGGTTCCGGCGACAAGACGAACCCGAAACGGTTGCGCTTGTGCGTAAAGCGCTCGACGACAAACGACTGTTATTGCTTGTGGATGGCGTTGACGAATGGGACAACGAGACCGCTGCCAATACGGCACTGACCCTTCTCCAGAGCTTCGCAGAGCGGCGTTCGGTCCCCGTTATTGTATCCAGCCGCCCCCACGGTTTTCGGCTAATGGGCGGCCTGGCCGGATCATGGCGGATATCAGAAATCGCGCCCTTAACGGCTGAACAACAGATCGATCTTGCTCGCGCCTGGTTCGCCCACCTGGGTACCGCGACCACGGGCGAGCAGCACGATGCCAGGGCCCGGCAGCAAGCTGTGGACTTCGTCGCGGAGCTCCAGAGCAACGGTGCCATAGCACAGCTCGGGGCCACGCCCTTGCTGCTCATAGGGCTGATCGCGCTCCGGCTTTCGCGCCTGCAACTGCCGCGAAACCGCTTTCTGGCCTATGCGGAGCTGACGAAGCTTCTTCTTGAGACGCATCCGACATCACGTGACCGGGCGGCACTGGCCGGTGCGCCGCGCCACGCGGTCGATAGTTTCACTCGCGAGGCTGCCCTTGCCGCGCTCGCCTATGGCATCCATACCGGCCAGCAAGGAGCTTCACCCGACTCCATCGAAGTAGACCGGGCGGCAAATGTCATAAACCAATGCCTCGTGCAGCGTGTGGGGATGGCATCGAACGAGGCCCACCAGAACGCGCGCGCGCTCGTTACTCTCGGTGAGGAAGAAATTGGAATTTTGGTGCAGAAAGCACCACGGGAAGTGGGCTTCTTTCATAGAATATTTCAGGAATTTTTGGCTGCCCAATATCTCGGAGGTCTGCCGTTTGATGACCAGATCGGAATTGTCCGCACTCACGCTACCGACCCCCGGTGGACTGAGGTAGTGCTTTGTCTGCTCTATCAGCTCCAACGGCCCAATGAAGTCGATCGCATCATCGAGGTCATCGAGGAAGTCGACGGCTCGCCGGATGCGTTGATGATGCGGGATTACCTTCTCGCTGAAATCGCCTTCGGCGAATTCAAACGCTCGCCCACCTTGGCGAAGCGTCTGGCCGAAGAAACCTTCGTCCGAATCGAAACGGGGCGGTGGCCGCTGGCGATCCGGCGAGGATTGTTGAGCCAGGCGATTGAGGGGCTTTCTTCCACAGTTCTTGGAAATCGGGTTGCGCACAAGGTGTCGGAGTGGTTCCCGCGATGGCATAGCTACGAGCTGCGAGATGTATTCGATGCCATGGCGCGCTGGCCCGAGGAAGAATTCACCGCCCGGGTTCTCTGGCGGGGTCTGCACGACGAGTTTTACGACGCGGCACGAATGGCCGCACGAACAGTCGCGGCGCGGTACGGCGGTCAAACGGAGCATAGCAGCCGGCTTCTCAGGCTCGTGTCGGGGCCGCCTGGATTTGGCGCTGCCGCTGCGGGTATCGAGGCACTATGGCGCGGTTGGCCCGATCTGCCGGAGCTGAATCATGTTTTGGAGCGCGCGCGCCATTCTCAAAGCAAGCTCATCGAGCTTGCCGCGATCCGCGGGCGGGTGGAGTTGAAGTCGCACACTGACGAAGATTTCACGCGACTGACGAAAATCGGCGACCTCGATGACTACAGGTTTAACGGGCTGGTCGCCGAGAGCCTGCTAGCGGGCTGGTCGGGAGACCGGCGGCTGTGGGACTACGCCGTGAAAAAGACACCGGAGGTGCGCCGCCGATTAAGGCCGGATTTTTGGCTCCTCATCAACGGCTTTCCCGGCAATCCGGATCTGGCACAAATAATCGTCGACGACCTGTCCCAACAATATCCACGCTGCATATTGGAACACGACGAAGCGTCTGCACTTGTCAGAAACTTCAAAAACGATCCCATCATCATTCCGGCGCTCGAAACATGGATTACAGCAAACCCCCGCGAGCACGACGCTTATACGATTGCGAAAATTGCAGAAGTCGCCCCCACGCCTTTAATCAAATCCCTGCTATTGGGCTGCCTTGACAATGAGCGAAGCCTCACTTTTTGGGCCGCGTCGGCGCTGGTCCAGGCTTGGGGCGCCGACGATAAGGAAGTTCGTACCGCCTTGCTGAGATCGGCCATGCTCCCCGTGAGCGAAAGGCAGAACGTCGCCCACGTATTGCCGCTTGTGATGGACGACAAGGCACAGTGCCGCGCGCTTCTCCTCGAGATCATCAATACCGGAGACAACTGCCGGGCCGATTTTGCCCTCCAAGGCCTGCGTCAGCTTGGAATAAATGCTTCCGATAAGGAAGCGGCCAATTGCGTATTCGCCCGCGGCTACGATCAGGAAAGGTTTGTTCTCGAGAACGAAGTCGCGGAGGTGCTCCGCACTTTCAGCACGGAAGAACGGGCGCTTTCATTGGCAAGAGGACAGCTTCGGCGCGATTGGGGAACTGTAGGGACTGTAGCCCATGTTTTCGGCGATAATGCGGAAATGCGCCGTGAAGTCTTGGCAGTCGTGGCCCCGCTTGATTTGGACCTCCGGTCCGCGGTTTTAGACCAGCTTTCCCGTCGAGCGGCCTATGACACGTGCAGCCGGTCCGCGATTGAAGCGGCGCGGTTCGAAGAAGCGGGTGATATTACAGTTGGGGCATCGATTGCCTTGGCACGCATCAATAAGCAGACCAACAACGTGTCCGAGCAATACCTTGACCAGATTAAGCGGGAACTGAACGCGATCGGGTCACGAATGGATGCGCGCCGGCAGGGCGCATTTGCTTCCCTTGTGATCCTTGAACGGCTGGATGGTCTCAAGGATGCGGACCGCACCTTCGGCGTCAGCGGCATCAGATTGCGCCAACATCATGCGGTTTTGCGCCTCGTTGCCGATCAATGGCGGGCGCTGGCCGCTTATTACGGCGGCGATAACGAGGCGCTCGCGGCGCTAGGCGTCGGCCATGGCGATTTTTTCCATACGTTCGGCGACTACCTCGAGAGCTCACCCGAAATCAGGGCGCTGGCGCTTCGGCTGATCGATGAGTATTTCCAGGGCTCGGCGCCCGCTGCGGCGGTCAAGTTGGTCGAACGTGCGAGGCCCGCGAGCGGTTACTTGCGTGAAATCTGTTTCAAGAACCTCGCGCCTGGGGGTACTAGCACTTGGTCTGCCTTTTCCGCGGCCCTTACGGTTGGGGAGGTGCTCAGCCGCAACTTCGTTGGGGATGAGCAGACCGAGGCTGAATTGCTGCGGCGCGTGAATGCCGATCCTCTCTCGCCAGGAGTGTTTGCGGCCATTGCTGATGGATGGGCGACGAGGCCGCTCATGGAGGCATTGAAAGCAAACCTCCGCGAAGGAATCCGCCTTCGGATCGTCATGCACTTCAAATTGGTTGCCGCGGTTTCGCCATCTGACAGATTCGTTGAGGCCTTGGTCCATGGCGTAGATCACCTTCAAGGAGATCTGTGGGAGGCGATTCCGCACTGGGTTCCCGGCGTCATCCGCCGCTTGCAGGTAGACGAGACGGCATTCTCTCAAACCAAAGACGCATTGTTCAGGGCACAGTCGCCGGGTATGAAGGCGAGCTTTCCTCGGTTGCTAAGCCGCGCCAGGGGGCTCTCCGAGGAACTCCGCGACTGGTGTGCCGAAGAGTGCCGACGCGCAGAAGGCGACAGTGTCGGCGAGGTAGGTTTCGATCTGATCGCTGGGCAACACCGCGTAGTGGTAGACTCCCTGTTCGATTTGCTTGCCGGGCGCGAACGCTGAATCCATCTCCTCCACTTCTAAGGTGTGGCAAGAAATGGCTCTGGACGCGTCACCGCGCCCAAGGTCGGGAGAGGGTCGTCTCCGGCGTCTCGATCGCGGTCCCGCGAACGGCCGGAAACGGCGCATCTCGCCCGTTGCGGCGCATTCCGGCGATCGTCTCCTTTCTGAACCCACAGCCGGCACTCAGCCTTGTCGGCGGGAACCGCTCGTTATGCCCCGAATGCGTCATTCGAGATCACGCGTTTGAATCGCCGGATGGGGTGGTGATCTGCCCTTCCGGTGGGTGCCTACCGACAGATCAATCAGCGCTATCCCGGCCTCAGGTTATTTTCAATAAATTTGAGAACATCGGGCCCCCAGATATTCGTGCCACGCCAGCAGAAACTGTGACCATCTTGCGCGGTGGAACCGAAAGTGGGGTAAGTTTTGGCTTCCACGGATTTGCCAGCCTTCCTGACTTCCTCACTCAAGATGCGGTTGGGCGTTAGATCGTAATCGTTCTCAGCCTGAAGAAAGAAAACTGGTATCGTTGCCTTGGTGGCGGCGGACGTCAGCCGGGTTCGCAAATCCGGTGACTCCCTCCAGGTCTGAGCGGCACCGGAACAGTCGACGGCGACGCGATAGCCGTATCGGCGTTCGACGGCCAACATGGTCTGAATGCCGCCGAAGGAAGCTCCCATGACCACAAGCCGGTTCTGATCGACATACGGAATGCTCCTGAGATAGGCGAGGGCCGCCAACTGATCGCGAAGATGAACCTCATTCAGAGCGACGAGCATTCGGCTCCGTTGCTCAGGCGCGGTGGCCGCGTTCAGTTGATCCATGATGTAGGCGCCCGGTGAGCGCCCCTGACCGCGGCGGTGGGGCACAAGAAAAACGTAACCCCGACTAACGAAATAGGGGGCGACCGAAATCAACGGTGCCCGGCAGCTTTTCGCTGCCGTGATTCCAGACAATCGCTGGAAATGGACCGGGTCCCTCTGGCTTCCAGACGAACCCCTTGAGCGCGAGATCGTCGCTCGGGAAAGTAATTAACTCAGGCTTAGCGGCCTGGGCCCAGCCATGACCCGTGGTGCCGACGATCAGGAGCGCAATGGTCAGCAGACCAAGGAAGGTTGCGCATCCGTTTAATTTCGGTGTGTTTTTTATCATGCGGGAGCCGACACTCTTTCCCACAAGAACCGCTCAGCCTGAGAATCACCCGTATTCAACTGAGAGCCCACATTACCGTGATGGCCCCTGATGGGCATGAACGGTGTGGCCCCGCGGCAGAGTGGCGACCGTACGGGCTTCATCGATTGCACGCCGTGGGTCGTTATGGGTTTACGCGTGGCCTCACCGCGGAATTATCGCCATGGCGGGACAGTTTCTCGCCCGCCCGAGTACATGTCGATGCCGCGCACAGACGGTTTGAAGACGTCACTCAAACTCGACCTGAAGAAGCGCGGATATTGCTGTGCCAGGTACAAGCCACGGCCGGCGCGCGCGGGAACGCAATTCCACCCGTTCTGGCAGGATAACCCATTATCCGTGATGATACGAAGGCGGCGGCCAGGCAATGAACCTGCAGACGAGGTATCTCGGCCTGTCTTTCGAACGCCGCTTCCTCGCCCCGGACCTCCTTCTCATGAGACCGATGCCGGGATGATCGCCGCCCCCATCCTTCCAGTCGGCGTATGCCGTCGAGGGTCGCTGACAGCCGCGAGCCTTGTGCGCCCCGATCGGATTTCGGCCTGCCCTCTGGCGCAGGAGAGCTTCTCGTCAAGCGATTTGCGAGCCGCTGATCGATCCTTTCGAGCGTAGGGGTCAGCTATCTCAGCGCATTGGTGACGGATCGCTGCAACCTGCAGTCTCGGCCGCACTGCCCAGATCCAAGGCCCGCAGCAGCCGCAATGCGGCGCAAGCGGCGCCGTACCCATTGTCGATATTGACGACGGTAATCCCAGGCGCGCAGCTGGCGAGCAACGTGTCGAGCGCTGTCCGTCCGCCAGCGGCGACGCCGTAGCCGACCGAGGTCGGAATGGCGATGATCGCGGCTGGCACGAGACCGGCGACGACGCTTGGCAGGGCCGCGTCCATGCCGGCCGCGACAATGACCACGGCATGCTGCCGGATCTCATCGAGCCGACGCATCAGCCGCCACAGACCGGCGACCCCGATATCGGCCATCAAGGTGCTCGCCCGAGCTGGGCGACCCGGAAGATCGAGATCGACGAGTTTCCGAATGTAAAGCGCTGGCTGGAAGAAATCGGCGAGCGGCCAGCGGTCAAGAAGGCCATGGCCATGGGCCCGGAGTTCCGGGAGGATCCGGCTTCAATCAGCGCCGATGAGCAGGCTCGCCGTAGAAAAGTCGTTGCAGACCAGCGGGCGCAGCCAATTCCCTCGGAGTGGACTCGCGCTGCGTAATGCATTTGTTGGATCCGGAACGACGCTGAGGCGGACTCCCCGCGGGAGGGAAGAGGATTCGAACCGCCGGTCCCTCTCGCAAACGAGTTGTCTCTCCGACGGAACGAGAGATGCCGCGAAAGCGAAAAGGCGAGTCTCGGCAGCGTCAGCTATCTTTCGGGGCACCGAGCGTTCGAACCCGGCTTCCTCCAGCAGGGAGCCAGCGACGAACCGTGCGGTTGCTGGGAAGCTCCTTGTCGCTGCTGCCTTCCCATCGACGCTCGTTGCATGCGGCGGCCAGCCGCCGACAAACTGAACCGTCAGGTCCGCTTGGACGTTGCCGGAGAGACCGCGCGGTGACCGCGACCGGCCCGGGCAACCGGCGATTTGACACAGCCGCTCGGGACGCCGTTTGGGCCGAGCGGCCTCACCTGGCCAACCTGAGCCGAGAGGACCACGCACAAGGCCTCGCCCATTACGGCCCCTTCAGATTTTGCTGCGCCGGGAAGCCGCGGATCAGGCCCGCGATCTCGTCGAGCTTCTCGTCGAGCGCGAAATGCCCGGCGTCGAGGATATGCACTTCCGCGTTGGGGACATCGCGCCGATAGGCAAGCGCACCGCCGAGCGCGAAAGACGGATCGTACTTGCCCCAGACGACGAGCATCGGCGGTTGGTGCTGGCGCATCCACGCCTGCCAGGCCGGATACGCGGCGACGTTGGTCCGGTAGTCGTAGAATAGATCAGCCTGGATCTGAGTCTGCCCCGGCTGCGAAAGATGAGCGAACTCGTCGATCCATTCGTTCGGATCGTAGCGGTCGATGTTGGGGCTCGAGCCGAGGTGCCGTCCCTTTGTGGTCGCGAACGACAGAAAATTCGGAACTACCTTCTGCTCGTAGGCGGCGCGATCCTTCCAGAACGCTTTGCGCTCGTCCCAGGCTGGCCCCAACCCGTCTTCGCTGGCGACGGCGTTTTGGATGATGATCGCCTGCACCCGGTCGGGATGCGCCAGCGCCAGGCGAAAGCCGATCGGCCCGCCGTAATCCTGCAAGTAAAGACTGTAGCGCGTCAGGCCGAGCGCATCCGTCAGGTGATCCACCGTGCCGGCGATATGGTCGAACGTATAAGCGTACTGCGACGGCGGCGGGGCATCGCTTAGGCCGAACCCCGGATAGTCGGGCGCCACAATGTGGTAGCGGTCGGCCAGAAGCGGGATCAGCGTCGCGAACATGTTGGACGATGACGGGAACCCGTGCAGCATCAGCAAGCTGGGTGCATCCGTTGGCCCGGCTTCACGATAGAAGACATTGACGCCGTCGACGATGATCGTGTGATAGGTCGTTGTCACGGACGTCGATGGTAACGGCTGCGCTTGCGCGCCGCAGGCACCAAGAGCCAGCGCAATGGCGACCGCGTGAAGCGCCTTTCTCTCCATCTTAAGGCTCTCCCTTCTTGTGTACTCGCCGTGCAGCCGCCTGACAGTGCGCGGGTTAGGCCGCCGCTGCCGCGGCTTCCTTGGCGCGGGCGAAATCGCCGTCCCGATCCTGCGACAGCAGCGTCGGTTGATAGCGGATCTCCTGAATATCGGTGATGCCCGCTTGGTTTAACCAAGAGTTCATGTAGGTCGACTGGTGATCGACGCGAACTCTGGCGACGGGAAAGACTGGGCATAGGCGCCGCTGGTGTAGACAAGGGTCGCCTTCTTGTTCTTGAGCAGTCCGCTCTAGCCTTTCTTCGGATCGAGGCCAGAGGTCAGACCCGGTTGGTGGATGATGTCAATGTACTGCTTCAGCCGATACGGAATGCCGCCGTTCCACCCAGCTCTGCCGCCGCGCGGTTGCGGGAATAAAAAAGCACCTGAGTGCCACCCCGTTAGTCAATCAGATGGCGTACATCAACGCGGACCGCATCGGCAAATTTCTGCTCGCAGCCTCTTATGTCGGCGGCGAACTGAACTATAACGGTTACTGTAATCCGGAGGTGGACAAGCTGATCGATCGCCAATCGGCCGAGGCTGACCGGGAACGGCGCAAGCAGCTGGTCTGGGAGATCGAAAGGAAGCTGGCGGAAGACGGCGCCCGACCGATCTTCTTTTACGACCGCCGCGCGACCTGCTGGCAGCCGTGGGTGAAAGGACTGACGATCATATCGCGCCCGCATGGTCGGACGCTTCATGGTCGCGATCCCGATATCGGCGGTGATCGGTGCCCGGTGGCTATGCCGAGGGACGGTGCGGACCATCACGATCTTCGCGGCGTTTGCCACGATGACCTGCGAACGCCAAGGGCATTCTCAAGACCGCTCGCGAGTCGGGCTCGGTCGCTTGCTCCCTCGTCGGCGTTAGGTTCGCAGAGGACTCTACGCTGGAGCAAGCCGGATTCGAACTTGTAGTACCGCGCTGCGTGGTCGGTGGTAGGCTCGCCGATGATATTGCCGAAAGCGCCACGTCCAGCAAACTCAGGAGGGCTACGGCGCTCGGCCGCCGCCGGGATGACAAAAGCAAGATACCGCGTAGTCCTCGAAGCGCTCCCAATCTAAGCAGAGGCCGCGCCCATGCCGACCGTTCAGCCTTTCCCAGCCGGCGGATACCGCTTCATCAGCCACCAGTTCCAATATTCTGGCGGGGTTGCCGCCGAGCCCGGCTTCCGCATCGAGCGCGCGCTTCGCAAGATCCGTGCCGCTGGCCGACGGTTTTGATGCCATCGAAGCCTACCTCGCCGGCATCGAACGCTCGCCGACCGCGTTCTGCGCCTGCGAGCTGCGCTCCCCGGCGCAATTCACCGACGCCGGTTTGTCGCTTTCAATCGGCACAATGTCGAGCGGCTGGCCGCCTGGGGGATTTTCCACGACGAGGTCAACCCGGTCGCCCGCTCGAACGTCTACCCGGAAATCGACCCGCCGACCACGCCGTCGTTCTACGCCTTCAGCTATACGGTGCCGAGCGAAAGCCGCGCGGCCCGCAGCTTTGTCGCTGCCGGAAGCGGCGAAGCGCGCGAGGGCGGCCCCAGCTATGAGGGGCGCATCATCCGGCCCGGCGACCACTCACCCGAGGCGATCCACGAGAAAGCGAGCTTCGTACTCGGGGCGATGGAGCAGCGCATGGCGGCGCTCGGCTTCAGCTGGGCCGATGTGACCGCGACCCAGGGTTTATACTATCTTTGAAATCCATCCGCTCCTGGCCGACGAGTTCGTCCGCCGGGGAGCAATGTCGGGCGGTTTGGCCTGGCATTTCGCGCGCCCGCCGGTGCAGGGCCTCGATTTCGAGGTTGATGTACGCGGCGTCGCCCACGAATTGGTGATCCACGGCCGAACGTCAGAGCCGTGTTGAGGCGTGCTGGGACCCGATCCGCTGCAATTTCGGCCGGTTAGGGTGTTCCGCCGGTTTCCAATGCATCACGGCAGGCTCGACCGCGAAGCCCAGGCAATACGATGCCCTCGCGAGGATCAATGATCGAAAGTAGCCAAGCTACTGTGTTTCACCGCGGGCGCCGCCGTAGCGGATTTCGAGCACTTCGATCTGCTCGCCCCCCCCGACGGCGCGCGAACTTTGACGGTGTCGCCCTTGTGCGCCTTCACCAGCGCTCTGGCGACCGGCGATACCCAGCTCACCTGGCCACGACTGAGATCGGCCTCGTCAATGCCGACGATGACTGCCAAGCCCGAGGAGGTGCGTCGACTGCCCGCGCTAATACCATGGCGGCCTTGGAGCCGCTGGTCAGTCAGTTCGAAGGGTACGCTCGATCAGTTGTTCCGCTGAGGTTCGCCCCGCGGAGGCGCTGAGGTTCGCAGTAGCCGGGTGATTTTAGCATCCAGGCTCCGCTCGTCTTCGTCGATAGCCTTGCGCGTAGCTTCCCATAGCTCGCCGGAATTTCCGCCGCGCGAGGCTCGCCGCTCCCCCTTGGGGCCCAAGTCGATTTCCCGCCAACCCAGCCGCGCCTTTAAAAACAGTTCGCCCAGCCGACCCCGGACGCGCTCATCCCTGATCGGCGTGACGCCATTTGGGGGGTTGACGCCGAAAATTGTCGAGACCATGAAATTGCCGACCTGAGCATTCAGCTTAGTCGCGCCTGTCTCCAGCTCTTTCTTGAAATGCTTGCGCAGCGAGTTCCGAGAAATCGGTTTGTCGCGTCGGTCCCGGACGAACAAACAGATGTTTTCCTCCGTGATACCGAGACCGACCATCAATTCGACGTTTTTTCGCTGCTCATCCGTCGGCTGAAATGCCGGCCGTCCTCTCATAGCCATAACCCACCTGTTGCCCTCTAAATATCCATTTTCCCGGGATTCGCGGATCCCAATCACGTGTTCAACTTATCTGGAGACCCTGGAGCTTCCGACCTAGCGCTCCACCTTGCCACAAAGGTTGGCGACGATGTCACAGGCCAAAGCGTCACAATCGACGGCGATCGAGAGGAACTGCGGCCAAACTGCCTAAGCCTGTTTTGCCAGGCCCAGAATGCGACGCGATCGATAGCGTGCGATAGCTTTTGTCAAAAGGGACTTGCGCCACTGTTCAAGTACAATTTCTCAACTCAGCTGAGCTACCTCACAGAAATGCGTTTCACGCGGATCATCGTAACTGATGGTAGGATTATCACATAATATCGATATAGTCAATAAAAATCAATTCCGCAATAGGGTTGGTCGGGTTGCCGTTGATCCCGTCGCTCCTTGGCGCCTGCTGGACAAAGGCGCCCCGTCGCGAGTGGTCCGTGTCAGGATGTTATACCGGGGACTGAGCCAAGTCGCAGTCTCCACGGTTATTTCGCCATGATCCATGACGGCAGCAAAAACCTGAGCTCAGAATGCAGTGCTTCTCTCTGCGGCAAGGTCATATATGCGCTGCTGTTTGCTGGCCAGCTACTTATTGTGTTCTTCGGGGCAGTTGAAATGCGGTTATTCAGGATTATTTGCTATGCTTTGCCAAATTGGCGTAGTTTTGCGCAACCGAAATCGTGATCACACTGGAAAAGCACAGCGTGTTTTCTTGGTTAGATAATCAGATCTGCGCCGCTCATGGCTCCGCCGGGCACGCTGTCGTCTTTCACGAAAGTTGTCGTACTTCCTTTTATCGCAAGCATGCCGACGCTTTGCGGCACGGCGTAAGTGGACCTCTCAGATATAGGATCGTCAAATTTGCTCTCAGCAGGGTTCGAAGCCCGAAATTTTGGTGGTCTCACGCGCGGATGCGCGCGCGTTGAGAGTGCAAAAATTAGTAAGCCTTTGATTCGGCGCGGGATAGCCCGGCACAATGGGCGCCAAAACTAGCCCGAAACACCGCTTTGATATCCCGAAAGCCGCGAAAAACCTTGCCAGCATCGAGCTCCTAGCGAGCACCGGCACGCTCGACAAAAATTAATAATCTTTTAAAACGCAGCAAGCTTCGGATCTTACTCAGTTTCTTTACGCCCGCTCCCTCTTGGTTTACTTAGAAATCGGGGTTTTCAAAGGGGTTTTCAGAGACGGGTTCACTCGAGACTGTCTCCTCCAGCGGTGAGTCCACTGCGAACTTGTCCCACACCAGAGACCAAGGCCCCGTCGGCTCGTTCTGCTTTGCTCAGCCACGGCCGAGGCAGATGACGAATCTCTGGCCGTGAATACCGGCAGAGAGTGGTTGGATGCGGAGATGAACGCGCTGGGCGAGATGCTCGTTCACGGCGTCTCGATAGACGAGATCGCGCGGCGGCTGAGCACGCCGAGTATCTCGCATGGTTATTGTCATTACCGACACTCGAGCGCGAGCGGCTGCTGGGCGGAAATTGGAAGATCCGACCCGCTGCCGGGCTGTATTTCAAGCGGGAATGGTGTGCGGTCGTCGACGCGATCCCGGCCGACCTCGACGTCGTCCGCTACTGGGATCTCGCCGCCACCGAAAAAACCGAGTTCAACGACCCCGATTGGACGGTCGGCATCAAGCTCGGCCGCGACAGGAACGGCGGCTACTGGCTGTTGGATATGGTGCGGGTGCGAGCCAACCCGGGCGACGTCGAACGAGTGTTGCTCAATACCGCTACACAGGACGGCAAAAAGGTCCGTATCGGGTTCGGCCAGGATCCGGGGCAGGCCGGCAAGAGCCAGGCACTTCACCTGGTGCGCGCCCTCAGCGGCTTCACTGTGGCGCCGGCCCCGGAGAGCGGCGACAAGCTTACCAGGTTTGGGCCGTTCAGTTCGCAGTGCCGCGCGGGCAATGCGACTATCCTGCGCGGCGCCTGGAACGAGGAACTGTTTCGCGTCCTCGAAGGCTTCCCCGATCTCGCTCACGACGACGAAGTCGACGCCTGCAGCGGCGCCTTGGAAATGCTCAATCCCCAAATGAAGGGGCGGGGCATATTTGAACTTTATCGTCAGAGGGCTGAGGCGAAGGCGGCGGCGGAACGAGGTGAGCCAGTAGAACCGAAACCCGTCAAAGATCAGGTTCCGGACCTGATGGAGATTTACCGTAAGACCCGCGAGTATTACGAAGACCTTCAAAATAACCGTTGACCCGACGTTTCGAAGCCGCTGTCCTCCGGCGCGGCTTCACATGAACTCCCCGCATGTCGATCTCGTTCGCGCAGAATGCCTCCTCGTATTGCCGCTCGAGTTCAATGCCGAGATACCCGGGCCGCCGCACCGGCGTCGGCCCGGACCCGCTTCTCAGGAATTGACGGCGGCGACGGCCTCGATCTCGATCATGAAATCGGGTCCGGCGAGACGGGTGACGCCGACGGTCGTGCTGGTCGGGGTCGCCACCCCGAGATAGCGCATGCGGATGTCGGCGCATTTCTGGAACTCGTCGAAATCGGTGACAAAGGTATTGGTCTTGACGACGTCGGCCCAGGTGGCGCCGGCCGCCTTGAGACACCGGTCGAGGTTCTGGAACGTCTGTTCCATCTGCGCCCGCATGTCGCCTTTGCCGACGCAGTTGCCGTCGACGTCGCGGGCCAATTGGCCGGCGGTGTAGACGATCTTGCCGCTGCCACTCACCGTCACGACGTGCGAGTAGGAGGGCTTTCCGCCCGACATTCTGACATTCATGCCTTCCGGCTGAAACCGCTCGATCTTTAGAACCATTCTGCTCTCCTGGTCACGTTCGCACCATGCGGCCGGCATTTGGCGCACAAGACGGCCCAGCGGCAATACGCGACGATCGCTTGCGAGCCGCGTCAGCCGAACGCGGCGCGAAAGGTTTGCGTCGATGGTGCGGCACGAGACGCGGGTGGCTAGTGAAAGACGCGTTGGATCCCTTTTCCCGATGCTGCCATGCTGGGGGTTGACGATAGGTTTTCGCGCGGAACAGGAAGTTCGAATCCATCTCCCTCCAGCGAAGAGTCACGAACGAACGATGCGGCTGTCAGCTAAGCGCCACTTTCGCGGGCATCTTGCTGTATCGAACGGCAGGCCCGAGTTACCTGTGCATAGAAACAGGACGTTGTAGATGGCTCGATTGCCGGATAAGGGCTTACGGGCTTCAACCAGAAGGGTTTGAGCATCGGCCTCATGACCGCCGGGACTGCCCCTCCAGCAGCAAGTCATGTGCGAACTTGATTGGCAGAACTGTGCGCGAGGGCAAGCGCGTCGGCGGGGCTGAAATGGCCGCGTCGATCATCGCAGCTTTTGAGCGGCGCGGCATCGAGGCGACCCCGCCACAGCCCGGCGCGTCTAGCCGGGCTCCGTCCCCGCCACAGACCAGCCTTGACGCGCTCGACATCATCGCGCGCTCGAAAGATCCACGCCAGCCCTCGCCGGTAAAAGCATTGCGCTAACGGGCGGGTGGCCCGACCGGTTCAGGTTTGCGTGATCGGGAATTTCGCGAAGATCTCCTCGACTCGCTTGAACGCCTTCTCTGCCGCGGCCTGCGGTGTCGCCTTGTCCTGGATGATCTCGGCCCAGGCCGTCTGCCAGACATGCTCGTTCTGGACCTGGGCATAAGCCGGGTTGGAGGTCCAAAAGGTCGGCACGGTCGAGCCGAACAGGCCCTGCCGGACGTAGGGCGCCCGGTGCGGATCTTTGGGGTCGAGCCACCACGGGTCGTTCTTCACGATCGCCGGCATCGCCGGCATATTGCGGCCAAGCCCCGTCTTCAGATACTCGTTCAGCACCTTCGGCTGGATCAAATATTTAAGGAAGTCTTTGACCAACGTGACGTTTTTTGCCCCTTTCGGGATCAGGCCGCAGAGGCTTCCTTGCTGGGCCGGCACTGGCTTGCCATCGTTGCTGAGCGCCAGGGGCATCGTCACGATATCATGATAGTACGCTTGCTCGTCCTTGATGATGGCGACCTCGCCCGACAACGAGCCCTCGATATCCATGACGATCTGTTGGGCGTGGAAGGCATTGTTGTCGTCGGCATCGTTCCAGTTGATCGCTCCCGGCGGCACATAGCCTTTCTTGTAGGCGGTGGTCGGATAGGTCAGCATCTCGATCGCCGCCTCGCGCACCTTCGGGTCGTCGAGGTGCAATTTGCCGTCCCTGGTGACGATGTCCTGACCGCCATACGCGATCAAGAAATCGTTGGCCCGCGCGTTGGAGTCGTTGCCGGCGGTGTTCATCTGAAAACCGAGACCATAGACATTACGCATGCCCTTGGCGCGCAGTTTCTTCTGCACGTCCTTGAAGAAATCGTAGAAGGCATCCCAGGTCTTCGGCATGTCCTCCATCTGGTAGCCGGCCTTCTCAACCAGCGGCCGCCAGATATGGTTCATCGAAGCGCCGACGGTATAAGGCACACCGTAATAGCTGCGCTTCTTCTCGACGTTGTTGTAGCAGTGGGCCGTGAGCAGCGCGGTCTCGGTGTATTCCTCCCGTTGCGTCTCGACGACGTCGCTCACGTCCACCAGCTTGTCCTGCCAGGCGTAGAGCGCAATGATCTCGGCCGGGGTGTTCTGGAACAGGTCGGGGACGACGCCGCTGGTCATCGCCGAGACGATCTTCTGGCGCATCGGCGCATAAGGGACAATATTGTAGTCGATCGTGTTGCCGCTGGTCTTCTCGTAATCGGCAACGATCTTCTTGAACGAAACATCCTCCTCCTGCGC
This sequence comes from uncultured Alphaproteobacteria bacterium, assembly GCA_963732095.1. Lineage (GTDB taxonomy): Bacteria > Pseudomonadota > Alphaproteobacteria > ATCC43930 > CGMCC-115725 > AP-15. The sequence goes on from CAVSZA010000001.1 coordinate 28,239, forward strand.
GAAACCCTGAACCCACCACACGGCCGCTGTCGTGGCCGCTGCGTTGGCAATGTGGGGACGGGCTAATGTCCCGGCTGCAACTAAGCCGAAGGAGTTGCGAAGCAACGATCGGCGGGTGAGCTTGGCCATCCGTTTCCTTCCCTTCCTGGCGCTATGTCATCGCCGCCGGCGCCTCGCGAGTTTGTTTTCCGGTGCAATCTATGACGATCGGTCGGCGGCTCAAAGGCCTTACCCCGAAATCGGCAGCAGCCGATATGGCTGATGCGGTTCATTCTCAATAGACTTCTGCTCGCGTTTATCGTAGGGTTTCCATTCGCGCTACGGCTGATACGCAAGCTTCTCAAGAAGCAAGGCTTCTCACCGAAGCTGCTGACCACCGACAAGCTGCGCTCACATGCCTCCGCGCTCGGGCGATTAGGTCGAGCTGTCCTTACTAACAAGGGCTCAGACAAAACAATCGGGCCTCGCATCAGGTGGTGCGACGATGCCAGCGCAAGCTGCACGCGGTGGCGAGCTGCACGCTGCGCCGGCGGGTGCCGATTCGGCCTTCAGGTTTGCGAATTGCCGACGCGTCCTCCAACGCCTGCAGGCGCCGCTCAGCGTGCCAGGTCAAATCGATCGTCTTGCGCCATCTTCCCGCCCTCGCTGTTTAGCGCAACGTTCCTTCGCCACGGGCGACCCAGTCAACGGGAGAGTTCCCGCGTGCGGGAGTCGATGCCATCGCCAGCACTGGCGCAGGCTTGCACCCGCATTCGCGCCGACGTTACTGGTCGAGTCGGCCCGTGACCTCTCCCCACGCGAAAAAGATGCCGCATCTTTGGTTCCGAAGCCGATCGCGCTGCCGTACCGTCTAGAATACCCTGAGCCATAGCCACCCATGCCGCCACCACTGCTTCTGCTACACGACATCAGCCTCAGCTTCGGTGTGATGCCGCTGCTTTCCGGCGCGACTTTGGCGGTTGCAGCCGACGACCGGATCTGCTTGGTCGGGCGCAACGGTTCTGGCAAATCGACATTGCTGCGCATCGCCGCCGGGCTGGTACAGCCCGATACCGGCGAGCGGTTTGCTCAGCCCGGCGCAACGATCCAGTACCTGCCGCAGGAACCCGATCTGGCCGGTTTCGGCACAACCTTGGCTTATGTCGAGGCGGGGTTTGACAGCGCGACGGCGGACCGTCGGCACCGGGCGCTGTATCTGCTGAAGGAACTCGGTCTTTCCGGCGACGAAGATCCGGCGTCCTTGTCCGGCGGCGAAGCACGCCGCGCGGCGCTGGCCCGCGCACTGGCTCCCTCGCCCGACATCCTGCTCCTCGACGAGCCGACCAATCACCTGGACCTGCCCGGCATCGAATGGCTGGAACGGGAACTGGCCGGAATGCGGGCCGGCATCGTTCTGATCAGCCATGATCGGCGGCTGCTCGAAAGATTATCGCGCAGCACCGTATGGCTCGACCGCGGCGTTACGCACGTCTTGGATGAGGGCTTCTCGGCATTTGAGGCTTGGCGCGACGCGCTCCTCGCGCAGGAAGCCGACGGGCAGCATAAGCTTGGCCGTAAGATCGCGATGGAGGAGGACTGGCTGCGCTACGGCGTCACGGCCCGGCGCACGCGCAACCAGCGCCGACTCGCCGAGTTGCACGCACTGCGGCGCAAGCGAAGAGACCATCGCGGCGCGACCGGCACGGCCCGGCTCGAAGCGGCGCAGGCGGATTTGTCCGGCCGGCTCGTTGCCGCGGTGGAGGGCATCTCCAAAGCCTATGACAATCGTTTGGTCGTGCGGAATTTTTCGGTGCGGGTCATGCGAGGCGACCGCGTCGGGATTGTCGGCCCGAACGGCGCCGGCAAGACCACGTTGCTCAACCTGTTGACCGGCGCGCTTCCGCCTGATGCCGGCGAAGTGCGGCTCGGCACCAACCTGGTGCAAGTCACGCTCGATCAGCGACGCGAAAGCCTGGACCCGGAACAGAGTTTGGCGGAGGCGTTGACCCGCGGCAGCGGCGATAGGGTGACGGTCGGTGGCCAAAGCCGACACGTGATCGGCTACATGAAGGACTTCCTGTTCCGCCCGGAGCAGGCCCGCACCCCGGTCGGCGTGCTGTCCGGCGGCGAACGGGCCCGGCTCACCTTGGCCCGCGCCTTCGCCCGTCCCTCCAACCTGCTAGTGCTCGACGAGCCGACCAACGATCTCGATCTGGAGACGCTCGATCTCTTGCAAGAGCAGCTGGCCGAGCATCCCGGCACGGTGCTGCTGGTCAGCCACGACCGCGATTTCCTCGACCGCGTGGTGACGTCCACCATCGCCACCGACGGCAACGGCCGCTGGGTCGAGTATGCCGGCGGCTACACCGACATGCTGGCGCAGCGGGCAGAGGAATCGCGGGGTTCGCCGCCGCCAAAGAGGCGAAACACCAAACGATCCCGACCGGCGACGCAAATCAGCGAATTACCGGGCAGCCTTCCCCGCCGAATGAATTTCAATGACCGCCGGGCACTCGACCTGCTACCTGCCCGGATCGCGGCTTTGGAGGCGCGGATCACCGAGCTGAATGCAATCCTTGCCGACCCGGATCTGTACAAACGCGATCCCGCACGATTCCGCGACACAACAGACGCGCTCGCGGTTACACGCGACGACCTGGCGGCAGCCGAGGATCAGTGGCTGCGGCTGGAGATGCTGCGGGAAGAAATCGAAGGGATCGAGCCAAGGGCGTAAAAATAGCTCGGGATCTTGCTTCGACGACATTAAGGGTCGACAGGGTCAAGCCGGTTTCTACCGGCGGCAGCTCCATGACCTGAACCTTGCGCGCGAACCGCCCGCGCCGGCCATGCGGAAGTGCTGCGACGCGCATTCCCCACGTGGTCATCATTTGTCCAAACATCGGGACGGAGCGGATGAGCGATCCCCGTGCCGCCCGAGTTCGAGGCGCAGAAGAAGAAGGGCTGAACAATCAGGTAGTACCGTTTAAGAGCCCCCCGATCCCCCGCAATGCCCGGAATGCTGCGGAAATCCACGGCTTTTGTGCCGCGGTACCAGAAGTTCGAATCCATCTCCCTCCAGCGGGGAGTCACCTGCGAACCTGAGTTTTCGCAGGATCGAAGTTCGAGGCCGATCTCGAGCGCGCGAAACAAGTTAGGGTCTGATCCCGCCCGATCCGCTGCCGTTCCGCCCTTTGAGCTTTCGCTGGTTAGGCCGATCTTGCATCCCGGAACCAGAAGTTCGAATCCACTTCCCTCCAGCGTAGAGTCCTCTGCGAACCTAACGCCGACGAGGGAGCATGCGACCGAGCCCAACTCGCGAGCGGTCTTGAGAATGCCCTTGGCGTTCGCAGGTCATCGATGTCTTCCGCGCTCTCACGACCGCAGCGGTTGCCCTGGCAAACGCCGCGAAGATCGTGATGGTCCGCACCGTCCCTAGGACCGGCCGCAACACCTTGTCCGGCACCCGTGCACTCAGATGGCTACCGAAGAAGATGCCCGGCAGAGAGCCAATGACGAGCGAACCAAGCAACACCCAGTCGACCGATCCCAGAAGCCAGTGGCCGACGCCCGCGATCAAGGTCAGCGGCACGGCATGAGCGATGTCGGAGCCGACGAGACGGGCGATCGGGGTGCGCGGGTAGAGCAGAACGAGAGCCGTCATCCCGATGGCGCCGGCACCGACCGAGGAGAGCGTCACGAACACCCCGAGCAGGAGCCCGGCGAAGGTCGTCAGTGTCGCGGTCCACCACGGGGCCGGCTCCGCATGCCGCGTCGCGGTCAGCAGACGCAGCCACCGATGCGACAGGACGCAGACCGCGGTCATGACAAGGGCGATGCCCAAAGCGGTGGTGATCAGGGGCGGAGAGGCGTTGCCGTTGATGCCCAAGATATGGAGCGCGAAGAGCGTAAGTATTGTTGCCGGGATGCTGCCACATGTGACGGTAATCTCTCTGATGCGGGGACTACTCAGTGGCTCCAATCCCCACGGAGAGGCTCGGCGGGGGTCGAACCTCCTGGGCTACCCGCTCCAGCTCCGCATCTCCGCTCATGTGGCTTCCCACTTTCATCCCCGCACGGAGCCAGGGCTCACTACAACAGTAGTCTCAATCCCGCAAGCGCTATGCCAGCGGTGGCCGACCGGATGCGATCCGTCACCGATCATGTCGCGCCCGCTTGGCTGCCGCGATCGCGACGGCCGAAAAGCCGCGCAAAATCGCAGTCGCCGGTGTGCAACGAGATGGACAGGGATAGGGCATAGTCGATTTTCGAGACCGCCCCGTTCGACCGCTTCGGCGCCTCTTGGCGAGCGATCCGGGAAGGGCGGGAGGTGAGCAGATGGCGCCCGCTCCACCACCGCCGGCTAGACCGCCCACGCCGGAGGAGCGCGATCCGAGGACGGCCGAGCGGCTCCCGGAAGGGAAAACGGAAGGGAGGCGCCCAAGAGCCGCGCACGAGGCTTCCGGGACCGGACTTGCCAAATCCGCCAAGCTCGCTAAGCCTGCGCGGATGCGCGCCGGTCTCCTCAGAACATCGCTTCGGTTCCTGACTTGGGTTTGCGTCGGCCTCCTCAGTCTTCTGTCGCTGTTGCCGGCGCAAGACATCGTGCGAACCGGCCTTCCCGGCCCGCTTGAGCATTTCGCGGCCTATGCCGGGTCCGGCGCGATCGCAATGGCGGGGTACGGGTTGAACCGGGGCGCCGTTCGGGTCATTGGGTGCTTTTGGGTCTACGCCGCGATCCTTGAGTACCTGCAACATTTTTCACCGGGTCGGCACCCCGCTTTTGAGGATTTCGCAGCGTCGGCACTTGGCGCCCTGTGCGGCGGCATCGCTGTTGTCCTCCTCTGGCGCTGGCGCTCAGCTCCACGGGGACCGGGGGACACTGCGTAGCGGTCTTTGGGTGTGGACGGCGCAGGCTTATGGCGGACAAGGCTAGGGCTCGGTTCACCTCTCGCGATTGGCGTGGGCGCGGCTTCCTTGCTTACTGCGCCAATGCCTCCCTAGCTAATGGTAGAGACCACCAGCCAAATCGCACCCCAAAGCCCGAGAGAGAGGAGCAGCGTCACAGTCCACGCGGCTCTCAGTGTCATGCGTGGGCTAATGGGGCGGCCGGAGCCGCGGGGGTCCTGCGCTCTTCGTTGCGCGCGCGACTTTGGGCCATCTTCCATCGGATACTATATGGCGCTCGCGAAGCACGTCCCATCGGCCCTATTCCCGATTTGGTTGGGCCGCTTGTTCAGGTTTTGTATGATTGGCACGGTCAGGTAAGCTATCTGCCGCCGAGCGGTCGGCGCTCAATCAAGCCTTAGCGAAGGCCCTCGCCTTCCGAGACGCCGGCAGGGTGCCGGAGGCTCGCGAATGGGCCGCGGAGCTGGTCAAGCTCCTCAACGTCAATTCCTCCCTTCGTTTGTTTCGAGCCCTTCCAGCCGACTGGTGACCCCGGTTGCGCCGAGGTCGCGGGCGCGACGATACCAGAACACGGCCATACCCGGATCCCCGCGCAAACCATGCAGATGGGAGTGATCCAGATAGACGGGATCGAAAGTCTGCCCCAACCTCATCGCCGCTCGCGCTTCTCCCGCATTAGCGGCGCGCTCGTAAAGAAGACGTCCCGCGGCGACATCGCCCGTCGCGAACAACCAATCGCCGCGCGCCAGAAGCGCAGCGATCTCTGCGCCGGAAAAGGCTGGCACAGTCGGCTGGTTCTGCGGAGCGGGCGATGCAAAAGTCGAAGTCGCTTCTAGCGCCTTTGCGGCCGGGATCGTCGCGACCTTTGGCTGAGGCCCACCGGGTGACGACGGTGGGGGCCCAAGACTTAGCTGTCCTTCCCAGTCCGAGGCAGCCGCTGTCGGCGCCGGTCCGGCTAGCGTGGCAGTCTGCGCCGTGCCGGCAGCCGGGGGCATCACCGCCAGACCTCGGATCAAGGATGTAGCCTTGCTAGCCTTTGCGGGAGCCTCCGTTGCGAGTGCTTTCTCAGCGGAGGCCTTCTCACCGGCAGAATGCATAAGCAAGAAGATGCAAGTGCCTGCAGCCGCTGCGACTAGAACGGACGCGAGGCAGAGGCGGGAGATCAACAGGAGCCGATGCCCCCCGGCGCGGCTCGACCTCAGCCGCGAAGCCCGCGCAATACGCGAAGGATCGGGCCGGGGTTGCTGGTTCGTAGTCTCTCCGAGGCCGCGCGGGGTGCTCTGCCGTACTCCAAACGCGATTGTCCAGTCCAAGCGCTGGGCAGCGCGCTCGATTATGCTCGCTGCACGCAAACCGGGCTCGGCGCTGCGCTGAGGCGGCATATCAGGGATCCTCGACCCTTGGTCCTCAGATGTTTCCTGAGAGAGGTTTGCGTCTTGCATGCGCTCTCGGTCGCCAGTCGCGACCGGATCGGACCCCCGGCCCGGTCGCGGGAAAGCCTTCAAGGCCCACGGCCAGTCAGTTGCTACAACACATCGGCGGATCGAGCAACCATCACAGTCGGGTTGTGCTCCGCGGAGCTTAAATCGCACGACCTTCTGAAATGACGTACCGCCCTTCGGGAGCGGTTCCCGCCGGTGAACCCGGTGGCGTTTTCAGCGTCGGGTCATCATGGCGCGCGGCTCAGCTCCACGCAAAGGCAGGTGTCGTTAACGTCTTCCAACGCCTCACCGAGTTCACCATATCGGCGCCATCGACGGAAGCCGGCGCGCGAAGAGCGAATGAGCCGGCTAAGATGGCGGATATGGGATGGCGAGCGAGTACGAGGACCGGAAGCGGCTGACATTGAGCAGGCAGAAGGCGTAGAGCCGTTGCCGACACAGCTCAACCTGAAAGAGATTTCCCCGGAGTGAAACGGAATTGGACCCTTGGACCAGCACCAATGCGCAGCAAATCAGCCGCCGCTCGTAGCGCCCGAGACGCATGGCTTCTGAGGCCGGCGCTCGCGTTCCTTATGGCTCTGGCGGTTGCGGCGGTGGTCGGACTGCTCAAGAAACCGGAGCACCCGTGGCCCTCGCTATCGGCGCCAGCTCCATTTAGGCTATTTGGCGGTTCGACGGCGCCGCGCTGCGCCCAGGGTCTTAGAGGGGCCAGCAATCCCAAAACCCGGAACCGATCCTGATTAAACCGTGTTCCGGTTTGAGAGAGCCAGTTGGCCAGATCGCCGGGCTGGCCCCATCAAGCAACCGTCACACCTACGCCGGCTAGGTGAACGAGGTCGGGCATGACGGAGGGCGTAATGAGCAACGTTCGGAATTGGGCGTCTGGCCTTCTGTTGGCGGCTCTCATACTGCTCGCCCCCATAATCGGGTTCGCGGCGGTTGTCACGGCGGAGATGCTGACGGACTTGCTGGCGAAGCTCGGCGCCCCCGTGGTTTGGCCCGTCGCCGCTGCGGCTGTGGGTTTGGTTCTGTTGCGCAAAAACGGCTGGCAGCCTCGCATTTCTCAGTTGACGGCGGGAGAAGCCTGACCGTACTGGCCCTCGTAGCGCCTGGGCCGGCGTCTGCCCCGGGGTCGGTGGGCCAGAGCAGTTCCGCCTGGGAGGGCGTCAGTCGGCGCTCGCCTCGTTACGCCGATGAGACCTGGCTGGGAACGGGACGGGCCACCCGACTCGCCAAAGTGGTGGAACGTAATCGCAGCCCGGCATTGCATGCGGGCGAACGGACCATCCATCTGGCGAACCTTGGCAGTGTTCGGTTGGTCAAGACGTATCTGGCCTCCCGTGGTGGATCTTCCCTCGATAACTCAAGGTTGGGCCGACGCAGATACTCCACGACGACGACGGTGCTGATTGAAACGAAGTGACGGCAAGGCTCGGCCTCCCGCCAGGCCATGCGGGATGAGGAGATGCTACAGGAGATCGAGGACTTCATCGAAGGCTTCAATCAGCCCACCTACCGCGGCATGCGGGTCAACGGCCAGCGGGTTCCCGTCTGGTCGAGCCAGGGCGGCTGGAGCGGGATTTAACCCTAGTGCTGAAATCGCGGTGTGTACGGTGGCAATTGCTGTGGGACCTGCTAACCCGGGGGGCCACAGTTAGTCCTCATCCCAGAGTTGCGTAGTTGGGTTAATGTCAACCCTGGTGAAAGTGAATTGCTGGATATAGCCATGCGGGCCGATGATGACGCAGAGTGCTACGGCTGGAGGCGTATCAACGGCGACAAATTTCGACCGTTAACCCCTCGATCGCAACGTCTATCCGTGCCAGGCAGCCGGGTCAGATCGGGCCACCGCGCCGACACGCTTGCGTGGAACCGAAATTCGGTTCACCCCTTGAAGGGCCGGGGCGCGGTAAGCGCGCTCGCTCACCTGTAGGCGATCAACCTGAGCCCCGGCGGGGTATACGGATGGCTACGAACTCGGTTCCCAATGCCGGACGCGCGGGCTCTCGAACGCGCGGTCCTGATCACGGCGCTGCGCCGGCTTGTCGATTTCGACCCGCGGTCGCTATCGCCCCAGACCCATGCGTTGAAGGCCATTCTCGAACGGCTGGAGCCGCATAAGCCACAACCCATACCCGATACTGCGGGCACCGGCTGAGCCTGCCGCGACGCGGATGTTCGTGCGTGGCGTTCGCCTGGTCTATGTCCATCATCATGGCCCGCTGGAAGTGGGCGACGGCGCCGGCTACTGCGTCCAGACGCTAGAAGGTCGCACGTCGCCGGCAGTGGCGGAAGCTCAGCCCCAGTGCCGAGTTGATCTTCCGTGTTCGGCGAGCCTGACCCGGTGGCGGCGGAGCGGGGCCGGGGAGCTTGAGGTTATTGGTGCGGAGGCGTCCAGTAGGAGGCGAGGCTATATCGGCCAGGCCGTCAAATCCGAAGCATGCCTCAATACTGCACCGTGCCATGTTCACTGGTGTGCGGCGGGTAATACCCGGGTCCGTAGTAAACCGGCCCGGAGTAGGGAGGTGCACTGTATCCGTATCCGGGGCTAGGGTATGGCGCACAAGCTGACAGGGCTGCCAATAGGCCGAAGAGGATCGTCAGGGTTTTGAGCATCGAAGGCTTCCGCTCTGCAAAGGTGACCCGTCGCATCGGATTGCGGACCCCACGCCCGCGAACATCGTCTCACGACGTTGACGTGTCCTTTGGTTGGGGTCAACACCGCTGCCTCGGAGGCCATGGACGGCATATAGGGCGGGGCGACCTGGTCAAGGTCACCAATTCAACTTGTGAACGGTGGCGCCCGCTGGGGTTCTTGGCCGTCGAACCGCGATGCGAACGCCTCACCCTCCTGATCGTCAGGAAACTCAACGGAAAGAACGACTGCCTCGTCGTCTTGATCGTAATTGAACTTCGTTGGCTCGTATCGGTTGTGATCGAACCATTCGCGCATGGCGGCTAAAGCAGCAGAAAACCCGGCGGCCGGCAGCCGCACCGTGACCGTTCGCATTGATGATCCCCCAGATGTTTGTTCGCGTACCCAAGGTGACAAAAGCTTCCGACCTTAACGCCGCTCGGTTCTGCGAAGCCCTGGCCCTCCATAACCCACTCTCGCAACCTTGCAAAGAACGGTCCAAGTTGATGGCAGCAAGGGAGAAGAGATCATTGTCTCGGATGACCCCGTTTATATCCCCCGCACGGCGATATTCGGAAAAACCTCCTCTAGCATACTTCGTCCTGTAAAACCTCGGCTGCACGCTGCGGAGCGTCGAGCGGATTTCCGTTGCCCGCGGTCGCAGCGTGCCCGTTAGTTTTCGTGAGGACGATTGCCCATCGTCCCTCTTTACTCCGAAGCACTCGGCCGGCGCTTTCCATGCGCTCCAATGCCGTTTCGGTTCGGTCGGGAAGGTACTCGATGGCTCTCGCGATCTGGGCTGTCGTCATTGCCAGGCCGGAAAACGACAATTCACGCAAGATCAGTTGAGGTATCGGCCGTCGACCGCGCCGCTGCCGCGGTTCCTGGGGGCCGGATGCCCTCTCACCGTCGCCGAGGCGATCAGCAGAAGGCTCTTTGTCCTTTTCCGATACGGCATCACCGGCAGAAGTTTCGCCGCAAAGGATGTCCAGCGCCGCGCGAAATCCTTCCTGTCGTGCCTGTATCAGCTTGGCCTCTTCTGCTTTTTGTTCGCTCAGGGCTAGTGCCGCCTTTCGATCAGCTTCTAATGCGTCCAGATAAGCCAGCGCCTGTTCAATCGGTAGTGTAGCCATCGGGAACCACTCCTGCTCCGATAGATGCTCGACCCTTATCAGGGGTGCCAGGCCATATTTTCCCGTTAATTATTTATTACTAGTGTGACAGCGTGTCGCGCTTTTTATCCTTTTCTGACAGGTTGTAAGCGAGGATTAGCGAAAGACTGATGGGCGGAAGAAAATCGCTGAAGTCTATTGCGCCGCCTGCCATCATGTCGCGGTGCTGACGGCGGAGGCTCTGCTGAGTGCGGGGATGACCCCCGCCGCCAAGGTTCTCGACCTCAAAGGCCGGCTCCGGTGCCGCGGGTGCGGCAGGAAGGGGCGGGCGGTGGTTTCGATCAAGTGGCGCGGGCAGGGCGGCTAGATCAGGCGAGCGGCTCAAGTCTGCGGAGAAAGAGCAGCACCGGGTTGGGGACTACTCTCGACGCGCTCCCCACTCGGCTTGGTCCGGCCGGATCGTAATCGCCAAGCCCGTCGATCCTACGCGGCGGCGGTCAACGAAATGTCCAGGCGACCGGCCAGGAAAATCCCAAGCTGTTTCCCCCTGACGGGTTGGGCATTGGGGCCGGTGGCGGCATCCCGCCCATGGGGGCTGGCGGCGGCATTGAGCTACTTTGTGCGAAGCTGGGTGAGTTCCTCTTGGTTCAGTCGCTTGGCAATAGATCCCGTCCGAGGCGCCCTCTTGTGGTGCGCGGCCGCGTGGGTAACCCCGGTCGGCGTGGCGAGTGTGGCCTCGTCCACGTTCGACCTCAACCCCGGCTGCTCGTGGCTGGACGACCCATAGAATGTCGCGTTCGTCGTCCCCGTGTCGGTAGCGAAGGCGGGCAAAGAGCCGGACGCCACATCACTGCTTGCCGGCGGCAAGTCCGCATGCGCTTCTGGGGGTTGTGCCGGCGGGACGGCGGGTACGGACGCTGCCTCAGCGCTAAGGGCTGTGGCATCTTTATTCGGCGACGGGACAAGATCGGCACGCTGGGGTTCGACTTCGACGCCACCGTTACGGGCGCTGGGACCGGCGATCAGTTCCATGTCGGGATGGGCAAGAAGAAAGAAGCTGATGCCAAAGAAGACGACCACGGTCGCTGTTGCGACAACGCCGAAAGAGATGAGGTAGAGCAAGGTGCCGAGGTTAGGCTCTGGTCTCGTGGTGCCCTCATTCGGGAGGTCGGAGACCGCACCCGGTGCTTTGGCGGGCTGTGAACCCGAATTTCGGCGCGAGCTTCGCGACGCGAGCTGTTGTGCCAGCTCAACGAATAACGGCGTTGCGAGCGTTAGGAGGGACATCTCGCGATCGCGCTTTCCCGACCACAGATCCCAGGATACCAGTGGCGAATGCTAACCGGAAGGCTCCCGCCCTCGCTATCGAACCCGGGTTGTCCGTTTCGGCTCTGGCGGGCTGGCTTCCAACCGGGCCGTTCGCTGCCAGAGCCTACCTGCGGGAAATCTGCCCTATACCGCAGGTCAGAGCCCCCAAGAGCCGCAGAAACCCTGGGAGTTTCAACCGCGGTATGACCCTGAGACCCTAATGCTCAACCAGAGCGCCGGAGGCCGCAGAGGATTGGGCCAGGAAGAACCCCCCAGAGCCATGTAGAGATATAAGTAGGGTTTGGGGCTCCTCACTTACCGGCCACCGGGCCAGACGCGTTGGTCAAGGGCGCTGGTGCGCCACGGGGTCGATCCGAGAGCGGCGCTGGCGGAGGTGCTCGGGGTGTCGGCTGAGAATATTTGGGTGAGGGACCGCGCTATTAGAATTGCGTCAGTTGCTGGTTAGCGCGTATTGATCTAAGTTGCAATAGCTTGGAAAGTCTGCGACTTGGTTACGAAATTCGAGCGCGAGCGTTATTTCGTTGAGGCTCTCGCAAAAATTCTGCCGCTCTCAGTGGATCAGTACCGCGACCCATTCGATGACTATGCCTGCGAGACGGGCGTCGATGTCATCGCGATCGTCGGCAGCCGGCAGATTGGGTTTCAGGTCACGGAGTATGACGGTGGGGAGGGCAATTCCCAAATGAAGCCGGGACATATGCGCGCCGCGGAAGTGGAGGTGAAACGCGAAGCAGGCGTTACGGGTGTTTACGGCGGTTGGGGTTCACCGCACGTCGAGCGGGCCTTTTCGGCTAGGATGGCTCAAAAAGTCCGAAAGTCCTTAGACTACGACTTCGCCGAGTTCGACCAAGTGTGGCTTCTCGTCTCTGCCAATATCCCTGGCGTGGGCATCGACCTTTGTCCCCTATTTCCACATCAGCTCTGACGACTTAAACCAATGGACGGCGGCTACGCTGGCTGGCTCCAAGTATGCCAGAGCACTTCTCCACGTCATTATGGGCGATGCACTCTTTGGGTGGGATCTTCGTTCAGGGTGGCGGAAATTAGTTGGTAGCCATCAGGCAGCCCCAGCGCAAGTCCCGCCCGCTGACCTCCACATTCGCATCCTCGGTCAACTGCCCCGGCGCAGCTTCCGCTTGGCGATGCTCTCGAACCGGGTTCGCTGGAGATAGTAGGCTTCAACGCACCGCTCGGGAGTGGGCCGTTCGGGCAATAGGCGTTGAAACACGCGCCGCGGCCACTTGCACCATTCCGCGGCGCTCGCCAACCTCGACCCCACGCCCTGCCGCTCGGCATTCGAGCGGGCGTCCTCGGGGGGGGGTGAAGAATGCGCGAGCTTCCGATCCCGATCGGGCCACTCCTCAGAGATCGACAGTGGGATTGCTAGGCGCACCAGCAAAAGAAGCTCGCCAGTTGGCAACACACCCACCATATTCAAGAAATCGTTGACAGACCGCCCTAGGCGTCAACGGCTGAGAGATATGCGTGCTCCCGCCTATCCAGGAGCCGCGCTATGCCACTCACTAAGGGTCTATTGAATGTTCTCCTCAGCCACCCGTGCCCGCATTGCGGCCACAAGCATGAAAAGAAGGGCGGTTGGTTTCAAACTATAGGCCAATATACCTGTTCGTCCTGCGGCCAAGGCGTGCGAATGGCCTACAATGATAAAGTCCGTCTTTTCGAGGCGAACGCTCATCGGGCGATCTTTTAGCCTCAGCCGATCGCCGGACTGAGGTAGGCACGCTGGATCAGGGGCCGGCCCGAGGAAGTGATGAACTGGCGTATCCCGCTCGCCGCGCTCTTCGCCCTCTTGGCGTTCGCCGGATGCGCCCCGGCGACAGGCGAGCCGGGACAGGTACCGAACGCTCCCTATCAGGAACAAATCCTCGCGATACCAGCGGTATGCACTGACCGGAGAACGGGCGCGAGCCCCAGGTCGGAGCTGCGCCGGCCGTTCCCATTGGTGCTAGGGCCGCCCAGGGTTTCGCCTGCGGAACGGGTTCAGTTTTTCCCGGCGTCTAAACCGGCCACGGGAACCGCACTAGATATTTCGTTACCCTCAATCAGAAATACGCGGCCGTGCGATGCTGACAACCGGGTTTTCAACGCCTCCTGATAGTCATCGGACTGATACCATCGTCGGGCCGCATCGGCGGTGGGAAATTCGATGATAAAGATCCGTTCCGGCATTGGATCGCCTTCCAGGAGATCGATCTTGGCTCCGATCGGGGCAGATCCCCTCCGGCCGCCACAGGCAAAGCCGGCCCTAACTACTCTCGCCGCTCCTGCCGCGGGTAGCATCTCGGCCGGCGGTAACCATCACCGTCCACTGCCGCCACGCATCATCTCCCCGAGCGCTGCTGATCACTTTCACGGTGCGAACCAGTGTGGGACGTAATTACCATGGCCGCCAGCCGTCACATTTCCTGTGACGAGACCAAACGGCCGTAGGCGAGGGGAAGATCTCCACCATCGAGCCGCTACATTAGTCGCCGAGGGTTCATCGCCACGGACGAACCCTGTCCCAGACTGCGTACGCCGTTTCATCGACTAAGAGTTGCGACGGCAAAATCGGGCAGGGATGGATTGCAAGCCGGTCAGCGTGCGTCGGCAAAGATGCCACCCAGCCAGCCACAGGCCTCGTTCATCGCGGTGCCGGCCTTATCGACGACGCCGACCCAGAACATGAAACCGTGATTTACGCCGTCGTAACGAGAGAGGTTCGTCGGGACGCCGGCTGCCCTCAGCTTCTCGGCGTATAATTCGCCTTCGTCGCGGAGCGGGTCGTACTCGGCCGTGATGACGAGGGCCCGTGGCAAGCCGGACAGGTCGGAAGAGCGGAGCGGTGCGGCATGCGGACGCGCGGCTTCCGACGCATCGTTCAGATAATGAGCCCAGAACCATTTCATCGTGTCACGAGTCAGCCCGTAGCCCTCCGCGTTCTCCTCGTATGAGGGCGTACCAGGTGTGTGGTAGTCCGTTACCGGATAGAGCAGCAGCTGACCGCATAGTTCCGGACCGCCCTCGTCGCGCACCCTGAGCGCGGTGACTGCCGCTACATTGGCACCAGCGCTGTCCCCCGCGACGACGATGCGCCCTGGGTTTGCGCCCAGCTCAGCGGCATGCACGGCCGCCCAGCGCGTCGCATGCAAAGAATCCTCGATCGCAGCCGGGAACTTGTGCTCGGGGGCGAGGCGATAGTCGACCGAAGCGACGACGCAACCCGCTCCGCCACACAGATTGCGGCACATCCCGTCATGAGTATCAAGGCTGCACAGGACAAACCCGCTGCCGTGAAAGAACACCATCAGCGGGAATGGGCCCTTACCGTGCGGCGTATAGATGCGAATGCGCAAGGGTCCGCCCGGCCCATCGATGGTCTGCTCGCGGACACGCGCGATCTCGGCGGCGGGCGCCATCAGGGCGATCCGGGCCTCGTATTGCGCGCGCGCCATTTCGACCGGCAGGGTGTGCGTGGCGGGCACGCCGGTACCCTTGTCCAACAGTTCCTGGATCTGCGGATCGAGCGGCATCGCTCTTGGTCTCTCGCGACCTAGGCTACTGCGCTGCGCTCGCCAAAGGCGCCGCACGGGCCGGCAGAAAGCGGTCGAGCACTTGCCCCGGACCTCTCTCAAGTCGCTCATAGTCTTTGCCGTCGAAAACCCGAATCCCGTTGACGAATACGCCGTGCACGCCAATCGGCTCCCGGATGGTGCGTGTGCCGCCGCCGGGCAGGTCGTCGAGCCGGCGAGGCGCCGAGATTCCAACCGTGGCGGGGTCGAACAGCAGCAGATCGGCATGCGCCCCGACCGCGATGCGGCCGCGATCTGGGATGCCGTACAGCCCAGCCTGATGGCTCGTCAGTCGGCGCACGCCTTCCGGAAGGTCGAATGTGCCGCGTTCGCGCACCCAATGCCCCAGAAGATAAAGACCGAAGCCCGCATCGCA
Organism: uncultured Alphaproteobacteria bacterium; assembly: GCA_963732095.1. GTDB lineage: Bacteria > Pseudomonadota > Alphaproteobacteria > ATCC43930 > CGMCC-115725 > AP-15. The sequence continues at coordinate 43,589 of CAVSZA010000001.1, forward strand.
CAGATAGACCAGATGCGCGCCGGCGTCAGATAACGCGATCACTCCCGCCTTGTGCTTAACCAACGGCTCGACCCCGTCATCGACGGCGTTGAAGAAGCGGCCAATCAGACCGGTGTCGAGGTTCTCATCGAGCCCGAGATCGAGCAGCACGTCGAGTGGGTCGCAACCAGCATCACGCGCAATCTCGGCGACGGTCCGGTTGGCGAGCCCGGTATTCTTTTCTTTCACCGGCGCGGCGACGATCACGCGCTCCCAGTTGCCCTGGAACACCGTGCCAGGCTTCGGATTGCGTAGATCAGCCCGGAAGGCATCGCGAAAGCTCCGGTCGCGGAACACCGCTTTCAGCTGCTCGCGGTCATAAGCCTTGATAGGGTCGAATGCCGGATGGCTGTAGAACGGATAGGCGCTCGCCAGTGTGAAATCGAACGACAGCGGCTGACAGGTGATCTGGATATAGAGCTCGTTGCCGCGGGCTTGGGCCGCGGCACAGGCATCGAACACGCCGAGTGCTCGCTCCGGATGCTGCTCGTTATAGAGCGCGACCGCGGTGCTCATGAATATGCGGCGGCCGTGCCGGGCCGCAATTCCCTCCACAGTGTCGGGCATGATCGGGCCGGAAGAAATCTCGACGACGCCGCGTCCAGGTCCGCCCATCGCACCGACCAGCGCGTCGAATTCCGACAGGTCGCTGATCGTGGACGGCATCGGCACGCCGCCCCAGCCGGAATGGTTGAGTGAGTAGGACGCACCAAGCCCGATGGCGCCTTCATCCATCGCCTCGGCGACGAGGCGCTTCATCTCAGTCAATTCGGCGGCGGTCGGCTCCTTTCGCACGGAGGCGTCGTTGCCCATCACGGCGGTGCGTACAGCGGAATGCCCGACCAGCACGCCCAGGTTCATGTAGGGGCCGCGCCCGCGCAGCATCGTCATATATTCGGCGAAAGACTGGAACCGCCAGTCGATACCGGCGCGCAGCGCATCGAGGTCCATCCCTTCAACGATCGCAAGGTTGTGCATGATCAGGTCACGCAGCGGCGGCGGGCTAGGCACAATGCCGAAGCCGCAATTGCCCATCACCGCCGTCGTGACCCCGAGCGAGGGCGATGGCGACAGCGTCGGGTCCCAGGTGACCTGCGCGTCA
>CAVSZA010000002.1:0-24651 GCA_963732095.1 uncultured Alphaproteobacteria bacterium
CATTGTGAGGCACGTCCCTCACAGCCGGTCTTTAGTCGCTCGCGCTCAGCTGCGCTGCCGACAGCGGCATCCAAGCGACGGCGCTCTGTGACTATGTCATCAAATACCCGATCGTCACTGGCCCGCCTCGATCGAGTTTATTCGAGGCGATCAACCCTTGTATTGCAATATGGTCAGACCGTCGTTTACGTCAGTCACGTACATCAACCCGTCCGGCGCCACGTAGACGTCGTTCGATTGGATGACGCGCGGGCGGTTGGGGCGCGGGTCGACGATCTTTTCCGGGGCGGGCGGCACAAAATGCGCGACCTCGCGCGGCGCGAACGGGTCGATGATGTCGAACACCCGCACACCGGCATTCTGGTAAGTTGCGAAGATAAATTGCTCGCTCTGGAACGAGCCTGGGCGGTTCTCGTGCAAGTTGTGCGGGCCAAATTTCGCCCCTTTTTTGCAATAGTCTTCTTCGGCCGGGGTCGGCAACGCGGCGATCTGGACAGGGTTGGTCGGCTCGCGTACATCGAACACCCAGCAGCGCTGAATGCCCTGGGCGCAATTGTCGAGATTGCCCTCGTCGGCGAAGACCGCGAGATTGCGCCCCGGGAGCGGCAGCGGCGTGTGGGTGCCGCCGCCGAACGGCGGGCACCAGTTGCGGTGCGCGAGCAGCTTTGGCGCGGTCGGGTCGGCGACATCGAGGATCGTCATTCCGCCGTCGCGCCACGCGGCATAGGCGAGGTTGCCGCTGACGATCGCATGGTGCAAGGCATAACGCCGGCCGCTCCAGCTCGGCGTCTCGCCGCCTGCAGTGTGCATGCCGGGCAGCCACCAGCGGCCGATGACCTCGGGGCGGGTCGGCTCGGCCAGGTCGATGACCGCCAGCACGTGGTCGGTAAAGCCCTGCCAATGACACGAGGCATAGGCATAGCGCCCGCCGACATACCACAGCCGGTGCAGACCCAACCCATCGACCGGCATGAAGCCGATCTCGCGGGGCTCGGCCGGCTTCGCGATGTCGTAGACGCGCAATCCGGCGGTAAAGGTCTTCTCGCGCTTGGTGAAGGTTTCGGTGATCGAAGCTTTGAAGTAGTCGTTCGGATCGGAGTAGCCCTGCAACACCCAGATGCTCGGGGCATTGACCGTCAGCAAGAGGTTGTCGTGGGTTTGCAGATGGAGCGCACGCGAGTTTGGCGGCGCCGCGACGAAATTTACCGGGCGCGGCTGGCGTGGGTCGCTAACGTCAGTGATCGTAAAGCCATCACTGAACATGTGGCCGACAAAGGCATGCCCCTTGTGGACCATGACCTGCACGCCGTCGCCGCGGCCGTTCTGGGGGGTGTGGCCGACAAATTCGATATTGCGCGCCGACACCGGGATCATGCTGCGGCTCCTCTCAATGGCATCGGATTCCTCCGATATTCACGTCATGCGGTTGGCGGTGCAATTTCGTCGAGGGCAAGGCCACGAGCTTCGGGGCCGACGTGGGTCACGGCAATCGCGGCGATCACGACCATGACGGCAAGCGCCGCGAAAACGACGTTGAGGCCGAAGCCGGTATAGATCCACAGGATCGACGGAATCGCCACCGCGGCGCCGATCCGGCCTGCCGCTTGCGCGAGACCGAAACCGGAGGCACGCGCGGTGGTCGGGAAGACCTCGGAGATGAAGATCTGCGAGGAATTGCCCGCAACCTGCGTGCAGAAGATCATGCAGAACCCTATTCCCAGGACCATTGCTTCGGTCGAGGCATTGGCCCACAGCAGTCCGAACACGCCGGTCAGAATAAAGGCGGTAACGGCGGTGGGTTTGCGGCCGAAGCGTTCCAGCGCGTACATCATGAAGGCGCTGGCGCACGGGAAGGCAAGCGTCATCCAGAAGATCGAGTTCAGCGACTTTGCGATCGTAAAGCCGCGTTCTGCAAGGATATTGGGAAGCCACGCGCCGAGCCCGAGCGCGATGCTGAAAAACGCAAAGAAGCAGATCATTCCGGCGATGACCCGGCCGGGATAGTCGCGAAACACGGTCGCGAACGGATCGCCATGCGCGTGGCTTGCCGCGTCGACCTACAAGGTTTCGAGCGGCACGGTGCGTAGGCCCATGCGCTGCAACAGGTCGAGCGCCCGCTGACCATAGCCGTGTGTCGCTAGCCAGCGCGGCGATTCCGGCAACGAGAAGCGCAATATAAAGATGATCAGAGCGCCGACGCCGATGATGATCCAAATCCCGCGCCAGCCGATCCTGTCGCGTAACGCGAGCGTCATCAGGACGCCGACCGGCCATGGCCAGGCTCCGCCGAGGAACTGCATCAGTGCGATGACGCGACCGCGAATGCGCTTCGGCGCGTATTCGGCGGTGTAGGAAAAGCACAAAGGCTGCTCGGCGCCGAGGCCGATACCGGCGACGAAGCGAAACGTCAGGAGCCAGGTGAGGCTGGGCTCGAACCCGATGCTCGGGATCGGCGGCAGGCCGGCGAGGATCGTCGCCACCCCATACAGCAACAGGTTGAACTGGTAGACTGCCTTACGCCCGAATCGGTCGGTGAATTCGCCCTGGCCGAGCGTGCCGATAAAGAGGCCCAGGAGCGTGATGCTGCCGATCCACGGCACCTGCTGTTGGGTCACAAAGCCACTGCGGATGAGGTCCGGAACCAGCGCCCCGAAGATCGTGAAGTCCAGCACATCGAAGAAGTAGCCGGCCGCCACCAACGCCAGCACGCGCCAATGGATCGGCCCCATTCGCGCCTCGTCCATCGTATCGCCGACAAAGGCCTCGATGGTTTGCGCCGTCAGCGCCATAGGCGACCTCCCGCTCGCGCCGCCATCCACTAGGGCACCGGCGCGATGCTTCCGTCGCGCCGGTGCCAAGCGATTCCGTTTATTGATCGTTGAGAGATTGGACAGTCCACTTCGAACCGATATTGCCTAATGTCTGCGTCTTGGCAACAGTGGCGCCCTGCATGAACCACGCTATAAGATTGCCGGTGTTGTCCTCCAACAGGATATCCGAGAAGCCGTCGCCGTTGTAATCGCCGGTTTGCACGATCGACGAGTTGTGGGGCACATTGCCCAGGTCCGCGGACAAGCGGATATTGAGAGAGTTGGGCGTCGTCCCGAGCAGCCAGATCTTGACGTCGCCCTGCTTGTCACTCCAGAGAATGTCGGAATACCCGTCGCCGTCAAAGTCGCCGATGCCGGCAATCGACCAGTTGGACGGCATCGAACCGACATTCGCTGCCAAGGCAACTGTCGGGCCTGGCCCACAGTCGGAACCAGCCCCACCCGTCGTTGTTGGCGGTAAAGCTGCTGCGCACTGTGCACTGCCGACCTGCAATACCCAGACGGTTACCTCGCCGGTGACAGTGTTACGGAGGAAAATCCAGCCATTCAAATCCGCTCCAACGACGGTCGAATTGGCGGGCAACACGCCGACTGGCGAAGTGGAAGTAAGTTGACCGTCGTTGGTGACCGAGACGTACAAGTTGCGCTTATTGTCCTCCCAAAGAATGCCGCCCACGTGTTGCATGGTGTTATTATTGGTGAAGGAGCCGGTTGCGACCACTGACCTATTGGACGGCAGCGGCGAGAGCGTCGTCACGTTTCCCACATTCGCGCCGTTCATCGCCCAGACGGCGAGGCTGTCGTCCTTATTGTTGTACCACAGCAAGGACGCGAAGCCGTGTCCAACGAAGTCGTCCTGACCGACTATCGACCAATCCGTCGATACATTGCCGATCGTGGTGTCCTGCACAATCGTCGATGGATTGCCGGGCTCCGATAGCGCCGTTCCGTTCAGCAGCCAGACGCGGACATTGCCCTTATTGTCGCGGAAAACAATACTGCTCGACCTATTGATGGCAGCCAGATCATGGGTGTCCGTGATACCATACGTCATCCGCCCTTCCGTCGCCTGACCATTGGTACCGATATCGTCGGCCATTTGCCAGCTGTTAGCCAGCGGGTCTGTGGTCTGAGTCACACAGGTGAAATTGGCCGCACTAAAGATGCTGCCGCTGCCGTTGTAGGAAAGCGTATCCGGATACTTGCAAACTGGACGAGTTATGGTCGCTAACAAGTGGTTCGCGTTGTTGTAGGCAGTGATCGCGTTAGGCGCTTGGCCATTCTCCACCCAGCTTTCCAAGGCGGTCAACATATCCGTGGTATTTAGGATTGGCGCGTTGGGTTGCAGCTTGGTGCCGCCGCAGTGCTGGTTTCCAGGATACCGATAATACCTGATGTACGACTGAGTGGTGGCCAGGTTGTTGTCGTCGTGAGCCATCAACTGGCCGTAGAAATAGTCACTGCCGCGGTCTGGAACATTCTGGTCTGCCAGGCCATGATACAAGATCGCTTTGTTGCCGAGCGCGTTAAAGCGAGACCAATTGGCATCATCGACGCCCTGAAGTTGGCTGAACTTCTGTTCGGAAGAAAGAATCATGTCCTGAAAGGTTGACGACGTGAAGTCCTTCCAGTTGAAAAGCGGGTCTTGCAACGTATAATCTACGGCGTAATCCAGATTGGTGGATCCAGGGCCATTGGGACCGTTCTGGGTGGTGGTGTCGGCGCCTCTTGACCACCCAGGATAAAGTACCCCTCCACCCCCAGCGCCCGAGTCGTTCGATACGCCAGTCCAGATCTGGTTCATGTCCGTGGCCTCTGTATCGGTGAGGCAATTCGTCGTGTCGGGTACCCCGTTAATATTCGCGCCAGGTTGCCCGCATACGTACTGATAGGCACTGAACAGGCAGGCGCGCGGCTCCTGGATGATGCCGTCCGGCATGCCGCCGAAATGGTTCTGGCACTGGGCAATTGCCGCGTTTGACACCGCAGTCTGTTTGGCAGTCGAGATTTCTGCGCCGAGATCATGGTTGGTAATGACCTGGCCCCAAAACTGCATCGGCTGCAAGCGGTCGTACATCATGACCGGGTCGCCGATAAGAAGCCCGTTATGATCATTCGGGTACCTCATCGCCTCCGACATGCCCTGATGGCCGCCCTCCGAACAGCCAGACCAGTAGGAATAATTTTGCGCCCTGCCGTAGTACAGTTGCGTCACGAACTTGCTCATGACCGACTGTGCGTGGATGCCCCTGTAAGCAAAATCGGCGTAGATGCCCCAATTGAACGAGTTGTCATTTGGTGGATTAAGTGCAGCCGCAAAAGTTCCTCCTGGGAACGTTCCCACGATTCCATTCAGGGGGAAATTGGACCCGCTGCCTCCCACGGTGGTTGCCGAATGTCCGGTATCCGTGGATGAGCCCACATTACCCAAGTTCGTCGCACCGGTCGTCGATCCCACGCTGCCGGCAGTGCCGCCCCCACCCAAATCTTCGATCCTTCCGTTCCACGCGCCTTGCACGCCGCCGCTGCCGCCGTCGGCGGCGCTCAACGGCAAGCCAATGCCGATTTGAATTAATTGGCTCTGGCCCGGCGCATAACCGGCCGCTGGTCCGGCCAGATGCGAATACTTGAGCTGAACGTTGCAATAAGCCAAGTTCGCGGGAGACGTAGACGCAGGCACGACGGCAGACGTTGCCGCGACAACGTCCGGGTTTGTCAAGATCTGCGCGGCCAAGGCGCCGCAGTTCGGCAGCGAGGCTGCCCAACAAGGTGTCAGTGCCGCGGAGGCCAAAAGCGCCGTTGTCGCACTAAGGAGATTAACCCGCGTCGTTGCTCCAGCCAGTATCTTGATCTGCATGGCTTCCTCCCAGTTTTTCAGATCCTCGTAGTGCACGCACCCAGCCCACCGGGCTTCTGAACTATTCGGTGGGGTGCCGGAAATGGGTTTACGCATCGTCTCTGCGCAATTTGCTTTCGGTTCGTTACGACCCCCGACGGTCTCCGAAGCTGAGCCCGTAACAAAGTTGGGCACAAATCCAATTCACGTTTCCCTCCATCGGTTTTTGTTAAGGCCTCGCGTCGACCGAGCCCCTGGAGGCTCGCCCGCAACCGAGGGCCGCGAGATTCCGCAAGCGATGCGGGACCTCCTCACGCTCGAGCGTATCGGGCAGATCCGACGCCGAAATCCGGCATTCGCCGCCTTAGCGGCGCCGCGCCCAAGCCCAAGGCGACCGGCGGATTCTCTTGGGCGACTATTGGCACGGCTCAGTTCCACAGGTATGGTTAGCGAGGTCTCATCCGAGGAGGGGACTATGGAGGGGCAGTTCCTGCCGAGTTTGCGCCAGCTTCGCACTTTCGTGGCGGTAGCGCGATTTGAGAGCATCTCGCGGGCTTCGGAGCAGCTTCACCTCTCGCAGTCCGCAGCGACCCAGGCAATTGCCACCCTTGAGACCAAGCTGAAGGTTCCGCTGTTCGTCAGGCGGAACAAGGGTACCTACCTCACCGAATACGGGAAGATCCTCGAGAAACGTACGACACGGTTCTTCGACAGGATCGAGGGCGCGATCCGGGAGTTAGGCGATGACACGGGCTCGGTTCACAGCCTGTCTGCCCCCTCCACCTCCTGTCGAATTACAAATTCGCAAGTGCGCGCACTGATCGCGATTTATGAGGCGGGCTCATTCACACAGGCGGCGGGCCAACTCGGGGTCTCGCTGATGTCAGTGCACCGGTCGGCGCGGTCGCTCGAAGCCCAATTGCAAAAGGAGATATTTCAAAATACCGCCCTGGGCGTGACGACGAACGAAAGGGGCGCAAAATTCGCAGAGCGTCTTCTGCACGCGAACTCGAGAGCTTGAATGGGGACTCGAAGAGTTAGACGTCGAGAGAGGTGTTGTTCGCGGACGCATATTGGTTGGCACCCTGATGCTGGCCAGAAATTATTTATTGGCTTCGACTTTGAGCAGATTCATATCGGTGTACAAATCGGCGAACGTTACAGTTATCAACGGGCCATACGATGCTCTGCTGGCAAAGCTCCGCATGGGCTCCCTGGATTTCCTCGTCGGCTTGCTGAAAGACCCTGCCCCCGTCGACGACGTCATCGAAGAGGAACTGACGTGGGATCCGTATGTGATTGCCGCTCGCAGGGGTCATCCGTTGGCCAACAAGAAAGAGATCACTCGGGCCGACCTCGTCGGCTTTGATTGGATCTTGGCGCCCTCTTGCCCATCGCGGCGGAGAGCCTTCGAAATAACCTTCCCTGGGTTGTGCGGGCCTCACCCCTACGTCGAAACCTATTCGCTGCCGACGATCACGTCGATACTTGCCAACAGCGACCGGATGGCGATCCTGACACGATCGGAACTTGAGGCCGCCCGTCAGCAGGGACAACGCCTCGAAACGCTAGACTTTGGCCCCATCGAGCCGAGCACCGCAATCGGCGTGACTATTCGTAAGGATTGGCATCCGACCCATTTGCAGCGCATATTCCTCGAGTTTTTGCGCGAGCAGACAATGCAGGTGCCCCGCATGATACTAGCTGCAGCCGACGGCGGCTGATCTAGGCGCTGGCGCAGCGATCATTCGGCGGTAGCACGCGCAGGCGAAATAGCGCCCGCCGACACCGTCGTTTACGTGCTGCACTGGAGCTGTCGCCGCGCCGGGATCCCGGAAGTTGCTGCTGACGATCGCGAGCTATGTTTTCTACGCCGTCTGGAACTGGCGAGGATCGGCGCAAGCGAAAATACTGTTACTGTTCCCGTTCAAAATGATGACAATCGAGGGCTCCTATGTCGGTACGCTCGAGGATCTGAAGGAGCTTCTTGCTCTCGTTCAGGCTGGTAAGGTCCCGCCGATCCCGATTGAGACGCGGCCTGCAGAACAGGCAAGCGCGGCGCTGAGTGACTTGAAGAGTGGCGGGAAAGTGCGGGGGCGGGTGGTGCTTCGGCACGAATAGGTCTGCCTTGTGTAGCGAAATCGGCTCCCGGAAATCTGAAGTGGCTGCTGTCCGGCACACGATCCAAACGGGTCCGGCGCCCTTCTCGTCTGCGAGCGCGCTGCGTCGCCCACCCCGTCCAGACCAAAACCTAATGCTGCCGCAGCGAGCGCCAGGAGGAGGCCAATCCCGTCGGTCCCGCTCCAGGATTGTGCCGGAAAAGAGGCGGTCGCCGCCACCGGTGTGGTGATCATAAGGCGCGGCCAGTATCGGCTCAAGCCGTGGAGCGGCGACGATCCGGCCGGCGCCACCGCAATCAATCGCTTTGGTTCGGGGTGTCCTCTGCGGCTAGCGGGAGTCTTCGACCTTCAACTCACGCCCCATCCAGGCAGTGTCATAGGGATTGTGGCCCTGTCCGGCGGCACGCCGGAATTCAGAGTTCTCCAGCAACTTGAGCCAGCCGACGACTTGTGCGCGACCCTTTTTTGTCTTCACCGCCTGGCGTGGCGTCTTGCCATCGAGGAGGGGAAGCGGGTCATCGAGGGCACGCCGGTAGTGATCATCCAGGTAGGAGTGGATGGCCTGTTCGGCCACCTCGGGCGGTAGGTCGGGCTCTGAAGATGTCGACTTCGGGTTCTCCTCGAGCATCTTCTGCAAATCCTGATGCGAGGTCAGAGCGCGGCCGACCAACTCGCCGAGGTGAGAAGCCAGCAGGTCGCGCCCGCGCTCCGCGCGTTCCCTGGAGTTGGCGCTTAGTGTGAGGGCATCGCCGACGATCTCGGCGCTGCCGAGGCTGGTCCGGCCGCCTTTGTCCGTCGATCCGAATGTCAGGCCCTCTTGCCGGCTTCGTAACATCCTTTGCGACGGCGAACCACGCCCGTGCCATGACCAGCGCAATTCGCCAGCGTCATCCCTCTCGAGCCTATCGATACCGTCAAGGATGGCGGCGAGTTTCGCGACGTCCCCGACGATTGGGAACCGGACCTGCGAGAACACGATCTCCTCGCCATCGGTATTACGGATTTCGGGTAGGGGCGCCTGAGCTTTGTCAAGGGCGTCGACAAGCCAAGTCTGCGTCAACAGGCGACAGGCAACCGAACCGGAAAGCAGTAGTTGCCGCACGCCGTGGTCGTTGATCTCTGCCGGCTCACCTTGCTTCTTGGCATTCCTGCGGAGTTCCCCCTTGAGCCGTTTGGCCATCCCATCAACCGCGGAGAGAACGTCGTCCGCCACATGGTGGGAAAACAGAAGCAAGGCACCGGTGAAATACCGCTTCCCGTTGACGGTGACGATACGCCCGGCGATACGGTCCCAACGCGCCGCCGATTGCGAGCCGAGTTTTTCCTCCACGGATACGGGATCTCCGCCAAGGATCACGTCCCGCACCGTCATGCTGTGTCCCGGATCGAGGTCGACGACTTCGTAGAGCGTCGCGACGGAATCCCTGAGCGCTTCGAGATAGCGTTTGGCCGGCACTTTCTCTCGCCAGCCTCGCCGCTTGAGGTAGTCGTCGACGACGTTCAGTTCGCCCTCTTCGCCGAACCGGGCGGTGAAGAAGTCTTCGAGCACAAAACCGCATACCATGCCGAAAGCTTCGTCGAGCAGATCGACAATTTCCTGCTCGGAGATATCGAACCGCTCCATTACCAGTTCAAAATGTTCGGCGAACACCTGTCGGCGATACGGCTCCCATTCGTCTTTTTCGGACCATTTGATGAGGTGCCCGATAGCTTGATCGGCGCCAGGAATACGCATGTTGGGATCCTGCGAATATCAGTACCGTCAGTTCAGTTGGTCCCAAGGATACCGGATCGAAGTGGGTACGGCCCGCGGCGAGATTGGGACGCGGGGCCACACGCCCGCGCATAGATTTCGCCTGACTCTCCGCTGGAGGGAGATGGATACGAACTTCCAGTCCCCCAAGGAAGACCGGGCAAACAGCGCAGACAACCCTCCACCCAATTCTTGTGCGGGGACCGAACTTCGAAGTTCGCCCGAACTCGCTGCCGGAGGGACGAGATTCGAACCCCTCGGCCCCCGGTGCGAAGGGCGGGTTCCGTGCCCTCTGATCTCACGCCATGAGTGGATCTTATCGGCTGTCCGCGCCCTTTCTCCATCGCAGGAAATCATGGGGTCACAAGCCCGTAAGGTGTCGCCCGTCTGGTTGGCCAAACTGCACATTTAGCCCGAGACGGTCCCGAGCGGCGCCTGCTCCGACGATTGGCTGGCCCTGGCCCCAACTGCTACGGTGCCACGTCACGCCGCGAGGAGGCATGGGCATGGGCGATCGTGCGTTCGAATTCGCCCGCCTGCTCGCGGCTGAGATTGGCGGCTTCGTGCCGCCGCCGAAATATAGGTAAGCTGGCGACTGCGGGCGAATGGCAGCACGGACGAGCCGTCGTCCGTGAAGCTGAAAGGTCCCGGCTCGCCGCGAATTTCGCCAATTTCGCAAACGAGGGACCGGGAGTTCGAATCCGTCTCCCTCCAGCGGAGAGTTCTGCGAACCATCGGTTCCGGGACGATGCAGGCCGACCGCAAGTTTCGCGGTGCTCAACACCTATCCGGAAAACCCAATGCCCCTCAAGCTGCATCACGTCGCGAGTGTGAGCGTCAACGATTTCCCCCAAGCGCATTCCCGAAAACGCGCCAACCCATGCCGTCCAGCGGATCAGTGGATCGGCTCCGCGAGCTTCGATCAGGATCAGCCTCCGGTCATCGGCTGAGAAGGGGAGCCGCTTTTTATGAGGATCGCGTTTCGCGAATTGAGAAACCGCGCGGCTCCCCGAATGGGGCGATAAGGCCGTTGGTCCATTGGGGTTTAAAATGACGACGAACCGCCAACCGGCGCGGAGGCGGCGCTTGAAACGAGGGTGGCGGCATTCGAGGACTGCGGTACGCTCACAGCCGCCAACGCCTCAGATGAGGCGGGTCCGAGCCGTCTGTCTGCCGGCGAGTGAGGGGGTGGGACTTAGAGTTCGAATCCGGCTTGCTCCAGCGGGGAGTTGCGTGCGAACCGGTGTTCCTCGCGAAAGATCCCGAGCACCTTCAGATCCTTTGAACCTAAACAATGCGGCGACCACTTCGAACCGGTGCCTTCGTACGAATCCGGGCGGTCGACTTGGTCACCTTATCTAGATGATCTTGAGCCCTTCCCGGCTGGATTCTCCTCCACACCGTAATGCTGCCCGGTCCGCTGGGGCGAGCTCGCCGTTTGGCCTCGGCAGCGGCGATCCGATATACGCTCGCCCTTCGTCGCCGGGTTCCTGGATGCGGTCGCCCGCGGCAAGTGAGCCCAGCTAGATCACTAAGGAAGCGGCGCTGCGGCCACCCCAAGCCGAGAATGCCGGACTGGCGGCTATCCAGTTCCCGCTGCGCCGGCTGACTGCCCGCTCTGTTATCACAACTAGCCTCGAACGTGGCCAATCGGCGGGCGATGGTCGGTTGGCTCAGCCCGAGCGCCCGCCCGGCGGCACGCATCGAGCCCTCCCGGGCGACGGCGAGGAACACCCTAACATCGTCCCCGTCCATCGCCCCTCGGCCCCCTCGCGACGGACGGCTCGCCGGCTCGTGCCGCGTCTCGCCACTCGCGATCGCCAATCCGCGGAGAGCAACCATGACGTGTTCCTTTGTCTCGACTTCGGTAATTAGTGCCATCAACTTCGGTGCCACTAAAACGTTCCAGGGGCCTTCGAAAACGGAGAGCACTGCAATCAATTTGTGGCGCTACGATACCCTGGCACGCTCGCTAAGCGCGTTTTCAGCTCAAGGCCGCGCCTAAGGGGGCATACGCAATGGATATCACCTATCGGGCTGCGAAGTTCGAAGATTTGGAAGATGCCGAGCGCGTTGTCCAAGAGGCGGGTAACGAGTTGCGTGTGCGCCATGGCAGGCAGCCGTGGCCGGCGCCACCTCCGATCGCATTTCCGAAATTCTGCCTCGCGGAGGACCCCGACGGTCTCTGGGTCGCAGAACAGGACGATACTATCGTTGGCTTCGGCTTCAGCTGGATGACGGAGAAGTTCTGGTTTTTGTCGCAACTCTTTGTCAGGCCCGAAACCCAGGCGAAGGGCATCGGCCAGGCTCTTTTGTCGAAAACCCTATTGCAAGCCGAGCGTAACGGCGCCACTAACCGCGCGTTGGTCACGCCCACATACAACATCGCTTCCACGGGCCTCTATCTGAACAACGGCCTCTATCCGCGCGAGCCGCTCTACCGCATGATCGCGCCGGCGCAGGCTGTCGCGCAGAATCTTGCCGACGTCGGGTATGAAGCGACGCCGATAGCGCCCTGGCCCGTGCCCCGGGAATGGATGGCCGAGATCGACGAGGCGCTGCTCGGGTTTGCGGCGAGACCTGCACCACCGCTTTCTGCTCGGGGGCGGCGCGGCGCGCGCGGTTCGGATCGAGCGAGCGGACGGCCTTGCTGGCTATGCCTATATCTCCGCCGAGGGCCATGTCGGCCCACTAGCGACCGCACCGGACGCGGATGCGAAGGCGGTCGTGACGACGACGCTGCGCTGTGCGCTGGAGAATAGGCCGAGCCAAGTCTCGATGATCGTTCCGGGACGGGCCGACGGTGTGATGCAAACGGTATTGGCGCTCGGGTTCCGCATCGAAGAACCCTACGTGCTCATGGCTTTACGACCTTTCGGCAATTGGCAAAATTATCTGCCGCGCACCCCGGACTTTATGTAGCCGTCATGGAGCAAGAAATGGAAAAGAGAATACCCAGTATCATCGATCTGAATGCCGAACTCGCGAAGCTGACCATGTTCCGTGGGCTGACCCCGATAACGACGCGTGAGGAGCGCCGTGGCAGCGCGACGCTACTGGGCCCTTATCGCGACGGCATTCTCTTCGCCGGTAAGAACGCGGGGACAAGCCACTGGGAAGACCATGCCGAGGATGAGCTGGTACACGTTCTCGACGGCACGAAGATCCTCGACATCGTGTCCGACGACGGCCCGCCCAAGTCCTTCGAGGTTCGCGCCGGAATGATCGCTATCGTTCCGAAGGGCACGTGGCACCGGTTTCGCTCCGCGGAGGGCGGGACGACCTGGAGCGCGACGCTTCCCGGCGACCACATTGAGCTCGATGTCGACGACCCGCGGATCGCAGAGCCAAAAAGGGTCATGCCCAGGGGAACCCCCAGCATCATCGATCTCAACGCCGAACTCGCGAAGCTGACAATGTTCCGTGGCCGCACGCCGCAATCGACGATGGCGGACCGCAAGGGGAGCGCCGCGCGATTAGCGTCCTACCGCGATGGCGGCCTCAGCATCACCAAGTTTGTCGGCAAAGGTCATTGGGAACGCCATCTCGCCGGCGACGAGCTGATCCACATCCTCGATGGCAGCGCGACTCTGGAAATGGTGTGCGACGACGGACCGCCCAAATCTTTCGTGCTCGGCGCCGGAATGGTGGCTGTCAATCCGCAGGGTGCGTGGCACCGCTTTCAGTCGTCGGAGGGCGTGACGCTAATGGCCGCCACACCCCCTCCCAGCGAGGTCATCGAGCTCGATGTCGACGACCCACGAACGGTTGGGTGCAAGCCGGCGTGACGACGGCGTTGCGCTGAAAGCGATCGAGCCCCTCAGAGGGGAAATATGGCGAACGACGATGCCAAGGCAGATCCGGCCCACCCGGTGTCGCGCGTTACTCCATGACAAAGAAGCTCTGACCCACGGCGCGCCTCGCAAGCGCGTCTCCCGAGCAGCCATTTGAATGCGCGTCCATGCGCGCGAGCCAGGCATTAATGCCACGCCGGGTAGATCGCCTAGGATTGGCGTGTTTCGATGTCTTTTCGGACGAGGTAGTGAACGCGGCGGATCTTGGGGACGATGTTGCCCGGCGCACAACCCGAGTTTGATTGAGGACAGGGGACCGTAGCCGACAATTCAGCCGCCGCCAAGAAGAGCGATGCCAAGGTCGCCGACCCGAGCGCCCGTGATTGCCGTCCGTGAACGCCCCAGGGGCGGGCTGATTTGACCCGGTCATGCGGGCACTGTCAGGCGCATCAATCGGGTCGGATTGGCCTCGCCTTCGATGCCCCGAACCGCAGCGATCAGCCCGTCAGTGTTAACAAAAGGGGCGCCGTAGGCAGCCAGCTCTCGCACCTTGCTGTCGAGTTCGGAGTCGCTCATCGGCCGGCCCGGCGTCCCGCGGCCGTGCGGGATATGCTCGCTTTGCTCCGTCCCGTCGGCGAGGTGCAGCGTCACGGTCGCCGACTCGACCGGCGCGCCCGGATCTTCTTCGAAGACAATCCTGGCGCGCAGCGCGCCCACGGCCGGGTCGGCAACGCAATCGTCCTCGTATTGCGCTAGCCCGGCAGCGCCAAAGAGGAACGCTGCGGCGACGGTGTGCTGCAGGCTGACTTTGGCGTCGCGCCCGGTCTCGACATTCGGCCGGTCGGTACGCTCGCGCATCAGCGGGTGGCCACGCACGACGACGCGGTCTATCGCTTCCGTCTCCGGCGCTTGACGGGCGCGCAGTTCGAGACAGGCGTCGATTACGGGGAACAGCACGACCCCGCACGGATAGGGTTTGTATGCGTTGTTCAGCACTTCCCAGCGCTGGCCGAGGCCGTCGGTGATATGTGCGAGATCGGCCGAATTGCTCGTCACCGCCGTGAAGCCATAGCGCCCTTCGATCGGGCTCTCGGGTCCGCTAAACCCGCCCTCGGCGAACAGCGCCGCGGCCAGCCCGTTCTTCGCGGCGTTGCCGACCCCGAGGCTTTTCGCCATGCTGCCAATGCTTTCGACGAGGCTCGCGGATTGTGTTGCGGCATGGCCGAGGGCCCAGGCCGTGCGCTGTGCGTCGAGCCCGAGCAGGCGGGCGCAGGCGGCCGCCGCCCCGAAAATCCCGCAGGTCGCGGTGATGTGCCAGCCGCGCCGGTAATGCGTCGGCATCACACCGAGCCCGACGCGGCACGAAATCTCGACGCCGAGAATAAACGCCTGCAGCAGTTCGCGGCCGGACACCGGACGCAGCCCGGCCAGTGCGAACAGCCCCGGTGCGACCGGCGCCGCCGGGTGCATCACCGTTCCAAGATGCGTGTCGTCGTATTCGAGGACATTGGCGCTGACCGCGTTCAGAAAAGCGGCATTGAGCGCATCGGGCCGATCGCCGCGGCCGATCACGATCCCCTGCGGCGGCCCGAAAAACGGCGTCATCACGTTGACCGCGATGCCCATAGCCTCGTCTTGCGCGCCACCGAGCGCACAGCCGAAAAAGTTCAGCAACCCGCGTACGCCCTCGCGCCGCACCTCGGGCGGGATCGTTTCCCATTGCGAGCCGGTGACGAAATGCGACAGCCGGTTCGTGACATGTGATTGATCGCCGGGCAACGGCACCTCCTCAGATCGCCAGATAACCGCCGGCCACTGTTACCGTGCCGCCGGTCACCCAACGCGACTCTCGGAGGGCCGGAAACAGGTGCCAGCGGATACGGCTGACACGGTATGATCTCATCGAGCATGCCGTCTGCAAAAAAATCCTCCTTCTCGTGATCGCCGCTCATGTTGGTGAAGGGCAGAACGACGATTGACGGCTCAAACTCGATGATCCGCCGAAGGTGCGTGGACAATGCTCCCAACGCAAATCGCCGGATTTCCGCGTGAAACGGCAGAAATGCCGGGAAGGTTGCCGGATGACCCTCACCACTCCGCCGCCCCTCCTCGGGTGGTGTCGGGAAGCCAGGCCTATCTCCGCCCGGAACTAGAAGTTCGAATCCAGTCCCCTCCAGCGTAGAGTCCTCTGCGAACCTAACGCCGACGAGGGAGCGCTCGACCGAGCCCGCCTCGCGAGCGGCCTTGAGAATGCCCTTGGCGTTCGCAGGTCATCAATGTATTCCGCGCTCTCACGACCGCAGCGGTTGCCCGGGGCAAACGCCGCGAAGATCGTGATGGTCCGCACCGTCCCGCGGCATAGCCGCGCGGAGGGGGTCACCCCTACCGGCGCGGCGAATATTTTGACCGGGGATTTGGATCGCTTCCGTGAGCGGGGCGAGCATCCACGTTGCGATGGCAGCCCCCAACTGCCACATCCTTGAGGTTACGCAAGGCTACATGCCGATGATGTGGGATCTCTTCAACGAGCCCTTCGACATACGCCCGGACGGCATGGTGCATGCCCCGGACCGGGCGGGCCTCGGCTTTACGTTGCGCGCGGATGCGCTGGAGCAATTCCGGTATGTCGACGGGCCCGAGTTTGAGTTCTAGCAGCGTGGATCAGCAGTTGGACCTCGTCTGCCGAGGAGGTGACGTCTTCCCCCCCGCACATACTTCGCTCGCGGGACCGGAAGTTCGAATCCACCTCCCTCCAGCGCGGAGTCCACCGCGAACCTGCCTCCCGACGCAGTCGATAGATACACGCCGCACGGTCGGCTCCCGACGGAAACAGACTTTCCGCGTTCCTGAGGCGGCGGCTATCGAGCCCTCACTGTGGAGATCAATGCGAAATTTGACCGCGGAACTCGGGTTCACTTAAGGAGACGGGCGGCGGCGGCCAGCAATAAATCCCCAGATCACTAAGATAATTACTGCCCCAACCACAGCCCCAATCAGGCCAGCGCCTTCGTCCGCGCATAGAACGTCGTAGCAGGTAGTGCCGTGCCGATCGCGGCGTTAGAGGGATGTTGACAATGCGGCCGTAGCCTCGTTCCTGCATGCCCGGAGCCACGGCGCGGATCGTATGGATCACCCCATCCACGTTGACGCGCCGCATGCGCGCCATCGCCGCCGGGTCATAGCTGTCCTCGGCAAGTCCAGCTCGAGCTGGTATGGCGGTCGCGTTGCCGTCATGAGATGCCCGATCTACTCACCCTTTCCTTCAACCCCTCCTCGGGGACCGTTCGGGCCTTCGGCCAGCGCGCCGGCCTACTATGCCCTCTGCTGACTTCTGCGCCGCGGTCAGGGCGCCTTACGACGTCCTCAGTCCCGAAGGACACGGTGCAGATCTCTCGGAGTAAGCCCGATAGCCTTCATCGTACACCCGCCGGATTTACAGTTCTGGCCCTTGATGGATATGGACTTTGCGACATCCTGCCCGCTCGTCCGACCAGCTAGTGCTTCACCTCCATCAGGTTGCACAGGGGACTTTCACCCCCAAACTGTCGGACATGTCCGACACACAGGACGCTGCGCGCCGGCTCCGCCGGTGCCGCCGCGTTCGCGGCGGCATCCTTGACTGCCGCTGCGCGCGGTGCTCTGCCGGAAGGCAGGTCGGGACGAAGGGATGGTCGTTTCCGATCGAACAAAGGGATGCTGCTCTAATGACCTGAATGAACCGCCGCACCCTAACCATGACCAATTTGCTGAACTTGACGCACACAACTCCCGGCGGCGCTGTTGACCGTGTTGCCTCACCCCAAGAAGGCGGGCTCTTCCGGTGCCCCGGAGCCGCTTTCCTCCAACGATGTCGCGTTGCGACAATGACTTTGAATTCGGTGAGGATCTCCGGGTGGTGCCGTCCGAGATAACCACTGAGCCGGGGGTTGCCGATGAGGCTCGAAAGGTAGCCGGCGGCGACCACCAGATTGAGCACCGTATCCCCATAGGATGCCGAGACCGCTTTGAACTCGCGCTGCAGCCCGTCCATCTCGCGCTCCATGCGGGCCATCTGCTCTGCGCTGAGACCGCCGATCTTCTTCGGGCGGAGCTATCGCCGAATTTTGGTGACGGCCTGAAGGATCAGGCGGTGGCTTGGGTTTGGAGGCGCGGCAGAATTGCCGAAGACCTCGATCCCGTCGGTGAACCTCACACCCCGGATCAGTTTTGGCAACTGGTTATGGCCGTCGATGCGGCGTCAATTTTTCTGCGCGCCTTCGACAAGCTTGAAGACCATGGCAAGCGCGGTCTTGTTCGACAGGCAGCCTTTTGACCGGATGGTGCGGTGCCGGACGGTGGCAAAGGTGCTTTCAATGGGGTTCGTCGTTCGCAAGTGCTTCCAGTGCTCGGCCGGGAAGTCATAGAACGCCAGCAGCGCATCTCGGTCCTTGGTCAGGCAATCGGCCGCTCTCTGGTATTTGATCTGGTAGGTTTCGACAAAGGCTTCCAACGCGGCAACGGCATCCTTCTTGGTCTCGGCCATCCAGATCTCCTGCAGCGCGCGCTTGGCTTTGGTGTGTAGGCTCTTCGGCAGCTTGTTCAGGACGTTGGCGGTCTTGTGTACCCAGCAGCGTTGCTCGCGGGTTGTCGGCCACACCTCGCCGAGCGCCTTCCAGAACCCGAGCGCGCCATCGGCGACCGCAATCTGCGGCGCCGTTGTCAGCCCGCGACGCTTCAAATCGAGCAGCAGATCACGCCACGATTGTGCGCTCTCGCGAATGCCATCGGTGAAGCCGACAAGCTCCTTCCGGCCTTCAGGCGTCGCGCCGATGATGACCAGGATACACTGCGCCTGTTCCTCGAGCCGGGCCTCCAAATGGATGCCGTCGGCCCAGCAATAGACGTAGCGCTTGGCTGACAGATCGCGCTTCTGCCAGCGCGCATGCTCCTCGGTCCATGCCTCCTTAAGGCGGGCGATGGTCGACGCCGACAGACCTGGCGCGCCCTTGCCGACGAGGGCCGCCAGCGCTTCCTCGAAGTCGCCGGTTGAGATGCCCTTCAGGTAGAGGATGGGGATCAGCACCTCAAGGCTCTGCGATCGCCGCGCGTATCGCGGCAAGATCGACGGCGAGTACCGGATGCGTTCGCCCTCGCTCGCTTCGCGGTCGCGCACCCGCGGCTGGCGAACGGCGACCGGCCCGATGCCGGTCACGATCTCGCGTTCCGGAAGATGGCCGTGGCGCACGACGCGTTGATGGCCCGTCTCGGTCTTCAGATCGGCATGCTTTGCGAGAAACTCGGCGACCTCCGCTTCAACGGCCGGGGTCAGCAGCGCACGTGCGCCGCTGCGCAAGATCTCTGTGAGCGAATCGGTGAAGACCCCTCGCTGGGCGAGCTTGACGACGCATACCGTCTCAAATAGGGCATCGCATTGGCGACCAAGACCGCCTTACCGACGACGAGTGCTGCAATCGTGGCGAGCATAAAGTTGCTCACGGCAACCGCATACTCGGCGAGCAGGAGGTTCGTCGTAAACACGATGAAGTTGAAGCCAACAAAAAAGAAGATGGTCGGCGGCAACGCTTCGCGTGCCTCGTGTAGAAGCCGGGCACCGATCCGGCGTGGGAGCCCGGGAGGTTTCTTGACGGCGGCGTCGATTGCGGGCGGGTTATTATTAATTGAGGCCGGCGAGGTCCTCATTCGCTCTCTCCTGACGAGGATAGTCACTGGTTGGCGGGGATTGTGACGACAGCCGCCGCCCCCTTTACTCCCGTGTCCGCGATCGAGAACAGTAGCATGACGATCCCGAAGGTGTATTTGGACTGGATGTCATTGTCGGCGATCCAGAACCACCTGCTCCCGTATTGCGCGGCAACGTAGGCATCCTGAGGCGGTGTACCTGTGACCAGAATCCGCAAAGGTGGACCGCTCAGCGCTCCCGTCATCTGGGTGTCCACTACTCCTGGCGTAGCCTTCCCTTGCACGACGTCAGACTCGGGCACCTGCACGACCGCGGCGAATTCGAGCATGATCTGCAGCATCGAGCGCGTCATCATGTCGATCTCGTCGTCTCTTCCAGAGTACCCGCCGTAGTTTACCTTTAGTTCCCGCAGGTCCGGCTTAATCTCGAGAAGGCTCTTTAATTCTCTGCCACGTACTGCGAGCTCAGGATCCTTGCTTGGTCCGAAGATTAGCACGGAGCTCTCGGCCCCCTCCTTGGGACGCTCGATCCGAATCTGGATGGCGCCGGCGAGCTGACCCTCCCGCATCAGCTCAACAAGGCGGATAAATTTTGGGTCGGCCGGCCGCCTGAGCCGGTTCGATTCGTTATTGAGGCCGTTAATCGAATCCAACATGATCGGCATGATGCGATCCGCAGAATAGCCCGACTGCAGCATGAAGAGCACGGAACTCGGCGGAATTGGCGTCATCAGCCTCTTCAAAAAATCCACCCCGGTAAGTGGGGAATAAATCACCGTAGGCCGATCAGTGTAGGTCCCGGCTGCGTTCGCGCTGCCGACCGCCGTGAAAGGACCGACGATGCCCGCGGTGAAGTTTCCTGCAGTAAAGCTGCCGCCGATTGCGCTTTGGAGCTGGTAGCCGGCAATGACCTGCGCGACTTCGAGAAAGATCGGCATATCGGCGTATCGGAGCTTCACGATGTTGAGTAGGGTCTGCTCCTTCCAGGAATTACCGATCGCGCTTGCATAGTCGATCCTGTCGTGCGGCACTGTTCCCGGCCCGATGCTGGTGCACGCCGCTACCAGGTAAGTCAAAACAGCGGCGGCAAGTCTTCGGGGCATAGCTATTCTACATTGCTCGCAGCTCGAACACGTTAAAGTGCCAAGGGACGTGATCAATGTAGAGGCCGTTATCAAGGACGTCGGTGCCATCGCGATCGTAAACCTCGGTCCCCATCAGATCGGTCAAGCGGACTTGCTTGCCGCGGAATTCTGGGAAAGGCACCGGCAATTGGCATTGCGCCTGGTTTCCGGTGTAATTAACGACGACGATATGGCGGCTGCCGTCCCTGCCAGCCCAGGCGTAGGCCACAAAGCCGCCCGAAGTCCAGTTGCCGGACCAGGCCGGCAGCGGTTGGACCTGCGACCAGGTGCCGTCGCGGAAGGCCCTGGTCTTTAGGACCTGTAACAGCTTGAAGTAAAAACAGGTAATCTCAGGATTTGCCGGCTCGATCGGGCCGCGGCCGAGATGGGTCGGTACCCGCACTCGCGCGCCCTCGAATTGACCCTGGTGGAAGAAGCGCAGGCCTGGAGCGAGATAGGTAATGACCGCCGCCGCCCGGTGCTGCGGCCAGGGAAATTCGGACGCGGCACGCGGCTCGTCATGGTTTTCGAGAAATCGGACAAGCCTATCCTGGTAGTCGAGGCCGGCGAGCAGGTGGCCACGGATCGGAGCAGCATGGCCGTCCCGCAAGCGGTCGTAAAGGCGCTTGTCGTAGCAATATTGGAAGCCTTGCTGCTGCAATGTCCATTCGAGGTCCCAATAGACCTCGGCCATGAAGGTGAAAGCAGGGTATTTCGCGTGTACCGCCGCCGTCGCCTTCGGCCAAAACGGTTCCGGCGTTATCCCCCAGGTGCGCTGGAAAATCTCGGGCTGCAATAGCATCGCCATGTCGCAACGCACGCCGTCGCACTTGCCGGCAATCGCGATCAGCTCGTCGATGCGCGCCCGCTGCAATTCGGGATTGGCGTAGTTGAGCTGCAAAGTGTCTGGCCAACCTGGAAAATTGGGGTCGCGGCCAAAGGCCAGAATTCTTCGGTCCTCGGTTGGTATCGACCCGCAAGTAATTCTCCGGCGCGGCCGCGAGCGCCTCCTCGCTGCCTTCGACATAAAAGTCCGGATGGGTCTTCACCCACGCATGGTCGGGGGCGGTGTGGTTCGGCACAAAATCGAGCAGCAACTTGATGTTGCGCCGCGCCAGCTTCTCACGGAATTGCTCGAGCGCCGAGTCACCACCCAGCGCCTCGCCGACGGCGTACGCCGTGATCGCGAAGCCGGAGCCGCCAATATCCTCCTCGGTCAGGTCGGGCAGAACAGTTTGATATTCGGCGCGCCATTGCGGATTACTGCGCGAAATTGCCCGCCCGGCCGCGCCGATCTGCCAGACACTGAGCAGCCAGATCCAGTCGAAGCCCTGCTCCGCGAAGCCGTCGAGCGTGGCGTCGTCGATGTCAGCCAGAGTAACCCGCTTGCCAGCCCTCCGCGACAATTGCTGAACCCATACACGCATATTGATTTGGAAAAGTGTCGGATAGCGCGCAAGGTTCGCCATAGGGCTTGCTCCCTAGGCTCTCTCTTTCTGGAGAGCAATCGGGGGCGGACGGCCGCCAACCCAATGCTTGGGATCGACCTTGCCAAAAAAATCGATAAGGGCGGCGACGCCACCGGTCCACCCGGTCTGATGACTGGCGCCGATACCAGCGCCGTTGTCGCCGTGAAAGTACTCGTAAAACAGCAAATTGTCCCGCCAGCGGGAGTCGTGCTGAAATTTTTCGGCCCCGCCGAAGACCGGTCGACGGCCGGTTTCGTCGCGCAGAAAGATGCGGGTCAACCGACTGGCGATTTCGCGGGCAACCTCAAACAGGTTCATCAAGTTACCTGAACCAGTCGGGCATTCGATTTTGAAGTTGTCGCCGTAATACGCATAATAGTGCAGCAACGCGCGGATGATCAGCGCGTTGACCGGCATCCAAATTGGCCCCCGCCAGTTAGAGTTGCCGCCGAACATGCCGCTGTCGGATTCCGCCGGCAAGTAGCTCACTTGGTATTCCTGGCCCTGCACTGAAAAAACATACGGGTGCTCGGCATGGTAGCGCGACAGCGACCGAAGGCCGTACGGGCTCAGGAACTCGTTCTCGTCGAGCATGCGGGTGAGGATCCGGCGCAGCCGGTCCTGGTTGACGAGGGCAATGATCCCAGTCTCCGCCACACCCAAGTGCCCGGGCCCGGTTGCATGGATCGACTCGAGGAGCTCCGGCATGCGCCGCAGGCGATCTAGGAGTTCTGCCGTCAGTCTGGGCACCCGCTCACGCTGCCACTTCTCTACGGCCGTGGCGGCACACAACGGGAGGAGACCGACCATCGAGCGGACCTTGAGCCGCGTCGCGGTCCCGTCCGGCAATCGAAGCACGTCGTAATAGAAACCGTCCTCTTCGTCCCACATGCCGCCGGGACCGATGCCATTCATCGCGCGGGCAATTAACAAGAACTCCATCATGTAGTTCGACGCCAGCTCCTCAAAGGTTGGGTCGTGCGCGGCGAGCTCGAAAGCAATCTCAACCATATTCTGGCAGAACAGAGCGACCCAAGCCGTGCCATCGGCCTGCTCCAGATGACCGCCGGTTGGCAGCGGCGCGCTGCGGTCGAAGACGCCGATATTGTCGAGCCCGAGAAACCCGCCCTCGAAGAGGCTTCGGCCGAAGCGGTCCTTGCGGTTCACCCACCAACCGAAATTCGCCGTCAGTCTGCCGAACACCCGCTTCAGGAAATCGAGATCGGTTCGGCCGCGCAGCGCCTGCTCCATTCGGTAGAGGAAAATCGCCGCCCAGGCTTGTACTGGCGGGTTGACATCGCTGAAATTCCACTCATAGGCCGGGATTTGTCCAGTCGGATGCAGGTAAACTTGGCGTAGCAGCAGGTCGAGCTGCTGCTTGGCAAAATCGATGTCGACGGTCGACAGGGCAATCGTGTGAAAAGCCAGATCCCAGGCGGCAAACCAGGGATACTCCCATTTGTCCGGCATCGAGATGACATGCTCACCGATCATGTGGAACCACTCGCGGTTGCGGACCTGATGAGGCGTGGGCCGCATCGCGTCGTAGCCGTGTTCCTCGAGCCACTTGTCGGTGTCGTAAAAGAAGTACTGTTTGCTCCAAAGCATCCCGGCCAATGCCTGCCGCATTACATTGGCCGCATCCTCGCCGACGCGCGCAGGGGTAATCGCCCGATAGAATTCGTCGGCCTCGCGCCGTCGCTGCTCTACGATTTGATCGAATTGTCTGCCGAACGGGGTCCGGGGGCTGGTGTTGATCAGCCGTAACCGGATGATGGCGGTTTCGCCCGCGCCTATGTCGAGCTGATAGTGCGCGGCAGCCTTCGTCCCCGTCTGGCTGGGGTTGACCGCCTCCTGCCTGCCAGACACGACATAGTCGTTGATGCCGTCCTTGACGTAGGGTGTCGTGTTGGGGCGACCAAAGATCCGCTCGTTGTTGGTGTCGTTTTCGGTGAACAACAGACGCGGATTTCCGTCGCAATGCAGCAGGAAATCGCCGAGCTCGGCATGCGACGTTTCGATTGTGACGGTGTTCTGTGCCGGCATCTGTCGCAAGGAGGGTTTCGGCTGGTCCGTCCACCACGTCCAGGTGTTTCGGAACCACAAGGTCGGCAACACGTGCAGCTCAGCCGGCTCGGACCCCCGATTAGCGGCGCTGATCTGGATCAGGATATCGGTCGGCGTCGCCTTCGCGTACTCCACCATCACATCGAAATAACGGTCATCGTTGAAGATACCAGTGTCAAGTAATTCGTATTCCCAACCGTCTCGACCGCGCCGCTGGTTCGTCTTGATCAGGTCATCATAGGGATATGTATTTTGCGGATACTTGTATAGATACTTCATATATGAGTGAGTTGGCGTGCTGTCGAGGTAGAAGTAGTATTCCTTGACGTCCTCGCCGTGGTTACCCTCGCTGTTGGTCAGGCCGAACAGCCGCTCCTTGAGGATCGGGTCCTTGCCGTTCCACAGGGCGAGGGCGAAACACAGCCGTTGGTGGTCGTCACTGAACCCAGCGAGGCCGTCCTCCCCCCAGTGATAGGCGCGCGAGCGGGCCTGGTCGTGCGTGAAGTAGTTCCACGCATCGCCGTTTTCGCTGTAGTCCTCGCGGACCGTGCCCCATTGGCGTTCGCTGAGGTAGGGGCCCCATTGCTTCCACGGCACCCCTCTCTCGCGCGCCTCGTCGAGACGCAGCTCCTCCGCCGTCTTCCCGCGTTCTGGGCTAGTCTGGTTAGGCAACAGTCGCCTCCCGTGTAATCAGCCGTTCTATAACGGAGTTTTCCCCTGAGCAACGCACCAAATTCTCTCTTGGCTCAGGCTTTGGCAAGCGCAAATCAACTGACATGCGTGGTCGCGGCGTGCGCCAGCATCGGGCCGGTGGGATCATCATGCTGGTGTTCTCGATCGCCGATAGGGCGTGAAGAAATCCGCGTTCCTTGTCGCCATACGCGCCGACCAATGAGAAGCATTGTTGCCGTCTGTCGACTTCCACTCATTTGAACTTTCTTTACGGCTGAAATAACCGTAGGCCCCTACCGTTAGGAA
>CAVSZA010000003.1:0-79778 GCA_963732095.1 uncultured Alphaproteobacteria bacterium
ACGTCGGCGGCGTGCTCGGCGTCGGCCCTTATCGCAGGCGGCGGCAGGAGATCCTCGCCGGCTGGAAGAAAGACATCGCCGAGCTGGCCAAGTCTCCGAACGTCCACATTAAGCTCGGCGGCGTCGGCATGACCTCGTTCGGTTTCGATTTCTCCGAGCGCGACATGCCGCCGTCGTCGGAAGAACTCGCCGCGGCGTGGCGGCAGTACATCGAGCCGTGCATCGAGGCGTTCGGCGTTGACCGCTGCATGTTCGAGAGCAATTTCCCACCCGACAAGCAGTCCGGCGG
Organism: uncultured Alphaproteobacteria bacterium; assembly: GCA_963732095.1. GTDB lineage: Bacteria > Pseudomonadota > Alphaproteobacteria > ATCC43930 > CGMCC-115725 > AP-15. The sequence goes on from CAVSZA010000003.1 coordinate 290, forward strand.
CTATACCGAGTTGTGGAACGCGTTCAAGCGCATCACATTGGGCATGTCGGCGGCGGATAAGAAGGCGCTCTACAGCGGCACCGCGGCCCGCGTTTACCGACTGACGGCGCCGTGATCTGACGCGGAAACTCGATCGGGCTCGCGCCAAGAAGGCGGATTCGAACCCTTAGTCCCGCGTGACACGACCAAGGTCTTAAGACCGCCTCATTCGCCTATGCCTGATAACATGTTCTATGCCGACGCTATCAGCAAGGAACTGGCAAACCCTCCCGCTGACAGCTGTCGAGGCACTGCTGATGAAGCTGTCGATCGGTGATCGGGCCGCACTCCTTACGCATACGCGCCTGGCGGAATGCTGGGTTCCGCTTGAGCAGCCTGTCGTACTGTTCGCTCTCCGCGACGTTGCGTGGGGCCGACCAGGATGGTGAAATATCACCCGGGTTGACCTGCGGTCCGTTGTTATGAGGCGGGTTCCAGCCGATGGCGGGACATATTGGCTCCGCGGGACATAGTTTCCCGATGGGGGTCATAGGGGCCGTAGGCGCCTGGTGGGGGGCCGTAGGGGCCTGGTGCGTAGCCATAGGGGGGCCCCGGTGGGGCCCAGTAGCTTCCGGGTGCGGGGCCCATCTGCGCGTGGGCACCCGAGAAGGTCGCGATCGCGGTCAAGCAAACAGCGGCAAAGGCCCTGCCTGCACTCTTGATGATCATGACCGCTCGCCTCCGTGCGTTATGATCTCGGCGCTGAACGACAGAGCACCTCGTACCCTTCCGCCGCGCTGTGGCAAAAACAAGTTCGTGGCTATCGGCCGGCGTGCACCTTGATCAGTTTCCTCCAGACCAGGCTTAACCCGCAGAGCCCTAGACCAGCCATGATAAGGATCGCCAACGGAGGTCCGACTTGTGCCGATAGGATGCCGATTATCACCACACCAACCGGGCCAGTGCCGATACACATCGTCACGATCCCCATCACGCGCGATCGCGTCGCCGGTGGCGCTTCGGTGAGAATCAAGGTCGTCTGCATGTTAGAGAAGGCGGCGGTGCCGAGCCCGCCGATCAGCAGCAGCACAAAGGCGAGCGAGTACCACGGGGACAGGGCCATCGTCGCAAGGCCGATTAGGAACAGTAGCGATCCGCGTAGTAGGGCGCGGCGTCCATCCAGGCGTATCCACCCAATAGACAGCGGGATGCCGATCGCGATAGCGCCGAGCGGCTCCGCTGCAGCGAGCGCGCCAACCAGGATCGGCGAGACGCGAAACACCTCGAGCCCGATCGGTGCGATCAGCGCCGAATAGGAGAATGCAAACATGTTCATGATGATCGACACCAGCACGACGGCGAGTATCGCCGGATTGGCGCGGGCCACCGCGACCGCTTCGGAAATATCGATGGCAATTCGGCCAAACCGCAGCTTGCGCGGCTCCTGGCGGAAATCAAGGCCGCTGACGGTAAGACCGGCCGCAAGATAGAGAGCTGCAGACAGAAAATAGGCACCGCCCAAACCTAATGTCTGATAAGCGGCGCCTCCGGCCAGCGGCCCTAACACTCTGGCGAAGCTGTTGGTTAGCGAATCGAATGCGACGGCCGGAGCGACTTGATCGGGCGTGACAACTTCCCCGATCATGCGTCGACGCACGGCAAGCTCCATCGCCCACACGATACCCGCGGCGATGCCGCCAAGGGCAATATGCCAGACCCGGATCTGCCCGGAGAACGCGAGCGCGCTCAGCACCGACGAGCTGACGGCCATGACGAAAAGCTGCGTCAACAGCAATCGCTTGCGATTCAGCGCCTCGCCGACGACACCGGCGATCGTGCCGATGAACAGCATCGGCAAGGTGCGGGCGACCGTTACAAGAGCGACCAAGACGGTCGATCGGGTGACCTCGTAAGTAAAGATCCCGGCAACCAGCAGCTCGAGCCAGCGCATCGCGTTGCCGATCCCGCCGGCAAACCACAGGCGCAAGTAGCTTGGCGTCGCGAGGAACACCCGCGGCTTGCTCGCTGACGCCACTAACTCGGAAGCCATTCTTTAAGGGCCGCTGCGGGTCCAACGCTGCCGCGCACGACGAAACGGTTCCTCGCTGATCGACCGTTATCTTCGCGGATGGCTGCTTTAGCGATAACGGGTTTCTTCGCCGAAGGTCGAGTGGTGCTCTTATCCGACATTTACCGGGGTTTTCGCGTGGTTTAAACGTCAGGATCGTCGTTCCGGGAAGGCTCGCGCAATAGCCTGTCTCGAATGCCCGCTTTCCAATTATCCATGGAGCTTGGAGATAGGCCGGCTTCGGGCATCTCATATGGACGTTGAAGCCAAACCCGCCTTCGCTTCCAGTAATATTGAAATTGAGGCTACGGTAGCCGAGGTGCAGGTTCCACGAAGGGCTGAGGGTATAGTCGACCGTACCCGCGAGGCGCCGCGAAGCCTGGCCGGCCGAAGTCAGGTTCGCAGCGGACTCGCCCCTGGAGGGAGATGGATTCGAACTTCTGGTCCCACCTTCAAAGAGGACAGCCGTAAGCCGCGTCTCCCTTCGATTTCTGGCGCCTGTTTGCACCGGCTGTGATCGTCTTAACTCAGAGAACGACGACTTCACACAGGATGAATTTGATTTCGGGGAATGATCAAACCAGCAGCCGGCTACCGGCTTTTAGCTTATTCCTCCCCGGAAGCTGTCCAAACAACCGGGACCGTCGCAGATCCCGAGCATCCGGAAATCAGAGTTAATTCTCTAAAATTTTACGTTTGTTCAACCGTTCTCTGACATTACGAGTGCATGTCAGATGAATACTCGTTTTCGTTGCATCGCGCCAGTGCGGAGTATCGCGACTTCGACCTGCCGCCTCCCGATACCAAACGCTGGGTGACCCGGCGCAAGGCCGTAGTCGTCAGGGCTGTGCGCGCTGGCGTGATAAGCCTTGAGGAAGTCTGCCGACGATACGAGTTGTCGGTAGAAGAATTCCTCGCGTGGCAACGTGCGATCGACACGCACGGAGTGCCGGGGTTACGGGTCACCCGGCTACAAATCTATCGCGACAACCCGCCCTCTCGCGTAGGAAAGTCTCATTGCTAAGCGGGTAAATCAGCGGGGGTGACGGCAACCGCGCGCCCGCAACTTTAGGCCACCGCCGCACAGGTGGACGAGCCCTATCCTCTCGTTGCCTCAGTCAGAGCCCATTTTCCCAGCAAATGGCTGCGGGTGTCGCCACCTTATCGAAGCAGAAACTAGGATTTGCCGCCAATTTCGATGAGTTGATTACGCCCCCGCTGCCGCTACACCTGCGCGAACGGGGACCCTCTGCGCCAAGGCCTCTACTGCTCGCCGAGTTTGCAGCGCGCTCCACCAGAGCGCGGCGCCAATTCGGGGGTGATGCTCCGAATAGGTCGAACACCTTGGCACGGGAGATCGTGGCGAGCCGCGTCGGCACAAGCGTGGCAATAGAATGGTCCATAGCTCTGAGCAGAAACGCGTGCAGGCCGAAAACGTCGCCCGGGATCGGCCGAGCGTATCGGCGAGTTCGAGCTGCGTGAGCGGCAGCCTTATCGCGTGATCCTCGGTGCAGAACATGCTGCTCGCGCCACCGTGGGGGAGTTGATCAGGCGCGCTGACGACCATTGTCCTCGCGACGGGGCGTGCATCAGCTTCGAGTTCGCACCGGACTCTTTGCTGGAGCAAAGCGGATTCGAACTCTGGGTCCCACCCGCGTGCGACGCGCCGGCAGCCACATCGCCCCGCTCTAACCTCGTGCCGACCGGATATTCAACCGATGTGCGGCTCTGTCGCCCCCGTGGCAGAAAAACCGAAGCAGGACGCGCAGGGATGCGCCGGATGCGGCTATTTGTTGACGAGGGCCGCAGCGGTCGTGCAGATCGCCTCATCCTGCGACCCGGTGCCCCCGGAACAGCCGACGGCGCCGATGACCTTGCCGTCCTCGATTAGTGGGATGCCGCCCCGCGACGCAACGATGTCGTCGAGGCTCAAAATGTATTTGAAGTCGAACTTTTGCACGGCATCTTCAAAAGCCCTGGTCGGGCGGCGGTACTTGGCCGCTGCGCGCGCCTTGTGCTCGGCGATGGGGATCGAGCCGAGCTGCGCACCGTCCATCCGGAGGAAGGCGACAAGATTGGCGCCCGAGTTGACGACGGCGATGTTCATCGCCCAGCCCTTCTTGGTAGCCTCCTCAGCTGCGGCCTGGATAAGCGACTCGGCACGTTGCGCGCCGATCGGCGCTCCGTAGGGGTTGCTGAAGGGCATCTTCTCAGGAATGGCGTCGAGATTGGGCGGCGCGGGTTGCTGGGCGCGCGGCTCGGTGCTGACCAGCACCGCCGCACAGACGAGCAATGACATCAAAATCCGCTCTCGCATTCCCCCTTCCTAAATTGTTGTCGCCGATAACGACGTTGCACGTGAACTCAGTGCGCACGTGAAGCAGCTCCCGCTCGTGACTTTATAGGGTCGGCCCTTGCGCCTCAACACCGCGGAGCTCGTTCGCCTCCGGGCGGCCTGCCGTAGGCGACATAACGGGTTCAAGCGGACCTGCATAAGACATCCTGATCTGGGGATGGCCTCGGCACCGAGAATGCCGGCGATAACAAAAGCGCCGCGCTAGCCCAGCAGCGTTCCGACCCGAGCGAATCCCGGCGGCGGCCCGGCCGCTTTTTCAGGCTGCGACCATCGAACACGGGCGGGCGGTCGACATCCTGCGGCGCAGCCGCTCGGTTCGTTATTGACTTACCGCTGGAGGAAGCCGGATTCAAACTCACGGTCCCACCCTGATGGCGAGCGCGCGAACATGGTGATGTACGGGGTTGAGGCACACGGCTGCAGGCCGATGGCCGACGCACGGACCGGCGTCTGTTCCGCCGTCTTCAGGTCGCTGGTCCACGGTTCATCGAATTGCGTGCGTGGTCGCGCCTGCTCACGGCCGGCAATAGCATGCACTGGTAGAAAGGGGAATTCGAACTCTGCTCCCCCGTTAGAGTCGATACCTCCGCTGAACTGCTTCGGCACATCCGGTTTCGATCGCGCAGCGAACGGGCCTTGCCGCAGCTGTTCGTCTGGCTTTGGTGCGGAGGTCAGGGAGTTCCTCGAAAACTACACCAGAATAGCGGCGAAGGTACGAACCGGGTCGACTGCTTGGTGTGACCACAGGCGGATCAAGCCGCTTCGTCGCGCGTCCATTCTGCGAGCTTGGCCCAGCCCGTCCGGATCAGGTACTGGGCGTCATCGGCAGACATTTCGATGGTGCCGTCCGGGCTGACATTGATGTGCCGGCCCGAGAAGGTTTGCACGGACCCCATACCGGAAGGCGCCTGCAGGCGAACCCGATATCGTTCGGGGTTATCGGGGTTCTGAAGGCGCTCGGCGGCTCGCATGCGGTAGTACTCCAGGATCCCTTGGCCCGGGTAAGGCTTCTTGAACCAGTCCAGGAACTGAGCGGTCGAGTCGACCTGATCGTCGTGCTTGCCCTTGGGAAAGACGGTCAGCTCGTGCAGGTATTCGGCGAGCCACGGCGCCGTCTCGGGGATGTGGACGAAGCCGTTTTCGATCATCGCGGTCTGCGCGTGCAGACGCATGATCTTGTCGCAGGTCGGCTGGTAGCGCGTGACACCGTGGCAGCCATCGTTGATCAGCTCCTGGATCAGCTGGGTGCCCGAGGCCTTGTCCTCGATCAGCACTTCCTTCGCGTCGAACAGGCTCTGCTGCTCGCGCACCGCACGCTTGAGCGCCGGGTATTCGAGCCGCCGACGGAATAGACCGAGGAGGAAGAGGTCCTTGCCCTTCACGCCCCACGTCGTGCACACCGAGAAATCGCTGAGCTCGGTCGCCTTGTTGGCGGTGTCCCAGCTCTGCACGATGCGGTCGAAACGCTCCGGCCGATCTTTCTCGCCGTAACGCTTGAACCATTCCGCCTTGACCAGGCCGCCGCCCAACGGGGCGGGCGATTGCTGGTACTGGCCGGCAAAGTTGTATTCGCCGATCGTCCGGCGAATGCGGTCGAGAGTCTCGAGCGGCTCACGGTTCGGGTGCAAGGCTTCGCCCTGACGGCGGCGGAAGCATTTCGGTTTCAAGATCGTCTCGATCCGGTGCACCTCGTCGGCCTCGGCGATCGCCGGAAAGCTCAGGACCTCCCAACCTTCCTGCGCAAGGACGTGACCGATGAGGTCGTCTTCGTGCAGCCGCTGCATGATGATCACGATGGCGCCATGGCGCTTGTCGTTGAGCCGGCTGTAGAGGGTGTGGTCGTACCACTCGTTGGCGGCTTTCCGCTGCGCGTCGGAGAGCGCTTCGTCCGGCTTCAACGGATCATCGATCAGGATGATATCGGCGCCCCGTCCGGTCAGCACGCCGCCAGTCGAGGTGGCGAGCCGGTAGCCTTGGCGGGTGGTGATGAACTCCTGCACCGCCTGGCGGTGCGGCGCCAGGCGGGTCGAAAAGATCCGCTGATACCACGGGCTCATCATGATGCCCCGGCAATCGCGGGCGAGCTTATCGGCGAGATCCTGGGCATAGCTGACGCAGAGGATCTGGGCCGAGGGATCTTGTCCGAGACACCACGCCGGGAAGGCGATCGACGCCATCAGGGATTTGAGGTGGCGGGGCGGCAGGTTGATGATCAACCGCCGAATCTTGCCCTCCCGCACCGCGGTGAGCTTGGCGGCGATGACCTCGAGATGCCAGTTCATCGCCAGCTCGGTCTGTGGGTTGAGGGCTTGGAAGCAGAGCGCGGCAAAGCTGGTGAAGTCGTGCCGCAGCAGGAAGTCGTACTGTGCCCGCGTCAAGACGTTCATTGCTCGGGTTCCCCGATCGAGAAACGCGCCTTGATCTGTTCGAGGACTTTTTTATCGGCCTCGCTGAAATCGGAGGTCTCGGGCGCCGTCGGCTCGGTCTGACGTTCGATGTCCCGAACGATGTCGAGAAGGATCTTGATCGCGCGCGAAAGTCGGCGGTGGCCGAGCGGTTGACGAGCTGGGTGATGATTGCTTGGCGTTTGCTGACCTTGCGACGCCCGCCGTTCTCGGTGACGATCACCGGCTCGTTTAGCGCCTCCCTCAGCAGCGTCGCGAAGTTCTTGGCGCCGGATGGCCGGCCTCGCGGATTGCCGGACTGACCTTTCGCGAAGCGGGTCTCGCGCGGCGGCTTGCCGTAGCCCACTTCGTAATCGCCCTCGCTGTCAGGCGGCATTGGCCACCTCCGCCTCGCGCGCGAGGTCGTCAAAGCTGCGGCCGCTCGCGGCGTGGCGAGCGCTGCCGCCGGTCAGTTTCTGCCAACGGCGGACGCTCGTATCGACATAGGCGGGGTCGAGCTCCATTCCATGGCAGCGCCGGCCGGTGCGCTCGGCGGCCACCAGGGTCGTGCCGCTGCCGAGAAAGGTGTCGAGCACGATATCGCCGCGGGCTGAGCAGTCGAGGATCGCGTCGGCGACCATCGCGACCGGCTTCACGGTCGGGTGCAAGGCCAGCAGATTGCCTTCCTCGCTGGAGCGGGTAAAGGAGTTGGCCCCAGGGTAATGCCAGACATTGCTGCGGTTGCGCCCGAATTGACCGAGCTGGATATTGTTGCGGTGCCTGTTCCGGCCGTATTTGAAGACGCAGACTAACTCGTGCCGACTTCTATAAAACGAGCCCATCCCGCCATTGTCTTTTACCCAGACGCAGATGTTTTTGAGCTCGCCATACGCCTCACGGCCAGCGGCCAGCAGCTCTTCGACATGCCGCCAATCCATGCAGACAAAATGGATGGAGCCGTCAATGCTGAAGGCCGTAAGATTGCGAAAAGCTTGGCCTAGAAAGGCCGTGAACTGCGACCTGTCCATCTCACCCGAGGCCATCGGGAAGGGGCGGTGGTGGATCGCGCCGAGGCCGCCCGCGTGGCCGTCAATCCTCACATTGTAGGGAGGATCGATGAAAGCGGTCGCAGCGCGCTCTTCGCCCATCAGCGACGCAAAGACTGCTGAATCCAGAGCACTGCCGCATAACAGGCGATGGCGGTGAAGGAGCCACATGTCTCCCAACTTGCTGAGTGGGGTCGCCGGAATCTCGGGCACAACATCTGTCGGGTCGGCTTCGGCCTGGGCCGGGTCGTCGAGTGATGCGATCCGCAAATCGATCTCGCCCATCTCAAAACCGGTGACCTCGATGTCGAAATCGAGCCCGACCAGCGTGAGCTCTTTGAGCTGCTGGGCGAGCAGCCGGTCGTCCCAGACGGCGATCTCAGTCAGCCGGTTGTCGGCGATCATGAAGGCACGGGCCTGCGCCGGGGTGAGGTGATCAAGACAGAGGGTCGGCACCTCGGTAAAGCCCAGATCGCGACAGGCGAGCCAACGGCCGTGACCCGCAATTATGTTGCCGTGGCGGTCGATCAGGATCGGGACATTGAAGCCGAAGGCCTTGATGCTTTCGGCAATTTGCCGGATCTGCTTCTTGCTGTGGCGCCGAGAGTTAGCCGGGTCGGGTTTGAGTTCTTCGATCCGACGATAGGTAACCGTCAAACATAAGCTCGGCAACGAGCTTGGTTGTGATGAATGCAAATCTGATCGCAACTTAGTTTCCTGATACATTACAGAGTCCTAAATTAACTAACTTAATCCTCAATGCGTGCATTTGTTTCGTTCGGCGGCAGCCCGCGTCTCGCTTGGTTGAGAATAAAGCGAGCTATATTAGCTTCAGTGCCTCTCCTCCGCGGCGGCAGCATCGCGAAAGGTTGCACCCGGCGCGCTAATCTCAAGTAGCGGAACCGTTTGGACTAGATAAATAGGAGGGAAAAACTGTCTTAGATCGGAGTCGTAATCTTTCCCGGAAAAACGCACCGAGGAACGACACGAATTTTTCCGGTCCTCCGAGCCAGAGCTGCCGTTAGCCGTTTTTGAAAAGAGTTCTCGCTTTCGGGAACTTCGATTCGCGGATCTGTAAGCACTGCGCAATGTTGTGTAAATCGATGCAGCGGGCCGGCAATCCCGGGCTCCGGCTCGCCGGTAATCGTCGCGAAGAGATCGTGGACTGCCAAAAAGAACCAAGTCTCTGGGTTCTGACGGCGCTTCTTTATAGCAGTGTTTTGGGCCAACATGGTCAAAAGCATTTCGATACGAGAGGATTGTGACCGCAGCGTTTCGAGAAACTCGGGAATGGGACTGCCATGCCAAGGATCATTTAAAAGGATTTCGATTTGGCGTGTTCCGTTCATGTCAGCATCGAGAATACTGATCGCAGTACGCAATGCTGCGTGAAGCTGCGACAGCTCCTTTCGTCGCTCGGCTTCGGTCTTGGCCCCTTCGCTGATGACTCTCTCGATGTGGTATCCGTACGAGATCGTGCTGAGCCCGGCACTCAGGGTCGCGAGGGCTTCGTCGGTTGGCCGGATTCTCCCCGCAATCAGGGTCGCTTTCAACCGTCCGCGGTTCAACTCCATACATTGATTCCTACGGGCTCGCCCGGGTATGCTGCTGACATAGCGGGATTTCGTTGTCAACCAGGGTCCATGGGCCGTGCGGTACTGGCGCACGCCGGCGAGGCGCGGCGCCGCGAGCTGACAAATCGCCGGCCCAACCGCAGGATTGCCTGATCAAGCGAATAAATTCCCTGATGGCCCGAATTAATTCCCTGCAAGGCCGAATTAAATTCCCTGTTCCGATGCGTAGGGAATTGGGTCGTAAACCATTGAATTCGGCTGTTGATTTCGGGCCAATAGTCGCACTCGGAGGCCTAGGCGAACAAAATTCCCTGTATTTTCCCAGCTAGCAGGGAATTTGGGGGTTTCAGAGACGAGTTCGCTCGTGACTGCCTCCTCCAGCAGAGAGTCACGAGCAAACCTGACTTTAAGGGGGAGGGTCGCGCCCGCCGGTGCGGCGCGTCAGTGGTCACGCTAGGGGTACTCAGCCGTCCGCGGCCAGCTTCGGATGCGGCACACGCCGGCGCACCTCGCTCGCAAAATAGAAAACCTTGTAGTGATCCCTCACGATTTCTTCTGCCTCAGAGTGCATCGGCTTGATAATAATGGACCCAGCTACCCACCCAGCAGTCCGCACGGAATAGTGCAACCTTGACCAGGCTAGGTCGATTGTTCGATAGCCAACGCGCGTCAACTTTCACGAAGTCGTCTTGCCGTCGACGCTAGGGGGCTGTCAGCGACCAACAGCTATGCCCTCACGGCCCGCTTCAGTAGCCGGCGATCAGGGAGATCAGCATCGCAACTTTGTAGCCGAGCTTTGCGGCGCGGATTTCTTGGGCTCCTTTGTCCGATCCTCACCAGCTGCATTGGAATCTGAAGCCCACGGACCTGAGTGGGTTGTCTAAGAGCAAGACCGCGCTCAGCTCTTCTCCGCCAAATCAGGCACCGCCTGTGCCGCAGCCTGGAAACCGATCTTTGAGTGGGTGCCGTCACAGAACGGCTTTTTGGTGGATGCACCGCAGCGACAGAGCACCGTTCTTTCCTGAGTCGCCAAGACATTCCCGTTCGTGTCGCGTAGTTCGATGGAGCCGATGACCACATAGGGCCCGTTCGGTCTCGCGTCGATTTTCACGTCGGCCATGAGCAACCCCGCCTTTTGAACTCGTGCTGAGCATAATATCTTTGGAATGGAATTCCCATAGGAGGCGCCTCTCTCATGAAGCGCTGGCTGCGGATCGGCGTTTCAGGGATGCTCACCGGGACGGCCTCGTCCCGCCGAGCCCGTTCAGCGGGAACGGTTGTAGGTATAGTCCTCGCGCTCGTCAGCGCCATCGAACCCGGCCCCGGTGCTGCTCGGCCATGCCAAATCCGGGGGATGTCGGTTCAGACCTGCGCCCCTGAAAGTCAGGTTTGCACGCCACCATTACGCGATTATGCAAGGATTGCCGTTGGGCGGCGATCGAGGAAAACGAATTGGGGATGGTGTGGCGCTGTACTGACCCGCGCTCAAATTTATACCACCGCCAGATGATGTTACCGGCAAACCTGCCAAGGCGCGACAGCTAACCTGTTACCAGGCCCGGAATTTCGGTGATTGCGGTCCGCAAGGCGGCGATTGGGAAGCCCCGTAGACCTACGCATCGGCATGTCGGGGTCGACGCTCACGATGCTCAATTAGAGGTGCATTCTATAATCGGCATCGCGGCCACGACGCTGGGCTACTGCCGCACACGCCCAACTGAATTAAGAACAATGACCCTCATCTCTTGGAAGCGCAGCGCCTGGGTCGCGGGCCGCGCCACCCACATCTCGTGATAATGCCGGCCTCCTTGAGGATCGCCAGATCGATCAGTGGCGTCAACTCGCGCTGTCGGGAACGAGGGAATGGCCTCTTTCTTGCACTATCCCAGGCAGAGCGCGGCTTTAGGCTCAAGAATACATCTAGCCGACGCCGTACCCCCACAGGAGGGCTGCAAATGTCAACCGTTACGGTTTTTCCGGCCCGAGTTGCAGGACTTTACAAGTCGCGATTTGCGCAGGTCGTCGTCGGCCTGCTGCTCGGCATCGTGCTCGGGGTCGTGATACCCGATTTCGCGATCGGGCTCAAATTCTTCAGCGACGCGTTTCTGAAGCTGATCACGATGATAGTGGCCCCAATCGTCTTTTGTGTCGTCGTACACGGGATCGCTGGCGCCGGTGATTTAAAGAAGGTCGGGCGGGTCGGGGTCAAGGCGCTGATTTACTTCGAGGTGATGACGACGGTCGCGCTGATCGTCGGCATTACCCTCGCCATTCTTATCGGTCCGGGACACGGGATGAATGTCGACCCATCGACCCTTGACGCAAAGGTGTTGACCTCACATGCCGACAACGTCCACAGGCTCCAGGGTGGCGGCGTTGGCGGATTTATTCTGAATATTATTCCGACTACCTCGTTTGACGCATTGGCGCGCAACGATGTGCTTCAGGTCCTGTGTTTTGCGGTGCTCTTCGGCGTCAGTCTCGCGCTAGTGGGTGATGTCGGCAAGCCGGTTACGACCATGATTGAGAGGGTCTCCACCGTCCTCTTCAAGATGATGAGCCTGATCGTCAGGCTAGCGCCACTCGGAGTTCTCGGCGCGGTAGGGTACACGGTCGGTCAGTATGGGGTCAGCTCGCTGAGGCAACTTATTTCCCTTGTCATGCTCTACTATGTATCCGTCGGGTTTTTTGTGCTCGTAGTGCTCGGAGCGATAATGAGAGTGGCAGGACTGAACATTTTGAAGTTCCTGGCCTATCTTCGCGAAGAGCTGACCATCGTGCTCGGCACCGCCTCTTCCGATGCAGTCTTGCCCCAGATCATGCACAAGCTCGAGAGGATGGGGATAGACAAGTCGGTGGTCGGGCTGGTCATTCCGACCGGCTACTCCTTCAACCTCGATGCCTTCTCGATCTATCTGACCCTCGCAGTCGTTTTCCTTGCCCAGGCGACGAACACGCCGCTGTCAATCGGTGATTTATTGCTCGTTCTGGCAGTCTCGCTCGTCACCTCGAAGGGCGCTCACGGCGTGCCGGGGTCGGCTATCGTCATCCTCGCGGCGACGCTCAACGCTGTGCCCAGCATTCCCGCGATCGGGCTGGTGCTGGTGCTTTCGGTCGACTGGTTTATCGGCATGGTGCGCGCGCTCGGCAATTTGATCGGGAACTGCGTGGCCACAGTGGTTGTGGCCGCATGGGAAAGGGAGATCAACCTGCCGCTTGCTCGAGGTGTGCTCGACAGCGATGTCGTTATGGAGGCAAAGGCTGCTTAACTGGCCCGCACCGTACAGATGGAGGGAGCCGACGACAAGCAAGGCGGCGGGGAAGGCCGAGCCAGAAGAATTGGGAGGCGGCGCTGCCCTCTATCGGCGCAGGCGGATGGACCGAAGTTCATTAGCGCGAGCCTGAGCGGGTAGCGAGGCGAGCATAGCGCGGTCGTGCGAGCACCGCCTCGAGCTCACTCTCGATCATCGTCTGGATGAACTCGCGCACCCGGTCGCGCAAACCGGCCTCGATCGGATCAAACCACTCATCCGCGCCAGCGACTGGTCGGGTCGCCCAGAAACGTTCGCCTCAGGCTGCTGGTCATGCCGACACCCTGCTCACGTCAGTTCGCCGATTAGCGCCTTTGCCTCTCTCAGATCCGCCGTGTCGAACCCCTCGGTGAACCAGCCGGGGGTGTGCACCGTCGCGACGGCGTTACAGTCGCGCAGCAACCATTCCCGCGTGAGCGCCAGGCCGAGGCCGCGAGAGCACCGATGACGAGGACGGTGTATGGCGAGGTCATGATTTCGCGGCCACTCAATCCTGCTCGCGCATTCCGGCGAGCAGCAGTGGGAGCTGTCCGCCATCGCGGGCGATCTGCTCCCCGATCTCCGAGTGCTCGGCTACCGCCATGCTGACCCCGTCGATGGCGACACCCTCGATCGCGTAATGGCCGTCGCTGACCGCGAGCCGCCAATCCACAGTGAGCGGCGCGCCCTGCGGGATCGGTGCGGCTGCCGCTTACGACAAAATTCCCGTCGCCCGCCTGCGCTAAGCGCCGATCGTAGACATCGATGATCTGCTGCGTGAGAAGATCGGAAAACTCCTGCCGTTCGCCTGGGCTCGCGACGCGCCAATAGGGGCCGAGCACAAAGCGGGAGATGCCGGTCAAGTCGAAATCCTGCCGGAGCAGCTGTCGGAAGTAGGCAGCCTCTCCGTCTACCGGCAGGTCGGGGCGGTGGATCACCGCCAGCACCTGTTGACCGAGCGAGCCGATGAACGCGGTCGGCGCATCATCGGCCGCCGCTGGGCGCGGCGCCCAGAACAGGCCGGCAATCACCGCGACGGCGACGGTAAGGCTCCTGCGGTATCCGGCGCAGCCGCGGCTCGCGGCAGCCCGGCGCGACGAACGGACGCTCCCCGAGAGGCAACCATGCAGCCGGCTGAATACCGAAAACTCGACACTCCCGAAGCCGCCGTATATGTGGGGCTCAGTGCCAGCACGCTTTCAAAGCGCCGGGTCTTCGGCAACGGCCCTAAATATCTACCTTGCCTTCGTCGGAGCCGGAGCCGCGTTCTGCATCAGATATGGATTGCGCGGCCGAGGCTCCTCAGGGTGGCCTCATGGAATGCCTCGGTCAGGGTTGGGTGGGCGTGGATGGTCCCGGCCACGTCCTCGAGAAGGGCCCCCATTTCGATCGCCAATGTGAACTCTCCGATGAGCTCCGCAACCTGGGCGCCGACCGCCTGGACGCCGAGCACGCGATGATCGTCGCGGCGGGCGACCACGCGAACGAATTCCGCCGTCTTCCCCCGCCTCCATGCTTAATGCGCGGCCATTGGCCGCGAACGGGAACTGGGTAACGATCAGGTCGGCGGCACCCGCGCCGGCGCCCCCTGGGCTCAGGCCGATGCTGACGATCTCGGGGTCCGTAAAGCACGCCGCCGGGATGGCAACGGGATCGAACTGCCGCCGGGCACCGCCAATGAGTTCCGCCACCATCTCGCCCTGCGCCGATGCCTTGTGCGCGAGCAACGGCTCGCCAACAAGGTCGCCGATGGCCCACACATCGCGCATCGAGGTGCGGCAACGTTCATCGATGCGGACGAATGGGCCGGCCATATCAACGGCGATCGCCTCCAGCCCCCAGCCCTGGGTCGAAGGCTTTCGGCCTACCGTCACGAGCACCTGGTCAGCCGCTACCGGGAGGGTCATCCCATCCTCGGTCCGCACCCTCGCCTCGGCAGCGCCCTCCCTGCGCTCAACCATTTCGACAGTAGCGCCCAGATGGAGAGTAACGCCTGCACGCTCGAGCCAGCGCCTTACCGGATTCGTCAGCGGTTCGTCCCAATTTGGCAAGATCCGCTCAAATGCTTCGATGATCGTAACCTCTGAACCCAGCTTTCTGAATGCCGTCCCAAGCTCCAGCCCGATATAGCCTGCGCCGACCACGAGAAGCCGTTCAGGCACCCGGTCCAGCGCCAGGGCCTCGGTGGACGAGATCACGGGGCCGCCGAACTCCAGTCCGGGGAGAGTGGCGGGATTCGAGCCGTTCGCCAAGATGACGTGTTCCGCCCGAACCATCTCCTCCCCTTCGCTGCTCCGCACCGTGCATGTCTTGGCGTCGGAAAATGTTGCCCAGCCATCGAGCACGCGTACGTTCGCCTTGCGCAGCAGGACACCGACGCCGCCGCTGAGCCGGTCGACGATTCCCTCCTTCCAAAGCATGGTCCTGTTGAGGTCTATGGAGGGCGCTTCCCGCAACGTGATGCCCATGATGCCGTCGCCAACAGCGCGTCGCATGTCATCAAATTTTCCGGCCGCGTGGATGAGCGCCTTGGACGGGATGCAGCCTCTGATCAGGCAGGTGCCCCCAAGCCGGTCGGCCTCGACAAGGACGGTGTCCAACCCCAGTTGCCCGGCCCGGATGGCCGCGACGTAGCCGCCCGGTCCACCACCCACCACGAGGACCTTGGTTCGGATCATCGCTATCGCTTCCTCATTCAACGAAGAGCGATGCGGGCTGCTCGAGCAGCCCCTTCAGCTCCTGCACGAACTGCGCCGCCTCCCAGCCGTCCACAACGCGATGGTCGAAGGAGCTGGACAGGTTCATCATCTTGCGGATTACGATCTGTCCACCGCGCGCGACCGGCCGCTCAACTATACGGTTCACGCCGATAATCGCCACCTCAGGATGGTTGATCACCGGGGTGGTCACGATGCCGCCAATCGGCCCGAGACTGGTAATCGTGAGGGTAGAGCCGCTCAGCTCATCGCGGGCGGCGGTTCCGTCTCGCGTGGCGGCTGCCAGCCGGGAGATTTCGGACGCCACCTCCCAAAGGTCCAGCGCCTCTGCGTGGCGGACGACCGGCACCATGAGCCCCTGCGGCGTCTGGGTGGCAATGCCGATATGCAGGGCTGCGTGGCGCCGTACGATTCCTGCTTCGTCATCGAACAGGGCATTGATTTGGGGAAACCGCGGAATAGCGCACACCAGCGCGCGGATTAGAAACGGCAGCAGTGTCAGCCGCGGCCGATCTACCCCATGCCGGGCGTTGAGGTGAGCGCGAAGCTCCTCAAGTGTGGTCACGTCAAATTCCTCGACATAGGAGTAGTGAGGAATTCGCCGTTTGGACTCCTGCATGCGCTCGGCGATTCGGCGTCGAAGGCCGATGATCTTGATCGCCTCGATCCCCTCCAGGCGGGCACTCCCCGCCGGCCGCGAGGCCAGGACCGCGGCACTTCCCCCCGAAGCAATGTAAGCGTCGAGGTCGGCATGGCCGATGCGGCCGGCCGGTCCGGTTCCGGGAATGAATTGCAGCGCAATGCCAAGCTCATGGGCACGGCGCCGTACGGCGGGGGAGGCGAGCGGCTTTGCCACGGTCGGACGAGCGGAGGCGACCGGAGCTTCGATCTTCTCCCGAGCCGACGCCTGAGGTGTGCGCCGCGCTTTTTTCGCTGCAAGCAGCGGACCCGCTGAGGCTGCCGGTATAGGAATGGTCGGCGCCGCAAGAGGTGCAACGGCAGCACCCGGCGAGGCCGCCTCGTCCTGGGGTAACGCCGCCTCATCGTTATCGACGTCAAGCACCAGGAGCTCTGCCCCGACGCGAATCTTGTCTCCGGGGTCGCCCGTGATCGCAAGAACTCGACCAGCCCGAGGCGAGGGTATCTCCACGGTTGCCTTGTCCGTCATGACGTCGACCAACGGGTCATCCTCGGCAACCATGGAGCCGACCGCAACGTGCCAGCTGACAACCTCCGCCTCGGCGATGCCCTCTCCGACGTCGGGGAGCTTGAACACGAAGCGTCCCATGTCAGCCCTCCATCGCCCTACGGAGCCCCTCCGCGACGCGCCGGGGGCCGGGGAAATACTCCCACTCCAGCGAATGCGGGTAAGGTGTATCCCAGCCGGTAACCCGCACGATGGGCGCCTCAAGGCTGTAGAAGCAGTTCTCCTGGACGAGCGCCGACAATTCGGCGCCAAAGCCGCTCGTGCGGGTGGCTTCGTGGACGATTGCGCACCGTCCTGTCTTGGTGACGGAGGCCACGATCGTGTCAATGTCGACAGGGACCAGCGTGCGAAGGTCGACCACTTCGGCGTCCACTCCGCTCTCGGCCACCGCCGCCATCGCGACGTGCACCATGGTCCCGTAGGTCAGAACCGTCACGCCCTCGCCAGGCCGCACGACTGACGCCTTACTGAGCGGGATCGTGTAATGCCCGTCCGGGATCTCTCCCGCCGGGTGCTCCGTCCATGGTGTCACCGGTTGATCGTGGTGGCCGTTGAACGGGCCATTGTAGAGGCGTTTGGGCTCGAGAAAGATAACCGGGTCGTCGTCTTCGATCGCGCTGATCAGGAGCCCCTTGGCATCGTAGGGGTTTGACGGGATGACCGTCTTGAGCCCGCAGACGTGGGTGAAGATGGCCTCAGGGCTCTGACTGTGCGTCTGTCCCCCGAAGATCCCACCACCGCACGGCGTGCGTACAGTAATGGGCGCAGTGAACTCGCCCGCCGACCGATAGCGGAGCCGCGCTGCGGTCGAAACGAGTTGGTCCGTAGCGGGATAGATATAGTCCGCAAACTGGATCTCCACGACCGGACGCAAACCGTAGACGCCCATTCCGATGGCGGTCGCCAGGATGCCCGCCTCGGCGATTGGCGTGTCGAAAGCGCAATTCGGCCCATACTTCCGCTGCAGACCTTCGGTGCAGCGGAATACACCTCCAAAGTACCCGACGTCCTCTCCGAAGACGACGACGTTGTCGTCCCGAGCCATCATGACGTCCATCGCCGAGTTCAGCGCCTGTACCATGCTCATCCGCGCCATGTTCAGAACCCCAGTTCCTGCCGCTGACGACGAAGTGCCAGGGCATCTCCTTGAAGACATCGTCGAACATGGTCGCCGGGCTGTGGTGCTCGCCGGTACCCATCGTGCCATAGCTTTCGGCTTCGCGCTGGGCGTCACGCACCTCGCTATCCACCTCGGCCGCCAGATGGGAATGCTGCTCGTCCGACCACGCCCCGAGTGCCGCCAGGTGCGCCTGCAGGCGTGCGATCGGATCACCAAGTGGCCAATGGCCGGCCTCGTCGGCTGGCCGATATTTGCTCGGGTCATCGCTCGTGGAATGCGCCGACGCGCGGTAGGAGAGCAATTCGATGACCGTAGCGCCCAGGTTGGATCGTGCCCGATCGGCCGCCCAGCTGGTCACCGCATGCACCGCCAGGAAGTCGTTCCCGTCAACACGCAGGGCCGGCAGGCCATAACCTAGGCCACGCGCTGCAAAGGTCGTGTGCTCGCCTCCCGCAATCCTCTGGAAGGACGAAATGGCGTATTGGTTGTTGACAATGTTCAAGATGACCGGCGCGCGATAGACGCTGGCGAACGTCAGGGCGTGGTGGAAGTCACCCTCTGCAGTCGCACCCTCTCCGATCCACCCGGCGGCGATCCGGTCGTCGTGCCTGATGGCCGAGGCCATGGCCCACCCGACGGCCTGTGGGAAGTGCGTGGCCAGATTACCGACAACAGAGAAAAATCCCACCGCCTTGCTGGAATACATAACCGGCATCTGGCGGCCCTTCAGCCGGTCCCTCGAGTTGGAAAATACCTGGTTCATCATCTCGACCAACGGCCAGCCACGGGCAATGAGGAGCCCCTGCTGCCGGTAGGTCGGGAACGCCATGTCGCGGTGGTCGAGCGCCATGGCCTGCGCAACCCCGATTGCCTCCTCGCCTGTGCAAGGCATGTAGAACGACGTCTTGCCCTGGCGCTGAGCACGGAACATTCGGTTGTCATACGCCCGCGTCAGCATCATCGCCCGCAGACCGCGATGCAGTGTCCCGGGGTCCAGCTTTGGATCCCACGGGCCGACTGCGTCATCGTTGTCGTCAAGCACGCGGATCAGCGCGTAAGCGTGCTCGCGTATAGCAGCCGGCTCCACGCTGATATCGGAACGTGTGACTGAACCTGCCGCCGGCACCTTCACCCAGTTGAAGTCCGGGGGCTGCCCGGCCCGGGCGGCCGGCTCTGGGACGTGCAGCTGCAAGGGGAAAGAGTTCTTCAACTGTCATCTCCCGATATGGCTCAAGGGCATTGCCAAACTTGCCCATAGGCGATTGCCCGTGGGCAATCTGGGGTCACTACAGAATTTGCGCGATATCCCCAGAATGCAAAGCGCCTAGGGTCATGCCCCCATTGGCAGGTGGGGACCACACCGCGCTAAATCTGAAGATCAACGGGGCCGGCAAGCATCGCTGGACGGTGCCCGAAGATACCTTGTCGCTGATCCGCGGGTCCGGGACGGTGACACGCAGATGGCCGGTTTCGGCGCGAATTCGACAGGCGGTGGCGCAGGGTCGGCTCGCTACCGATTGGCGTAAGAGGGTCTGGAGTCCACCGAGGGTCACACTCGGCGGTGCCGTCAACCACTGAGCACAGCTACTCTACCTTCAACCGCGGAAGAAATATCGCCTTGCCGAATCCGTCGTGAAGCGCGAGGAGCCGGCGTTCGCTGGTCTGGGGGCGAACAGCCGGCGTCGAGCCGTACGAGCCATTCTCGCAGCAGCAAATAATCGGATGCTATGAGCAGGACATTCCCACCGACGTCTGCCCAGAGCCAATCGTATTGGCCACAGCGCAGGGTCGCCGTTGAGATATGTCCATGAAGCCGCTGATCTGAACCGGAATATCGCACTCAGACGAACCACGTCGGCCGCCATCGCCGCGCCCGCGTCACGTACCGCTGTTCGTCGCTAGTTGCTCTACGAGGCTGGGCTTATGGATCTTGCCCGTAGGCGTGCGCGGGAGCTGTGCCGCCGTGCGAAAAACGAGCCGCGCCGGTACCTTGTAGCTTGCCAGCCGCTCACGGCAGAAGGCGACGATCGCCGCAGGATCGGTTGTAGCCCCGCCGCGCAGCTCGACCGCTGCGGCGACGATCTCGCCCTTTGACCGATGCGGAACACCCACGACATAGGCCTGCACGATGTCCGGATGTTGTAGCAGGACTTGCTCGACCTCGAGCGGCGCGACGTTGACGCCGCCGGTCTTGATCAGCTCCTTTAGCCGCCCGCAAAACCGGATGCGTCCATCCGCCTCGATCGTGCCGAGATCGCCGGTCAAAAAATAGCCATCCCGGTCGAACGCCTCTGCATCGAGTTCCGGCGCTCGGTAATAACCCGGCGTGACGTAGCCCGCGACGGCGAGCTCCCCGATCTCGCCTTCGGGCAACGGTCGCCGCGTAACGGGATCGACGGCACGGATCGTCATTCCGGGGAGCGGCAGGCCTTGGCTGTGCAGGCGGACCGCCAGCGGGTCATTGGCATCGCTCACGGCGCAATTGCCATAGGTCTCCGTCGCGCCGTAGACATTGCAGAGTTCTGCGGCTCCCAGCGCCTCGATGGTCATTGCGATGTCTTCGGGCGGGCCAATGGTGAGCCCGGTCCGCATCGCACCGAGGCGGCGTCCAGGGTGGTCCTCGTGCTCCCGCAGGGCCCGCGCCATGTTGCCCATGCCGTAGTAGACGCTGCAGCGCTCGCGCTCGATCAGCGCCAAAGCTTCTCCCGCCTCGAAGCTCTCCTGCAAGACGAGGCAGCCGCCATGCGTCATGATCGCCGGCACGGCATTGGCCGAGCCGAATGACCAGAACAATGGCACGGCGAGCCATAAGCGGTCGCAGGCGCGAAGGTGCTGCCGTTCGCCGATGTCGAAGCCGTTGGCGATCAGAGGCCCGTGCGCCAAGGTCACGCCCTTTGGCGCCGCGGTCGAGCCCGAGGTGTAGAGGATGTAGCAGATGTCCTGCGCCGTCACAGCCTGCTGTGCGGCGGCGAGTGCTGCGGCATCGACTGTTGCGCCCCGTGCCAGGAATTGCCGCAGCGAGAAGACCGCGGCGGGTGCGCGCCCCTCCACAGCCACGACGGTGCGCAGGTTCGGCAGCCGCGCGCTCCTGAGCGCGCCCGGCGGTGACCCGTCGAGTTCGGGGCAAAGGTCGCGCAGCGCGTCGAGGAAGCGCCGGCCGCGGAAGGCCTCGAGCGTGATCAACGCTGCGGCGCCGGAATGCTCCAAAGCCCAAGCGAGTTCACGCGGCGTCGAGAACGTGCTGAGCGCGGCGACGACGGCGCCGATCTTGGCGACACCGAAGGCGGCGACAAGCCATTCCGTTCGGTTGGTGACCAGCAGGGCGACCCGGTCTCCGCGCCGGATGCCGACGGCGAGGAATGCCCGGGCGAATTCATCCACCCGCGCCTTGAGGCCGGCGTAATCGAGACGCTCGTCGCGAAACACCAGAGCCTCGGCGCCGGGCGTGGCGGTCGCCATCTCATCGACCAGATCGCCGAGCGTTCGGCTGGCCGGACGCTGGCTCGCGCCGTCACTCATCGGGTCCTCATTCATAGTGAGGCCGCCGCTTCTCGCGGAACGCGGCGACGCCCTCGACGAAGTGGGGGCTGGCTCGCACCGCGTCGCCGAGCTGCTGCTCCAGCGCCTCGCGGGTCAACGCGTGATCGGCGATTGTGGCGCTGACTTGCCGCTTGACCGCCTGCACCGCCGAGGGGCTGTTCGCAGCGATCGTTTCGGCGGTCTCGATCGCCCAACCCATCAGCTCGCTGCGGGGCACAAGCCGGTTTACCAGGCCGAGCCGAACCGCCTCCCCAGCGTCGATCAAACGCGCCGTCAGCAGCAGGTCCATCGCGTGAACGTAACCAATCTGCTGGGTCAGCTTTATCGTCGAGCCGCCGAACGGGTAGATCGACCACTTGACCTCGGTCAGGCCAAAACGCGCCTCCGGCGCAGCGGCGCGGATGTCGGTCGAGAGCATCAATTCGAGGCCACCGCCGACGCAGTCACCGTTGACCGCGGCGACGATTGGTTTCGAATATGGGTCGTTCTTCAGCAAGGCGTGGTTGACCATCCGCGCCACTTCCGGCGCGGCCGACAGATCGCCGCTGACATCGGCGCCGACGGTAAAGGCTCGCTGACCGGCGCCGGTCAAGATGATGCAGCGGCAATCGCCGTCGCGCTCCAGCTCGTCCCAGAGGCGTCCGAGCTCGATCAGCATCTGTCGCGTCATGGCGTTGAGGCGCGGCTGGTTGTCAACGGTGACGAGTGCGACGTGCCGGCTATGCCGGGCGAGTCGGATCTCCATCATTCGGGCTCCAGGCAACGTCACCGGTGACGGCAGTTGAGGGCCGGCGCGGGCCGCCTGTCAACCGACCGCTCCCGATCGTTTTGCGATATCGTCGGCGC
Organism: uncultured Alphaproteobacteria bacterium; assembly: GCA_963732095.1. Classification (GTDB taxonomy): domain Bacteria; phylum Pseudomonadota; class Alphaproteobacteria; order ATCC43930; family CGMCC-115725; genus AP-15. The sequence continues at coordinate 22,417 of CAVSZA010000003.1, forward strand.
GAGCGATGGGCGTATGGCGAGGAGCAGGAAATGAAGGCGATTCGTTGCCGGGAGTGGGGCGCTCCCGATGTGCTGCGGTTCGAAGAGGCCGAGAGCCCGAACCTCAAGCAGCACCAGGTACGCCTCCGGGTCCGCGCCGCGGGCGTCAACTTCGCCGACAGCCTGATGGTCGGCGGCACCTATCAGGTGAAGCCGCAGTTCCCGTTCATTCCGGGGCTCGAAGCCGCCGGCGAGATTGTCGAGACAGGCAGCGCGGTCGATGGCTTGCGGATCGGGCAGCGGGCGCTCGCGGTGCTGCGCAACGGCGGCGGCTATGCCGAGGAGATTGTGCTCGACGCCGCCGCGGTGGTGCCAATCCCCGATGCAATGGATTTCGTCATCGCCGCCGCCTTTCCGGTTGCCTACGGCACCGCGCATTTCGCGCTGACCCATCGCGGCCATCTGCAACCGGGCGAGACGCTGCTCGTGCTTGGCGCCGCCGGCGGGGTCGGGCTGACCGCGGTCGAGATCGGCAAAGCGATGGGCGCGCGGGTCATCGCTGCGGCGGGCGGCAGGGAAAAACTGGCAGTGGCGCACTCGCGGGGAGCCGACGAGCTGATCGACTACAAGGCGGAAAGCATTCGCGACCGGGTGCGCGCGCTGACCGGCGGCAGGGGCGCCGATGTCGTCTACGACCCGGTCGGCGGCGATGCGTTCGACCAGGCGCTCCGCGTGGTCAACTGGGAGGCGCGGATGCTGGTGATCGGCTTTGCCGCCGGCCGCATCCAGTCGGTCCCGGCCAATCTGATCCTGGTCAAGAACATCTCGGTCATCGGCGTCGTGTGGGGCGCGCAGGCCGAACGCGACCCCGCCCTGATCAGCCGCAACCTCGCCGAGCTGCTGCGCTGGTGGGAGGCCGGCCGGCTCGAGCCTCTGGTCGCGAAAGTTTTTCCGTTGCCCGAGGCCGGCGAGGCACTGACGGCGCTGCTGTCGCGCCGGTACGCCGGTAAGATCGTCCTCGAAACTTAAAGGGGCCGACGCGGCCTCAAAGCGGCTCGCCGCAGCCCCCGCCTTACACCAACCGTTCGCTCGCCTGTTCCAATTCGGCGCGGAAGGCCGGGTCGGCGACAACATTCCGCTCTTAACTGATCGTGGGCGTAACGCCGCCGTCGACGCGAAGCGCGGCGCCATTGGTGCCTGATGACAGCGGGCTCGCTACATAGGCGACTAGGGTTGGCGATCTCGTCAGGCTCGATCATCCGCTGCAATAGGGACGACGGCCGGGCTTTGGCGAAGAATTCGACTTCGATCTGCTCGGACGGCGCCTCGGGATCGTTCGCGATGCTTTTCAGAAAGTCGATAATGCCTTCGGAACGCGTCGGGCCGGGCAGCACAGAATTTACCGTCACCTTCGTGCCTTTGGTCAGCCCCGCAAGACCGCGAGACGGCAAGCTGAGCAGTCTTGGTCGTACCGTAATGAATCATCTCGCCCGGCGTGACGAGGCCTGATTCACTGGAGATGAAGATGATCCGACCCCAGTTCCGCTCCAGCATGCCCTGGGAAATACGCCCGGGCCAGCCGAACGCCGCTCAGCACGTTAACCTCGAAGTAGCTGCGCCAGTCTGCGTCGGTGATCGCCGCGAAGTCCTTGATCTCATAGATCCCGAGATTGTTTACAAGTATGTCCACACTCGGCGTCGCACGCACAAGGGCAGCGGCGCCCTTCTCCGTCGAGGCGTCAGCCAAGACGCCGCTCACTCGGGCGCCGCCCGAGACGCGAATGCTGTCGACCGCCTGGTCGAGCTTTGCCTAGTTACGGCCGGTGACGATCACCTTGGCGCCTTCGACGGCGAGCTTGCGGGCGATCTCGAGGCCGATACCCGCAGTCGAGCCGGTGACGAGGGCGGTTTTGTTGCTCAGGTGCAGATCCATGATGGTGTCTCCTACTGCGCGGCACCGGTCCACGTTGCAGCAATTCTCCGGCGGGGCCCTAAACTTCGGAGAACCCAGCTTGGTTCGTCGAGCCGGCGGTGGTCATCGACGCTCCCGCGTCTCCGTCAGGTGTTTAGCGACTTGTCGATACAAGCAAGCAATTCGTTCTCGTCGAATGGCTTGCTCAGGTAACAAACGACCCCATCCCCCAACGCGTCCTCCCGCGCGCTGTCGTCGGGGTAAGCCGTGATTAGAATAGTCGGGATGGTCTTTCCCGCAGCCAGCAGGCGGCGATGCAGTTCGAGCCCCGTCATCCCCGGCATCTGCACGTCCGTGATAAGGCAGGAGGTACGGGGGATTTGGCGGGAGCTTAAGAACCCTTCAGCGGAGGCGAAGGCTACGGCGGTATATCCCAACGACTTGATGAGTCCCCTGATTGCCTCGCGCATCGATTCATCATCGTCGACCACCGAGATCAGGGTTTGTGTTTTCGGCACTTGACCTCCACATCTGGGGTTTTCGAGAGTATGAACGCGCTGCGATCTGGGCGAGGGATATTCGACACATGTTGAGAGTAAGATTAAACCACGGTGCCCGCGATTATACTTTGGTTTAAAATGGAATTGCTGCGAGAGTGAATTTGGCTGGGCGTCCGCGAATCGTGGCCAAGGTAAAAATTCCTTTCTCCTACGAGAGCGCGATTTTAGGATATCTGACCGCGGGATTGCCGCTGCCCTGAGAGTTGGGGTGCCTCTATCGCAGGGAAGCGCGAGCGATAACTGCGCAGCCGACGATCATTGGGAGCAGCGAGATCACTGTAAAAGTCCATCGTGGCTAGGTCATGCGAAGGCATTGTCAGGAAAACGGGCTGCTGGATCGGAGGGGTTCGGGGTAGGCTGCGGGCATGGCTCCGATTTCCTATCGTCGGCATCGTTTCCCGCCGGTCGTCATCCAACATGCCGTGTGGCTGTGCCTTCGCATCACCCTAAGCTATCGCGATGTCGAGGAGCTGCGAACGCGGGCTCGACATCTCCTACGAGAGCGTTCGCAATTGGGTGCTCAAATTCGGACCGGCTATCGCGCGGAGCTTGCGAGCGTGCCGTCCTCGACCGAGCGATCGCTGGCATCTCGACGAAATGGTCGTCCGGATTGCGGGCAAGCACATGTATCTGTGGCGTGCCGTCGACCACGAGGGCGAGGTCCTCGAGATCTTGGTCCAGCGTCGTCGCGACCGGTCTGCGGCCGTCAAGCTGATGCGTAAGTTGCTCCGCAAACAGGGCTTCGCGCCGACGAGGGTGACGACCGACAAGCTGCGCTCCTATGGCGCTGCCTTCCGGCATCTCGGACTTTCCTGCCACCATGAGCAGGGCCTGCGAGAAAACAATCGGGCGGAGAATTCGCATCAAGTGGTGCGTCGGCGCGAGCGCAAGATGCAACGCTTCAAATCAGCGGCGTCGGCGCAACGCTTTCTGAGCGTTCATGCTGCCGTCCACAATACCTTCAACCTCCAGCGCCATCTCGTCTCCCGGTCGACGCTTCGGATCTTCCGATCAGAAGCGGCGGCGGGCAATGGCGCAGCGCGACCAACGCGGCATGACGACAGCCCGCGCGCCCCGGTATTCTGACCAAAACGAGGCTTCGGCCAAGGGGCGTTGCTGATCACGTCGGCGGGGCGCTTCTCGCCGCGCGGTTCGTTAGGCATGGATTTCATTCAGGTTCCAAAATGCGCTTTAGAGCGACATTACCAGCTGCCCTTGCCGCCTCTTCAGATCGATAGGTCGCCTGGGACAGCTTGATCGCATCCAGCTCATCGCCATCGTAAATCTCCCATCGGTACTGCGATGGCTTGGGCGCACAAATCTGCACCTCAACTCGCAATGCTCTTTGGCGCTTCGGCATGCTGGGTCCCTCGCGTGCTTCCGGTAAGCATATGGGAACGGATCAGACCGGAACGCCGATCCGTCGGCTGCGGTTCGTTCGCGTTCTGTCGTCGCGCGACGTCGATGCCTTTCTCGATGGCCGTCTCGGCCTCGCTCACCTTCCCGGTGGCGGGCGCAGAATGGCGTCGGCTCGCCTGTCGCGGCTTACGGCTGGCTTGGTCCGGATCATCGGGCTGAGCCCACAATCTGCAGTCGCCTTCGCACGACCGGGCGGTCATCCGCCGCGAGCCGGCTGTACGTTGCCAAGTAGTCTTCCGCCATTCGGCGCGCCGTGAACCTCTGCTCGAAGCGAGCACGCACTGTGGCGCGGCTCAGACAGTCGAGACACCCGACGGCGGCGATCGCGGCCGCCTCGTCCTCCACGATGAACCCGGTCAGTCCGTCTTCAACAACTTCAGGGACAGAGCCACGATTGAATGCGATCACTGGTGTGCCACAGCTCATTGCTTCGATCATCACCAAGCCGAATGGCTCCGGCCAATCGATCGGCATCAACAGGCCAACCGCGCTGGAAAGGAAGGCAGGTTTCTCGCGGTCGCTGATCTCCCCGATCATCTCAACGCCTGGACCATCGAGCATCGGACGTATAACCGAATCGAAGTACTGTTGGTCGGCCTTGTCCACCTTAGCGGCGATCCTTAGCGGGATGCCGCAAGCGCGCGCGATGCGGATGGCATGGTCCGGTCCCTTCTCCGGCGCGATACGGCCAAGGAACGCCAGATAAGTCGGCGTGAGCCGCGGCTGCGGCGAAAGCCTCCTTCCCGGTATCCCGTGCGGCACGGTGGCGACAAACCCGGCCTGTGGTAGCGCGAGGCGTTGGGCGTCGCTGATCGACACGACGGGGACGTCGCGGAAGGCGTTGAATATCGGCTTCAGCTCGGGCAAATCGAGCCTCCCGTGCAGGGTGGTCACGAACGGGACCTTCTGCCGGGTAAATATCGAGAACGGCCAGTAGTCGAGGTGAAAGTGCAGCACGTCGAAATCTTCAGCGCGGCGGCGCACCTCCTCCATCATCAGCATGTGTGGCGCGATCACGTCGCGCATCGCGGGATCCAGTCGTAGCGAGCGCGGCCACACTGCATGCAGACGAGCCGAGGTGATGGAATCGCCACTGGCGAACAGCGTCACTTGGTGCCCGAGCGCAACCAGCTCTTCTGTGAGGTACGACACCACCCGCTCGGTGCCGCCGTAAAGCTTCGGCGGGACGGCTTCGTGCAAGGGCGCGATTTGCGCAATGCGCATGAAAGTTCCAAACCCAAGATCGCGACGACCATGCTGGCCGCGGGTTGGCTGCGCTAGCCTCGGAAACTACTCAGATCAACTCTCTCGGCCGCCTCCGCGGAAACTACACTCACTCGTCCTCGGGATGGGCTTGTGTCTATAAGGGGATGGCAAGCAGCGTATCGAAATGACCGCTGTCGCAGACCACGATCCGTTCCGCAAACCGCAGCCTATCACCCTTGTCGCAGATCCGGTCGACATAAACGCCGGTCGCAAACAGGTCCGTGCGCCCGTCGCGCATGATGCGCAGCACGAGAAACGGCGTTTCGGCCGTGATGCCGTCCGCCCCGGTCACGCCGAGCACCGGCAGGCCGATGATATGGCGGTAGCTCTGGCGCTCGTAAATGTTGGCAGTCCGCAGCGCTGTGACCCGATCACGCAGCATCGAACGCGAGTCCGCATAGACAATACCGGCACTGTAGCCACGCCTGTGGTTCTCGGCAGAGGTAATCTTGTAGAGGCAGTCATCGACGAAGAAGTCCGACCACGCTTCCAGCCGGTCGGCATCGATCATCGCGGCATAGGCAGCGTTGAGCTCGGCGACCCGCAGCAGAGCGCTCATAGGCTAGTCATCTGGCGCCACAGCGACCAGAAACCGCGGACCGAGGCCTCGGTTGCACGCGTGACCTGGCTGGCGATGCCGGCGCCGCCCATCTCTACGATCGCGCTTTCTTTCTCGGCTGTTGCGATGCCGCGCTCGACGAAACCGCCGACGCAACCGTCCTCCATCGACACGAACCCCGCCGGCCCGCCAAGATTCAGATGCCGCAGCCGGCGCTTGCGCATCTCAAGCGTGTCATCGGCGTAGCCGAAATAGATCCACTCGAGGTTAGTGCGATCGACGCCTTGGGGCGTGAAGAACCGCAGCGCCATCGCGTTCTGCGTCTTCTGCAATACGAAATTCGGAAACACGGTGACGATCTGATGGCGAACGCGGTCGGGATGTTCGTCGATGACGTCGATCAATCTGAGGTCCTCGAGCTTGTAGTCGTCATCGACCGACCGCATCCCGGTGTAGCTCTTGTCGTCTGCTTCGGTCGGCGCGATCGTTTCGGAGACGCTGCAGCCACCGTTCGGGCTGACGACGAGGCCGCCGCCTTGGCTCAGCCGGTTCAGCTTGAACGTGGCGAAGAACAGGTGCAGCAGGCTGGCATGATATGAATCGCGGGCGTTCTCCGCGTACAGCTTCCAGTTGTTGGGCAACACCTCGACAAAGCGCCCGATGATCTCGATCTTCCGGCCGCCGAGCACACGATCGAAGCGTGCCAGCACATCGGGGCCGATGAAGTCCTCGATCGCCGGCGTGTCGGCGGAGAACGTGCCGAACACGAGGCCGTGCAGCGTGGTGACGCGCAACTGACGCGGGCCGTGATCCTCCACCCGGAAGCCCGGTGGCATCCCGCCCTTGCCTTTCACACCGCGCTGAAACGCAACAGAGCGGAGATTGCCGCGCAGGTCGTAGCGCCAGGCGTGGTAGACACACTGAAAATCGCCGGCGCCACTGCCGGCGTTGTCGAGGCAGATCAGGGCGCCGCGATGCGCGCACCGGTTCTCGAAGGCGGCGACCGACCCGCCGGTATCGCGCGCGACCACCACCGGCATCTGTCCGACGACGGTTGTTCGCCAGTCGCCCGGACTGGCGATCTCGTTTTCCAGGCACAAGAAATTCCACACCGGCCCTTCGAATACCCGGCCCTGCTCGAGCTTCATCAGCGCCTGGTCGCGATACACCCAAAAAGGCACGCGCGTGAGGTCGCCGGTCCAACTAGGAAGCGATCCCGAGTGAGGCAGAAGCGCGTCGGGCATGATACTCTCCACTGGCAGATCCGACGGCTCACGTTGTGGCCATCGGATTATCGGCTATTTGCCTTTGTCTAGCTGACAGGCAGCGTTTCTCCAAGTGCTATGAAATATACTCTTTTCTCTGCGCCATCGCGAATGGCGGCTTTCAGCGGCTTCTGGCGCGTGGCGATTGGCTGTTCGCGACGGGCGATGTCGCCTCGGCCCGTCTTCTTTACGAGCGCGCCGCGGATGCAGGAGAGGCGCGAGCGGCGGTGAGGTTGGGGGAGACTTTCGATCCCGTCTATCTGGACGCCTCCCATCGGCGCGGTTTGCACGGGGATCCGGATATGGCCGTGCTCTGGTATCGTCATGCCCGCGACCTCGGCGCCACCGGGGTCGCTAGTCGACTGAAAAAGCTCGCCGCAAAGGAAGGGAGAAATTGACCCGGCGGGCTTGACCGCCAGACGTTGGCGAGGTCATCGAGATCCATCTCGGACCATTCCGTGCCCCGAGTTGTAAGCGCTCGGTGAGACGCGCCTCTGCTTGAGCGCGCAAGCGCGAGGCGATCGTCACCCAACTGGTGAACAAATCGGCCGCGGCCGGTCCTGCATTCACGAGTGACACCCGCCAGTTCGGTGATATGTTGACCCCACGAAAGAAAACGGGAGCACAGCTAGCTTCGTCCAGAAAAGCGAACAGGGGAGGATCTAATGACGGACCTTCGTGCCACGCGACCGTGGTGGAACCGCCGGGATTTTCTGAAGAGCAGCGCTGCTATGGCGGCAAGCGTCTATGGGATGCGCTGGGGCCCCGCCAATGCTGCCGAACTACCCTTGGAATTCGACGGTTCCAAATTCCAGCTCAAAGCGGCCGAGCCCAACCCCAAACACGGCGGCGTGGTGCGCATGGGCATTCCGGTACGGCCGCCGCATTTCGACCTCCACCAGTCCGGCACCATCTTCAACCTCGGTGCGATGGGATGCATGTTCGACAATCTGATCCGGCGCGACCCGCGCGACGGCGGCAAGACCATCATCCCCGATCTGGCGCATAGCTGGCAGATCGCCGAAGACGGCCAAACCTACACCTTCCTGCTGCGCGAAAACGTTCAGTTTCACGACGGGGCCGAGCTGACAGCTGACGACGTGAAGGCCACCTTCGACCGGATCGCTAAGCCGCCTCAGGGCATCAGCATTCCTCGCAGCATACTGTTCAAGGCGGTCAGCGAGATCAGCGCGCGCGACAAATACACCGTCGAATTCAAGCTGTCGGAACCGCGCCCGGTCAACTTCATGATGTCGGCGATCGCCAGCGGCTGGAACGTGATCGTGCGCAAGAAAACACTGGAAGACAACCATTACGATCTCCGCAAAATCCAGGTCTATCCGGGCACCGGCCCATTCCGCAGCGTCAAGTACACTGAGAACGAAGTCTGGATCATGGAAAAAAACAAGAACTATTGGAACAAGGAGTTACCCTATTTGGACGGAATAGAGTTCTACCACGTTCTGCCGTTTTCTCCAGAAATGGCGTCTGCGATACTGGCGAAGCGCGTCGACTATGTGTTTGCGACAGATCCCGCCACGTTCCGGAAGGCCACGACGACAAAGGGAATGTCTACCGAGACCCACTACCAGAGCGTGGTTCACGCAACCTGGGTCAACAACAAGAGAAAACCGCTCGACGATCCGCGGGTCCGGCGCGCGCTGCACTTGGTCCTCGACCGGCCGGTGCTGATGGAGGTCGTCAAGGATGTGGCGCCAATGATGGTCGGCGGCTTCCTCTATCCGTTCTCTGAGTTCGCTACACCGAAGGAGGAGCGCGATAAGCGGCTCGGCTACCAGTCGGATTCGGAGGCCGCGATCAAGGAAGCCCGTGCGCTGATGGCGGCGGCCGGTCATCCTGACGGCATCAAGGGCTTGGACTTCATGGTCCGCGAGGTCGCCATCTTCAAGCTCTGGTCGCAAGCCATCCAGGCGATGCTGAAACAGGCGCTCAACATCGAATGCAATCTGCGCACGGTGGTCGAGTCGGTGTGGTTCGGCGACGCCGCGAGCGACAATTTCGACCTGGCAATCGGGGCTATTGTATCGGCGCTGCTCGATCCCTCCGACTACTTCAATGCCTGGTACGGCAAAGACGGTCCGCAGAACTACTCGTTCTGGGATAACGAGGAATTCCAGGCCCTATCGGCACAAATCGACCGCGAAATCGGTGCCGAGAAGCGTCAGGATCTAATCCGCCGAGCCGAAGCAATCATGGAACAGGATCCGCCGCTGTTGCCCGTCGCCTGGGAGAGGATTCACGAACTTTGGTATAATTACGTAAAGGGTCGCAATCCGCATGAAAGCTTCGGCATTTACGATATGGTGCGGCATGACACGGTCTGGCTCGACAACGCGTGAGCTAGTGGACAAAATCAAACGAACGTGCCCGCCGTAACATCGGGTGTCGGCGGTTGGCGACCGGATGGCTCGGCTGAGATGCGGGCGACGGTCCCATAAACAAGATCAGTTGAACTCCAACGGGGATACCTAGATTTCCTGATTTCTTCCCGCGCGGAACGGGAAGTTCGAATCCATCTCCCTCCACCGGCGAGTCTCGTGCGAACTCGATTTCGGAGTTCATTCCCACTGGTGCTTGATGGGTACCGCACGGGTGGTCCGATCGCGGCGCGTGCGCAGCAACCGGCCGTGCTGACAAGGTGATCGAATGAAGCGACGACTTCCGAGTTTGGCACTGAGCTCCGGTGTAAGCCGCTCCCGTTTCGTCCGCAGCTGGGGTTAAAGCTGCGGTGCGCTGCGACTGTGGAATCTTTCAGCCGGTGACCCGATACCGCCATTACGATCGCGGCCAGCTACGCTGCCAAGGCGTTCGGCATCAAGACCGGCACGCTTGCGCGCGAGGCGCGCCAGCTGTGTCCTAACGTCGTCCCCGTGCAGGCCAATCATCGGCTCTATACCGATTATCCCGAGCGCATTCTTGCGACCGTCGACACTTGCCTGCCGATTGAGAAGATCATGCCGTTCGACGGGATGGTCTGCCGTCTGACAACCGCAGAGCTCCAGGCTAACGTAAGCGTCCGGCGATTACCACAGTTCGCGGTTTTGGACGCGGGCATTTTCGATTAGCGATAGTAGAGCGGGTCCTTGCAGTTGTTCAACTCGGAGAACCGAGGTGGTTCGCGCTCTTTCCCCCAGATCGAGCCTCCTGCGCGCTTCGGGGTGCACCTGAACTTTTCGTTCCGTTCTTGAACGTAGCGGTCAATTGCGGCGCGCGCTTCGTCTACTGAGGCATAATTGCTGTTCGCGATGACCGCCCGCGCCATCCCACTAAATACGCTTTCGATCACGTTGAGGAACTGCGCGCCCGAGGGCAACGGTGCCAAGGCCACAGTCGGCCCCGCGGTCTCTCCTTTGCCGATCGCCTCGTTATGCTGGTCAACCTGGTCATGGAACATCTTGGCGATGTGCCACGATGCCGCGTCCCAAGAGAGATAGATCCGGCTCTTGTGTATGTACTGCTGGACGAGCTTGGCGAGCATGCGAAGCATCTCTCCAGTATCCTTCCGTGGACTGTAGAAGTGCGTGATTTGATTGCGCGAGAGTTCGAGCGCAGCGGTCATGATGAGGCTGCCCTTCGATTTTTGATACTGCGGTACGATGGGTATTTCACCGGGTGCGACAAGTGCTTTGCCGATTTGAGCACGAATGGAGAAAGGGCCGAACTCATCGATGGAGAAGAACGCCTCATGTTCTTGAAGCTCGGCAAGTATGCTCCGGATGTGGTCCACTTTTGCCCGGTACTCGGGATCGGTTTTCTCCTTCGCCTTGGCGATTTCCCTAATCAGTCGCCTCTTTTTCAATCGACCGGCAATGAGCGAGCGGGCCAAAGGCTCGACGCGCGGACCTCTAGGCGAAGAGGCGGAGCGCTGTAATCGATGCCGTGCCGGATCCGCTCTTATTTGGGACGAGAGTAAGACGGAGATGAGTGACCTGACGGAGATTGAAGCGCTGTTCTTCGCGCTGGTAGGTGGCTCCCCGGGGGCTGAAGTTGTATTCCTGAACCAGAATTTGGCGGTACGATTGGCCGCCGTCTTCCGAGACGTCCAGGCGCACTTCCTGGGTACGCTCCCGCAGCGTCTCCTCGACCTCATAGAGAAGGCGCGAGACCGGCTGCGGCCGGTCAAATTCAATGACGATGTGTTCAACAGTGTCGGGACGCGCACTGACCCAACGCGTGGCTCCGGGGCCGTTGCGTCCGTCCAGCATATGTTCGACGGGGTGAGCCGGATCCTCGGATGAATAAGCGATCGTTGCACAGCCGGCGATGTCGATCTCGCCGGCGGCGCGGGCGCTCGTTGCCGCCTCTGCTTCCAGCGGTCGCTTGCGAAGTCGCGAAGAGTCCGTCATGCCTGTATACGGCCCTCTAAATTCGTATCAATTTGGATCTACCGCCCGAAGGCCGGGGCTGCATTGCGCGAAGCAGATGGCGCGCCTGGATCTATTTTTGCCCGGGGCTGCCGAAATCGCTCGTGCCAGAGGAATTTGTCATGGATGCAGCTGCAGCACCCTTTGGCGGCATGCTGGATCCCTGGCCAACGCTGCTGTGGCCGATGAGGGCGTCCGCGGTCTGTTGATCAAGCGTTCCCGTCCGCTCGAGGCCGTTGCTCTTTTGGAAATCCAAGAGCGCCCACTCTGTCTCCGGGCCTACTGCGCCGTCGAGTGAGCCATTGTAGAGCCCCCGATCGTGAAGCTCTACTTGTGCCCATCGGATGTCGTCTTTCGAGAGATTGGCGGCATTTACCCAATGGTGAGAAGTTCCGGGTGCCGAGGTCTCTACCGCATTAGGAACGTTATCAGCGTCCGCCGAAAAATCCAAAGCGGCGCCGCCGATCCCCAATACCAGTATTGAAGCCGTGCCAAGGATCAGTTTTCTTATCATCGTCATTTCCCGTGTTCCGAAGGTTGACCAAATCGTCGAGCTATCATTCCAAACGCTCTCGCCGCAAATCGCGTTCCGCGCGAGCAGCTGTGTCAGAGCTTGCCGGTCGGCGGTGTGGTGCCGATGGAGTCGGACAGCGAACGGTCAGGCCGCGTTTTGGTAGGCAAATAAACTGTCCGGTGGTTCAGTATCGAGCGGTGTCAATCGCGGATCGAAGCGGAACCCCGTCCCGCAGTAGGGACCGAGGATCGTGTCCGCTTCGCCCATGTTGATCGTGTCCGCTTCGCCCATGTTGATGTAGATGTGCGGGTGGTCCTGCGGCGGGGACTCCCCGATGCACTTGAATTCTTTTACCCCGATGCAGATTTCGCGGACGCCCCGGTCGTTCCTGAACTTGAGATAGGCGCCGGCCGGCATCGGCTCAGGCCGGTGTGATTGGCGGGGGGCTGAATTGCCTGCCCCTCCCGGTTGTGGGCCGGATTAATTTCGATGAACATGATGTCCTCGCTGCTCCGCCCCCGTCGTTCGTTTGCTACCGTGTCCTTGGAACACTCAACCAAGCAGTCCGGAGTTCGCTTCAGAGCGTACCGGCTCCCGGCACCAGCCACGGACGATTTGGCTGTTCCTCTGGAGTCATCATTCCTTGATCGAGATCCGGAACTGGGATGACGGCAGCCTCGGCCGCTACGGCGCGAGCAGCGGCGATCTTCGGATCATGCGCCTCCGACCATTTCCTGAACCCGCTCGTAGGACTACGCATCGAGATACCCATGACTGGCATCCTTTTTCTGAATTTCAGAAAATAATATATGGGGACGATTTAAATATTGTTGAAAGTATTTTTGCAATCGGCCGAGGAAAAATTCCTGAGACATTCTTTGTAAACAGAGGCTTCCCCGGAACGTAATGCGGTCATTTTTTAAATTAATTGGCAAAGCCATGGGCTTACGGCGGGATTTTCCGAACCCGCCGGATTCCCGAAGCGATACTTTCCTAAGCGGCATTTTGAATCCGCCATGCGTCGTCGATTGCGGCACGCGCCGCGCGTATGTGATGTGACCAGCGATGCTTTTCGGTCGCCGTTTGTGATTTAGGCTACGGCAACCGGTTTGATCAGCCACGGGTTGTTGTTTTGACGTTGCCGACGCGCGCGCTCGCTGCGCCGGCGCCCGCTTATTCACCACCCCCCGCATATGCCCCATCACCAGGGTATACCCCAAGCCCAGGCTATCCCCCGCCGCCGGGCTATCCGCTGCCAGTTCGTCAAGTTACCGGTGATGGCTTGAACCGGTCCGAAGCCGCTCCGCCTGGTCGGTCTCCAGCGCCTTGTTATGCTTGGTCCGCCATCCGCTGATCGCATTCAAGCTCCTTTGCAGTTTGCGCGCGGTCGGGACGGCGAGGTTGTCCGCAATGCGGAAACGATGTGACCGGAACCAGCCTGAAGGACGCCCCAGCAACGCAATGCCGGCGATCACCGAGGTTGCCTGCTGGAGCCATTGCCGCAGACGAATCTTCGACGTGTGGGAAACGACAAAGTCGACCGTCGCCAAAGCGGCGCTCGACCAGATCGCCCAATTCTACGCCATCGAAGAAAGGCCCGCTTCGCCCCGCCCGCCGAACGGCTGGAGCATGTGCGCTACATCATCAAACGCCGCACCGCGCTGACCCGCTTTGCCACTGACGCCCGTCTCGAAGCCGACAACACATCGCCGAAAACGCAATCCGTGGTACAGCCTTAGGTAGACGCAACTGGCTCTTCGCCGGCAGTCATTCCGGCGGCGAACGCACCGCCGCGATGTACTCGATCCTGCAGACCGCGAAATTGAACGGCGTGAACCCGGAAGCCTACCTCACCGACACCCTTTCCCAGATCGCCGCCGGGCATTGTGAGGAGTTCGGGATGGGACAATTCCCATTGGTCGAGATAGCGAGCTAAAGCTTCGTTCATCGAGTGTTTCTGCGCCCTCGGCATGCTCCTGTCAAAAGTCGCGGAACTGCGATTCCGGAAAATCCAAATTAGCCGACGCCTATCCAATGGCCAGCGTTGAACTTGTCTGAGCCCGGAAGTCCAAAGGCATTCCAGACGGTATCAAAGCGCTCTTTTAGGAGCGCTGGGAAGTCGGCCGCGAATTGCTTTATAACAACTGCTGGCAGCACGATCTTGGGTTCGGAAATCGGCCCGGCTTGCCCTTGGCCGAACGGGGCAGTGCTGTATCGTAGATTACAACCGCGCACGCCGCAGAACGATATGAACACGAACACCGGCGCCTCAATGCCGAGATTTTCCAGCAAGCGAAAATAACTTCTTAATCCGGCGACTAACACATTTTCGAACGTTGTCCCAGCAAGGAAGGGCGCTTTGTTATGATCTAGTCCGAGTTGGTTCACGCCTTCGATTGCACCGGACCGAAACAGTTGGGAATAGCACGAGGTCTGGGGCCGCCCGGTAAAAGTGACGACGCCGTCAAAGTTCGTGGCGATATCATAGCTCTGCGGCGCCCATCCAAAACCAGTGCCAAGCGGCGGCAAGAGAAGTTGACCGCTGTGAAGGGCAGGCGCTACCACATCAATGGTAGAATGCTCGTCTGCAAAGGACGAAAGCGGGACCACATGGAGAACCATACAAGCGCCATGATGCAGCTCGCGGGCAGGCTGCCCAGCGGTGATCTTCCCCAAGCGATTATCGCGGAACCGGTGGATGCGGCGCACGATTTCCGCATCGTCGGCTTGGGGCGAGTGGATCGTAAGGTTGATTGTGTGCGCCGTGATGCCGCCGGACTGGCTTACCGACTTCACGGACTGATCGAGCGCCTCATCAAGATGAAGGGCGATCATGAGCAGCGCGTTGCCCCCTTGCCGGACCAGCAGGCGGCGCGCGCCGCGCAACTCCTCTTCGACAGTATATGATTCCGGGTCAGCGTCGATGACCGTATGGTGAGTTGGGCAGAGCAGAATCAAATTTTCGTACCCATGCCGCTCCTCTGCTGTCTGGCTGACGTCGTAGCGAGGACCATCTGGCTTTGCCGCCCGGATATGGCAGATTTCCCCGACGACCGTCTCGCCCTGTATGAGGCCGAGCGGGCATTGTGGAAAAGCGCAGCGGTTCCCAGAATGCGCAAAGAGCCGCTTGATCCCCTCAGGCTGGCAGCATCGGAAATTCTGGACGCGTTCGCCTATGAGCATGGCCTTCGAGGTCAAGGACGGTGTGCCGAGCATGCGGTTCGCAACCGATGACAGCGCATCGATGCTGTTTCGTCATGTCGATATCGATCTCGCCGCCTATCCAATGCTCGCCTGGCGCTGGTACATCGAGTTTGCCCATCCGCAGCCCGCTCGATGAGCGCACGCGAGAAGGCGACGATCACCCGGCACGACTGTTTCTTGGTTCGAGACGGATCGTGGCGAGAAGCGCGCGATGGAAGTGATCTGGGGCAATCGGCTGAACCCGGGGGACTATAAGTACATCGGCGGCTTCCCGCATTTCGTTGCCGACGCCGGCGAAGGCCGGATTGGCCGTTGGCTTGACGAGAAGATCGACCTCGCTCGCGTCTATGACGAGATCTGGAAGGATGCGGCGCCGGCGCACCTGGTCGATATCACCGTGTTCTGCGACAGCGACGACACGCACACCGCCAGCATCAGCTATTTCGATTACGTCCGGCTCGAACGGCGGTGATCGCATGACGATGGCCGTTGTGTTGCGTCTCCTAAACAACTCATGCGCGCCAGAAAAGCTTACGCTGATCGAGTGGCATCTCGGCGACCCCCGCGAGTCCTTTGTACGGTGCGAGTCGCGGCGGTGTCGGGGGAGGCACAAGCGCGACCCAGCAAGGGGGGACGGTGCGAATATAAGCCCGGTTGTAGGCGCGCTCGGCGAGGGCTACTGCTCGGCCGGCATAGATGACGGCTTCGTACGCGGCTCGTCCTGCGACGGTGGCCCGATTGACTATTTCATCGGGGGAGTAGGTCGTCATGTGCCGGCCGTCAAAGGAAGGAGACAAGCGTTGGGTTATTGCCCTGCTAAATATACGGTCCGGTTTGGCCGAGCAGTGTGATCCAATTCACATGTAGCTGAAAAACCATTCTTGCGTTTGATCATGAGCCTGATCCTGCTCATCGGCCGAACCGTACTGCTGATACTCTCTGGGAAATCCCAGGCTGTGCCGATCAAATTGTTCGGCGGTACGGAGGATGCCGACCTGTCGAAGCGGTATCAGGATATGGGCGTCCCGCGAGTCGTCATGGACCTTGGCGCCGGAGCTGGCCGAGAAGACCTTTCCCCGTGCTCGACCGCTGGGCCGAGTTGATCCGTCGCATCAACTCCTGAGGCTAACGAAGAGACGACCGTAGCCCCGAGATTTCGTGACGGAGGAGGCCTCTGTTAGCCACATGACAGGAGGCTGATAGTAGCAAGCGTCCAAGATCCTCCACAGAGATCCACCTACATCTACAAAACTGCTGCGGGTCAAATTGTGGGTCGAATCACGAATGGCTCATATAAGATATTGAAGTTACAACCTAAAAAGTCGTGTTATAGCGGAGGGAGGTGGATTCGAACCCTTGTCCGGAGGAAGGCGGATTCGAACTCGTGGTCCCACTTTGAGAAGAGCCGCCCTTCGCAAGACGCGCCACAGCGATACTAAGTCGTTCGGCCGGCGAGAGCGGCATCACTTGGGGGGGACCAAAAGTTAGAACCCGCTTCGCCTGCGGGGGAATTTTTATGATGGGCGCATGCGTCAGATCACCAATTCGTGGGCGACGCTGCGTACATCAACCTCGAAATCGAGGCCCTGCACCGGCGGGCGCGAAATGCCAGGCCAAACCGCCCGACATTGCTCCCCGGCGGACGAACTCGTCGGCCAGGAACGGATGGATTTCAAAGATAGTATAAACCTGGGTCGCGGTCACATCGGCCCAGCTGAAGCCGAGCGCCGCCATGCGCTGCTCCATCGCCCCGAGTACGAAGCTTGCTTTCTCGTGCATCGCCTCGGGTGAGTGGTCGCCGGGCCGGATGATGCGCCGCTCATAGCTGGGGCCGCCCTCGCGCGCTTCGCCGCTTCCGGCAGCGACAAAGCTGCGCGCCGCGCGGCGGCGGGGCAAAAGACAGGCGCTGGCGCCATGGCATAAACGCGCCACCGCGAATGCTAAGCGGCTGCGGAGAGGGAAAAGCTGAACGGCCAACGAGAATGCAAGCCGAATTATCCGCCGGCAAGCGTCAGATCGGTATCGCCAGCAACGTGTCGACCTGACGACTATCGAGCACCACGGTCTTGCTTGCGAACCTCCAAATGCCGGCATCGCGTCTGACCCGATCGACATAACGCCCGGCGCCGAAAATCGTCATCTCGCCGTCTTGCATCGTGCGCACGACGAGAAAATTCGCCATGAGATCGAGGTGATCCGACCGCTCCACGACATCTCCGATCTTGATCGACGAGACCAGGTGCCGGTAGCGCTGCGGCTCATAGATGTTGGCTTCCCGCAAGGCGCTGACCCGATCCTTCAGCATATTGCGCGAGGTCGCGTAGATCAGCCCGAGCGGCAAACTTGCCTCATAATTCTCGGCCGAGGTAATCCGGTAGAAGCAGTCCTCGGTGAAAAAGTCGGGCCAGCGCTCGAGCTCATCGGAGTCGAGACACTGGACGTAATCAGTAAAGAGCTGCTCCAACTCCCATCGCCGCACCATCGCATCGAGGTCCATCGCCCTCAAAACCCCATCAACGGCCGATAGACATGCCAGAAGCCGCGAACGGAAGCCTCGGTCGTCCGATTGGGCTCGGAGCTATGCTTGAAACCACCCATCTCCAGAACCGAACAGTCCTCTTCGGAGCCATGGATTGCGCGCTGGATAAAATTCCCGACGGCGCCGTCTTCCATCGAAACATAGCCGGCCGGTCCGACAAGATTGGCCTGCGCCAGCCGCAGCGCGGTCAGCTCGGCATCGTCCTCCTCGAACCCGATATAGGTCCATTGCAGCTCGGTCTTGTCCGGTCCCTTAGGGAGCACCAGGCGCAGAGCTACGCAGTTCTCGATCTGCTGCAGCACGAAATTGGGGAACAACGAGAGGATCTGGGTCGTGGTGTCGTCGCCGAACTCCTCCACGGTGGTAAGGAAACGCGGATCCTTGAGGCGGAAATTCTCTCGCAGTGACGGGATATCGGCATACAGCTTGTCCGAATTGGCTGGATCTACGCGGTCGACCTTATTTCGCGTGTAGCTGGCGTGATGCGCGCCGCTCTCGGCAATGTCGACGCCGCCTTCAGAGGTCAATCGTGAAATGCGAAATGTCGTGAAGAAGGTGTGAAGCAAGGTCGCATGGTAGGTGTCGCGCACGTTTTCGAAATAGAGCTTCCAGTTGTTGTGCAGGATCTGCGAGGTCGTCCCCAGCACCTTCGGCTTGCTGTGCAATACCCGGTGGATTCGCGAGCCGATCAGGTTGCCGATGTACTCCCCTAGCGGCAGCGCGTCGGGCGACAACGTGCCAAAGACAAGATCGCCGAACGTGTCGACGCGCAGTTTTTTCAGCCCGTGTTGTTCGAGGTGGAAGCTCTCGGGCATTCCGCCACGCCCCGCGACGCCGCGGCGAAAGGCGACGCTTTTGAGGTTACCTTCGAGATCGTAGCGCCAAGCGTGGTAGACACAGGTCAAATCGTCGGCATGGCCGCGCCGCTTCAGGCAGACGAGGTTGCCGCGATGGGCGCAGCGGTTCAGCATGGCATGGATTTCGCCGTCACGCCCGCGGGTCACGATGACCGGGGTCTCGCCGAGAAAGCTCGTCAGATAGTCGCCCGGCTTGGGCAATTGGCTGGCCAGCGTCAGAAACTGCCAGGTCGGGCCGAGAAAGATGCGCGTCAGCTCCTCGCGATAGATTCCGGGATCGGAAAACACGCGGTAGGGAACACGGGCATTCCCCTCGGCCGGCCATTGAAGTGCGGGCTGGTGCGAAGTGGATTGTCCTTGCGCCTGGTCCATTCTCCCGTCCTCCTCGACGATCGGGGTTTTCTCGCAGGATAATAACCAACGGAACCGCTGTGAGCCAGTGAGCCTCGACCGGGCATCACCTCCACGGCACGGACATTCCCTGGTAATGCACCGGTTCTCTCACTTTATCTCGAATGAAGCGTGGCGCCCGAACTGCGAGCCTACGCAAGGTGTCGTTGGCTCCGAGGCCGCGCGACATCATAGAGCGGAGCTGGTGATCGACGGCGGCATGACGGGCGGTGCGCGACTCCGATGGAGCGACCGAGAGCAATAACACGAGCCGAAGCTCGCCGGGGCTCGATACCGACCCCATCATTTTGGAAGCGGGATGGTCCCGGAACCTTCGTTGATCGGCCGGGGTTCTTCGTGAGTGCCATGTTGCGGCGCACAACGATCTCCCACTCTCCAAATCACCGATCGGACCCGTATGGCAAATTCATTGGATGCCCGTTTGGCAAATCGCTCGCGAAACGGCGTGGTCTTGGCGAGTTCGGCGGCCGCCATGGCAGCGATGGCGCTGTGGAACACCTATCGAGCGCGCAAGGTCGAGCGAGAGCATCCGCCCAGCGGTCGGTACATTTCAGTCGAGGGCGTGCGGCTTCACTACCTCGATAAGGGCGAGGGGCGGCCGGTCCTCCTTCTCCACGGCAACGTCGTCACGGCCGATGATTTCGCATTGAGCGGGTTGCTCGATCTCGCGGCTGGGCGGCAGTGTCGCGCCGTCGCGTTTGACCGCCCGGGTTTCGGGTATAGCAACCGGCCGCTCGGCGCGATGTGGTCTCCTCAACGGCAGGCCGATCTGCTGCGAAAAGCACTCGAAACGCTCGGCATGAGGCGTCCCGTCGTCGTCGGCCATTCCTGGGGCACGCTCGTAGCCTTGGCGCTCGCACTGGATCATCCGGAAGCGGTGAGCGGCCTCATCCTGTTGTCGGGCTATTACCATCCGACCTTGCGCGCCGATGTGCCATTGTTCTCAATTCCGGCGATCCCAGTCATCGGCAACCTGATCCGCTATACCGTCGGGCCGCTCTTTGGCTCCGCGCTCCTGCCACTGGCTGTAAAAGGCATGTTCGCGCCTCTTCCCGTGCCCGAACGCTTCGCCAACGGCTTCCCCTACGGATTACCAATACGGCCTTGGCAGATCCGCGCCGAGGCTCAGGATACCGCCACGATGGTTTCGGCGGTGGCCGCGATGCAGCGCCGCTATCGGGAGCTGTCCATGCCTGTCGTGATCATGGCAGGCACAGACGACCGCATCGTCGATCACCGCAAACACGCGGTCCGGATTTATCAAGAGATCCCGCAGAGCACGCTGCGGTTGGTTCCGGGTGTTGGACACATGCTCCATTATGCCGTGCCCGAGCAAATCGTCGACGAGATCGAAGCAACGATTCTGCGTAGCACGCCGGCCGTGTCTTCTACTGCATGACTGGCGCCGAGCTGTGGTCGACGGTGGCATGACGAGGCGGCGCGCGACCTCGATGGAGCTGAACCTGATGGCCTGAGGGTCAGCTTGGGTGTCATCCGCAGAGTGCGACTTTAGCGGAAAGTTCCATAATATATATAACTACGGGAGATTCCGCTAAAGTCGCACTGTTCGCGAGCGACAGCGGTCTATACACCGGAAGCCCCAAGCCGCCGACACAAAGGGTGGTATCTGAAAGGTATTGCTCTCGTCAGTTCGCTCTCCTGGAGAGTTGTAGAATGAGCTTCGAGAGATTAACGCTGAAGAGCGTGCGCGCCCGCCCGGTCGTGCTCAAGCTCAATCGCCCCGTCGTGGCGCGCATTGCGACGTTCGCCGAGTGGCCCTTGATCTTGATCGATCTCTATACGGAAGAAGGCGTGATCGGACATGCGTACCTCGAGCCGTACATCCGTAAGTCGATGGGCTATCTGATCCCCGCCCTTCACGATCTCGGCGAGATGCTCAAGGGCCGCCGGCTTGCGCCTGTCGAAATTTACGAAGCGGGCCGCAAATCGCTTCATTTCGTTGGTTACGAGGGCATGTCGATGATCGCGGTCGCCGGCGTCGACATGGCAGCCTGGGACGCATTGGCAAGGGCGGCTGGCGTACCGCTCTGCGTGCTGCTCGGGGGCAGCGTCGGCGCGGTACCGGCCTACAACAGCAATGGTCTTTGGCTGAGATCCCCGACGGAAGTCGCAAGCGAGGCCGTAGAGTTACGCGAGGAAGGCGGCTTTCAGGGGTTGAAGCTGCGTCTTGGCCGCGAGCGTGTCGGCGATGACCTCGCGACGATCGAGGCTGTCCGTGAAGCAGTCGGAAGCGAAATGAAGCTCATGATAGATTTCAACCAGGGACTTCATCTCGGTGAGGCGCTGGAACGATGCCACGCGATCGATGACCTCGGCCTCGCTTGGATCGAGGAGCCTATCGTCTACGACAACCTCGAGGGCTACGCGCGGCTGACCGCCGATCTAAAGACGCCTCTTCAGATCGGCGAGAATTTCTACGGTCCGCGGGCGCTCTATACCGCCTTGCAGATGAAGGCCTGCGATTACGTCATGCCGGATTTCATGCGGATCGGTGGGGTGACCGGCTGGCAACGGGCGGCCGCTATCGCCGCGGCAGCAGGCATTCCCATCTCCACCCATCTCTATCCCGAGATGGCCGCACACGTCATGCGGGTCAGCGAAACGGCGCACTGGCTGGAGTGGCAAGATTGGGCGAATCCGATCCTGCAGCAGCCCTATGCGGTCAAGGATGGCAAGCTGCATATACCTGACGTGCCGGGCATCGGGCTGGAATGGGACGAGAAGGCAGTCGCCGCTCACCTGGCCGACAACTTTTAAGCGCCCTATCTTTCTCGCCGTCACGGGCGCGATTGCAACCACGGTGGTGTGCAGCGAAATGAGGGAGCGCCCTCTAGCAAAAAGCGAGATCATTGCGTATTTGAGAGTCCGCCATCGTCGTGCCGAAGTTGGTCGAGGCGACGATCGTTGGCGATTGTCAAATCTCCAGGCGGACCCCAAAGTTCGACCTGCGCGACCGCCGCCACGAACCGCCGCTAGCGTCGTGATCCTGCCCAATACCCTGATTAACCTTCGACGGAATTTGCCCCAACCCAGACCGTCAAGCAGACCTCGTACTTCCGGGCGATCGGTCACTCGTAGAAATCGGGAGAATGCTTCAGGCTGTCGAAAGTGGGCAAATCGTGATTGATCCAGAGTGCCGCCTTCTTCTCGGCGACAATCCTGGCGAGCCGAGCATGCGAGCTATGTGTCTGCTCCGCGTCGGTATTCATCGACGGCACGCGATCGTTATCACAGTTGTCCTTGAAATGCGCGGCGTCGCCGGTCAATAGAACCCAGCCGGTCTTGTCTAGGTGGACCAAAAACGACTGATGGCCCGGCGTATGCCCCGGAGTGGCAAGGAGCGTTGCGCTACCGTCACCGAACACATCGAAGTCACCGGTCAGCAGCTTCATCGGCCGGTCCTTCTTGAACGGTGCCGGTTTGCCGTCGGCAAAGGCCCAGTCGACCTCAGCCTTCTGGATCAGCAGCGTGGAATCCGGAAATAGGTCGACATTCCCTACATGGTCGCCGTGCGTATGGGAGATGGCGACAAGAGCGATGTCCGACGGCTTAAGGTTGAGCTCGCCAAGCTGGGATATCAGCTTCTTCGCGCGCGTCGCATGGCCAACTGGTGTGTCGACCGGTTGGTCGGCGACCGCATCCGGATAGCCGGTGTCCCACAGTAGCCATTGCTCGCGGTGCTTGATGAGGACGCATGTGTCGGACAACTCGATCGGCTTGCCGACGTTAACACCCGGCGACCAACGCGCCTGATCCTTTGCCGAATTGTGACCGCAGTCCATGAGATAAAGTCGATCGGCCGTTTGTGCCGCGGCCGGCGTGACGATGGCGAGCAATATCGCGGTGAAAATTAGCCTTCCCATCGCGTCCTCTATCGCTAGCGCCCGAGATAGACCGGCGCGCGGTGCTCTTGTAGCGAGCCGATTGGTCAACCGCAACGCACTCACCGAGTTCCTCGGCCAGGCGCAGGCATCCGGCATTTTGGGTCACGGCGGCCACGGCGGATGATGGAGCAATCGGTCTGGGGGTGATCTGATGTTGAGTCAATTGGCCTCGGTGTGCCGCTTGGCGGGGAAATCCACCGGAGAGCGCGGGATGCGCTGGAGGAGTTCCTGAATCTATGCTCTGCCACTATCCCGCCTCCGCTGCGCCGCCGCTATGTTTCTAGAGCTGCAACCCATAGCCGAAGGGGTGCTCCGCATCGGGCGGCTTACCGGCGCGGTGCATGCCGAAAAGCAGCAGGAGCTCGTTGAAAAGTGCATCTCGATGCAGGCCCCAGCCGGCCTCGTTTGGGCGCTCGGCGCCGTCAACCACCGGCTTTGATCACCATATGCTCGCGCTGAAGGCGATTTACCCTTGCCCAAACTGCTCAAAAGCGCGATCCTGGCCACGAAGCCGACGGGGAATCGCACGAATATCGGCCAAGCTCAACCCTCTCGTGGAGGGGACATCACTATGGTGGGGCAGACAATCAGAGAAAGGGAACGTCATGGCGAAGCAGAGAGTAACGAAGAGCCTGGCAGCGGCAACGATCATGAGCTTTTTTGCAGTTCACGCTGCGACAGCACAACAGACGCCGAGCCTGCCGCTGCCCGTGGGGTCAACGGCGCATTTTGTTTATTTTGACACTGGCGCGTACGCGTTAACGCCTGAAGACCAAGACCATATACGCGACGTGGCCGGGATGATGCAAAGCACCCCAGCCTTCGTCGCCACGATCATTGGCAAGGCAAATTCGGTCGGCTCTGCGGAGTTAAATGAGCACCTATCCCAACGCCGCGCCGAAGCGGTATTCGAAGCTCTCGTTTACACCCACAAGGTACCGGAGAACCGGGTTCGTTTGCACTGGACCGGCGAGCGCCTGCCGTACATATCCGCTGCCGATGAACAGGCCGCGGCACAGAACAGAATGGTTGCGATCATCGTAAACAATGATCCGTCGCGCTGTCAGTAGGGTTATGGAGTTTACTCGGCTAGCGGTCGGCTTACCCCTCTCGCGGCCGTGGACCCACTCATCCGGCCCGGGCTAGTGAGCGCTGTTGTGGCAGATCGTCCTTCCACCCAGATCGGCCGGGCTCCACCTTAAGGGGAAATTTGCCATGCACATCATCTGGACGATCATCATTGGGTTCATCGCAGGTGTGATCGCGAAGTTCGTCACGCCCGGCGATAACGAACCGTCCGGGTTCGTCCTCACCACAATTCTCGGGATAGTAGGAGCTTTTTTGGCCACTTATCTGGGCCAAGCGATAGGCTGGTATCGCGCGGACGAAGGCGCTGGCTTGATTGGAGCAGTGGTCGGAGCGGTAATTATCTTGGTGATCTGGGGATTTATTGCCGGCCGCCGCCGCTCGTCTCCTTAACGAAACCATCTCCGCCGTGGAGATTTCGTCTTGATCTCCCCGCGGGTCTCGATAATCGCCGCCTTACGAACGCGGAAAGTCCGTTTCCGTCGGGAGCCAGCCGTGCGGCGTGTATTTATCGACCGCGTCGAGGAGTTCGCGGGACAGCCTTCTTCGCTTCGGCCTATGGCCTAATGTGGGAGCTGGACCCCGGCGCCTTCGTCAATGTCGTCACCCAATTGGGCGGCCCGGAGGACCATGGTAGGCAAAGGATGGATTGCGAACCTCGGAGGCTCTGCTATGCGTACAGCGTTTGGACGGAACGACGCGGATCATCCTCCAATGCGTGAATTTTGGCTCTTCGCCATGATCTGGGCGGTCTGTTCACCAGCGCAGGGGGCATCGTTGGACTCGCCTATCGCTCCTGCCGCCCAAGGGCAGCTTCAATGCTATACGCCAGATGTGGCCCGAAGGACTTGTCGATCGCTCGCCGCCTATAAAAGCAAAGCGAATGGTGCGATCGACAATATCGCGATCGTGCTGTTTTCGCAGAGCCCATCAATCAGCATGACGACCGTCTCTCCCGTCGTGATCAAAGCAAATCAAGTGTGCGGATTGATTCGCCCACGGGATATCGATGCTGCGAGGTTCGCTTTAGGTGATCGTCCTGCCGACCCGGCCCAAACGGCGACGCTCCGGCAACAGATGCAATCCGCCATGAAGGGCTTTTTTAGCCATGAAATATGCTCGACCTACGTCCCCGCTGACGGATCGCTCCTCGCCAAGGTGCCCGTTGACGGGGCTTCGCAGCCGACCATGAATCAAAAAGTGATCTGGGTCTCGCCGACTGATGGCTACAAGGTCAGTCCCTAGCATCGCCATTGGAGGCAGGTGGTTGTGCGGCTGAAGGTCCATTTTGGGTGGTGAGCGGACATCTGCGCGTGGTGCGAAAATCGAGAAATACACGTCGGTCGAATCGGTCTCAAAGACATCGCACAGCTCGACAACTACAAGGCCTTTGGTTTGCGACCTTCGACTAGGAGGCGCCGCCGCTGAACAAGCTATCGGTCCCGCCGACCCGGTTGGCCAGGCCTAAACCAGGGCAAAAACCACACCCGCCGATTTATGTCGGCGGCGCCTTCCCGTATGGCGTGCGGCGCGCGATCCGCTACGGCGACGGATGGATTCCGACAGCCCATCGCCCGTCTCGCAGCGCGGGCAGCGCCAGATTTCGGCTATGACAAAACCGCGCTCTAGGACAACCATTGCTGTCATTCTCTTCGCGGCTCTACGTACATGTGCTGCGCAGCCCGACGATGCGGGAACAACAAAGTGATCTGGGCGCGGATGATCCATTGCGCAATACCGGTCGGGCTCTTGAGCGCGTCGTACGCGCCGAGCTGGAAACTTACATCCTGCCCGCCGATCTTCGTCACTTTGCCGACGTCGATCCCGACTGGCAGAGTAGCGCCTGGCGCTGGGTGGCCGACCAGTCATAAGTAATGGTGGGGTCAGTCTGTATGTACCAGCCGCTCTCGAAATTGTAGCTGAGGTCGACCTCCGTCGAGGTCTGGTTCACAGCGGTGCGAGGCGCGCCGGCAAAAGACCAGAGCTGGGTCACGAGAATCCCGGCGAACCACGGGCCTTCGCTATCGCTATAGACCAGCGCGCCGGTCGGTCCAGCCGACCACTTGCCGGTTCCCAGCTCATTGTTGGTGACGGTCGGAAACTCGAAGGCCGGTCCGGCACCCCAGATCAATCCCGTGCTGCGGGCCGGCGTGAGAAAGAAGGAAGGCTGAACATCGCCGAGGCCGAAACGCCGTTGCGGATCGGGCGAAAATGGCACCGGCAGCAGCGACCGCATTATCAGGTTCCAATCAGCATCGAGCGGCAGGGGAAGCTGCGGCTGGATGGTCAGTTGCTCGCCGACATCGTGATGTGGCCCGATGCCGAATCCGGTCACCGCCGCGAGCGGTAGGTTGATGGTTTGGGCGAACGGGTTCTCCCTGTCCCTCGCCAGCTGCTGCGCTGTCGGGCCTCCTGTTTCTTGTGCCGCGGCGCTCGCAACAACCACCGAGCCCGTCACGATACCGAGCAGCGCCAGGCGACGGGCGTCGCTCCTCCTAGTGAAGATGCGTTTCAATCCCAGTTCCGCGCAAAGCGCCTCCCTGCCCGATATCTGGGTTCTTTTACCTCATTGCCGCCTTGACGCGCAGACCGTTGCCCCCCGATAAGCCCTGGGGCGGCGTCTACTCGTCGCCCTTTTTGGTGGCAAGCAACTCCCGCGCGGCGCCGTTAACCTCAAGACGGCGAAGGAACTCGGTCTGACGATCCCGCCAGCGATCCTCGCCCGCGCGGACGAGGTCATCGAGTAAGACAGGCGGATGGCCGCTTCGGGTCGAATTCGCCCCCACGATCGCAATCACGCCGATGGCCGCTTTCGTTCCGCGCGGCAGGTTGACGTCGGGACGGTGGTGAACCCGATCGGCCTCAAGTGCCAGATCCATGGCGGAGTCGTGCAGGGGCTGGGCCAGGCCCTGGTTTCGAGCCGTCTCGCCGGCTAGCAGGACGATCCCGACGGCCGTCACCGCGTGGCAATTGCCGTGAGCTTGCAAGCTTACGGCGCACAGCTAGAGGTAAAATCGCATTCTCAAGAGCCGATCCGAGAAGCTGGAGGCCGCGCTGATTGTTTGGTTTATTGCACCGATACCTGATCTATCCAGAGGTATGTGCACGCACGAACGCGCCCCCGGCCTCGATCGCCCGGAGGCCCGCCTTCAGCTCGGGGTGAAACAGATGCCAGACGTGAACCATTTCTGGCCAGATCTCTAGGTCGATAGCTATGTCCGCGGCGCCGGCCACTTTGGCGAGGCGGATCGCATCGTCGAGCAGGGTTTCAGCGGCGCCGACCTGGATTAACAAGGGTGCAAGACCGGCCAAATCCGCATAGATCGGTGCCGCAAGCGGCGACCGCGGATCGGCTCCGTTCAAGTAGAGGCGCGCCATCTCAGAAACGCCGTCCCTCTGAACCATCGGATCGACCGCCGCTTTGCTGGTCATCGTCTCGCCGGTCATTTCCATGTCTACCCAAGGCGAGATGCACCAGCCGCAACCAGGTTGCGGCAATCCCGCCTCGCGGATCGCCACCATCGCAGCCACGACGAGCCCGCCGCCGGCGCTGTCGCCGGCGATTGCGATGCGGCCCGATTTGAGGCCGCGAGCAAGGAGGTAGCGATAGCCGGCGACGGCGTCCTCGACCGCTGCAGGGAACGGGTCCTCGGGCGCAAGCCGGTAATCGAGCGCCAACGCCCAGCATCCGGCAGCGCGGCCAACTTCCGCGACGAGATGCCTGTGGCTATCGAGCGAACCGATCACGTATCCGCCGCCGTGTAGATAGAGGAGCGCGGCATCGCTGCCATCCTCTGGGGTCGATGTCCACTCGGCGCGCACGCCGTTTGCCGTAACCGGCTCGACCGTAACATCGGATGCTACGCCGTATTCGAGACTTCGCGCATCGAAGTCTCGCCGGCGCTGCCGATAATCGTCGGAACGCGGCCGGCTGGCCAGTTTCGCTCGTAGTGAAACGATTTCCGCATCGGCCATCGGTTTCTCCTGCCCAGGTGATATCGGCACGCACGGAGCGGCACTATCGTGCGGCAACCGCAGCAGTCTTATTTGACTCCGGGCTAAGCTCGCGCAGCCGCGGCAGCACTTCCTTCGCGAACAAGGTGATGTTGGCGACCGTGTCGGCATGGTCGAGGAAGCCGCCTTGGCCGAACATCAAGAGATTGCCGAAGCCGCCGACACTGTCGCTGAGCGCCTTGATCTGGTTGTACACGTCATCCGGCGTACCGGCGAAGCAGGTACCGCTCTCGAGCAACTGCTCGATCGTCGCGGTCCTCTGGTCGACCGGGTTGCCGTTGCGGTCCCGAACAAAGCCGCCGCGCTTTCCGCCGGATTTGAGCATCGCGATGTTGGCGGCGAGCGAGTTGTAGCCCGGCGGGTTTGTGAATGCCTCGGCCACGACCACCGAAGTCCGAACATAGTCGGCCGCGAGATTGGCGCGGCGCAGCCCCTCCTCGCGCGTGGTCCGAGGCCGACCACCGCAGCATAGGCGAAGCGGTCGGGCCCGGCGGTCCAACCGAGCTCCTGCGCGCGCTTGCGATAGGCGTCGAACATCGGGCCGGCGGCTGACAGCGATAGCAGGGTGCCGACGACATGGCCGCGTTCGGCCGCCATCCGGCCGGTTCTCGGGGCTGAGGCCGGTCATCCACACAGGCGGCGTCGGCTGCTGATACGGCCGCGGCCAGATGTTGACGTTGCGGTAATGGAAGAACTCGCCCTCCCAACTGAAAGGGCCATCGGTTGTCGACATCGCCTTCAGGATCAGATCGTGTGCCTCCCAATAGCGGCGCATCAGATTGGCCGGGTTGCTGTTGGCCGGCGCAATCTCGTAGGGCGCACCCTTGACCAGCCCCATCTCCAGCCGGCCACCCGAGAGGACGTCGAGCCAAGCCATCTCCTCGGCAACGCGCACCGGGTCCGGGCGGTTCGCGATCGGGTTGCCGAGCGACAACAGTCGCGCTCGCTTGGTCTCGCGCGCGATGACCGCCAGCGCCATCGGCACCGAGATCGTCAGGCACGTCGCCGTGCTGTGATGCTCGTTGACCATGATGTCGAGGCCGACCTCGTCGCACAGCCGGAATTCGTCGAGATAGCGGTTCAACAGGCGATGGCCGATCTCGGGGTCGTAATTGGCGTTCGGCAGCACGACCCGCAGCGAACCGCGCTTCAGCCCCTCTTCCCAGGCCGGGTGGTATGCCATCTCGGAGAAATACCAGACGCGCATGACCCTGTTCCTCGCTAGTCGTTGCGGCCGTCGACGAAAGCCGACAGGCGCTGGACGAATTCTTCCGGCTGTTCCCAATGCGGGAAGTGGCCCGCGTCGGGGATGACGTCGATGCGAGCGCCGGCTATCTCCTGACGCCAGCCCTCGCCGTAAAAAGGGGTGACGATGCCGTCCGCGGCGCCCCACAGCAGCAAGGTCGGACGGTCGATCCGGTGTAGCCAGCGCTTCAAGCGCGGATTGTGCATGTAGGGCTTCCAGCCGTAGAGCGCAAAGGCCTCGCGGCCGCGCACGATCGCCGCCAGCTCGCTGTCCGGCAGCGCGGTGTAATCGACATCGCCGTTCCTCGCGTCGGCCCAGGCAAGCCGCAGATATTCGGCCGGCGTCATCGCATGGATGTCGGCGATGTCGCGCTCGTCGCGGCCGCGCAATTTGATCCCGAGCGGGGCGGTCAGCACGAGGCGGGAGAAGCGGGCGCTCGAGCGCACCATCATCTCGGCCGCAATCCAGCCCCCGAGATCGGCGCCGACCAGCACCGCGCCGTCAAGGCCGAGTTCGGCCGCGAGATCGAGGTAGAGATAGGCGAGGTCGTCGACCGAGCCGCCGCCGTCGATCAGCGGCGAGTTGCCATAGCCGGGATGACAGGGCGCGATCACGCGATAGCGCCGCGAGAGCAGATCGAGCCACGGTCGCTCGGGCGCCAGCCCTTCGCCAGCGTGGAGAAACAGCAGCGGCCTACCCTGTCCGCGCTCGACCACTTCGAGGGGGGTGCCGGCGAGCGCAATCGTCCGGGTCATTTCGCGGCGTCCCGAGTCTTTGCCGCCTCCTCTGCCGCAAAATGGCGGGCGACGGCACTGGCGGAGGCAGCCTTGCGCCTAGCGCTGAAGGCTTCGCGGTTGGCACGCATCCAGTCCATCGATTGCGAGCGCCAGGCGCTGCGCTCCTCGAAGCGCGGCAGCACGTAGCGCGCGAACAATTCATAGGAGCGCTTCGTCGCCTCCCAGTCGGCCCAATCGTGCGCCAGCATCAGGATGCAGCCGAAGCCGCCGGTCTTCTCCCAGTAGTTCTCTAGAACGCGCAATGCGTCGTCGGGCGTGCCGATGGCCCCCCGGCCGCCGGCATTGATTTCATCGATGCTCGGCATGCCGATCGCCGCACCGCCCTCGGGGTTCACCGAGTACGAATAAAGCTGCCACTTCTCGAAGCCGGCCCTGACATTCTCGATCGCCTCCTCGCGGGTCTCGGCGATGTGGAACGGCGCCATGATGCGGTAGTTGGCGCGGTCCATGACGCGGCCCTGCGCCGCCGCCGCGCTGCTGGCCAATTGCCAGTTGTAATCGAGAGCGTCGTAACCGTTCGGGCTGCCCGCCATCACGCACAGCATGCCGAGGTCGTACTTTCCGGCGAGCTTGCCGCCATAGGGAGTGACGGCGCTGGCGATCGCCAAGTGCGGGCGCGGCTTTGAATACGGGCGCAGGTGGAGGCGCGCCTCGCGCATCTCGTACCATTCGCTCTTCTGGGTGATGATTTCGCCGTCCAGCAGACGGGCGATGATGTCGATCGCGTCAGCCATGCGGTCGCGCTGCGTCTCCGGGTCGATGCCAAGCATCATCGCGTCCGACGGCAAAAGCCCAGGGCCGAAGCCGAACATCGCCCGGCCGCGCGTCTGGTAGTCGAGCTGCACGATGCGGTCCGCCACCATAAAGGGATGGTGGTAAGGCAGTGAGATGACCCCGGTGCCGAGGCGAATGTGCCGCGTACGCTCCGCGGCGGTGGCGATGAACAGCTCCGGCTGGCCATAGATCTCATAGCCGCCGGAGTGGTGCTCGCCGATCCAGGCCTCGGCGTAATTGTGCATGTCCAGCCATTGCATCAGCTGGAAGTCGCGCTCCATGCACAAGAGCGGGTCTTCGTCGTTCGGGTGGAACGGCGGCAGGAAGACCCCGGCCCGCAGTGTGCGGAACCTGCTCATCGTGCTACTCCTCTTCGGCAACGGTTTGACCCGGTAAATTTAGGCGCGGACGGCACCGGGGCGCTAGCCGCTTCGACGTTGCCGGGCTGCCGGTGGCAGACCGGCATCGCGCCTCATGCCCTCCCGGGTCGAAGCCGCGGTCCCTCTCGCGACCCGTTGGGAAGGCGAGCTCAAACGGGGCAGTCTCGAAAAGCGTTCTCTGACGCGGGACCGATGTTTCGAAACCTTCTCCCTCCAGCGGTGAGTCCTGTGCGAACCACGGGCTCCGGGGCGACGTTCGCCATGGGGCGTGTAGCGCGGCGCGAGATGATCCTCAGGTCGAAACGTTATCCCGGGGTCGATCGGGTGGTGTGCAGTATGGCTCTGGACACGGACTGAACCCGACCGGACATCAACGGGTATTCCGTTAAAAATACCGAAATCGAGACCACAGCCATTTGCGTCATCGACGACATCCTTGACTGCCTCTCCGCGCGACGCTCACGATGCGTGCAGGACAGAGAAACGGCCCCGACCGAACAGAGAAACCATTTTAGGCTTGCACAGGGAGGATTTACCGATGCGCCTACTCTCGCTCTTCGCTGTCGCCATGGCCGGACTAATTGCGGTGCCGGCGCTCGCTCAGACCCCGCCGCCGGACGCCACACCGACCCGCGTCCGCGGCACCGTCGAGAAGCTCGACGACCACAATTTGACGGTCAAATCCCGCGACGGCCAGTCGCTGTCGATTACGCTCGCGCCGGATGTCGACATCATCACCCTTGTCAAGAAAAGCCTCGCCGATATCAAACCGGGTGACTTTGTCGCCTCGACCGGGGTCAAGGATAAGGACGGCAAGATTCACGCAATCGAGGCTCGCATCTTCCCCAAAGCGACGCCTGATGGCGGCCGGCAATTCGCCTGGGATCTGATGCCGGACAGCGTTATGACCAACGCCACGGTCGGCACCGTCACCAAGGCCGCGCAAGGCGCGGTGCTGCACGTCACCTTCACGGGCGGCGAATCCGAATACAGCATCGGCCCGGACGTACCGATCCTGGCGAACGCTCCCGGCGATATGAGCCTGTTGAAGCCTGGCGCGGCGGTGTTCGTCATCGCCTTAAAGAAACCCGACGGCACCGTGACCGCGGCACGGCTCTATGCCGAAAAAGACGGGATCAAGCCGCCGATGTGACGCATCACACCTACCTGCGCCATTGTCGGTGACGTTGGGTGGGCGCCCCGGAAGACCTGGATCTGTTGAAGCGCAACCGCGACCTTGGCATCGCCCGAATGAACGTCCGCCTGCCGCCGGCCAAGACAGAGGAGATCCTGCCGTTGTTGGACCGCTGGGCGAAGCTGATCCGCCAGCTCGGCGCTTGATGACGGGGAGCCGCGCCAAAACGGCTCAGGGAAACCGCAACGGAGGAACGAATGGACCTGATCCTGATTATTCTCATTCTTATCCTCCTCTTCGGGGGCGGGTTCGGCTATCACCGGTGGGGATATGGCGGCGGGATCGGTATCGGTGGTGTTCTGCTGATCATACTCGTCATCTATTTGCTGCTCGGGCGCGGGGGATTGTGATTTTCTGGAATTACGTAGCCGACACACCTGACCGGGTAGTGTCGGCCGAGCCCGGCTATAGCAGCGGGCGTGTCCGATCGGCTAGGTCGATGGAGGACGTGGTTGTCCTGATAGATCGGCGCGAAGCGATGCGCGCCGGGACACTCAGGCTCGGATGAATGCGGTCCTCCAAATTCGATCCGCGCCGTCAACATCGCAGCGTTACCCTGAACAAAAAAATTGTTGCTGGATTGCTCCTCGTCGCCGCGGTGATCTTCTTAGCCTCGGTCATCGGCGGCATATTTAGATAAATGGTAATCGGCTCGGCACTCGTATCGCCTCGCGAGAGTAAGCAACTCCCCCTGCGGATTTGGCAGACGACATTTGCGGGCGACTTCGCGAAGCGCGGTCGCGGACAAAGCCGCTGCACTTACCCCCAGCTTGGCTCGAAGATGTCGAGCGGTAGACCGGCATTGGCCGCGCCGCTCGACTTCCGAAATGCCGACCTTGGGCCGGATTGGACGACGCGGTTGACCTGCGATTACAGTGCCTTCAGTACGGCATCCCCCATTGCGCGGGGGCCGACGCGCTCAGAGCCGGGTTCCCAGAGTGTCGCCGGTGCGTAATCCGCTCTTCAACACTTTCTTGACGGCGTTCTCAATCCGCGCGGCTTGCTCGGGGCGGTCGAGCGAATAGCGCAGCATCATTGCCGCCGAAAGGATCATTGCGAGCGGATTGGCGATATCTTGGCCGGAATGTCCGGCGCCGAGCCGCCTGACGGTTCGAACAATCCTTTGTTGCCCGCACCCAAGGCCGCTGAGCCGAGCATGCCGATCGATCCGGTCAGCATCGCCGCCTCGTCGGAAAGGATGTCGCCGAATATGTTGCCGGTGACGATCACGTCGAACGTCGTCGGCGCCCGCACCAGCTGCGCTGCCGCATTATCGATGTACAGGTGCGACAGCTCGACATCGGAATATTCGGCGCCGATCCGTTTCATTGTGTCGCGCCAGAGCTGCGATGTCTCGAGCACGTTGAATTTATCGACGCTGCAGACCTTCTTGCGCCGCTTGCGCGCCGCCTGGAACGCGACATGCGCGATCCGGACAACCTCCGGCTTCACTCGCCAAGCCTTGCCGACATCGGCCCACCTACAACGTCAGTGGGGCGACGATTCCGGCTGACGCCCTAACAATTGCTTTAACATGCCTTCGCAGCCCCTACGGTTTCGCTGACGAGGTCAATCGATGAGCAGCCGCCGCGCGGTTCTCACTGGCTCTCTCGCTTCCGTCGCTCTCTCGCCCGTCGCCGGGCGGGCGCAACCGGCGACCGGCGGCCCCACGATCGCGTTTCTCGTGCCGGCATCCGGGCCTTACATCGGAACGCCGACCGCGGTCTTTAACTCGTTCCGTCGCGGGCTCGCCGATCTCGGCCACGGCGAAGGACGAAACATCCGTTACGAGTATCGTTCGGCGCCGGACCGAGCCGGTCTCGGCGAGATTCGCAGGGGCGGGCCGCCGAAGCCGTGGGTCGAGTTCGCACCGGACTCGCCGCTGGAGGGAGATGGATTCGAACCCTTGGTCCCCCTGCCAGGGAGAGCTCAGTTGTCGCGCCATGCACGTGGAGGGTCGCTTCCCTCCGCTTGCTCGTTCCGCATCCAACCGTCTAGCAGCATACGCAGTGCCGCGATGAAGGCGAGGGGCTGGTCTAGCATGACGTGGTGTCTCGCCTCGGGTACCTCGACGACGGGCGCTCGCGGACCCATCAGGGACGACATGTAGGACGCCGTTTCACGAGAGACGAGCGCGCTCTTTTCACCAAAGATGAGCGCAGCGCGACAACCCACCGCCTGCAAATACTCGCGCACAGGCTCGCCGAATCGACGAGAGCCCATGGCCTCGCTGTCGAACTTCCAGACCCAGCCGTCCTCGACGCGCCTCAGCGAATGGCGACCGATGAATTCGACAATGAAGGGGTTGTCGCAAGGTTGTTCGGGCATCAGGCGGAAGCGCGCCAGGGCAGCGTCGAAAGTCTCGTAGACACGCCTTTTGCCCATGGGCGGTCGTGTGAGTGGATGCCGCGCCTCCTCTTCGGGGGAGCGGATCGGTGAATCCACGATCACGACACCTCCCAGCGTGTCGCCAGATTGGGACGCAACTTTCATAGTCATGAAGCCACCGAAGCTATGGCCGACGACAAAGGGGCGCTCGCCCAGTTGAGCAGCCGCAATCACGGTGCGGATTTCTTCGGCGCGAACCTCCGAGGTATAGTGCGCTCGCCAGGCGCTGTTACCCATCCCGGACAAATCAATCGCCGCGACGCGAAAGTCGCGGGTGAAGTATGGCGCAATGTAACTCCACCAGTGGCTATGCGCACCGCCGCCATGAACGAAAAGAAGGCCGCGCTCGCCCGGCCTCGCCGGCTCGCGTGCCCAAAGCAAGTAACGGATCCGGCACCCCGCGACCGCCACTAATTGCGACTGGCCGGGCTGGGAAATGGCCCACCGAAACCAATCCGGTGCGGGCGCACGGATGGTCAGGAGATCGACTGGTACGGCTTCGCTGCTCAAGGAGGCTGCGCGCGCATTACTGGATGGGTCTTGTCACTGATCGGCTAACATTATATCGGACGAAGGACCCTGCTCATTCCGTAATCCCCCGTCAACAGCGCTATCTCGCGGTCCGCGGTGACTCCAGCATGTTCGAGCATCCGGTGTTCTTATCGTGGAGCGGTCGGACCGGGTGCCTCCACCCGTCTCCCCTACGGGGGACCGAGGGTTCGAATCCGTCTCCCTCCAGCGGCGAGTCCACTGCGAACTTGTGTTGTTCCGATGCTGGCGGTCGCCGGCGCCGCAGCTCATAGGGAAGATAGCATCACTCAGAGTTGACAGCCCCTACTCGCAGGCCTAGCGTTCCGAAGCCAAACGGGCGTTTGGTCCTCAGCCTCGCCATCACCCGAAAGGAGTTGGTTTATGGGTTCGGCCTACAATGTGATCGATTCCGACGGCCACATCCTCGAGCCCCTAAATATGTGGGAGAACTACATCGATCCGCCGTTTCGCGAGCGGGCGCCCCGCCTGTTTATCGACGAAGACGGCAAAGAACGTCTGCGCATCGATGGCAAGGCGTTCGGCGGGCGAAAAGGCCTTGGAGCGCTCGGCGCGGTAGGCGCCCGTGACGGCGTCGTCTGCGACGATACAATGACATACAATCAGGGGAAGAAGGGCGGCTTCGACCCTCATGCGCGCATCCCCGACATGGATGCCGACGGCATCGACGCGGCGTTCCTGTATCCGAGCATCGGGTTGTCTCTCGGAGGTGTTGCAGACCCCGAGCTCGTGCATGCACTCTACCATGCATATAACCGCTGGTTGGCCGATTACTGCAAACCTTATCCCGACCGCCTTTTTGGCGTTGCCATGCTGCCCTTGCATTCGGTTGAGCTGACAATTCAGGAGATGCACTTTGCCCGCAAGGAGCTCGGCATGCGCGCCGGCTTTATCCGGCCAAATCCGTACAACAACAAGATGCTCCATCACCCGGATTACGAGCCGTTCTGGAATGCCGCTGAAGAGCTCGACATGGCAATTGGTATTCACGAAGGTTCGAGCCTCAATATGCCAACCGTCGGGGTCGACCGCTTTGAAGGCCGCGGCGCTCAGCACATCATTTCGCATACGATGGAAATGATGCTCGCCTGCATGAGCGTCATCTGGGGCGGGGTCGTTGAGCGCCATCCGAAGCTGCGCATCGGTTTTCTAGAGTCGGGTGGTGGCTGGGTGGCACCCTGGCTCGACCGGATGGATCGCCATTTCGACGATCAGGGCTTCAACGATTCGGGCCTGAAGACCAGGCCGAGCGAACTCTTCCAGCGCAATTGCTGGATCTCGTTCGAGCCCGTTGAAGGTAGTATCAAGGTACTGGCCGACTATATCGGGCCGCACAAGATTTTATGGGCGACTGACTACCCACACCCGGATGGCTTTTTCCCCGGCGCGCCGAAAATGATAATGCAGCGCCTCGAAGGAGTGTCGCCTGAGACCAAGCACGGGGTGATGGCTGGCGGAGCAATGGGCTTCTACGGGCTCAACTAGCTCCGGATCACCGAAGCGGGCCGCGGGTCTCGGTGACCGCGGCCAGTCCGATGTTGATCTGAAAGGCGGGAAATTGCGGTACCGCTAATCGTCCCTTGCCCTGTGCCAGGAAAAGAAAGCATGGATGCCGTACCGGCGTCAGTGCGCCATTGGATGCCTGCACCGGCGAAGGCCGCCTACGCGAAGGGAAAGCACGCAGCGGCAAGGCTGGCGCAGGTCCGCGCTCGGTTGGGTCGACGGGCTCGCCGGCGTGCCGGCCACAGAGAAAAGCTGGAGCTGACGAACCAAACGCTCGTTCGAATGGCCTCTGGAATTGGCGTGCACTTCGCCCTAGTCTCTGGGCAGCGCCGCCGCGAACCCTTGCCGGGAGAGGACAGACGATGATCAACAAATTCATGACGGTGTATGCCGGACACATCGACATCCCCGACCATGGTCAGGATGCCACCCCGGCGAACGATCGGCGTTATTCGAACGACCAGCTCGCTTCGGTCTTCGACAAGACCGAAGCGATCGCCACAATGATGGACGAATCCGGCTATGACACATTGTGGCTTGCGGAACACCATTTCCAGCACGAAGGCTACGAATGCCTGCCAAACATTTTGATGTGCGCCGTGCATCTGGCGCATGTCACAAAGACGCTGAGGATCGGTTGCGGGTTCAACATCACGCCGATGTGGCACCCGTTGCGCCTGGCCGAGGATTATGCCACCGCGGACATCCTAACCAAGGGCCGCACCGTGTTCGGCGTCGGCCGCGGTTATCACAGCCGCGAAGTCGAGACTTTCGGCGCGCCGATCATCGACCAAGACGCTAACCGCGAATTGTTCGAGGAGCAGGTCGAGATTCTCTTCAAGGCGTTCAACAACGAATCCTTCTCGCATAAAGGCAAGCATTACACGATACCGGCCGATGTCCCCTATCGTGGCTATCAGCTCAAGGAACTCAGTTTAGTGCCGCGCCCGATCAACCTGCCGGTCGAGTGCTGGCAGCCGATCGTTAGCGCCAGCACCCGCGGCATCGAGTTCATGGTGCGCCACGGGATCAAGGGCCTCGTCGGTGGTGGTGCGGCGACTATGGCTGAGGGGCCGATCCAGGCCTATCAGCGGGTGGCGAACTCGATGAGCCACGACTTCAAGCTCGGCGAGAATTTGACGATCGGCGTCTCGTTTTATCTGGCAAAGACGCGCGAGCAGGCGATCCGCGAAATGCTGCCGTATTACGAAGAGCATGTGAAGATGTTCGCGCCGCTCGGCTTCGTGCCGGGAATCACGCCGGCTCAGATCGAGGCGGTTGCCAGGCGTGGCGGTTGGGCTGCGGCCGGCGTGCCGACCCTTGATCACTACCTAAAGCTGGGTTCGTGGTTCGCGGGCACCCCAGACGATCTCGTCGCCCATTTGAAGAGCTTCGAAGAGCGCTATCCCGGAATGCAGCACATCAACCTGTCGCCGCCGCTAACGACCCCAAAGGACAGGATCGTCGAGCAGTACCGCATGGTTGGCGAGCTGGTGATGCCGCATTTCCGCCCGCGGGCGGCCGTGCAGGCTGCTGCGCAGTAGGTAGCGTAGTAAGAGCGCGGCGTCTTTCGCGCGGTGGCGCGGTTCGCCGCGCCATCCTCGATCAGACCGGCGTCGCGCCCTTCAGCAACGTTGCCGAGAAGCAAAAGGGGGACGCCGCCAGATGTTCTCGTAGCCGAGGGCGCCGGTATGCGCCGAGCACGCGACGCCAGGCTCGGCCGTTCCCGGGCTGCGCCGGTGAGGTGTGGGTCAGGTCGCGCGCCGGGAGGCATCCAGCGTGCGCGAACTGGGGTCATGCCGCGGAAAGCTAATTGTTAACATGGCAATTCCCTTCTTGACAATGACGAAGGCAAACTGATACCTGATTACGCATGATCCTCAGCTAATTTGAGGAGGCGGTATGGCATCGGCGGGGTTCGGACTGCGACATAGCCGAGGCGTGGCATGATGGCGGCGAGATCGTATCGGCGGTTGAAGCGGTACTCGAATTCGGCGAGGTAGCGGGGCACATGCGTTCCAGTCGGTTTCCCGCCAACCCAGCCGAGCCTTTAAAAACAATTCGCCCAGCCGGCCCCGGACGCGCTCATCTTTGATCGGCGTGAAGCCATCTGGGGCTCTGGTGCCGAAAATTGTCGCGACCATGAAATGGCCGACCTTGGCATTCAGCTTGGTCGCGCCTGTCTCCAGCTCATTCTTGAAATGCTTACGCAGCGAGTTCCGGCAAATCGGGTTGTCGCGTCGGTCCCGGACGAGCAAACAGATCTTCTCCTCTGTGATACCGAGACCAACCATCACTTCGACGTTTTTCGCTGCTCGTCCGTCGGCCGAAATGCCGGCCGTCCTCTCGTAGCCATAACCCACCTCTTGCCCTCTAATATACATTGTTTCTGGGGACTTGCCGCACCCCAGGTATCACCTGTTCAACCTATTGGGAGAACCGTGGGACATATTCCGGCTGGCGCTGCGCCTCGCCACGAGGATTCCGACGACGTCACCGGCTAAGCTTTTACGAAGCGACGGGGGCTCGAGGGGGAACTACGGCCAAAGGTGCCTGAGCCTGTTCCGCCAGCTGCGGAATGCGATGCAATCGATAGAATTTTAATTTTCCTCACAATGATTTTGTCAAAAGTGATTAGGGCCAGCTGTTCACGTTCTTTCAATTCCAGCTGGGTTCTCTCAGAGCGGTGACGTGCGATGTCCCGCCTCCTTTCCGCATATAATGTTATTATCCATATCATATCGATCAAGTCAAGACCAGAATATTGCGAAATTAGACTGCCCGTCGATCGGATTGCTCTTTGACGCCGTAGCTGGCCATGGCGCGCCCGGTGGCCAGTGGTCCCGTCAGGATCGCCCCCAACGGCTGAACCACGTCGGCACGTCTCGCGACAGAGCAACACGATCGGGAATTTCGCCTCGATCATACCATGCTGTTGGCGTTACAAGCCGACGTGCAATTGGCGACCGGCAAGCCCGAAGCGGCGCTTGCGTCGGTCGCCGCCGGGCTGAAGGCGGTCGAAAAGACGGGAGGAGCGCCGCTTGAAGCGGAGCTTTATCGGCTCAGGGGCGAGGCCTTGCTCGCCGGCGCCGGGACGGCGAGCGAGGCCGAGACCGCCATCGAGAAAGCCATCGCCGTCGCCCGCCGGCAGAACGCGAAGTCCTGGGAATTGCGCGCCGCCATGAGCCTCGCCCGCCTGCGCCGACAGCAGGGCCGGCCGCAAGAGGCGGCCGCCCTCCTCGCCCCGGTCCTCGGCTGGTTCACCGAAGGCCTCGACACCGCCGACCTCAAGGAGGCCAGGACGCTGCTCGACAAACTGACTGAGCCGGCGATTGCCGCGGAGGGGTGAGTCCGGTGCGAGTGGCCGCTTTCTGGCCGACCCGATTACCCGCTGGCGAGGTCGTGAAGCCTCGCCGGCGCGATGCGCGGCGAGAGACGGGATCCACGGCTGCGCCTTTCGACCGAAATCAGGCGCCGGTTTGCTCCGATTTTTGCATCGCATGCCGTGCGCTCGCCGGAAAAGGCATGCGATGTGCTCGAAGCCGCCAGGGGTCGATTTATACACATCCCTGCTCGAAGTGTTCGCGTACGCCGGTCGGCATTTGCATGGTCGGGAAGCCCTTTTTATGAACTCGTAAAAATTATCGGCGGGAAATTCGGAAAGCCGCAGAAATCCTCGGTTTTAGAAAGCCGCCCGGGTAATTTTTTCCGAAGGCTCCGATTTTTGCATCGCATGCCGTGCGCTCGCCGGAGAAGTGCTCACCGCCGGAGAGCGACAGCGTCTCTGCGATCAACGAGAGGTCGCCCGGTTCCGCCCCGTCGCCGAGCAACGCCTCCAGCTTGTCGAGCTTTGTTGCGGTCGTGTCGTCGCGGGCGAACCCTGCGGCGCGCTCCAGCTGGCCGATAAAGGGGTAAAGCGCGCTATCCTGATGGTGCGGCGAGCAGAAATAGCGCAGTCGGGTGTGCGGCTCGGTCTCGAGGCGTTGCGACAGTGCCGCGGTCAGGCGCGACTTGCCGATCCCTGGTTCGCCCGAGACCAGCACCACCCGCCCTGCGCCGGACTTCGCCACGGCTGCGCCTTTCGACCGAAATCAGGTGCCGGTTTGCTCCGATTTTTGCGACGTCGCGCGCCGGCAGAACGCGAAGTCCTGGGAATTGCGCGGTGCTATGAGCCTCGCCCGCCTGCGCCGACAGCAGGGCCGGCAGCAAGAGGGGGCGGCCCTCCTCGCCCCAATCCTCGGCTGGTTCACCGAAGGCTTGGGGGATTCAGAGACGAGTTCGCTCGTGACTCCCTCCTCCAGCGGCGAGTCCAATGCGAACCTGACGCACTCGAGTAGGCGGCCGAAAGTGACTTTGGGTCAGCTTTTCGGTTGCAGGAAATGACTGAAGTGGCGAGTTAGAATGCAACAGCACGACTCGCTAAACGAACAGTCGGGGCCGAAAAGGACTGAAAGGGAGAACTATCCATCTGATACAGCAGGGTTCTTCTCCCGCGAGACAAGGATCTGGCTTTTGGGGGGCGAGGTGATGAGTTTAGTGACAGGACGAGTGGAGGAGCTTGACGCCCTCGTGTTATCGCGGCCACGGTTGTGGCAACAAGCAAAGCGGAGGAGCGGGCTATGGAGTTTGGCATCTTCAATCTGATGGGGTCGCGCGACCCCGAAAAGCAAACAGCGGAAGTTTTTGCCGAGGTCGCAGAGCAGACGCGTCTTGCCGATGAGCTCGGTTATGCGATCGCCTGGTTCGCCGAGCACCATTCTCGAATTACTGCCTCTGCGCGTCGCCGCTGATGATGGTTGCGCACTGCGCCTCGATTACCAAAAAGATCCGGCTCGGCACCGCGGTCGTCGTCCTGCCGCTATACAACCCGGCGCGGCTTGCGGCCGAGATTGCAACCGCCGACGCGCTCTCGAACGGGCGCCTGATGCTCGGTGTCGGCGCCGGCTACCAGCCCTACGAATTCGAGCGGTTCGGCGTCGATATCAAAGCCAACCTGGAGATGACTGAGGAATTCTGCGACATCCTCGACCGTGCATTTTCTCAGGATTTCTTCAGCTACGACGGTAAGCACTACCAGATCCCGAAGACCCACATCCCGGCCCGGCCGGTGCAGAAACCGCTGCCGATCTACGTCGCTGGCCATACCGAGGCGATGTTCCGCGCTGCGGCACGGCACGGCTACCGGGTGTTATCATCGGGCAGAGTCGGGGGCGCCGCGCTACTGGCCGAGCAGTATCAGATCATCAAGGACGCTTATGCAGTATCAGATCATCAAGGACGCTTATATAGCTGAAGGCGTGCCGCTGGAGAACGCCCACATCACCGTCAATCGCTTCTGCCACATTACCGACAGCAGGGAGGACGGGCTGCGCTTCGCCGAGAACGCGCGCTACCAAAGCCGCCTTGCCTCGAGCCTGCGGCGGCGGCAAGAGGTCATGCAGGGCACGGTGCTGGTTGACGTGCCGTTCCCCGACGAACCCCCGCTCGAACAGATCCACAACGATCTGCTGATCGGCGATGTCGAGACCGTGGCCGAGAAGTTGGTCGGCGAGATCCGGGCGACCCATCCGGTGTGCTTTTCGTTCAAGATCGGTGCAACCCCGCATAAGGCGGCGATGCGCTCGATGGAGTTGATGATGAACGAGGTCAGGCCGCGGGTCGAGCGGGCGCTCGGGCCGGTCGCCCGTCATGCGGCTGAGTGAGTCGGCAACCAACATCTGGGGAGGAAGGAATATGGAAATCGGCGCTTCGATTTTCTTCACCGATTATTCGATGGCCCCGACGGAGCTCGCGGTAGCGCTCGAAGAGCGCGGCTTCGACTCGCTGTGGGTGGCCGAGCATTCGCATATCCCGGTGACCCGCCGCTTTAGCCACCCGTTGGGTGACGCGGCGCTGACCAAGGAATACTACGACGTGATGGACCCGTTCGTCACGTTGAGTGCCGCGGCAGCCGTCACCACTCGCCTCAAGCTCGGCACCGCCGTCTGCCTGGTGATCCAGCGCGACACGATCCAGACCGCAAAGCTCGTCGCCTCGCTCGATCAGGTGTCGAAGGGCCGCTTCGTGTTCGGCATCGGTTGCGGCTGGAATGCCGAGGAGATGGAAGACCACGGCACCGTCTACGAGACCCGCACATTGAAGATGCGCGAGCAGATTGAGGCGATGAAGGAGATTTGGACCAAGGACAAGCCGGAATATCACGGCGAGATCGTCGATTTCCCGCCGATGATGACCTGGCCCAAGCCGGTGCAGACGCCGCATCCACCGATTATCGTCGGCGGAGCCTTCCGCCTCGCCGCCCGGCGCGCGATCCGTTACGGCAATGGGTTGCTTCCCGCGGCCCCGAGCGCCGGTTCTGGCAGTCCCGAGGAGTTCATGCCGCTGCTCCGCCAGATGGCCGAGAAAGCGGGCCGCGACCCGCAATCGCTGTCGGTGACGTTGGGCGGCGCGCCCGAGGATATCGATATATTGAAGCGCAATCGCGATCTCGGCGTCACCCGCATGACTGTGCGCCTGCCGCCGGCCAAGGACGCGGAGATCCTGCCGATCCTCGACCGTTGGGCGAAGCTGATCCCGCTGGTCAGGAATTGACTCGCTCCCACCCCAAACTAGGCAGAGGAGTAGCATGATGAGCCAGCCCCGCACCTTACGCGCCGGTGTGTTTCTGCCGCCGTTTCATCCCAATGACGAAGACCCGCTCTTGTGCATGGAGCGCGACTTCCAGCTGATGCAGTGGCTCGACCTACACAATTACTCTGAGGCGTGGATCGGCGAGCACCATTCGGGCGGTTACGAGATCTACGGCCAGCCCGAGTTGTTCATTGCTACCGCGGCCGAGCGCACCCGGCACATCCGGCTCGGCACTGGAGTGATCTCGCTACCGTACCACCATCCCTTGATGGTCGCGGATCGCATCGTTCAGCTCGACTATCAGACGCGCGGCCGGGCGATGTTCGGCCCCGGTCCCGGTCTCTTGCCGTCGGATGCGATGATGCTCGGCATCGATCCCGAGACGCAGCGCGACCGCATGGCCGACGCGATCGACATCATCACCCGCCTGCTCGACGGCGAAGTCATCACCCAGGAGAGCGAGTGGTACAAGTTGCGCGATGCACGGCTGCATCTGCGCCCCTACTCGAAGCCTCGACCGCACCTGGCGATTGCAAGTGCGGTTACACCGTACGGCGGCAAGCTCGCCGGGCGTTACGACCTCGGCATGCTGTGCGTAATGGCGGGGAGCCCCAACGGCTATGACACGCTCGACTACAATTGGGAGCTCGCTTGCGCCGAGGCGGCAACGCAGGGGTGGGTCATGGATCGCGCCAATTATCGCGTCATGGCGCCGTTCCACATCGCCGAGACACGTGAGAAGGCCATTGAGAACGTGCGCGCCGGCTTCGAGAAGTGGCAGCTCTACTCGTATTCGGTAAACCCCGAGGGCGGTGCCGCGATCGGGATGCCCAGCATCGAGGAAATCAACGAGGGCGGGCGCGGTGCCATTGGTACCCCGGACGATGCGCTGAGAGTGCTGGAGAATTATTGGGCCAAGACCGGCGGCTTCGGCTGCATCCTGATGCTCGCGCATGACTGGGCCGATTGGGAGGCGACCAAGCGCTCCTACGAATTGTTCGCGCGCTATGTGCTGCCGTGCTTTGAAGAGCGCAGCGCCTGGCGCTCGCAATCGATGGATTGGATGCGCGCCA
Organism: uncultured Alphaproteobacteria bacterium; assembly: GCA_963732095.1. GTDB lineage: Bacteria > Pseudomonadota > Alphaproteobacteria > ATCC43930 > CGMCC-115725 > AP-15. The sequence goes on from CAVSZA010000003.1 coordinate 66,827, forward strand.
ATCGCGAAGCCTTCAGCGCGAAGCGTAAGGCCGCCGCTGCAAGCGCCGTCGAGCGGCACTTCGCAGCCGAGCAGGTGACAAGGAACCGGGAAGCCGCGAAATAGCGTGGGCGCTGTAAATCGGCCCCCAACGGGATCCTCGCCCGACAAATCAAAGCATTGAGATATTAAGCAAAGGCGGCGCTTTGCTGGTTCAAAAGCGTCCGATCTTTGAGCCGATGGCCCCCACCGGCTGATAGACGATCGAATGTGATCGCGAGGTTTGTAACGAATTGCTTTATTTCGCCTTTGCTCCTGATCACATCCATTGATGGGCCGTATGAGAGCGATAGCGGTCGTTGCCCCCTGTGAACGAAGACCATGATCGCCGGGCACCTCGCATTGATCATCGCGGCTGTGTTCACGGGCGCCGCGGTCTACGTCAACATCGTGGAGCAACCCGCCCGTTTGCAACTAGACGACCAAGCCCTGCTTGCGGAGTGGCAGCCGAGCTACAAACGCGGCTTCGCCATGCAAGCACCTTCGGCTATCCTCGCGGGCATCCTGGGCATGGCTGCTTTTTTTGCCAGCTATGACTGGCGATGGCTTCTTGGTGCTGCCGTCATTGTCGCGAACTGGCCCTACACGCTATTGGTCATCATGCCGACGAATAACAAGCTTATGGCGATTGCGCCAGAAGCCGCGGGGCCTGAGGCTCGGCGTACAGTCGAGTACTGGGGCGCACTCCACGCCGGCCGCAGCGCACTCGGTGCGGCGGCAGCGTTGATCTTCCTTTGGGCCTTATACTGACAAGGTAGGCGGGTAACTCAGCTGACAGATTGTTCAAGCGACCTGGCTGGCATTGTCAACTTAAGCAGGGGTGGTATCCTCCCGCCGTCGGTGGCGCGGCGTTCGGTGCAGAGAAGTCCTTGGCACGCCTATAGGCCTGCCCTCTCTCAAGAGAGAGGGGCCAAGAATGTCGAGTCGACCGAGTTAAGTTGACAATGCCCCTTCGGTTATAGTTGGTCCGAGAACGTTCCTCCGGCTGCAATCGGATGGATTATGTAAACATGCTTCCCGAGACCTTTCAGACGGCTCGCCTCATTCTGAGGCCAATAGCACTCGAGGATGTCGGTCCAATCTTCGCCAGCTACGCCCAGGATGCAGCTGTCACACGCTTCGTGATCTGGCGGCCGCACCGCAGCCGTAGCGACACCGAAACTACGTCGCGCAATGCATTGCTGCGCCACCGGATATCGCCCGAACTTATGTCCTTATCGATCGGAACGGCGCTGGGTTGCGGGGAGTCTTCGCCCTGCGTCAGGCCGCCCCACACCGTCTCGACGTCGGCTACCTCACGGCGCGACCCTGGTGGGGGCAGGGCCTCATGACAGAGGTTCTCACCGAAGTCGTGGATTGGGCCATGGGCCAGCCTTCCGTTTTCCGGATTGGTGCGTTTTGTGACGTGGACAATGTCGGCTCGGCGCGCGTGATGGAGAAGTCTGGCATGGTCCGCGAAGGTCTCCTACGGCGATGGCTCATGCATCCCAACATCAGCGACGAACCCCGCGACTGCTTCAGCTATGCCCGTGTGCGATAGGATAAGGACATAAGTTCGGGCGATATCCGGTGGCGCAGCAATGCATTGCGCGACGGTCCGATTTCCAAGTCGTTTAGCGGACTGGTCACCCTGCTCGTCGGCCCGCGAAGATCGGCGAACCTCCTCGCACAACCGAAACCGACATTCGTGTAAATTTGCGACATGCGCACCCGCCTGTCTGCCAGACTTTTGGTTTTAGATCCTTCGGAAAGGATTCTCCTTTTCCGCTTCGTCCACATGAATGGCGCGCTCGCGGGGCAGGACTACTGGGCTACAGCGGGCGGCGGCGTTGAGGACGGAGAGACGTTCGAACAAGCTGCAATCCGAGAGCTCGAGGAAGAGACGGGCATTCGGGTGCAAGATATCGGCCTTGAGGTAGCGCACCGAGATCCTGGCTCAGCTTCTTTTCGGGGAAATCAGCCCTAACCGCACTACTAGGCTGCACACCGTGCGGAAGGAGCCTGCACGCGCCGGGAGAGACGACAGCCGACGAGCCGCAGTCCGGGGAGATATCAACCCCGGTGCGGCCTGCCACGATCGCCGCGAGATCAGCCCCTTCCTGGTCCTGATCGATGTTCGCCAAGCCCTGAGTGACTGCGCCGGCCGCTGTGGTCCGGTCAGCCCCACGAGGTTATCGAATGACCGCTTGCATCGGGACCGAATCAATTTCGGGGACGCCGAACCGGAGCGGTTGTGGGGCATGAAGACCAGTTCCCGCCGACAAGGCTGAGTGCCGGCTGTGGGTTCAGAAAGGAGACGATCGCGCCCGGGTCGAGGAGGGCGGCCGAGATGTCGGATCTCTGTTTCCGCTCGAAGGCGGTGGGGGCTACGATCCGGAGTTTATGGCGCTGGCCGAGATTGAGGCTGCGCGGAGACGATCCCGTGGTCGAATTGTATTGGGAACGCTTCCATGACCGCACACCCTCACTTCGCCGCCCTCGACAGGCTCAAGACGCGAATCCAAGGTTTGCGCTCCAAGACCACGGACAACGGGTGCACCGAGGCCGAAGCCCTGTTGGCCGCGGCCAAGGTAGCCGAGCTGCTCGACCGATATGATCTTTCACTTACCGATGTCGAAATCCGCGATGCACGGTGTGAGCGGCGCGAGTACGAGACCTACCGCAAGAAGCGCATTCCGCTCGACGACTGTGTCGGCGCAATTGCGAAACTTCTGCGATTGCCGAGTTTGGCGAGAGAAGAACCAGGCCGGTGAGGCTCGCTACATATTCGTCGGCCTTCGCTCAGATATCGAGGTCGCGCACTACCTGACTGAGCTGATCGACAACGCCGTGCGGTCCGAGCTCGGCCGCTACAAGAATTCGGCCGCTTACCGGCGTTTCCGGCACCAGGACCGGCATGTGGCCAACTCCTCGTTCACGCTGGGCATGGTCGCGTCCATCGCGGACAAGCTGACAGCGATGAAGCGGGAGCGCGATGCGGTGAATAATGGCACCGGCCGCGATCTCGTCGTGCTGAAGGCATCGGTTGTGGATGCCGAACTCGGGAAGCTCGATTTGAAGCTGCGGACGGTGCGCCGCGCAACGCGAATGGTATCGCCCACCGCCTACGAAGCTGGTGAGATCGCGGGCGCGTCGCTGGCGATCAATCCCGGAATTCGCGGGACTTGAACCTCACCCAACTGATGGCCACCCATAACTCACGTAGGAAGCAGCCGTGAACAACAGAAACAGGGATCGCCCGAACCACCGCCGTAGTTTCGACGACGACAACTACGAACCGCCGAGACGAAATTTCGGATTTGCTCCGCCGAGCGGGCCGCAGTTCGAAGCACCTTCCGGTCCATCCGTCCGCGCCACCGTCAAGTGGTACAATCCCGAGAAGGGGTTCGGCTTCGTTCAGCTCGCGGATGGCTCCGGCGATGCCTTCTTGCATGTAAGCGTGGCTGAGCGAAGCGGCCACAGCCGCGTACCGCCGGGCGCGACGCTTGAGGTGCGCACCAGCCCAGGACCGAAGGGGCCGCAGGTGACCGAGATCGTCAGCGTGGATGCCAGCACCGCGTCGCAAGAGCCGCCTCGGCGTCCGCGGCCGGAGCGACCGGCGTATCCGTCGCGTGACCGCGCGACCGTCGAGGAGTTGGGCACGGTGAAATGGTACAATGCCAATTAGGGATTTGGCTTTATCGCTCCGGATCAGGGCGGAAAGGATATCTTCGTGCACGCTTCGGCGCTGGAGCGCGCCGGCATTATGGGCCTGGCGGAAGGGCAGCGCGTCGCCATCGACGTAGCCCAGGGTCAAAAGGGGCCCGAAGCCGTCGGTCTGCGGGTTATCTGAGGCGCCCGGAGCCCTGCTGAGCGGAGAGCTCCGATGGAAAACCGACCTTCGGCATTGCTGCCCTTCTGATTGGGTGATCGACGGGTTCGCACCGGACTCGCCGCTGGAGGGATTCGAACCCTCGGTCCCCCGTGAAAGGGACCATGGTTTTCGCGAATGCCCGCTCGACCCCGCCCACCAGACTCCTTCCGCGAGAGAGACCGACGGTTCGAAGCCCTATCCCTCCGCCAGGCCGCTTTCGTCCGGCGACATCGATATCGCGTGCTTCCGCTACAAGCGTTCAATTTTTTTCGATGTTCCAGAAGACGAGGGTATTCGCCTTGAGCACCCCCGAAATATTCTTGCGCCACAAAAAAGGCTGCTTGAGCTGGCCGAGTGGGACATAGGGGACCACCTCCCAGAGACGGCGGTGCATGGCCTCGACCAAGGCCTTCTGCTTTTCCGGATCGGTTTCCTGGATGTATTGCTGGCGCAAAGCCTCTTCCTTTTCGTCGCAAGGCCAACCGACGAAATTCTTGCCGTCACAGGTCATGATCGTCGATGGACTGACCAGCGGGCTTGCGAGCTGCGCGCCGTTGGCGCTGGTATGAAAAAGGTTCCAGCCGCCTTGATCCGGAGGGTCCTTTTTGGCGCGGCGCGCTGAGACGTTGCCCCAGTCGGATAATTGCAGATCGACGTTGATCCCGATCTTTTTGAGACGGTCGGCCGTCACCAGGGTAAGCGTGTTGTAGGCCGGCACATCGGCGCCGCCGATGAGTACGACCTTTTCACCCTTGTAGCCCGATTCGATTATTAGCTGGCGGGCCTTTTCGAGATTCGGATGGCGGAAATCCTCCGAACCGACCTCGATGCCGTTGGGGCTACCGCACACCCAATAGGCGTAGCACTCGCGCCAGTACATCGGATCGCCATAGGCTGCGGTCATGTACTCCCGCTGATCCGACATGTGGGCCAGCGCCAGACGGGCCTTTACGTTATTGAACGGCGATTGGATGCTGTTCGGACGCAGCACCGCGTAGGTTTCGATCGGCCACACCTCACCGGTTACGATGTTGGGGTCATCGGCAACCGTTGGCACGACACCCAAGCTGGGCGAGTCGATGAAGTCGACCTCGCCGTTGCGCAACGCCGCGATCGCGACTGTCGCATCGGGAATGATGATGAACTCGACCCGGTCGACTTTTACCAGTTTTCCGCCGGAGAAACCGCTGGCCGGCTCGCTGCGCGCGACGTAGAAGGGGTTTTTCTCATAGACAAGCTTGGCGCCGGGGAGATACTCGGATTTGACGAAGCGGAATGGCCCCGATCCGATGATCTCGGTGATCGGGGTGTAGGGTCCGTCATTGCCTCCTTCTCGCGCATGATGGCGCCTGCAATGCCATTGCTGCCGCCGAGCAGAAACTCGACGAAACGGAACGGCTCTTTGAGGCCGATCGTGAACGTCCTATCATCGATCGATTCCAGCGTGGCCACACGCTGTGCGAGTGATTGGATCTGACTGTCGCGAAGGAAAAGGCGTTTCAGCGTTGCGATCGCGTCTCGCGTCGTCACCGGGCTACCGTCGCTGAACTTCAGCCCGGGACGCAGGGTAAAGGTATAGAGCAACTTGTCGTCCGAGATAGTCCAGCGCTCAACCATCTGCGGCCGCGCAGCCATGTCGGCATCCCAGCTGAACAGCGTGTCGTAGACGAGGGCAGCATGCATCGAAGTCAGGTTGACCTGAGATTGATGCGGGTCGAACACTTTGACCTCGCCCTGCGGCACCACCCGCAGAACCTTCTGCTGCGCCTGTGCCATGACCGGCCACGTCACCAGCGCGAGAGTCAGCGCAAGCATCGCGGATCCGAACCGATCCCTCGCCCAGATCGTCATGGCACGCTCCTACGCATAGGTGTCCTCATTGCTGGGGCGCGCTGGCCATGGGGATAACCGCAGGCGTCGGGGCCTTGTTCGGAACCGTCGTATAAGCGGGACCCAAACGATCATCGAAACATTCCTTCTCGTGGCTGCTTCGGTTTGCCGCCAGTATAGAGAAGGCAAGAGCCCGCAGCCGTGTTAAACTTAAACGAGGAGGAGAGACCATGCGCCTCAAGGACAAAGTCGCGATCGTCACGGGCGCTGCGCACGGCCATGGGCGAGGCAGAGGCGCGCCTCTTCGCCCAGGAAGGCGCCAAGGTCGTTGTTGCCGACGTGTTGAGCGAGCACATTCGCGCAGGTGGCGGAGAAGCCATCGCGGCTACAATCGACGTCACCAGCGAGCCCGCATGGGTCGCGCTAATCAAGAAGACCGTGGCGCGCTATGGCCGGCTCGACATGCTGGTGAATAACGCCGGGATTTCCGGTAGCTCGGTCGGCGATCCCGATGGGCTGGAAGGGTGGCATCGGATCATCGCGGTCAACCAGACCAGCGTCTTCCTCGGCACCAAGCTCGCCGCCGAGCAGATGGCGAAGACCGGCGGCGGTTCGATCGTCAACATCAGCTCAATCATGGGCTTTGTCGGCGGCGCCAGCGGCCATCCCGCCTATAGCGCCTCGAAAGGTGCAGTGCGGATCTATACGAAGTCAGCGGCGGTACGCTATGGCCCCCTGGGCATTCGGGTCAATTCGGTGCATCCCGGCTCTATGCCGCCAATGCTAAATGCGACCAATGCCAATGAGCGTGCCGACAAGATTGCGCTCACTCCACTCCGCCGCCTCGGTGAGCCGATCGAAGTTGCTTATGGCGTGCTGTTCCTCGCCTCCGACGAAGCATCGTTCGTCACCGGGACCGAGCTGGTGATCGACGGCGGCTACATCGCGCAGTGAGGCCTCCCCGGATCGCCCTGCATCGGACGTGTCGCTGCTCTATTATGACCGGCACAATGATCTTTCCGCGGACAGCAGACATGACCGACCGTGCCACGCCTGACGCAGCCTCAGACACCACCGACCTGTTCGAGATCATCCGAACCACTCGGTCGATGCGGCGGCTGAAACCAGACCCGGTGCCGAACGAGCTGATCCGAAAGATCTTGGAGGCTGGTGTGTGTGCGCCGAGCGGCGGAAACATGCAGCGCTGGCAGTTCCTGGTAATCCGCGATCCAAAGGTCAAGGAGACGGTCGGAGCCTTGTACAAGCGTGCGTGGGACGAGCAGGTTGCCCCACGATATCGGTCGGGTGAACCCGCCCCTGGCATGATCCGCGAGCGATTTTTGCGGTTGCTCGATGCGGCGGAATATTTGGCCAATCACATTCATAAGGCTCCGGTGTTGGACATCGAACTCTGATCCGGCTAGAGGAGGGTCACCTTTAAATCCATATCATTCCGCCACTGCGAGAAAGCTCCCGGGATCAAGCGAAGCGACTACCGGATGTCCGTCGCGGCGCCACCAAACGAGTGCGCCGAGAAGCTCTTTGGTGCAAACCCCAGCCGCGCGAGCTGGTACCTACTCCAAAGCGGCGGCCGTGCGCCACCTCGTTCAATCACCGGTACCGAGCTGGTGATCGATGGGCACTTTCTCGCGCACTAATCGCAAGTTGCCGGTTTGGCGACGCCCATGGGATTTATCGGACACAATGGATCGATATGCCATGGCTCGGGGACGACTGCCGCTCGTGATCACCCAGATTTGCCTTCAGGCGCAGCAGGACGGTACTGCGGTCCTACTCAGTTTGCGCAATAGGATATTTCGCAAAGATCTCCTCGACCCGTTTGGACGCCTTCTCCACGGCCGCTTGCGGCGTCATGCCACCGTTGATGACGTCGGCCCATGCGGTGGGCCATACATGCGTGTTCTCGACACTGGCGTAGGCCGGGTTGAATACCCAGAAATTCGGCACCGTCGGGCCGAGTAGACCCTGTTTGGTGTAGGCGGCCCGGTGCGGGTCTGCCAGCCACCACGGATCGTTTTTGGCGATCGACGGCATGCACGGGATGTTGCGCCCCAGCCCGGCCTTCAGATAGGCGTTGAGAACCTCCGGCTGGATAAAGAATTTCAGGAAGTCCTTCGCTACTTCAACGTTCTTCGCGCCCTGCGGAATGAGGCCGCCGGTATGCAGCGCCTCACTCGGCACCGGCTTGCCGTCATTGGACAGCGGCAGGCCCATCGTCTCCACGTCATCATAATCCTGCTTGTTCTTGATGATCGCGACCTCGGTCGATATCGTGCCGTCGAGATCCATGACGATCTGCTTGGCGTGGAAGGCGTTGTTGTCGTCGGCGTCGTTCCAGTTGATCGCCCCTGGCGGTACAAAGCCTTCCTTATAGGCGGTGGTCGGGTAAGTCACCGTCTTGATCAACGCTGCGTTGACCTGCGGATCGTCAGCATGCAGCTTGCCGTCCTTGGTAACGATGTCTTTCCCGCCATAGGCGATCAGGAAGTAATCGAACAAAGCGTTCGAATCGTTGCCGGTCGTGTTCAATTGAAAGCCCATCCCGTAGACATGGCGCATGCCCTGGGCGTGCAACTTCTTTTGCGCCTCTTTGAAAAAATCGTAGTATGCGTCCCAGGTTTTCGGGGCATCTTCGATTTTGTACCCCGCTTTCTCAACCAGCGGCCGCCAGACGTGGTTCGGCCGCACCGCGCAGGTATAAGGCACGGCGTAACAGCTACGCCGCTTCTCGACGCTGTTGTAGCAGAAGGCAGTGAGCAACGCGGTTTCGGTGTACTGCGATTTCTGCGTTTCGACGACGTCGCTGACATCGACCAGCTTATTGTCCCAAGCATACAGCGCGAGGATCTCCACCGGGTTGTTCGGGAACAGGTCTGGGACAACACCGCTGGTCAAGGCCGAGACGATCTTTTGGCGGTGCGGCGCGAAGGGCATCAGGGTGTAGTCGATCGTGTTGCCGCTGGCCTTCTCGTAATCGGCAACAGTGTTTTTGAAAGCCACGTCTTCTTCTTCAGCAAAACCCTGGACCCACCACACCGTCGCGGTTTTCGCGGCCGCCTTGGCGATATAAGGACGGGATAGTGTCCCGGCTGCAACCAAACCGAAAGAGTTGCGAAGCAACGACCGCCGGGTGAACTTGGCCATCCGTGTCCTCCTATCTATTGTTTTCCTGACCCAATTTACGACAGTCTATCGGCGTGCTCAAACGCTCGCGCCGACCCGCTTTAAGGTCTGTGCGATCGGAATTCGCAGCCATGCCGGTCGAACCAGCCGAACCATTCGCCCTACGGGATAAAAGCTCCTAAAATGAGGTTAGCGACAACCGGGCGGGACCGAAAGTTTGCAGACTCCGCGCTGGAGCAAGGGGGATTCGAACTCACGGTCCCACCGTGAACGGAACGGACGTGGCACGGCTGCACCATGGCGATCGCGCGGAGCACCTGGGCTTAAGGCGATCCGATCTTCGTAAAGAGACAAGGTTTCATGCCGGGATCTCGCGGAAGATCCCGCCGACCGAGCGCCTGCCCCCTTTGTCGTTCGCCTGAAGCGCCGATTTGTGATCGGGACCGGGAGTTCGAGTCCCGTTTCCTCCAGCAAAGAGTCTGCGAACTTTCGGTCCCTGCGCGGCGGACGGATCGGCGTGAGGACAACGTGGGGTCGTGTCCCGCAACTTCCTCTTTTGCCCGCGGCCACCTGGCTGCGGGTATGTTTCAACGGGAGGAGGGGCACGCTGCTCCCAGCGACTTTGGGCAGCCGAAGTCGGGCACCGATGGTGGCGCCAATGTCCACAGCGAATCTGAAAACTCGGCCGCGGCAACGGGGCGGCGCCGCGGGCGCCACGGCGAATGCGCTGCGAGTCGCGGCAGCGGGTTGTGCAAGGCAGCAGGCCTGAGCGACGGTGCGCGATTGATGGCCGATTGGCGCTCGGCGTACCATCGGAGCATCGCCGCTCGTCCCCCAGACCTCGTCGACGGGCAATGCCGTCAACGGGGAAGGCGCCGCGGGGGCCTTGTCCGTCGTTTCCGTGCCCCGGAGGCCTGGTCTGCCGTTCCCGCGTTCAGAGGGATCTGCGCGGCGACCGCCAGGGACTGTACGGCGGCCCTGGCTACTGGTGGGTTCTCCACACGGACGATCTTTCACAACTGCCGCACTGGCCAGGCCGAGAGCGATGACGGCCGCGAGCAACAAGGCCGAGCCGGCGGAAAATATTCATCCGGCGAACCTTTCTGTTGGTACCGGCGCAAGGTGAAGGCAGCGAGATGCAAAGGACGTCGGCCTCGTCATCGTACCGCAGCCAGGCGATGATCATTTGCGATAGTAGGCCGGATCTCCCCAGGGATCGCTGGAAGCAGTTGTCAGTGTGCCTTTGGCGTTTGTAAACATGCTGGTCGGCGTAGTGTCGGTGTTGGCGAACTTGGTTTTAGTCTTACGAATCACCAGGATCGCGAGGGCGATGGTTGCCAGCACTCCGAGGCCGAACAACACCCAGTCGAAAAAGCTAGGCCCGTTTCCTAGCCCCTTGCCGAAAATACCGAAGTAGACGTAGATCGCGATCCCGGGGGCGATCCCGATCAGGGTCGCGGTGAGATATTGCATAAACGGGATAGCCGTCACGCCCAGCGCATAATTCTGCAGGTTGAACGGCACGATCGGGCTGAGACGCATAAGCACCACCACTTGCCAGCCATTGTCGGCTACTGCCCTGTCAAGCTTCCGATACTTCGGACGGCGGTTGAGGAGCGGTTGGATTTTGTCGCGCAGCAGATAACGAGCAGCGAGGAAGGCGAGCACGCTGGCAAAAGCGATGCTGGCGTAGGTTAGCGGAAATGCCTAGAACCCATAGACATAGCCGGCCGCAATGGGTAATGGCCAGTCCGGTGCAGGTAAAAACGTTACGACAATCAGGATCAATACGAAAATCAACACGCCCGTTAGGCCCAGCCCCAATAGCCAGGACTGCAGAGCTTCTATCCATTCGCGCAGTGGCAGCAGAAACCAACCGAGGCAGAGCATCAACAAAAGAAAGCCGACCGCCACCCATAGCCACCCACGGGGCCATTTCTTCCCCGCTTGGTCCGGTTGACGGCGGCCCGTCATCGGGATAGCGAGATCAAGGGGGCGAGCGGTAGACGGAGGGGCGGCTTTGTCGGCTCACGACTCGTCTGCTTAATGGTGACGTGGGACCTTGTTTCAGGGTTCTGACCAATTCCAGCGCAAGCTGCACGCTGTGGCGAGCTGCACGCTGCGCCGGCGGGTACCGACTCGGGTTCGTTGATGACTCGCCGCTGGAGCAACGCATCGGCTTTATAAAGCGTGCGCCAGTCGTGCTGCTAAGGTTGGGCCTGACCGTTGTCACTGATTTCTAAATGGCGTTCTGAGGGGGAATGGCTGCGGAGTACAGCCTCCCGCCGAGCACGCGATGAGAAGCTGCGAATGAGGTCGTTCAGCTGTTCGACAATTGTGGAATTATTCCATTTGCCGTCGAGAGTGTTAACTGCAATGATGGTGAGCAGTACCGTGGTCGTGATTTCAAACCAATGGTCAAGCATCCACTGCATGCGCTTCAAATCTCCTAGATCGAACCGGTCACATGACATCGAACAGCAATCTCGTTTTGTTGGTTCCCGCACACGCCCGCAGCGTGCGGGCGAGGAAAGGCTGCTAAGACAGTTCCCACGAGACACAACGACTCGCCGCTGGAGGGAAAGGCATTCGAACCCCATTGGTCCCGCAGTAAAGGCACGCGTCACCCGTGTTTTTTTTCATGACGCGACCCGCTGCGCCGCGCTGCCACTCTAAACTGGAATTATCTCGCGCGGCGTCGGTTCGGAGTTCAGTGCGCGCAGAACTTGAGCACGCGGCGTTCGCTTGGTTCAGTCATCGCCTGCTCGACAGCTTGAACGAGGTCATGTTGGCGGAACGGCTTGGCGAGCCTGGGTTGCAATGGATTGGTTTCCGGTGGCAATTCGGCATACCCGGTCGCCAGGATTGTCGGCAAATCCGGCCATTCCGAGTTGATTGCGGCGATCAGCTCAATGCCGGTCATCCGCGGCATCGCCTGATCGGTGATCACGAGATCGATATCTTTTTCCCGTCGAAGGATGCACAGCGCTTTCCGGGCCGAAGCGGCCTCGAACACGCGGTGCCCGATATCGTCGAGCATCGCCGCCATATTCGTCAGGACGAGGCTGTCGTCATCGACCACAACCACGGTGAGCGGGCGAGGCAAGACCGGCGATGACGGCTTATCTTCGGTGACGGCAGCCACTGGAGATTTGGGCGCCACCGGAAGCCAGATCTCGGCTGTCGTCCCCTTGCCCTTGCAGCTTTTCAGGACAAACCGCCCGCCCGATTGCTCGGCAAACCCCTGCACCATCGGCAAGCCCAAGCCGGTTCCCTTGCCAATCCCCTTGGTCGTGAAGAACGGCTCGCCGGCGCGGGCGAGCGTGGCTTCGTCCATTCCTTCCCCGGCATCTATGACCGAGAGGCACACATAGGAGGCTGGTCTCACACCGCTTTCTGCGGAGGAGACGGTTTCCGGCCGTGCGGCGAAAATGATGGAGCCGCCGTCCGGCATCGCATCGCGTGCATTGACCGCCAAGTTCACCAAAGCCATTTCGAGGTGGTTGGGGTCAGCGGTGACCCACTGGAGACCAAGCGGGAAGCGTGTCTCCATCGTTACTGACGGGCCAAGCGAGCGTTCCAACAGCTCGGTCATTCCGCGAACGAGCACAGGAATGTCAATCGCCTTCGACTCGAGTTCCTGGCGCCGCGCAAAAGTGAGCATGTGCTGGGTCAGCGATGCCCCGCGTTGGGCGCCGCGAATGGCGTTATCGAGCGGGTGATCGGGTCGGCCAGAAAGCGGCCACTCGCACCGGACTCACCCCTCCGCGGCAATCGCCGGCTCAGTCAGTTTGTCGAGCAGCGTCCTGGCCTCTTTGAGGTCGGCGGTGTCGAAGCCTTCGGTGAACCAGCCGAGGATTGGGGCGAGGAGGGCCGAGCCTGGTGTTGCTCTGCCAAAAGCCCAGCTGAGACCCCGCCCTGCCCTGACGGCGCTTATAGCGTTCTGTTGAGCGCCGCCTCGATGCCACGCCCGACCCCGAGGAGGTGACGATCCCCGCCGTGCTCGCCAACGATCATCAGCCCGACGGGCGGACCCGCCGTCCGTAACGGCACGGTTATTGCGCAGCGATCGAGAAAATTGATAACC
>CAVSZA010000004.1:0-103643 GCA_963732095.1 uncultured Alphaproteobacteria bacterium
AAAACCTCGCCGTCCGGCCGCAAGGTGCCGTCGGCCAGAAGCGGGCGGAGTTCGGGCGTGGTGATTCGCGCCCGAGTGATCGCGATCGTCGGACGTATGTCAATGCCCGCACGGATATGTTCGGCAAAGACCTCGCCGACGAGATGGCCCCAAGGGTCAAGCGACACGATTTTCGCCGGATCGCCCCACTGTAGGTGTGGTCCGATCAGCGTCGCCGGCGCGGTATCGGTAAAATCGGGGCGATGGTCACGCGCCAAGGCCTGCGTCGCCACGGCAAGCGCGCGATAGATCGCGTAGGCCCCGGAGCAGGAACCCACAGCATTGCGGTATCGTGGCTCGGCAGGGCTCGCTACAACGGGCCCGCGAGCGGCTGGGCCGGACGCGCCCCAACACAGCGGAACGGCGCCTCGACCAACGGTTCCAGGGTGGGAAGTCAGACGGATATGACGCGGTGCGGAATGCTCCATGACCTTTTCGCGCGCGAAAGATCACCAAATGGCGAGCGTAGACGGGGTTATCAACAGCCCGCAACTCGGGCGGCTCGCCTCACGATGGTGTGAGAGGGGCGAAATAACCTCCGAAACGGCTTCCAGCGTACTAAGTTAAACTCGTTTTCGTTTGGTTTTCCGGCGATGGTCCCCATGGCTGAGCTGCCTTCGCAACTGGATCCGCGCAAATTTCAGCATCCTTTCCTGACCGCCAAGGGGGAGCCACGGGCGCAGGTCGCCCTCAGATCGCTGGACACGCTATGGTTCAATACTGGCACGCTGTGCAACCTGACCTGCCAACATTGCTATATCGAATCCTCGCCAAAAAATGACCGGCTGGTTTACCTCACGGCTGCTGAAGTTGCCGAATATCTCGACGAGATCGAGGCTGGCGGTCTCCCGACGTCGCTGATCGGGTTTACCGGCGGGGAGCCTTTCATGAACCCCGAGCTGCCGGGGATGCTCGAGGATGTGCTTTCCCGCGGTTTCCGCGCTCTCGTTCTGACGAATGCGATGAAGCCGATGGCGAAATGCAAGCCGTCGCTGTTGAAGCTCAGAGACCGCTTTGGCGACCGGCTGACGATCCGGGTCTCGATCGACCACTATGGGCCGCAGGTGCACGAGGCGGAACGGGGAAAGCGCAGTTGGCGGCCGACAATCGACGGGCTCCTGTGGCTGGCGCGTAACGGTTTCTCCCCGCATGTTGCCAGCCGCCGGCTCTCGGGAGAGCCGGAAGCGGCCATACGCAGCGGTTTTGCCGGGCTGTTCGCCGAACTGCGCGTCGCCATCGACGCCGCCGATCCGGTGGCGCTTACGGTGTTTCCCGAAATGGATGCCACGACCGATGTTCCGGAGATCACCGAAGCGTGCTGGGGCATTCTCGGGAAATCGCCGGAGAGCGTCATGTGCGCGAGCTCGCGCATGGTTGTGAAGCGCAAGGGCGAAGCGCATCCGGTCGTCTTTGCCTGCACGTTGCTCCCCTACGATTCTCGCTTTGAGCTGGGCCGAACCCTCGCCGAGGCGAGCGGCGCCGTGCCGCTCAACCACCCGCACTGCGCCAAGTTCTGCGTCCTTGGCGGCGGCGCCTGCAGCCGCGGGTGATGGGCCTCAGGACAGGGTTAACGCCGCGGTCTGTTTGAGGATCTCGGTCGAGCCGTCCCAGATCATCCGCAGCGAGACGAAAGTGATGATACCGAGGCCGACCCAGGAGATCCAAAAAAAGCGATCCAGCAGCCTGGCGATACAGGTGGAGGCGACCCCCATCAGCGCCACCGAAAGGACAAGCCCAAACGCCAGCAGCCAGAAATGATCGCGTGCGATCCCGGTTACCGCCAAAACGTTGTCGAGTGACATCGAAACATCCGCCAAGACGATCCGAGTGAGCGCCTCCGTCGGGGTCGCCCGATGCATGGGCAGCCGGGCGCCGGAGCACTCCATCCCGCTCAACTCCGCCTGGTGATTGGTGTTCGTCTCGCGGATCTCCCGATACATTTTCCAGGAGACCCAGAGCAACAGCACGCCGCCCGCCAAGGTCAGGCCGATCACCGCGAGCAGTTGCACGGCAAAATAGGCAAAGAAGATCCGCAGGACGGTCGCGGCCGCGATACCGAGCACGATGATGCGCCGCCGCCGTTCGGCCGGAAGGCCCGCCGCCGCCATTCCGACGACGATCGCGTTGTCTCCGGCGAGCACCACGTCGATGATGACCACCGACAGCAGAGTGCCCAGTTGATTAACGCCGATCAGCACCCTCGCCACATAATCACTGATCTGCGCACCGTCGAGACCGTCACGATGACGAGGGCAGTTGTTTTGCACCCGGCGCTGCCCTCTCGGCTTGCTACGCCGCGACGCCTCGGAGCCATGCCCTTCCTCTCTTGGCTGTTGGCCGCGGCGATCTGGGTGAAGGTGTTAGCCGCGCCGACTGTCGGCGCCCTGGCCGACAAGACGGGAAGGCGTAACGTGCTGATGGGGCCGCTCGCGGCAGCGGCGCTGCGCACGTCTATGCGTGCACTGTCTTCGGGGCTCTGGCAGCTGACTTGTCAACTCGTCGCGCTGATTGCACAAGCGGCGCTGATGCCGCTCGGCGATACAACTACCCTCGCCGCCGTCCGCTCAGAAAGTCTCGGCAGCATAAGGGCTTTGCGCGCTACCCTCACCCACCAAGCCCTTGCGGGCTCGGTCCTCCTCTCCCGCGGTGCCGGAGAGGAGCTCAAAGCTGAGTGCGTCGTAGCCCCTCTCCCGCGCTGCGACGCGCTGCGGGAGAGGGTGGCGAGCACAGCGAGGCGGGTGAGGGGCGCGCGATCCAAATTCTCTCCAGCGTGATGCGCGCGCGGCGCGCTGGTGTTTCTCCGAGGGACGATGCTAGCCAGTGCTGAGCTGGGATAATGGGGATCGCGGGAGCGCTCTACTCAGCCTTTGGGGGCGGCGCCTACTCTTTTATGGCCGCGCTCTCAGCGGCTGGTTTGGTGGGAGCAGTGGCACTAGGCTGGCCAACCGATCGACGGAACCGCTAACGCCCTTTACGCGTTGGATAGGGTATGAGGGACGTCGGCACGACCCGCCGCGGCGTGGTTTTCCTCAACCAGCCATGCTGCCCAATTGTCGGATCATGCCGGAGCGCCATGCCGGTTCTCCCCCCAACCGGCATGGCGCGCCTTTCTAGTTGAAGATCGTCGCTGCGCGAGGCGCTCCAGCTACTTCGAACACCTCGGATGGACGCCGTCCACCGCATGGGCGACCGCGTAATCGTGAAATCCTTTGGTATCGAGTGTGCCGGCCAGCTTCAGCATCTCGGTCGATTGCTGGCAGAATTGACCGGTCGGAATGAGTGCTTGCTTGCGCGCAGCCTCGTTGGCGAGACTGGTTTGCCAGGCATCGAAGGCGCTCTTCGCGTTGCGCGCCCCGGTGCGTCGGAAATGGTCGATCATCGCGTTCTGATAGCGCAAGATCGCGGCCGTGTTGCGGGCCCGAAATTCGCCGTAGACGGTATCCCGGCAAGCCGAGCTGATGACCATCAGATTGGTTTGAAACAGCAGAGCCTGCTCTGCTTCGATATCCCCCGGCGAATAGCAATTCCGGTCGGCGGCCGACACTGTGGCGGCCGATGCGGCGGACAGAAGCGCCGCAGCCAAAACGACTTTCTTCATCGCAATTCCCCCCGGATGTCCCCGACACCCTCAGCATAGCCAAGGAGCTCCCTCAATTTCAAGAGCAACAACGCTCGCTCTCGACAAATCTCAAGTACAAAGGCTTGCTCTTTCCAACGTGGAGAAGGCACGGTACAGCCCAACCGATGATTGGATAGGACTGGTGCGCTTTTATCCAAATGATCAGTGCCGAGCGAGAACTTGCACCGGGAAGAACAAGAATATTAACCCTGGGGGCTGGAGCGGCTGAGCATCAGGAGCCCGATCCGTCGAAGAGGCGAGGATGGCTGCGATAATTGTCTTGTTCACCGATTTTGGTCTCGAAGGGCCCTATACCGGCCAGGTCAAGACCGTGTTGCACCAGATCGCACCCGGCGTTCCGGTGGTCGATCTGTTTGCCGACTTGCCCGCCGCGAAGCCCCAGCCGGCAGCCTATCTTGCTTGCCGCCTACGGCGGATGGTTTTCGCCGGGCACGGTCATTCTGGCAGTCGTCGACCCCGGGGTGGGCGGGGAGCGTGCGGCGGTCGTCGTCGAAGCCGATTCGCGCTGGTATGTCGGTCCGGATAACGGCTTGCTGGAGCTCGTCACGCGGCGCGCCGAGCGCACCCGGAGCTGGGAGATCTCTGCGCGGCCCGAAGGGATATCGGCAAGCTTTCACGGCCGCGATCTGTTCGCCCCCGTAGCGGGGCTGCTCGCTCGCGGCGACCCGCCGGGCGGGCGGCTCCGTCCCGAGGGGATTCTCCGCCGTCCCGATTGGCCGGACGACCTTCCCGAAATTGTTTACATCGACAAATTCGGCAACGCGATGACGGGCCTGCGGGCGGCGCTGATCCCGGATAAGGCGCGACTTGCCGCTGCCGGGCGGGCTCTCGCGCGCCGGCGGACGTTCTCGGACGTCCCGGCGGGGGAAGCGTTTTGGTACGAGAACTCGAACGGGCTCGCCGAGGTCGCCGTGAACGCCGGACGGGCGGATACCGCGCTCGGTCTCGTCATAGGGACCCCGGTCACAATCCTGCCTTAAGCGCCTGACGCCACTCTCAAGGCGGCGGGCTGACGATCTTGGCGCCCGGCGGAACCCTTAGCACGCGACGCCTCTGCAGTCTGTGCACCAGCCACACGGCGACTGTGAAGATGATAAACACGATCAGCATGACGAGGCTGAACGAGCGTACCAGGTGGCCGAGCACGGCGCGGAATGCGTGCCCTAGGAAATAGCCGAGGGCAACAAAGCTGCCTGCCCACAGACCGGCGGCAAGGCTATTCAGTGCCAAAAACCGCTTCCAATGAACCGCGCTCAGCCCCATCGCAAAGGAGGAGAAATTTCGTATGCCATAGATGAATCGGAAAGTCAGGATGAAGCCGGTGTTGTATCGCTCGAGCCAATACAACGCCGATTCGACGCCGTAGCGCCATTTCGGGAATTGGTTGAGCAGGCGCAACCCGAAATACCGGCCGATCCAGAAATAGGTCTGGTCGCCCGAGAAGCTGCCAAGCCATGTGGCTAGAAAGAGCAGCGCCGGGTTGAGCAGACCCTGTGCCGCGGCAAAGGCGGCAAACAGCACAAAGGTTTCGCCTTCGAGATAGGTCCAGATGAAAGCGATCAGATAAAAGCAGGCGCCGTTCTCAGCGATCAGCCGGCTGATGTCCATTCCCGACCCAGTTCCTGCTTTATCAACCGCCCCGGGCCGCGGCTGGAGCGCGTCCGCGATGCACTTTCGGCACCGCGCATGCTATGGTTTTCCGCGCTCCTGGTCGAGCAAATTCCCACGTAACCGGGAAGCCGCTCTCCGGGATCGATGTTGGGGGCGGAAGGTAAGGAAAAGACCGATGGCCGGGTTGTACTTCGAGGAGTTTGAAGAGGGTCAGGTCTTCGAACACGCGATCAGCCGCACCGTCACCGAGATGGACAATGTGCTCTTCAGCACATTGACGATGAACCCGCAACCACTGCATTTGGACGAGGAATTCGCCAAACAGACCGAGTTCGGCCAGCGGCTCGTCAATAGCCTGTTCACTCTTGGTCTCGTCATCGGCATCAGCGTCGGCGAAACGACGCTCGGGACGACGGTCGCCAATTTGGGGATGAGCGATGTCCGGTTTCCGAAGCCAGTCTTCCACGGCGACACATTGCGGGCGCGAACGATCGTGAAGTCGAAACGGCGCAGCCAGTCGCGCAAGGATGCCGGGATCGTGGAGTTCGAGCATCAGGGGATCAACCAGCGCGGCGAAACCGTCGCGATCTGCCGGCGCGCCGGCCTGATGAAATGTCAGCCCACATGAAGTGCCGGTCGAGGGAGGAGTGAATGCGCTCCCTGCTGTTTGTTCCGGCCGATAGCGAACGCAAGCTCGCCCGCGCCCCGCAATCCGGCGCCGATGCGTTGATCCTCGACCTCGAGGATTCAGTGGTTCCGGCGAATCGATCGCTGGCGCGCCGTCAGTCCCGCGATTTCCTCGCCTCCACCGGTTCCGTCCAGTTCCGCCGCTATGTTCGGATCAACCCGCTGTCGAGCGGTGTCGCTCTCGATGATCTCGCTGCAGTAGTGCCGGGACGGCCGGATGGAATTCTGTTGCCGAAATGCGTGCCGGAGGACCTGCGGACGCTCGATCATTATCTATCGGCCCTGGAGGCGATGTCGGCGCTTCCGCCGGGGGATATCCGGGTCATCGCCATCGCCACCGAAACCCCAGCCGCGATGTTCGCCCTCGGCGGCTATAGCGGAGTGTCGTCGCGGCTCGAAGCCATCACCTGGGGGGCGGAAGATCTGGCCGCGTGTATCGGCGGCAACAATCGCCGGATAGACCGCGTCTATGACGACGTCTACCGGCTTGCGCGCTCATTATGCCTGTTGGGAGCGGCCGCCGCGGGCGTCATACCGGTCGACACGATCTATACCGATTTCAAGGACGAGGCCGGGCTCGCCGCCGAGTGCGCTGCCGCAAGGCGATCCGGCTTTACCGCCAAAATGGCGATCCATCCGGCGCAGATTCCGGTCATCAACCAGGCCTTTGCCGTCAGCGATGAAGAGCTCGCTTGGGCGCGCACGGTCGTCCAGGCGTTTGCCGCAAATCCCGAAGCCGGGACAATCGCCGTCGGCGGCAAGATGGTCGACAAGCCCCACCTGACATTGGCGCGCCGGCTTCTCGGCATGGGCGCGGAGTAGAGATCGCCTGGCGAGACCATGGCGGCCGATCGCGTTTGTTGCTACGCTCGGTCGGCATCCTAAGGTTGACAGGAATGATCGTAAAATCAATGATCGGGGCACTCGCCGCGGCGATGCTGTTGGCGGCGTGTGCGCAAACACCGCCGCAATATTTCGGACCGCAGCTGGCATCGGCCAGTGGCGAGGTCGAGCCGCAGGCGATCAACTCTCCGGCATATGCCATACGACCGCCACTGCCCGGCCGGCCCGGCTATCTCGAGACGATCCGGTATATCGACAGTGGAGTAAAATATATAGACCCGTACGCCGAGTTCTTTATCTCGTACGATGGCCAAATGTGTTTTCGCGGATTGGTCAATCGTCAGGAAGCATATTTTGAAAATTACCAAAACTATTGGTGTATGTACCCGACTGCAGTGAACAATGTGGAAGCGCTCGAAAACAACATCAGCTATGTGGATACGGTGCGCTTATGGTGCGTGCTGGAAGCGCCGCAATGTGCCCGCCGGATCGGGTTTGCTAACTTTCTCGATAACAGCTTCCTCGATATCAGCGGCTGGATCGGGAACAGCATAGCGGCGCAAATCCGCCCCTATAGAGAGCAACGCAATGCGATCGCCTATCTTGTCTACCTGATGGGCGGGAACGCGGCTGGCGCGCAGCCGCTGCGATAACGTCACCCCGCACCTCTCGCGATTTCGCGGAGGTGCGAGGCAAGAATAGGGGCAAGAATACCGGCTAAACCGAGTAATACATTTGGAATTCGATAGGATGGGGGGTGTGCTCGAAAGCGTACACCTCCTCCCACTTCAATTCCATGTAGGCCTCGATCTGGTCCATGTTGAAGACGTCGCCCTTCAATAGGAAGGCGTGGTCGTTGCGCAACTCGCCCAACGCCTCGCGCAGTGACCCGCAGACCACCGGGATGTCAGTCAATTCTTCCGGCGGCAGGTCGTAGAGGTTTTTGTCGATCGGGTCGCCCGGGTGGATCTTGTTCTGGATACCGTCGAGACCGGCCATCAGCATCGCGGCAAAGCCGAGATAGACGTTGGCGGCGGGATCCGGGTAGCGCACCTCGACGCGCTTGCCCTTCGGGCTCGATGTATAGGGGATCCGGCACGCGGCCGAACGGTTGCGCGAGGAATATGCTAGCAATACCGGCGCCTCGAAGCCGGGAATGAGGCGCTTGTAGCTGTTCGTCGTCGGATTGGTGAAGGCGTTGATCGCCTTGGCGTGTTTGATGATGCCGCCGATGTAGTAGAGCGCAGTCTCGGACAAATCGGCATAAAGGTTGCCGGCGAAGACCGGGCGCTCGCCCTTCCAGACCGACTGGTGGACATGCATGCCCGAGCCGTTGTCGCCCAGCACTGGTTTCGGCATGAAAGTCGCCGTCTTGCCGTATTGGTTGGCGACATTCTGCACCACGTATTTGTATATCTGCATATTGTCGGCGGTGCGTACCAGGGTCGCAAATTCAGCTCCCAGCTCGGCCTGGCTAGGCGCCACCTCGTGGTGGTGCTTTTCGACCGCGAGCCCCATGTCGTGCATCACCGACAGCATCTCGGCTCTGAGGTCGCTTTGGCTGTCGACCGGCGGCACAGGGAAATAGCCGCCCTTGATCGGCGGGCGGTGACCGGTGTTGCCGTCCGGGAACTTCTTGTCGCTGACGTAAGGAGCTTCCTCGCCGTCGATCTCGTACATCGCCCCTTTCATCGAGGCCGAAAAACGCACGTCATCGAAGATGAAGAACTCAGCCTCCGGGCCAAAATAGGCCTTGTCGCCGATGCCGGTAGCGATCAGGTGCTGCTCGGCCTTCTTTGCGGTCGAGCGGGGATCGCGGGCGTAAGGCTGTCCGGTCAAGGGTTCGTGCACGTCGCAAAAGATGATCAGCGAGGTCTGCGCGGCAAACGGATCGAGAACCGCGGTCGAACAATCGGGCACCAGCATCATGTCCGAGTCGTTGATCGCCTTCCACCCGGCGATCGACGAGCCGTCGAACATCACTCCGCCGTCGAGGAAATCCTCGCTGATCGTGCGCACGTGATGCGCCAGATGCTGCCACTTGCCGCGTGGATCGGTGAACCGGAAGTCGACGTATTTGACGTCGTGCTCCTTGATCATATCCATGACTTTTTGGGTATCAGCCATTGCAACTTTCCGTTCGATGTTTAACAGGGTTCAGGAGCACGAGATCGCCGCAGGTGATATACGGCGTACCTCAGATCGCGTCCGGACCGCGCTCACCAGTACGGATGCGGATCGCTTCCTCGATCGTCGTGACGAAGATCTTGCCGTCGCCGATGCGGCCGGTGTGGGCGGCTTGCTGAATCGCCTCCACAGCGCGCTCGACGAGCGTATCCTCCATGACCACCTCGATCTTCACCTTCGGCAGAAAGTCGACCACGTACTCGGCCCCGCGATAGAGCTCGGTGTGGCCTTTCTGGCGGCCGAAGCCCTTGGCCTCGGTGACGGTGATGCCCTTGATCCCGACTTCATGAAGAGCTTCCTTCACCTCGTCGAGCTTGAAGGGCTTGATGATCGCCTCGATCTTCTTCATCGCCTTCTCGTCTCTCTCAGCCAAGGCACCGACCTCGGCGCGTTTAGAGCATAACCTATGCCAGTGCCCTAAGGCGACAGGGAGATCCGAACTCGCCGCGGGCAGGTTCGAATTTGCCTATTTCTGCGGCAGGAATCTGCTGAAATCGTTAGTCGCCTCATTCAGAGCTCGACAGATTGCCGAGATATTTCCGAATTCGGTCGATCGCCTCGCCGATAGCCTCTCGGCTGTTGGCGTAAGAGAACCGCAAATAGCCCTCGCCATATTCGCCAAAGCTGGTGCCGGCGACCGTTGCCACTCCGGCCTGGTCGAGCAGGTGGCCTTGCAGTGTACGCGCGTCGTAACCTGTCCCGGTGATATTGGGGAAAGTATAGAAGGCGCCGCCGGGCTGCTGACAACGAAAGCCGGGTAGCCCGTTCAACGCCGCGACGATCATCTCGCGCCGCGCCGCAAATGCCGCGACCATGCGGTGAACCGGCTCGCGCGGTCCGGTCAACGCGGCAATCCCGGCGTGCTGTGCAGCCGCGTTGACGCAGGAGTGGCAGTTGATCGCGAGCCGCTCGGCATGCCCGAACAACGCCTTCGGCCATACCGCATAACCCAGCCGCCAACCGGTCATCGCATAGGTCTTGCTCCACCCGTCGAGGAGGATCAGCCGGTCGCGCAGCGAGGGGTAGCGAAGAAGACTGACGTGCTCGGCACCGTCGTAAAGGATCTCGCCGTAGATTTCGTCGCTGAGGACGGCGACCTGCGGGTGCCGCTCGAGCCCGGCGACCAGCCGGTCCAGCTCGTCGCGCGGCACGACGCCGCCAGTCGGATTGGCCGGGCTGTTGATGATGATCAGCCGGGTGCGCGGCGTGATCTTGTCGAGGACCTCGGCGGCGCTGAACGAGAAGCCCGCCAACTCGTGCAGCGGGATTGGCACCGGCGTCGCTCCCGAAAACCGGATCACACTCTCGTAAATCGGGAACCCTGGGTTGGGGTAGAGGATCTCGGCGCCCCGCTCGCCGAACATCAGGATCGCGAAGAACATCGTCACCTTGCCGCCGGGCACGACCAGCACCAGGTCCGGCGAAACCTCGACCCCGTGGCGGCGAAAGAGATCGGCCGCGACCGCCGCGCGCAAAGGCGGGATGCCGTTGGCCGGCGTGTACCCGTGATGTCCGTCGGCGAGCGCCTTGCGCCCGGCCTCGACGATATGCTCGGGGGTCGGGAAATCCGGCTGGCCGATGCCGAGATTGATGATCGAGCGGCCCTCGGCGGCGAGCGCATTGGCGCGGGCCAGCACCTCGAACGCGGTCTCGGTCCCGAGGACACCCATGCGTCCGGCCATCTGCAGCATCGCTCTCTCCTAACCGATTTTGGTTGAGCAGAAATTAGCGCGCCGTCGCGCGCTTGGAAAAAGGTTCGCACGAGATGCGCCGCTGGAGGAAGGTAGAGTGAACCCTCGCTCCCTCACGAGCGAATAGCTAAACGCTGAAAAAAGCAGATGCGAGCGTTCGGTATGCGGATCAATTCGGGGGTTATTAAAACCCTAATCAGCGGCGGACCCGAAACCTCGATCCGGCGGCGAGGAGGACTGCCGACACCAGGAGGGCCATCGAGGGCGGCTCCGGTACAGTGCTGAGCTGGGCGAGGTCCACTTCGGCAATAACTCCGGCATGATCCGACGGCCATAGCGGCTGCGTACCCTCGAAAGGCGTCGTATTGCCGACCAACAACGCCAGATCCAACGAGGAGAGCCCTCGCTCGAAAACGTAATCGTAGCGGTTCGTCAACTGCGATACCGGATTATCCAGGTCTGGTGACTGACAACACGTGGGTCCCGCCGCTCCGAAAGCGGCCGTTACATCGGTGAACCCGGCAGCCAGCATATCCGCGTAGGTCGGTTCGCTGGGATTGGCGTTGAAATCGCCGACGACCAGTTGCGGTTCGGCGACCGTATCGAGTTGCTGGATTATTTCACCCGCCTGCGCCGCGTTTGCCGGCGAATGGGTTTCGTCGAGATGCGTCGAGACGAACTCAAACGGGACACCATCGAGGCTTGCATTGACCAGAACGTAACCGCGCTGCAGCGGGACGCCGCCGAGCGTCACGTTATTGACGAAGGTGTGTCCGGTTCCCGTTGCGGTAAAACCGGCAACGTCGGTGCGAGCGAGCACCACCTCTTGGTCGGTAAGGCTAAATCCGGCCCCGGAGACCTGGAACCCGGTGTGGACGCCGGCTTCCGCGTAGTGGAGCCCTTGCGCAGCCAGAGCATTGATCAGAATTTGCGCGTAATCGAGTGTACCGCCGGGTGCGCTGATGATTTCGGCCTCCTGTAGACCGATCAGCAACGGCCCGCCCGCGGTTGCCGTTTCGCCAGCGACTGCCGCTGCGCGCGCCGGGAAGTTGTTCGCGATACCGAGCTGAAGGCGGCTTGTATCGTAGCCGGCGTAGGGTTGGCGAGCACCGGGTCGGGATCTGCCCCCAGATAGAGGTTCTGCGTCATCACCGGAATTTCGATCGGCGCGGCGCTGGCCTTTATTCCCGGCGAACAGCAGACAACTGCCAACAGAACAGCAAGAAAGGGTCGACGCTTCAATCGAGCCATGAGTCGCTCCGGCATCCATCTTAACCAAACTCCGAGTGCGACAAAATGCATCAAGATGCATGCCAGCCCTGGAACGCAGCCGGTTTTTAAGGTTAATAATATCCCGGGCGTAAGAAATTCCGACGGCTCGGATTAGACCGGGATTACTCTGCCTTCCCGATCCCTCAGTGGAAACAGACCTTTACGGTCGTCAAGAGAACAGGTTCGTGCTGCTTCTCGCCATTGGTTACAGAGAGAAGTAAAATTTTCCGACAGAGGCACGCACAGATTAGCGCAGCTTTGGCCAACCAGCACCTAAGCCGACGACAAGCCTCTCATCGAAGAGGCGGTCGAGCGCTGCGGCGGAGTCGAATGCGGGGTCCGCCGCCGCGATTGCCGCTGCCGTGCCGAGCGCGAAGCCTTCGGCCAACGCCCTGCGGAATGCGAAAGCGCTGGGGTCGAGCCGTTGCCAGCTGAAGCCTTCGCCCGCGTGACGGACCTCGATGCTGGCACCGCCGCTCGCGAGATCCACCGTCGGTACCTCTTTCTGCTGGTTCGCCAGCCAGATCGCATCGATCGGCCAAGCCGAGGCGAAATAGCTGACCGAGGGCTGTAGAGAGATCTTGAGCAAAGCTGCGCGTTCGGGCGGAGTTCCGGCGAAAGCTTCTATTTTCAGCGGAGACGCCTCCCGCACCGTCGCGGCGGTGTTGAGGGTCCATTCGAAGCGCGCGACGTCTGGGAGATAGGGCAGATCCTTGCACGGCTCAAAGCCGGCGAGGAAATCGGCAAAACCGGCGCCGTATTCGAACAGGCAACGCGAATGCGGCGGGTGTTCGCGCAGATATTCATGTGCGGCATACGCAAAGAAACGCTTGTCGACGAGGCGGCAGACGACCGGGAAGGTGCCTTCCAGGACGGCGCCGAGCGTCGCAACGGCGTGATTGCGATAGATTTGTAATCGCGCCGCCGGGTCGAGGCCGTCGCCGCGGATGGCAGGGACGAGCGCGGCCGTATCGCCGGCGAGTACCGCGCGGCGGAGCTGCATTTGCAGATCAACCAAATTCGGCATTTCGGTGGAGATGGGCTAGGTCCTGCGCATGCCGCGCCTCGTCCAACAGGATCTCGAGCGGGGGGTTGTTGGTGTCCCATTCGATCAAGGTGGGCACGGATCCGAAGCGCCGGAGCGCTTGGGCGTAGAGCTCCCAGACCGGTTGCGCTACCGGAGAGCCATGGTCATCGATCAGGACATCCACACCCTCCGCCGCGTGATGGCCGGCGAGATGGATCTCGCCGACCGCTGCCGCGGGCAGCGCGTCGAGATAGGCGATCGGGTCGAACCGGAAATTGGTCGCGTTGACATAGACGTTGTTGACGTCGCAAAGGATACCGCAGCCGGTCCGGCGGGCTGTCTCGGTCAGGAATTCCGCCTCGGGGATGGTTGAGTGGCGAAAGCGCAGGTAGGACGATGGGTTCTCGATCAGCAGCCGTCGCCCGAGCCTGCCTTGCGCCTCACCGACGTGCCGGCAGAAGATTTCGAGACTTTCCTCCGTGTAGGGAAGCGGCAGCAGGTCATTGAGGTAAGCCCCGCCGATCGCACTCCAAGCCAGGTGTTCCGAAACCAGCACCGGGTCTACCCGCTCGATCAGCGCCTTGAGGCGGCCGAGATAAGGGCGGTCGAGTTCCTCGGCGCTCCCCAAGGAAAGCGCAACTCCATGGATGCTGACCGGGTAGTCGGAGCGCAATTCGAGCAGTCGGTCCAGCGCCGCCGTTTCCGCCATATAATTTTCGGCGTGCACCTCGAGGAAGCCTAGGCGGGGCCTCGTGGCCGCAATTTCCGCCACATGCGGCAAGCGCAGGCCGATCCCCGCACGGTAATCAGACAGAGGTGCAGGCTCGGTCACGATCTCGGCTTCGCCTTGTGCTCCGGAAAACGGCTATCATGGCGACTGAAGTGTAAAGCATGAGATCGAACTCACCCAGTGTCCGAAACAGTCGATCGTCTTTTGCGTCACATACGTTCGATCCGGCTGGCTGTCGCACGCACGCACCCTTTGCCGCGGGTTCCGCCACGGCAAGGCTACAAACCGGGTCTGCGCTGGGCGCTTACCGCGCTGGTGCTGGGCACTGTGGTCCTGACTGCATTGCTGATCCATCTGTTCTGGTCGGTTGCGGCGCGGCGCAATGTTGGCGATGTGGTTGGGCAGCTCAACCGGCAGATCGTCGAATCGATCCACCACGAATTGCACGGCGTGCTCGACGATGCCTCGTCAATGGAGGAGGCGGTCCGGTCGATCTTCTTTCAGGGCACGATAAAGGTGACGGACGAAGGCAAGCGCGAGTTCGTCTTTCTGGCGTTGCTGCGCTCGCAACCGAGCCTCTCCTGGATTTCGCTGGGCTTTCCCGACGGCGGATTTTTCGGTTCCCGCAAAGCCAGCGATACCGAAATCGACATGATCGAGGTTAAATGGGACGTGGCGAGAGGAACCGCTCGGCAGCGGACCGATTACTACACGCCGGAAGTCGGCGACATCATGTTCAACAATCGGGAGTTTGAGCCGAGCACGTACAACGCGACGGAGCAGCGCTGGTACCGCCGCGCCATCGCGGAGAAGGTGCCGGGTTGGAGCCGGATATCCAATTTTCCCGGCAGCCACCGGCAGGCCATCGGCATTTCGACCCCGCTGATCGTCGATGATCGATTTGTCGCGGTCATCAATGTCGTCATCGATCTGGCGCGGTTGTCGCAGTTCTTGTCGAGCCTGGAGGTCGGCAAGTCAGGCACGGTTGTCGTGCTCGATCGCAAAGGCAACGTCATGGCTTCGCCGGATCCGGGCGCGATAGAGCGTCAGCAGAACGGCGAGATGCCGAGCCTGGGTGGCTTGAGCCGCGACAATCCGCTGCTCCGGGCTGTCGGCGAGTATCTCGGCCGAGGCAACGCGGGTCTTGCCGCGCTCACCGACACGCGCCAAGTCGACTTCACTTCGCCGGAAGACGGCCGCGAATATTTTTTGACATTCGCGCCGTTGAGTTTCGATGATTGGGTGGTCGCTACCATCATTCCGGCTGCCGATTTTCTGGCGACGATCGAGCGCAACGCAAAGCTGCTGCTCACCGCGCTCGTAGCGCTGACGCTCGTCCTCGCTACCTTGGCGATAGTGTCCGCCAACCGGCTGATCGGCGCGCCGCTGCTTCGCATCGTCGGTCAACTGAAGCACATCGAGAGTTTCGAGCTCGACGCGATTACCCGCGTGAGTTCGCCACTGCGCGAGCTCGACAATCTTTCCGCCGCGCTGACGCAGATGAGCCGGGGCCTTGCGTCGTTCCAGAAATACATTCCGACAGCGCTCGTTCGCACCCTGGTGGCGCGCGGCGTCGAGGCTCGCCCGGGCGGCCGTCAGCAGGTCCTGACCGTGCTCTTTACCGACATTGTCGGCTTTACCGGGCTTTCGGAACGGCTCGGCGACGCGATCGTGCCGGTGCTGAGCGACTACCTCGAACTCGCCTCGGCAGCGATTTCAGCACGCGACGGAACCATCGACAAGTTCATCGGCGATGCGGTGATGGCGTTCTGGGGCGCGCCGACGCCGAACGACCGGCATGCGGTCGACGCTTGTGCTGCGGCGCTCGAATTCAGACGCCGCCTGGGTCAGCGCTGCGCCGAGCCAGGCGGGGACAGCGGAGTGCCGCTGCGCATGCGCGTCGGCATCAATACCGGGCGAATGCTGGTCGGCAACATCGGCTCCAATGAGCGGCTGAGCTACACGGTGATCGGCGATGCCGTCAACGTTGCGAGCCGCCTCGAAGCGGTCAACAAACGCTACGGAACCGAAATCCTGATCGGCGAGGACACGCGCGCAGCGGCGGGCGACGCCATCCTGGTCAGGCGGCTCGATTGGGTCGCCGTCTATGGCCGCACGCAAGGGCTTGCCGTCTACGAGCTGCTCGGCATGGCCGATCTCGGCGCGTTGCAGACGCCGGAATGGGTCACAGCATACGAAGCGGGCCTCGACGCCTACGCGCGACGCGATTGGGCAGGCGCGGCCGAGCTTTTCGAGAGCGCGAACGCCATTCGGGGCGACGATCTCCCCTCGCAGATATTTGTCGAACGCTGTCGGAAGTATCTTGCGTCTCCGCCCCCGGAGGACTGGACTGCGGTCTCAATTCTCGCCGAAAAGTGATTTGCCGACCCCAGTTGTGCGCCGCAGAACGGGAGTCCGCTTGCGATGGAGATCCGTATGAAGCCGTCCGTGCTCATCGCCGCTGCTGTGGCGGCCGCCGCGTCTCTGCCTATGCCGGTGGATGCGGGACCGGCTCCGGCTCCGCCATTCAAGGCGGAGAAATGCTTCGGCGTCGCCGCCGCCGGCCAGAACGACTGCCAGACCGCAACTCATTCTTGCGCCGGCGAGTCCAAGACGGCCGCCGCGGGTGATTCGTGGATCTACGTGCCGGCGGGTACCTGCATGAAGATCAACGGCGGCAGCCCCACCCCGAAAGAATCCTGATACTCAAACCGCCGCCGCAATACTGCTCTTCGCCCAGTGGTGGGATAATGCGGCCGGTTTCCCTCGCCCGGTCCCCTCGGGTGGCCGGGACCTTATCCTGTGAAGGAGCGTCGGCTGCCGGACTGCGGCGTGCCCGAGCCTCTGCGTCTCTCGTGTTCTTCGCAAACGGCTTCGTCGTGGCGAGTTGGCTGCCGCATATTCCCGAGGTCCAAGAGCGGCTCGGGCTCGGTGATTTTCTGCTCGGCATTGCGCTCTTTTCGATGGCGGTCGGTTCGGTGCTGGTGCTGCCCTGGGCCGGGTGGTCTGCCGGGCGGTTCGGCAGCGATGCGACGACCCGGACGGCCGGGCTGGCGCTTTGCTTGTTGCTGCCGGTGCCGGTAGTGGCGCCAAACCTCTTCACGCTGATCCTGGCGTTGCTGCTCTTCGGGGCGGCCAACGGCATGCTGGACGTGTCGATGAATGCGCAGGCGGTGCTGATCGAGTACCGCTATCGCCGCCCGATCCTCTCCTCCCTGCACGGGCTCTACAGCGCGGGCGGCCTCGCCGGAGCCAGCCTCGCCGCGGTCGCTGCCTCGGTCGCCATCCCCGCTCCGGCCCAGACGCTCGGCCTCACGGTTGTTCTGATACCATTGCTGCTCGCGATATCTCGATATCTGCTGCATGGCGAGGCTCGCGGCACGGATCCGGGCACCGTGCTGGCGTGGCCCTCTCGCGCGCTGCTCGGATTGGGGGCCTTGGCGTTCTTGGCGCTCATGGCCGAGGGAGCGATGGGTGACTGGGCCGCGGTTTTTCTGCGCGAATACCGCCGCGCCGGCATGGATGGCGCCGCGACAGGCTTCGCCGGCTTTTCACTGGCGATGGCGGCCGGCCGGTTCGCTGGCGACTGGGTACGGCGGCGTTGGGGTGCGCCCACCTTGCTGCGCGCCGGAGGGCTCGCGGCGGCTGCCGGGATGATGACGGCGCTTACTATGCCGGGGCTGATCGCGTCGGTGCTCGGCTTCACTCTGTTTGGCCTTGGGCTCGCCAACATGATCCCGCTCCTGTTTGGCGCCGCCGGCCGGTCTCGGGGCATGACGCCTGGTCTCGGCATAGCCGCCGTCGCTACCACCGGCTACGCCGGATTGCTCGCCGGCCCGCCGCTGATTGGAATGACCGCCGAGCTCGTCGGCTTGCGCCTGGCTTTGGTTGCGATTGTCTGCGGTATGCTCGGCGTTGCGGTCTTCGCTGGGGCGGTTGGTAGCAACACGACCTGTCGTCCGGCGAGACGGGGTCACGATAACGAACATGATCCGCTTCGGGCGGGCGATCTGCGGCGACCTCCATCAGGCCGAGCGCCGCGAATGGTGGCTCGCCAACGGGCGCGGCGGTTATGCCGCCGGCACGATCGCCGGCAGCCTGACGCGGCGATATCATGGGTTGCTGATTGCGCCGGTGGACCCGCCGCTGGGGCGCCGGCTGGTCTGGGTCAAGGCCGATGCGGAGCTTGTCGATGGCGAGCGGAGCTGGCCGCTATTCACCAACCGCTGGAGCGGTGAGACGATAAGCCCGGCCGGCCACGTCAATATCGAGACCTTTCGTCTCGACGGCGGCATCCCAGTCTGGCTGTTTGCCGTGGGGCTCATTCGCGTCGAGGCGCGCATCTGGCTCGAACCGGGTGCAGATACGGCCTATGTCGCGTGGCGGCTCTTACCCGGTTCCGACCAGGCTTCGAAGTATCTGTCGTTGCGCATCCGGCTGATGGTCAATGACCGCGACCACCACGGAGAGACGACGGCCGGAGAGTTCGCCCCAGTGCTGGAGGCCGAGGAAGCCGGCTTGCGGGTATGCCGGCCAGGATTTGTACTGACCTTGCGCAGCTGTGGCGGCGTCATTACGCCGGCTCGGCAATGGATCGAAAATTTCGATCTGCCGGTCGAGCGCGAGCGCGGTCTCTCCGACCGGGACAACCATTTGCAGGTGGGAGAAGTTCGGCTCGATTTGCTTCCCGGTGAATGGGTCGGCGTTGTTGGCAGCCTGGAGGGCGATCCGTCTGCCGATTTGGAAGCCGCGCTGGAACGCCGGCGGAAGTGGCAGCAAGGTGTCCTGGACCAGGCCGCCCGGCATGGCCCCGAAATGACGGCGCCACCCGACTGGATCGCACAACTGCTGCTCGCCGCCGACAGCTTTATCTTCAGCCGGCCGCTGCCTGGCCGCGCCGACGGCAAATCGGTGATCGCCGGCTATCCCTGGTTCGGCGACTGGGGCCGCGACACGATGATCTGCCTGCCGGGCCTGACGCTCGCCACCGGCCGGCAGGGCTGGGCGCGCGACATCCTGCTGACTTTCGCGCGTTTCGTCGACCGCGGCATGCTGCCCAATGTCTTTCCGGGCGCCGGCGACAAGCCCGACTACAACACCGTCGACGCGACCCTGTGGTTCTTTGAGGCTTGGCGCGCCTATATCGAGGCGAGCGGCGACCGCGAGAACCTCGCCCAGGCCTTTCCGGTCCTTTTCGACATCGTCGAATGGCATCTCAAGGGCACGCGCTACGGGATCCGCGTCGATCCCGGTGACGGGCTGCTCAGCGCCGGCGAACCCGGAGTGCAGCTCACCTGGATGGACGCCAAAGTCGGCGACTGGGTCGTGACGCCGCGCATCGGCAAGCCGGTCGAGATCAACGCGCTCTGGTACAACGCGTTGTGCAACATGGCCGGCTTTGCAGAGATGCTCGGCCGGCCCGCAGATACCTACAGCAACCTTGCCGAACGGGCCCGTGTCAGCTTTGCTCGCTTCGCCGACGAACGGACCGGCGGGCTATACGACGTGATCGACGGCCCCGCCGGTAATGACGGCTCGATCCGGCCCAACCAGATCCTCGCGGTCAGCCTGCCGCACTCGCCGCTAGCGCCCGATCAGCAGAGACGCGTCGTCGCGCTGTGCGGCGACCAGTTGCTGACCTCCTATGGGCTGCGTTCGCTCGCGGCCGGCGAACCTGACTACAAGCCGCACTACACCGGCGATCCATGGCACCGCGACGGCGCCTATCATCAGGGCACGGTGTGGGCTTGGCTCCTCGGTCACTACGCGCTGGCGGAATACCGTGTTTACGGCGATGCCGAGCTGGCGCTGGCGCGCCTCGCGGCAATGCGCGATCATCTCTTCGACGCCGGGCTCGGCACGATCAGCGAGATCTTCGATGCGGCGCCACCGCATCGGGCCGGCGGTACGCCGGCGCAGGCCTGGTCGGTGGCCAGCGTCCTCGAGGCGTGGTGGCGCCTCGAATCCGCAAAACGGATGCCGGCACAAGCCAGAGCGGCCGGCCGTCCCGAGGAAACGGGAGGTGAGCGATGAAGCACAACCCAGTCTCCGACGTCATCGATTTCCTGCTGCAACCGGCCTGGACGACGGGCGTCTTTTGGCTGCTCATGCTCGGCAGCGTCGCGATCGCAGTCTACGCCTTGGTCACGATTCCGGGCCAGCGCCGCGGCGTCCACCTCTGCAACTGGGTGTTCCGCTTTCTGATCGGCTGCTTGTGGTGGCAACAGACATTGTGGAAGCTGCCGCCCTATTACACCCTCACCCCGGACCAGCCATTTGGCGAGACCGGCCTTGCCTATTGGATGGGGCTCATGGGCAAGTCCGCCGCGATCCCGCTGCAAGCGGATTTTGTTAACAACATAGTGCTGCCTCATTTCTACCTATTCGCGCCGATCGTCTACTCGCTCGAAGTGCTGACGGCAGTATCGCTGATCCTCGGGATCTTTGTTCGCTTCTGGGGCATTATCGGTGCATTGCAAATTCTCAATCTGTGGCTCGGTCTCTACAACGCCGAGGGCGAATGGCCGTGGACCTACTTCTTCCTTCTCGTGTTACAACTGATCTTCGCAGTCCATCGCTACGGTCGCAGTCTTGGCCTCGACGCGATCATCATTGCGCGATGGAGAACGCCACACATTATCGGTCGGACATTCCTCGCTGCGGTGACGTGACACGGCGGGCTCGACGGGCCATCGTCGATGACCGTTATAGCGGGTGCAGATCGCCGAGCAGTGTCGGAAGCAGTTCCGCGACCGTCGGATGGATCGGCATGGTCTGCTGCAACAAGGTGTAGGGCGCCTTGGCGTACATCAGGTCGAGGATGCCGTGGATGACTTCGTCGCCCCCGGTTCCGAGCAGGGAGGCGCCGAGGATTTGCTTGCTCTCGGCATCAGCCAGAACCTTCATAAACCCGGCCGTTTCGCCCTTTTCGACGGCACGGCCGACGCGGGTCATCGGGCGGGTCGCGATCAGGGCGGGCTTTCCGCGGTCCTTTACCTCGGCCTCCGTCATTCCGGCCCTGCCGAGCGGTGGATCGATATAAAGGGCGTAGGCGGTAATGCGGTCACTGACCCGGCGCGAGCCGCCGTCGAGGAGGTTTGCGGCGACGATCTCGAAATCATTATAGGCGGTATGGGTGAAGGCGCCTTTGCCGTTGCAGTCGCCGAGCGCCCACACCCCTTCCACGTCGGTGCGCAGCTGATCGTCGACGACGATGTAGCCGCGTTCGTCCCGGGCGATGCCGGCCGCGTCGAGCCCGAGGTCGTCGGTGTTCGGACGACGGCCGACCGCGAGCAACAGGTGCGACCCGCGAATTTCGGGCGGTCCGTCTGCGCAATCGAGACCCACCGTGACGTCGCCTCCGCTCCGCGCGACCCGGATACATTCCGCCTTGACGCGCAGGCCTATGCTTTCGTTTTCGAGAATCTCGGCGATCGCGGCTGAAACATCGGGGTCCTCGCGGTGGACGAGGCGCGGCGCCATTTCCACGACCGTGACCTCGCTGCCGAACCGCCGATACATCTGCGCGAATTCCAACCCGACATAGCTGCCGCCGACGATCACCAGATGGCGCGGCACAAAATCGACCGCCATCATCGAGCTGTTCGTCAAATAGGGCGCCTGATCGAGCCCGGGCAGGTTCGGCACCACAGCCCGGCCGCCGACATTGATGAAGATCCGGTCGGCGGCGAGGACTGCGTCCCCGACTTGAACCTCGTGCGGCGCGACAAAGTGGGCATGGCCCTGATAGACCGTGCAATTCGCCAGGGTTCTCAGGCTTTGCTCGACCCCCACGCGGGACTGCTCGGAAATCCGGTCCTTTCGGGCTTTTACCCGCGGCATGTCGACATGGACCGGGCCTGCGAGGCCGACTCCGAACTCGCCGGCCAGGCGGGCCATATGCGCCGCGTAGGCGCTGGCAACCAATGTCTTGGTGGGAATGCAGCCGGTGTTGACGCAGGTGCCGCCAAACGCCCCGCGTTCGATGACCGCAACGGTCATGCCCGCCGCCGCCAGGCGCCGCGCCAGCGGCGGTCCGGCCTGCCCGGTGCCGATCATGATGGCGTCGTAGGCGGCTACCTGAGTATTCGCATTTGCCATGCATGCCCCCTAAACACCTTTGGTCATCGGACAGCGGAGATATTAGCCTGAGGCACCGCTCGAAGGGAGCTCAGCTGATGGCAGAAGGTGCGCGCAGGACATTTCGCAGCGCCGAGGCGCTGCGCCTCGAGGAAATCAGGCACGGCAAACATTGGCGGCGCTGGGGACCTTATCTCAGCGAGCGGCAGTGGGGAACGGTGCGCGAGGATTACAGCGAGTACGGCACGGCCTGGGAATATTTTTCGCATGATCAGGCGCGCAGCCGGGCCTATCGCTGGGGCGAGGACGGGATCGGCGGCTTTGGCGACGACCACCTGCTGCTCTGCCTCGGCCTCGCATTGTGGAACGGCCTCGACCCGATCCTGAAGGAGCGGCTGTTCGGGCTCACCAATTCCGAAGGCAATCACGGCGAGGACGTCAAGGAACTCTATTACTACCTCGACGGCACGCCGACCCATTCTTACATGCGGATGCTCTACAAGTATCCGCAGGCCGCTTTCCCTTATGCTCAGCTCGTAGAAGAGAACCGGCGCCGCGGCCGAGCAGACCCGGAGTTCGAGCTGATCGACACCGGCGTCTTTGCCGATAATCGATATTTCGATGTCGAGATCGAATACGCAAAGGCCGATGTCGACGACATCCTGAAGCGGGTGACGATCCATAATCGCGCGACCGAAGCGGCCACATTGCACGTACTGCCGCAGCTCTGGGCGCGGAACACCTGGTCGTGGAAGCCCAATTCGATGCGACCGCAGCTCGTTGCACGCGAGGATAATTCGATCTCGGTCGATCGCCCGGGGCTCCCGCCGCTGCGGCTCTTCTGTGACGGCCGGCCGAAATTCTTGTTTTGTGAAAATGACACGAACATAAGGCGGTTGTGCGGGATCGATGCACCGGGCCACCACTTCAAGGACGGCATCAACGATTATATCGTGAACGGCGACACCGGGGCCGTGAAACCGGATCGTCGGGGCACCAAAGTCGCGGCGCATCATCTGTTTCGGTTCCCTGCGGGAGGAAGCCACCGATTGCGTACTCGGCTGACCCTCGCTGACCACGTTTCCGGACTCGACGATTTCGACCGCGTATTCGATCAGCGCCGAGCCGAAGCCGACGAATTTTACGCGGAATTGCAGCAGGACATCGCCGACCCCGATGCGCGGCTCGTACAGCGCCAAGCGCTCGCCGGCTTGCTGTGGTCAAAGCAGTTCTATTACTTCGATATTCCCGAATGGCTGAACGGCGATCCGTTGCAGCCGACGCCGCCGGCAGCGCGGCGGCACGGACGCAATTCCGACTGGGCGCATTTGAACAACGCGGACATCATCGTGATGCCGGACAAGTGGGAATACCCATGGTATGCCGCCTGGGACCTCGCCTTCCACGCCGTCACTGTGGCTTCGATCGATCCGGGCTTCGCCAAGAGCCAGCTGCTGTTGCTGACGCGCGACTGGTATATGCACCCCAATGGCCAATTGCCGGCCTATGAATGGGCATTCGGCGACGTCAATCCGCCGGTGCATGCCTGGGCGGCATGGCGCGTCTACGAGATCGACCGCGAGCATCGCGGCGGCGAGGGCGACTGGGATTTCCTCGAGCGTGTTTTCCACAGGCTGATGCTCAACTTCACCTGGTGGGTCAACCGCAAGGACGTCGAGGGCCGGAACATTTTCCAGGGGGGGTTTCTCGGGCTCGACAATATCGGCATATTCGACCGCAACGCAGCACTGCCGAACGGCGGTTACGTGAACCAGGCGGACGGCACCGCCTGGATGGCGATGTACACGCTCAACCTGATGCGCATTGCGCTCGAGCTGGCGCTTACCGACCATGTGTACGAAGACATCGCCTCCAAATTTTTCGAGCACTTTCTCTACATTGCCGAAGCCATGACCAATATCGGCGGCAACGGGATCGGATTATGGGATGACGAGGACGAATTCTATTACGATGTGCTGCACCTGAGCGACGGTGAGCGAATTCCATTGCGGGTGCGCTCATTGGTCGGGCTGATCCCGCTTTTTGCTGTCGAGGTCCTCGACGCCTCGGTCTTCACCCGACTGCGGCACTTCAGTGCCCGATCGCATTGGTTTCTCGAGCACCGACCGCATCTCGCACGGCTGGTATCGCGCTGGCATGACTCTAGCACCGGCGAGCGGCACCTGCTCTCGCTGCTGCGCGGCCACCGCATGAAGCGCTTGCTCAGCCGGATGCTCGACGAGACGGCGTTCCTGTCCGACTTCGGTGTCCGTTCGCTGTCCAAATTTTATGAAGAACATCCCTATGTGTTCGAACATTCCGGCCACCGGTTCAGCATCAGCTATGTCCCGGGAGACTCGGCCACCGAGGTGTTCGGCGGCAACTCGAACTGGCGCGGCCCGATCTGGATGCCGGTGAATTTCCTGCTCATCGAGTCGCTGTACCGGTTCCACAGCTATTACGGCGACGATTTCAGAATCGAGTGTCCGGTCGGGTCCGGCTCGATGCTGCATCTCGGCGAAGTGGCGGCCGAGCTGTCGCGCCGGCTGTGCCGCATCTTTCTGCGCGGGCCCGACGGAAAACGACCGGTCTTCGGCGACTCGCCAATCGAGCAGAAGGACCCGCATTTTCGCGATAATGTGCTGTTCTACGAATTCTTCCACGGCGACACCGGCCGCGGTCTCGGCGCCTCGCACCAGACCGGCTGGACCGCGCTGGTCGCACTGCTGCTGGGCTCTTATTCCCAGGGGGCGGCGGCTCGGCAGACGGCGCCCGCGGCCGTGGCGGAGGCCGCATTGGCCGATGAGTGATGTTCTCGCTGTCCCGGAGCTGTGAAATTGCGCACCAAAGAAGGCCAGGCCACGTACGAAATGGCTAATTTGCGGCCCGAGCGCACCGGGCTGCCGTTCGTCGTATTCATCTCGCAAAGAGGCGGTGCGAGACACGATGTCCAGGTCAAAGTCGCCCGCGCTCCGAGGGTTCGACCTTCCGAGATGGTCACTGTCGCCCTCCGATCCTCGGTCCGGCTAGTAAGAGGCAGGCTTGATCCGCACGATTTGGCCCTTCTGGTGCAGTGGATCGACCTCAACCAACAAATACTGATCGATTATTGGAATGGCGCTATCGATACACCGAAGACGCATTGAATGCCCTTAGGCCAATCGAGGCTGCGCCCGAGTGAAACGCTGGGTTCGCATTCCCATGATCTCCGATTGACCGGCTCGTTAGGAGCAAGCGTAGGGCGGAAAAGCCTTTAGCCCGCGGGCTTGACCCGCGGGGCGGCGCATTCCGCCTCCACATCGCCATTCGACCCCATCCTCCAGTCGCTACCCAATCCCTCCGCCTGTCCCCGCGCCTGGATCTCAAAGCCGCGGAGCGGCGGAAGGCGCCGCCCCGCGGGTCAAGGTGGTCGGCATCGGCGATCCCGACAAGAACCGGGTCGAACTGCAGGAAGCCGGCGAGGCGATGGCCGATCTGCTCAGCATCCCGCCACTGCCCCAAGGCGGGAACACATGGGACATGCGTGTCCCCGAACCGCCCGCCGGACGGCGGATGCGTGCTGGGCCGGATTGACGAGTATCGATCGTCGATTAACTACTTAGCCCCCCACCGAAGTCCCCGACCCGCAGGATATGAAACGGGTTGGGGTGTTGGGTAAGCTGCCGTCGCGCCGTCGGCGCAAAGGTCGGTGTCATCTTGGTGCGAGCGAGCCCGTCAGTTAGTCGGACCCGGAATCCTTGAGCACCCCAGATTGTGTCACGGGTTGGCGACAGCCCCGGAGCACGAGTTCTAGATTTCGACAACGAGGGTTCCAAGCCGACGGCATTTAAGGAGAAGCGATGGAAGTTCTGCATCCGCATTGTGCTGGCCTTGATGTTCACAAGGATACAGTGGTGGCTTGCGTGCGTCATATGGTGGACGGCGCGGTGAAGAGAGAAGTCCGCACGTTCAAGACGACGACCAAGGATCTCATGGCATTGTCGGAATGGTTGTCGGCCGAAGGCTGCACGCATGTCGCCATGGAAGCGACGGGCATTTACTGGAAGCC
Organism: uncultured Alphaproteobacteria bacterium; assembly: GCA_963732095.1. Lineage (GTDB taxonomy): Bacteria > Pseudomonadota > Alphaproteobacteria > ATCC43930 > CGMCC-115725 > AP-15. Next base: position 25,855 of record CAVSZA010000004.1, read on the forward strand.
GGTATGGCATATTCTTGCAGACGGCGAGTTCAACCTGGTGCTAGCGAACGCCGCGCATGTTAAGAACGTGCCGGGCCGCAAGACCGACGTCAATGACGCCACTTGGTTAGCCGATCTGATGGCACATGGGTTGATCCGAGGCAGCTTCGTCCCGGACGAACCGACGCAGGAGATGCGCAATTTCTTGCGAACCCGCAAGCAGTTCGTCCGTGAGCGGAGCAGTCATGTCCAGCGGATCCAGAAGACACTGGAGGATGCCAACATCAAGCTCGATTCGGTCATCACCGACATCATGGGCCTCTCCGGCCGCCGGATGATCGAGGCTTTGATCGCCGGTGAGACCGATCCGTTCGCATTGGCGGTCCTGGCCCACCGGCGCATCCGGGCATCGCAAGCCGAGCTTGAGGCGGCGCTGCGTGGCCGGGTGACTGACCATCATCGGTTTATGCTGCGGCTGCTCCTCCAACATATCGATGCGATCGACGCCGCCATCGGCCAGATCGATCAGGAGGTCGACGCCCATGTCGAGCCCTTTCGCAGCGCGATCGAGATCCTGAGCTCCATCCCCGGTGTCAGCGATCTCAGCGCCGGGGTCATTGTTGCCGAGATCGGCATCGACATGAACCGCTTCCCGACCGAAGGTCATTTGATCTCATGGGCCGGCCTGTGTCCCAGGAACGACGAAAGCGCCGGCAAGCGTCGATCCACCCGCATGCGAAAGGGCGCCCCTTGGCTGAAAACCACCCTCATCCAATGCGCCTGGGCCGCCGCAAGAACCAAGGGCAGCTACCTTCAGGCCCAGTTCCAGCGTTTGCGAGCCCGACGAGGAGCGAAGAAGGCGATCGGCGCCGTTGCTGCATCGGTTCTCACCGCTGCGTACCACATGCTAAAGAACGGCACTCTGTACGAGGACCTCGGCGCCCACCACTTCGATAGCCGTGCGAAAGGCAAGCAAGTCCTTCGCCTCGTCAGCCGCATCCAAAACCTTGGCTTTGCCGTCCAGATCACGCCAATCGGGGCAGCAGCATGATGTCGTTACCACAAGCCCTGACGTCCAGCCGGCCCAGCCGCTGGATTCACATGCCGCCGGACGGCGGCAGAATCGAGGGCAGTCGCCCTCGATTTGTTTCGTTCTAGATTGACCAATCGGAGATCTCCGGATGCGCGAAATCCAGGCATCGGATGCCAAAGCCTACCTATCCCGCTTGCTTGACGACATCGAACGCGGCGAGACGATCATCATCACCCGCCATGGCCGTGCAATTGCTCGGATAATCCCCGAGGCGCATCGCCGGCAGCGAGAGATCGGCGAGGCGCTCGCCGATATCAAGGAATTGGGGAAGGAGATCGGGAGGAACCACGGGTCGCTCAGCGTCGAAGAGATCATCTCCTCGATCCACGAGGGGCATAAATACTGAAGGGCGTAAATATTGAGGGGCATAAATATTAGTGGACTTGGTACTCGACGCCTCGACGACGATTGCCTGGGCGTTGAATGAGTCCAAATCGATTGGCCGCCCGGACATAGGAAAGGATGAAGGGTGATCAGGCGCTCGTTCCGACCCTGTGGTGGTTCGAGTTGCGCAATGCGCTCGTCGTCAACGAGCGGCGTGGACGGATCACGTAACAGCAGACCGCGCGCTTTCTGCGCAATGTCGAGCGGCTGGCGATTACGATCGACGGCACGCCGGACGAGAGCGGTGTTCTGACCTGGGCGCGCCGCCACCCGGCTTACCGTGTACGATGCTGCCTATCTTGAATTGGCGGTGAGAAACGCGCTGCCGCTGGCAACCCTGGATGCGATGCTGGCCACTGCAGCCCGCTCCGAAGGAGTGCCTCTGTTCGGCGATGACGCCGGATAGCGCGATATGTTTGACGAGAACTCGGTCGCGTTGCGCCCAAAGCGGTTGCCGAACCACCAGCAAGCGTAGGGCAGAAAAGCGTAGCGCATCCCGCCTCCACATCGTCGTTCGACCCCCCGGTCCACCAGTCGCTGCCGTATCCCTCCGCCTGTCCCCGCGCCTGGATCTCAAATCCGCTCGCCTGTCGCTTGCGGTTTATCACTGCCGCCCGCCACCCGTCGGGATACAGTCCGCCATCCACGCACCGACGAGACGACAAATTCGGCCAATCCGCCGGATGCTCCACGAGACCGTGTTTCACCGGGTTGAAATGCGTGTAGTCTATGTGAGCCGCAAAGTCCCGATCGTCGCGTATCGTGAGCTCCCAATACCCACGCTGCCAAATGCCCCGTTCGCCGCGGCTGCTCATCACCGCCGATCGTGACTCGCCGATAGGCAAACGCTTCACGAATGCGGTTTTGATTGCGCGCCACCGACCGGGCAAGTGGGCATCGCCTCGTGGCAAGGTCCATAGGCAATGCATATGATCGGGAAGGGCGACCCAGGCGTCCATGCGGAACGGTGTGCGGGCGCGCACCCGGGGAACCGCGTCGCGCAACATGTCGATTTGCGTCACCAACAGATCCGAACGAGGGTCGTGCAGGTTCACTGTAAAGAAGGTTCCGCCCGGAACCCGATTGCGGCGATAATCCAGCATACCGGGAGTATGCCCGAGCTTTCGGAGCGGAAGGCGCTCCGCTTTTCCGTCCTACGCGTGCTGTCTCTTACCGGTAGAATTGCCACGTGAAGCGCTCGGGGGTTTGGCTCGATACGCGGCGTGAATTCTTCGCCGATAAGTCATCTCATTCCGGGGCGTCGCGATTGGCCGATTTTTAGCGGGGGAGTGCCGATCATCGGTCAGAAAGCGGTTGCCGGCTAGAAACCCTTCAGGTTGGGAAGAGTGTTCGCCTGGAGGTCGCCTCTTTTTGCGATTTGATCATCCGTAATATCGCCGTTTTCGCATTGGATACTTCCAGCCGAGGGTGGGTCCCGAATGGTTCGCTCGATTGGACCGAGGAGAGGATCATGGCTGATGGGCTTTCACCAAAACCGCCGCGGGCGGCGCGGGGGCGGCCGTACGAGAAAGGGAGGTCGGGTAATCCTGCCGGGCGGAAGACCGGCTCGCGCAACAAGGCGACGCTTGCCGCCGCGGCATTTCTGGCGGGTGAGTCCGAGGCGTTGACGCGCAGGGCGGTCGAGCACGCGCTCGCCGGCGACCCGACTGCGATGCGGCTTTGCCTCGAACGCATTCTGCCGCCTTGCCGGGAGCGCACGGTCAAATTCGCATGGCCGACGATCGAGAGCGCGTCCGACATCGCCGCGGCGATGAAGGCGGTGACGTCGGCGCTGGCCACCGGCGCGATCACGCCGAGCGAGGCGGAGAGGATCGCGGCGGTCGTCGACACCTTTGTCCGGGCGATCGATGCCAGCGATTGCGACTGCAGGAACTCGAAGACACGTCCAAAGCGCGCGCGGCGGCTCGCATTGCGGAGTCGGGGTCGCCTTGGCTCTGCAACCGATAGGCGAGTGTTTGCTGCTGATTTGCTGCAGGTGCAGCAACGTGAAACAATCGGTTCAATCCTTGATAGCAAGTCGCGGCCCTGGCCATTGGCGGACGGTATGCTTTTTGCCATCATTCGCGACGGGATGGCGTAGGCAATCATAGGGGCTAGCATGGCGCACCAGCATGATGATCAGCGCGAGGGCGAAGCGCCGGCGCATAATCACAATTGCGGCGGGCTCTTCGGCTGCGGCGACGAGAAGGGCACCGGGGTGGTTCGCGAGGACATCAAGGACGGTGCGTTCGATAAACGGGCCGCCGATCGGCTCCTGCACAGGGACGAGGTCGAACAGGAGCGGCTGGACGGGTTTTTGAGCGCACGCGGGCGAGCGCGACGCCAGCTGCTGCGGGCGAGCAGCTTCATGAGCGCGCTCGCGGTGGTCGGGCCCTGGTTCGGCAAGCTCGCCCACGCGGCGGGCGCCGGCGATACGGCAGCACCGACCACGACCGGGAGCAGCGGCCGCGTCCATGTCGTCGATTCGAACAAGGAGACGGTGCGGCTTGGTGTGTTCGATGCGACCCTGTCGCCGGTTTTGACGACCGATTCCGGTGATGCGATCAGCTTTCCAAACACTTGGTCGCATTTCCTGAACGAGCTGGAGCCGGGAGTTCCAATCAGCCGGCTCGCAGAATTGCGCACCAGCAATCCCGGGCGCGGGCCGCATTCGATTATTGGCCCCATTGCCGTCAGAGGCGCCGAGCCGGGCGATGTGATCGAGATCCGCTACAAGCGATTGCAGCCGGTGAATTGGGGTGCGGTGTTCAACAACCCGGCCTCGCTGGGCACTGGGCTGTTGCCGCAGGATTTTGCGCAGGGACAGATCAAATACGTCGATCTCGACCTGACGGCGATGCAGGGCAAGTTTGCGCCCGACATCAATATCCCGCTGACGCCGTTTCAGGGGACATTGGGTGTCGCGCCGCCCGACGGCTTTTTCCCGCCGCTGAGCCCGGGCGTCACGAGCTCGGTGCCGCCCGGCCCGCATGGCGGCAATCTCGATCTGCGCGAGCTGGCGGAAGGCTCGAACTCTCTACCTGCCGGTGTGGCAGCCCGGCGCTCTGATCTACACCGGCGACTCGCATGCCGTGCAAGGCGACGGTGAGATCAGCCTCACCGCGCTCGAAACCCGGATGCAGGAGGTGCTGATCCAAATCGTCCTGCACAAGCAAAAGAAGTTTCAATGGCCGGTCGCCGAGACCGCTACCCACTGGATCACCGTGGGTCTCGACAAGGATCTCAATTCGGCGATGAGCCTGGCGGCGCGCAACGCCATCGAGTTTCTCTCGACCCGCGCCAAACTGACCCCGCACGACGCCTACGCCTTGTGCAGCATCGCGGCGAGCTTCCGGGTGACCCAGGTCGTCGACATCGTGCGCGGCGTGCACGCGATGATCCCGAAAAACCTGTTCACCGGAGAGCTGAGGGGGCAGATCGCCGTAGTTTAACGATGGTTCCATCCGTCATTCCCGCGAAAGCGGGAACCCAGGGCGGCGGGGCCGCAGCGGTTCTCCTGGGCCCCCGCTTTCGCGGGGGTGACGATAATTTTGGAGGAGGGAACGAATGAGGCTGGAAGATAAGGTTGCGCTGATTACCGGAGGAGCCTCCGGCATGGGCGCGAGTATGGCGCGGATCTTTGCGCGCGAGGGGGCCAAGGTCGCCGTCGCCGATTTGCTCGACGAGGAGGGCAACAAGGTCGTCGCCGAGATTACGCAGGCCAATGGCGCGGCAATGTTCCGCCATCTCGATGTGACCAGCGAGGCGGAGTGGAAGGCTGCGGTCGATGCGACGGTCGCCGAGTTCGGCAAGCTCGACATTCTCGTCAACGATGCCGGCCTCTCCGGCAGCGCCGTCGAGGATTTGTTCGACACCGCGGCCTGGGACCGGCTGATGGCGGTCAATGCGCGCGGCGTCTTTCTCGGCATGAAATTCGCGATCCCGCTGATGAAGGCAGCCGGCGGCGGCTCTATCGTCAACATCTCGTCGATTTCCGGCATCACCGGCCAGCACGGCATCCATGTCGGCTACAACGCCTCGAAGGGGGCGGTCCGCACCTTGACCAAGGCGGCGGCGGTGCAGCACGGCGCCGACAACATCCGCGTCAATTCGGTGCATCCCGGGATCATGCCACCGATGCGCTCGTCGGGGCGCACCGCCGACCCAGAGACCCGCGCCAAGATGCTGCAGCTGGTGCCGATGGGCGGCGCCGGTCGCGTCGAAGAGGTCGCCAACGCCGTGCTGTTCCTGGCGTCCGACGAAGCCTCCTACATCACCGGCGCCGAGCTCTGGGTCGACGGCGGCACTCTCGCAAGGTAACCCGCTGGCCCGGCCGCAGTTTCAGCCGGCGATGTCGAGACCGAGATCGAGGATCGGCGCGCTGTGAGTGATCCAGCCGCAGGAGATCAGATCGACGCCGGTTGCGGCGACGGCGGGGGCGGTTTCGAGATTAATCCGCCCGGAGGCTTCGGTAATCGCCCGGCCGTCTACCATGGCCACAGCCCGGCGCATCGTCTCCGGCGGCATGTTGTCGAGCAGCACGGCATCGACCCCGACCGTCAGCGCCTCGGCGAGCTGGTCGAGCGTGTCGACCTCGAGCTCGATCTTGACCAGATGGCCGGCGTGGCGTTTGGCGCGTTCGAGCGCCGGCCGCACGCCGCCCGCCAGCGCGATGTGGTTGTCCTTGATCAGCATCGCGTCGTCGAGACCGAAACGATGGTTGGCGCCGCCGCCGAGCCGCACCGCCTCTTTTTCGAGCGTGCGCAGGCCAGGGGTCGTCTTGCGGGTGCAGACGATCTTTGCGTTGCTGCCGGCGATCGCGTCGGCGAGCGCCCGCGTCGCCGTCGCGACCCCCGACATCCGGGACAAAAGATTGAGCGCGGTGCGCTCCGCGCCGAGCACACCCCGCGCTCGGCCATTGAGCCGCGCGACGATATCGCCGCGCGAGATCCTGGCGCCGTCATTGCACAGCCGTTCGATGCGCAGCGTCGGGTCGATCAGCTCAAAAGCGAGCAGCGCCGCCTCGAGGCCGGCGACGACACCCGGTTGGCGGCCCGCGATCACCGCCTCGACCTGAACCTCTTCCGGCACGATCGCCTCTGTCGTGATATCGCCGGCCCGGCCCAAATCCTCCAGCAATGCCGCCCGCACGATCGGCTCGATGATCAGCCGCATCACCGGCCTTCCCCTCGTCTCACCCCAGCGCCAGCATACGTTCGACCGCATGGCGCGCCCGCTCGGCGATGGCGGGATCGACGGTGACCTCGTGAGTCATGGTTTCGAGCGAATGCCGAATCTTCGGCAAGGTGATGCGCTTCATGTGCGGGCACAAATTGCAGGGCCGCACGAAGTCGAGATCGGGGTATTGCAGCGCGACATTGTCGCTCATCGAGCACTCGGTCAGCAGCACGACGCGCGCCGGCCGCTCCTTGCCAACATAATCGGCCATCGCCGCGGTCGAGCCGGTGAAATCGCACTCGGCGATCACCTCGGGCGGACATTCCGGGTGCGCCAGCACGGTGATCCCGGGGTGGCTCTCGCGCAGGCTTCTGATGTCCTCCACAGTGAAACGCTCATGCACCTCGCAGTGCCCTTTCCAGGCGATGATCTCGACCTTGGTCAGGGCCGCGGTGTTGCGGGCCAGGTACTCGTCCGGCAGCATGATGACGCGAGGCACCCCGAGCGCCTCGACGATCTTTTTCGCGTTGCTCGAGGTGCAGCAGACGTCGGACTCGGCCTTCACCGCCGCCGAGGTATTGACGTAGGTCACGATCGGCACGCCCGGATGGCGCTGCCGCAGCAGCCTGATATCGGCCGCCGTGATCGATGCGGCGAGCGAGCAGCCGGCTTTGAGGTCGGGGATCAACACGGTTTTTGCCGGGTTCAACAGCTTGGCGGTCTCGGCCATGAAGTGGACGCCGGCGAGCACGATCACATCAGCGTCGGTGCGCGCCGCCTCGCGCGCCAACGCCAAGCTGTCGCCGACGATATCGGCGACGGTGTGGAAAATATCGGGGGTCTGGTAGTTGTGCGCCAGGACGACCGCGTTCCGCTCCTTCTTGAGCTTGAGAATTGCCGCGATGTCGTCGACCAGGATCGACCATTCGAACGGCGGAATGTGGCGCTCGACGCGCTTATAGAGCTCAGGAAACGGCGTCGCGATCCGGGGGATGGGATTGGCGGTCTGCAGCATAGTCATCTCCTTTGCAGTATGCTCAGATTGAGCATTTCTCCTCCCCGGAAAAACCGGGCCGAACCTGCCCGGCATTCCGTTATGCTGCATATGAGAATAAGGCGTCCAAAACTGTCGTCAAGATGTCATCAAGCGCCCTTTGCTGGAACTCGGCCGAACGCCGACAGCCGATTGCCGTCTCGCTCGGCTCTCGCTAGCTTGTCAGCGGTGACTTTTGAACGAAAAGCAGCGCCGGTCGAGCCTGCTCGATGGAGGAAGGGCATGAGGGCTGATTATGTAATCGTCGGTGCCGGCTCGGCGGGCTGCGTCCTGGCCAACCGGCTGAGCGAGGATCCCAGCGCAAAGGTGATCTTGATCGAAGCGGGCGGGAGCGATCGGAGCCCTTATATCCATATTCCCGCGGGCTTTATGAAGCTCCTCGATCATCCGACCTTTACCTGGGGTTTCCATGCCGAACCCGATGCCGGCACCGCCGGGCGTGCAATCCTCTATCCGCGCGGAAAGGTGCTGGGCGGGTCGAGCTCGATCAACGGGCTGATCTACATTCGCGGCCAACCTGAGGATTACGACCACTGGGCGCAGCTCGGCAATCGCGGCTGGTCGTGGGACGATTGCCTGCCCTATTTCCGAAAGGCCGAGCGCTGGGAGGGCGAGGAATCCGAGGTGCGGGGCAAGGGCGGCCCGCTCTTCACCTCGCGGATGGACCGGCCGCCGCTTTGCCAGACCGTCATCGAGGCCGGCAGGGAAATCGGCCTCGAATACCGCGAGGACGTGAACAATCTGCCGCCCGGAGCGGGCGACAGCATCGGCTGGTGCCAGCAGACTCGCGGCGGCCGCCGCCGCGCCAGCACCGCGCGCACCTATCTGCGGCCGGCGTTGAAGCGGCCGAACCTCCAGCTCGTCACGAACGCACTGGTGCACCGCGTGCTGTTCGAGGGCAAACGGGCAGTCGGCGTCGAATTCTCGCGCGGCGGCGGCACCGAGCGGGCCGAGGCGGCCCGCGAGGTCATCCTCTCGGCCGGGGCAATCGGCTCGCCTCACCTCCTGCAGATTTCCGGAGTGGGTGATCCCGAGCATCTCGGCCGGGTCGGCGTCCCGGTGATCCACGAATTGCGCGGCGTCGGCAAAAACATGCAGGACCATTACGTCTGCCGCATGACTTATCCGATCCACGGCGCACGCACCGCCAATGAGCGCGCCCGCGGCTTGCCGCTTGCCGCCGAGATTATGCGCTATCTCGTGACCGGCAAGGGCATGCTGACCTACAGCGCCTCGCTGGTCGCCGCCTCGGTCAAGGTGCTGGAGGAATCGGCGACCCCCGATGTGCAATGCTCATTCGCACCGGGCAGCTTCAAGGACGGCCAGATCGGCCAGCTCGAAGAGGAACCCGGGCTTACCGGCGGCGCATGGCAGATGCGGCCGTTGTCGCGCGGCTATGTCGAGGCGAAATCGCCCGACCCGCAGGTCGCGCCTGCGATCAACCCGCGCTACCTTTCGGAGGAACCCGACCGGCGCGCGGTGATCGGGGGTTTGCGTTTTCTGCGCCGTATCTTCGCGGCACCGGCTTTGGCGCGCTATGTCGGACCGGAAAAACTGCCCGGCGCGCAGCTGCAGAGCGACGACGAGTTGCTGGATTACGGGCGGCGCAACGGCAATACGGTCTACCACGCGAGCTGCACCTGCATGATGGGGCCTGGTGCAATGTGCGTCGTCGACAACGAATTGCGGGTACACGGGCTCAAACATCTGCGCGTCATCGACGCCTCGGTGATGCCGTCCGTGACCTCGACAAATACCAATGCGCCGACCATCATGATCGCCGAAAAAGGCGCCGACATGATCCGACGCGTCGCGCGAGCGGCCCACCCCGAGGTTACCGTCAGAGCCGCCTAACCGCGAAGGGCATCAGCCGCTTCCCTTTGCAGATCGGAGGACCAGCATGAAGCTGATGTGGTTTCACCTGATGCCGTACACCGAGTTGCCGGACAATTTCCGGGACAAGAACCCCTCGGTGTGGGTCGACATTCATTCCTCGCTGTTCGACCCGCGGCGGGCCCATCACATGTACAACGACTTCATGGACGAGCTCGAATTCGCCGCCGAATGCGGGTTCGACGCGATCTGCGTCAACGAGCATCACTCGAACGGTTACGGGCTGATGCCGTCGCCCAACCTGGTCGCGTCGTCCCTCGCCCGCCGCACCTCCGACGCGGCGCTGTGCGTGCTCGGCAATTCCTTGGCTCTCTATAACCCGCCCAGCCGCGTCGCCGAAGAATTCGCAATGATCGATTGCATCTCGGGAGGGCGGCTGATCGCCGGGTTTCCGGTCGGCTCGCCAATGGACACCTGTTACGCCTACGGCCAGAATCCGAGCATGCTGCGCGAGCGCTATCACGAGGCGCATGATCTCATTCTGCGGGCGTGGACAGAGCAGGACACTTTTGCGTTCAACGGCCGCTTCAATCAGCAGCGTTATGTCAACATCTGGCCGCGCCCGGTGCAGAAGCCGCACCCGCCGATCTGGATCCCGGGCGGCGGCTCGGTCGAGACGTGGCAGTGGTGCGCCGAAATGGACTACGTCTACTGCTATCTGTCGTATTACGGCTACAAAGCCGGGCAGTCGACGATGGACGGCTTTTGGGAGGAGATGAAACGCCTCGGCAAGGACCGGAACCCCTATCGCGCCGGCTTTCTGCAGTTCGTCGGCGTCGCCGAAACCCGCGAGGAGGCCTATCGGCTGTATCGGGAGCCGGCGGAATATTTTTATGGCCGCTGTCTGCACATCGACCCGCGCTTTGCCGGTCCGCCGGGTTACACGACTGAGGCCACGCAGCGGCGTGGCGCACAAAGCCAAGTAACCCAAGCCGCGCAGCTGTCGCGGTACGAGTCGAAATTCCAGATGCTGGCGCGCGAGATGGACGCGATCGTCGAGCGCGGCTATGTGATCATCGGCTCGCCGGACGAGGTCGCCGCCCAATTGCGCGAGGTCGCAAACAACCTCAACGTCGGCCACCTGATGATGTTGCTGCAGTTCGGCAACATGGACAAAGATCTGGCCAAGTACAACACAGAGCTGTTCGCCGAACGGGTCACCCCGCAACTCCATGACGTCTTCGCCGACTGGGAGGACCACTGGTGGCCACAGCCGATGGACCGCTCGGCGCGGGCGCCGCTGTCGGAATTTAAGCCAGCAGCTCTGGCTGCCGAGTAGCCTCAAAGCCATGCCGACCGTCTATAACGCCCGCGACGCGGGTAATTACGAAAGGTTGATGGGGCGATGGAGCCGGCGCTTGGCACCGCTCTTTATCGAGCACGCCGGCGCCGCGGATGGCGAAGAGGTCCTCGAAATCGGCTGCGGCACCGGCAGCCTCACTTTCGCGCTCGCCGAGGCCTCCCGGTTCGCCCGGCTGACCGCGATCGATCAATCCGAGGTCTATCTCGCGGCGGCGCAGGCCAAGAACAGCGATCCGCGCATCCATCTCGAGCAAGGCGACGGCTGCGCCTTGCGCTTTGCCGATGCCAGCTTCGACCGGACCTTGTCCATGCTGGTGCTGCCTTCGGTACTGCCGGAGCCGGAACAGATGATCGCCGAAATGCGCCGGGTGACCCGGCCAAGCGGCGTCGTCGCCGCGGCTTTCTGGGACACGCCCGGCGGGACACCTCATCAACGCATGTTCTGGGATACCGCCGCAGCCCTTGACAACTCCGCCGGGACGGCGCGCGACAGCACATTGTCGCGGCCAGTTTATGCCCCGGGTGCGATGGAGCGGATGTGGGCCAAGGCCGGGCTTGTCGAGATCGAGCAGCGATCTCTGATGATACGCATGGACTTCACCGATTTTGCCGATTATTGGGCGCCGTTCGCCAGCGGCGAAGGCGGGCTCGGAGCCTATGTTGCGACCCTCGACGATGCCCGGCGAGCCCGCCTCGAGCATCACCTGCGCGCGGCCTATCTCACCGGACGCCCCGACGGAGAGCGCTCATTCGTCGCCGTCGCCGTCTCCTGCCGCGGTCTCGTCCCGGAGACCTGAAATTAACCAGGATGCCGACTGAGCTTACATCTGGTGCTCAAATGGGCAATTCTTTGGTGGCGCGGCGCCTGCGGCCGACCCAAATAGAACAACGAGGCGGCTGAGCCGTTTTCCGGACCGGCGCCATTGCGCCTCGCGGGGAGATGAGGCAGGCTGTCGCACCCGTTACTAGGGATTGCAGAACGGGCATGGCGGACCAGGCGAAAGGGAAGATGACGGTCACACGGAGCATATGTATAAGGCGCCCCCGATGAGCGGGGGCGAGTGACCGCCCAAGGCAACAAAGCTATCGGGTGGCGCCCCGGTCGCCAGGAGGAGCCTAGTGCAGCCTACCGACATCAGTAACCCGGATTATTTTCACAAAGTCGTCGATTGCCAGTGGGCGTGTCCGGCGCATACGCCGGTGCCGGAATACATTCGGCTGATCGCTGATCGGCGGTACACCGACGCATTTATGGTCAATTGGGAATCGAACGTGTTCCCCGGCATCCTCGGTCGCACTTGCGATCGGCCTTGCGAACCGGCCTGCCGGCGCGGCCGGGTCGAGAAGGAGCCAGTGGCGATCTGCCGGCTGAAGCGCGTCGCGGCCGACAACAAGGGCGACATCCGCCCCTATCTGCCCGCCATCCCGCACGAGAAGAACGGCAAACGGATCGCGCTCGTCGGCGCCGGACCGGCATCCTTGACCGTCGCGCGCGATCTGATGCCGCTCGGCTATCATTGCGTGATGTTCGACGGCAACTCCAAGGGCGGCGGCATGATGCGCACGCAGATCCCGCGCTTCCGACTGCCGGAAACGGTTACCGACGAGGAGGTCGATCTGATCCTCGACATGGAGGTCGAGACCCGGTTCGGGGAATCCGTCGGCAGCCTGAAGGCGCTGCTGAGCCATGACTGGGATGGGGTCTTCGTCGGCTGCGGCGCGCCGCGCGGGCGCGATCTCGACATTCCCGGACGAAAGGAAGCGGCGGCCAACATTCATATCGGCATCGACTGGCTCTCCAGCGTCTCGTTCGGCCATATCGACAAGATCGGCCGCCGCGTCGTTGTGCTCGGCGGTGGCAACACGGCGATGGATTGTTGCCGCTCGTCGCGCCGGCTCGGCGGCGAGGAGGTCACGGTCGTCGTACGTAGCGGCTTCGAGGAGATGAAGGCCAGCGCTTGGGAAAAAGAGGACGCGATGCACGAGGGCATCCCGATCCTCAACTGGCTGGTCCCGAAGGAATTCACGCATGAAGGCGGCCGGCTGACCGGGGTGTTGTTCGAAAAAGTAAAGGCCGAATTCGATGCGCGCGGCCGCCGCGACCTGGTGCCGACTGGCGAGCCACATGTGCACGTTCCCTGCGACGACGTCTTGATTGCAGTCGGCCAGGAGAACGCCTTCCCGTGGATAGAGCGGGACATCGGCATCGAGTTCGATCGCTGGGACATGCCCAAGGTCAACCCGAAGACGATGCAGTCGACCTTGCCGCATGTCTTCTTTGGCGGCGACGCCGCCTTCGGGCCGAAAAACATCATCTGGGCCGTGGCGCACGGGCACGATGCCGCGATCTCGATCGACAAATTGTGCCATGGCGAGGATGTCGGCGACCGGCCGCCGCCCGGCGTGACGCTGGTCAGCCAGAAGATGGGCATCCACGAGTGGAGCTACGACAACGACATCTCGAACGACCTGCGCTACAGGGTGCCGCTTCGGGATACAGCGGTCGCGCTAAAGGACATCAGGGTCGAGGTCGAGCTCGGCTATGACGACAAGCTCGCGTTTCTCGAAGCCGAACGTTGCCTTAATTGCGACGTGCAGACCGTATTTACCGGCCAGCTTTGTATCGAATGCGACGCCTGCGTCGACATTTGCCCGATGGACTGCATCACCTTCACCGAAAACGGTACCGAAGAGGACCTGCGTGGCCGGCTGATGGCTCCGGCGCTCAATCTCGAGCAAGACCTATATATCGGCAATTCACTGAAGACCGGGCGCATCATGGTCAAGGACGAGGATGTCTGCCTGCACTGCGGCCTCTGCGCCGAGCGCTGTCCGACCGGAGCGTGGGATATGCGCAAATTCCTCCTCGACATGACACAGGCCGGACCGGCATGCCGCAGCCGGTAGTCCTGTGCGTGTGCGGTCATTCCGGGACGGCCCGAAGGGCCGGGCCCGGAATCCATGCACACCGAAGTTGCGCAGATTTGCCAGGCCGGTGTTCATGGATTCGGGGCTCGCGGACTGCGCCCGCGCCCCGGAATGACCGTGGCCCGGTGTCTTTTTACGAGCTCTGAGCCGATGGCAACAAAGTCAAAACTCCGAAGCGCCGCAATCCAAAGCGTCAACGACTTCGTCGTAAAATTCGCCAATGTGAACGGGTCGGGCTCGGCGAGCGCCAATTCGCTGTTCGCCAAATCGATCCTGCGGATGGGTATTCCGGCGAGCTCGCGCAACATTTTTCCGTCGAACATCCAGGGTCTGCCGACCTGGTACGAGGTGCGGATCAGCGAGAGCGGCCATCTCGGCCGGCGCGGGGGCGTCGACCTCATGGTCGCAATGAACCCGGAAACCTGGGACGAGGACGTCGCCGAGATCGAGCCCGGCGGATATCTGTTCTACAACTCGACGAAACCCCTGCCGCCCTCGAAATTCCGCGACGACATCAACGTGATAGGCGCGCCGCTGACGGCGATCTGCAACCGCGAGTATACCGACGCCCGCCAGCGGCAGCTGTTCAAGAACATCATCTATCTCGGTGTGCTGTCGGCCCTGTTGGACATCGATGCGGATGCGATCGAAAAGCTGATCGGTGAGCAGTTCCGCGGCAGGGATACGTTGATCAAGCCCAACCTGCACGCCTTGCATCTCGGCCGCAAGTGGGCGCTCGCCGAGCTCGACTGCCCGATCGGGCTGCGCCTGAAGCAGTCGGACAAGGTGGGCGACCGGATCTTCATCACCGGCAACGACGCCGCCGCATTGGGTTGCGTTTACGGCGGGGCAACCGTCGCCGCCTGGTACCCGATCACCCCGTCATCTTCGCTGGCGGAGGCGTTCTCCGGGCATTGCCACCGTCTGCGCCGCGACCCCGAAAGCAAAAAAAAGCGCTTTGCGATCATCCAGGCCGAGGACGAGCTCGCCGCGATCGGCATCGTCATCGGCGCCGCCTGGAACGGCGCGCGGGCCTTTACGGCGACCTCGGGCCCGGGCATCTCTCTGATGCAGGAATTCATCGGGCTGGCCTATTTCGCCGAGATCCCAGCCGTCATTTTCGACATCCAGCGCGGCAGTCCTTCAACCGGCATGCCGACACGCACCCAGCAGGCCGATATTCTGTCCTGCGCCTACGCCTCGCATGGGGACACCAAACACGTCTTGCTGTTCCCCGAGGATCCACGCGAGGCGTTCACTTTTGCAGCGGAGTCGCTCGATTTGGCCGACCGGCTGCAGACCCCGATCTTTGTCATGCTCGATCTCGACATCGGCATGAACGACTGGCTGGTCGAGCCGCTCGCCTGGGAGGACCGGCGTTACGACCGCGGCAAGGTCATGACCTCGGAAATGCTCGAAGCCGGAGTCGAATTCGGCCGCTACCTCGACGTCGACGGCGACGGCATCCCCTACCGCACCTACCCCGGCACCCATCCGACGCGCGGCGCCTTCTTCACGCGCGGCACCAGCAAAGACCGCTACGCGCGCTACTCCGAGGAAGGCCCGGATTATGTCGACAACATGCAGCGGCTGTTGCATAAGTTCGAAACGGCCAAGCGGCTGGTGCCGCGCCCGGTCAAGCGCGAGGCACGGGAGCAGACCCGGTTTGGCGCCCTTTATTTCGGTTCGACCGGAGCAGCGATGACAGAGGCGCTCGAAGCGCTCGAAGATCGCGGCGTCCATCTTGACACGATGCGCATCCGGGCCTTCCCGTTTCACGACGACATCCTCGATTTCATTGCCGCGCATGATCGGGTTTTCGTCGTCGAGCAAAACCGCGACGCGCAGCTGCGCACGTTGTTGATCAACGAGGGCGACATCGACCCGGCTCGGCTCGTGCCGATCCTGCATTACGACGGAACCCCCGTCACCGCGCGCTTCATCGTCAAGGCGATCGCTGACATGCTCTCGGTCGTCACCCTCGCCCCACTCAAAAAGGCGCTGCCGTGATTAAGAATTCTCACCACAGAGGGCACGGAGGACACAGAGAACAAATTGCTCTCCGTGTCTCTGTGGTGAATTCCTCTTGAGGTCCGCATGACTTATATCGCCAAGCCCCGGCTCCATCATCCCAAGCTTCCGACGAATGCGCTGGGCTATACGCGCCGCGATTACGAGGGCGCGGTGTCGACCTTGTGCGCGGGCTGCGGCCACAATTCGATCAGCGCCGCAATCATCCAAGCCTGCTTCGAGCTCGACCTGCCGCCGCACCGCATCGCCAAGCTTTCCGGCATCGGCTGCTCGTCGAAGACGCCGACCTACTTTCTTGGCAAATCGCACGGCTTTAACAGCGTGCACGGGCGGATGCCGTCGGTTTTGACCGGCGCCAACCTCGCCAATCGCGAGCTCATTTATCTCGGCGTCTCGGGCGACGGCGACTCCGCATCGATCGGCCTCGGGCAATTCGCGCACTGCATCCGCCGCGCCGTCGACATGGTCTACATTGTCGAGAACAACGGCGTCTACGGCCTGACCAAAGGCCAGTTCTCGGCGACCGCCGACAAGGGCTCGAAAGCTCGGCGCGGCGCCGTCAACACCAACTCGCCGATCGACTTGGTCGCCCTCGCGCTGCAGCTCGGCGCCTCGTTTGTCTCGCGCAGCTTCTCCGGTGACAAAGCGCAGCTGGTGCCATTGATCAAGGCGGGTATCGAGCACAAGGGGGCCGCCTTCATCGACGTCATCTCGCCCTGCGTCGCGTTCAACAACAACCCGGAATCGACCAAGAGCTTTGATTACGTCCGCGCCCATAACGAGGCGGTCAACCGGCTCGACGTGATTGTCGGCCGCGACGAGATCGTTGCCGATTACGCGCCTGGAACGGTCGAGACCGTAGCGCAGCACGACGGCTCGGTCCTGCGGCTGAGAAAACTCGCCCTCGATTACGATCCGTGCGACCGGATCTCGGCGCTGACCTACCTGCAGCAGCACCACGCGGCGGGCGAGGTCGTCACGGGTCTGCTGTTTGTCGAGCCCGATGCCGGCGACATGCACGAGTTCCTCGACACGGTCGAGGCGCCGCTCAACATGCTCGGCGAGGCCGAACTCTGTCCCGGCCCGGACGCTCTCGCCCGCTACAACGCCGCGCACCGCTAACTGACCGATTTTCGAGCCTGCAAGTGCCAGAGATAATTTAGGAGCAGCTTGGGGCTCAAGCGGCATCGGATGAGCGTTAGCCACGATAGGGAGGAAGGACCATCCTTCCGCCCGAGCCGCAGCGGCGCCCATATCGGTTTAAACGGATCCCGGTCGAACCGTGCCAGGAGGTTGCAAATGTGGATGCGAATCAAAGCAGCCGTCGTAAGTGCGGCATTCCTTGCCGGAGCGGCTGGGATCGCTTGTGCTCAAGGCAGCAGCACTCAGGATCCCGGGAGTCTGACGCCGGGGAATCTGACCTTTCAAGACCTCGGCCCCGCCGGTCCCGCACCGGGCCCGACCGAGCGCAGCCAAACGACCCGATTGCCCGGCGGCTATGGGACGAGCGGCCCGGCCGGCACCGTCACGAGCCCAGGCACCAGCTGGACCGGTTTGGGCGCCGGCGAAAGTTCCGGGTTTGGAGGCAACGCCGCCGGAAGCAGACGATAGCCGTCGGACCCGCCTGCCTCGGTCTGGCCCGCGACAGTCACTCTGCTGAACAGCGCGTGGCCTTGCGGTTGATGAGCCACCGCTGATACGTCTCGCGCGTCTTGGCCAGCGTCGGCGACTTCGAGTGTACGTCTAGCGCCGCTTGATCGCGCCAGGCCTCGACCAGCAACACGCGGTTGTGATCCTCCTGTGGTAACAGTACGTCGAACTGCTGGCAGCCGTCCTCGGCGCGAGAGCGTTGCGCGTGCCCTTTGATCAATTCGATAAATTGATTGCGGTGCTCGGGTTTCACCTCGAACTCCACGACGATCATGATGCGGCTCACAGGCATTTCCTCCGGGATGATTCCGCGGCATCATCGGCGATCGGCTGGCGCCCAAGCAAGCACCGGCCGCAGATTGGGGAGATCTCGACCATGGCACACGACGCGTTGCGCACGATTTTGCCCGTCGCCGGCTGGCCCGAAGAGCGGGCGCGCACAGTCGAGATCACCGGGGGGGCCGATCCGGTATTGCCGACCCCGTTCCGCATCGGGGCAGCGGGCGCCGCCGCACTCGCCGCGACTGGCCTCGCGGCGGCCGATCTCTGGGAACTCCGCACCGGCCGGCGGCAGGAGGTCGCGGTCGACCTGCGCCAGGCGGTCGCCTCGTTGCGCAGCGGGCATTACATGCAGATGGACGGCGCGTCCGTGTCGACCGAGCGCAACAGGGTTATGGGCGTCTATCCGGCGAAGAACGGGCGCTGGAGCTATATCCACGCCAATTTTCCGAACCACCGCGAGGCTGCCCTCAAAGTCCTCGGTGTGCCGGAAGACCGCGACGCGGTGCGCCGCGCCGTGGCAAGCTGGGATGCGCTCGAGCTGGAAGAGGCGATCATCGAGGCCAAAGGCGCCGGCGGGATGGCGCGCAGCATGACCGAGTGGGCGCAGCATCCACAAGCCGCAGCGATTGCCTCTTTGCCTTTGATGGAGATCCTGAAGATCGGCGACAGCCCGCGGGAAAGGTTGCCCGAAAGCGACCGCCCGCTGTCGGGGATCCGTGTCCTCGACCTGACGCGAGTCCTCGCCGGACCGACCGCTGCCCGCACGCTCGCCGAGCACGGCGCGGACGTGCTGAAGATCACTGCACCGCATCTGCCGAACATCGGCTACCAGGAATACGATACCGGCCACGGCAAATTGTCGGCCCATCTCGACCTTCGCTACCCGCGGGATCTCGAAATCTTGCGTGGGCTGGTCCGCGATGCCGACGTGTTCTCGCAGGGGTATCGGCCCGGGACGCTCGGCAATCGCGGGCTCTCACCGGAGGAATTGTTAAAGCTGCGCCCCGGCCTCGTCTATGTTTCGATGTGCGCCTTCAGCCATGTCGGCCCCTGGGCCTCGCGCCGCGGCTTCGACACCGTCGTGCAGACCGTCAGCGGGATCACGACCCGCCAGGGCGAGCTCTTCCCCGGCGCCGAGCCCGGCCCGCAATTCTACCCGGTCTCGGCGATCGATTACCTGACCGGCTATCTTATGGCGTTCGGGGCGATGGTGGCATTGGCCCACCGCGCCCGCGAAGGCGGCAGCTGGCTGGTTCGCATCTCATTGGCGCAGACCGGCCGCTGGCTGGTCGACCGCGGCGAGGTGCCCGAGGCCGCCTTGAAAGATGTGCCGAAAGAGATCCCGCAAGCCGACATCGACCGCTGGTCGATCGAGAGCGGCACCCCGGTCGGGCGGCTGCGCCATCTCGGGCCCACCGTGCGCCTCTCCGAGACCCCGCCCCGCTGGGCCCGTCCGTCCGTCCCGCTCGGCTTTAACGAGCCGGTCTGGCCCGCCCGGGCGTCATAGCCGGCACTCATTCCTTTGCGCCGTTCGCGACTGTCCCGCGCGTTTCGATGTGCGAGCATGCGCCATTTTCACGGCGCCCGGACGCAACCGGTCGGGCCCCGGAGCACCATCCCGTCGAGCGCCAATTCAGCGTCACCGCCGCCGAGAAATTCGCAAAGTGGATTGCGAGTAACCACGGACGGTTCTCGCAAGATCCGTCGGGCCAAATTGGCCAAGCCCTCTGGCGATTGATCGAATTCTGTGGGCGTTAGGCTGAGAAAACCTGACCATTCGTGAGTATCCGGATCCAGAAAACCTGGATCCTCGAGGAATCTGGTTATTACCTAATTTGTTTGTGAAATATTGATTTCGAAAGGATTCCGAACCACTGTGAATACAAGGTCACCTGGCCGGCACAATTTATTTTCAAGGTACCAGGAAATCGATCTATGGCCGTGAACGAATATTGCATCGCAGAACGGCATAGAGCTAGCGATATCATGTAACGCTTCATAGAGCAACGGCTTCGGGGTCCAACTTGCTTCCTCTAAAACCCTACATACTGTTGGATACTTTACTTCTAGTCGTGCTCTCAGATGAGTTCCGGCACATTTTGGAATGTATCCCTATTGGGCTAGAGCAGGTTGCGCAACCATAGCGGGAGGCCGCCGGACACGGTTAGCGCCGCCTGGCATGGCGGTGGTCTTGAGCTGATCGTAGGTGATGGTGGCGCATTCGACGGCGCGCCGAATGAGGTAGCCGTCCAACCCATCGGGCAAATTGCGGCGGTTGAAGCGGTAGGACCATTCCCGAAGGTAGCGCGGCAGGTGCTTGGCGCTGACGCCGTGATGAGTGCCGACGAGCCAGGCTTTGATGTTGCTGAACAGGGTATGGATGATCGGGAAGAACTCTCCGGCATTGGCGCCGTCGTCCTGCACCACCGGCGTGTGCGTCAAATGCTCGCCGAGGGCGGCATCGCGGCTGCGATAGGCGGCGAACCCGTCGGTCAGGAGATGGGACCCAGCTGCGACATTCGCCTTGAGGAAGGCGCCGAGTTCGATGCCCGTCGCGGCTGGCAGAACCGCGATCCCGCGCGTTGCCGGCGAAGAAGCCGTGTTGGCGCTTGACCGCGTGCCCGTGCTTTGCCGTCTTGTTCTTTGGTGCCGGCACCTTCTCGACGGCGGCGACGACCAGGCTCTTGTCGGGGCTGGCCGTGCTGCGGCCGCGGCTTGTCCGATCGCCGCGGCCACCGATGAAGGTCTCATCCGCCTCGAGAAAGCCGCGCAGCGGACGGGCCGGATCCTCGCTCAGCCCGTGGCGCAGCTTGTGCGTCTGATACGTCACCCCCAGTTCGCGCTGCAGAAATTTGGCCGAGACGCCGCGCTTGTCGCGACCCATCAGGTAGGCGGCGAGAAACCACTTCGCCAACCCCGTCCGCGTCCGATGAAACACGGTTCCCGCCGTCATCAATTCCTGCCGATGGCAGATGGCGCATTCGTAGACCCGCGGCCGAGCCTTCAGCCGCCCCAAGCCTGCCGCCCACCGCAGCCGGAACACACAAAACCGCCGGGCCAGCGAAGCCCAGCCAAGTGCTCGATGCACCGCGCCTCCGCCCCGAACCGGGCTACAAAATCCAGAAGTCCAGCCATTCGCTCCCCCTAACCAAACTGGGCTCTACCCTAAGGAGAGGCGTCATCCAGAACATTTAGCGAACTTGCGCTAACCCGACAGGGAAATGTTGGGTTTTCCCCCAACGCTCAGTATCTCAGAACTGGATATTATCGACGCTACGAAGAATATTGTTACTATTCTTTTATGTAGATTTCGGAAAGAGAATGCGTGCAACTTGGAATATTTGGTCTCGCGAAGATGGTGACGGCTCTTTGTGAGAACTCGCAATCAAGAGGTTAGTGGAAATTCCCGAAACGTTCGCCCGGCGCTGAAACGGCTGTGGCGAGATGCGCGCGATCAGGCCTCGGCAAAGGCCGGCATTACGTCTCGCGCAAACAGCTCGAGAGACCGCATCGCCTCGTCATGCGAGATCGTGCCGAACGCGAAGTCGCAGATGAAATAGGTCGCGCCGGCGGCGTCGGCCTGGCTCGCGATGTAGTCGCGCACCTGGGCGGGCGTGCCGGCGATGGCGTGCCCATGGGCTTGCAGCGGGTCCCATTCCTGGGGCAGCCCGTCCTTCAACGGGAACGGCACGTCGTATTTCGTCCACAGCAACTCCATGTGCCGGCGCCACGGGCGGTAGGCGCGGCGAGCGATGTCGCGCGCCGCAGCTTCGGTCTGGGCGACGACGATATGGCGGTTGATGCCCATCATCGGAAGCTCGGCTTCCGGCCGGCCGTGCCGGCGCCATTCCGTTTTATAGAGTTCGATGATCGCGCGCGCCTGGGTCGTGTCCCGCAATGTGACGATATGGGCGCCGTGCTCAGCCGCCCAAGGAATGCTGTCCGGCCGGCTGGTGCCGTACCACAGCTCGGGATACGGCTTCTGAACCGGCTTCATGACGATCGGCACACGGTCGAAATCGTAAAATTTGCCGTGGTAGGTCAATTCGTTCTCGGTCAGGCCGATACGGATGGCGTCGAAGGCTTCGCGGAACTGCTGCATTCCGGTTTCGAAATCGACGCCGTAGAACCCGACCTCGATCGGCGAGATGCCGCGGCCGACGCCATAGAGAAACCGCCCGCCGCTCATCTGGTCGAGCATGCAGATCTCGTCGATCAGGCGCAGCGGATGGTAGAGCGGCAGCAGGTAGACCATCGGGCCGAACCGCAGTTGTTTCGTGCGCTGCGCGACGGCCGAGAGAAAGATGCCGGGCGAGGGCGCGTAGCCGAGCGGGGTATTGTGATGCTCGGCGAGATGATAGCCGTAGAACCCGGCGCGGTCGTAAGCTTCAATCAGCCGTAACCGCTCCTCGAAATGCCGGGTCAGCGGCAGCCCGCTGTCGTCCAGATGGTCGAATACCCCAAAGCGCATCGCCCTCTCCTCGCGCTGTCATTGCGAGCGGAGCGCAGCAATCTCGGGCCGCTCGCCTTTGATAGTCGCGAGATTGCTTCGTCGCTACGCTCCTAGCAATGACATTCACACCGCGGCGAGCATCGCATCGGCGATTTTCTCGGCGGTCATCAGGGTCGGGAAATTGGTGTTGGCGCACGGCACCGCCGGGAACAGCGAGGCGTCGACGACCCGCAGACCGCTGACCCCGCGCACCCGGCCCTGACGGTCGGTCACCGCCATCGGGTCGTCCTCGGCGCCCATTCGGCAAGTGCAGGTCGCGTGCCAGACCCCGATCGCCGCCTTGCGGATGAAGTCCTCGAGCGCCTCGTCGTCGCGCATCAGTTGGTCGAAACGATAGCCCTCGACGATGACTTTCTCGATCATCATCCGGCGCAGCCAGGCGGGTCCGTCGAGCAGTTTGGCGATGACATCGGTGATCATCTTGTTCTTGGGGCTGACGACGCCGATCTTTCGGACCCGCTCGGTATAGCTCGCCGGGAACGGGTCGCTGGTGGCCTCGCGCAGCGCGGCGCTGATCTGCATCGCGCCGAGCCGCCGGAAGGCGTCCATCAGCCGTTCGAGGTCGCGGCGGTCGGACAAGAGGTTGAACTCGACGACCGGCTCGGCCCGCCAGTCGCGCGAGGCGAGCTTGACCTGGCCGGTTTCCGAAAACGTCTTATAGACGGCCGCGAGCAATGAGCCGATCTGCTCGCCGACCGCATGCCAGGATGATTTGCTGACGCCGACCACGAACATGTCGCCCGCCGGCGCACCGCCGATCCCGGAGGAATAGCGCAGTGCCAGCAGGATGTGCCGGCGGGTCAATCCGTTGAGCCGGTAATCGGGTTTGATGAAAGAGGAGACCGATATCGCCGGGTGGTCCATCAGTCTTTGCCCAACCCCCGGAACATGCGCCACGACTTCGATGCCGAGATCGCGAAGCTGACCCGCCGGCCCGACACCGGCCCGCAAGAGATGCGCCGGCGAGTGGATCGCGCCCGACGAGACGATGACTTCGCCACCCCGGAACTCCGTTTCATTACCGTCGACCAGCGCCTTGACGCCGACGCAACGCGTCCCCTCGAATAGTAGCTCTTTGACCTGGGTCAGGGCTGAGATCGTCAGGTTGTCGCGAAGACGGGTTCCCGGATCGAGATAGCCGATCGCCGCCGAGACGCGACGGTCATAGAGGTTGGAGATCGTGATCGGAAAATAGCCGTCAGTAAATTCGCCGTTCTGGTCTTGGACATAGGGAAAACCGGCCTCTTCGAACGCCTTGGCGACAGCTTTGGCGTGGCCATTCCACAGATCGGGGAAGATGCGGCGGACTGGGATACGGCCATCCTTGCCGTGCCACGGCCCGTCGAAATCCATATCGCGTTCGACTTTTTTAAAATAGGGCAGCACCGCGTTCCAGTTCCACCCTTCCGCGCCGCGCGCCTCCCACTCGTCGTAATCGGTCGGCGCTCCGCGATTGGCGAGCTGGCCGTTGATCGACGAGCCGCCGCCGAGCACTCGCGCTTGCTCGTATTTGCGCAACGGCGGGCGGTCCTCCTCGGGGCGGTTGTGCGAGATGACTTCGGTGTGGACCTTGAGCTCGGTCCAATGGAAACGCGGATCGAAATAGGCGGTGCCGGGGTAGCTGTCGAGGATCTCCGGCGGCACCTTGCCGTGCGGCGTGTCCTGGCCGGCCTCGCACAGCAGGACCTTGTTGCTGCTTTTGGCGGAGAGCCGGTTCGCCATGACGGACCCAGCTGACCCGCCGCCGACGATGACGTAATCGTAGGTCATCTCCCTCCCTTCGGCATAACCACGACTTTTTTCTGCAGGTGATGTAATGCAGCAGCGCCCGGCCGCGTTCAAGCCCCGGGCAATATGCGAGGCGTGTTTGACCAAAGAGCGATACTTCGAAGACTACATTCCGGGCACCGTATACGAGTATGGGGAGATCCGGGTCGACGAGGCCGAGATCCTCGAATTTGCGCGGCGCTTTGATCCGCAGGACATGCATGTCGACCGCGAGGCGGCAAAGCGCGGCCGCTTTGGCGGCCTGATCGCCAGCGGCTGGCACACCGGAGCGATGATGATGCGGCTGCTCGCCGACAATTTTTTGCCGAAGGCGGCGAGCCTTGCCTCTCCCGGCATCGACGAACTGCGCTGGTCGTTTCCGGTTCGGCCCGGGGACGTGCTGCGCATCCGGGTCTCGGTGCTCGAAGCGACGCCCTCACGCTCAAAACCCGACCGAGGCATGGTGCGCACGCTGATCGAGGTGCTGAACCAGGACGGAAAAATCGTCATGAGCCTGAAGCCGATGAACATCATCGCGCGCCGGAGCAAGTCTTGAAGATCGGTGTCGTCTCTGACGTGCACTGCAATCACACCGGTTTGCTGCAGGCGTTGGAAATACTCGGCGATGCCGACGAGCTGATTTGCCTCGGCGACAGCATCTACGAATACCGCTTCTCGAACGAGGTCGTACGTCTTCTGAGGGACCGCGGCGTCCACACTATTGTCGGCAACCACGAAGAGGGCTTTCTCGGCCCGCAAGGCGCCCGCGCGCGCCAGCCCGACTGGATCGATCGCTCGCTCCTCCAGTGGCTCGCCGACCGGCCGAAGCGGCTCCAACTCGATATCGGCGGAAAGAAGCTGCTGCTCGTCCACTCGACTCCATGGGAGCCGCAGGGCGCGTACGTATACCCGCACAACTCCCTATTGGCGCGGTTCGGCGAGACCGAAGCGAATTTCGTGCTCTACGGCCACACCCACCATCAGCTGGTGCGCCGCGTCGGCAAGGTGCTGGTGATCAACCCGGGCTCAGCCGGCGAAGCGCGCGACCAAGGCAACGGCCGGCAACTGAGCTGCGCCATGCTCGACACCGTCAGCGAAGAAGTCGTGGTGACCGATTACCCGGAACTCCGGGGATAAAGTTCACCACGGAGACACAAAGGACACGGAGGACGATACCCAACTCTCAGTGTCCTCCGTGATCTCCGTGGTGCATTCTTTTAGGCTGCGCCCTTGCGGGTGAGGAAATCCTTGAAGCCTTCCCGCGGGTGGCCGGCGGCGAGCCAGGTGGCACGCGCGTCCTCTTCATTGTCGTAGCGCTCGCGCCATCCCATCCCGATCTGCTCGTGCAGCAAGCGCTTCAGGCCCTGCACCATGCGCGCATCGTTCTTGGCGATCATCTGCCCAATCTCGAGGCAGGCATCGAGCAGGCGTGCAGCGGGGACGACCTGATTGAGAAGCCCGATGCGCTCCGCCTCCTCGGAAGTGACGATCCGACCGGTGTAGAGCAGCTCCTTGGCTTTCGGCAGGCCGACCAAAAGCGGCAACGACCAGCTGGAATTCACCCGCCCGTAGCTCGCTGCGAGAAACCGAAAGGCGGTGCGCTCGCACCCGATCCGCAGATCCAGCGTCGAGCTCAACAGGGCAGCGCCGCCATAGGCGAGCCCGTTGATCGCGCCGATCAGCGGCTTGGCGAAGGTTGCGATGTGCCAAGTGGCGCGGCCGCGCACCTCGCCGCGGGTCGCCAGTTCCTCAGCGCTGAGCCCGGCCATCTCATGAATGTCGGCGCCCGCAGAAAATGCCCGGTCCCCGGCGCCGGTCAGGATTACGGCCTTGATGTCGTCATCCGCCTCGTATTGGGTCAGGGCCTCGTCGAGCTCTCGCACCAGCGGAAAGCTCAAGGCGTTGAGCTTGTCCGGGCGATTGAGCGTGATCACGGCAACCGCGTCGAAACGCTCGGTCAGAATGTGTTCATAGGCCATGGCTCGCCCTCCTGCGCGGCTCCTCGATCGTTTGACACTACGCGGGAGCAGGTATTCACTCAACCACTGCGCAGATTTTGGAGGCGGAAGATGGTCGGATCCCTGGAAGGTGTGCGGGTGCTCGAACTGGCGCGGTACCAGGCGGGTCCGCGCGGCGGCATGATCCTGTCCGATCTCGGCGCCGAGGTCATCAAAATCGAGAAGCTGGGCGGCGAGGAAACCCGCCGGTCGGAGCCATTGGTGCGCGGCCAGAGCGTCTATTTCTCGGTCTACAATCGCGGCAAGAAGAGCCTTTGCCTCGACATGCGCACGCCCCGCGGCAAAGACGTCTTCGCCGCGTTGGTCCCAACCGCCGATGTCGTGCTCGAAAACTTCCGCCCCGGCACGATGGCGCAGATGGGGTTCGGCTATGACCAGCTGCGCGCGCTGAAGCCGGACATTATCCTGACCTCGGTGTCCGGGTTCGGGCAATACGGTCCCTATCGCGAGCGCCCGGCCTTCGACCCGCTCGGCCAAGCGATGAGCGGGCTGATGTCGTTGACCGGCGCGCCGGTCGGGACGCCGCTCGGCGCGGCTACCTCATTGGTCGACCGCTACACCTCGTTGCACGCGACAATCGGCACATTAGCCGCCCTGCACCACCGCGACCGCACCGGCGAAGGCCAGCTGGTCGATTGCTGCCTGATGGATTCGGCGCTGACGATGGTTGAGATCCCGACTTCCTACTATCTCGCCACGGGCGAGGAGGGTGGCGAAGCCGGCCGGCCGCCCTTCAAGGCGAAGGACGGCCATGTCGTCATCTCCGCTTCCGGCAGCGCGATGGCGACGCGCCTCATGCAGATCGCGACCGGCAACAAGGAGGCCGCCGCCGAGGGCTGGACCAGCCGGGTCGGCCGCGGCGACGCGCGCCGCAAGGCGGTCGAGGCGTGGTGCGCCGAGAACACCGTCGACCACATCGTCAAGACCTTGCTCGACGCCGAGATTCCGGTCGCGCCGGTCAAGACGATCCCGCAGGTCGCGGTCGACCCGCACCTCTGGGAACGCGAGATGCTCGTCAAGATGGCGGACCCGGTCGCCGGAGAGATGTACCTGCCGGGTGCAACGATCAAGATGTCGAAAACGCCGGGCCGCGTCGGCCCGGTCCCAACCCCGGGCCAGCACACCGACGATGTCCTCTCGCGGCTCCTCGGCTACGACAGCGCCATGTTGGAAGAGCTCCGGCAGGCCAAGGTCATCGCGTAAATAGCCGCACAGTTTGCTAACGGAGCGCTGGATCCCAATTTACCATGCGGAGGCGCTGCAACGATGGCCGTAATGCTCTCAAAGACATATGACGCGCTCATCGCTGCCGGTGCGCCTGACGATAAGGCGCGTGCTGCGGCGGAAGAACTCGCTGGCTATGAAAGCCGGTTCACCAAGATCGAGACCGACCTTGCGGTCCTCAAATGGATGGTTGGTGTTAACCTCGCTGCTTCTTTGTCGCTCGTAATCAAGGCCTTCACCTAACGCGCAGCGGTTCAGAGCGGCCAGCCGAGCCAGTCGCAGACGCCGCGCCCTATCACCCACTCCTGGTCTGCCGCCGAGAGCCACGGCAACTCCTCGGTGAACAAGGTAATCGCCTGGCGGTAGGTACAGGGCAGCCGGGTCAAATCGGTGCCCCAGAACATTCGGCGCGGGCCAAAGGCGTCGAATACCCGGCGCAAGTAGGGGTGCAAATTGTAATAGGGATAATCGTGGCTCGAATAAGCCGGCAATGCTGAGGCCTTGACCGCGACGTTGGGCAGCCGAGCCAGACGCAACAGCTTTGGCAGGTCGTCGAAGGCGGCATTGTCCTTCGCCCGCAGCAAGGCCAGATGGTCGATGACGAGCTTGAGTTCGGGATGATGCCCGGCAATGCGGTCGATTTGCGGCAGCAAGCCTGACGGCGAGACCATAACCGGGAGCCCGGCGCGCTCTGCCTCTTCCCACACCCAACCCGACGGATCATCGAACAACGCCCGCGCCTCGGCCGTATTCGACGTGACCCTGAGACCGAGCATCCCCGGCTGATCGCGCCAATCGCTCAGCGAGCGAGCCGCCGCCGGCGGCCGGCCCATCACCGCGAAGCGATTGGGGTGGAGACGCGCCGCTTCCAGCGCCAGATCGTTGCGGTCACCCTCCCAGGAGGGTGGCACGATCACGACCCGAGCGACCCCGGCCGCCTCCATCTCCTTCAACAGATCATCCTTCGAGAAGGGCTGCGCCCGGTGCGGTGAGCTGCGCCCGGCCGGCCAACGCCGCTGCGGCGTATTGGCGCCCCAGATGTGAACCTGCGCGTCGACGATCAGCATGTCACTTTCTCCCATCTTGCCGCAGGCCATGCTCGGCGGCTAAGCCGCCGCCCGATGCCTGACGCGGTTCGGGGGTCAAGCGGCAATCGCGACGCCGCTTCGCCCGGCCGCGGCGACGAGCGCCGCGACCTTGGTCATCAGCGGAAAACCGCGACGGATCGCAAGCTCCAAATACGTGGCATCGTAGGTCGTCAGTCCTTCGGCTCTCGCCAGCGCAAGGATCTCGCGCCCGGCGCGCGCGGTTGTTTCGTTGTCGGTCGCGATCGGCAGGTCGGCGATTAGCTCAAGGCGTATTGTGACGTCCGCCGTGGTGATCCGGCCGCGTCTCTCCGCCTGCAGCAGAACGTTGGCGACTTCCAGATGCCAAAGTCCGGGAACGACCGCGCCATGATCTCGAACCTGTTCGAACAAGGCGTCCGATTCCGGCGAGGCCTCATCCTCGAAACACCAGCTCAGCGCCGCCGATGAGTCAATGACGAGAGCGCTCACCGGCGACCTGCATCCCGGAGCTCCTGCCAGGAGAGCCCGCCAAGCGTCGTTCCCTTGCGCAACAGCTTGAGCTTTTCATGGGCATCGTTGACGCGCTCGCGGTCGATGCGTGTTGCACTCACCAGCCGTGCAACGGGCTTGCCGTGCTTGGTTATAACCACTTCCTCACCGTCGGCTACCCGGTCTAGGAGGCTCGAAAGGTGCGTTTTTGCTTCGAAGGCTCCTACCGTGATCATTGCCGACCGACCTTTTAGACTAGTTGTATAGTCTAACCAAATTCTAGCGGCTTGGAAGGCCGCAAAATTCCGTCATACCGCCTCTTCCGTCGCCGGCCGCAGACCCGACAAGTAGAGCGATCGGGCGGCAATGTTGACGCCGTCGCCGTAGAGAGATTCATCGCCCTCGACGATCACGTCGCCGAGATTGATGCCGATGCGCAATTCGACGCGGTTGTCCACCCCGACACCCGTGTTCCGCTCGGGCATCGCCTGCTGCACCGCGACCGCGCAACGCACCGCATCGTCGACGCTGGCAAATTCCACCAGTATGCCGTCGCCGCTGGTCTTGACGATACGGCCCCGGTGCTCGGCGATCTTCGGAATCGACCAGATCGCTGCGCAGCGATCTGAGATGTTCAAGCGTGCCCTCCTCGTCCGCGCCCGTCAGCCGCGAGTACTCCCACCACTTCGGCGGCGAGGATCGCGGCGAGACGGCGGGTGGAAGTCACGTCCAGCTCAGCGGAAGGGGCTGAAGGCCGACACCCCGAGCCGCTCGAAATCGCGCAGGTTTCGCGTCACTACCGTCAGGTTGTGCACCAGTGCAGTAGCGGCGATCATAGCGTCCGCGATGAGTTCGGCGGGCTTTCCGTGCATCAGCCGGGCCCAGCAACGGAAAGCGTCACCATGCATCGGCAGAACATTGTAAGACGCGGCGACGCTGTCGATCCAGCTCTCGACGACCGTGGCCCTTCCATGGTCTTGCTGTCTGGCGTTCTCCAATCCTGCCTGAAGCTCGCCGAGGGTAACCGCCGAGATAAAGATTTGGTCCGAGCCGATGCCCGACAACCAGGCGATGACACTGCTATGCGGCCGGGGGCGGCGCAGCTCGGATATGACGTTCGTGTCGAGTAGGTACATCACTTGAGCTTGGGCGCTGATCGCCATCGCCAGCGATCGCGGTCAGGGATTTCCAAGTCAAACCGCGGCTCGGGTGCAAGCAGAAGCTCCTTGAGCGTCGGCCGAGCTCGTTGCTGCAGCCTGTGCCACTCGTCGATCGGTACTAGGACCGCCGTCTCGACACCCCGCTTCGTGACAATTTGCGGCCCGTCGGTGACGCTCTTTTCAAGCAATTCACTAAATCGAGCCTTTGCATCCTGGACCGGCCAACTCATCTTCGGCTTCCCATGCTGACTAGGGAGATGACTAGTTAGCGATACGCGAGGAAACCGCAAGGTCCTTCTTTTCTCGACGGCGAGGATCGCGGCGAGACGGCGGGTCGCGGTCATCCTTCGGGCAACCCGGCCCGGCGCAACCCGTTTTCCAGCGCGGTTATAATTTCGGGGTTTACGTAACGAGCGGAGAGGATCGCGGTGGCGACGGTGAGGCCGGGCTGCAATTCGAGGAGCCGTTGCACCACCGTCTTGGCATCTTCGCTTCGGTCGAGACAGCCCAGCGCAGCGGCGTGCAAGATTTGGGGAACGCTGAACCGCGGGTTCGACTGGGTCGCCAGGCTTGCGGCAGCGACCGTTTCTTCGAAGCGGCCGGCGGCAAAATGTGCGTAGGCCAGACCGATATAGGGCATGTATAGCCAGGGATCGAAGGGACTGAGGCGGAGCGCGCGGTTGGCCTGCTCGACCGCGATCGCGTCGTCGCCTTTCCAGGCGCGTACGATCGAGCTGTAACCGAGCGCGAGGGCCGACGAACTGGAGAGCGCGAACGATCGGTCGAACGCGGTGAGCGCGGTCTCATAGTCGTGCCCGGTAACGGCGATGACAAAGCCGGCAGTGGCAAGCGCGGCTGCATCGTCACCGCCGGCGGCGATCGCTTGGCGCGCATGCCGCAGAGCGGCGTTCCGCGTCGCCTCCTGTAATCCGCCCCGCAAGTAGCGCTGCTCATGGCAAAACGCGATGATGGCATGCGCGGCGGCAAAATCGGGCTCCAGCTCGACCGCCTTGTCGAGCAGCGCCAGCGCTTTGTCCGCGTCCTCAGGCATCGCGACGAAAGCGTAGGGTAGGGCGCGCAGATAGAGGTCATAGGCATCGAGGCTGTCAGGCCGCTTGCGCCTCGCGCGCTCGATCTCGCTCTGACGCAGCGTCGGCTCGATCACGCCGGCGACGCTGATCGCAACTTTGTCTTGAAGCTCGAAAACGTCTTCGAGCAAGCCGTCGAACCGGTCGGCCCAGAGATGCGCGCCGCTTGTCGCATCGATCAGCTGCGCGGTGATGCGCACCCGGTTTCCGCTCTTTCGCACCGAGCCTTCCAAGACATAGCGGACGCCGAGCTCGCGGCCGACCTGCTTCACCTCGACTGCCCGGCCCTTGTAGGTGAAGCTCGAATTGCGGGCGATAACAAAGAGCCAGCGGATGCGCGAGAGCGCTGTGATGATCTCCTCGACCATGCCATCCGCGAAATATTCCTGCTCGGGGTCGCCGCTCATATTCTGGAACGGCAGGACTGCGATCGACGGCTTGTCGGGTAGCGGCAGGGCGGCGGGTTCGGGCATCGGTTTCGGCTCAGCCAGAACGCGGAAAACATGGATCGGCTGGGCGATGTTCTTGAGGTTCTGCTCGCCCAGATTCTCGACCGCGAAGTCGAGCTTGCCGTGGGTCTGCGTGACGACCGTACGCGAGACGCAAATCCCACCAGGCTCCGCGAACGCCTCGAGCCGCGCAGCGATGTTGACCCCATCGCCGAAAATGTCGTCGCCCTCGACGATCACATCGCCGAGATTAATGCCGATGCGCAGCTCGATGCGGTTGTCCACCCCGACATCCGTGTGCCGCCCGGCCATGCCCTGTTGCACTTCGAGGGCGCAACGCAGCGCATCGACAACGCTCCGAAATTCAACGAGAAGGCCGTCGCCGGTGGTCTTGACGATGCGGCCGTGATGCTCGGCGATTTTCGGATCGAGGAACTCGCGGCGCAGCGCGTTGAGGCGTTCGAGCGTGCCTTCTTCGTCCGTTCCCATTAGCCGCGAATACCCCGCCACATCGGCGGCGAGAATCGCGGCGAGACGGCGCGTGGCAGCCATATCGGGCTCCGGTTTCTCGCTCAGATTAACCCAAGAACTCGGCCATTCGCCAACTCTACTTATCGTTACAGCCGGTTGCGGCGGGGTGCTGGTTTGCGTCACACTGTCCACCCTATGCGGAGGGTAGGATGCCCGCCTACGTCGTCGGAGAGATTCACATAACCGACCCGGTCGCCTACAGGGCCCATGTGCCGGTCGCTCTGGCTACGGTTGCACGTTTTGGCGGACGCATCGTCGCCGGCGGCGGCAAGATCGAGCTGCTCGATGGCGGGCCGATGCCGGAGCGGATCGTGGTCATCGAGTTCCCGGATGCCGAAACCGCCCGCCGGTGGTATCGCTCCGACGAATATCAGGCTGCATTGAAGGTCCGCCTCTCGACGTCGCAGGGTCGGGTATTTCTGATCGACGGCGTGGAACCGTCGCTACGTCCCGCCTGGCCGCACCTAGGGGCGGACTGAGTCCCGGGGCTAATCAGCGCGGCTTCCCGTCACCGCCGCGCTGCTCTAGGATCTAGACCGAAAAGGGCGGGAACGGAGCCGATGGCCGACAACACCGACAACATCATCGTCGATACCGCGACCCGCATCTTCCAGGATCTTTGCGAGCCCAATACCGTCAACGAGGCGGAGCAGGGCGAGTGGCCCAAGGCATTATGGAATGCCTTGGAGGAGTCCGGGCTGACGCTGACCTGGGTCCCGGACGAGCTTGGCGGTGCCGGGGCGACCCTGGGCGACGGTTTCGCCGTGCTGCGCGCAGCCGGGCGTTTTGCCGCGCCGGTGCCGCTCGCCGAGACTTTGATGGCCGGCTGGCTGTTGTCGCAAGCCGGGATCGCGGTGCCGGGTGGCCCATTGACGATCGCGCCGATCCATGCCGATGGCCGGATCGGGCTGGGCGGCGATGGAGTGCTGAGCGGCCGGGCGCGCCAAGTGCCCTTCGCCCGCAACGCGGGTCATATCGCCGTCCTCACGCACCGCGATGACGAGACTATGGTGGCGCTGGTCGCGGCCAGGGGTTTGCCGATCAGACAATCCACGAGCCTCGCCGGCGAACCGCGCGACGACGTCGCTTTCGACGGCGCCATGCCTGAGGCCGTGCGTCCGGCGACGATCGATCAAGATGGGCTCGTCTGCATCGGCGCCGCGGTGCGCTTGCAGCAGATGGCGGGCGCGCTCGAAAAGATCCTCGAACAGTCGGTTCAATATGCGCTCGATCGTTCGCAGTTCGGCAGGCCGATCGCAAAATTCCAAGCAGTTCAACACAATCTCGCGACCTTGGCCGGGGAGGTCGCGGCGGCGAGCGCCGCCGCCGACGCTGCCGCAGAAGCGTGCGCGCTCCCGGCAATCGCGATCGCCGAAATCGCCATCGCCAAGGTCCGCGGCGGCGAAGCAGCCGGGACCGGCGCGGCGATCGCCCATCAGGTCCACGGCGCAATGGGTTTTACCTACGAGCACTCGCTGCACCATGCGACGCGCCGGCTGTGGTCCTGGCGCGAGGAGTTCGGCAACGAGGCGGTCTGGGCCGCCCGTCTCGGCCGGATGGTCGCGGAGCGCGGCGCCGATGGGCTCTGGCCCTTCATCACCGCTACGTCGTGAGGCACCGATGAGTTTCAGCTTCCGCTTCGATCCGGTCGAGCTGCCCCCCGAGGCCAAAGTATTGCGCCAGGAGGTCCGCGCCTTTCTGCGCGACGAGATCGAGGCCGGTAGTTTTTCGCCCAATGGCGGGAAGGGATCGTTCTCGCGCGAGTTCAGCCGCAAGGTCGGCGCCAAGGGCTGGATCGGCATGACTTGGCCCAAGAAATACGGCGGCCACGAGCGCTCGCATCTCGAACGGTATGTCGTCACCGAGGAGATGCTGGCGGCGCGCGCGCCGACCCGCGCTCATTCGACCGCCGACCGGCAGAGCGGCCCGGTAATCCTGCGCTACGGCCAGGAGGAAATTCGCCAGAAGATCCTGCCGCAGATCGCGCGCGGCGAATTGTGCTTCTGCATCGGTCTCAGCGAGCCCAATTCGGGATCGGACGTGTTCGCTGCTTCGACCCGGGCAACCAAGGCCGACGGCGGTTGGCTAGTCAATGGCCGTAAGATCTGGACCAGCGGCGCCCATCACGCCGATTACATGATCGCGCTGTTGCGCACCTCGCCCTCGACCAAGGAAAACCGCCGGCACGGTCTCACCCAGTTCCTGGTCCACATGAAGACGCCGGGGATCACGACCCGCCCGATCATCAATCTCACCGGCTCGCACGACTTCAACGAGGTCGTGTTCGACGACGCGTTCCTCCCCGACAGCCATCTGATCGGGGAGGTCGACATGGCCTGGAAACAGGCGACCGACGAACTCGCTTACGAGCGCAGCGGCCCCGACCGCTGGATCGAAACCTTCCCGGCCCTAGTCGAATTGGTTCGAGCTGCCGGCGAGGAACCGAGCGAGCGACTTGCCGAAGGGATCGGGCGCGAGGTGGCGCATCTGGCCACTCTGCGCCGCATGTCGCTCTCCGTTGCCGGCATGCTGCAGGCCGGCAAGACCCCGGCGGTTGAAGCCGCCGTGGTCAAGGATTTGGGCACCAATTTCGAGCAGGCCCTCCCGGACAAGGTGCGACTGCTGGCACCGCAAATCGGCGACTCGCAACCGGACAGCAATGACGGCCGGTTCGAGGAGGCGCTGCGCTACGCCACCCTGATCGCCCCCAAATTGACTATCCAAGGCGGCACACGCGAAGTCTTGCGCGGCATCATCGCCCGCGGTCTCGGGCTGCGGTGATGCGAAGGCTTGCTCCCTCGCCCCGCTTGCGGGGAGAGGGTCGGGGTGAGGGGCTATTGCAGGCCCCGACCCGGCCATTGCCCCTCACCCGGAACCCGCGCACGCGCGGGCTCCGACCTCTCCCCGCTAGCGGGGCGAGGTAAGAATGCCCAATCTGAAACCGCTTCTGTCGCCGGACAGCGTCGCCATTATCGGCGCTTCAGCCGATACCGAGACCCTGCGCGGGCGGCTGACGCATGCGCTGATCGGCCACGGGTATGACGGCCGGACCTTTCCGGTGACCCGCAGCCAAACCGAGGTGCTCGGGCTGCGCGCCTATCCATCTGTCCCTGCGCTGCCCGAGCCGGTCGATCTCGCGGTCATCCTGGTCCCGGCCGCGCATGTCGTCGAGACGCTCGAGCAATGCGGCCAGCGAGGGATCCGGGCGGCTGTCGTGATCAGCTCCGGCTTTGCCGAAGAGAGCAACGAGGCGGCTCGCGCGCGCGACTTCGAGTTGGGTAGGATCGCCGAACGCCACGGCATCGTCGTCTGCGGCCCCAATTCCGAGGGCATCGTCAATCCGCTGAGGCCCCTCGTCGCGACGTTCAGCCCGGTCTTCCACGATCCACGGCGCAGCTTCCCGCCGGTCGCGGGCAACGCTCGGCCGATTGCGGTCAGCTGCCAGAGCGGCGCCCTGACCTTCTCGTTCCTGAGCCGGGGCCGCGACCGGCAACTGAATTTCACGCATCAGGTCAGCGCCGGCAACCAGACTGTTCTGGAGGCTCACGACTATGTCGATTGGTGGCTTGACGAGGGTAGCGCCGACATCTTCCTCGTTTACCTTGAGGGCGTCCGCCACCCGGAACGGTTCCGCGCCGTTGCCGACAAGGCCGCGGATGCCGGCAAGCCGCTGATCGTCGCCAAGGTCGGCCGGTCGGCGGCTGGGCGGCGTGCCGCAGCCTCGCATACCGGCGCCCTGGCGCAGGCCGGCGATATCGACGATGCGATCTTCCGCCACCACGGCATCATCCGCGGCGACGACCTCGACCATATGCTCGATGTCGCGGCCGCCTTCTCGTTTTGTCGGTTGCCGCGCGGCAATCGCGTCGCGGTAATCACCGGATCGGGCGGCAGCGCGGTGTGGATGGCCGATATCCTGTCGGCCCACGGGCTCGAATTGCCGGTGCTGGAGGACGACATCCAGAAGCGCGTCCTCGCCCTCCTCCCGTCCTACGCCTCGGCGCAGAACCCGGTCGACGGCACCGCGCAGGCGATCCACGAGGTCGGCTATGCGCGGCTCGTCGAGATCGTCCGCGAGTCGAAGCGGATCGACACGATCCTGCTGATCGGCTCGCTCGCCAACGACGCAACCGCCGCCAAGCGCGCCGAAGAGCTCGCCGCGATCACCGCGGCGACCGAGCAGCCAATCCTGTTGTCGACCTACACGACCGCGTCGCCGGAAGCGATGGCGCGGTTCGCCGAAGCGGGTATCCCCTGCTACACCTCGATGCCGAGCTGCGCCCGGGCAATCCGTGCGCTGGTCGATTACGCCGCGTTCCAGACACGGCGCCGACGGCCGAAGTCTATCTCGGCGACCCCGCCGGGAGTGCGCGGCGAAGTCGGCCGCGCCCTGGCAGCCGCCGGCCCTGTGCTGACCGAGGTAGAAGCCAAGGCCCTGCTCGCACGATACGGCGTGCCGCGCCCGCAAGAAGCGCTGGCAACGAGCGCGGACGAGGCCGCGCAGGCTGCCGCCCGCATCGGCGGCCCGGTCGCGCTCAAGGTACAATCTCCCGACATTACTCATAAGACGGAGGCGGGCGGCATTGCGCTGGGCATCGTCGGCGAAACGGCTGTGCGGGAAGCTTACGAGCGGGTGCTGGGAAGCGCCAAAAGGGCGTACCCGGAGGCCGCCATCCACGGTGTCCTGGTGCAGGCGATGGCGCCGCCGGGCCGCGAGATCATCCTCGGCATCACGCGGGATGCGGTTTTTGGCCCGATGCTGATGGTCGGCATCGGCGGCATCCATGTCGAGGTTTTGCGCGACATCGCCTTCGCGCCGGTGCCGATCGGGGCGAAACAAGCCTTGGCTCTGCTGGACCAGCTGAAGGGAGCGGCGCTGCTCGGCGCGGTTCGAGGGGCGCCCGCTGCGGACCGTACAGCGCTATCCGAGCTGATCGCGACATTGTCGCGCTTCGCCGCCGATCACGCCGAACTGATCGAGGAAATCGACCTCAATCCGGTCATCGTCCATCCGCAAGGAGAGGGTGTGACCGTGGTCGACGCGCTGATCGTCAAGCGAAGCCCTGAGGAGATCCGCAGATGAGCGACACCCATGTCAGCCAGGATGGTTACGTCGCAACGGTCGAGATGCGCCGGCCGCCACACAATTTTTTCGACAGCGATCTGATCGCCGAAATCGGCGAGGCCTTCGAGCGTCTCGACGCCGATCCGGGCTGCCGCGCGATCGTGCTCGCGGCCGAGGGCCGCTCGTTTTGCGCCGGAGCTGATTTCTCAAAACGCATGGAGACCGGAACGGCAGCGGAAGGCAGCCGCAGCGGCGCCGGCCGGCATCTCTACAAGGAGGCGATCCGCCTCTTCCGCACGCGCAAGCCGATCATCGCCGCGGTGCACGGCGCTGCGGTCGGTGGAGGTTTGGGTCTCGCGCTGGTCGCGGATTTCCGCGTCACCTGTCAGGAGGCGCGGTTCAGCGCCAACTTCAACCGGCTGGGGTTTCACCCGGGCTTTGGCCTGACGGCGACCCTGCCGCGGCTGGTCGGTGCGCAGCAGGCGGCTCTGATGTTTTACACCGGGCGACGCATCCCCGGGGACGAAGCGGTGCGGATCGGCCTTGCCGAAGTGCTGGTGCCACTCGCCGAAGTGCGCAGCGCGGCCCAAGCATTGGCGCTGGAGATGGCGCAATCCGCGCCGCTCGCCGTCATCTCGACGCGCGAGACGGTGCGCCGCGGGCTGTGCGATGCGATCGAGGCTGCCACCGAGCGCGAGCTCGTCGAACAAGACTGGCTGCGCCGCACCGAGGATTTCAAGGAAGGCATCAAGGCAATGGCCGACCGTCGCCTCCCTGACTTCCAGGGCAGGTAGAAGCCGCGTTAGAACCGGTTGAACAGCGCTGCGACAGCAAGCCGCCAGCTTTGCAGCGGATCGGGTGTCGCCAGCGCCGGGTCGAAAGGATTGTCCCCGGCCTGTTTTAGCCGAGCCAGGGACCGCTGTGCGATAATCGCAGGTAGTAGCGCAGGAAGCGCCGAACGCGGGATACGGTTGCGCAGCGCGCGAGCTGCCTGGAGGTGCCGCAAGGCAGCTGCGGCAACCTTTGTGACGCCATATGGCGTGGGAATGTCTACAGGGATTATCTGGCGCTCCCGGAATGGCATAGCCCGCAACAGCCCAGCGAGCGAATAGGCGATGCCGACATGCCGGCCCGCTTCGCGCGCGGGAGGCTCGTGCATTCCGAGAACCTCTAGCGCGAGATAGACGAGCGTCGCAGAGGTGGACTCGGCATATTCCTGAAGTGCAGCGAGGCTCGCCGGCGGTTCGTTCGCAAGGTCGGTTTCGCGCGCATCGATCAGCTGATCGAAGTGGTCCCGGGTCAATCCGAATTCGCGGATCGTAGCGGCGAGCGGCTCGACGACGGGGTGATGACGCATCGCGCCGCCGTCAAAGGCGACGGCGATATTTTCGCGCCACCATTGCAGCCGGATCTGGCCGAGCATCGGCTGCGTGACGCTCTCGCGCACCCTTGCAATCTCGTAGTTGAAGGCGTAAAGCGCGAACAGCGCCTCGCGACGCGCGGCCGGGGCAAACAGCGCCGTTTGATACCGGTCGCGGTCGTGGCGCCGCACCAATGCCGCGACCGGCGACAGGCGATCCGCATTAGTGGAACGTCGCTCCGCGACCGGTGTTTTTCGACGGACCTCTTTCACATAACCCGGGATGGTCGCCATGGCTTTCGAATTGCCGCCCCTGCCCTACCCGAAAAACGCGCTCGAGCCGCACATCTCCGAGCGGACGATGGATTTCCATCACGGTAGGCATCACCAAGCCTATGTCACGAACCTCAACAACCTCGTCAAGGGTTCCCCGGCCGAGAGCCAGTCCCTAGAGGACATTATCAAGGCCACTTACAGGGACTCCTCAAAGACGGGCGTCTTCAACAACGCCGCGCAAGTCTGGAACCATACCTTCTTCTGGAACTGCATGAAGCCAAACGGCGGCGGCTCGCCGAGCGGTCAGGTCGCGCAGGCGATCGACCGCGATTGCGGTGGTCTCGACAAGTTCAAGGAGCAATTCAAGGCGGCCGCGGTCGGGCAGTTCGGCAGCGGCTGGGGCTGGCTGGTCGCCGAAGGCGGCAAACTCAAGATCACCTCCACACCGAACGCGGTCAATCCGCTGGCCGAAGGTCAAACGGCGCTCCTCACCTGCGATGTTTGGGAGCACGCCTATTATCTCGATTATCAGAATCGCCGGCCGGATTTCGTCCAGACCTTCATTGATCATCTAATCAACTGGGACTTTGTCGCCCAGAATCTCGCAAAAGCCCGCTAGTAGCCGCTGACACGACAGAGAAAGCCCCGCCTCGGCGGGGCTTTTCACAGGTGCACACCCCTGTCGAGCAGTACCGCGGTATATTCCCGATAGGTCATGCCCAGCGCCTGAGCGCGCTCCAGGCGAGCCAACGCGATCTCGCGCGGCGGCGTCTTCCAGGCGCGCGCATGGGCTTTCTTCCAACAGAACCTCCGCCAGTCGACACCCGGATCGAGCGGAGGCCCGCCATTGTGGCCGATGCCAGGCGGAACAAGAAAAGCACGTGCGTCGTCCGGCATGATTACCAAGCTCGCTCACGTCCAGGGGAGCGAGCAAGAAATATGCCTACCGACTTTTACCCGCGATGCGATTGCGCCGTACGCTGCATGTGCTTTTCGGCGTTGGCTCGGAACACCTGATCGGCCAGCCGTTTTTGCTGGTCAGGCATTGCATCGTACAGCTTTTGGAAGGCCGGAACCAACCTCTGCACCCGCTGAGCGTGTTCCTCGGAAATCTGCTCATAGGATTGCATGTTCTGTACAGCGTTCATCGTCGGGTACTGCTGAGCGCGCTGCATGAACACCTGGTCCATCTCGCGGGCGTTCTCACGCATGACCTGGGCGAACTCATTCCACTGCGGCTCCTCGGCCGGAGTGATTCGCAGCTGCGCATGCAGCTCTCTGATGCGGCCTTCGACGCGCTCTTCCGCATTTTTGCCGGCCACGGGGTGGCCGGCCATCGGGGAGGCCTCAGCGGCAGGCGGCGCAGGGGTAGCCCCTTGCACTGCCGCGGATTGCGGTTGCGCCATGGCGGTGGGGACGGACAACAGCGCGGCAACCGCGATGGGTGCGACACTGCTCAGCGGGATCAATTTCATTCTGTTCCTCCAGTAATCAGGTGCCTTGCGGCGCTCAATACCCGTAGTAGACGGGGGGAGGCGCCGGCGTGTAGTAACCCGAAGGCGGCCCGTAATAGCTGTATGGTGGAGCGTAGTAGCCTGGGGCGTAGTAGCCCGGCGCGCCGTAATAACCGCCGTTCGAAGCGATCGCCGCACCTACGCCGAGGCCGACGAGACCGCCGATTATCGCCGCCCCGGCCGCGCCACCGCCGCCGCCGTGGTGATGATAATCCCCGTGCCAACGTTCGGCGTGAACGGCAGGGGCTACTGCCAGAGCCGCGATAAGCGCCGCGGTACCCAAGAAGCGTGAGCGAAAGGCCATCATCAACTCCGTCAAAGGTCTGCATCGACAACGCCAGCACACGGTCAGCAATTCCCGGGAGCGTCACGATGGCTCACCGGGCGATGAAATCAGCTGGGGTTTGAGCGGATTCTACGCTGGCGGTATCAGCGCCGCGGCGACGCGCCGGTCCTCGGCCACCAGCACATTGTAGGTGCGGCAAGCGGCGCCGGTGTCCATCGCTTCGAGCGCGATCCCGGCGGTGCGCAGCGCGGTGCGCAACGCGGCGGGCACGGCACTTGTCGAACGCCCGAGACCGAGCAACAGGATCTCGACGCGACCATGCTCGATCACCGGAGCCAGGGTCTCCCAGGTCAAATCGGAAGCGCTCGCGGCTTCCCACGCGACAGTGAGGTCGGGAAAAACCAGTATCGGGCCATGATAGATGACCCCGCT
Source organism: uncultured Alphaproteobacteria bacterium (assembly GCA_963732095.1). GTDB lineage: Bacteria > Pseudomonadota > Alphaproteobacteria > ATCC43930 > CGMCC-115725 > AP-15. Next base: position 66,868 of record CAVSZA010000004.1, read on the forward strand.
CACCCGAAAGCCGGTCGCTGCGTAACGCTCGATGATCTGACGGCCGGCCGTGGGTACCGGGGTGAGATCCATCGCGGCGAGGCCGCGGCTCAGCGCGCTCCGGGAGCGCGGGCTGGCACCGCTTCGCTCGACCGAGCGATCGCGGCGCGGTTCGGCCGGACATAGTAAAGGATCGGCGCCGCAATGAAGAGCGACGAGTAGGTGCCGATGACCACGCCCCACAGCATTGCGATGCTGAAGCCTCTCAGTACTTGGCCGCCGAGGAAGAGCAACGACAGAACCGCGAGCGCAACCGTGCTGACGGTCAGGATGGTTCGCGACAATGTCTCGTTGAGCGCCAGGTTGATCAGGTCGCGGAACGGCATCCTCGGATACTTGCGCAGCAACTCGCGGATCCTGTCGTAGATCACCACGGTGTCGTTTACCGAATAACCGGCAATGGTCAGGATCGCGGCCAAAGTCGTCAGGTTGAACTCGAGCTGAAAAAGTGCGAACAGCCCGACCGTCGTGATGACGTCGTGCAGGGTCGAGATCATCCCGCCGACACCAAACTGCCACTCGAATCGGAACCAGATGTAGAGGGCGATCGCAAAGAGAGCGAGAACAGTCGCGATCACCCCAGCGCGGATCAGCTCGCTGCCGACGCTCGGGCCGACGACCTCGGTGCGGCGGTATTCGACGTCGGAACCGAGCGCCTGGCGCACAAGCTGGACGGCCCGCTCCTGCTCGGCATCGCCGCCCGGCTGACGGGGCAGCCGGATCAACACGTCGGTCGGCGGACCGAACCCTTGCAGGGAAGGTTCGCCGATATGAAGGGCATCGAGCTTTTGCCGCATATCGGCAAGGTTCGCCGGCCCGGTAGCGGAGCGAACCTCGATCAGCGTACCGCCGACAAAGTCGATCCCGTAATTGAGCCCGACCGTCAGAAACAGCACGATAGAGCCGATTGTCAGCAGCCCGGAGAGCGCAAACCCGACCTTGTGCCAAGCCATGAAGTCGATTTTCGGCGTGCGCCGGATGACGATCAGCGGTCTCATCTAAGCCCCACTAAGACACGTCCTTCCGGGATGCCCGAAGGGCAGGCCCGGAACCCATGAACACGGCCATTCCATTTACATCCCGTCGGCCTCTGTTCCTGGATTCGGGGCTCGCAGACTGCGTCTGCGCCCCGGAATGACGGTCATGCTGCATTCTTCTTCATTCTTCAAATCGGGATGGCCCTCGGTTTCCATTCGCGCAGCCAAGTGACGATCAACAGGCGGGTCACTAAAATCGCCGAGAACAGCGAGGTCAGCACGCCGATGCTGAGCGTCACGGCAAACCCCTTGACCGGACCCGAGCCTAGCCAGAACATCAGCCCGCCGGCAACCAGGGTTGTCACGTGGCTGTCGAGGATCGTGCCGAAGGCGCGCTTGAAGCCGGCGTCGAGCGCCGACAACACAGTGCGGCCGGCGCGAACCTCCTCGCGAATGCGCTCATAGATCAGCACATTAGCGTCGACCGCCATGCCCATGGTCAATGCGATGCCGGCGATCCCCGGCAGGGTCAAAGTGGCGCCGAGTAGCGAGAGGCTGCCGAGCATCAGGCACAGGTTGAAGATCAGCGCGATATCGGCAAAGACGCCGAACAACCCGTAGAACAGGATCATGAACAGGACGACCAGCGCGACCCCGACGATGCTGGCGACCGCTCCGGCATGGATCGAATCGGCGCCGAGATCGGGACCGACCGTCCGCTCCTCGAGGATCGTGATCGGCGCCGGCAGCGCGCCCGCCCGCAGCAGGAGCGCAAGGTCGCTCGCCGACTGTACCGTGAAGCTGCCGGAAATGATGCCGCTGCCGCCAAGGATGGGCTCGCGAATCACCGGCGCGCTGATGACCTTGTTGTCGAGCACGATCGCGAAAGGCTTGCCGACATTGTCGCGCGTCGCATCGCCAAAACGCTTCGCGCCCGCGGCGTCGAAACGGAAGCTTACTACCGGCTCGTTGTTCTGGAAGGTCGGTTGCGCGTCGACCAAAGTATCCCCACCGACCATCACACGCTTGCGCACAACATAGGCGGCGGGGCCGGCGCGCCCTGCCCTGCCCTCCTCGGCGGGCAGGATCTCGTCGCCGGGCGGCAGCCGGCCGCGGCGCGCGTCCTCCAGTGAGACTGTGGTGTCGACGAGCTGGAACGTCAGCTTGGCGGTACGGCCCAGCAGCGCCTTGACGTGCTCGGGGTTGTCCACCCCCGGGAGTTGCACGAGAATACGGTCCGCTCCCTCGCGCTGGATTGTCGGCTCCTTGGTTCCGGTCTCGTCGATCCGCCGGCGGATGATTTCGATCGACTGATCGACCGCCTGCCGGCGCCGCGCGTCGGTCGCAACCGTGCTGAAGCGCATCGTCCCCGACCCGTCGGGGGCGATGTCGACCGTCAGGTCGGGATCGATCTTGCGCAAAGCTTGGCGCGCGGCTTCGATCTGGCCGGGTTCGCGGATCGTGAAGACGATCGCGTCGCCTTCAACATTGAGCCCGGTATAACCGATATTGGCGTCGCGCAGCGCGTTGCGCACATTGTCGATGATCGAGTTGAGGCGTTCGCGCTGAGCCGCGGCGACATCGACCTCGAGCAGCAGGTAGGAACCGCCGCGCAAATCAAGGCCGAGCGCTACCTGCTTGTGCGGCAGCCAGCTCGGCAGCTGAGCGAGGAATACGGGGCTGAACAGGTTCGGCAGGGACAGCAGCACGCCGAAAGCGCATACGGCGCAGATCAGCGTGATTTTCCAGTTCTCGAAATACAGCATCCTTTATTTCTCACGCGTCTATTTCTCACGCGTCCGCCCCAGGGAGCCCGTCATCCGCCTTGCTGCGCTCAGCATCCTCTCCCGCAGTGCGGGAGAGGATGGACCCAGCCCGCCAGGGCTGGGTGGGTGAGGGTTGGCCGCGGGTTCATCGCGAAACCCGTTGTTCCTTTGTACTACTTTCGCCCGGGCTTCCGGCTTTGGCTTGGCCGCCTCCCGGGCGGCGGCGGGGTCGGGTTTGGCAAGGACGCTGGTGATCGTGCTGCGCAGCACGCGAACACGCACATTGTCCGCGATGTCGACGATGACTTCCTCCGGATTGTCGACCCGTGCCACAGTCCCGATGATCCCGCCTCCGGTCACCACCCGATCGCCCCGCCGCAGCGCCTCGAGCATCGCTTTTTGATCCTTGGCCTTGCGTTGCTGCGGGCGAATCAGAAGAAAATAGAAGACGACGAAGATCAGGATCAGCGGCAGAAACTGGACGAGTGCGTTCTGGTCGAATATGCCTGTTCCTTGGGCATAAGCGGTGGAAATCCACATTGGGATGGCGCCTCAAAATCGCGTGCCGCTTCCGTGACGGGCGGCTGCCGTGACCGTGATATGGTGCTGGCGTGCGGCAGGCCAATTGGTAACCGATGCCCGGTTAAAGGGCAATGCCGAGCCGGGTTCGCGGTCCGCGGCCCCTGTGATAGCGTCGGCTTCTCGCTGACCTCAGGATGCAGACTTGCCGAAGACCGAGCCCGATTTGTTGCCGTTGCTGAACCGCATCGCCGCCGCGCTGGAGCGTTTGGCCCCTCCGGATCCACCCGACATTGACCTCGATGCCGGCAATGCCTTCGTTTGGCACGCCGACCGCGGCTGGCTCGAGCCGGTTCACCAGGTCAACCGGGTCGAGATCGGACTATTGCGTGGCATAGACCGCGTGCGCGATATCCTGCTCGACAATACCGAGCGGTTCGCTGCCGGGCTTCCGGCCAACAATGTATTGCTGTGGGGCGCCCGCGGCACCGGCAAAAGTTCGCTCGTCAAGGCGGCGCATGCCGCTGTCAACGAAATGCATCCGCATGCCCTCGCGCTCGTCGAGATCCACCGCGAAGATATTCCGAGCCTGCCGCACCTGTTGTCGCTGTTGCGGCTGAGCGCGCGCCGGTGCCTGCTGTTTTGTGACGACCTGTCCTTTGATCAGCACGACACGAGCTACAAGTCACTGAAGGCGGTTCTCGAAGGAGGGATCGAAGGGCGGCCGGCAAATGTCGTCCTCTATGCGACATCGAACCGCCGCCACCTGATGCCGCGTGACATGATCGAGAACGAGCGGTCGACCGCCATCAATCCGGCCGAAGCGGTCGAGGAAAGCGTCTCGATGTCGGACCGCTTTGGTCTGTGGCTCGGTTTCCACAGCATCGACCAAGAGACCTATCACGCGATCGTCAGAGGTTATGCCGAGCGCTACGGGCTCGATCTGCCGCCCGAACAGCTCAGGGCCGAAGCCGGCGAATGGTCGATCACCCGAGGGTCGCGCTCGGGTCGCGTCGCGTGGCAATTCATCCAGGACCTCGCCGGCCGGCTCGGCAAACCCCTCGCCTGAGCAATCCAGCTACGCCTTTCATCCGCGATAGCGATGAAGCGCGCCCTGACGGCGGGGCATCTCCGGGAGATGCGGCCCAAGGTTGCGGACCTCCGGGCAATGGAGCGTGTGCTGGCTAACGCAGTTCGGCGTTGCGATGCTGGCAAGTCGCCCGGTTGTCCATTGATTGAGGCGCTTGATTGAGGCGCTGTCGCAGAAGTCTCGACATTTGCACGATGTCAGAAACCCTTTTGAGGGCGCCCTCCGGGGTACACTCCCCGTGCCCACATAGGACCGGCTGGCGAAACGAAGGATCGGAGAGAACATGAAGCCGAAAAGTCGTCCGAATGGCGAGGCCGCTTCAGTGAACATCACCAGGCGGATTGAAGAGCTGGGGCATTGGAGAGGAGAGACCCTCGCTCATGTCCGTCAGCTCATCCACGATGCCGACCCCGACATCCAGGAAGAGTGGAAATGGGAGAAGCCAAAATCCCCCGGAATCCCCGTCTGGTCCCATGACGGCATCGTCTGCACGGGGGAATCGTACAAGCAGGTCGTGAAGCTCACCTTCGCTCGCGGAGCCTCCATCGAAGACCCGACAAAGCTCTTCAATTCCAGCCTGGAAGGGAACACGCGGCGTGCGATCGACCTGCGCGAAGGGGAGAAGATCAACGAAGCTGCCTTCAAGCAACTCATCCGCGCCGCGGTGGCGGCCAACTCCGCAGCGTGCGCGGGGCGGGCAGCCAGGAAAAAGTAAGTCCGGCTCTCACCAAAACGTCTGTTGCTATTTTAGATATAATGTGCTATCATTATCGACGTGAATGCATTGTGGTTCCCCGAATGGGACGTGCGATTGCTAGCAGCCAGTAACAGCCAGGATCAGCGATGACGGCCGCTGTTTTATCGGGCGCAATGCGGCTGGACCTCAAGGATTTCTGCGGACCAGACGAGATTGGTGGCTGATAATTTGATGGCAGAACAGCAAAAGCAGCGAGGGCGAGGCCGCGGGCGGCCCTTCGAGAAGGGCCGGTCCGGCAACCCGGCCGGGCGGCCTCCCGGGATCGGGAAACGCGCGACCCAGGCAATGCAGCAGTTGCTCGACGGCGAGGCGCAAGCCTTGACCCGAAAGGCCGTCGAACTCGCCCTCGACGGCAATACGATGGCATTACGGATGTGCCTCGACCGCATCGGGCCGCCGCGCCGCGAGCGCGCCGTGCCGATCAAGCTCCCGCCGGTGCGCGACCCCGCCGATCTCGCGGGCACGATGACCGCGATCATCGCCGCGGCCGGGGAGGGCGCGATTTCGCCGGACGAGGGCGGCCGTCTGGCGCGGCTCGTCGAGATCTTCCTCAGAGCCGTCGAGACGCGCGACTTCGAACGGCGCCTGCAACTATTGGAGAATACCCCTCCGACCCCGTCTTATTGAGCCCGACCGCGGCTCAAACGTCGAGGTTGGCGACGGAAAGGGCGTTGGCTTGGATGAAGTCGCGGCGGGGTTCGACGAGGTCGCCCATCAGGGTCGAGAAGGTTTCCTCGGCCGAATCGGCGTGGCTGATCTTGACCTGCAATAATGAGCGGATGTCGGGGTCGAGCGTGGTTTCCCACAACTGCTCCGGGTTCATCTCGCCCAGACCCTTGTAGCGCTGCACGTCGATGCCGCGGCGGCCCAGTTCCATGACCGCCTCCACGAGACTGACGGGTCCGGTGATCGGCCAGGTCTTGTCGCGGGCGGCGAGGGTCCCGGAGCGGTCGTAGACCTCGCGCAGCCGGGCATTGTCGGCATCGAGCCGGCGCGCCTCGGCGCTGCGCAGCAATGCCGCATCGATCAGGCGCCGCTCGTCGACTCCCTGGCGGGTGCGGCGGAAGACCAGGCCTTCGCCGGCGATAACCTCGCCGTGCCAATTGCGCTCGTGCTCCGGGGCGAGGCGGTTGAGCCGCTCGGCGGTCGTATGGGCAGCCTCTATCGCGCGGTTCGGGTCGGCGAGCAATGAGGCCGACAGTGCACCGGCGATCGCTGCCTGCTCGACGACCTCCATGCTGCCGGCCTTGCCCGCCAAGGGCTGCAGCCAGCGGCGGTGGACCCGCGCCTGCTCCAATAGATCGCGCAGGTCGAGGCCCCCGCGCTCCACGCCATCATGCTGCGTGAACACCGAATCCCGGAGCGCCGCGTCGATGCAATAGGCTTCGAGCGCCGCGTCGTCCTTCAGATACACCGCCTTGGCATTGCCGCGCTGCAGGCGATAGAGCGGCGGCTGGGCGATATAGAGAAACCCCTTGTCTATGAGGCTCGCCATCTGGCGGAAGAAGAACGTCAACAACAGGGTGCGGATGTGGCTGCCGTCGACATCGGCGTCGGTCATTATGATGATGCGGTGATAGCGCGATTTGTCGGGGTCGAAATCCTCGGTGCCGATCCCAGTGCCGAGCGCGGCGATCAACGTGCCGATCTCGGCCGAGCCCAGCATCTTGTCGAAACGCGCGCGCTCGACATTGAGGATCTTGCCCTTCAAGGGCAGAATCGCCTGAAAGCGCCGGTCACGGCCTTGTTTGGCCGAGCCGCCGGCGCTGTCGCCCTCGACGATGAAGAGCTCGCTCTTGGCCGGGTCGCGCTCCTGGCAATCGGCGAGCTTGCCCGGCAAATTGGCGATGTCGAGGGCGCCCTTGCGCCGGGTGAGGTCGCGCGCCTTGCGCGCCGCTTCGCGCGCCGCCGCCGCCTCGACGACCTTGGCGACGACCTTCTTGGCGTCTGCCGGGTGCTCCTCGAACCATTGTGTGAGCTTGTCGGCGACGATCCCTTCGATGACCGGCCGGACCTCGGAGGAGACCAGCTTGTCCTTGGTCTGCGACGAAAATTTCGGGTCCGGCACCTTGGCCGACAGGATGCAGGTGAGGCCCTCGCGCATGTCCTCGCCCGTCAGCGCAACCTTCTCTTTCTTGGCGATGCCGCTGTCGTTGGCATAGGCATTGACCGTCCGGGTCAACGCCGCGCGGAAGCCGGCGAGGTGGGTCCCGCCATCCTTCTGTGGGATGTTGTTGGTAAAACACAGCATCGTCTCGTGATAGCTGTCGGTCCACTCCATCGAGACTTCGAGCAGGATGCCCCCGGCCTCCGCCGGGGCGGGCTTCTGCTCGCCGCGGATCACGATCGGCGGCGAATGCAAGACCTGCTTCGAGCGGTCGAGATAGCGGACAAAGGCTTCCAGTCCGCCCTCGAAGTGCAACGTGACGGTCTTCGGCTCGACGCCGCGCAGATCGCTCAGCATCAAGGTCACGCCGCTATTGAGAAAGGCGAGCTCGCGCAGCCGGTGCTCCAGGGTCGTAAAATCGAATTCGGTTTTGCTGAAGGTCTCCGTGCTCGGCAGGAAGGTAATCTCGGTGCCGGTGGTGAGACCCTCGCGGTTCGACCCCGCCGGCCAGGGTGGGGCGGGACCCACCTCGGCGAGCGGCGCCTCGGGGACGCCGTCGCGGAACCGCATGAACCATTCCGATCCACCGCGATAGACGCGCAGATCGAGGCGCGCGGAGAGGCCGTTGACGACCGAGACGCCGACGCCGTGCAGCCCGCCCGAAACTTTGTAGGCGTTCTGATTGAATTTTCCGCCGGCGTGCAGGTGGGTCATAATGACCTCGGCGGCCGACACTCCCTCCTCGTCATGGATGCCGACCGGGATGCCGCGGCCGTTGTCGGTCACGGTGCACGAGCCGTCGGCGTTCAACGTTACGGTCACGGTGTCGCAATAGCCGCCGAGGGCCTCGTCGATCGCGTTGTCGACGACCTCGTAGACCATGTGATGCAGGCCGGAGCCGTCGTCGGTATCGCCGATATACATCCCCGGCCGCTTGCGCACTGCATCGAGCCCGCGCAGGACCTCGATCGACTGCTCGTTGTAAATCGCATCCGCGCCATTGGCTGCGCCGTTCCCGGCGGCGGGATCACCCGGCGGCAAACCGGTGCTCGCCGCGCGCCTGCTCGCGGCAGTGCCGAGAGGGCCGAAGGGGTCGGATGCGGAGATGTTTGCCATGTCGTCCTTGTTCGAAGTTTCAGGGTTCAGAAGCTCGCGGCCAGCTGCCCGTCGCGCACCGACAGGAACTGGGCCTCGCGCCGCAACGGCGCGAACAGCGCCTCGTCGGTGCCGGTCAACCAGGCCTGGCTGTCGAGCCGCAGCAGCGCCTCGAACAATGCCGCGCGCCGGCTCGCATCGAGATGTGCGGCAATTTCGTCGAGCAGCAGCAATGGCGGCTCACCGCGCGCCGCCTGCTGCAGCCTCGCATGGGCGAGGAGAATCGAAATAAGCAAGGCCTTTTGCTCGCCGGTCGAGGCCAGCTCGGCAGCAAGGCCTTGCTCGGCCAAACTGACGTGCAGGTCGGAGCGATGCGGGCCGATCAGGGCGCCGCCGGCCTGCGCGTCGCTTTGCCGATTGCCGGCGAGCGCCGCGGCGAACTCCGCTTCGACAGCCAGCGCCGGCATCGCTTCGAGCCAATTCTCGACCGTGCCGGCGAGAACCAGCCGAGCGCGCGGAAACGGGCCTTCGGCCTCGGCGCAGACACCGTCGAGCCGCTGCACGGTCTCGCGGCGCCCCGCCGCGACCGCCACACCCTGTTCGGCCATGACTTCTTCGAGTGCGGTCAGCCACACCGGGTCTCTGGGGCCGTCGCGCAATAGCCGCGAGCGCTCGCGCAGCGCCTGTTCATAGGCCGCGACGCGCGAGCCGTGCGCCGGGTCGAGCCCGAGCACGAGCCGATCGAGAAAACGCCGCCTTCCGCCCGGGCCCTCGACAAACAACCGGTCCATCGGCGGGGTGAGCCATAAAACACCGAGTCGCTCGCCGAGCGCCGCTTGGCTGCGCACCGGCTCGCCGTCGATGCGCACGACCCGCCGTTCGCCCGCCGCCGCGTCGTGCCCGGTGCCGATGCGCAGGCTGCCGTGGCGGGTCGCGACGACCGCGGCAACAGCCCAGCCGCCGGTCGCGCCATCCTGACCCGGCCGGGGCCGACGATCGATTTCGGCGAGCTTGGTCCCACGCAATCCGCGGCCGGGCGCAAGAAACGACACGGCCTCCAAAAGATTGGTCTTGCCCGCGCCGTTGGGTCCGGTAAGCACCACCGGCGCGGTGCCGACGGTGAGCCTCGTCTCGCGATAATTGCGGAAGTCAGTCAGCACGAGCCGCGTCACACCGACGCGATCTGCCGCGGCACCGGCATCGTCCCGGGCTTGCTGTGCCTCGGCAAACATACAAAGTATATGGGGTCGAAGGCACCCGGTTGCGAGCATTCCGCGCGATTGGAGTCATACGGTTTGGCGCCCGTCACCCACCCGCTGCGCGAGGCCGTCAGGGGCGTCCGCCGCCCTCCGATGGTCACTCAAACCCGCATCGGCATCAGTACGTAAAGGGCGCTCGTGTCGGCGCTGTCGCGCACGAGGGTTGGCGAGCCGGCGTCCGACATGACGAATTGCACGCCCTCGCCCTCGATCTGCTCGGTGATGTCCAGTAGATATCGGGAATTGAAGCCGATCTCGAGCGGGCTGGCGGAATACCGCACCTCGAGCTCTTCGACGGCAGTGCCGTTTTCGGGGCTCGTTGCCGAGACGACGAGGCTGCCGTTTTCGATCGCGAGCTTCACTGCGCGGCTCTTCTCGGTAGAAATCGTGGAGACGCGGTCCACCGCCTCGGCAAAGGCTTTGCACTCGACCTCGAGAACCTTGTCGTTGTTGGACGGGATCACGCGGTCATAGTCGGGGAACGTGCCGTCGATCAATTTCGAGGTCAGCGCCGCCTCGCCGATAGCAAGGCGGATCTTCGTCTCGCCGAGCCCGATCTGAACCTCGTCCTCGTTCTCCTCCACGAGCTTCCTCAGTTCGAGCACTGTCTTGCGTGGGATGATGATGCCCGGCATGCCGGCGGCACCCTCGGGCAAGACCATTTCCATCCGCGCGAGCCGATGTCCGTCCGTGGCCACGGCGCGAATGACCGGCACTTCGTCGGCTTTGGTCGCGTGGAGATAGATGCCGTTCAGATAATACCGGGTCTCCTCGGTCGAAATCGCGAATTGGGTGCGGTCGATCAAGGTTCGAAGCTCGGTCGCCGACAGCGAAAAGTTGTACGGCAATTCACCGCCCGCCATCAGCGGATAGTCCTCCGGGGGGAGACAGGCGAGGGTAAAGGTCGAGCGGCCGGAGCGCAGCACGAGGGCATTGCGCTCGCCGCTCGTCTCGATTTCGATCTGCGCGCCCTCGCGCAACTTGCGGACGATGTCGTAGAGGGTGTGGGCCGGTGCGGTGGTGCGGCCCTCGCGATCGATTTGGGCCGGAACGCGCTCGACGATCTCGAGATCCATATCGGTTGCGCTCAGCGCCAGCCTGCCCGGCTCGGCGCGCAGCAATACGTTCGACAGTATCGGGATCGTCGTCCGTCGTTCGACGACACTTTGTACATGCCCCAGCGCCTTCAAGAAGGCCGCCCGTTCAATGGTCAGTTTCATGTTGGCTACACAAGAGTTGCCGACCCTGGCCGCCGCCGCCCTCGGGTCATGCCCAGAGGGCGGTCAGTGCCCCCGCCGGGTCATTCCGGCTCGACGGGACAGCACTATAGCACGATCGGCCGCCCGCCTCAGCACCCGTTTGCCGCAGACGCCTTATGGGCGCTCAGCCCTGCAGCATCCGGCGCAGCAACTCGACATCCTCGGCAAGCGACGGATCGGTCCGCGTGAGCTCTTCGATCTTGCGCACCGCGTGCATGACGGTGGTGTGATCACGGCCGCCGAACTTGCGGCCGATTTGCGGCAGCGATCGCGTCGTCAGCTGCTTGGCCAGGTACATCGCGACCTGACGCGGGCGGGCTACGGCGCGGGCCCGGCGATCGGAGGTCATCTCGCCTAGTTTTATATTGAAATGTTCGGCGACCTTTTTCTGGATTTCGTCGATGGAAACGCGCCGCTCGTGTGAGCGGAGGAGATCGTGCAGCACCTCCTGGACGCTCTCCAGGGTGATATCGCGCCCGACCAGCTGGACGTGGGCGGCGATTCGGTTCAACGCCCCCTCGAGGTCTCGAACGTTCGAGGCGATCTTGTGGGCCAAAAATTCCATCACCTTCGGCGGAATCCGCAAGCCGCCTTGCTCGGCTTTCGACTGCAAAATTCCGAGGCGCAATTCATAAGTGGTCGGGTGCAGATCGGCGACCAGTCCCCAGCCCAGCCGGGAGCGCATGCGCTCTTCCATACCTTCGAGGTCGGAGGGCGATTTGTCGGCCGAGATCACGATCTGCCGGTTCTCGTCGACCAGAGCATTAAAGGTGTGGAAGAATTCCTCCTGGGTCGATTCCTTACCGATGATGAATTGCACATCATCGATCATCAACAGATCGACCGAGCGGAATTGTTCCTTGAAGTCCATGGTCGATTTGAAGCGCAATGCTCGAATGAACTGATACATGAACTTTTCGGCGGAAAGATAGATTATCTTACGATCGCAGGCATGCTTGCGGACGTGCCAGGCCACGGCGTGCATCAGATGTGTCTTGCCGAGCCCGACGCCGCCATACAGAAACAGCGGATTGAACGGCACCGGGGTACCCGGAAACGCGCAAGCCTCGGCGACGCGCCGGGCCGCGGCGTGGGCGAGTTCGTTGGGCTTGCCGACAACGAAATTCTCGAAAACGAAGCGGTGGTCGAGAGCCAAGAGCTGTGCCCGGTCATCAACGATTTCGAGCGGCAGTACAGATCCGGCAGGAGCAGTCGAGGCCGGAGGAGCTTCCGCATCATCACCATCCGGGCCGGCGAATTGGTTTCCGTTTAGAGGCCTCGAAGGCATGCTGACGACGACCGAGAGGCGGTTTACTTGCTCGTTGTCCGCCTGCCACAGCGCGAGGAGCCTATCGGCATAATGGGTCGCCACCCAGTCGCGCAAAAAACGCGTGGGTGCCGCGATGACGGCCTGTCCGCTATCGACGTGCTCCAGGCTCATCGGTTGCAGCCAGTTGCGGAAGGCATCCTCGCCAACTTCCGCCCTGAGCTGACCGAGAACCGCGATCCACTCCGCCTCCCGCGCCGCGATCGTATTGGTCGCATCTTCTTGAGTTGCTAGCGCCACCCCTCCACCCCCATCCATAGAACAGACGCAATTCCGGCCGACCGCCCGGCAATACTTCATCGTACAGAGGCGCACATCGTGTCTCTGCCATACTACTCAATACGCGAAGTGACGCTCTCCCTGTCACTGATTACAGCCAGCTATATGTCAAGTGCTTGACGTTTTCTTGACGCTTGGTGCCATTTACACGGCATAGCCGTATTTATGAGCACTGTTACTAGAAAGTTTACCGATGTGTCGGATTCGTGGCAATGGGATCGAAGGAGGAACATCGGAATATTTTTTTCGCCGTAAGCGCTGGCGGTTCGTTCGCCTAAGAAACCCTCGTCGGGCCTCACCTGCGGCATTCCGCCGCGGAATTGATCGGCCCGATTTCTGGTCAGAGCGCGTTGATCCGTGCCGCCAGCCGCGACAACTTGCGCGAGACCGTGTTCTTGTGGAGCACGCCTTTGGTTATCGCCCGATGCAACTCGGGCTGCGCCTGCCGGAGAGCCGAGTCTGCCGTCGCCTTGTCCCCGGTTGCGATCGCCGTCTCGACCTTTTTCACGAAGGTGCGCACTCGGCTCACTCGGGCGCGATTGATGGCCGTACGCTTGGCCGTTTGCCGGATGCGCTTTTCCGCGGATTTGTGATTAGCCATGCATTTCGCCGTGATCGGAGGAGGGGGTTTATATCGGGGCCTCGTCCGTGACGTCAACTTCGCGCGGCGAGTTCCCTCATCTCGGGCTATTGGTTGGACATTCGGCGAATTTCCATGGTAGCCGGAGATTCTTCTTTTGTTCTGTTCGGATGGTGCCGCGAATTGGCTCAATGCATTGCAGCACTTTGTCCGAGGATCGATCAGCCAGACACTCGCCGGCGCTGCCCTGCCCAGTCAGAAGATCGGCGCCAATACTGCCTGACTTTACCCCAACGTGATCCTCTACAACCTGCTGTCTTGCATACAAACCCGTCGGTTCACCCGAAGATTTGGCACACCGCACGGCCCAAAGCGTCCGCGCTTCTTGCTTCCGAACGCAGCCGGAAAGGTCGTCCGCCATGCCCGTGAGCCGCTCCCGCGTTGCACTAAGAAGATCGCCAAAGCCCTCGGGGAAGCCCGACGCGAACCCGGTTTTCCTCGAACGCCCCCGCGTACACGGGATTGGGGGCGGGGCAATCAGCAGCGCCCCAAACCATAAGTTTAAAAGCGTCGCCATTTTGCCACTGTGGCTGAGGCGACACACTTCGTTGAAAAACCTAAAACTGCATGTGGGCTCGATTGACTCTAAACCGTCCCTGGATAGTATTTAGGGAGCGATTTCGGCTTGTGCGCTGTATCGGTCTCGAAGCGACAAGTAGTCGGCAAGCGTTCGCCTTTCCGGTTCGCCATGGAAAGGGAGAAGGGACGCGATCGGAGTTCGGCACGCGGCGGTCGCGTTCGGGGGAGCATGGCTGCAGAGATGCAGCCTAAGACGGGGTCGAGGGGAAAAAGTGTCAAAGCAGACGAACGTTGTGCCATTCCCGCTGACGGTAAGGGGGGTCCGATCGGCGACAGATAAGGCCTGTTCGCCGACCGGCTATGAATTCACCCAAGAGGAACTGGTTGCGCTGTGCCGGTGGTTTTCGGCAATGAAATACGCCTTTCCGGGGACGGAAGGGGTAATGATGGTGAGTCATCAGGAGGCTTACTCCGCAGTCGGGCTCTACAACCGGGCAGGAGGCGCGCCGAATTGTCTGGTTGCCAAACATCAGGTGGGCGGCGCGGCGCGATTTTTCTGGTCGACCGAATTCGACCCACCCCGTCCGATCAACGATTTATCCGAGATTACGGATGCCCACATCCGCGCCATTCGTCCGCCGCGCAACGAAAAGGGCTGGCTCGACCCGACCGGATGGATGGGCGTCTATGCATCGCGGCTGATCGCAACGCAGTTTCAACGCGTCTAGTTTCTTATCGCATCCCTCCCCCCGATCGGGCCTCGGGAAACAGGTATCCGATCCAACAGTGGTGATTGGCCACGAGGCTTGCCGCCATCCTCGTATTAGTAGAATACTACACCGGATATAAACCGAACCGCGTCAATGAAGTCTGCCGTACTGCTTATTTGCCTCAGCGGCACCGCACTGGTCGGCTGTGCATACCTGCCGACTTCCGGTCCAACCGCCGGCGAGGTGATCGACCGGGGGTGCAGGAGAATCAGATACGCTACGATGTCGTCGACGTTGATTCCGGTGTCGTCGCGACACTGTTGGCACAGCCCGCGGAGAGCTTTCGAACCCGTTTCGGGAAATATGGCAAGCCGGAGGCGCCGAAGATCGGGATCGGCGATACGCTCTCCGTTTCGATCTGGGAAGCCGCGGGCGGAGGCCTGTTCGGGACATCGCCGACCGGTCAAGTTTCGGCCGGCTCGCGAAACGTGACGATTCCTGAACAGGTCGTCGGTCGGGACGGCGGAATCAGCGTGCCGTTTGCCGGGCGGGTTCCGGTCGCCGGGCGAACAACGGTGGAAGTTCAGCGCGAAATCGAGCGGCGCCTCGCCGAGAAGGCCATCGAGCCGCAGGTTATTGTAACCATCGCGAAAAGCGTAACCTACGCTGCGACCGTGTCGGGTGAGGTGGTCGGCGGCGCGCGGGTGCCGCTCTCGGTCAACGGCGATCACATGCTGGATGTGATTGCCCTCGCCGGAGGAACGAAAGCTGCTGTCTACGACACCTTCGTACGGCTTTCCCGAAACGGCGTCACGGTAACGATGCCGATGGAGCGGCTCGTGTCGGACCCGGCCGAAAACATCTACGCACAGCCTGGCGACGTGTTGACCTTGGTTCGCGTGCCGCAGACCTACTCCGTGCTCGGAGCAACCGGCCAGAACGCCCAGATTACCTTCAATGCCGAGCGGATCACCTTGGTCGAAGCGCTCGCCAAAGCGGGTGGCTTGCAAGATTTGCGCTCGGATCCGGCGGGAGTATTTCTTTTCCGCTTCGAGCCTCCAGCCGTCGTAGCTGCACTCAATGCTCCCCAATTAGCCACCGGTCCCGATCGAACCTCGCCGGTTGTTTACCGGCTCGATATGAGTGACGCGAATTCCTATTTCCTCGCCCAGCGGTTTCCCGTGGAAGACAAGGACATCATCTACGTCGCCAACGCGCGGCTAAACGAGCTGCAGAAGTTTTTCACGCTTTTGAACACTCTCACCGGACCCGTCATAACCGGCATCGTCGTCAAGAACGCAGCACCGTAGCGGCCGATTTCAGCTTATAAAGCGCTCTGAGCGCGGCGACTTTGAAAGGACGGCCATGCCGAGGGTGCAGAGCTTGTCCGGCGACGATCTGATCGTCGTTACCGGCGGCGCCGGCTTTATCGGCTCCCACATCGCCAGGCATCTGGCCGAGCGCGGTTCGCGCGTCGTGATCTCGGATCTTTTCGGATCCGGCGACAAGTGGCGCAATATCGCCTCGGCTCAGCTTTATGACCTCGTCCGACCCGACATGCTGTCCGAGTGGCTCGAGCGTCATAACGGCAAGGTGGCGGCTATCGTGCACATGGCGGCGATATCCTCGACGACGGAAACCGATATCGACAGGTTTGTTGCCAACAATGTTCGCCTGACGCTCGATCTTTGGGGGTGGTGCGCCGCCAACGCGACCCGGTTTATCTATGCTTCTTCCGCTGCGACCTATGGCGATGGCAGCGCCGGCTTCAGCGACGACCAGAGCCCTGCAGCA
The DNA here is from genome assembly GCA_963732095.1 of uncultured Alphaproteobacteria bacterium. Lineage (GTDB taxonomy): Bacteria > Pseudomonadota > Alphaproteobacteria > ATCC43930 > CGMCC-115725 > AP-15. The sequence continues at coordinate 83,005 of CAVSZA010000004.1, forward strand.
CTGGCTGCGCTGCGCCCGCTCAATGCCTATGGCTGGAGCAAGCATGTCGTCGATCGGCGGGTGGTCGAGGACGTAGTGCGCGGACGGCCCAGCCCCCCGCAATGGGCCGGGCTCAAATTCTTCAATGTATACGGCCCGAACGAGGCCCATAAAGGCGACATGCAGTCCGTCGTCGGCAAGGTCTGCCCGATAATCGAGGCCGGCGGCACCGTCACGCTGTTCAAGTCGCACAACCCCGCCTATCAGGATGGCGGGCAGCTGCGGGATTTTGTCTACGTAAAGGACTGCGTCGCGACGGTTGGCTGGCTATTGCAGAACCCGAAGGTCACGGGTCTGTTCAATGTCGGTAGCGGCGCCGCACGGAGCTTTCTCGACCTCGTCAATGCGGTCGGCGCGGCGGTCGGACGTTCGCCGAAAGTCCGGTTCGTCGACACTCCCGCCGAGTTGCGCGACAAGTATCAATATTTTACCCAGGCCGATATCTCGAAACTCCGCGCCGCCGGGTTCGACCAGCCGTTTCACTCTCTGGAGGACGGTGTCCGGGATTTTGTTCAATCCTTGCGGGGCGCGGAGTGATCCTGTTCGACCTGTCGCGGCTGGTCTCGCGCGCCGGACGAGAGACACCGACGGGGATCGACCGCGTCGAGCTCGCCTATGCCGAGCATCTGGTTGCCGGCCGCACCCCTCTGTCCTTTACGATGATGACGCCCTTGGGTGGTTTCGGCATGTTGCCGGCGGCGGTTGCCAAGGAATATCTCCAGGTGCTTGCCGGGGTATGGCGGGAGGCCGGCTCGTCGCAGCGGATTCGGCGGGCGAAGCGGCTGGCGCGAACCCTCCACACCGCCGCCCTTTGGCGCGGAGAACGCGCCTTGCGCGGGCAATGCCGTGCCGAGACCGGCCGCGTCGTCTATATGCTCGTCTCGCATCACCATCTCGAAAAGCGCCGCGCCATCGCCCGTCTGAAGCGGCAGGTGCGGGCGCGCTTCGTCTGCCTTATCCACGATCTGATCCCGATCGAATTCCCCGAATACGCGCTACCCGGCCAAAACGACAAGCACCGCAGGCGGATCGAGACCGCCGCGGCGCTGGCCGACGCGGTGATCGTCAACTCGACCGTGACGCGCGAAGGATTTGCGCCCTATCTGGCGCGTGCCGGCCGCGCCCCGCCTGTCGTGGTCGCGCCGTTCGGGGTCGAATTTGCCGGCCGCGATGCCGGCCGAGCCGCCACCCGTGAAGGCGCCCTATTTCGTGTGCGTCGGGACCATCGAGGCGCGCAAGAACCATCTGCTGCTGCTCAATCTGTGGCGCCAGCTGGCGGACGAGCTGGGCGATGCCGCCCCCGTCTCGTCCTGATCGGGCAACGCGGCTGGGAAACCGAAAACGCGATCGACATGCTCGAACGCTGCCCGGCACTGCGCGGCGTCGTCTTCGAACGCGCCAACGTGCCGGATGACGAGGCGGCGCGCCTCGTCCAGGGCGCCCGAGCACTGCTGCTGCCATCCTTTGCCGAAGGGTTCGGGTTTCCGCTGGTCGAGGCGCTGGCCCTCGGGGTCCCCGTCCTGTGCAGCAATCTCGCCGCATTGCGCGAGAATGGCGGGGACGTGCCGGAGTACCTCGATCCCCTCGACGGGCTCGGTTGGCGCAGCGCCGTCATCGATTATGCGCTGCCGGCGTCGCCGCGCCGCGCCGCTCAGCTCCGTCGGCTTTCGGGCTGGAGCGCGCCGAGCTGGCAAGATCATTTCGCCGCGGTCGAAGCCCTGATTGCCGAGACCCGATCGATTGGCCAATATGAGACCGAAAGTCCGCCGGCCCCAGGGCTGGGGGCTCGCCGCGAGCCCCGGTTTAACGCTCGGCAGACCGCGGACATGCGCTGATTTATTCTCGGGAGGGAGACGATAATGGCCGATACACCGCGTCTCAATGGCGTGATCGCCGCGTTGGAGCAGGGCAAGCCCGCTTTTGTCAGCTTTTGCGCCGCCGAAATCGGGGTGGCGCAGGCGATGAATACTGCGTCATACGATGGCGTGGTCTTTGAAATGGAGCATCGCCCATATGACATCCGCGCCTTGCGCGACTGCCTGCAATACATGCTGGACCGCCGGCAGATCCTGCAAAGAGGAACATTGGCTCCGGCGGTGACGCCGTTCGTGCGCATCCCGCCCAATGGCGGCGAGGCGAGCCAGTGGGTCGCCAAGCAGGTCTTGGACCAAGGCGTCTACGGCATTGTCTGGCCGCATGTCAGCACCGTCGACGAGGCGCGCAACGCGGTCACCGCATGCCGTTATCCGCGGCCCCGCTCGGCGCAATATTTCGAGCCGGCGGGTCAGCGCGGCGATGCGCCCGCGGCGGCGGCGCGCTATTGGGGGCTGTCGCAGCAGGAATATTACGCCCGCGCCGATGTCTGGCCGCTCAATCCGCAGGGCGAAATCCTGGTCGCGATCATGTGCGAGGAAGTGCGCGCGATCAAAAACTTGCCGAAGATGCTCGAGGAGGTTGCGGGGATCGGGGTCGTGATCATCGGCGAGGGCGATCTGTCGCAGGACCTCGGCTTCCCGCGGCAATACGACCATCCGACTGTGGCTGCGGCAATGGACGAGATTCTGGCGATCTGCAAACAATACAACGTCCCTTGCGGACACCCGCATGTCGATACCAAGAACGTCGAAGCCTTACTGGAGAAAGGCTTCCGCTATCTGATGCCGGCGCCGGTCTATTCCTATGCCGCGCTGGAGCTCGGCCGCAAAGCCTCCGGCCGCAGCTGAATGGGAAATGTCCGAGCGGGATAACGCTCTCACGCCGTCGGACCCTTCAGGAGCGCTGGGGTCGGGGATCGGGTCGAGGGGCCAGACCGGGCGGCGGACTTTGGTGAAGAGTTCGGGAGTGTAGATCTCCGAGCAGAGCGCGCCGGTGTCGACGAGGACGACCTCGCGGGCGATCGGCTCGAAGGCGGCGCGGAAATGCTGCATCGACTTGACAGCGACGGTGCGGTAGCGGGTCGGGTCGATGCCGAGCGAGGTGAACTGGGCGAGATCAACGGCCTGGCCCGCGCCATTACCGAAGCCTCCGGGCGGATCAACCTCGAGACTGCCCCGATCGTCAGATAGCCGGCGACGCCGGAAGACGCCAGGCGAAGGAGGGCGACGCGGTTATCGTGGTCGCGGCAGACGCGCTGCCCGCCGTCGGGATTGCCGGAGCGGCCCTGGCAACCTCGCGCCCGTCCCGCACACCTGTTCCGCCTGTTTTATCAGGTCGAGATCAGGCATCGCCAACTCCATTCGATGATTTTCGCGCCCGCTCAGCGGCACTCGATGCTGTGATAATGCAATGCGATTATGGTAATAATATGGTTATTGATACCGCAAATTCCGAGCGGACGGGCACCCTCCAATCTGTGCCACTTCGGCAGGCTGCGGGTCGAGTGGTCAATCCGTTTAGCGCAGCTTGAGGCGGTCGCTGGAATATCGGATATAATGTATTTAACGATAGCCCGGAGCAGGGTGGGCTGCCGCAGCCATGGCCTCGACCCGCCGTCTCGCCGCGATCCTCGCCGCCGATGTGGCGGGCTACTCGCGTCTGATGGGGGCGGACGAGGAAGGCACGCACGAGCGTCTCAAGGCCATTTCCGTCAGCTGGTCGATCCGAAGATCGAGGAGCACCGGGGGCACATCGTCAAGAACACCGGCGACGGCCTGCTCGCGGAGTTCGCCAGCGTCGTCGACGCGATGCGCTGCGCGGCCGAAGTTCAGCGCGGGATGATCGACCGCGAGCCCGAGGCGCCCGACGAGCGGCGCATCAGGTTTCGCATCGGCGTTAACCTCGGCGACGTCATCGCCGAAGGCGGCGATATCTTCGGCGACGGCGTCAATGTCGCGGCGCGGCTGGAAGCGCTCGCCGAGCCCGGCGGGATCTGCGTTTCCAGGATGGTGCGCGACCACATCCGCGACAAGCTGCCCTACCGGTTCGAGGATGGAGGCGAGCAGAGCGTCAAGAACATCGCCCGGCCGGTGCGGGTCTATGCACTGCGCCCCGAAGCAATATCCGAACTGCCGGTGGCGGGTGTGCCGATCGCCGTGCCGCGTCACCGGCGGAGCGCCGCCGCTGCAATAGCGGCAGCGGCTACAGCAGTGGTCATCATTGCGGTCGTCGGCTGGTGGCTGTGGCCGGCGACGAGATCTCCTCCAACGCCACCCGCTGCGGTCGCTGCGACCGCCGCGCAGCCCCTCGTCGCGCCGCGTCTGTCGATCGTCGTGCTGCCCTTCGCCAATCTCAGCGACGACCGGGAGCAGCAGTATTTTGCGGACGGCATCACCGAGGATCTGACGACCGATCTGTCGGGCATCGCGAACATGTTCGTGATCTCGCGCAATACGGCGCTCACCTATCGGAACAAGCCGGTCGACGCAAAGCAGATCGGCCGCGAGCTGGGCGTGCGCTATGTGCTGGAAGGCAGCGTCCGGCGGTCGGGCAACCAAATCCGCGTCAACACTCAATTGATCGATGCCGAAACCGACGCGCATCTCTGGGCGGAGCGGTTCGACCGCGACATGGGCGATCTGTTCTGCAAAACGAGATCACTAGCCGCATCGCTATAGCGCTCGGTTCAGAGTTGATGCTCGCGGAGGCCGCTCGACCGACCGAACATCCCGACGCGCTAGACTATATTCTCCGCGGACGTGCTGTTTCTTCGAAGCCCGCTTCGCGTGAAAACCGCGCAGAGGCGATCGGCCTGTACGAGCGTGCGCTTGCCCTCGATCCGGGTTCCGTCGAGGCGCAGGGGTTATTGGCGCTTTCGCTCGCGGCGCGCGTTCTCAACGGGATGAGCAATTCGACGGACGCCGACATCGCACGTGCAGAAGGATTGGTTGGGCAAGCCTTGGTGAAAGCGCCCAACAGCCTGCTTGCGCATTTTACCAAAGGCCAGGTGTTACGGACGCAGCACCGCTGTGAAGAGGCCATCGCCGAGTTTGAGACGGTGCTCGCGTCCAATCGCAACCACGTCGGCGCAATAGCTTCCTTGGAATGGTGCAAGCTCTTGACGGGGTCGATCGATGAGGCGATCCCGCTTGTGGAGCGAGCCATCCGCCTCAGCCCCCGCGACCCCAACTTAGGCAATTTGTATTTTCGGATCGCGGTCGTTCATCTGCTGCAATCTCGGACCGACGAGGCGATCATTTGGCTCGAAAAGGCGCACAGCGCCATGCCGGAGCTGCCGTGGACTGCCGCTTGGCTCGCCTCCGCCTATGCCCTTAAAGGTGAGACGGAACGCGCCACCGCCGAACTCGCCGAAGCACGCAAGCTGCGTGGCGACGATCGTTTTTCGAGCATCTCCCACCTAAAGGCCGTCGGCGATCTCGGGGTGCCGAAGATCCGCGCCTTGTTTGAGGCCACTTATTTCGTCGGCCTGCGCAAGGCAGGCATGCCAGAGGAATGAGCGCTGACCGAAGCGCCGGCGCTTTGCTTGAGTACGGCTCGCAGCTGTCACTTCAGGATATTACGCGCTAGCCCATGCGACGCGGTCACGAGACGGTCGTCATTCGTCCACAACGCCTCGCAGCGATGGTGCTGAGCGCAGGCCAGATGTAACGCGTCCGGTGTCCGCAAAGTAAAGCGCGCTCGCAACTGCGCGGCTTGCAGATACACGGGCTCGGGCATGGCCAGGGAGACGAAAACCTCGAACAGTTCCATGTAAGCGCGCTCCAGGACCGGATCGCCGCGTCTGATCGGCCCCACCAGACATTCGCATTTCACAAGCGGTGAGATGCCGAAGCGCGCCTCCCGGGCGCGTGCCATCGCGTCGGCGACTGGACCGCCGTAGTGGGCATGGCGCTCGGCCAGATAAATCAACAGGCACGCATCGAGATAGATCAGTCCCACGAACGTCTTTCCGCCTCGACGGCGGTATCGATCTCCTCGGTGGAGCGGCGTGCATAGTCGGGCAAAGAATGGCTCTCGAGCCAATCGAGAATAGCCCGGGCGCTGCCCGAGCCTGGGGTGGCCGCAGGGATTTCGCGGACAGGGACCAGCCGCGCAACCGGTTCACCTCGATTGGCGATGACGACCTCTTCTCCGGCCTGCACAGACTTGATGAGCTGCGACAGCCGGTTCTTGGCCTCCAAAATATTGACCTGCATCACATCGTCCTTCGCGTCATGGCTATGAAGGCTAGCATACCTAGCTATTATGGCCAAGTGACGTTAGATCGAGTCGAGGGGCCAGACTGGGCGGCGTACCTTGGTGAAAAGCTCGGGGGTGTAGATTTCCGAGCATAAGGCGCCGGTGTCGACGAGCACCACTTCGCGGGCGATCGGCTCGAAGGCGGCGCGGAAATGCTGCATCGATTTGACCGCGACGGTGCGGTAGCGGGTCGGGTCGATGCCAAGCGAGGTGAACTGGCCGAGATCGACGGCCTGGCCGTTATTGGTGATGACGACGATGTCGATGCCGCCGACGCGGAACACCATCGAGGGGCCGTAATTGCGCTCGATCCCACCGCCCATTGGCCCATAGGCGATGAAGCGGCCGTTGGTCAGGCACACGACCTCGCCGGTCAGGGAGAGTGGGCCGCCGCCGAGCGAGGGGTCGGTTTTGCCGCCAAGGGTCAAAGTGGTTTTAGTCCCGACCCCGGCGCGCATTCCGTCCTGCACCGCGTCGGGGTCGCAAATGGCGTGGAATGCGACGCTTTCGACGCCAGCTTCGACCAGGGCCTTCAAAAAAGCGGTCGCATCCCCATAGCCGCCTCCGCCGGGATTGTCGGTGTAGTCGGCGACAACCAGTGGCTTGCCGCCGGGCTTGCCTTGCCGCGCCAGCGCAACTGCCTCGGCAACCGACAGCAATTTGACCGTCGTGAAATCGCGTGATTCCCAGGCGTAGTCCATGAACTCTTCGGCAATCGCCTGCCCCTGCCCAGTGTCGCCGTCCACGCTGACGGTCACCGACGGGCCGACGTCATGGATATTGGCGCGGCTGAACCCGGCGCAGATGCTGACCACCAATGCCTCGCCGCCCTGCTCGAGCGCCTCGCCGCGGGCGATCAGCTCGGCCATAGGACCGCGCTGGGTGCGGCCATGGTCGAGCCCGTACATCATCGGCCGGCGGGCGATCACGGTCCTCGGCCGAATCTCGCCCTGCATTGCCCGCTCCAATAATTCGGCGCCCTGCCAGGCCCGCTCGTATTGGTCGATGTGCGGGTAAGTGCGATAGGCGATCAGCGCGTTTGCGTTGTCGGCCATGCGCCGGGTCACATTGGCGTGCAGATCGAGGGTGACGACTACCGGAACCTCGGGTCCGAGCCGGCGGCGCAGCCGCGCCAGAAACTCGCCCTCGGCGTCCTCGTGGCTCTCGCTAACCATTGCGCCGTGGAGATGCAGCAATACGCCGTCGATCGGGCCTTTCGATGTCTACGGCGTCGAGGATCATCCCGGCAATAGTCTCGAACGCCTCGTCGGTGACGATCCCGGACGGGTTGGGGTTGGCGGAGACCGGGTGAACGAGGCTCCAGCCGAATTTGTCGGCCGCCTCGAAGGTCGCGCCGAAGGCCGAGCGGGTGCCGCGGAACGCCTCGGGTATCTCGTTTTCGAGATGGTAATCGCGGCGGCGGATCATCGCCATATCGGTCGGCACCCGGCTGAAGGTATTGGTCTCGTGCATGAAACGGGCGGTCAGAACGCGCTTCAAGGGATAACCTCTTCGATTGCGGCGGTGGGCGGCCGGCATAATATCCGCGTCGGCCGGGGTGGAGGAAAGGGGATGCTATGGCGATGAACCGCTGGAGGACAGCACTTCTGCGGTCGTTGGCAATTTGGACGTGTGGCGGCTGGTACCCGCAAGCATGCTGACGCTCTACAACAACCGCGGGGTTTACAGCGAACCGGCAGCCGATGTGGGGAGGGCGGTACTACCGCCGGATCTCATATGGATCGACCTCCTAAAACCCAAGGCGAGCGAAGTCGAGTTTGTCGAAAAGACGAGCGGCCTCCGCGTGCCGAGCCTCGACGAACTCAGCGAGATCGAGAGCTCCAGCCGATTGCGTGCCCGGGACGGGGCGCTCTATCTGAGCGCGCCACTGATCTATCGGCCAGAGCCCGATCAGCCGCTGTCTACGCCGGTCGGATTCGTTCTGACTCGCGATCGGCTGATCACCGTGCGCTTTGCCGAAATCCCGTCGTTTACGAGTTTCGCCGACCGCGCAATTCCCCCGGACGGCCCGCGCATCACCAGTGCCGGCATCTTCACCGAGTTGATGGAAGCGATTGTCGACCGGCTCGCCGACGCGCTCGAACACAGCGCGAGCGAGCTCGACAGCCTTTCGCACCGGCTCTTTCGGGCCGGACCGGAAGGGCCGCTGAGCCGGCGCCGCTCGATCGGGGAAGCCGACCTCCGGGTCATCCTGCGCCGCGTCGGCCATAACGGCGATCTCGCCTCGAAGATCCGCGACAGCCTTCTGGGCATCGCTCGGATCGTGCCATTCGTCTCGACCATTGCCGCGGACTGGTTGCCGCCCGAGCTGAAGCCGCGGCTGGAGACGTTACGTCAGGACGTCGCCTCGCTGAACGACTACGACGCGCATCTCCTCAACAAGGTGCAGTTGCTGCTCGACGCCACATTGGGGCTGATCAACATCGACCAGAACAACATCATCAAAGTTCTGACGATCGTGTCGGTCGTCGGCGTGCCGCCGACCTTGGTCGCCAGCATGTATGGCATGAATTTCGAGCACATGCCCGAGCTCCACTGGGCGTGGGGCTATCCCTACGGCCTTGCCCTGATCGCGTTCAGTGCGATCTTGCCGCTGCTGTGGTTCAAATGGCGCGGTTGGTTTTGAGCGAGTCGCAGCCCAATAAGAAAAACGCCCCCGATCAGGCCGGGGGCGTCTTGCAGACGAGGACTGGAGCGGCGTTACCTGCCGCTGCCGAGGTGTCCGCCATGCACCGGTGAAGTTGAGGTGCCGGCGCCGGTATTGCGGTTCTCCAACTGGTAACTCTGCGCCTGCTGGAGCTGTTCCTTGGTCAGATCAAGGGTCAGCCGGTTGTGATCGGTCTTCAGATCCCGCAGATTGACGGCGACGTATTTCCCGCCCATGCCCAGGAAGGCGCCGACATCGACCACAACCGAGGCGACCTGCCCGTCACGGTCGAGGACCAGGTCCTTGACATGCCCGATCCTGCGGTTTTGCACGTCATAAACAGGCACTGCCGATCATCTTGCTGGCACGGATCTGGTCCGGCTGGATCATGGTCTGCGCCAGTGGCTGCCATGGTCCGGCTGTGCAGAGCCGTCTCGGCGTAAGCGACTGGTGCTGTCGCGACCAAGAGAGTTGCCAATGCTGCAGCAGCAATCTGCGGACTGGTCACGGTATTTCCTCCTCTAGTGATTGCTATTGGCCTCGGACGAGACCGGTCAGACGACGTGGAACAGGTAAAGCAGGATGATGATCGGGATCGGAATCCCGAGCAGCCAAAGCAGAATGCCCCGACCCATAGCGACCTCCTCGCTGATAGATTGAACTTATTTCTTGCCGGCGATTTCGCGAATGGCGTCCTTGGCGTGGCCGACAGCGCCCTGAACCCGGCCTTCGGCCTGGTCGGCCTTGCCTTCGGCTTCGGTGCCGGCATCGCCCAGAGCTTTGCCCGCCTGTTCCTTCACCTTCCCGGTGACCTTCTTCACGCCTCCAGCGATACGATCCTTGTCCATAGCCGGTCCTCTGGGTTGAATTAATCGCACTGAAAACACGGTAATTCGCCCAGTAGTTCCTCACCGGCGAAAACCAGCCTCAAAGCAAAAACGCCCCCGAGATCTCGGGGGCGTTTTGTTTCTGTAGATCGAGCTGATCAGGCAGCTTGACGCTGGGTCACTTGCTCCTGCTGCGGTGCAGTCACCTGCTCCGACTGTCCGGCGCCGATCTGTACCTTACGCGGCTTCGCTGCCTCCGGGACCTCGTGGACCAGGTCGACATGCAGCATGCCGTTGACGAGGCTCGCGCCGACGACCTTGATGTGATCGGCGAGGCTGAAGCGCCGCTCGAACGCACGCCGCGCGATGCCGCGATGCAGGTAGCGGTTCTCGTCTTCGTCCTTTTTCGCCTTGCCGGTCACCAGCAGCGTGTTCTCCTGAGCGGTGATGTCCAGCTCATCGGCTGAAAAGCCGGCCACCGCCATCGTCAGGCGATAAGCGTCTTCGCCGGTCTTTTCGATATTGTATGGCGGATAGGCGAGGGAGGCGCTGTCGACACGCGTCGCCGCGTCAACCAACCGGGTCAGCCGATCAAAGCCGATCGTCGACCGGAACAGTGGAGAGAAATCGAAACGATCCATGACCAAGTTCTCCTTTGAGCAACATGGGGTTCGGCACCCACCAATTCGGCTGGATGCCATTCACTGACGCGCGGTCCCTTAATGGCGACCGCGCAATGCTAAAATGGTGACTGTAGGGTGATGATCAAGGGGTCCGCCGGCGCTCCATCGCCGGCTGGAAACGTCAGCGCTTGATACCAAAGCCTTGAAAGCGCTTGTTGAAGCGGGCCAGCTGTCCACCGCTGTCAATCAGCCGCTGCTGTCCGCCGGTCCAGGCCGGATGCGATTTCGGGTCGATGTCGAGCCGCAAAGTGTCTCCCGGCTTGCCGTAGGTCGAGCGCGTCTGGTACGAGCTGCCGTCCGTCATCACGACGGTTATTTCGTGATATTCGGGGTGAATTCCTTCTTTCATCGAACAGTCCTCCGTACCGCTGTGGCTTATAGCGAAGCGGCGCCTCATGCGCAATGTCGGCGGGATCTAGGCGTGGGAGACCCGCATTGCGAGGGTAATCAGGTCGAAAATATCGACGAGGCGGGCGACATAATGGTCGCGCATGATCCGATTTCGACCCGGTTCGCCGCACAGATCGGCCTCCAAGATCCGCAAAAGCCGCTCGAGCCTTCGCCGATGCAGGCCCAGCCGGCGCTGCAAGGGATCGGTGACCACTCCGGAAAAGGCGGCCAACATGGCGCCGCCGAGAAATACGCCGGCAGTCGTGGCGGCGAGCAGTCCGGGACCCGCGGCTGCCGGAAACAGGCTGTACCACAACCCACCGAGACCGGCGCCGAGCGGAAATGCCGCGATCGCCATCTGTTGCGCGATCATCGCCGCAAGAGCGGAGCTCAGTGTAACCAGCCCCGGGGTCGCCTGCTTGACGACCAGGGCACCCAGGCCGGCGGCGACAAAGCCGGTTGCGATCTCTGCCGTCGCGGTGCGCGACCCGAGATAGCTCTCGACCGCGGCGGCAAGCCGGTCGGCGAAACTCCGGGTCGGAACCGGCCGGAGCGACGAGGAGTGCGGCCGCTCTCTCGTCGGCGAGTATCGTTTCGGCGATAGCGTCGCGATACGAGACCCGATCTCGGCGTCGACACGGTATTTCGAGCAGTTCGGTTGCCACCAGCCACTCGATCTCGCGCGCGACCTCGGTTTCGAGGAGGAGCCGGCGGCCGGCAAGCCATGCCGCCACCCGCTCCATGCCGGCCCGCCGCGCCGCCCAGGCCATGAGCTTGACGGCGAGTGCCGGCCCCGCGAGAAACAGATTGGCCGGGGCCCGCAGCAGATCCCAGCCCAGCGCTCGCCGATGCAGCGCAACGGAGCCGGCCAAAGTGAAGTGGCGATCGACAAACGCGTCGATCCGCCCGCGCCGGCTCTCGATATACCGTTGCACGGCATCGCGGACGATCGCGCCAGCGAGCTCTTGCGGGGATATGTCCGACATCCGTTCACAAAGTCGACAGCCGCCCATATCTAGACTTGCATGTGTAGTGGTCAACTCAGTTTCTTCGAGCCGTTGCCCTCGCTTCCGGAAGGGCTCGAATATCGAGCGGAGCTTGTGTCGCCGGACGAGGAAGCCGAACTTCTGGAACATTTTCGCGAGCTGGATTTCCGGGAATACGAATTCCATGGCTATCTCGGCAAGCGGCGGGTCGTCTCGTTCGGACTGCACTACGACACCAACGAAAGTAGGGTCCGTAGCACCGAGGACATTCCCGGTTTCTTCTGACGCTGCGTCAGAAGGCTGCCGATTTCGCAAGGCTCGGGACCTCGGAACTGCAGCAGGCTCTCGTCACGGAATACACGCCCGGAGCCGCGATCGGCTGGCACAGGGACCGCCCCGTCTACCGCGATGTCATCGGCGTCTCATTCGGCTCATCGTGCCGGTTTCGCTTCAGGCGCAAAAGGGGCAGCAGCTGGGAACGCGCTTCCGTGATCTTGGAGCCGCGTTCGGTCTACCTGCTGCGAGGCCCGGCTCGGACGGAATGGCAGCACAGCATCCCGCCCGCCGAGTGCTTGCGGTACTCCGTCACATTCAGAAGCATGAGCGGCGGCCCGATAAAAGCGGATCAGGTCGCGGTGGCGTAAGTGGCGCGGCCGATTGCCAGCAGCTGGCCTGCTTCGTTCGTCACATCGATGTCGACGACACCGACCAGCCGGCCGCTGCGCCGCACCGTGGCGGTCACGACGAGCGCGGTGTCGATTGCCGGGCGCAGATAATCGACCCGGAAATTGACGGTCGGCAATGGCCGGCCCAACAGCATCACCAGCGCGTAATCGCCGACCGTGTCGATGATCGCGGCGATCGGCCCGCCATGCCATTGGCCGCTGCCGCGCCCGCGCTCGAATTCCGGGCGCATCGCCGCGCGCATGACCAACTGCTGTTTCAGCGGATCGGCGCTCACCACCGTCAGGTTCAACAGGCTGATGAACGGCGACTGGCCGAGGCGCTCCTGCAGCGCCTCCTTGCCGAGCGGTTCGTCGCTCACGGCACGATCACCAGCTTTCCGAATACATCGCGGTTTTCGAGGCGCGCCAGCGCCTCCGGCGCGCGTTCAAGCGCATAGGCACGTATCCACAACAGCTTCGAGCTGCCCCGAATGCACCATATCGAGCAATGCCGTGATATCCTCGCGCGCCCAACCATTGGAGCCCAGGATCTGCAGCTCGAAGGTCCAGATGAAGCGGATATCCTCCGGCGGATCGTAGCCGGCGGTTGCGCCGCAGGTTAAGAGCCTGCCGCCGACACGCAATACTCGAAGGCTCCGGGTCCAAGTGTCGCCGCCGGTGTAATTCACGACCACATCAACGCCGTTGTCGCTGCCGGCGCCGCGCCGCGCCGGCTTGCCGTACAGCCCGGATATCGCCTGTACGAAATCCTGCTCCGCGTAATTGATGACGTGGTCGGCGCCGAGCGCGCGCAGCTTGGCCGCCTTTTCTTCAGAGCCGGTGGCGGCGATCACCGTCGCGCCGGCGAGCTTGGCGAGCTGCACGCAGCACACCCCGACACCGCCCGAAGCGCCGAGGATCAGCACTTTCTCGCCCGCCGTAACCCGCCCGTTGGTGAACATCATGCGGCGCGCCGTGCCATAGGCGCAGGGCAGCGCCGCGGCCGCTTCAAAATCGATGCCGTCGGGGATCGCGACGAGCTGATGCGCCTTGAGGCGGCAATACTCGGCCAGTCCGCCATGCACGGTCTCGCCGGTCAGCCCGCCTTCGACCCGGTTGATCGGGTCGCCGAGCACGCGGTCGCCCACCTTCCATCCCGTGACGTCGGGGCCGACCGCTGCGATCTCGCCGGCGACGTCGAGACCCATGATGGCCGGCATCGCGATCTTGATCCCCGGCATCCCGCGGCGCGTGAAAACATCGTGGTAGTTGAGCGCTGCAGCGCGCACTCGCAGCACCACGTCGCCCGCCCCGGGCACCGGGTCGCGGGAAGTCGGTCTCATAGCGCAATCCACCGGCGCCATGCTCGTGCAAAACCACAGCCTTCATCAGATCATCCCCGTCCTGCTCGCTGCAGCAACACCGTGCGTCCTTCGAGACGCCGCCTGCGGCGGCTCCTCAGGATGAGGTACTTTCCCTGATGGCATTAAGAAAAACCTCATCCTGAGGAAGCCGCGAAGCGGCTGTCTCGAAGGACGCATGACATTAGCCGCAGCCCTGATGTTGCCAGGAGTTGGGCGGCGCGCCTTGCCAGCGCCTGCCGGTCGATCTTGTTGGTTCCGGCCAGCGGCATCTCCGGCAGAAACCATACCCGCCGCGGATGCAAATAGGGCGCGGCATTGGCGAGCGCGAATTGTTGGATCGCTGCTTCGCTCGGCGCGGCGCCGGGCCGCGTGACGACAAAGGCTACCGGCTTCTTGAACTTCAGCTCGTCGTCCACCGGCACGACAACCGCCTGATGGATGTCCGGATGACGCTCGAGCATCGCCTCGATCTCGCCGGGATAGATGTTTTCGCCGCCGCTGACGAACATGTCGTCGGCGCGGCCGATGAAATAGTAGAAGCCGTCGGCATCGCGGCGGAACACGTCGCCGGTGATGTAGAAGCCGTCCTCGGTCAATGCCTTCGCCGTCGCCTCGGGCAGATTGTGGTAGCCAGTCATCAATGCCGGGCAGCGCATCTGCAATACGCCCTCGCTCGCCCCGCTGTTGGCGCCATCGACCAACCGCAGGCTGACATTGGGATGCGCGACGCCGACCGACAGGTCGGGAGTCGGCCGGCCATCGGGGTGCGCAATGAATACAATCGGGCCCGCCTCGGTCGTACCATAGCTGTTGGTGACCACGGCATTCGGGAAGGTGCGCCGTGCCCCCTCCATCAAGGCTTGCGACACCGGCGCCGAGCCCATCCGTACCGCGGTGACCGCCGTGAGATCAGCGCCAGCCAACAGCGCCTTCTCGCGCAGCATCATTCCGATCATCGTGGGCACCGAAGTCAAGGTGGTGGCGCGATATGTAGCGGATGCCCCGATGTAGCTCTCCGCGGTAAAGCCCGGCAGCAGAATGATCGTCCCGTGTTGCGCGAGTGCCGCTTGCGACACCGCGAGCGCATTCATGTGATAGAGCGGCGCCGCCACAAGTGACCGTTGCTCGCCGGGGCGGCTCGAGCGGCGACGCATGTCGATGACCCAGAGGTGACTGTGATGGGACAGCACGACCCCTTTGGGCCGGCCGCTGGACCCCGATGTGTAGAGGAACATGGCCGGGTCCGCCGGATCGGCCTTCACCGCGGCAAAGGGCCCCGAACCGAGCAATGCCGCGAAGTCCTCGCCGAAGACAAACCGCGGCAGTTCATCCGGGCACCGCGGCAGGCGCGCCCGGTCGCACAGCACGAGCCTCGCGCCGCAGTCGCCCAGAATGAATTCGACGGTGGCCGCCGGCAACTTCCAATTCACCGGCACTGCGACCAGACCGGCGCGCATGATGCCGAGAAAGGAAGCGAGAAACTCGCCGCGATTGGCCGACAGAATGGCGACGCGCTCGCCGCGGTTCAGGCCCTGCTCCAGTAGGCCGCGCGCCGTCGCGCCGGCGAGCGCGTCGATCTCGCGATAGCTGTAGACGCGCGGTTCCGTCCCGGCGCCGAGATCGATCACCGCCGGTGCTTCGGGATCGCCATCCCGGTCGATTGCGTTGCCCAGATTGTCGAAGCTTCCCGGCTTATAGGTCATCGCTCATTCCGAGAATGCGATGGCCGTATTGAACGCCGCAGAAGCCGGCACCACCAGCCGATGCGGCTCGACGCACAAGCCGGGCACGGAGCGCAGGCATTCTCCCGCCTTCGGCAGCGAGCGAACCCTGATCCCGAGAGCGGCCATATATTCGGTGCGGCCGACCGGCTGTGCTGCCGCTTCCCCGAATTCGGCCGTTACCGCGTCCGGTATGGCGAGCTCCACCTGCGCGGTTCCGGCGGCGATTATTTGCCTCCCGTCACGCTCGGTTATAGCGGGGTCGCCAAAGAGACCGCGGAACAGCGTTGCCGTGCGCCGAGGATCATCGGTCGCGACCACCACGCGGGAAATCGCGCAGGCGCCGTTCGGATGGCCCTGCCACTCTGGTCGCCATACGAGGTCCGGCGTCTGATGCTCGCAAAAATAGACCCGGCCCATCGCCACCTTGGCCGGGTCCAGGCGCGTGGTGCGAAACCGCGCATCGCGCGTAACGCCCTCGAGCGCGACCGGTCGGGAGAAGGACTGCACCGGCAGGACCGGGAGACCGGCCGCCGCTGCGTGTATGTAAACCACATCGGCATCCGTGGTCTTGAAGACGAGACCGTTGAGGCCGACAGGAAAGCGCATGATCTCGGGGCGGATGGCCCCGTCGCTGGCAAAACCGAGCAGCTCGAGATAATCGGCCTCGAACATCGCTAGGTGGTTGGTCGAGCCTAACGTGTGGCGCCCCCGCGGCGTCAACTGGAAGCCGAGCGATCGAAAGCATTCCGCCGCCTCCTCGATACGGTCGCGCGCGTCGACGACGACGTGATCGAGGACAGGCGAAGGTGCAGCCATTATGAGCCTCCATCCGGATATGCAGTGGTTGGGCCCGCTCAGGGTAGGCGGCGCGCCCGCTCTGCTGCAAGACGCAGCGGCGATGCCAACAGACCTCATCGATAGCCACCCGACCCTCGGTTAGGCAATAATGAATTAGCATTATCTGATATAAATTGACAAAAATGACCTGTTCTGTGCCTATCGTCTGCGAACATCTCGAGATCGTATGCGCGGCGCCGAAATCGGCATTGGTGGCAATATCGCGTCACCCGATGCGCGTGCTTTCGCGAAACAGCGGAGAACAGCAAAAGAACAGCGGGAACTTCGCTGTTCTTTTGCTCACTGAACCCGCCGGTGGCCGAGGATTTCCGCCAAAAAAAGGATGTCGGCGGCTGATAATTTCGAAATTATGTAGCAAACTCAGGTTGGCAGGCGACGAAGATCGCTTCCGGTGCCCGCCCTCGTGTTCCTCGCCACTCGGTGAAAGCCGAAATTAGCCTCCGCTCAGGGGATGCTCTTCCGTTGAACTCGCTTACAACAAAGCTGCCGCCCTCTCTTAAAGGGAGCTAGGCGGCACGTTGGAAGCGAGCGGGGCGCCGGTCGGCCCCGCCGGCTTCTGCCAGCTTCGTTAGAGCAAAAGATGACAATCAGGGACTATATCTTAAAACGCCTTAACCAAGGAGAGACGAACCTAGAAGAGTTGACACGACAAACTCGAATCCAATTTCGTTATTGTCGTGTCGGCTTCAGCTATGTCAGAGCCATCCGAAATGAATGGGAAAGAGAAAGTGAAAGGGCTTCCCGCCCCTCATAATCCGGCTCAGTCGGCCAATTTCCATTAGGTGTGGTCGCTACATAATTCCCGATAATTTGCCGGAAAACAGCAAAGCAGCGGATGTGGAGCGCTATCCGCGCATGAAGGCTGCGATCTTGTCGGATGCCCAGGCGATCGCCTGGTCGATGCTTTCGCCCTGCTGCGTGCAACGGGCGATCATCTCGGTCATCGTCGCCTGCGGTTGCACGGCACCGATTGACGGCACGCCGGCGCTCGCGCACCAGGCCAGAAATTCATCGGCGGCGCGGACATAGGCCCGGCGCGTGGGCGGGTTGCAGATGTGGCCGCGAAGAATTCGAGGAAGCGCATGCCGGCCCGCTTGCCAGCAGCAGCAACGAGCGCCGGAATAGCAGACTCGCTGACCGGCGTCGCGGCCGAGCCTTCGACGGACGCGCCGCTGACCGATGCGCCGTGGAGCCTCGAGCCCGGCGCCGCCATCGGGCCCTATGAACGACCGTCGCGGTTCGAGAAAAGCGTCGTACGCACTGTGGCCAATCCTAATAGGCTGCCGGGAGCCCAGGGGGCGCGTACGCCGCACCACTTGCTGAACGGCTCGATCACCCCGAACGGGCTGCATTTCGTCGTGTCCTGGGGCGGCGCTCGGACATCGATCCGGGCCAGCATCGGCTTGTGATCCATGGCCTCGTCAAGCGGCCACTGGTTTTTACCCTAGACGCGCTCGCTAGGTATCCGATGACGACCCGGGTAACCTTTCTCGAATGCGGCGGCAACAGCGCGCCGCTGTTCTCGCCTCAGCCGCTGCAAGCAGACTTGCAGGCGCTGCACGGGTTGGCCTCCTGCGCCGAATGGACCGGCGTGAAGCTCTCCACCCTGCTCGACGAGGCCGGCATCGACGCGACGGCGAAGTGGTTCATCGCCGAAGGCGCCGACGCACCTTACCTGGCGCGCAGCGTCCCGCTCAAGAAGGGCCTGGATGACGCGATGATCGCGCTCTACCAGAACGGCGAGCGGCTGATGCCGGCTAACGGCTACCCGATGCGCCTGCTGTTGCCGGGCTACGAAGGCAACATGAACGTCAAATACCTGAGGCGCATCAAGCTCGTAGAGGAACCCGCCATGGGCTATTGGGAAGCCAAGATCTATGCGCCGATCCTGCCGAACGGCAAGGCGTACCAATTCTATTTGCTGCAGGAGGTCAAGTCGTTCATCACCCAGCCGTCGCCGGGGGTAAATTTGCAAGGGCCGGGGCTCTACGAGATCTCCGGCATCGCCTATTCCGGCGCCGGCCGGATCACGAAGGTCATGGTTTCGGCCGACGGCGGCAAAAGCTGGGCCGAGGCCGGTTTGTCGGAGCCGGTGCTCAGCAAGGCCTTCACCCGCTTCCGCATGCCCTGGCATTGGGACGGCGGGCCCGCGACCCTGCAAAGCCGCGCCTGGGACGATGCCGGCAACGTGCAGCCGACCCGAGCCGAATTCGTCGCGCAGCGCGGCGAGCTGAAGGCGGTTCCGCCGGTCGGGGCGGTGCTGAACCAGCACTTTAACGCCGTCACCAGCTGGGGCGTCGACGGCACAGGGGAGGTCAAGCATGTTTACGCCTAGCAGGATCTCCCCGACCCTTGGGGTGACGGCCCTTGGGCTGGCACTCTGCTGGGCCGCGAGCGCGGCGTCCGCGGACGGCCCCGGCCTCGGCAAGCCGGTAACCGAAGCGGACATCGCCGCCTGGGACATCAGCATCGAGCCCAGCGGCAAGGGGTTGCCGCCGGGCGCCGGGACGCCCGCCCAGGGCGCCCATATCTACGTGGAGAAATGCGCCGCGTGCCATGGTCCCGAAGGCAAGGCTGGGGTCACGGGGATGACGGCGGCGCCATTGCCGCCGTTGGTCGGCGGCGACCCGATCACCGACATCTCGGCGGCGACGAAGCGGATCGCCAATTTCTGGCCGTACTCCACGACGGTGTTCGACTACATCCGGCGCTCGATGCCGTGGCAGCAGCCCCGAACCTTGACCAACGACGAGGCCTATGCGTTGACCGCCTATATCCTCGCGCTGAACAAGCTCATCGGCGACAACGACACGATGAACGCCGAGACTTTGCCCAAGGTGCGCATGCCGAACCGGGACGGCTTCATCATCCGCTTCCCAGAGGCGCTGTAAGAAGGCTGGGGCCCGCGACCTCGCCGGATTCTCGAGGTTCGGGCTACTGGGCCGCTGCAAGGTCGCCTTCCCTTTGCTTCGCGGCCTCAATCTCCGCCGCTTTTTTCTCGACCAGTTCGACGAGGTGGTCGACGATGTCGGCGTCTTTGAGGCGGTGGTCGGTGAGGCCGCTGATATAGACCTGGTGGGTGCCGTTGCCGCCGCCGGTGAAGCCGATATCGGTCTCGCGCGCCTCGCCCGGGCCGTTGACCACACAGCCGATCACCGACACCGTTAGGGGCGTCGTGATGTGCGCGAGGCGCTCCTCGAGCCGCTCGACCGTCTTGATGACCTCGAATTGCTGGCGCGCGCAGGAGGGGCACGAGATCACTGTGACGCCCCGGCGCCGCAGCCCCAGCGACTTCAGCATCTCGAACCCGACCTTGACCTCCTCGACCGGGTCGGCCGACAAGGACACGCGGATCGTATCGCCGATCCCCGACCACAGCAGCATGCCGAGCCCGATCGAGGATTTAACCGTGCCGCTGCGCAAGGCTCCGGCCTCGGTGATGCCGAGATGGAGCGGGTAGTCGCAGGCTTCGGCCAGCTGCTGATAGGCGGCGACCGCGAGAAACACGTCCGACGCCTTGCACGAGATCTTGAACTCGAAGAAGTCGTTGTCCTCGAGGATCCGGGCGTGGTTGAGCGCGCTCTCGACCATCGCCTCGGGGCAAGGTTCGCCATAGCGCTCCAACAGGTCGCGCTCCAATGAGCCGGCATTGACCCCTATCCGCATCGAGCAGCCGTAGTCCCTAGCTGCCTTGATGACCTCGCGCACCCGTGCCGACGAACCGATATTGCCGGGGTTGATCCGCAGACAGGCGGCGCCGCTCTCCGCCGCCTCGATCGCGCGCTTATAATGAAAATGAATGTCGGCGACGATCGGCACCGTCACCTGCTTTACGATGTGTTTGAGCGCGAGAGACGATTCCTGGTCGGGGCAGGAAATGCGGACGATGTCGGCGCCCGCCTCTTCGAGCGCCCGAACCTGCGCGACCGTCGCCGCGACATCGCTCGTGACCGTGTTGGTCATCGACTGCACGGTGATCGGCGCATCGCCGCCGACCGGGACCTTGCCGACGTAGATCTTGCGGCACTGACGGCGGTGGATGTCGCGGTAAGGCCGGAGGCTCATGGGGTCAATTCTCGCGTGGTTGGCACAGCGTAAACGCCATATAGACGTTTTCGGCAGCACACAAAAGGGCGGCCGAGAAATCCAGAGAGGCCGAGAGATCCAGGGGGGTCGAGAGATCCAGGGGGGTCGAGAGATCCAGGGGGTCGAGAGATCTTGGGCCGCTCAGTTGCGAACCGCACTGCCGGTGAGCAAGGCGTGCCCATCGAGCGCGACATTGCGCCGGACCATTCCTCTG
>CAVSZA010000005.1:0-25096 GCA_963732095.1 uncultured Alphaproteobacteria bacterium
GGCGCAGGCGGTATAGAGCGACAATTTGCCGATCGGGATGCCCATGCCATCGGCGCCCTGGTCTCCGAGACCGAGGATGCGCTCGCCGTCGCTGACGACAATCGCCTCCACATTGTCGAAGCGGGGGTGCGCTAGGATTTCCTTGATCCGGTCGCGCCGCGGCCAGCTTAAAAACAGACCACGCGGATAATGCCAATAATGGCTGAAGGTCTGGCATCCCTCACCGACCGTCGGGGTATAGACGAGAGGGAGCATTTCTTCGAGGTTTTGGGTCAGCAGCGCGTAGAGGAGCGTCTCGTTCGCATCTTGCAATCCTCGCAAAAAGACGTAGCGATCGAGATCGCTGGCGAGCTTCCGCATTGCCTGGAGACGCCGCGCCGACTGCACTTCCAAGGTTCCGACATGAGGCGGCAAGAGGCCGTGCAGCGCAAAAGCGGTCCGCTCTTCGTCGGTAAAGGCGGTCCCTTTGTTCAACATCGGGTTGGTGAGCAGCGCCGTCCCTTCGAGCTCGGTCTCGATGAGATCGACTTGCGCAGTCGGGCCCTCATTGGTCATGCGATGCCCTTGCTCAATGCTTCAGATTGGTCCGCGCCAGCTCGATCGCCTTGTCCTCGCGGCGAGGCGGGGTAGGAGTTCTCCGATTGCCGTACTGACATCACCCGCCAGGGCGAGGTCGAGACGCCATCTTGATAGCGCAAGAGAGCACCGCCCGATAACTCGAGATGAACCCGATCAGCCGGCTTATCCCGATATCGAACGTTCCCGCCGCAAGGCAAGCCCTCGAGGATGGCCGAATCCGCGGTCAGGGCCTCCGAGCCGTCTCCTCTGAGCCATTCTAGGGCCAGTATCCGCCACAGCGAACGCATCGGCTCCCTCCTCGGTGATGGCGTCCCCATAAGACCGAGGAAACGGGCCGGAATATGGCGGTGCCGCGGCATTGTGCTATCACCAGCAATCACGATCGGCGCCAATCTCCGCGATTTTCCGGACAATAAGGGTATTGAGATGGCATTGCTGTTCCGCTCCTCTGTCGATTCCGAGGCGCGCTGGAAGCCGCAGCTGGTCCGGCTGATGCCGGAACTCGAGGTGCGGATATGGCCCGAGATCGGCGATCCGGCGGAGATCGACTACGCGCTGGTCTGGCGCCCCGAGCCCGGATTGCTGGCGTCGCTGCCGAACCTGAAGCTGATCCTCTCCCTCGGCGCCGGGGTCGACCACATCCTCCTCGACCCCCATTTGCCGGGCGGCGTGCCGATCGTCCGCCTCGTCGATCCATACATGACGGACGCGATGAGCGAATACGTCATCCTTCAGGTGCTGCGGCTGCATCGCCAAGACCTCGATTATCGAGCCCAGCAGGAGAGAGGGATCTGGCGGGAGCTCGACCAGAAGAACGCTGTCGGCCGCGCTGTCGGTATTCTCGGCTTCGGCGAACTCGGACAGGATGCCGCCCGGAAGCTCAAGGGATTGGGTTTCGATGTCGCGCTATGGGGAAGGCGGCAAAGAACCGTCGAGGGGCTGCGCGGCTATGTCGGCAGCACCGGCCTGTCCGCTCTGCTCGGCCGGAGCGAGATCCTCGTCTGCCTGTTGCCGCTAACCGCCGAAACGGAAGGGATATTGAACGCAAGCACGTTTTCCATGTTGCCGAAGGGCGCGGCATTGATCAATGCCGCCCGCGGCGGGCATCTGGTCGAAGAGGATCTGCTCGCAGCCCTCGCCTCCGGCCATCTCTCGGCGGCCGTGCTCGATGTCTTCCGCGACGAGCCGTTGGCCGCCGACCATCCCTTCTGGCATCATCCGCGCATCGTCGTGACGCCGCATATCGCCGCCGCAACCCACCCTCCGACCGCCGCCCCGATCATCCTCGACAACATCCGTCGCTTCGAAGCAGGCCTGCCATTGTTGAACCAGGTCGATCCGGCCCGAGGGTATTGAGGAATTGACAGCGGGCAAAGCCTTGGCAGACTACGTGACTAAGCTGAAGTGCCCCACCGCGGGTCTGCGCAATAGCGGGTGAAAAGACCCATGCACTCCAGCAGTTCCACGACTACGCGAATGGAGCGGGGTCACTCTCACGGTCACCGAAAATGCCTTCGACATAGATCATTCGGACCAGGACAAGTCCGGCGGCTACGATTGGCGTCGCAAACAGCAGACCGACAAATCCCGCGAGGAAGCTGAGGATTACCTGTGCCGACAGGGTCGGCGCCGGCGGCAGGTGCACGGCCCGGCGCTGCACCAGCAGGACCAGGATGTAGCCCTCGACAAGGCGCAACCCGAGATAGAGGTAACAGCCGACCGTTTCACGACCGACTGATCGCAGTTCAATCCAGTAGCCAGGGCGCCGCGCAGGCCTGGGCAATTTGCCGTATCTGGTTCAGCAGACCCGGGCCGACCGGGATGCCTTCTCGCATACGCTTTGCTGCGTTGTTCCACTGCGGATCGCCTGCGACCATGACCGGTTGAGCGGGATCGACGGGCTTTGTCGCCCGCAAATCGTTGCAAAGGCGGGTCACGTCGGCGGTGAATTCCTCGCGGTCGCGGAACAGACCCGGATCGATAGCGATCAGGCAATGGCCGATGTCGTTGCCATGAGGTTTTTTGGTGTGCATCGGGTCGGTGATCAAGGTCGCACCCGACAGACACGAGCCGAGGATGTTCACCATCACGGCCAGCCCGTATCCCTTGTAGCTGGAGTTCTCTGGCGAGCCTCCGAGCGAGGTCAGGAACCCGCCCTTCTCGCGTGCCTCCAACGGATCGGTGCTGGGGAGCCCGTCTTTGTTCAGCACCCAGCCGGGCGGGCATGGGAGCCCCTCGTTGGCCTTGTTGCGGATCCGGCCGGCGGCCACGGTCGTCGTCGCCATATCGAGCAAAAAAGGCCGCCGATCCGTCGTCGGAGCGGCGAAGGACCAGGGGTCGGTACCGAGCTTTGCCTCCTTGCCGAAGGTTGGCGCGACCTGAATGCTCGAAGCGCTGGTACACGCCATGCCGATCAGGCCTTCTTTCGCCGCCATCAGCGTATAATAGCCGGTCGCGCCAAAATGCGCCGAGTTGCGCACCGCGGCGATCGCCATGCCTGACTGTTTGGCCTTGTCGATCGCGACTTGCATCGCAAAACGCGCCGGCACGTGGCCAAGCCCGCCGTCGCCGTCCACCAGCGCAGAGACCGGGCTTTCCTTGATGATGCGCGGCCGCGCTTCCATGTTCGCCCGTCCGCTGCGGCGCAGCCGGTCATAACCCGGGAGCATCGATATGCCATGGCTGTCGACGCCGTGCAGATCCGCCCAGGACAGGATGTCGGCCGTCGCTTCGGCGTTGTCAGCCGGCATGCCCCAAGCCAAGAGGATGGCTTTGAGCTGGTCGCGGTGCTTGTCGTATGATGCGGGCATGGGCGTTTCCTCCTCCGGTCGGCGCGCAGCCTTGCGCAACAAGCTCAATCCGGCAAGCTTGCGGCTCATGTAAAGGCCGACGGCATGGACCCGACCTATTTTGGAGCAGAACAGGTAACCGACGAAGATCGGGCCTATCGGGGATCGCGCTTCTCCGAAGTCCGCGACGCCCTATTTGCCAACCCTTATCAGAAGGTGTGGGGCGGTCCCGGCGAACCGCCGCTTCCCGTCTATGACGTCACGTTGGCCGGAGCAGTGCACGGCGCGCTGCCAGGGGGCGCCCCTTACTATTTCAGGCAAGCGGTGGCGAGAGCCGTCGATTCGCGGGCCGACCTGCGTTGGGGCCCCGACCGAAAAGGCTTCCGTCGGATCATTCACCCGAACGGTATTTGTTTGACGGGCCTCTGGGAGATTTCCGAGCAGAACCCATATTCCGGCCATTTTCGCACGGGGAGTCGGGCGCTCGCGGTTGGACGCTACTCCACCTGCTGTAAGGAGACGCGGCGCGGCCACGAGCGGTCGTTGTCTCTGGTCGGAAAGATTTTCCCCACGGAGGACCAGGCCCATGGCGAGCCGCTCCGCACCGCCAACTTCTTCACGCAGCAGGACCTCGGCGGCGAGCGGACCGACTACATCAATGACGCCGAGCTCCGCAACGCTCCGGATACCAGGAGCTGGCGCCGCGGGTTCGGCTTGCCGGTTCTGCTCGTAGAAGGAGTTCTCTTCAATCAGACCGACAAGCAACCCACGCAGCGACAGCTCTACCAGATTGCCGAATTGGGAAAACCGGACGGCGAACCGACCCGCGCGCCGGCTTTCATGCGGCTGCTGGTCGACCCGGCCCAGGCGCGCATTCCCGGTTACGCGCTGGATTTCCGCGATGAAATCATGGCGCAAATTTATGATCGCGACGACCCCGCCCCAAAGCGCCGCCTGACTTTTCACATTGAGGTGACGGACGCGGGTTCAACGCACGGCCCTGCGTTCTTTCAGCGGCGCAGGTTCGGCAATTGGGCGCGTATTGGGCGACTGGTGTTTGACGAAGCAGTTTCCTCTTACAATGGTGATTTCGTCATTCACTTCAATCACCCGACATGGCGGGATGATCGCAACGATCCCTCCACAGCGACGCGCGTCAATGAACAAAAGGTACGGTGATTCGACCACAGCGGCAAAGGGTCACGAAAAATTATTGATCCGCCGCACCGGCCCGACCGGGCGGCGCCACTAGGATGCCACTAGGATGGCCGGCCCTGTTCACCGCCGTTCGGCGAGCATGTGCCAGTGCCAGGAGCCGGGTCGGCGCTGCTCCTCCTGGGTCAGCGACAGAAGCTCGAAGCCGGCGAAGAGTGCGGCTAGGTCGGTCAGGTCGCAATAATAGTGTGGGTGCGCCTTGGGGTCGCTGCCGCGAATGAAGGTGTCGGGGGCGACCGGCCGGCCGCGGCCGAATTGCCCGTCGCGCTTCGACAGCATGGTGCCCTGGTAGAGCCCGCCGGGCTTCAGGACGCGCCAGATCTCGGCGATGCGGCGCCCGACATCGCCCATCGTACCGTGAAAGATGACGTTCCACGACAACACATAGTCGAAGCTCTCGTCGGCGAAGGGTAATGCGTCGGCATCGGCCTGGCGAAAGCTCAGTCGAAGGTCGCGCGCGGTCGCCTCGCGGCAAGCGAAGTCGAGGCCGGCGGCGGCGCCATCGATCGCCTCGACGGCAAAGCCGTGCTCGGCGAAGAGCAATGCGTGCCGGCCCACGCCGCAACCGAGGTCGAGCACATGCTGCGTACCGCGTGCCTTCAGCACCGGCATCAGCGCTGCCACCGCCGGGTGCGGCACAAGCCAATCGCCGCGGCCCTCGGGCGTCGCCCATCGCTCGTCCCACGCCTCGACCGCCGTCGCCGCCATCTGTGCCTCCCTGTCCTACCGTCGGCTGCTCTGGCAGTCATCATAAGTGGGAAGCGCAGATGCGCGAGCCCGAAATCGTCTGCTCGGGAACCTGCGCCGTTCCGCCCAGCGGTCGCCCCGCGCTCTGAACTGTGCGAAAATGAGGCACGAGCGGATTGATCGTACAACCTCACAATGCCGTCTACGGATTGATGACGGTGAGACCGCAACCAGCAAACCCGCCGACGTCAGGCGTCGCGATACTGGCGCCGGCTGCCAACGCTGTCGCTGCGATCAGCGCGTCAAATTTCTCGATCGGATTGCCGGCCTGACGTCGGGCCAATACGATCTCGGGGTACCGGGCTGCTGCGCGCGCTTGGAAAGGCAAAAGCCGCCCGCAAAATCCTCCGCGAACATGGCGTCAGCCACGGCCGCCAATGCCGTGCGCCGTGGGCCTTCAGCCCACGGGCTTGATGGGGTGGATGGCCCGGTCACGGCATCTATGTGCCAAAGTCGGGTTGTCGACAACGCCAACAGACGGGAGCCATCCATGAACATGAAGCAGGTTACAACGATGGGGCTGGATCTGGCCAAAGCGGTGTTTCAGGTGCATGGAGTTGATGCATTGGGGGCAGTGACGCTGCGTCGCGCGGTGCGTCGGAGGCAGTTCTGGCGTTCCTTGCCAAGCTGCCGCCCTGCCTGGTCGGGATGGAGGCGTGCGCGACGGCGCATTACTGGGCCCGGGAGATCGCCAAGCTGGGCCATGACGTGCGGCTGATCCCGCCGGCCTATGCGAAAGCCTATGTGCGGCGCAACAAGAACGACCCGGCGGATGCCGCGGCGATCTGCGAGGCGGTGAGCCGGCCATCGATGCGGTTTGTCGCGATCAAGACCGAGGCGCCGCAAGCGGCCGCTGGCATTCACCAGAGCCTGCCCCTGGCCCGAACAGGGGTGCGCGAGATGCTGATCAAGCAGCGCACCATGCTGATCAACACGTTGCGCGGGCTGATGGCGGAGTTTGGCATCGTCGTCGCCGAAGGTCCGCATCACGTCGGCGAACTCGTGGCGATCCTCGCCGATCCGGCAGACCAGCCTATCCCGACGCCGCTGCACGAGGGCTTGTTGGCGATCGTGGAGACCTTGTGCGGGCTCGAGCGGCGCATCGGGATCGTCGACAAGCAGATCCTCCACTGGGGCGGCAGCAATCAGACCTGCCGGCACCTGATCACCATTCCCGGCTACGGACCGATCCTGTCTAGTGCCATGGCAGCGATCGCCGTTGACCCCGCCGCCTTCGGCAGCGGCCGGCACTTCTCCGCCTCGCTCGGTCTGGTACCGCGGCAGGACGGGACGGGAGGAAAGAGCCTGCCCCGGCGCAGGCCGCGGTCAAACTGGGTCCGATCAGCAAGCGCGGCAACGGTTACCTGCGCCGACTGCTCGTCAACGGCGCCATGTCGGTGCTGTGCAGCAAGCGAGCCCAGCAGGATCCCTGGCTGGTCAAATTGCTCGCAACCAAGGAGCGCAAGCTCGCCGCCTGCGCGCTCGCCAACAAGATGGCGCGCATCGGTTGGGCGGTGATGATGCGCCAGCAAGCCTATCGCCGGCCACGGCAGGATCAGCCGTGCCCCGACCTGGCCGGAGCCTGACGCCGTGCTCACCGCCGTCAACACCGCTGCGCGCCGCCTGCGGCGGTGGCCTGCGGCCAGTCTTGACCGCGGCTGCGCGCGGCGCCGTGCGGAAATCAGGTCGGGACGGAGAAACGGCTCGCTGATCGAACAAAGAAACTGGACTTTGAACCACCAAGACTTGCGAGGGTGAAAACGCGTGATGGCATCGTCGGTCAACCGACGGGTCGAGGGATACCTGTCACGGGTCATGGGGCAACGCGACCCCGCGGGCTTGATCAAGGCCTCGATCCCACGGAACCCATCAGGGCCTGCGGCCACCGGCCGCGACCACAGGCCGGACACGTGACCGCAAGCGACCTTCAGTTGCCGGCACGCGAAAAAATCCTTGCGAGCCGCGGGCCATCCACACATGACCCGTGGGGGACCCGGGCGTTGCCGGCTCTGGCGAGCCCTTCTTCGCGCCGTTGCGCGCCGCTCTCATCCGGCGCGCCTGTTAGGCCGGCCCCCGGGTCCGGCCCTTGGCCGGCCCGAGGACAGCCTCCGCGGGCCACTGCTCTGCGGTCACGCATGGGCCGGGACAGCACCTCATGGACCAGCATATCGGCCGTTTCAATGCCGACGCCGACGATGCGGGCCAACAGCCAACCATGGCGTGAGGCCCGGTCTCAGGCTGCTGCTCTAATCGCGTCGTCAGCCAGATTCGCGAGATCGAGCAGGCTCGTCAGAAGTCGAAGACGCTGATGGGCACAATCTGTTTCCGCATTCGGACGGGCTATCGAAGCTGGCACGCAGCTGGCTGGGCGGACTGTTGCAACATGCAGCCGCGGCAACTGCGTTCAGCACACCAACGATCAACGGCTACAAGCGCTATATGCCGAACTCGATGGCGCCGGATCACATTGTATGGGCCTATGATAATCGGGCGGCGATGGTGCGCGTTGTCGGCCAGCCCGGCGATGCCTGCACGCGGCTGGAAAATCGCGTCGGGGAACCGGCAGCAAATCCGTAGCTCTACATGGCTTCGCAGATTGCCGCCGGTCTGGATGGCGTCGCGACAGGCGCTGATCCCGGGCCGTTGGCCGACACGCCCTACAGTGCCGATGCACCCATGCTGCCAAAGAGCTTGATCGCGGCAATCGCGGCGCTGCGTGACAGCGCGTGCTTCCGGCCGCCTTCGGTGACCCGTTCATCGACTACTTCATCAAGCTGAAGGAGTTCGAGATCGGCCGCTTCTTATCGGACGTCACCGACTGGGAGCAGCGGGAGTATTTTGAGATTCTGTGACCTCGCCAGCCTTCGCTGTGCGCAGGATCTTCATCGCGTCGGCCAGCGCTGCAATATCATGCGTGCGGATGAAATCTGCGCCGCGGAGAGCAGCATAGATTTCCGCCGCCAGAGTCGCTGGTCCAGCTTGCGTTGCATCAGATCGTCCGGTGATGTGCCGTAGGAACGACTTGCGGGACACTGAGACCAACAACGGCAGGTCGAGCACACGCTTCATGCGGTCGATGCCGGCGAGTGCGGCGAACGATGCGTTCGGATTGGAGCCAAGAAAGAAGCCCATGCCTGGATCAACGATCATACGCTGACGCGCAATGCCCGCGCACTCCAGCACAGCGAGCCGATCCTCGAAGAAGCGGATGATCGTATCAACGACGCCCGAGACCGGAATGTCGGCACGCGTAATGTGATTGGGTCCGTGCAAGGAGTGCATGGCGATGAGTCGGCACGAGGATGCGGCGAGCGCCGGATACATGGTCGCGTGGGGAAAGCCGTGGATATCGTTCAGGAACGCCACCCCGCGTAGCAGAGCGTAGGTCTGCACTTCGGGTCGGAACGTATCCACGGAAACGAGAGCGCCGCGCGCCTGGAGATGCGCTATGACAGGTGCAAGGCGTTCGATCTCTACGCGGACGGGGATACGGACGGAATCTGGGTTGCTGGCAACGGCTCCAAGATCGATGACATCGGCTCCTGCCTCGAGCAGGTTGTCTGCCTGCGAGATGGCAGCAGGTTGGTCCAGGAAGCGTCCTCCATCGGAGAACAAATCATCTGTGATGTTGACGATGCCTAGCAGCCGTGGCGATACCATGCCTTGCTTGTTCTCCCCGATGGGCGGATGGCCTCAACGGATGCCGATCCTCATTTGCGGTGTGCGATGCACGATTGTCCAGAGCCGCTGCCCGAGCCATGGGCACAGGCGGTCCCCATGTCGGCTTCTACCCATCTGGGCCGTCTAGGCAGCGCTGGGAAATGGCCCGGAATGGGGCAACTCCTGCCTATTGGCGATCGCGTAGTTACCGTCCGATACGCGACGATGGACTAAACCGCTCTCGCGGTAATTGGTGGCAAGAGGTGGAGTAGCGGCAGCACGTCAGGTGCACCTTTGGCTGCGAGACGAGGGCATTGCGTTGCCCGTCGCATGCCATGGGGCGGCGGAGGGGCGCAGAAATAGCTGCCCCCACGTACGAGGTTGCGCCGATAGAAACGAGCGCGATGAGATCTCGACGCTTTTTTTGACCTGAGAAGCGGGATCCGTGTGTGTTGGTGATTTTGCCGTCCTTATCTCGGGCAACGGCGGGTTTATTGGCATTGATCAGGGCATTGTGCTCAGCAACAAGATCGCAAATGACGCGTCATGCGGCGGGCTCGCTATTCACCCGTCGCGCTTGCCTAGACGCAGATTATCTGTGGGGCTCGCTATGAAATACCAACTGCACGTGTCCTGGCGCGAATCTCGGAGGAGGAGATGTCAAAGCGGAAACGGTGCTCGGGGATTTCGGTGAAGAGATCGGCATAGCGCCGCGGCACGGGGATGTCGTTCAGCGCGCGTACGCGCCCCGCCGCGTCGATACGCACGGCCACCAGAAAGCTGCTCCCCGAATTGGCGATTTCCTCGAGCGCCATATGCATTCGAACTTCGTCATCGCCATAATATTTCGGCGCAACCAGCCGCTCCGCCGTATCCGCGCCGATCACAAACGTCGCGCCCCGAAACAAGCGCGACTTTTCGAGGAAGGTGGGCGCACGCGTCAGTTCGACCGGCGATTTCCAGGCAAATTGCGCGAGCCGGTGTCGCACCGTCTCACTAGCCAACGGCGGCTTGTCGACGTTTGTGACCGAGATTTCGAACGCCAAGGGCTGCTGCCTGTGCTCTTCGGCGACCCGCGCCAGCAACACATGTCCCTCGTGCATCGGGTTGAAAGAACCCGGGAACAGCACAAAGGGCGGCGGCGCCGACAGCATCATTTGGCCATCAGGCTGGACGGTCACGCGATCGAGTTCACCAGCCAGGAGCTGATCGATCGTATCGGCTGCCGGGGCGACTTTCTCCGCATAACCTTCATCCGCATCGATGAGGCTCTTCGGCGACGGCGCGGCAATCCCGCAGGCGCGGGCCAGCCACAGGACGATCGCGCGCGAAACGAGGTCTTCTTCAGCGGCGCGATCACGTCGGCCTTTGGCCATCACGCAAGTGCAGTGCGCGCCGGTGGAGTTGGGGCCGGCGGAGTTGGCGAATGCGATGTGAAATCGGTGCTCGCCTTTACGCGGGCGATCGCTCACCAGCGCCGCCGTCGCGCCCAGGCCAACCAGATTGCTGCCCGCCCCAACGTCAGTGCTCGGCACCAGCCTGGCTGCGCGTGCCCATGCGGTTCGGGCCATCGCGATTGCGGTGTCAGAGCTGCACGCCTGTGCCGGCGCAAAGCCGAGAAACGCCTCAAGCGCCAATGCGTCGTAGGGAACCTGTGCCTCGATCAGCAGCCGGGAGCCGCCGGGAACACGAAGCAACTCGCCGACCGCCCCACTGCCGCCCCCGGTGATTGCGAGCGCAGCCTTGCGGCCGGATGCATGCAATGTGGAGATCAATTGTTGCCACGCGGCGTCCGACGGGCTCATGGTGCGTGTGTGGTCCGAGGCTGAAAACTTACCTCGCGAACGGTGAAACACAGCTCGGACAGTGTCAACAGGCGGAGGAAACGATGAACGACTTGCCGCTGCGCCCCGCCGCCGATATCGGCGCCGTCGAGGACCGGTTCTTCACCTTGCGCAATTTCCCGCTCACAGATGGCACGGTCATGCCCGAGGCGACGATCGCCTACGAGACCTACGGCCGACTCGCGCCGCCCAATGGACCAAATGGCGGCCGCAACGCCATCCTGTGCACGCATGGCTATACCGGCAGCCACCATTTCGCCGGCCGCAACCCGGCAAACGGCAACCAGCCGGGCTCGTGGGATGGCCTGATCGGGCCGGGCAAGGCGATCGACACCGACAGATTGTTCGTCGTCGCCTCGAACATGCTCGGCTCGTCGTTCGGCTC
Source organism: uncultured Alphaproteobacteria bacterium (assembly GCA_963732095.1). Taxonomy (GTDB): domain Bacteria; phylum Pseudomonadota; class Alphaproteobacteria; order ATCC43930; family CGMCC-115725; genus AP-15. Next base: position 11,220 of record CAVSZA010000005.1, read on the forward strand.
GACCAATGCCGGAAATATCAACCCGCAGACCGGCGAGGCCTATGGCCCCGATTTTCCGAACATCACGATCCGCGACATCGTCGCCGCGCAGAAAGCCTTGCTCGACCATCTCGGAATCCGCCATCTGGTCGCGGTCGCCGGTCCCTCCTATGGCGGCTACCAGGCATTCCAATGGGCGGTCGCCTACCCCGATTTCATGGACGCGATCGTGCCGGTCAACACCGCGCCCTGGGCCTCGGTCAATACCGACAAGCAATTGGCCGAATTGCAGGCGCGACTCGCCAGCGATCCCGAATGGCATGGCGGCCGCTATTACGGCAAGGCGGCGTGCAAGACGGTGTTGACCGACATCCGGGTCGAGACGCTGAAGCGCTACGGGATCGAGACTGCCCTGGCGCCGCGTTTCCCCGACCCGGCGGCGCGCGAGGCGGCGATCCGCGAGCAGGCCGCGAACTGGGCCGCCAAATGGGACGCCAACTCGCTGATCATCCTGCGCCGCGCCCTGCTCGGCTTCGACACCAGGCCGGATTTCGCCAGGATCAAAGCCAAGGTGCTCTACATCTTGTGCCGCACCGACGCGCTCTTTCCGCCAAAGATCGCCCCCGATGTCATCAAGGCGTTGACCGCGGCCGGCGTCGAGGCGCGCTATTTCGAGCTCGACAGCGATCTCGGCCATTCCTCCAGCGGCCTCGAGCACGCCAAATGGTCGCCGGTGCTGCACGAGTTCCTGGCGCCGCTCGTCGCCCGGCTGAACTGAGGCATGATCTGAACTTGAAGGGCGGCGTTGCGGTGACACCCGCGGAGCGAACAGAGCTGGGCGGGAAACGCATTGGCCACTTGCGGCCGACGAGGCGGCGATAGCAGCGTCAGTGTCAAGCGGTGTCCGGAGCTGCCACCAGCCGGAGGCGAGGAACTGCACCACCTGGTTCCGGTAGGCGGAGGCGGGCCCCCGCCCCACATCCATCGTTTTCCGGTGCGGACATCTTGCGGACAAATTCGCTGTCCTTTTCGGGCTATCCGGCTAAGTCATTGAAAAGTGGCGCGCCCGAGAGGAGTCGAACCCCTAACCCCCAGATCCGTAGTCTGGTGCTCTATCCAATTGAGCTACGGGCGCCTGCCGAGTGCGTCGCGGCGATGCGCGGCGGCCACAACTACTCCACCGCGGTCCCGGAAGGCAAGACGCATCGCTGCGCCGCGTGGTGGCCGGCAGCTGTTGCCGCAACCACATAGGGCGGATGACCCCCGATGCAATAGCGCCGTACGACGACGCCGCGGACGATCCGGCAACGCGCCCGTCGGTTACGCTGCTTGCCGGACGGCACCGGCGCGCCGAAGGCGGCCACCCGTGGATCTTTTCGAACGAAGTTGCCATGGATGCCGCGGCTAAAGCGCTCGCACCCGGCAGTCTCGTCACCTTGCGGCGGGCCGACGGCAGCCCGCTCGGCGTCGCAATGTTCAACCCCCACACTCTGCTCGCCGCGCGCCTGCTCGACCGCGACACGGCCCGGCCGATCAGCCGGCGCTTTCTCGCCCGCCGGATCGGGCGCGCTCTCAAATTGCGCGAGCGGCTGTTCGATATGGCCTTTTACCGTCTTGTGCACGCCGAAGCCGACGGGCTGCCGGGCCTCGTCGTCGACAGGTTCGGGGCGGTTCTCGTCGTGCAGTTTAATGCCGCCGGCATGGCGCGGCTCGAGCCGGCCGTCCTCGACGCGCTCGGCGAATTGCTGAGCCCCGACACCATCGTGCTGCGCAACGACAGCCCGGCGCGAGGGCTCGAAGGGCTGGCGTCCGAGACGCGGGTGGCAAGAGGCAGCCTCGACGGTCCGATGCCGATCGACGAAAACGGCGCGGTGTTCCGCGCCGATCTGCTCGCCGGGCAGAAGACCGGCTGGTTCTTCGACCAGCGCGACAATCGGCGCTTCATCGCCGCCCTGGCCCGGGGTGCCCGAGTTCTCGACCTCTATTGCTTCACCGGTGGGTTCGCGGTCCAGGCGGCGCGCGGCGGCGCCACTGCGGTTCTCGGGATCGACCGCTCGGAACCGGCCCTGGCGCTCGCCATGCAAGCGGCCGAGCTCAACGGGGTTGGCCGGACGTGCTCGTTTCGCCGCGGCGAAGCCTTTGCCGAAGCCGGCGGGCTCGCCGCCAGGGACGAGCGCTTCGACATCGTCATCGCGGATCCCCCAGCCTTCGCCAAATCGCGCAAGGATGTGCCGGCGGCGTTGCGCGGCTACCGCAAGCTGGCGCGGCTCGCCGCCTCGGTGACCGCGGGCGGCGGCATCCTCTTCATCGCTTCCTGCTCGTACCATGTCGGTGCAGCCGACTTCGCCGAGGCGGTGCGCCGCGGCCTCGCCGATGCCGGCCGCGCCGGCCGCATCCTGCGGGTCGCCGGCGCCGATGCCGATCACCCGATCCACCCGGCATTGCCCGAGACCGCTTACCTCAAGACCCTGACCCTGGCTCTCGACTGATCGGGATCTACCTGGAGCCTAGGGCAGCCGCAGGTTTCGCGGTACAGTTGGCTAAGTCAAGCGACCGCAGGGCGCAAATGCCTTCTGTCCGCCGCCTCACCGCAATTCTCGCCGCCGATGTGGCGGGCTACTCGCGGCTGATGGGGGCGGACGAGGAAGGCACGCTCGAACGCCTCAAGGCGCTGCGCCGGGAGCTTCTCGATCCGAAGATCACTGAGCACCACGGCCGGATCGTCAAGACCACCGGCGACGGCATGCTGGTCGAATTCGGCAGCGTCGTCGATGCCGTGCGCTGCGCGGTCGCGGTGCAGCAGGCGATGCCCGAGCGGAATACCAGCGTCGGGGCGGACAACCGCATCGAATTGCGCATCGGCATTAATCTCGGCGATCTCATCGTCGAGGGCGACGATCTCTATGGCGACGGGGTCAACATCGCCGCCCGGATCGAAGCTCTGGCCGATGCCGGCGGGGTCTTCGTCTCCAATACGGTCCATGACCACGTGCGCGACCGGCTGCCCTTTGTCTTCGAGGATTTGGGCGAGCGGCAGGTCAAGAACATCGCCCGGCCAGTGCGGGTCTATCGGGTGCGCACGCCCCTCACCCACCCCGACGCGAGCGCGCCGGGGTCCCCCTCTCCCGCATTGCGGGAGAGGATGCCGAGCGCCAGAGGCGCGAGGCGGGTGAGGGCAGCCCGCCGCTGCCGCTCCCCGACAAGCCGTCGATCGCCGTGCTGCCCTTCGCCAATATGAGCGGCGATCCTGAGCAGGAGTATTTCGCCGACGGCATGGTCGAGGAGATCACGACTGCGCTCTCACGCATCCGCTGGCTATTTGTCATCGCCCGTAATTCGAGTTTTACCTACAAGGGCCAATCAGTTGACGTGAAGCAAGTCGGCCGCGAACTAGGGGTCCGCTACGTCCTCGAAGGCTCGGTGCGCAAGGCCGGCCGAGAGGTCCGGATCACTGCACAACTAATCGACGCGGCGAGCGGCGCTCATCTCTGGGCCGATCGCTTCGACGGTTCACTGGAAGACGTTTTCCAGCTGCAGGACAATGTCGCGATCAGCGTCGCGGGTGTCATCGAGCCGGCGTTACAGGCCGCCGAGACCGCGCGTGCGGTCAGCCGCCCGACTGATGATCTGACCGCCTACGACCTGTATCTGCGTGCCTATGCGATGGTCTTGTCATCGGCCAGGCAAATCCCCGAAGCGCTGCGTCTGATGGAGCGGGCGATCGCCCGCGATCCGCATTACGGGCCGGCACTCGCCTGGGCCGGGTTCTGCTGTCATCGGTTGTTTCACGACAGCCAGAGCGAAAATCCGGCGGCGGACCGTCGCAAGGGCATCGAGTTCGCCAGGCGGGCACTCGAAGTGGCCGGCGACGACCCGGGCGTTCTCGCGAATGCCGCCCAAACGCTGGCCTATTTCGGCGAAGACATCGGTGCTGCAATCGCACTGATAGACCGCGCTCTAGCGCTCAACCCGAACTACGCCCGTGGGTGGAACATCAGCGGCGTCCTGCGGCTATGGGCGGGTCTGCCCGATGTCGCAATCGGGCATGCCGAGACTTCGCTGCGCCTCAGTCCGCGCGCCGACGTAGGCGCGGCGCTCACCCTTATAGGGGCCTCACATTTCTACGCCCGACGCTTCGATGAGGCTGTGCCGCGACTGCGCGTCGCGGTCGAAGAGTACCCAGGCTTTCCGCAGCCCTATCGGGTTCTCGCCGCCTGCTACGCGCATCTGGGGCGGCTCGACGATGCACGAGCAATCGTCGAACGGCTGCGCGCCATTACCCCTGTCGTGGTGCCGGACGCCGACTACATGCGGAACAGCGAGCACCGCCAACTCTTGCTGTCAGGCCTGCGCCTGGCGGCCGGCGAAGAGACATGAGCCAGACCCGCCGGCTCGCCGCGATCCTCGCCGCCGATGTGGCGGGGTATTCGCGGCTGATGGGCGTCGACGAGGAAGGCACGCACGAACTCCTCAAAGCGCTGCGCCGCGAGCTCCTCGATCCGAAAATCGCCGAGCACCACGGCCGCATCGTCAAGACCACCGGCGACGGCATGCTGGTGGAATTTGCCAGCGTCGTCGATGCGTTGCGCTGCGCGGTCGCGGTGCAGCAGGCGTTGCGCGAGCGCAACGCGGGCATTGCTGCAGATAGCCGCATCGAATTGCGCATCGGCATCAATCTCGGCGATGTGATCGTCGAGCCCGACGATATCTACGGCGATGGGGTCAACATCGCCGCGCGGGTCGAGGCCCTGGCCGATGCCGGCGGGGTGTTTGTCTCCAATACGGTGTATGATCAGGTCCGCGACCGGCTGCCTTTTGTCTTTGAGGATCTGGGCGAGCACGAGGTCAAGAACATCGTCCGTCCGGTGCGCATCTATAGTGTTCGTGACGTCGCTGCCGCCAAAACGGTAGCTCCACCAGTCCTGCCGCTTCCCGACAAGCCGTCAATCGCGGTGCTGCCCTTCGTTAATATGAGCGGCGATCCCGAGCAGGAATATTTTGTCGACGGCATGGTCGAGGAGATCATTACCGCGTTGTCGCGCATCCGTTGGCTGTTCGTGATCGCTCGCAATTCGAGCTTCACCTACAAGGGGCAGATGGTCGACGTGAAGCAGGTAGGCCGTGACCTGGGCGTGCGCTACGTCCTCGAAGGCTCGGTGCGCAAAGCCGGCCAGCGGGTGCGGATCACCGGGCAGCTGATCGACGCCGTCAGCGGCACGCATATCTGGGCCGACCGCTTCGACGGCTCGCTCGACGATGTCTTCGAGCTGCAGGACAAGGTCGCGGTCAGCGTCGCCGGGGTAATCGAACCGGAATTGCAAACCGCCGAGGTCCGCCGCTCGGCTAATCGGCCGACGAACGACCTCACCGCCTACGATCTCTTTCTGCGGGCGCTGCCACGCGCCGAATCTGGGGAAAAGGATGGGATCGTCGAGGCGCTCGACCTGCTCGGGCGGGCGCTCGAACGTGATCCGCGCTATGGTCCCGCCCTGGGCTTGGCGGCACGGTGCCACAACCGTCTCCACGTCAGCGGCTGGACCGATGACCCGGAGAGGAACCGCCGGGAGGGCGTCGATCTTGCCCGGCGTGCCCTCCGGGTCGCCAGGGACGACCCCGGCGTCCTCTCGATGGCCGCCTACGTATTCGGCTATTTCGGCGAGGATATCGATACGGCCATCGCGCTGATCGACCGTTCGCTGGAACTGAACCCAAGCTTCGCCCGTGGTTGGGGTTCGAGCGGCTGGCTCAGATTATGGGCCGGGCAACCCGATCGCGCGATCGCCCATTTCGAAACCGCCTTGCGCCTCAGTCCGCGCGATCGCGCAGTGGCGCCTCTCCTGGGGATCGGTATAGCCCACTTCCTTGCCCGGCGATTTGAGGAAGCCAGAGCGACGCTGCTCCGCTCATTGCAGGAGTTTCCGGGATGGGTCCCGAACTACCGCTTTCTCGCCGCCTGCTGTGCTCAGATGGGCCGGCTCGACGAGGCGCGGGAGATTGTGCAAAGATTGCAGGCGCTCACACCCGTCGTGGTACCGAGCGCCATGCATTGGCGCAACGCCGAGCAGCGCGAGCTGTACCTCGTGGGTCTGCGCCTGGCGGCCGGCGAGGCGACATGACCGTGACCCGCCGCCTCGCAGGATCCTCGCCGCCCATGTGCTGGGTATTCGCGGCTGATGGGGCGGATGAGGAAGGTTCCCTCGACGCTCATTGATCGGACACTCGCCGCGGCGAGTTCTCGTGCCGAACCGCGAACTCGGCCTCGTTATCGGCGAAAGACGACTGCCGCGAGTTCGGTGACCCGAAAATCGCCGCAATCCCATGATAGGTGGTTGCTTCGCGACGGCAGTTAAGAATCACACTTTACTCGATGCGTTCGTTATCCAAGCTAGTAACAGCGAATAACAGCCAGATATCAGCGAACATTTTTGCTGTTTTCCACAGCTGCTCATGACCGAGGTGGCAGGGATTCTGCGGCAAAGCCTTTTCTGCTCGCTGTTTTTTTGCTGCAAATAACAGCGAAATCAGCGAAGACTGGACCGGATCGGTGCATCACTGTCACGTCGCCGAAGCACGCACTCGTTTGGTTTCGCGGATGGCGGGGGCGGGCAGGGTCAGGCGAAAGACGGTGCCGGCGCCGGTCGACGAGGCGAGGCTCAGCTCGCCGCCATGGGCGCGCACCAGTTCGCGGGCGATTGCCAGGCCGAGACCGCTGCCGCCGGGGCGGGCCGAGCCGAAAAACGGCCGGAACAGATTTTCCCGCGCCTTGGGCGGCAGACCGGGGCCGTCATCGGCGACCTCGATCGCGATCGTCGCAGCCTCGCGGGCCGCGGCAAAGCGTAGCCGGTGCGCCCCGGCCTCGACGGCATTGCGTGCGAGGTTGAGGAACACGCGGTAGAGCTGATCGCGGTCGGCCTCGACGACAAGATCGGGCGGGATCGCGTCCTCGATCGCCAGATCGTGCTCGGATACCGCCAGACCGGGGCCGATTTCGTCGATCAGCGGCGCCAGCGCAAAGCGGCTGCGCGCGAGCGGCGGGGTGTCCTCGCGCGAGAAATCGAGCGTGCGGGTGCACAGCGCGACGGCGCGGTCGATCGCGTCGAAGAGGCGCGGCGCCACCCGGCGCACTTCCGGCGCCGCGCTCGCGGTGAGGCCGTCCGTCACCAGGCGCGCCGTCGAGAGGATGTTGCGCAGATCGTGGTTGATCTTGGTCACCGCGGTGCCGAGCGCGGCCAGCCGCGCCCGCTGACCGAGCGCCTGCCGCACCGTGCTCTGCAATACCGCGAGCTCGCGCTCTGCAAGCCCGATCTCGTCGCGTCTGCGGCTGGCGGAGATGACCCGCGAGGCGTCCTCGGGATCCTCGCGGAACTCGACCATGCTGGCGGTGATCCGCCGCATCGGCCGCACCAGGAGCCAATGCAAGCTGAGATAGACAAGCGCAGCTGTTACCAGCGACAGAACCAGCGACAGTTCGAGGATGCGGAAGCCGAAATCCCACAGCTCATTGCGCAGCGGCGCCTCTTCGAGCAGCACTTCGGCGGTATCTGCACTGTCGGCTCCCGCGGGACCGAGCACCCGCAGAACGCGGTTGCCGTCGCCGAACAGAGTACGGAACGAGCCGCGGATCGCGAGCAGGATGTTCGGGTGGGTCAGGTCGATCGTGAAATCGGGACGCGGCGGCGCGGCGCGGTCGAGCCGCAACACCGACCCGTCGGCGCGGTAGAGACGGACGCCCTGCGCCCCGACCCGCGAGAGAAGCTTATCCGTCAGGCTCTGGTCGATATGGCCGGTTGGGCTCGCGTCGAGCGCCAAGGTTGCGATATGTCCGGCGGCGAGGCGGTTTTCGAAATAAGTCATGCGATAGCGGGCGACCGAGGGCACAAAGATCAGCACCTCGCCGACCATCACGAAAAACGCGGTGAGGATCAGCAGGCGGGCGGAGAGGCTCTTCAGCGGCACGATGCATTCCGCAATGGTGTCCTCGCCACCTGCTGGCCCAGTCAGCCGAAGCGCGCGAGGAAGCGCACGAGCCGGCGGGTGCGCGGCGAGAACAGGGTCGGCGTATAATAGCATGCGGCGGCCCGCTTGCTCGCCTCGCCGCGCGTCGGGTAGGGCACGATCAAATTGGCGAGCGCGCCGATCTTGAGCTTTTGTGCAATCGCCAGCGCCCAGGGCAGGATCAGATCGCCGGCGCCGGTGCCGAGGATCGAGGCTCCGAGAATGCGGCCATTCCTGCTCAGCACGATTTTGACCAGCCCTTCGGTATCCCGTTCGGTCTGGGCGCGGTCGTTCTCCGAGAACGGCCACCGCAGCACACGCGCATCCTCCCCGGCGGTGGCCTGGGTCAACCCGACCTGGGCTAGTTCGGGATCGGTATAGGTGACCCATGGCAGCGCCCGGTAATCGACCCCCGCTGGCAGCCTGAAGAGCGCGTTCCGAATGACGATCCCGGCGTGATAGAGCGCGACGTGGGTGAATTGCGGACCGCCCGCCACATCACCGATCGCAAAGGCGCGCCGGTTGGTCGTGCGCAGCCGCGCATCGACGGTGATCCCTTGTGCGGTCGCCTCGATTCCGGCAGCGGGCAGTTCGAGCGCCTCGATGCTCGGGCGGCGCCCCGCAGCGACGAGAAGATGCGATCCCTGGATCCGCTCGCCGTCGGCGAGCCGGGCGACGATGGCGTTTCCGTCGCGCTCGATACGGGTGATCTCGACACGGGGGCGGATCGCGATCCCTTCACCGGCCAGATGACCGGTCAGACTGGCGACGAGCTCGGGATCGTCGCGCGGGAGCACCGGCCCGACGTCGAGCACCGTGACCCGCGCGCCCAGCCGGCGATGGGCCTGTGCCATCTCGATCCCGATCGGACCGCCACCGATGACGATCAGATGATCCGGCCGCTCGCGGTTGGCGAAAATCGTTTCATTCGTCAGGTAGGGAGTGTCAGTAAGCCCGGGGATCGGCGGGACCGCAGGATGCGAGCCGGTCGCGATGACAAAGCGGCGCGGGCTGATCTCGATCTCGCCGGCGCGGATCGTGCGGGGGCTGGTGAACCGCGCTTCGCGGCGCAGCACCCTCACCCCCAGCCCTTCGAACCGCTCGACGGAATCATTCGGCGCGATAGCGGCGATGACGTTTTGGACACCATCCGCGGCGGCAGCGAAATCGACGTCGGGCCGGGGAGAGGTGATGCCGAGCGCCGCGCCCCGCCGCGCCAGGTCTGCAAGGCGCGCGGCGGCGAGCAGCGATTTCGAGGGGACGCAGCCGAAGTTGAGGCAATCGCCGCCCATCAGCCCGCGCTCGACCAGCACGACCCCCGCACCCATCTGAGCCGCTCCGGCGGCGACCGCCAAGCCCGCCGAACCGGCGCCGATGATGCAAATGTCGGGGGTGAGCGGCCCGGTCATGCGGGCTTTTTGCCGCGCCAGCGCTTGTAGCCGACCGGGATCAACGCCAAGAGAGCGAGCCCGACGATCGGAACGAGCAGGCTCGGCTTGAAGACGATCGCCAGATCAGGCTCCTCGACCAGGCTGCCCAGCCCGTTGCCGAGGCTGGCATAGACAAAGGTACCGGGAACGATGCCGAGAAAGGTGGCGAGCACGTAGGTCGGCAATCTGACGCCGACCAATGCCGGAACCAGGTTGACGAGCCAGAACGGAAAAATCGGCACCAGTCTCAACACCAGCAGATAATTGAACGCATCGGCGCGGAACCCAGCCTCGAGCCTGCCGACAAACCGTCCGGCGCGCTTCGCGAGGCCGCCGAGACCGGCGCGGGCGGCGAGGAAAATGGCGGTTGCGCCGAGCGTCGCCCCGATCACCGCGCACAGCCCCCCGATCCAGGTTCCGAACAGAAAGCCGCCGGCGATCGTCAATATCGCGGCACCGGGAACCGACAGCGCGACCAATGTCGCGTAAACCCCGATGTAGACAAACGCGGCGAGAATGCCCCATTTTTGGACAAGGCCGCACAGCCAGTCGCGGTTCTGGGCGAGCGCCGAAAAGGTCAGATAACGATAGCCGCCCGCCAGCATGAAGACGATCCACGCGGCGACGAGGAGACCGAGGGGCAGCAGCCGGCGGGCGGAAACAAGTCGTTGCGGCGAGGTGTCGTCAGCCATCGAAATCGGAGCGCAGCCAAGAAATTCCGATGCTAGCCCGTCCTCGAGGGCGGGGTGGTCACCTTCGTGTGAAGTCGGCGAACCTTTTGCTTAGAATTTAGGTCACCGCAGAACGTAGCGCGTCGGAAACCCTCCGGATATATCGATCATCCCGAAGTCGGCGGAACGGATCGCTATTTGCCGATGCTCGCGATTTTCGACGACAGGGCCAACCGTTTGGCACCCAAGGTGATAGGGCTGTACACTCCCCTCATCGCCGTAAATCTGCTGGTTTGGGTCTGGGCGTTCGCTGCCTTCCACAGCTACCCGCTGCTGTTAGCGACCGCTCTGATCGCCTATGGCTTGGGGCTGCGGCGCGCGGTCGACGCGGATCACATCGCTGCGATCGACAACATCACCCGCAAGTTAATGCAGGAGGGCAAGCGGCCGATCACGGTCGGGCTCTTCTTCTCGCTCGGCCACTCCACCGTCGTGTTCGCCGCCTCGCTGGTCATTGCTCTGACGGCGAGCAGTCTGCAGCAGCGCTTCCCCGGGTTGATCGAAGTCGGCGGCGTGGTCGGCACGTTGATCTCGGCGTTCTTCCTCATTGGCATCGCGATGATCAATTTCTTCGTGCTGGTGGGCGTGTACCGGCTCTTCCAGCGCGTAAGGCGAGGCAAAACGTACAGCGAAGAGGAACTGAACGTCTTTCTCTCGTCGCGAGGGTTATTCGGACGCTTGCTCCGTGGGCTGTTCCGGCTGATTTCCCGCAGCTGGCACATGTATCCGCTCGGGTTCCTGTTTGGGTCGGTCTCAATACCGCGACGGAGATCGGTGTGCTCGGGATCTCGGCCGCGGAAGCATCCAAGGGACTGTCCGTCTGGTCGATCCTGGTGTTCCCCGCGCTGTTTACCGCAGGGATGTCGCTGGTCGACAGCAGCGACGGCGTGCTGATGGTCGGAGCCTATGGTTGGGCGTTCGTGAACCCGGTGCGCAAGCTCTATTATAACTTGGCGATCACCGGCTTCTCGGTGGTCGCCGCGGTGCTCGTCGGCACGATAGAGGCGTTGGGTTTGGTCGGGGACAAATTCGGTCTCGAAGTCGGCTTATGGGTCACGGCCGATCCCGCAGGAGCTCTTTTCGGGGCGCTTGGGTACCTCGTGGCCGCCATATTCGTAGCGACTTGGTTCGTCTCTTTTGTGATTTACCGGGCGATGGGGCTTCCCAAAATCCCTACTCTCGACAATTCGTAGTTAATTTTCCGGATATCGATTGCAACCTGGAAGCGCGGGTCGCATTATCTCGCAGCATCGTTTCATCCCTTTGCACTCCGACGATGCTCATTTGCCCTGTCACCGCAGCCAGCTGACGAGGGAGGAGCCCCGGTCGTCCCGACCGGGGCTTCGATTTTCGGCAGGCCGAATGTGCCCGCGGCTGGCAATTCGACGCCACAGCCGTCCGCTTTCGAGGAGCTGCCACGCAACAAGCGCCGGCACACCGATCGTCAGATCGCGCGCTCGCTTCAGGAGCGAAAGGGCGAGCGCCGTCTCCGGCGTCAGGCCAAAGCTGGCGCCGAGCAGAATATAGGCTCCTTCTTGGACCCCGACCGCATTCGGAACGGCAAAAGCCATGCTTCGTGCCGCGTATAGCAGAATTCCGATCACCAGAACCTTAGCGAAACCAAGAGAGGCGCCAGCGAAACGCAACGCGACCCAGGCTTCGAACGTACTCGCGATCCAACAGGCGAGGCTGGAGCGTAAAGCTGGAAAGCACGCGCCCGTGCCGCCGATAGATGGCGGTGAGCGCGGTATGGAGGGCTGCCGCGCCGGCAGCCGTATTATCGGCCCAGCCGCGGCCGAGCACCCGGGCAAATCGGTCGAACAGGTCAAAGCCGCGGCGCTGGACGCCAAAAAACCCCGCCGCGAGAAGCGCCCCCGCAGCCAGACCGATCGCGATGGGGGTGGCGATCGCGGCGTCCGGCTTGACGTAGATCAGAGATGAGAGACCGAGCGCCGTATAGGCGAGCTGTCCGAAGAGTTCGAGAGTGACATCGACGATGGTGTGCTCGCCGTGGCTCTGGTCCGGTCGATACCCGCCAAGGTGACGGCGCGCGCCCCCAGAACATACCCGCCGATTTGCGAAAGCGGCAGCAACTCGGACCCGGAGTCTCGCGGACGAAACGACCCCAAATCGCCACCCAAAGGCTCGTGCCGGGCAGCAGCACGCCCCACGCGATCCCCCATGACAGTCATTAGCGCTAGGTGGATCGAGCAGACCGCGGCGAAACCGGTCCAGCCGACGGCAATCAGCGGATGGGTGACAGCCTGCAGTCCGAAATGAAAGACCAGCGCCGTGATCAAGCTCAGTCCGGCGACTTCCGCAAGCACGGAAAACAGCTTCACACGCGCTCTTCCCGAACCGCACGAAACCCGCTGCCCAACCGTAGCGCCGGCGAGGGCGATTGCCGCCAATTTGGGCAGGAAACAAGGCCGCAGCAAATCAGGGTCGAAATCCCTCATGCGCCTCGCGTGTTCGGCGCAACACTCCTCGACAAAGCTGCGCAACGTAAAGCCTTCGAGAAAGACGGCTCGCCCGGGTCGCCGAAAAGTCCCGTCCATCATTTGCCCGGCGGCCCCGTCGCACGGTACCGAGGAGCCGCCCGATCGCTCGGCCATAGTACCGGGCCGCAGTCACGCCGCGCAGCCAACCGGCGAGGCCTCCGCGCGAAGCCTGTTGCCAGGCCATCCAATTGATGAAGAAAACGATGTGACGGGTTTCCTCGCGCATCAGCATGTCGAAGATCTCGAACAGCGGTTCGGGCAGGAATCCGGACCGCCGGGCGATCTTGAAAACACCGAACCCGAGAAACGAATTAAGACATTCGCCGTAGCCAAAATCGGCAAAGGCCCGGCGGAGATCAGGGCTGAGCGGGTCTTCGAGCGGACGCTCGTCAGCAGCGATGCGGTAACGCCTGATCATTTCGCGGAGCAGTTCGGCGTGGCGCGCCTCTTCGAACCCCTGCAGGGCGACCGCGTCGCGCACCAGCGGGTCGGCGATCGTTTGGGCGTAAGCGTCGACGATGGCACCCGCGCGCCGTTCGGTGTAGAGGACTTCCTGCCAAAACGGGATGGCGCGCAAACGTTCGAGCGCCAAGTCGTCGAGATCGGGCCAGGTCAGTGTCGCGGGGTTGAAGCGACAGTGGCTGGCGATGAAGTCTCGACAGAACCGCTCCTTGTGTTCGTCGGATCCGATCTTCATCAGGAGACTGGAATTGCACTCGGTCGCCGCATGAAGCGGCGGGCAAACCGCATCAGGCCGGGCACGAAATTGGGCCGCAAGAGACGAGAATTGTAACCGGAGAGCCGCCGCTCGTTTTCCTCGAAGGCAGACTGTCGATCAGTCCGGCGACCGACATGTCGACAGCGCCGACCGCCTTGCCGCCGGTCAGAGTGAAGTTGTTGTCCTGAACCGCGGCTCCGGATCCGGCGTCGCCGCCACTGCCGACGCCGCGGGCGATGCCGATGCGCTCCCACACCAGAAACATCCAGACCGCCAGCACCTTGGCTGCGAAGAGCGGGCGACGCCACCATGCCAGCTTTCGTTTGTGCCACGCCACCCAATTGACAAAAAACAGGATATGCCGGCCTTCCTCTTGCATGACCGGCTCGAAGGTATCGACGAGGGGAGGCGGGAAAAAACCCGATCGCTTCGCCAGCGCGAATAGACCAAAGGCAAAGAAGCTATCGATGCACTCGCTGAACCCGGTCACCATGAAGGCCGATTCCGGATCCCGCGGGCGGCG
>CAVSZA010000006.1:0-20402 GCA_963732095.1 uncultured Alphaproteobacteria bacterium
GTTTTGGCAGCGCGCCGGGCGAAGGGCCGCAAGCGTCTCTCCGCCTAACGGCGCGGTTTCCGGTTCAGCCTTGAATTTTGTGGGCCGCAAACTCGAAACGCTGAAGGTTCGGGCCGAATTCCTTAGAGTGGCGGGCGCCGGTCGCCGGTCGGTCGGGGCCGGCTTGGTTGTGCAAGCCGCACCGCGTCCGCACGAAGCAAGCGACGTCACCCGGATACGGGTCGGGTTCACCGCGAGCCGAAAAATTGGCAACGCGGTCGTCCGCAACCGCGCCAAGCGGCGGATGCGCGCGGTCGCGGCAACCGTCCTGCCGTCGCATGGACAACCCGAAACCGATTATGTGCTGATTGCCCGGGCGAGCACGGCTGATCGGCCTTTTGCGGAACTTGTGGCCGATCTCGAAGCGGCTCTTCGGCGCCTCGGGCGGGGCGGCGTGCAAAGGCCATCGGCCCCCGCTTCTGAAACCTAATCGCTGACGCGTGCTGGCGAGGGGTGCGGTCCAGCCGCGTTATCGCATGAAGCGTCGGGCGAAACGCATCAGGCGCGGCATCAACCGAGGCCGCAACAGCCGCGGGTCGTAACCGGCGAAGCGGCGCTCGTTCTCACTCAGACAGATGTCGATGACCGCGGCGGCGGAGACATTTCCACTGCCGATCGCCCGGCTGCCGGTGAACACGAAATTATTGTCCTGAGGGGTGCTTGCCGGCTGCGCCCTAGCGTCACCGTCGAGACCTCGGGCGAACCCGATCCTCTCCCAGATCAGGAACGCCCACACGGAAACGATCTTGCCCGCGAAAAGCACGCGCCGCCACACTGGCAGGTTGCGCCGGTGCCACGACACCCAGTTCACGAAGAAGATTATGTGACGGCCCTCCTCCTGCACGACCGGCTCGAAGGTGTCGACGAGCTCGGGCGGAAAAAACCCCGACCGTTTTGCCAACGCGAACAGGCCAAAGGCAAAGAAGGTATCGACACATTCGCAATAACCGGCGAGCAGGAAGGCCCACTCCGGGTGCTTGGGCGGCAAGTATTCGGGCTCGGGCGCGAGGCGGATGCCGTAGGCCGCGACGAGGTTCGAAAGAACCTGCTTGTGCCGGGTTTCCTCGAAACCGTCGATTTCGATGGCTTCCCGCAAAAGCGGGTCGGCAACACTGTTGGCGTAGCTCAGAACGCGCAAGCTCGCGTTGCCTTCGGTCTGCATCGCGATGTCCCAGATCGGCAGGCTGACCAGCCGATCGCGCGCCTCCGGGTCGAGGGCGGGCCAATCGACAATGGACGGCCGATATGGATTGTGCGTGTCGAGAAGCATGCGGCAGAAGGCTTGCTTGTGCGCCTCGCTGCCGCGAACGATCGGACCGCATACGCCGGCTTCCCATGTCCGGGCGGCCCGATCGGCGACCCGGACTTCGGCAGCATCCAAATCGATCGCGGCGCCCCCTCTTTCGATCGCCTCCGACATAATGCTCCTCACCCGATGAAACGGCTTGTCGGAAATACCCCCGATACGTCAGGCGCGCGTCATAATCCTGCCTTGTGGTGCGCGACCGTACGTACTTAATAGTGGAACAACTCCGCTCGCAAGCGCCACTTCGGGTTCCAAGCGGGTCCCGAGGCGAAGGATCCAATTCTCTCGCCTTACCCAGTCCCAATTTCCTTGAAGTGCGGGGTTGTAAGGCCTGGGGTCCGCTCCGATGTTCTTCGATTGTCAAGCCCGCAGCGCAGCGGGGCTTGCGAGTTTTGGTGCGCCCGCTGACAGTGCTGCCGGATACCCGTATAGGCCGGGTTCACCCCGAACCGAGGTGTTGGTAAAACCTGATCGCAACCGGCACATTCGGCTGCCCCGGCGAGCGACCTCAACGATCCCATGATGGGGGTCGCGCGCATGGAGCTGGGGCCGGTGCGACGCTCGTCCCCGTCTCGTGTGTCGCAGCTCGGGAGCAAATGTAATCGGATGGAACGGCAAGATCGTGCGGGAGTGACGAGCGCGGCTTTGAGCGCTGCCGTTCGCGGATATCAGCTGGTCGTATCGCCGTTGCTGCCGCCCGCGTGCCGTTTTCTGCCGACTTGCTCGGAATACGCCGTAGAGGCGATCGAACGGCACGGCGCAGGGCGCGGCGTGGTCCTCGCGCTGCTGCGGCTGGCTCGCTGCCATCCTTGGGGCGGCAGCGGCTATGATCCCGTTCCCAAACCCGATGGCTTGGGCCACAGGCCTGCCGGTTCACGCCGTTAGGCCGGGCTCGCCGCTATTTCCACACCAATCAGCGCGAAATGGAACAACGCAATCTCCTCATCGCGATAGTCCTCTCGGTCGGGATCCTGATCGCTTTTCAGTTCGCGTTCGAGCGCCTGCGCCCGCCGCAACCCGCCCCGTCGGGCGGCGGGACGGCAGTGACGGCCCCCGCGACAACAGGCCCGACCTCCCAATCGGCGCCGGCCTCTCCTGCGTCCTCGGCCAACTCGCCCGGGGCGGCTGCTCCCGGAGCTGCGCCGACGCACGCCTTCGAGACACGGGAAGCCGCCCTGGCCGCGCAACCGCGGGTCAAGATCGCGACGCCACGGCTGCACGGCTCGATCGACCTGTTGGGAGCGAGGTTTGACGATCTGACACTCGCGAACTACCACGAAACCGTCGATCCGAAGAGCCCCGAGGTCGAGCTGCTGTCGCCTCCCGGAACGCAGGATCCTTATCTCGCCGAACTCGGGTGGGTCGCCGCCAGCCCGGACGTCACGGTGCCAGGGCCGCAGACCCGTTGGACCGCCTCGGGCGGGACCCTCACTCCGACCAACCCCGTCACTTTGACTTGGGACAACGGGCAGGGACTGGTCTTCACGCGAGTGATCAGCGTCGATCCGAACTACATGTTCACGGTTCGCGACTCGGTCCGCAATACCGGCGCAAACCCGGTAAAATTGCTGCCCTACGGGCTGATCAGCCGCACCGGCACGCCGCACGTGGCCGGCTATTACATCCTGCACGAGGGGCTGATCGGCTATCTCGGCGGCTCGCTTCAGGAAGTGAAATATTCTTCGCTGAACCCGGACAAGCCGCTCCCGCCCTATGAATTGGAAGGCGGCTGGCTCGGGTTTACCGACAAGTACTGGCTGACCTCGCTGATCCCGCCGCAGAACGAGGCGATAAAAGCGCGCTTCAGCCATACGGTCGACGCCGGGGTCGATCGCTACCAGGCCGATTATCTCGGACCGGAAGTCACCGTTGAGCCGGACGGCACGGCGGATTCTTCGGCCCGTTTCTTCGCCGGCGCGAAGGAAGTCAATCTCCTCGACGCCTACAAGGACTCCGGAATTCCTCTGTTCGACCGCGCCATCGATTTCGGATGGTTCTATTTCTTGACGAAGCCGATTTTTCTGGTCCTTCAGTTCTTCTACAAAATCCTCGGGAATTTCGGGTTGGCCATCCTGCTGCTGACCTTCTGTGTCAAACTGCTCTTCTTCCCGCTCGCAAACAAATCTTACAACGCGATGAGCAAGATGAAGCTGTTGCAGCCCGAAATCCAAAAGCTGCGCGAGCGCTTCCCAGACGACAAGGCGCGCCAGCAGCAGGAAATGATGGCGCTCTACAAGCGCGTCGGGGCCAATCCGCTGGCGGGGTGCCTGCCGATCGTCATCCAGATCCCGGTGTTTTTCTCGCTGTACAAGGTGCTGTTCGTCACGATCGAAATGCGGCATGCGCCGTTCTTCGGCTGGATCCACGACTTGTCGGCGCCGGACCCGACCTCGTTCGCCAACCTTTTCGGCCTGTTGCCGTTCGCTCCGCCGCACATCCTGATGATCGGCGCCTGGCCGCTGATCATGGGTCTGACGATGTTCCTGCAGCAAAAACTCAACCCGCAACCGGTCGACCCGGTGCAAGCGCGGATGTTCATGCTGCTGCCTATCGTTTTTACTTACATGCTCGCCGCCTTTCCGGCCGGCCTCGTCATATATTGGGCATGGAACAATCTGCTGAGCATCGCCCAGCAATGGACGATCATGCACCGCGCGGGCGCCGCCTGACCGGATTTTCCAGAAGAATGTCCGCGGATCGTCGTTCCGGGCCTGCCCTTTTGGAGCCTCCCGGAACGACATTTTCTCCAAGTTTCCCTCCGCGCGCGGTCGATTTCAGCCTAGCCGAGGCGGGCCGGCGGCTCTTTGCCGCGGAGTCCCGCTTCGTCGCCGGCGCGCCGAGCCTGTCGGCGCTGCCCCCGGAGGGATTGCCCGAGATCGCGTTTGCCGGCCGCTCCAATGTCGGGAAATCCAGCCTCGTCAATGCCTTGACCGGACGCCGCATCCTGGCGCGCATTTCCAATACTCCGGGGCGTACGCGCCAGATCAATTTCTTTGATCTCGGCGGCCGCATGATGCTGGTCGATCTTCCCGGCTATGGCTATGCCGAGGCGTCGAAATCCGCCATCAACAGCTGGACCCGCCTGGTGCGATCCTATCTCCAGACCCGCGCCGCACTGCGGCGGATCTGCCTGCTGGTCGATTCACGCCACGGCATCAAGGAGGTCGACCGGCCGCTGATGCGCATGCTCGACGAAGCTGGGGTGTCCTATCAGGTCGTTCTGACGAAGGCCGACAAGGCCGGCAAGGTTGAGCTCGCGTCGGTTCCCGACAAAATCATGGCCGAGCTGGCCCCCCATGTCGCGGCGCACCCCGAGATCCATCTGACGAGCGCGCTCGATCGTCGCGGCATTGCAGAATTGCGCGAGACTCTGGCCAATTTTGCGTTTCCCATCGAACAATCGCGATAGAATGCGCGGCGCGATGAGCCCCGATACCAGCCCTCCCACACTCGCCCCGGAGCCCAACCCGGACCCGGTTGTCAAGGCCGCGGTCCTCGCGCAGGCGCTGCCCTATATGCGCCGCTATGCCGGCCACACCTTGGTCGTCAAATATGGCGGCCACGCCATGGCCGATGGCATTTCGGAGGATTCGTTCGCGCGCGACGTCGTGCTGTTGAAGCAGGTCGGCATCAATCCGATCGTCGTGCACGGCGGCGGGCCGCAGATCGCCCATATGCTGAAGCGGCTCGGCATCGAGACCCGTATCGTCGACGGCTTGCGGGTCACCGACGGCGAGACGATGGAAGTGGTCGAGATGGTCCTGGCCGGGACGATCAACAAGCAGCTCGTCTCGGCGATCAACGCCGAGGGCGGCTGTGCGATCGGCCTTACCGGCAAGGATGGCAAGCTGATCGAGGCGAGAAAGCTGGTTCGTACCCGCAGCGAGGCCGGCGTCAGGACGGAGATCGACCTCGGCTTTGTCGGCGAGCCGGAACGGATCGCCTCCGGAGTGCTCGACACCTTCAAGCAGTCCGACATCATCCCGGTCATCGCGCCGATCGGCGTCGGCCCGCAGGGCGAGACGTACAATATCAATGCCGACACCGTGGCCGGGGCAGTTGCCGCAGCGGTCAAGGCGACGCGCCTCCTGCTGCTGACCGATGTCGCCGGGGTGCTCGATGCCGACAAGAAGCTGATCGCGGAGCTAACCGCCGCCAGGGCACGGCAGCTGATTGCCGAAGGCGTAATCAATGGCGGCATGATCCCCAAAATCGAAACCTGTATCGACGCGGTCGATGGCGGGGTCGAGGCGGCGGTCATCGTCGACGGCCGGGTGCGCCACGCGATTTTGCTCGAGTTGTTCACCGAAGGCGCCGGAACGCTGATCCGGGCCGGCTAGGCGAACCCGAATGAATTCGATGCGCGGCCGGCCGTTGATCGAAATCGAGACTTGGATCTTCGATCTCGACAACACGCTCTACCCCTCCTCATGCCGGCTCTTCGACCAGATCCACGCGCGCATGACGGGCTTCATCGCCGACCGGCTGGGCCTGTCACTGGAAGCGGCGTTGATGGTCCAGAAGAGCTATTTTCGCGAGCACGGGACGACGATGCGCGGTCTGATGACGGTCAATCGGATCGACCCCGAGGATTTTCTCGCCTATGTGCACGAGGTCGACCTCGCCTGCGTGCCGCCCGACCCGGTTCTCGTGGAGGCGTTGACGCGGTTGCCCGGCCGCAAGATTGTCCATACCAACGGCTCGCAGCGCCATGCCGAGCGGCTGCTCGACCACCTGGGTATTACCGGTTCGTTCTGCGGCGTCGTCGACATCGCCGCCGCCGGCTATGATCCGAAGCCCGCGCTCGCCGGCTACCACGAATTGCTGCGCCGGCACGAGGTCAGCCCCGGCACCGCGCTGATGGTCGAGGATATTGCACGAAATCTTGTTCCGGCCGCCGCTCTCGGCATGACTACGGCGTGGCTGTGCAACACGGCGGATTGGGCCGTCGAAGGCAGCGCCGGCGACCATATTCACCATGTCGTCGAGGACCTCGGCGCGTTCCTCACCGCCGCCGCCATGGCTGGCGTCAACCGCCCACAGCCGGAATAAGATGTCAGTTGCCGACGCGATCCGCCGCAAGCTGACCGAAAGGTTCGCTCCGACCCGTCTCGAGATCGAGGACCAGTCGCATCTCCATATCGGACACGAAGGAGCGCGCCCGGGAGGCGAGACGCATTTCGCCGTCACGATTGTTTGTGCAGCCTTCACTGGTCAGAGCCGGGTGGCTCGGCAACGACTCGTCTATGAGACTCTCCGCTGCCGAACTCACCACGCGAGTTCACGCGCTGTCGCTGACCACCCTCGGCCCGGACGAGGACACCCGCTAGTCTCGGACGCCACAAACCAGGGGAGGAGAGGACCGCTCTAGCGATGCCCGCCGCCTCCGCCATGCCCGAAGCCGCCAGCCATGCCATGGGCGAAACCGACACCGCGATTGACGCCGCCACCCATGCCATGGCCGAAGCCGTGGCCGAATTCGCGGTGCCCGCGATAGTAGGCGCCGTAGGGTAGATATCCGTAATAGCCATAGTCATAGGGCTGATAAGCGTCGCCCGTCACGGTACAGCCGTAGGTCGGATCGTATACGGACCCGATCGGACATTCGTACTCGTCGAGATAGGATTGCGCGGCAGCCGGTTGCGATCCGGCAAATGCAAGCCATCGACAACCCAATGCCGCCAGCCAGCAAGAGTACTTTAGTCCGAACTTTGCCCTCTTTCGATCGTAAGCTATTGATATAATTTGCAGCGAGTGGCGTCGGTCTGTCTACGCGGCAAGCGTGACGCCGAGCAGATCGAGGGCGCGGTGCTGTGTGGGGGTGGGGGTGGCGAGGATGGCGGTGAGGCGATCGCGCCCGAGGCGGACGACATTGCGGGTGAGCGTGGCGAGATCGCCGAGCAGGGTGTGAAAGCTGTGCACCGGGAGCGGTTCGCCATCTACTGGCTCGGTGCGTTTGCGGGTGGCCTTGCGTTGCGCCGCCGGTGAGGGCTCGGCCTTGGCCACCGGTGAGGTGCGCTGTGCCTCGCGCGCCGCCGGATCGGGCTCGTCGAACAGCATCGGGGCGAGGCTGCGGCGCATGTGCCATTGCAGATAATAGGCCAGCATGCAGAGCAAGACGTGCGCGCGGACCCGTGGCGCGGTCCAATGAAACACCGGACGCAGCTCGAGATCGACAGTCTTCAGCGAGCGGAAGGCGTGCTCGACGCTGCTGAGATTTTTGTAGGCGCGCACTGTCGCGGCGGCGTCGGACTGCGTGGCTGGCAGATTGGTGCGGACCACATAGATGCCGTCGAGCGCGGCCTCGGCGGCGATGCTGAGGGGGGTTTGGGCGAAGCTGAAGGTATCGTCGGTGATGCTGATGTGGAAATGCTTGGCCATGTGGCGCCGCCCCAGCACCGCGCCGACCGCCTGGCCGATCGCCGCGGCGCCGCGCAGCGGACGGCGCGCCCGCTGCACGCGGGCCGCGATGCGCGCCAGCTCCTTCTCGGTGACGGCCAACAACTCCGCGCGTTTGCGGTCCCGCTCTTCGGCGAGCAACGGGTTCTTGCAGACCACCAGGCGTTCGCCGGGATAATCGGGGCTGGTGATCTCCGCCATGTCGCGGTCATCGAACAGCGAGGGCTGCAGCGGCCCGCCCGCGACAGCGAGCTGCTTGATCGCCGGAGCCCGCAGCGCGGTGATCCAATCCAGACCGGCCGGGCGCAGCGTCTGCTCGATCCGCGCGCTGGTCAGTAGTCCGCGGTCGCCGACCATCACCACGCGCTGCAGCTGGAAGCGCTGCTTCAGCTTGTCGATCTGCGCCGACAGGGTTACTGGATCGGCGGTGTTGCCTTCGAACACCTCGACCGCTACTGGGCAGCCGTCGGCCGTGCACATCAGGCCGATGACAATTTGCGGCCGGTCACTCCGGTGGTCGCGGCTGTAGCCATGCTGCGCCAGTTCGCAGCACCGCCCTTCGAGATAGGTCGAGGTGACGTCGTAGAGCAGCAGCGCGCCATCCTGCAGGTGGCGACGGGCCAGCTGGGCTTCGATGAACGGCTGCTCGCGGCCCAGCCAGTCGAGCGCGGCATAGACTTCCTTGGCGGCGACCTTGCCGAGCCCCAGCATCTCGCCCAGCGAATGGCTGGCGGTGGCGGAATCCAGCATCCGCGCGGTCGCCAGCTTGGCTGCCGGCTCGAGCAGGCGGGCGACGATCAGGGCCAGCGCCAAATCCCGCCGACGTTGCGGCGCCCGGCGGGGCAGCACGGCGTCGAGCGCGAGGCGGCGCGCCGTGCCCAGTGCGGCGAGCACATGGCCGTGCGGCAGCGCGCGGACGATTTCCACCGCCTCAGCGGCGGGTAGCAGTTTGTCGCCGCGCAGTACGGCGCGGAGTTGCTCAATGCGCTCGGCGGGCCATCGCGACAGGTTGGCGAGGGTTCGGTTCTTGGTCTTGCCGGCCTCGCGGTAACTCTCCCGCAGCAGGATGGCGGGTGGTGAGCCTCGGTTAGGGACGACCGCCACATACATGCGCCGTAATGATCATAAAACGGCTCTCTTGTCAACCGAAAATCGATAGGATACATGACCGCAAATACGACGAATATCAGGTCTTTTCAGCAGCTTCAGTTAGAAAGTAGTCAAAGTTCGGTTTAGTCGAAAGTTTGCTGCGTGTCATCGCAGCCTCCTTTTGGGGCTTCGCCCTTAACAGTTTAAACTTATTCTAAAGTAAGGCCCGGCGGGGCATCGGCAATGGGCGGGTAGGCCGCGTGAAGCATACCAGCCCCACGGCCTCGACTTGTTCGAGACGTTGCAAATCGCTCTGACTAACCTAATCGCTGAAGCAGCCTAATCGGCATGATGCCGCCGGATCTCAGGGCTATAGTTCTTCTAATTGACCCAACTGCGACATTGGCCGCGCGGGTTAGGGGCGTCCGCTACCTGATCCGACAGCGGACCTTGGGACCTTGAGCGTGCAGGGGCAAAAATCGGACGGTCCTGACCCGAACCGGACCTCCCTCCCATTTAATTTCGGTGTGAACCTGCGTTTCTCGATTGCGTTGCAGGACCGCGTGGCGTTGACGGCGCAAGACTATCCGTCTGATGAAGCCGGCTCGGGGCGAGGCTGCACCTTGCTGCCGTCGATAAGGGTGACCGGCGGGTTGAGGATCACTTGATCTCCCGCCTTGATCCCGGTGTCCACTTTCACGCGTGTCCCGAGATCGCGCGTCACACTCACCTTGCGGATCTCCGCCTTGCCATTGCTGACAACCGCCACCTGCATTCCGTCGCGGTTGAAGATGATCGCATCGGCCGGCACCGACAGGCTCGGCGTCTTGCGCGGGATATGGAACTCGATCGTGCAATAGATCCCCGGCGAAAGAGCGCCGTCGGGGTTCGGTATGTCGATCTCGGTCAGCAATGTCCGCGTGCCGGGCTGCAGCGCATTGGCGATCCGGCTGACCTTGCCGGGAAACTCGCGGTCGGGGAGTTCGGGCACGCGCACGACGGCGTCGACGCCCGGCGCCACGCCGAAGGCGGCATCCTGCGGCACGTAGACCGAGACGCGGATGACGTCCTCCTGCATTATCTCGAACATGAACGTGCCGCTCGTGGCATTGCCCTGGACCAGACTTCCGATATCGACGTTGCGCTGGGTGATGACGCCGTCGAACGGCGCGACCACCGATGCATAGTCGCGATTCTGACGCAGCTGTTTGACCAGGTTCTCCTGCGCCGTGACGTTGTGTGCCGCGGCGTCGACCGCGGCATTCCGGGCCTTGAGGTTTTGCAGGTCGACGTCGCCTTGCTGGCGGGTCGCCCAGCCTTTCTCGACCAACGGTGCGTCGCGGCCCCAGGTCACCTGCGCGAGCCTCTGGTTGGCTTCCGCCTGATCCAGCGTCGATTTGAATTGATTTAGGATCGACTCGTTCTGCGAAATCTGGTCATCGAGCTCCGGTACGGCGAGCTGCACCAGCAGTTCTCCCGCTCTGACCCGATCGCCGATGTCGACGTTGCGCTTGGCAATATAGCCGGTGGCGCGAGCATAGATGTTCGCCGCGGCGAATGCGGCGGCCGTGCCCGGCAAGGTGACCGAGACGGTACCCGGGCTCGCCTCGACCGTCGCGACGCGCACGCTGGCCACGAAATTACGCTCTTGCTCGGCATTCGCCATGACCTGTCGCTGCTGCGAATATTGTCCCCACACTCCCACTGAGAGGCCCCCGGCGAGCAACAAAAATCCACCGAGCGCGAACAGTCGCCCGCCCCATCGGCGGCGCACTTGCGGGCGATGCTTTGCCGAGCTCTCAATCTCGTGGTCGACCGCGGAGTTGTCCTGGCGATCCCGGTCGATCGCGTCATTCCGTTCGCGGACCTCGAGATCATTCATCGGGCAGATCCTCGAACAAAGCGCGTTTCGATCTGTTTAAGGTCTTAACTTGCAACTTCCTGCCGCTGGCCTCGTTCGGCGGCGCGCCTTACAGCCTGGATGAGACGGGCGTTGTGAAGCGCGTGTTCAAAGCCGGGTGTGGTGTAGGTGCCTGCATGCACATCGCGGACAAGATGAGCGTAGACCTCTCCTACGTTGATCGCCGCACCCATGAAGCCACCGGAGACCGCGGCCTCATCGGGTGTCGGGAATGGAATGTCCGACCTCAGCTTGAGGTTCCCAGCCTGGAAGCCGTAGGGGTGATCACCGGTCAAGCTTAGCCATCCCTCTGATCCCCTGATTTCGAAGCGGGAGCGAGCATTCTCCGGCGCTACACTGAGCTGGACCCCGAAAATGAGACAGGTGGCTAAGGTGGAGCCCTGCCCCTAGAAAGCGCGGATCGCGCAGGAGCAGGACATGAAGCGGACACGGAAGAAGCACAACGCAGCGTTCAAAGCGAAGGTGGCGGTGGCGGCGGTCAGGGGGGACCGGACGATCGCCGAGCTGGCGAGTGAGTTCGGCGTTCATCCGAACCAGATCTACAACTGGAAGAAGCAGCTGCTGGACGGGGCGGCGAGCGTTTTCGAAGGCGGCGGCACAGCAGTCGAGGGCGTGGCCAGCGAGGCGCAGGTTGATCTTCTGTACCGGCAGATCGGCCAGCTGAAGGTCGAAAACGATTTTTTGGCACGAAAGCTCGGCAAATGAGCCGAGCGGAACGGCGTGCGCTGGTCGAGCGTACGGGCCCGGCGCTGCCGGTATCACAGCAATGCCAGCTGTTGGCGGTATCCCGCGCTTCGGTTTATCGCCAGCCGCCCGAGGTCAGCGAGCAGGACCGCACGATCATGGCGTTGATCGACCGGCAGTATCTGGCGCGGCCGTATTACGGCTCGCGCCGGATGGCGGCATGGCTGGCGACCCAGGGTCACCTGGTCAACCGCAAGCGGGTGCAGCGGCTGATGCGGTTGATGGGGCTGGTGGCGATCTACCAGCGGCCGAACACGAGCAATCCGGCACCTCAGAATAAGGTCTACCCGTATCTGCTCGGCGGGCTGTCGATCGAGCGGGTTAACCAGGTCTGGTGTGCCGACATCACCTACATCCCGATGGCCAAGGGCTTTCTCTATTTGGTGGTCGTCATGGACTGGGTCAGCCGCGCGGTGCTGGCGTGGCGACTGTCAAACACGCTCGGTGCCGATTTTTGTGTTGAGGCGCTCGAGGAGGCGCTCTCTCGCTACGGCCGTCCCGAGATCTTCAATACCGACCAGGGCAGTCAGTTCACCAGCGACGATTTCACCGGCACCCTGAAGGATCACGGGATCAAAATCAGCATGGACGGCAAGGGCCGGTGCATGGACAACATCTTCGTCGAGCGGCTGTGGCGAAGCCTCAAATACGAGGAGGTCTACCTCAACGCCTATGCGAGTGTGGCCGAGGCCAAAGCCGGTATTGGCGCCTGGCTCAATTTCTACAATGAGGAGCGCCAGCACCAGAGCCTCGGCTACCGCACGCCGCGGCAAATCTACCAGGAAGGCCTATGGATATGTGGACGATCGGCTTTGCCGACCGGCTCCGCTTCCCCCGCCTCCCGAGCCAGCTCGGAAAGCGGGGAAATGCTCGCCTTCGCCCACATACCCACAGGCGCCACAGCCAGCAAAGGATTTGATATTGATCAGGTGAGAAGTAAAATCGTCAAACCAGCCATCGCGGTCACCGCGATCGGAGCCGACATCGAAATCGGCCGGGCTACACCTTAAGAAGCGGCTCCGGCTGTCTCACAATCGGGGTCCACCTCACACCACCGTGAATGTCGGCCGTGAATACTGCACCGGAACGCGTCTTGCCCAGAATGGCGACGTGATCGGCAGTCTCACGCAAACTCTTCTCGCCGATGTCCGCCAATTTGACAGCTGGCCACAAAATCTCGGTCCGGGCGTCAACCTCAATGATTGGTCCGAGGACTGCTTCCACCAAATCGAGTGTATGCCCCGCACTGATGGTGAGCAGGTTGGCACCAGAAGATGTCTTATTGAAATAGTCATAGCTGGAAGGCAGCTCCGGCCCAAAACCGACGGTCGTGGAGACAATTCTCGCGTTTAGTGGCCGTCCAATCTTTCCCGAGGAAAGTAATTGCGCCGCACGCCGCACGGCCGGATTTAACCGACCCTGCAATCCGATCGTATGGCACGAACCCACCGCGCGTGCCATCTCTCCAGTCTCGGCGACGCTGCGTCCGAGAGGTGCCTCGCAGTAGACCGCTTTGCCGGCATCCAGCGCCGCCAGAACCAGTTCGCGGTGAGCCGGCACCTTGACGGCGACCGTTATGACATCAATCCGGTCATCGCGGATCATTGCAAACGGATCGGAAAACCAGCGATCAGCACCGAAGGTTTCAGCCGCTTCCCGCGCACTCTGTTCGTTGCGCGTTGCCACAGCCGCGAGCTTCAGGCCGGGCAGACCGTTGATCGCCGGAACATGCGACACCTTCGCCCAGCTTGCTTTTGTGTCCGCACCGACAATTCCGACACGAATATGTTGTTTTTGGGTCATTGCTGAACCTCGCCATATTTCAAAGCGGTCGGTCCTCAAAGCGCGTGGATCTCATTCATCGGGCAGATCCTCGAACACGCCATAGGCGGCGACGCCGTCATTGCGCTTGCGCATCACGGCAAACAGATACGGGACGATCAGCAGGGTAGTGGGGGTTGCGAACAGCAGGCCGCCGATCACTGCGCGCGCCAGCGCCGCGTTCTGCTCCTCGCCGGGTCCGCCGATCGCCATCGGGAGCATGCCGACGACCATCGCCGCTGCCGTCATCAGCACCGGGCGGATCCTGGTACGGCCCGCGTCGAGGGCGGCCCGGAACGCGCTCCTGCCTTTGAGCTGCTGCTCGCGCGCGAACGTGACCAGCAGGATGGAATTCGCCGAGGCGACGCCGACCGCCATGATCGCGCCCATCAGCGAGGGCACGTTGAGCGTCGTGCCGGTGATGAACAGCATCGTGACGATGCCGCAAAAGGTCGCCGGCAATGCCAGGATCACGACGAACGGGTCGGCGAAATTCTGGTAGTTGACAACCATCAGCAGGTAGACGAACACCGCCGCAAACAGCAGTCCGATGCCCAGATCCCGGAAGGAGTCGCGCATGCTCTGGATCTGCCCGAGCACCTGGATCGTGTTGCCGGGCTTGAGCTCCTTCTGCAGTTCGGCGGTGATCTTGCCGATGTCACTTGCAATGCTGCCGAGATCGCGGCCTTGCACGCTGGTATAGACGTCGAATACCGGCTGGGCGTTGGTCTGGTTAAGGTTGGTCGGCACGCTTTCGCGCTGCAATGTCGCCACGTTGCTCAACAGACCCGGTACCGGCGGGCCGTTGGCAGCGAACGCGGTCGATACCGGGGTGTTGCCGAGCTCGCCCAGAGAGCTCACCAGACGCTCCGGCGTCTGGACCGCAATGTAGTAGGGAATCCCGGCTTTAGGATCGGTCCAGAAATTGGGCGCGACCTGTTCCGAAGAGCTCAGGCTGGTATTGACATCATTGGCGATGGCCTGCGCGTTGAGACCGAGTTGCAATGCCCGCGACCGGTCGATGTTCACCATGAAGCCTGGCGCATCCAGCTCCTGCTGCAGATGGGCGTCGGCGATGCCTGGAATGTCCGCAATCCGACGCCGCAGCTCGTGCGCCACGCGCAGATTGGTCACACGATCGCGTCCGACGACGCGAAGGTCGATCTGCGCCGGCAATCCGAAATTGAGGATCTGTGTGATCATGTCGGCGGCCTGGAAATAGAAGGTCACCGACGGAAAAGCCGTCGGCAGCACCTGGCGCAACCGGCGCACGTAATCGGCGGTCGGCGCGTGCCCCTCCTTGAGGGCCACCAGGATCACGCCATCGTTGACGTTGATCGTCGAGCCGTCGGTGAAGGCAAGATTGTACACCCGCTGCGGCACGCCGATGTCGTCGACGATCAGGTCACGCTCCTTCTCCGGAATGACCTCGCGGATCTTGTCCTCGACCTCCTGGAAGATGCGCTCGCTGGCTTCGATGCGGGTCGCCGCCGGCGCGCGGATATGGAGCTTGATCTGTCCCCCGTCGATGTCGGGGAAGAAGTCGCGCCCGACTACGCCCAGCATGACGCCTCCCAGCGCGAGCATCAGCGCGGCGACGACCGGAACGATCAGCCGGCGCTTCAGCAGCATCGTCAGCACGCGCACATAGGCCCGGCGAAACAGCTCGAAACCGCGCTCAAAACGCGCGGACCAGTTGCCCGGGCCATCTGTCCCGCCGTGGTGCTCGCCCTTGAGCAGCAGGCCGATGACGACCGGCGTCAATGTCCGCGACAGCGCATAGGACGCCAGCATCGCGAACACGACCGCGAGCCCGAGCGGGGTGAACAGGAACTTTGCCGGCCCTTCGAGAAACACCACCGAGGTGAAGACGCAGCTGATCGCCAGAGTCGAGACCATCGTCGGCACCGCAATGCCGGCGGAGCCGTGCAATGTTGCCGCGGCGAGGCTCATGCCCAGGCTGCGCAGCCGGTGGGTGTTCTCGATCGTCACCGTCGAATCATCGACCAGGATGCCGACCGCCAGCGCCATGCCGCCCAGTGTCATGGTGTTGAGCGTGTGGCCGAGGAAGTGGAGGACGACAATGGAGGTCAGGATCGACAGCGGGATCGATATCAGGACGATCAGGGTTGAGCGCCACGACCCGAGAAACAGCAGGATCATCAGCCCGGTCAGCCCCGCCGCGATTGCTCCCTCGCGCAGCACACCGGCGATCGAGGCCGTGACCAGCTTCGATTGATCGAACAGCTCGTTGATGCCGAGGCCGGGCGGCGCTGCCTTGCGGGCGATCTCGAGGACCTTGCGCACGCCGTCGACGACCGCGACGGTCGAGGCATTGCCGTTCTTCAGCACGCCCAGCAATACGGAACGCCGGCCCTCGTGGCGGACGATGTTTTGCTGCACCGCCCAACCGTCGTGTACCTGGCCGACATCCTTTAGGAACACCGTCTGCCCGTTGACGTACTTGATTGGATGTCATTAAGATCGGCGATGCTCACGGGCATCGCATTGGTGCGCACCGTGTATTGTCTGTCGCCGATCTTGGCGAGACCCGACGGCAAGGTCAGGTTCTGCGCATTGACCGCATTGACCACATCGGCCGGGGTTAGGCCTCTGGCCTGGAGCTTGAGCGGATCGATATCGACCATGATCTGTCGGTACTTGCCGCCGTCCGGGGTCGGGAACGTGACGCCCTGGACCGGGGGGCGAGCTGCTGGCGCAAATTGTACAGCCCGTAATCGTAGAGCTGCTGCTCATTGAGACGGTCGGAGCTGAGGCTGAGCTGCAGTACCGGTACGCTCGAGGCATCGTACTTCACGATGATCGGCGGCTGGATGCCCGTCGGCAGCACCACGCGGACCGAATTCGTCGCCGCAACGATCTGCGAGATGGCGAGGTCGAGGCTGACGTCGGGCTGGAAATAAATCTTCTGTACCGAAATGCCGTTGAGGGTCTGCGCCTCCATGTTCTTGATGCCGGTGACGTTGCTGCTGATCGCGTACTGGCTGTAGGTGGTGACGCGCTGCTCCATCTCGGGCACGCTGAGGCCGGTGTACTGCCAAATCACCGACACCACCGGAATATCGATCTCCGGGAAGATGTCCTCCGGCATGACGATGATGGCCGATACGCCGAGAAACAAAATGAGGGCGGCCAGGACATAGAAGGTGTACGGAAATTTCAGTGCAAATCGAACGATGCCCATCTCGATATCTCTGTCCTTGCGGCCACCGCACTGTGGGCGCCGAAATTGACGCTGACCCTGCCGGATTGGCCGGCGGAGAGGCGCGGCCTCAGACGACCCGATGAGCGGTAGGGCCGGCCGCGGCTTTCGTGATTACAGCAAAACAGGAACCATGGCCGACAGTGGAGTCGACGTCGATCTGATGCCCCAGCAGGTCGGCCGCGCACTTCACGATGAAGAGCCCGAGGCCCATGCCCTCGGGCCGGGTCCGGTCGGCTCGCGCAAACGCCTCGAACAACCGCGCTTTCATGTCTTCGGGGATACCAGGTCCGTTGTCGTGCACCTCGATGCGCAGCTCTGCGCCTGCACGCCGGCACAGCATCAGCACGCGTCCACCCGCCGGGGTGTAATCGATCGCATTCCGGAGCAGATTTCGCAGCCTGCCGCGCAGCAGAACCCGGTGGCTGAACACCGCGCCGGCTGCCCGCGACATGCACAAATCTATGCCCTTTGCGCCTGCCGCCTCGGCGAACTCTGCCGCCAAGTCGGCGATCAAAGGCGCGAGCGGGATCAAGTTGCAGCGCGGATCCCTGGCGAGGATGTGTAGCTGCAGCGCCTCTGCGAGCTCAGCGAGCATCACGCCCAGCCACGTCGCGGCGTCCTCCGCCCGGGCCAGTACGAACCGTAGACTATCCCCGTGCAGCAGCCCGGCGAGAAGGTCTGGGCGCCAGTGATGACCTGCAGCGGCTGACGCAGATCGTGAGCGGCCATCGCCAGCAGCGTCGCCAGGAGATCGCTGTCATACTCGAGCCGCGGCACCGCGTCGCCATGCCGGCCGCCCCTGGGGGCCGTCCTCGGGTTAAGTCGCCAAATCTCCGGCGCAGTCTGCGCGTCCGCTTCCCGATCAGCCTGCTTCAGCATCGTCGTGGCTCTTGCGATCTGGTCTCGCGCGACAAGATGAGGAGCGATTGCGAGGGGGACAATCACGTCTCGGGCGAACATGCTGTCCGCTGTTACCAGACAATAGGAGACTCAGATGGACCGTTTCGCCAGCATCACGGCTTTCGTGCGGGTCACCGAGAGCGGCGGCTTCTCGGCTGCCGGCCGACGCCTGAACCTGTCGAAGGCGGCGGTCAGCGACCAGGTCCAGGCGCTGGAAAACGCGCTCGGCGTGCGCCTGCTGAACCGCACGACCCGGCGGGTCAGTTTGACCGAGATCGGCCGTAACTACTACGATCGCTGCGCGCAGATCCTGCAGGACCTGGACGAGGCGGACGAGGCGCAGGCGCGCAACAGGCAACCCCGCGCGGCCAGCTCCGCGTCTATTGCCAGCAGGGCATTGTGCAGTTCGTCGCACCGGTCGTCGTCGACTTTCTAGCCCGGTACCCCGAAGTGTCGGTCGATCTGCGCACCGGCCACGCGATGATTAACCTGGTCCAGGAGGCGTTCGATCTGGGGATCAGCCCGTTCCCGCCGCCCAATTCGACCCTCGTCAGACGGCGCCTGGCAACGTTGAGCCTCATGCTGTGCTGCGCTCCGGCCTACCTTGAAAGACATCCGGCGCCCCAATCCCCGGCGGATCTCGCCGGCCACAACTGCCTGCGCTACCCCTACGCACCGTTCGCGGACGGGTGGCGCTTTCTGGATGCCGATGGCAAGCCGGTGCTGGCGCGCATATCGGGAAACGTGATCAGCAGCAGCCCCTCTACCTTGCGCGCCGCCGCCGTGGCCGGCATCGGCCTGGTGATGACGGCCCCGTTCCTGATCGGGGACCTGCTGGCCTCGGGAGCGCTGGTGCCGCTGCTGCCCGGCTACCGGACGCAGGAGGTGGAGATCAACGCGCTCTATCCCCATCGCCGGCACCTGAGCTGCAAGGTGCGCGTGTTCATCGACATGCTGGCAGACCGGTTCGCCGAGCAACAGCGCTGGCTCCGGCCAGCTGCAGGTTAGGTTTGCAACGGGGCCAGAACCGGTCGACGTTCGCGCAGGCCATTAACGGCCCTTAGCGTGGAAACCGGGCCTTGGCCGGGGCTAAGCCAATGACCGATCATGGCACTGTTCCGGCCGTCGCGCTCCGCTCCGAACCGTAGAAACGTAGTCGAAGATCCGCTCTGGGATCGGATAGCGGACGGTGGAAATCCCGGGCGCCAAGGGCAGGTGGTCACCCCCAAGAGACGTCCAGCCCAATGCCGCGGCAGAAGACCGCGTTTCGCACAGCCTCTACCGCATCGCTAAAATTGCCTCATTTACCTCGTATCCTTTGGCCATGATGGTCTTCGAGAGGGCGTTGTCTGACCGAGGAGATGGTAAACGCGGTCGGTTAGTCGCCACGACCAATACGTGAATTTCGCTGCTGAATTCGCTGCAGGTGCAGCAAACTGTAATCGATGATTCCATTTCAGATTGCACCTGCGCGGCGTGTCAGCGAAGGGCTAAGCCGCCGCTCCGGTGAGGAAATCGCGCAGCGGCTCGATTGGGGCGTCTTTCATGACAAAGGCCTCGCCGATGCGGCGCGGCAGGATCAAGGTGATGCGGCCGTCGCGGACCTTCTTGTCCTTGCTCATATGGCCGAGCAGGCGATCGGCGGGGATGCCTGTCAGCCCGATCTCGGCCAGGCGGGTCGCGGGCCGCAGTCTTCGAGATGGCGGCGAACCCGCCGCGCATCCTCCGGAGCGATCATGCCCAGCTTTGCGGCGAAATCAATCGCCAGAACCATGCCGAGCGCCACCGCCTCGCCGTGCAACAGGCGCGAACTGAACCCGGTCTCGGTCTCCAGAGCGTGCCCGAAGGTGTGGCCGAAATTGAGGAGCGCCCGGTCGCCCTCCTCGCGTTCGTCGCCGGCGACGGAGTCGGCTTTCGTGGCGGGGCTTGGTCAGCACCGCGCGGCGCAGCGCCTCAGGGGCGAGCGCACAGACCAGGTGACCCTCGGCTTCGAGCCAGGCGAAGAATTCGGCATCGCGAATGAGGCCGTACTTGACGATTTCGGCATAGCCGGCGAGCAATTCGCGGCGTGGCAGGCTGGCCAGAACCGAGGTGTCGGCGAGCACCAGCCGCGGCTGGTGGAAGGCGCCGATCAGGTTCTTGCCGGTACGGGTGTTGATCCCGGTCTTGCCGCCGACCGAGCTGTCGACTTGCGCCAGGAGCGTCGTCGGGATCTGCACGAAGCCGATGCCGCGCAACAAGGTCGCGGCGGCGAACCCGGTCACGTCGCCGACAACTCCGCCGCCCAGCGCCACCAGCATCGACCCGCGCTCGATGCCGATCGCCAGAATGTCCTCGGCCAGCGCGCAGAAGTCAGCGAGGTCCTTGGTTTCCTCGCCCGGCGGCAGAAGCACGGCATGATGGGCGATCCCCGCCTCGGACAGGCTGTCCCGCAGAGAAGCGAGGTAATGTCCGGCGACGATCTCGTCGGAGACGATCACGCTGGCGGCGCCGCATCAGAGGGAGCATCTCGCGGCCGGCGCGCTCTATCAGCTGAGGGCCCACCAGGATGTCGTAGCCTCGATCGCCGAGCTCGACACGCAGCCGCTCGATCGTTTCCATCTTTTCCTCGCTCTACACTTCGGGCGGCAAGATCGCGCGGGGGGCATGCGGCCAACGCCGCAATCGCCCGGCTCACCGTCGCTTCCGGCGATCCCTCGCCGCTGTCCACGATCGGCATCGGCTTCGGCGTAGAGGGGATAGCGCCGCTCGATCAGCTGAGCCAGGATCGCGCGCGGGTCGCCTTGTTTCAAAAGCGGCCGATTGCTGCGGCGCAGGACCCGCGACACCAGCACATCGAGATCGGCGCGCAGCCACAGCGAGACGGCGCGGCGCGCGATCAGCTCGCGGGTCGCCGGATCCATGAAGGCGCCGCCACCGGTCGCCAGCACGTGAACCGGCTGGGCCAGCAGCCGGGC
>CAVSZA010000007.1:0-18222 GCA_963732095.1 uncultured Alphaproteobacteria bacterium
ACTTCACCGGATACTGCAGTCACGAGCTCGAAACTCTGTTTCACCGACAGTCGCGCGAAACCGACCAAGAAAGGCGCAAGGAGCTGGTCTGGGACATCGACACGACATTGCAACGGGATGAAGCACGGCCGGTCATCTTCCACACGCGCGGAGCGACCTGCTGGCATCCTCAGGTCAGGGGCCTGACCACGATGGTCAACAGCATGGTCAATGGCTGGCGTATGGAAGACGTCTGGCTGGAAAGATAAGGCTCGAGACACGAATAAATCGAGAGAAGGCGGGAGATGAAGCAACACTGGCGTGCGATCGCGGCGGCGGGCGGCTTCCTCGCGGCCCTGTCGGGTGGCACTGCGGTGGCGCAAAAGGCGGGCGGCATTCTGAAAATGTACCATTTCGACAGCCCGGCCAGCCTGTCGCTGCATGAAGAAGTGACCTACGCGGCTCTCGGTCCGGCAATGGGGCTTTTCAACAATCTCGTCATGTTCGATCAGCATGTGCCGCAAGCCAGCCTCCAATCGATCGTGCCGGATCTGGCGACCGAGTGGTCGTGGAACTCATCCAAAACAGAACTGAGTTTCCGGTTGCGGGGCGGTGTCAAATGGCACGACGGTCGGCCGTTTACCGCCAATGACGTGAAGTGCACCTGGGACACGCTGCTCGGTAAATCGCCCGAGAAGTTTCGCCTCAATCCGCGCAAAGCCTGGTACCAGAACCTCGAGGAGGTCACCACAAAAGGCGACGATGAGGTCGCATTCCATCTGAAGCGGCCGCAGCCCTCGTTTATTGCCTTATTGGCTTCCGGTTGGTCGGCCGTCTACCCCTGTCACGTGACGCCGCGCGGATGCGCACCCGGCCGATCGGCACCGGCCCATTCAAACTGGTCGAGTTCAAGCCCAACGAAGGGATCAAGGTCACCCGCAACCCCGATTACTGGAAGAAGGACCGGCCCTACCTCGACGGGATTGAGTACACGATCATCAAGAACGCCTCGACGCGGGTGCTGGCCTTTATCGCCGGCAAGTTCGATATGACGACACCCTACAATCTGACGATCCCGCTGATGCGGGACATTCAGAGCCAGGCGCCTGACGCGATCTGCGAGCTGACCCCGACCAATGTCAGCCGCAACCTGATCGTCAACCGCGACAAGCCGCCATTCGACAACCCCGATGTCCGGCGGGCATTGGCGCTGACCCTCGACCGCAAGGCCTTTATCGATACGATCAACGAAGGCAAGGCCGATATTGGCGGCGCGATGCTGCCGCCGCCGGAGGGTATTTGGGGGATGCCGGCGAAGATGTTGATGACCTTGCCCGGCTACGATCCCGACGTCGCCAAGAACCGCAATGAAGCCCGCAAGATCATGGAAGACCACGGCTACGGTCCCAATAACCGGCTCAAAATCACCGTATCGACGCGCAACATTCCGCAATACCGCGATCCCGCTGTCATTCTGATCGACCAATTGAAAGAGATCTACATCGACGGTGAGCTCGAAGAGATCGACACCGTCAATTGGTATCCCAAGGTCATGCGCAAGGACTTCACGGTCGGCCTCAATCTCGGCGAGAACGGCCTCGACGATCCCGACCAGACCTTTTACGAGAATTTTGCATGTGGCGCGGAGCGCAATTACACCGGCTATTGCAACCGCGAACTCGAAAAGGAGTTCGACCGGCAATCGATGGAGGCCGACCCCGAAAAACGCCAGCATCTGGTGTGGGAGATCGACCGGAAATTGCAGGAGGACGGCGCCCGGCCGATGATCTATCACAACCGAGCGGCAACCTGTTGGTATCCCCGGGTGAACGGGCTGACCGTCATAGTCAACAGCATCTACAACGGTTCGCGCTACGAAGATTTGTGGCTCGACAGGTGACAGCGCGAGGGGTACTAGCGGTCGCCGCGGCAGCCTGGTTCTTCGTTGGATTGCCGGTGACGGAGGCGCCAGCGCAGAAAGCCGGCGGTATCCTGAAAGTCTATAACCGCGACAGCCCGGCGAGCATGTCGATCCTCGAAGAGGCGACATTGTCGACCGTGCTGTCGATGATGGG
Organism: uncultured Alphaproteobacteria bacterium; assembly: GCA_963732095.1. Lineage (GTDB taxonomy): Bacteria > Pseudomonadota > Alphaproteobacteria > ATCC43930 > CGMCC-115725 > AP-15. Next base: position 2,055 of record CAVSZA010000007.1, read on the forward strand.
GGTGTTCAACAACCTCGTCGTCTACGACCAGCATGTTGCGCAAAACAGCGAGCAGTCGATCGTCCCGGAGCTTGCTACGGGCTGGTCGTGGAGTGAGGACGGGACGCGGCTCACCTTCGATCTGCGCGAACGCGTCAAATGGCATGACGGAGAGCCGTTCACCGCCAGTGACGTCAAATGCACTTGGGACCTGTTGACCGGCAAAGCGAGCGAAAAGCTGCGCATCAACCCCCGCAAGTCGTGGTACAGCAACCTCGAAGAGGTTGTCACCGAAGGCGACTATACGGCGACGTTCGTGCTAAAGCGGCCGCAGCCGGCACTGCTCGCTCTGCTCGCTTCCGGCTTGGCGCCGGTCTATCCATGTCACGTCCCGCCGCGCGACATGCGCAGCCACCCGATCGGCACCGGCCCCTTCAAATTCGTCGAGTTTCGCCCCAACGAAAGCATTCGGGTGACGCGAAACCCGGATTACTGGAAGAAGGACCGGCCTTATGTCGACGGCGTCGAGTACACAATCGTGCCGAACCGCTCGACGGCGCTCCTCGCGTTTGTTGCCGGAAAATTCGACATGACCTGGCCCTACGATGTGGCGATCCCGCTGTTGAAGGACATCCAGAGCCAGGCGCCGCACGCGATCTGCGAGATCACGCCGCTCAACGCCAGCCGAAACCTGATCATCAACCGCAAGGTCCCGCCCTTCGACAACCCCGAGATCCGGCGTGCGATGGCGCTGAGCCTCGACCGCAAGGCGTTCATCGACATCCTCGACGAAGGGCAGGGAGATATCGGCGGCGCGATGCTGCCGCCGCCTGCCGGGGTATGGGGCCTGCCGCCGGAGATGTTGAAAGGACTGCCGGGCTACGATCCCGATGTCGAAAAGAGCCGGGCGGAAGCGCGCGCGATCATGGAACGGGAGGGCTATGGGCCAGACAATCGGCTCCGGGTCAAACTGTCGGTCCGCAACATCCCGATTGCGCGCGACCCGGCGATCATCCTGACCGACCAGCTGAAGACCATCTATATCGAGGCCGAGCTCGACCCGATCGAAACCGTGAACTGGTTTCCGAAAGCGATCCGCAAGGATTACGTGGTCGGTCTCAATCTGACCGCCGCCGCCGTCGACGATCCGGACCAGCAATTCTTCGAGAACTATGCCTGCGGCGCCGAGCGCAACATCACTGGCTACTGCAACCCGGAACTCGAAAAACAGTTCGAGCGCCAGTCGGTGGAACCGGACCGCGAGAAGCGCAAAAAGCTGGTGTGGCAGATCGACCGCAAGCTGCAAGAAGATGGCGCCCGGCCGATCATCTTTCACTACCGCGCCGCGAGCTGCCGGCAGCCCTACGTCAAAGGGCTGACGATCATGGTCAACAGCATCTACAACGGCTGGCGCTTCGAAGACGTGTGGCTGGACCGTTAGGAGCACATTGGCGCCGTCGCGCAGAGGCAGACGCGCGGCCTGCCGCAGCAGATGCGCGCCGGCCGTATCTGACAAATCGCCTACGGACGGGGGCGGGAAGGTGGCGGATCAGACGCGCTACTCCGGAAGCGAGCAGCCGGTCAGGTCGGCACGGCAGAGGCGGCCCGGCTCGGCCGCATCGATCTGGATGACGTCGTGACAAGGCCGGATAGCGCTCCGCGCTAGGGCTGAGCCCGTCCGGGTGGCGTCGGTGCATATGCCCAGCCGGCCTCCAGGCCGCCGAACATCATCTTTATCCTTGCCGACGACCTCGGCTATGCCGACGTCTCCTGTTACGGACGCCGCGATTTTACCACGCCCAATATTGACCGCATCGCCGCGCGAGGGATGCGCTTCCTTCAAGGCTACGCCAATTCCGCCGTCTGCTCCGCCTCGCGTCTCGCGCTGATCACCGGCCGCTACCAGTATCGACTGCGGCTGGGGCTCGAGGAGCCGTTGGTTGGCAGCCCTGAGGTCGGCCTCCCGCCCGAGCATCCCACCCTGCCGTCGCTATTGAAGAAGGGGCTAAGGCACTACCCTGATCGGCAAGTGGCATCTGGGCGCTTTGCCGAAATTCGGTCCGCTCAAAGAGCGGTTATGATCACTTCTTCGGTTTCCGCGGCGAAGCCGTGGACTATTTCTCACACATGATACCGGGGATGGAACCCGTCAGCAGCGAGCCGAGAATGACCATATCGACGGAGCCGAGGAGCCAATGGCCGGCACCCGCAATCAACGTCAACGGCACGGCGTGCGGTCGTGACGACCGGTTTCCGGTGCGGCGCCTCCCGGCGTCGCACCGGACCGATGATTAGCGCCGGCGCGCGGCCCGCACTAACGCGGCGACCGATAGAAAAATGGCGGCCGTCATGATGTCACGAGACCGGCCGGCGTCGTGCGGAGCGTAGCTGAATGGCGGCCAGTGGCGGCGCTTGAACTATTTGTCGGAGATGTTTCCACCCTAATCGTCGTCGTCGAGGGTGAACCCGACTTTGAGCGTGACCTGATAATGCGCCACCCTGCCGTCTTCGACATGGCCGCGTGTCTCCAGCACCTCGAACCAGCCGACCTGCCGGAGTGTGCGCGAGGCGCGGCCGACGGCATTCTGGATCGCGTCTTCGATGCTGTTCTGCGAGGAACCGGCAACCTGGATGATCCGGTAGACGTGATTCTCGGGCATCGTCATGCCTCCCTGACCGAGTGGCGGATCTCACTCTCAAAACACTGGCGGGCCAACTTTCTCCCCCCGGCCAGATTTAAAGATTGCGGTCTACGCTGGCGGCTCATCGCGCGGAATGGAGAAACGCGTCGAGCGTTGATTAAGCGATTAAGCAAGAGAGCTTCGCTCTTCAGCGTGGTCCACCCGCCACGCGGCTCTCTTCTCAAAAGCGCCATGTGATCCCCGCATGGCGCTTTTTATTTCGGCAACGAAACTGTCCAAGGACGGATGTGCAAACGGCACGCCGCCCGGCTGGCCAAATTGAAGCGGGTTAATCTACCGGCTGATCTTCAGCAAGAAGTTCGATCCAGACCGGCGCGTGATCGCTCGCGCTCGGTGGTCAATTTCCACTCAAGATCGAAAGCTGAGGCTCAAAAAAGAAAGATCCTGAGCGATCCGAGGGCGTGGTGGCGTCACTCCCAGAGCGATTCCGGACAAGTGAGGACGATCTAATCGGGCGCGCGCTTCATCAACATAAGCTCCATTTCCCGGAGGTGGACGGCCTCCGCCGAAACCAGCCGGGTCGCATATTCCTCAAGAACGACAGACTTGCCTTTCACTAGCTCAAGGAGGTCCCGGTAGAGTTCTACGCCAGCCTCCTCCCGCTGTATTGATTCGGTGAGGATCTCGTCGATCGTATTGTGCGGCGTGGTCGGCAGCGCGGCGATGCCGAGAGCCGGCCTCTTGTGCAGCCGCATGATCATTTCACCCGCCTCTTGAGCGTGGGCTAGCGATTCCGTCGCGTTATCGCGCAGCCAGGCGGTGATCGGAATCCGCGCGTGACCGTAGATCATAAAGGAGTAGTGCGTGTAGTAGATGATCGCGGCAAGTTCCATCTGCAGAATTCGATTAAGTTGCTCAATAACCGGACCGACATCAAATTGGAAAGCCCTTGCCATCGCGGTTCTCCTTCGCCTTGGCGGTTTCTGTAATCAGTCGCGCCTAATAGTACTGGGTTTCAATCGACCGGCAATGAGCGAGCGCGCCAAAGGCTCGCCGCGCGGACCTCCAGTCCAGGCGAAGAGGCGGAGCGCTGCAAGCGACGCCGTGCCGGATCCGCGCTTATTTGGGACAAGAGTAAGACGCAGATGAGTGACCTGGCGGAGATTGAAGCGCTGTTCTTCACTGGTCTGAACCGGCCCGTCCTTTCGCGCGCGCTCGACGGCTTCACCGTAAGGCCGGGGCCGGAGAGTAGCGACAAGCTGACGCCGCGCTACAGAGCAGGAATCTTCCCGCACGCAAGCGAGCATCGCGGCATTGCCGCTCAGAAATCGACTGAAATTCGCCGACGCCTCCACGAAGTTCAAGCCGACCAGGCAGCCCTGCGACGCCGCCAAGAGGAATTCGAGAGCCACGCCCTCGCTGCTCCGTCGGCAACGTGGGCCGACGCTGCTGCAAAGGCGCGATATCTGATCCTGCTTTTCGCTGAGACGTCCGAGGCGAGATATCCGCGACGCCAAGAACTGATCGCGAAGGTGCTCGACGATCTGGCCCGCTTATCCGACCGAATTGAGAGGAGGCCCGCTCAGCACCCGGGGCAATCGGGGGCTGTCCCATGCGGCCCCTTCCGCCCGCACCCGCGGCAGCGGAGCCGCGCTTTCAGGTAGAGGAGCTTCGTCGCGGGGGTTGAGCCCGGCCTTGAGACTCTCCGCTGGAGGGAGATGGATTCGAACCCTCGGTCCCTCTCACGGAAACGAAAGCCAGAGTCGCCATCGGATCGATTTGATGGGTCCTTCTTTTGCGGGACCGATAATTCGGATCCGGCTTTCTCTACCGGCGAGCCTTCGGTACCCGCCAACCTTGTGCGACGCGGCCTGACGCATTACGCCGGCTGATGTTGGCCGGAGCAGAAGCAGCAGCTGTTCGACAGGTCACCGCCGCGATGTAGACCGTTGCCGGAGGCTGCGCCAAATTGAGGCTTTTCGTCAAAGACGATTCGGCCCAGGGGAGGGCATCAGCAGAGCAGCTGGGCCTTGTCCCCAAGCTCCAGCATCAGAGTATCCGGCTTCCTATTATTCCCCTTCGGCCTCTGCTAGAGCGCGGGTCGCATGGTGGGGCTGGTCATCACGATCGCACAGCGCAAAGGCGGCGCCGGAAAGACGACCCTCGCCACTCAGCTCGCTGTCGCATGGGCGCGCCGTGGCGCACGGGTTGCGGCACTTGATATCGATCCGCAAGGCAGCTTCTCGGCTTGGGTTGATCTGCGCCGCGCGAGGCTCGGGGCAAAGGCTATCGGTTTTGATTTTGCCGCACTGCCTGGCTGGCGCGCGGCGCAATGGGTCGACGATCGGGTCGGTTCCGTGGATCTGGTCGTGATCGACGCTCCTCCGCACGCCGAAACCGAGGCGCGGATCGCGGTGCGCGCGGCACGGCTCGTGGTGGTTCCCGTTCAGCCATCGCCGCTCGATCTGTGGGCGACGGCGGAAACGCTCAAAATGGCGCAAGACGAGCGGCGGCGCTCACTTGTTGTCCTGAACCGAGTGCCGCCGCGTTCGCGGCTCACCGAAGACATTGCCGCTGATCTTGCCGGCGCGGGTACCCCGATCGCGGCGACCCGGATCGGCAACCGTGTTGCATTGGCGCAAGCGATGGCGCTGGGGCTTGGCGTCATCGAAAACGCCCGCATGACCCCCGCAGCAGCGGAGATAAGCGCGCTGACCGAAGAAATCCGCGGTGCTCTCTCCGGGTAAACCCGCGGGTGGAGGCATAGACAAGCTCAGTTGAGCTCCAATGGGACACCAAGATTTCTTCTCGCGCGGAACCGGAAGTCTCCAGCGGAGAGTCAGGCGAAACCTCCGACCCGACTGCAATTTCGTGCCGATTACTACCCATCCAGCTTACGATGGCGACTCTCCCGGCGATCTGCTCGTCCCAGTTTACGCAAGGCCGATCTCGTCTCGTGGCGCTTGCCTTCATCCGCCGCGCGCCGACGGCACGGTAGGATATGTTTAGTCACCCCGACTACGACGGTCATGAGGCGCTGCTGTTCACGCAGGATCCGGCGAGCGGCCTGCGGGCGCTGATCGCGATCCACGATACCACGCTCGGCCCGGCGTTTGGTGGCTGCCGCATGTATCCGTATGCCAGCGAACAGCACGCGATGACCGACGTGCTGCGCCTCTCGCGCGGCATGACCTACAAGGCGGCGATCTGCGAACTGCCCTATGGCGGCGGCAAGTCGGTGATGATCGCCGACCCGCGCCGCGACAAGACGCCGGCGCTGCTTCACGCGATGGGTCGCATCATCGAGGGCCTCGGCGGCCGCTACATCACCGCCGACGACGTGGGCACAACGCTCGCGGACTTGATAATCATGCGGGAAGTGACGTGCCATACCGCAGGGGCAACGGCGGCCGCGCAGCAAGCCTTGCCCGCGACCGCGTTCGGCGTGTTCGAGGCCCTGCGCGCCGCTGCGGAGGTCTGCCTCGGCCGCAGCGACTTGGAGGGGCTGCGAGTCGCCGTCCAGGGGCTGGGCAATGTCGGTATGCCATTGTGCGGCTACTTGTCGGCGGCGGGGGCGGCATTGGTGGTCAGTGACCTTGACGGGAACCGCTGCGCGCAGGCCGCTGCCACTTACGGCGCGACCTTGGCGGCACCCGAGGAAATCCACGCCCAGCACGTCGACGTGTTCGTGCCGGCGGCGCTGGGCGCGGTGCTGAATGACGCGACCATCCCCTGCCTGCGCTGCCGCGTCGTCTGCGGCGGTGCCAACAACCAGCTTGCGGAGGCGCGGCACGACGCGGCGTTGGCGGTACGCGGCATTGTGTTCGTGCCAGACTATCTGGCGAATGCTGGCGGCGTTATCGACTTCCACCAGGAAACCATCGACGACCAGCCCGACGCGGTGCTCGCTTCGGTCGCGCGCATCGGCGCCATCACCCGGGGCGTGCTGCGCTGCGCCGCCGCGACCGGCGCCACCCCGTTGAGCGTCGCGGATGGCATCGTTCGGGCGCGGATCATCCGGCGGGCGTAGCGTCGCAGCACCAAGGCGCCGCGCCGCCGTCCTTAAGGAACGCTGGACCGGGTGCGTACCCGGCCGCCCGGTTCCACCGGTTGGCGGTGTAATCTCAGTCGTCGCCGCCGCCGATCGTCACTCCGGCCATGCGCTCAAACACCTTGATGATCGATGAACCGTCTTCTTTGTTGAGCCCGGCGGCGCGGGCCATCTGGTAGACCTGCTGCGTCACGTTGGCGAGCAGCAGCGGCACGCCGAGGTGCTTAGCAAATGTGGTTTCGAGCTCTTGGTCCTTGTACGAGATGTCAATCGTGCCCCCCGGCACGAAATTGCGCGCCAGCATGCGCGGCACCCGGTTTTCGAACTGCACGCTGCTGCCGGTACTGACGCGCACGACCTCATAGATTTTTTGCGGATCGAGGCCAGCCTTCTTGCCGAACACCAGCGCCTCGGCAATAGCGACAGTGGCGATCTGGCCGAGCATGTTGTTGATCAGCTTCATCGCCAATCCATGCCCGAGCCCGCCGACATGGAACACATTCTTGCCCATCGCGCGGAACAGGTCCTCGCTGGCCGCAAAGGTCTCGGCTAGGCCGCCGACGATTACCGACAGGGTCGCAGCTGCCGCGCCATGCGTGCCGCCGCTGACCGGCGCATCGAGCATGGTAACGCCCTTGGCGCCGAGGCGCTCGGCAAAACGGCGCGCGGCAAGCGGGTCGATCGTGCTCATGCACAGGACGATGTCACCCTGTTTGGCGGATTGGATAATCCCGTTCTCGCCGAGGATCACGGACTCGGCCTGATCGGTGGTCTCGACCATGCAGATCGTGCGATGGCATTTGGCGGCAACGGCTTCGGCCGAGGCTTCGACGGTCGCGCCGGCCGCGACTAGTGGCGCCACCCTGGCTGGGTTGATGTCGTGCACGACCAGTTCGAACCCGGCCTTGACGAGATTGAGCGCCATCGGCCCGCCCATATTGCCAAGCCCGATAAAACCAACGGTCCCAGTCATCGCCTTCCTCCTCAGTGACCGCGGCGATCGTAGCACGCAGCGGCTACCGGGAAACGGCGTTAGCCCACATGTCCGTTAAGGCGTGAGGCGGTTGAGATGGCCCGCCGTCGAAGTGTCGCCGGGTCGGCCGGGAAGCCTATTCACGAATAAGCTCCTTGTGGCGGATCTAGGTAGCGCCGGCTTCAAGATCGTTGGCGACCTCGTCATAATCACGCGCGACGCGGCGGAGCAATGCCTCTAAATTGTCCTGCCATGTCATCTCGGCAAGTTGCCGCAGATGGTTCCCGCGCTCGCGGTAGTCTTGCCTGTCCTCGATCATCTCGTTGTGCATCTACGCGGGCTGCATCGATAGCCCAGTCCTACAGAAAGGACCGAGACGATGGTCTCTTCTTCCTCGGCAGCCCGCCACCCCGCCTGATCGGCTTCCTCGGCCAACTCGCCTGCCTGTACCCACTGCTCTATAACTCCGATGGAGCACTCGCAACGCGAGAAGCGAGTTTGAGGCGGTGAAGGCAATGCGCGCTCTGGCGGGCCTCGCTCGCTGGGAGGAAAGCGCGAAGCTGCCGGACCAGGCGGATCTATTCACGGTCCTCGACAATTTGTCAGCCGAGGAACACGTCATCCTCGACAAGTCAGGTGGGGCAACTCCAGGCCGCTGCCGATGCGCCCGGAGGGCGCTCGGTCGACAGGCTACCCGAGCGGACGCCAAAGGGAAGAGCGCCGCAGGCGCGATGCACCGATCAGAGCCGCAAAATCTTTTAAGAGGGAGGGAGCAAATGCCTCGCCAAATACGATTATGAATAGAGGGGGGTGCTCTATGTGGTCCATATTCCCGGCAGTCGCCATACTCGTTGCCCAAGCGCAGCCCGACCCTGCTGAGAAGTGGTGCTTTGAAAGAGGGCAGAATGGAGCTCAGCTGTGCGAGGGTACAGAAACCGCGTGCAACGACTTGCTTAAAATAAACCCCGAGATTGCGACAGGTCCGTGCCTACGAGTTCAGCCCACGGAACAATCAGGCTCGACGGCACCCCCTAGCCCACCACAAATACCCAGACCGTAACGTTCGGCGCTAACTTATTTCGCTTTCCTGCTATTCTCTTTCACTGGAATCTGCGCGCCGACCCGCTCAACGAGCAGCCATGGGTCTGATTTCGTTTCGAGAGGGAGGAGGGTTGCAGAACTCTCTGCTGGAGGGAGATGGATTCGAACCATCAGTACCGCGGCACAAAAAGCCGTGGATTTCCGCAGCATTCCGGGGTCGCGGGAGCATCGGCGGGCTCTTAAACGGTACCACCTGATGGTTCAGCCTTTCTTCTCTGCGCTTCGAACCACTCCATCGAGCCGGGCTGGGGCATTGGTTTGTGGCTTGCTGCGCTCCGCATCGGCGTCTTCATCGGTCGTCCATTCCGCGAGTTTGGTCCAGCCGTCCGGGATGAAGTATTGGGCATCTTCGGCCCACATTTCGACAGTGCCGTCGAGCCCGACAGTGAGGTGTTGGCGTGAGTGCAAGGTTTGCACGGCGCCGATGCCGGGCGGCGCCAATCCCAGCCGTGCCTGGGCGGCTATCTCTTCGTCGACTCGTTGCACACGCACACACACGCATGACTTCCAAGAGAGATAGGAAGGGCAATCGATCATGACGGACAACCCCGTGGAACTCGACGAGCATCGCGGCATGGCCGCTCAAAAATCGACGGAAATTCGCTGGCGCCTTCATGAAGTTCAGGCCGATCAGGCAGCCCTGCGGCGCCGCCAAGAGGATTTCGAGCGCCACGCCCTCGCTGCTCCGTCGACGACTTGGGCTGAGGCTGCAGCAGAGGCGCGATATTTGATCCTGCTTTTCGCTGAAACGTCCGAGGCGAGGAATCCGCGACGCAAAGAGCTAATCGACAAGGCGCTCGACGATCTTGCCCGGTTATCCGACTAAACCGAGATCCCCGACCCGGTCACGGGATGAGGCACGAAGCGCTCCCGGTCCATCGTTCGAGCCGATTACCGAGTTCGTACCTGACTCGCCGCTGGAGGGAGCCGGCTTCGAACCATCTGTACCGCGTGACACTGCGAAGGTTTCGAGATGGGCTCATGTCGCCGCTGCTTGATTCCTCGCCAACGGTAAACTCGGTGGGCCTGTGGTTCTCGGCGCTGCATCTCCAGGGACGTTTGCTAGGCCGGACCTCACTCAGGTCACCGATGCCGCCAGATGCTCGCGCAACAGCGCGGCGAATGCTACGGCGCGATCACTGCGCGGCTGGCCAGCCGGGAAGACGACTTTCAACTCATAAGGCACCGCAGGCTCGAACGGCCGCAAAGCAAGACTAGGCCCGGCATAAGCTCGTGCGGTCAGCGGATCGAGAATCGACACTCCCATGCCTTCGGCTACCATTGCGCAGATGGGGGCCGAATAGGAGGATTCGAACACGATGTCGGGCTGAACATCGGCCGTCGCGAAATTCCGCATAATGCGCTGGCGCAGGTAGCTGTAGCCCGAGATCATCAGCATCGGCACGCCGGCGAGATCTTCGGCTTGCACGATAGCGCGCGCCGCCAAAGGATGGCTCGCCGGCACGACGCAGAGGGCATTTTCTGAGGGCAAGGCCTCGATCGTGACCCCCGGCGCTTCCGCCGGCAACACGGCGACACCAAGATCGCAGTGTCGCATCGCGACGAGGTCCAACACCTCGGGCGAGGAAGCGGTGTGCAGCGACAAAAGAACTCCGGGCCAGGCCCTGCGGAACCGAGTTAGCACCGGCGGCAGGCCGTGGAATGACGGCGCAACAGAGGCAGCAATGCGCAATTCTCCTTCACGCCGTCGGCCAAGCTGAGCCGCGGCATCGGCAACCCGGTCGAGCCCGTGATAGCTCCGCTGTACCTCCCGGAACAGTGCGACGGCGTCCGGGGTCGGGATCAACTTGCCTGCGGAACGGTCAAACAGGCTCCAGCCGATCTCGCCCTCGAGATCACGGATCAGGCGGCTGATGGCGGGCTGGGTAACACCTATCAGAGCGCCGGCTGCTGTCATGCTGCCGGTTTGGAATACGGCGCGGAACGCCTCGATCTGGCGATGGTTGATGCGCATCGGCCCGTCATAACATTCCGGCATAGGCGCCAAAAATTATGAATTCGACTTCATCGACTCGGCAGACCAATTCCTGGCGATCAGATCACAGGAGCTGGGCTCTATGGCAATCTCGATCAACATTCTGCATCCTTTGTTTGCAGCGCGGGCCAGTGGCATCGATCTCTCTCGGCCGATCGATGCCGCCGATTTCGGGGCGATCAAGGCGGCTGTGGATGAGTATGGCGTGCTGTTGTTGCAGGGGCCAAGACTGACTCCCGAGGAACAGATTGCATTTGCCGGACTGTTCGGGACCTTGGAACCGCAGAACGGGGTGTTGACAACGGGCCTCGCGCCGCGGGTCACGAGAAAGCTGGTCGATATTTCGAACCTCGACGAAAACAATGCGGTCCTCAGTCAAGCCGACCGACGCCGGATGTTCGCTTTGGGAAATCAGCTCTGGCACACCGATTCGTCGTTCAAGCAAACGCCGGCATCCTACTCGCTGCTGCACGCCCATGCCGTGCCGCCGGAGGGTGGCGAAACTCAGTTCGTCGACATGCGTGTGGCGTGGGAGACGCTGCCACCGAAGGTTCAGGCCCGGATCCAGGATCTATCGGCGCAACACTCGATTTTCTGCTCGCGGGCGAAACTGGGCTTTACCGACTTCACCGAAGCCGAACGCGCCGCCACGCCGCCCGTGCACCGACCCGTGGTGCGGATGCATCCCGGGTCGGGCCGAAAGACGTTGTATCTCGCGTCGCACGCGTCGCACATAGTTGGGTGGCCGGTCCCGGATGGCCGGATGCTGATCCGAAATCTGATCGAGCATGCGACACAGCCCCGGTTTGTTTATGCCCACCGGTGGTCGGTTGGCGATCTCGTGATCTGGGATAACCGGTGCACGATGCATCGGGGGCGGCCGTACGACGAAGCGAAGCACCGGCGGGATATGCGGCGAGCCACGGTCCAAGATTCGGGCGCGGCGGAGCCGGATTTTGGGATCAGCGAGGAAGCGATAAGAGTTAGCAACTCACCGGGGGTTCCCAACGGCGCCGGTTTCCCCTGACGCACGACGGCCGGCTTGGTCTCCCTGATCGCTGGATTCCCGGCCTCGGGCATGGCGCCAAAATATTTCTCGACGAGCTGATTCGCGTTCGCTTCCAGCCAGCAACGAGCCTGGTTGTCATCGAGCTGGTTGACCTCCTCCACCACGGGGGTCGACGCGCGGCGCGCAGCGGCGGGTTCGCTCGGATTGGGTGGCGAGGGTGCCCTCTTTAAAGGCAAGCGGGGACCAAAAGTTCGCGTGACTCTCCGCTGAGGGAGATGGATTCGGTCTTACGGCGCTCTCAGAATACCCCAAAAACCCAAAGATTCCGCCATTCTCGGTGTGGTGATAAAAAAGGTTTTGTCCCCGAGTCGCGACTCGCGTTTACCCCGGATCGGACTCCAGACAACACACTCTTGCCGAGAGATTGTAAGTCATGAACAAGCTCCGATAGCTCTGGAAATGAGAACGCTGCTAGAAGGTTCGGAGGGCGGCTCCCGACCCTTTCCGGACATTCGGCCCGGCATACATCGAGACTCCTGGACCGCCCGATGGCACTCATGCGACACTGATAGACAGTAGAGATCGCCGATTTCCGGCTGCCGCGGACAGTCACCAAAAAATTTTGGTAATCCGTTGACCTGCCTCGGCGAAGGCCGCAACGCCGCTAAACAGCAACGTAAACACCGGCTTGTCGCTTTCGATTACACGCGCCCAAAGTTCCATGATTGGGCGCTGGACGGTTTGAAGAAAGAACGAACCAACAAAGAGCACGGTAAGTGAAAGCCGAATGACACTGGGTACTATAGAGAGAACGGTCGAAAAGTACTCCATGAAATATACGGAAAGCATAGCAGCGTCGTTTGCGGCTTCGGAAAACTCTACAAATACGGTCACCAACGATCCTAGCGGCAGGACTGGCATTAATTTAGTATGAAGCAACATGCCTAATATCTAATGTAGAAGATGCATTGTAGTCGCGGTGCTGCTTAATAGGAATGTGCAGCTAAATATAATTAGCGCTAAAAAAAACAAAAGGTTTTTAATAAGGGGCGACCAATATATTAATAATGCATATTGGAAAGATAATAGTGCGCAAAAGCCGATAAGATTCAAATATGAAACCTAGTAATGATATAGACAAGGAGTGGTGGCGGCAAACCGAGTAACTGAGAAAGATACAGATACAGAAAATACAATAAAAACGAACCACGCCAAATTGTATATGGTCAAAAGGTACTGCCACGGCATGGCCGCATGATAAAGTACGACGACGATCGGAATTATACACATAGACATGAAAGTCATAACGAGGACAGCGGTGACGCGGCGTAGGCAAAGTAAACCGCTGCCAAAAACGCGATCAATAATGTGGACGGCGAAAACCAACTCTTCGCGTCCTAAATTGCCCCACCTGACATAGCTGAGGCGTAGCCACCAGGTTTCCAACCAATCCCTGACGCGGCGCTGACCACTCTTCCCGATCCAAAAATCAATAAATGCACCCGCCCCGCCGCATGCAGCGACAGTTGCAACGGCGCTTCCCCAACTCGCAAACTCCACCTGTGTGCAGATTCCGACGAAGTCGCCCGCTGATTCCGAGATGATGTCGCCCGGCGATACGAGATGATGTCGCCTGGCTGGCGGGCCCCTTGCTGGCGATCATTTTTTGGCAAGTTGCAAGCCGGTGGTCAATCCCTTGTGGTCGATCTGGAGCGCCTGCGCCTCAGGCTGTCGCCGGCGAGATCGATGCGGTGGGCGTTGTGCACGAGCCGGTCGAGGATGGCGTCGGCATAAGTCGGATCGCCGATAAAGGCGTGCCATTTGTCGACGGGGATCTGACTGGTGAGAATGGTCGAGCGACGCCCATAGCGTTCCTCGAGGATCTCGTAGAGGTCACGACGGGCGCCGGCGTCGAGCGGTTCAAGGCCCCAATCGTCGAGGATGAGGAGCTGGACGCCGGTGAGACCGCGCAGGATGCGGGCATAGCGGCCGTCACCGCGGGCGAGCGCGAGTTCGGGGAAGAGCTTGGGAACCCGCTGATAGAGAACAGAGCGGTTGTCGCGGCAAGCCTTGTGACCGAGGGCACAAGCAAGCCAAGATTTGCCCACGCCGGTCGGCCCGCACAAAATCAGATTGTCGTGCGTGTCGATCCACTCGCCGGTGGTGAGCTTCTGGAAGAGGGCGCGGTCGAGGCCGCGTGGGGCTCGGTAATCGACGTCCTCGACGCTGGCCGGCTGGCGCAGTCTGGCATAGCGCAGCCGGGCTGCAAGCCGCTTGTCGCGGCGATGGGTGAGCTCACGATCGACCAGGAGGCCGAGCCAGTCGGCATGAGTGAGCGTGGCGGTTTCGTCCGAAGCTTCGAGTTCGGCAAACGCCTGGGCCATGCCGGACAGGCCCAGCTGGCCCAACTGGTCGAGCATTGGATGGGTAAGCACTGCATTCTCCTCAATGGTAGTAGCGCGGTCCGCGGATATTGGGGTGGAGGATCGGCACGCCATTGGTGGTCGGCTGCTGCGCCGTCTGGCGATCGAGCTTGTTGTCGAGGATGGAGCGCACCGAACCGTAGGTCAGCGTGCCGATCTCGATTGCCCGCGTGGCGGCGGCTTCCAGGCGATCGGCGCCGAATGGCCGCACCAATCGGACGATGCCGAGGCAGGCCCGGAAGCCCTGCTCAGGGTGGGGCCGGCGCTCCAGGATCAGTTCGCAGAGCGCGGCGGTAGCTGGGCCGATCGAAGCGGCCTCGCGGCGAATGCGCTCGACCGTCCAGTCGGCGTACCGCCGATGGCTCGACGGCATGTGCTCGGGCACGGTGGTATGCCGATGATTACCGCTGGCGCGCAGATGAGCGGCAATCCGCTCGCCCTTCAGAAAGATCTCGACGGCTCGCGGCGTCAGTCGCACCTCCACCTCGCTGCGGGCAAAGCGGTGGGGCACGCTGTAGAAATGACCTTCGAGCTCGACGTGGTAATCGACGCCGACACGGCGAACGCGCCATTCGGCAAAGCAATAGGGCTGCGCCGGCAACGAGTTGAGGTTGGGCCGGTCGAGCTCTTCGAAGAGCGCCCGGCGGGTGACGCCGAGCCGCCGAATCCGGCGTTCGTCGTTGAGCTGCCGCAACAACTCACCGATCGCGGTATTGAGTTCGGCCAGACTGTAGAAGCGGCGGTGACGCAAGCGGCCGAGCAGCCATCGCTCGATGATCAGCACCGCGACTTCGACCTTCGCCTTATCGCGCGGCCGCCGCGGCCGCGCCGGCAGGATCGCGGTATCGTAATGGACCGCCATCTCGGCATAGGTTCGATTGACCTGCGGCTCGTAGAGGCAGGCTTTGATGACAGCAACCTTGGTGTTGTCCGGCACCAGCAGTTTGGGCACGCCGCCGAGCGCTGCGAAGGCTCGGGTATGGGCGCCGATCCAGTCGGCCAGCGCCTGAGTCCAGCTCGCCTCGGCGTAGGTGAAGTTGGAGGCGCCCATGACGGCGACGAAAATCTGCGCCGGACGGATCTGGCCGGTGAGCCGATCGACGATCACCGGCACCGTGTCGCCGGCATAATCGACAAACAGCTTGTCGCCGCCGATGTGAGCTTGCCGCATCGTGACCGACAGCCGCGACGCCCAACCGCGGTACAGCTCGCAGAAGCGCGAATAGCGATAACCTTCGGGGCAGCGCTCGATGTATTCGTCCCACAGCATCGTCAGGGTGACGTGCTTGCGCTTGAGCTCGCGGTGAATCTGAGCCCAATCAGGCTCGACGTGACGCCGATGGCCTTGTTTCGTGCCGGCGGCAGCAAACAGCGCCGTCTCCAGCGCGCTGTCGGTCATCTCAGCCGGCAATGGCCAGCTCAATCCGGCACTCGCCAGTCGCTTTAAGGTCAACCGGACAGTCGACGGCGCAACACCTACTCGGCGGGCAATCTCGTTCAGTCCGACCCCGGCGATCGTCAAACGAAGCACTTCGCGCACCTGGCGCATCGTTGTCCTCTCTGCTGGCATCCGCTCCCCCGTGCAAAAGCCAAAGGAGCGGACCCTAATCGGGCCAGCAGAGACGCCGCTTAACCGAGCGACATCATCCCGGAATGCCGGGCGAAATCATCTCGGAACGCCGAGCGAGATCAAATCGGAATGGTGGGCGACATCATCGCGGATTCGCGGGCGACTTCCCCCGGAATCCGCAACCTGTGCGCTCGTCGGCCCGTATCTTCTGGAAGAATTTAGTGAGAGGCTAAGATTTTGTCACGTTATCCGACCCACGATCGAGCGGAGGTGCGCGCCAGTTCACGCGGGAATCTCGTGCGCATCTCTGCTTTCCACCCCGAGCCGACTTCCGACGCAGCGTCAGATTTTACCCGCTACCGCAGGAAGAACAGCAAGCTCAGTTTCGTGAGCATATCGTTGCGAAGATGATGCCGAGCGCGGT
>CAVSZA010000008.1:0-36699 GCA_963732095.1 uncultured Alphaproteobacteria bacterium
GACGATCGGCGACCATTCCCATGCGATTCTGTTTCATCAGCACAAACGCGGCGAGCAAGACCGCCTCGAGTGAGGTGATCGACGACAACAATGGGTACCGGGACGGATCGAACGGAGGTCGGGCGCGGCGAATTCCTCTAGCCGGCGACGTGGTCAAGCTGTGGATCGAGAAGATCGGCAGCCTGACCAATACGATCGTCTGACCCGCCTACTCCGCTGCCGCGAACCGCCGGCGGCGCGCGGAGCGGCGGTCGCCGACCAGCGCGACGAGGGCGACGACAATCATCACGACGACGCTGGCGCCGAACACCCAGCGCGGCGCACCGTGGTCCATGAAAAAGCCGAACATCAACGGTCCGACCATGCCGCCGATGCTGAACCCGCCGGTGACGATGCCAAAGGTGCGGCCCATCGCGCCCGGCGGCGCGGCGGCACGCACCAGCATGTCGCGCGACGGCATGATCATCCCTCCCAGGAGCCCCGCCGCGCCCATCGCCGCGACGAGCGGCGCTGTTGCCAGCCCCATCGTGCCGATCGCCAGCACGATCGCGGCATTGATCGCATAACCGACCGAAGCCACCTCGGCATGGCGGCGGCGTTGGCAATGAACCTGCTGGCCAACACCCCCAGCGCCTGCATCGACAGATACACGGTCAGGGCGAGGCTCGCCGCCGCCAGTGGCGTGCCGAACGCGCTGCCCAGCGCGACCACCGAAAAATTGCTGATGCCGCTGCCCGACAGGCTCAGAAGCGCAAAGAACCCGGTGAGGAAGATGATCGTCGGGGTCAGCACCGAGGTGAGCCCTTGCTTTCCACCCACCGCGCCGGCTGCGTGCATCGCCGGCGCGCGGTTGTCGATGCCGCGGACCAGGATCAGCGGCGTTCCGTTCAACCCTAGTAAATTTAACTCGTGGCGACGCGGCGCGAGCGCTCGAAAGGGAACCCTTCCGGGCGGTTATCCACAACTTTCCAAGTCATTGATATAGAACCGTCGAAACCGCTCGAAAGGGCGGGTCAAAATCCCCGAGCCCATCCCGCGCCAGGGATCGTTACCCGCATGGGCGGAGACAGCCCGCCGGCCTGCGCCGAGGCAGGCTGGGGGCGGCTCCGGGCGTCGCGCTCCCGGCCTTCGCCGGGACAGGTGCGCGGACGCCTAGAGCCCGGTCCCGAAGGGAGGCGCCCTAAAGCCTTAAAGCCACCCGCCCGGTCGCGGTCGGGGCGCCGCCGGGGCCATTTTCAAAAGTTAGGCGGGCTACGGATGCGCTCAATATCAGTAACCGGATCAGTAACCGGTCGTAAGTCGTGCGTTTCGCAGGCAGCGGGGAGGTAGACGCACAAAATTTTTTCAAGCGTGACCTACCTCACACCCCTGGATCAATTCCTCGACGATGCTGCCGGGCGTGGGCGGATGGGCCGCCCATCCGGGAAATGCCGGTTTGGACGGTACGGCCCGTTCCGGGCACTTCGAAACAGGGAGCCAATCATGGCAAGCGAGATAGAACCGAACTCAACATTGACCGCGGAGAAGAGTTCCGCGGTATTTTTGCGGATCGTCCGGCTGCAAGGCGGCGGGCTGCGATTTCTCGACGCGCACGAGATCCCGCAACTTGATTTCAATGTGGTCACCCGGCCATTTCAGAACAACAACACCCAGCACTGGGGGCTGGCCAACGTGGGTGGCAACGTTTTCACGATCCAACAGATGAGCAACGGCCGATTTCTCGACGCGCACGAAATCGCAAGCCTCCATTTCCGCGTGGTCACGCGCCCTCAACAGAACAACGACACCCAGCGCTGGCGTCTCCTGGACTTCGGCGGAGGCTTCTTCCAGATTCAGCAGGTAAGCAGCGGCCGGTTCCTTGCGGCCACCCTGGACGGGGACTTTCAGGTGGTGACCGGACCCCCGGAAAACGACCTGACCACCTGGCGGCAGGGCGATCCCTGACCCGAAGGTGATGGGGTCACCGCGGAAGGCTGGTTGGCGGATTGCTGCTCGCCCTGGGTTTGTTCACCCGCACCGTCGCCTTTATCCTCGCAGGTGACATGGCAGTGGCCTACTTCATGGCCCATGCGCCGAGAGGTTTCTTCCCGCTCCTCACGGCGGGGAGTTGGCAATCGTCTAGGACAAAAGGACGGACCGATCGGTTTTCTGATATATCCCTACGCCGAATCTCCTGACAGGACAGTCGCCTCATTATCACTCGATCCGGCGACTTTCGCCCGAGCCCATCAAGCCACACGACCGGTTACTCGAGCGGACCAATTCGAGCCGTGCCTTCGCGCGTGCATCCAACCCACGAAGCAGAGCAGAAACATGAGCACGCTCGTCATTCCCAACCCCAGGAACGCCATCGAGGGGCGTTCCTGGGTGAGCAACGGCATGCTGAATATCGGATGCGCGCCCTCGCCAACCAGGTATTTACAGTGCAGAAGAGCAGGAGGAGACCAAGCGCGGTGAACAGCTTTTCAAAATGCGCTTTGGACATTCGAACCCTCCACTCAGGGCATGAATTTTAGCAAAGCCCGCTGCGGACAGCTTCACCCCGGCTACCGCTTCCTCGAGTTTTGCGGCCAACATCCGCAACACGCACACGCGACGGGCGTACTACCGGGCTGCCGAGGAATTCCTAGACGAGAGCGCCAGCGCCGGTGTGCCGTCGATCGCCGCGGTCCACCCCATGCATGTCGCAACCTGGATCGAGGCGTCGACGCGCGGGCTCGCGGCGCCGAGCGTGAAAAACGGCGCGCTGCGATCCGTCACCTGTTCGATTGGCTGGTGACCGGCCAGGGGGTGTCGGTCAACCCGGTGCGTACCCGCGCTTTCGTACTACCGATCCTTTGGTGCACGCGCTTTCGGGGTCGGCTGCTCGGGTTCGCCGGCCACCGGAAGATGCCCACCGCGCCGAATAGCGATGAACCGAAGCCCGGCACCACACCGAGCCGAACGTCGCCGCGCTTGCCACGCGTTACGGCGCGGACCTGCCGATCCTTGATTGGGAAAGTCGACTCGTCTGTTCGCGGTGCGGCGGGCGGGATATCGATGCCGTAGCAACCGGCGCGCGGCATTGATTATCGACGGCTATCGACCGCACTCGCGCCGTTCCCACCGGTCCTTAGCCCGCGCCGCTGCAACGGTCTGCCATTGCATGTTTTCCACCGCATCGGGACCGCGACAGGCGAGCGGGATCACGTGATCCTTGCGGTAGCCCGGACAAGCGCCGGTCGTTCTCCCGGTCGACGGGCAAGGGTGCTCGCGCTGGAATTCCCGCGCCACTTCTCGGGATCGATACTCTTTCGCTGCCAGCGGGCTTGCCGCCGCGAGCGCGAGGGCAATCACGATGATCGGATAAAGCCGGCCCAAGCGCTCTAACGGAGCAGCAACACGACGGCCAGCAACGCCCAGATGCTCGCCGTCGCCAACAGCAGCGTCCGGCACAGGTACGCGCGGGTCGGCACTCGGGCGAGCTGGCCGGCGAGGGATTCGAGATGCTCCTCGATCAGGGCGAACTCGGTTCGGGCCTCATCGGCTTGGCGCAACGCCAGCGGGTAATCGTTCGGCATGCGCACGTTTGGCAGAAAGCGGTTGAGCGATCGTAAACGCAAAAGTCCGGGTCGACAGCACCCGGTGGCGGTCAACGGGCTCGCGTATTCTGCGGCATCAACTCCGGATGGCGCACCTCGACGGCGCCGGTTTCAAGGTCGGAAGCGATATCGTCGAAATCCTGCGCCGTTCTGCGCAGCATCTCGGTCAGCTCTGGCTGGTGCATCATATGTGCCAGCCGCCGAGCGTGTCGCGCTTGGCCGCGGTAGTAGTCAGCCGAGTGCATACCAGATGAACAGCGGTGGCCTGACCGGCGATCCCGCAAGCGGCCCCCCAGCGCGCCATGACGTTGACCGACACCGGGCTCTGCCCCACCGAGGTTCACGCTAGCCCGTTTTCTGCCCTCTAATTCATGCGCGCTCGGATAGCCGAAATAGACCAGCACCCCGTCGCCCATGTATTTGGCGACAAATCCGCCTAACCGGCCGACCGCATCGGCGACGGCGTGTTGGTCGGACACGACCCGTCGGCCCAGATCGTGTGCGTCAGCTATGCCCAGGATCTCGCCGACGGCAGCTGTCCCGACGCAAATTCGTTTGACAGGCCGGGGCCTTGCCGGACAATGCGTGGCCGTCAAAAACCGTGGCGCAGCGGCCGTTCCGGGAGTCCCAGATGCCCCGTTACCGAGAGATCAGCTCGACCGAGATGACTTCGGCGCAGAAGGAGGTGCATGACGAGATCGTAGCGGGCAGGCGCGGCCGCTTTGGCGGTCCGTTCCACATCCTGATCCGTGGAACACGCGGGCGAAGCCCGCAGGCCGCGGGCCCCTACGACCTAAACACGTGGGCAACGCCCGGGGGCCCCGCTTTTCAAGATGTGCAACCCGGTCCCCTCCTCGGTGATCGGGGTTGCCGGGCCGCCGCACCGGCGTCGGCCCGGGACCTGCTTGTCAGGAATTGACGACCGCGACGACCTCGATCTCGATCATGAAATCGGGTCCGGCAAGACGGGTGACGCCGACGGTTGTGCTGGTCGGGGTCGCCACCCCGAGATAGCGCATGCGGATGTCGGCGCACTTCTGGAACTCGTCGAAATCGGTGACAAAGGTGTTGGTCTTGACGACGTCGGCCCAGGTGGCGCCGGCCGCCTTGAGACACCGGTCGAGGTTCTGGAATGTCTGTTCCATCTGCGCCCGCATGTCGCCTTTGCCGACGCAGTTGCCGGCGACATCGCGAGCCAATTGGCCGGCAGTGTAGACGACCTTGCCGCTGCCGCTCACCGTCACGACGTGCGAGTAGGATGGCTTTCCGCCCGACATTCTGACATTCATGCCTTCTGGCTGAAACCGCTCGATCTTTAGAACCATTCTGCTCTCCTGGTCAGGTTTCCACTTCCCGCGCCGGCCGGTCCGGCGGGATTCGATTTATGGTGCTGCAAGGCGGGCAAATAACGTGACGAGATGAGCCGGCCATTCGAGATCTCCACACAATGCGCCTCGGTTTCTGCTGATCACTAGCTAGCCTGCACAGCCGTCAACGGGCCTTTCTGCCACTCGCCAACCCGAGATGCGATTCTCGTTGCCGCGGTTTGCCGGCAAGACGAAGATCGCACGAGATTTAGGTCGGAAAGGTTCGGGCGAAGCGGCCCACCCCTCACAATTCCGCTTGACGAAATCGTCGGATCAACGAGCCGGAGGAGAGCCAATGTTCAGCCGGAGGACATTCTTGTCGCTTGCCGCCAGCAGTATCGCCGCACCCGGATTGTCGTGGGCCCAATCGGTCTCCGGCAAAGTCGCCCTCTATGCCAATGTCGGAGCCGATCTTACGCATTTCGACGTGGATGTCGCCGGCGCTGAGTTGAGCAAACGGGAGACGGTCACCTTGCCGGCGAGCGTTCAATACGCCTGGCCGCATGCATCGAGGCGCTATCTCTATGTCGCCAGCAGCGACAGCACTCCGGGTTATGGCAGGCAGGGCATGGCGCATCATGTCACCGCCCTCGCCATCGATCCCGAAACCGGCGCCCTAACGCCGCACGGCACGCCGATAAGGCTGCCCACGCGCCCGATCCACATCAGCACCGATATCCCTTCGCAATACATTCTCGTCGCGTTCAACAACCCGAGTGCGGTGCGGGTCTATCGCATAAATAAGGACTTCACACCGGGCGAGGAAGTAAAGCAGCCGGGCGAGATCGATGCCGGAATCTACGCGCATCAGGTGCGCGTAACCCCCGACAACGGATTGGCCATCCTGGTGACCCGTGGAAATGAAGGGACCCCCACCAAGCCGGAAGATCCGGGGGCGCTGAAAGTCTTCAATTACACAGACGGGGTGCTGACCAACGAGGTTTCGATCGCGCCGAACGGGGGTCAAAGAATTCGGTCCGCGGCACCTCGACTTTCATCCGACCAAACCGTGGATTTACGTCTCGATCGAAACGCAGAACAAGATGGACATGTTCCGGATGGAGAACGGCAGCATCAACCCCGAAATCGCCTTTCAGGCGGACACCTTGGCCGAGCCGAACAATATCAGAGCCCGGCAAGCGGCGGGCACCGTCCACGTCCATCCTAACGGGCGTTTTGTATACGGCGCAAATCGCGCAGAGGCAACCACCGAGTATAACGGCCAGCAAGTCTTCAAAGGCGGCGAAAACAGCATCGTGGTGTTTGCAATCGATCAATCGACCGGCGAACCGAAACCGGTCCAGCATATCGAGACCCAGAAAATTCATCCCCGCACTTTCCACATCGACCCGAGCGGGCGGCTGCTCGTCGCGGAACACAATCTGCCGGTGAAGGTGCGGGACGGCGACGACGTGAAGACCGTGCCCGCCGGGCTGACAGTGTTCCGCATGGGTGATGACGGCAAGCTCACCTTCGCGCACAAATACGACATCGATGTTGGCGAACGGACGATGTTCTGGATGGGCATGGTCCCGCTTTAAGCTGCCAGCCGGGGTCGACGAGAGCGTAGCAGGAGCGAGGCCTGTTGGTCCTGATGTTGATCAGCCGACCGCGGCAAATCGGCTCCATCAGGCTAGGCGCGTGTTCCCTCCGTTTACATTGGCCAGGAGATCATGTGATCGGCACTGGCAGGCAGTGCTTCGAACATGAATCCCCTCTCGCAAACGAGTCGGTCTCCTGATAGAGCAGGGAGTACCCAACATGCCAAAAAGTGCCGTCTCCGAAGCCGTTTTTTATCTCGCCGGGACCCAGACTTCAAAGCCGGCTTCCTCCAGCGACAAATCAGCAGCGAACCAAGCGACCGAGATCTTGTAAAGCTTTTGGCTTCGGCACGCGATCGAGAAAGTCGAGCATTGCGGCACCGATCTCCACGCCCCGATCGGCGATGACATCCGACCAAGGTTGCCATTCGTAGCCGCGCAAAATGTGAGCCGAGACGCTTGAGAGACCGGCCGTCAGCTCGGCCGCCCCGCGCGCAAGCCGGCCTTGGTCGCCCGCGACGACCAGCATCCGCGAGGCCAGACCGGCAAGCGCAGTGGGGTTCACGACAGGGGGAGAGATCACCGTCAGGGATGCAACCCGCTCGGGATAGAGGGTTGCCAAGCTGTGCCAATCCTTGAGCGGAGGGGGGCCGCCAGCGGCAATGTGCGCTTGCTCGACACCGAGATGGCGAAACAAATCGAGCAAACAATCCTCGATCGGACGTGCAGCCGTCGTTTTCATATTCGCCTCCGCGGTTCTGCGGTGGTTGCGGTGTATGTAGGCGCACACCGAAAAGACTTAGCGGCGCCGGCTCGTTCGGTCGGTGGACCCTCCCGGCTCGAAAAAGGACTGAGTTTCCGAGAATGCTGACCAGGCTACCTGCTGCTGTGGGTGGCGGTCTTGTTCGTGATCTTCCAGACGCCGTTGATCCTCAGCAGATTGTGGAAGTCGAGCCATTCGTTGGACCTGCCCTTGAAGCTGAGCTGGACCGAGGCAGCATCGCCCACCTGCGTCACCGAGATAAACCGACCCACGATGCCACTGCTTGGCGGCGCAGCCCACCCTTCGAAGCTCTCGGAAATCAGGTTCCTGTGTAGGCGGCCTTCCGCATCGATGAAGAAGATCCAGGCGTCTTCGTGAAAAGCCTCCTTGAACTTGCTGATATCATTGTCATTGAATCCGTCGATGTAGAGCTGCACAACGCGAACGATCTCGTCGTAGTCAGCTGTTCTTGTGGTCATTTAGACCTCCCCTTCGCCGGGTTATTCGCGGTGGTTTCGAGGGTGGATCGCGCGACGAGCGGCTTAAGCTTCTTTTCCACCCCGACCGGCGGGCGGCCATTGCCCAGCTTCGGATAGAACGGCTCGATCAGCGCGCACAGCGCCGACCACGGCACAACCCGCTCCATCTCGGCAAGAAACGCGGCCCGCCGCGTCGCCTTGGCGTAGCGCTCGAACCCCACTGCCGCTAGCGTCAACTGTTTCATCCCCAAACCCTACGCACCAATCCACCCCCAAGCCAGCCAAATGCTGCGGCATGTCGCCGACCAGTTGCGGCCGAAGTGGCCGAAGCTTGCCGCCTTCATCGACGACAGCGAGACCGATGTGCTGTCTAACCAGCCATCATGAATACACCGGCCGAAGCGAGCGTCACCATCGCGGAACCAGTGGTTCGGCCCGACCGGCCGCATGTCGTTGACGTGGAGATAGTCAGGATGATCCGACTTCCGGACCAGTTGCAGCGCCTCGGGGGTAAAGCCAAATTCGTCAAGATGATCCCCCGCGCGCCATTTCCAGGCGATGTCGCCAGTCGGCGTGACCTCATAGATCACATCATCGAGCTGCTTCGGTACGGCGAAGCCGGGTATCGAACGGCTCGACGCGGACAATACCAGCGTGCTGCATCAACCGATGATCGCGCCTGCGCGGGCGGCGGGCGTGCCGGCGATCTACACGACGCCCGTCAGGCGCGCCGATGGCACCGACGTCATGCTGCCGACCGACCTTTCGGCGGAGACCGGCGTGCCGCCACTCACCAACGCTGTCGAGGGCTAAGAGTAGGCTTACCCGGGCGAGAGGTTGTAAGAAAAAGTTCACGAGGCACTTCGCTTGCGTCGCAGCGTTGACCTACGGCAATGAGCCGCCAGGCCCGCCGATAGAAGCCGCGATATTTTGCAATGGAGCTGCCGAATGCCTCGGGAAGATGGGACCCAGACCGCCGCGCAACCGCTGTCGCCGGCAGAGCTCGAGCTGATGGACGCGTGGTGGCGCGCTGCCAACTACCTCTCCGTTGGCCAGATTTATCTGCTCGACAATCCCTTGCTCGAGCGGCCGCTGGAACGGGCCGACATCAAGCCGCGGCTCCTCGGCCATTGGGGAACGACACCCGGCCTAAATTTCGTCTACGTGCATCTCAATCGCGCGATCAAGGCGCGCGGCCTCGACATGATCTACATCTGCGGCCCCGGCCATGGCGGTCCCGGAATGGTCGCCAACACCTGGCTCGAAGGCACCTACAGCGAAATCTACCCGAACATCCCGCAGAACAAGAACGGGATGCGGCGGCTGTTCAAGCAATTCAGCTTTCCGGGCGGGATCCCGAGCCACGCCGCGCCCGAGACGCCGGGGTCGATCAACGAGGGGGGCGAGCTCGGTTACTCGCTGTCGCATGCTTATGGCGCGGCGCTGGACAACCCCGATCTGATCGTCGCCTGCGTGGTCGGCGACGGCGAGGCCGAGACGGGGCCGCTCGCGACTTCCTGGCACGGCAACAAATTCCTCAATCCGGCGACCGCCGGCGCCGTGCTGCCGATCCTGCATCTGAACGGTTACAAGATCGCCAACCCGACGATCCTCGCCCGCATCCCCCGGGGGGCCTTGGAAGAGCTGTTCCTCGGGTATGGCTACAAGCCGCATTTCGTCGAGGGTGACGACCCGGCGAAGATGCACCGGCTGATGGCGGCGACGCTCGACACGGCGCTGGACGAGATCGCCGCGATACAAAAAGAGGCTCGCGGCGGCAGGCTCGTCCCGTGCCCGCGATGGCCGATGATCATCCTGCGCAGCCCGAAGGGCTGGACCGGGCCAAAATACGTCGACGGGCTCAAGACCGAAGGATACTGGCGGTCCCACCAGGTCCCGTTCGGCGATATGGAAAAACCCGAGCACGTCAAATTGCTCGAGGAGTGGATGCGCAGCTATCGGCCGCAGCAATTGTTCGACGGTGATGGGCGGCTGCGGCCCGAAATCGCCGCGCTCGCCCCCGACGGCGACCGGCGCATGAGTGCCAACCCGCACGCCAATGGCGGCTTGTTGCGGCGTGATCTGGTGATGCCCGATTTCGCCGATTACGCGGTCGGGGTCACCCATCCAGGCCGCGTCGAAGGGGAGGCGACCCGGATCATGGGCGCCTTCCTGCGCGACATCATGAAACAGAACGGAAATTTCCGCCTGTTCGGCCCGGACGAGACGGCCTCGAACCGACTTTCGGCGGTGTTCGAGACCACTGACCGTGCATGGATGGCGGAGACCATACCGGAGGACGATCACCTGTCGCCCGACGGGCATGTCATGGAGATCCTCAGCGAGCACACTTGCGAAGGATGGCTCGAAGGCTATCTGCTGACCGGGCGGCACGGGCTGTTCAACTGCTACGAGGCGTTCATCCACATCGTCGATTCGATGTTCAACCAGCACGCCAAGTGGCTCGAGAGCTCGCGGAAAATCTCGTGGCGGCGGCCGGTTTCCTCGCTGAATTATTTGCTGACGTCGCATGTATGGCGGCAGGATCACAACGGGTTCAGCCACCAGGACCCCGGCTTTATCGACTACGTCTGCAATAAGAAGGCCGATGTCATCCGCGTCTATCTGCCGCCCGACGCCAACACACTGTTATGGGTCACCGATCACTGCCTGCGCAGCTGGGACCGCATCAACGTCATCGTCGCCGGCAAGCAGCCGGCGCCGCAGTGGCTCGACATCGACGCCGCGATCAAGCACTGCGACGCCGGGATCGGTATCTGGGAATGGGCGAGCAACGACCGGGGCGGCGAGCCCGATGTCGTGATGGCCTGCGCCGGCGACGTTCCGACGATGGAGACGCTCGCGGCCGTCGACCTTCTGCACCACCACGTTCCCGACCTCAAGATCCGGGTCGTCAATGTCGTCGATCTGATGACCCTGCAGCCGCACGAGGAGCATCCGCACGGTATTACCGACCACGATTTCGACGCGTTGTTCACGACCGACAAGCCGGTGATCTTTGCCCATCACGGCTATCCCTGGCTGATCCACCGGCTCACCTACCGGCGCACCAACCACGACAACATCCATGTTCGCGGCTACAAAGAGGAGGGAACGACGACAACGCCCTTCGACATGGTCGTGCGCAACGATCTCGACCGCTTCCATCTCGTCAGCGACGTGATCGACCGCGTGCCGAAGCTCGGCTACCTCGCCGCATACGCCAAGCAGGAAATGCGCGACAAGCTTATCGAGCACAAGCAGTACATCACCCGCTACGGCGACGACATGCCCGAGGTCAAGCAGTGGCGCTGGCCTGAGGCGGCCAGCGTTTAGCTTTCAGCAGATGATTATAAAAAGAGAACCCTGGTGCTGGCCATTCCCCTCGAAAGACTTGCCTTTATCGTAGCCAAGGCGCGCGAGGTTCGATGCCGAGATGCCGGTCGAACCGGATGCCGCGACCGGCTCGGACCCGGCCGACGACGATGAGCGGCAAGAGCGTCACCCTCCTCAGACCTTCTCGATGAGCTCCATCTGCGCGCCATCGGGCGCGGCAACCCAGCACACATGCCGACCGTTGTTGACGCGCTCTTCGAGGATTTTGCGCGCCGTTCTTAAAATTCGCGAGGGCGGCGGCGTAATCGTCGGTCCTCAAACAGGCGTTGTGCATCGCGCGGAAGCAACACGCCAAGGCCTATGAGCTGCGCGCCGCGACGAGCCTCGCCCGGCTTTGGGGCGAACAAGGCCGGCGTGCAGCAGCCCGAGATCTCTTGGCGCCCGTTTACGGCTGGTTCATCGAGGGCTTCGACACCGTCGATCTGAAGGAGGCGAGGGGGCTTCTCGACGAGTTGACGTGAGCCGGCGATTGGCATGCCTCAGCAGCTGGCGTGGATGACCGCTTTCTCGCTGATGCGACGATTAGTCGGCGCGGTCATGAAGGTCTATTGAGGGTCGACTTCCCGACGGTGGCTAAGGTGTGCTATCGATTGTTGAGCAGCCAGTGCCGGCGTCGGTGCGCATCGTTGGATGTGCCGAGCGATCCATTGCTTGCACTATGGCGCTATGATGAAACCGGCTTTGACGAGTTCGAACTCGGCGAGTTATTCGCTGAGACGACCCAAGGTCGGACCGATCCCGACGATGCGCCGGAGCCTCCCGCCGGAAGAAGTGGCAACCGACGTCCAGAATGCCGAATTCGATCAGCGTGGGGTTCCGATCGGCACCGATCGGAACCCGGCAAACCTAAATTTCCCGAGCAACATCAATGCCTTTGCTCCGATCTATGGTGGGGTTCCAATTAGGTGCCGAAACACACACGGGCTAGAGTCGCCCCGGTCATGGTATTTTCGTGGTTCCCGCTTGCACGCTATTCAGCAGGCGCTTCAGCGGAACGTCCGAGCCTTCGGTTAAATGGCTGACCTGCTCGCGCCGCGTGAGCTCCGCCCAAACTTCCTCCGGATGGATTCCCGCATTCACCCAGGTAATAAGAAGGTGATAGAGCACGTCGGCGCTCTCGGCGACGAGGCCGGCATGATTTCCCGCCATCGCTTCGATCAGGCATTCGACGAGTTCTTCGCCGAGCTTCTGAACCACCTGGGGTGTGCCCCTCGCAAGGAGTTGCGCGGAATGGCTCGCACCGGGATCTTCGCCTTTCCGGCTGTCGATAATTGTCCAAAGCCGATCGAGCACGTCGGGACTTGCAATAGCAGCAACAACACGGGGTTCCAGCATGGAAACATCCGATTGGTCTTGGCCGATTGCTGCGTTAGGCACCGCTGACGTGACCTCGCCTGTCTTGTTTTTTCGGCTCGGTTTGCGGGATTTCACAGCTACCCGCTTGTTGCCGGCCCGTGGCGGTGCCGTACCTTTCCTCTTCACGGCCTTGGCCATGGTACGAATCCCACCCTATTGAGAATGCGAACGAGATAACCCCGATCAAGCCGATTATCAACGTAGAGGTCTCACGAGCGGTCTTGGAAAGGGCGCTGGGCACCGGACGAATTCGCCCGTGAGGCCGGCACCTCGGGGGGCCATGCCACTTCCGAGAATTCTTGCTTCTGCACCGGAGCCTACAGCGAGATCAAACGGCGTGTCCGCCGTTCAATCGGTATGACAACCCCCCGCGACATCATCGTTATCGGCGCATCTCTCGGCGGGCTGGAAGGCCTGTGTAAGCTCACGAGCGGGCTGCCCGCCAATTTGTCTGCCGCCCTTCTAGTCGTGCTGCACACGGGGCCCAGCAGCCCTCGTCTGCTGGCGGAGATTGTCGGGCGCTTCAGTCCGCTACCCGTTTCCTATGCCCGGCAGGGCGAGGCGGTTTTACCGGGACACGTTTATTTCGCCCCACCCGACTTACACTTGACCGTCGTAGCTCCGGGCGTCCTTGTTCTACGCGAGGGTGAGAAGGTCCACTTCTGCCGTCCTGCCGCCGACGTCTTATTCCACTCAGCAGCCTTCGTTTTCGGGCCACGCGTGATCGGAGTGGTTATGACCGGCGGCGACGGGGATGGGGCTGAGGGATTGCGGATGATCAAGGCAGCGGGGGGACTAGGCGTTGTGCAGCACCCAGCCACTGCAACAAACCCAGAAATGCCATCAAACGCCCTGCTTGCCGATCATCCGGATTATGTCGTGCCGCTAGACGAAATGGCTGCCCTGCTTACCAAGCTTGTGGAGAGTGACGCTCTCCAGGGGCGGCAGACAAATTGGCGGGCAGCCCGCTCGTGAGCTTACACAGCCGGGGCCGACCCCTGCCGGATTGAACCTTTTTGATAGAGTAAAAAAACCAGCCTTTCTACCCTTCACAGCGGCAATGTGCGCTTGCTCGACACCGAGATGGCGAAACCTTCGGGCTAGGCCGATGAAGCGCCGTCGATGGCGATCTCCGCCCCGGTGATGTAGCTGCTCTCGTCGGAGAGCAGGAATGCCACCAGCTGCGCAACCTCCTCCGGCGTTCCGTAGCGGTGCATCGGCACCTGCTTCATTCGCTCCTCGCGCTGCTCGGGCGTGCGGAACGCGATCATGTCGGTGTCGATTGGACCGGGATGAACCGAGTTCACCCGGATTTTGCGGTCGCCAAGGTCGATCGCTGCCGACTTGGTCATGCCCCGCAGCGCCCATTTGGTCGCGGCATAGGCGAAGGACCCGGGCGAGCCCTTGAGGCCGGCGACTGACGAGATATTCACGATGGACCCTCCGCCCGAGCGCTCCATCGCCGGCACTACCGCCTTCATGCCGAGGAAGCAGCCGTACTGGTTGATCTGGATGTGCCGCTGCCAGAGCGCGTCGTCGGTCTCCATCAGCGCGGCCGGCTGGTAGATTCCAGCGTTGTTGACCAGGCCGTGCAAGCCGCCGAGCTTCTGGGCGGCTTCGACGGCGCGGGCCCAATCGGCTTCCGAGGTCACATCGTGCCGGACGAAGGACGCAGCCGGCCCGAGCTCGACAGCCAGCGCCTGGCCCTGATTGTCCAGCACGTCGCCGATCACCACCTTCGCACCCTGCGCTACCAGCAGGCGGGCCTCCGCGGCACCCTGGCCGCGCGCGCCGCCGCTCACGAGCACCACCTTGTTGTCGAAGCGTGCCATGTCCGCTCCCCCCCGATTACCAACAAGGAAATTTGGCATATCGGACGGCCTGGTTCAAAATCTGTTAGGCGATGCTGTATGCCGGCCATGGCAGCCAGCAGGGTGCGCGGCGCAAGGCCGAGCCGACTGTCGGGCGTGGTTTCAGAGATCGATCTGGAGCCGCGACTGTTTGACTTTGTGCCTCGTGAAGCACAGCTCACTTCGGCGCCCAGCCGCAGTGCCCCGACGGATAGGCCTCACGTCGGTAGCGTCTCCTACCTCCTACTCTTCGCTCTCATCGGTGCCGCTATCATCGGCATTTTCTTTGGCCTCGCCTTTGCCGTGCTCACACCGCCCAAGGACCATACCGTTGTCGCTGCCGGGCCGGTGTCTTCCGGTGAGGAGGAAGCCGTGAGCACCGCAAAGGCTACGCCGAGCCCTGGCGACCCGGCGGCGACAATCGTCACTTCCGCCCCGGTGCAGGATCCGACATCGCATATGCCGGACTCCCCTGCGTCGCCGCCACAGGTGAACTCGAGTGCGGCAGCCGCGGAATTCGCGGGGCCTGGCGCGCCAACGCGGAGCGCAAGCGGCGGTAGTCGAAGCCGCGCTCATACGGCAATTCGCCGCGGCCAGTCGGCTCACCACTATCGGCAACCCCCGGCGCAAGCCGAGAAGCAGCGGATATTGTCAGCCTCGATGGACCGCGCGTACCGTGAAAACTCCGCTGATTCCTTCCCGTCCCTCACGCCTCCGAGAGCCGGGGCGAGGAATCCTTTCGAGCTCCTCATCATGAACCTGACCGGACCGACCAAATCCGCCCAGTCGTTGACACCTCCGCGAACCCAATAGGCCGAGGGACCGGTGCACCCTTGGAAAAAGGACCGGTGCACCCCTGGAAATAAGTAGATGCGGGTTGTCGCGAGCTTCGCGCGTTCAAAACCGGTCGGATGCCACGCAAAGCCGAACTGGACCGTCGTTCGCTAGCTTCGGCGACGGCGAGCCCGTTATCTCTCCCCCGCGCTTCGGTAGTGTCTGGGTTTGAATTGTCACAGAGCGTCGCGGTTCTTATCCGACCTGCCTCACTGCACGCGTGAGTGTCAATGGCCGACGATTGACAGGCTCCAGGGCACGACCTAACGTATGCGCACCAAACGATCGTTTGGTAAGGTTGCACCTACCGGAAAGGAGCCGAGAAATGGGTCGGGATTACAACGTCATCGACGCCGACGGCCACGTCCTGGAGCCGTTCGACCTGTGGAATACATATACCGACCCTAAGTACCGCGATCGGGCGCCGCGCCTCGTCGAGGACGAGAACGGCAAGCGCCGGCTGATCATTGAGGAGCGCGCGGCCGGCGACCCGCAGCGCGGCTTCGGCAGCATCGGCGGCATCGGCGCGCGGCAGGGCGCCGTCAAGGCGACTGAGCTGAAATATGAGGAAGGCCGGCCTGGCGGGTTCGACCCGCACAAGCGCATCCCCGACATGGATCTCGACGGCATCGACGCCGCTTTTCTCTATCCAAGCGTAGGGCTGTTTGCTGGCGCCGTGCACGACCCGGACCTCTCCGCCGCGCTGTGTCGCGCCTATAACCGCTGGCTTGCCGATTACTGCAGACCCTACCCCGACCGGCTGTTCGGCGTGGCGATGCTGCCAATGCAGTCGGTGCCGCACGCGATCGAGGAGATGCGCTTTGCGAGAAAGGAGCTTGGCTTTAAGGGCGCGTTCCTGCGCCCGAACCCGTACAACAACAAGATGATCGACCACCCCGAGTACGAGCCGTTCTGGGCGGCGGCCGAAGACCTCGACATGGCGATTGGGTTCCATGAAGGCGGTTCGAGCGGCATGCCAACAGTCGGCATCGACCGCTTCGAGAGCCGCGCCGCCAAGCACATCGTGTCACACACGATGGAGATGATGCTGGCCTGTCTTGCGGTGATCTGGGGCGGGGTGTGCGACCGGCACCCGAAGATCCGAATCGCGTTCTTGGAGTTGGGCGGCGGCTGGATCACGCCGTGGCTCGACCGCATGGACCGCCATTTCGATGATCAGTTTTTCAACGATTCTAGCCTGAAGACTCGGCCGAGCGAACTCTTCCAGCGCAATTGCTGGATTTCGTTCGAGCCGGTCGAAAGCAGCCTCCAGGTATTGGCGGACTTTATCGGTCCCAAAAAGATTATGTGGGCGACTGACTACCCGCATCCCGACGGCTTTTTCCCTGGCGCGCCCGATATGGTGCGCGAGCGGCTGAAGGGCACTTCGCCCACGACGCAGCACGGCGTCCTGGCCGGCGGCGCGATGGCCTTCTACGGCCTGAACTGACGCACAAAGCACGTCGCAAACATCTCGTGGCCGGGGCTTGTCCCGGCCACTGCTGTGCGGAACTGAGAATATCTACGGTCTACACCATCGAGTTGGAGCGGATGCCGACGCGGATCAGCACAGGATTCCCCTGATCAGGCGAATAAATCCCTGATGGCCCGATTTGATTCCCTGCTGGGCCGAAATAAATTCCCTGTTACGATGCGTAGGGAGATACGCTATAAGCCATTGAGTTTATTGATGTATTATGATGAAAAAACCTCCCCGGACACCCCAGGCGATCAAAATCCCCTGTATTTTCCCAGCTAGCAGGGAATTTGGCGTCAGAGACGGGTTCGCTCGAGACTGCGGAGCCAGGCCACTCAGCTCGCGCTTTGTTGCGGCAGACAAGTCGGGAAAAGTTCCGTCGTCGCCCTACTGGCCTGTCACACCGTCGTCTTTAACGTGACGAGGCGCTTGTGGCGAAGGCGCTCACGAGTGCCGCGCAGCTGACAGGACTCGCCTGGATCGACAGCGGCACGGTGAACGCGATTATCCGTCGAGAATTGATGGAAACAAATGGCTCTCAAGGGCAAACCTTTCCTATGCTCCGAACTCTCTCCCTTGTTCAGATCGCCGATATAACTAACACTGAGTTCGCGGCTCATAAAAACACTTGCCCCTCCGGTGTCGTGGCGATGCCGTAGGGGCCGGTGCCGCGGGGCCCGTCAAACACCGCTATCACGCCCGATTGGGGATCAAGACGACCATAAATACCGTTCTGCCCGGTGAACCAGAGCACACCCTGACGATCAAAGGTGGCGGTGTTCAGGTTCGCGTTACGCCGCTCCTTTGGGCAACGAGAAGAGCTTGACGCCGCGGGTGGCGGGATCGACTCGGGCGATCGCGTTCTGTCCCCCTTCAGTACCGCAAGGTCGTCGAGGACTACCGCATCCTGCACGGCTCGGAAGAGACCGACGAATATCGGCTCAGCCCGATCCGCGCCACGATCGAGCGCCGGACCCCGTTGCGACGCCGGCTCGACCACCAAGGATAACAGATTTTACCAGTTCGTCTTGTTCGACCCCATCCATGTGCACACAGTGAGGGCAGGGAGCCGGGGGGAGCCGCCAATCGTGATCCGCTCAACTTCGTCGAGGGTGAGCCAGTCGAACAGCAGGCCAATCGCGGCGAGGTGCTGCTTGATGGTCAGGCTTGCTGCGAATCGCTCTCTCACTCGATTGCGAGGGTCCGAAAATTCAGCACTCTCCGACTGACGCCTTTTCCGAACTGGGTTGGTTATCGCAAGAGAGATGGAGACAACGCATTTGGAAACACTTCCTTTCGGCCCCTTGACCGATCGAACCGTCCACCTCTGCATCGACATGCAAAATCTTTTTGCCCTGGATACGCCTTGGCATACGCCATGGATGAAGCGGGTTCTGCCAATCGTAGCCCGCATTGCCCAGCGTCACCCGGCCCGAACCGTCCTTACCCGCTTCATACCACCAGAGCGCCCAGATCAGATGCCGGGTAGCTGGCGGCGATATTATGAGCGCTGGCGAGACTTGACACAGGAGCGG
Source organism: uncultured Alphaproteobacteria bacterium (assembly GCA_963732095.1). Classification (GTDB taxonomy): domain Bacteria; phylum Pseudomonadota; class Alphaproteobacteria; order ATCC43930; family CGMCC-115725; genus AP-15. The sequence goes on from CAVSZA010000008.1 coordinate 18,180, forward strand.
ATGGACCCCGGACTGATCGAGCTAGTCCCGCCTTTGCGTGCGCTTGCACCTCCGGCTGAGGTCATCGACAAGCAAGTCTACTCACCTTTTTTCGAGCCAGATCTACCGGCGCTGCTGCGTCGACGCGGAACAGAAAGTCTCGTCATCACCGGTGCCGAAACCGATGTCTGCGTTCTGGCCGCAGTGCTCGACGCGGTCGACTTCGGTTACCGCGTTGTGCTTGCGACTGATGCGCTTTGCAGCTCGTCGGATGAGACGCACGACGCATTGCTGATTCTCTATCACCGCCGTTTTGGACAGCAAATCGAGACTGCGAGCAGCGAGACAATCCTTGCGTGCTGGGATTGAGTCTCGCCGGTGGGGCAATATGTGGAAATGTGCAGACGCTGTGCTGATCCGCCTCTCCTGCAGCACATTGCAAACGCACCCGAGCCGCTAATGATGCATTAGGTGCCGCGCTGTCTCCCATATCTGGGATACGGAACTGCGGCCGAAGGCTTCTGTTGAAGAGGCTAGAAGGTTCCGAATTTGAGGAAGCGATGATTCGCCTGCTTACCACAACCGCCCTCTTCGTCGCCGGTCTCCTCCTCGCACCCGGGAGCTTTGCGCAAACCAGCCAGCCCAATGCCCCCAGACGTGCGGCTCCTGCGGGGACGGCTACGGAGGCGCTGAACCAGGAAGACCAGACGTTTGTCAAAGAGGCAGGCATGGGAGGGATGGCTGAGGTCGAACTCAGCAAGCTCGCCCAAAAGTCGGAAAACGCCGACGTCAAAAGCTTCGCCGATCGCATGATCCGAGATCACACAAAGGCAAATCAGGAGTTATCCACGATTGCCACTGGCCTTGGGGTCGACGCGCCAAAGGCGCTCGACCCGGAGCACGAACAGATGCGGCAGAAACTTCAGGGGCTGCAGGGCAAAGCCTTTGATGAGCAGTACATGCAGGGAATGGTCGAAGACCACAACAAAGTAGTAAAACTTTTTAAAGACGAGGAGCGTTCAGGCTCTAATAATGCCCTGAAACAATTCGCACAAAAAACGTTGCCGGTGCTCCAGGAGCACCAAACAATGTCACTCGAATTGTCGAATAAGGTCTCCCAAGCATCTACACGATGAGGCGATCCATATCCCGCTCGGGGATGGGGGAGGCATATCCTCGTGGCGGCGGGGTCCATTAACCCCGGTCGGTTTCTAGGCTAGGCCGATCCCACCGTTATCCATTTCCTGATGTTCTCCTTTTCCCGTTTGAGCTCCTCGATTTCGTTCCCAAGTACTTTCGCACGTCCGTCCTGACCTCGTTCAATTGCCTCTTTGCGCTCGATAATGCGCTCAAGCAATAGATCCTGAATTTCGGTAAGTCGCGCGCGATCCTCTAAAGCTAGATTCCGATCTTGTGTCATAACTGCTCCGATTACCAAAAAGATTTTCTTCCTCACCAACGCAAGCGGTGAAAAATGCGTTCCTACGTTATCGATCGGCCGCTATCAATGACCGCGCCTTGACGAAACGTCGTCCCGGTCAATCTCGCCGAGCTTACCCGCCCATGGTGCCGCGGCTCACGCTCATATAAGTCGCTCAATGAGCTGTGCCGCAGGCCAATTTCTTCATCGGTTTAGTGCGCGGAACCCGACCTGCCTCAAAGTTGTTCGCCCTGCTGTGTAATCGAAACAATCACGGAACAAGGTAATGAGACGCCTTTTGGCTACGGCGGTCATCACGGTCTTGGCGGGGGGCGCTGTCGCAGGCGGTGTTTCTGCACAGACCGCAACTCCACCCGCAAATCCCAATGCCAGTACCCCGGCAGTCTCCAGTCCCAACGCCAACAATCCTGGAGCACCTGCGGCCGGTGCTAACAGTTTTACCGAGGGCCAGGCCAAATCCCGCATCGAGGGTGCCGGATACTCCAACGTTTCCGGTCTGGTGAAAGACAAAGACGGGATTTGGAGAGGCAAGGCATCCAAAGAAGGCAAAATCGTAGACGTTGGGCTCGACTACCAAGGCAACGTCGTTACTAGGTAGCCTTCAGCAGATATCTTCTAATCGATTAAGGATTTCGCGATGACCCAAACAGTTACCGCCCTTTATGACACGTATGATTCCGCGGTCTCTGCGGTGAATGCTCTCGAAACGTCCGGAATCCCGCAGTCGGATATCAGCATCGTTTCGAACAATGTCGATAACCGATACGACAAGGATCGTTCGACGAACGCTGCCGAAGATGCCGGGAAGGGGGCTGGCATCGGAGCCGCAGTAGGTGGTGTCGGCGGTCTGCTAACAGGTCTCGGTCTCTTGGCAATACCAGGCGTCGGACCGGTTGTGGCCGCGGGCTGGCTCGTAGCTACGGCCGCAGGCGCCGCGACCGGTGCGGTCGTGGGCGGCGCCGCAGGCGGACTAGTCGGGTCGCTGACCGGTGCAGGCGTAGCCGAACGTGACGCTCACTTTTATGCCGAAGGCGTGCGGCGTGGCGGGACACTTGTCACGGCCCGAGTGGATGACGCTCGCGCATCGACAGCCCGGGAAATCCTGCAACGCTATAAAGCGGTCGACCCGGCCGTTCGTGGCGCCGCATATCGGGAAACCGGTTGGACTTCGTTCGACGAAAACGCGCCGGCTTACACGCCCGAACAAGTCGCAGCGGAGCGCGCACGCTATATCGGAGGGGGCGTCTAACAGCTGACTGCCGGTGCCGGATCTAAGGTTGGGTTCCTGCTGAGTTAACGGAGCCCCGACCTCTACCTCGGGGCCAGCAGCGACCCTGGGCGATTTTTGCCGTTATTATCCAGCACAGCCTCTATTGCTACGAATCATTACAAATATTTACCAGGCCTCGGTATCCATACATACGCAAATTACATGGAACCGGTAAATTCCTGTGTCGCAGCCTACTGCTTCACAGGAGTTTCAATGACTGAGTTCCGGGCTCGTATTGAGGAGGAAATCCCACGCCTGCGCCGCTATGCGCGTGCGTTAACTCGCAACGGATCACGCTGCGACGACCTCGTTCAGGACACTCTCGTCCGGGCGTTCGCGAAGGAGCACCTTTGGCAGTCCGGAAGCAATATGCGGGCGTGGCTTTTCACTATCATGCATAATCAGAACGTCAACTCAGTTCGGAGCGCTATACGTGAAGGTATGACGGTCGATATCGAGGAGCAATCTTCGAATTTGGTTGCCACGACGGATCCGACGGTCGCACGTCAACTGCACGAACTAGATCGCGCATTGGCGCAGGTACCGGAGGAGCAACGGCAGGTCATCCTGCTCGTCGGCCTGGAAGGGATGAGCTACGAGGACGCTGCAGCGATCCTCGACATCCCGGTCGGCACGGTCCGCTCGCGCCTGTCACGCGGGCGCGATGCGCTCCGCATGCTGATGGGTATGGGAGAGAGAACCGCTAAACCTGGCACCAACAGCCGTTTGCCAAAACAAACAGCAAATACCGCTGGAGTTCTGGCCGCTTAAGAGAAACGCTAGCCAGATTGGACAGCGTTGAAAGGGAGCCCAATTTCGACAAGTGACAAGTTGCCTTAGATCGTGAGAGCCCACCCGACGGAGAATGACGATATGGACGAGAAAAAACCGGAATCGCGCCCAACTGCCGGAGAGGCGATCGAACTCGAGGGGCGGCAATGCCGTCCCGGATGCGGCGAAGGAAGCGGCCAAAAAGGCGCCTGAAAAAGCTGAGGAAGCCGTCCGGCAAGCCCCGACACAAGTTGGGTCAAGCACTGCAGCTAAAACCGCAGAGGCGGTTGGCGAGAGGGTCAGCGATGCATACGCAGACCCCGCGCATGACGCGGCGCAAAAGCCGGTCGGAGAAGCGAGCGGAGCTGTTCACCAAGCCATTGGCGACGCCGGGTCACAGGCACGCGCTGTGGCCGGCGATATGCTGGCTACCGGTCGTCAGACCGCCCAAGCTGTATCCCGTCAGTTCGACGAGCAGCCCTTTCTGACGGTGCTCGCGGGTTTCGGCCTCGGGTACATCGCCGGAGTGTTGATCCACGGCCGCCGGTAATCAGAAATCTCAGCGGCTGGGAGCGGTCGTCAAGTTCAGCGAGAGCAATCGGCCCACAGCATCATCGACCCAAGCACTGTCATTTTGAAGATTAAGTGGCGTGCACGCGCAGGAAATGGCGGTTCACGAGAGCCCGCGCACCACCAAGCTCTATGACCGCACGAAGGAGCGGCTCACCCAGGACCTGTGATTACGCGCTAAGACACCCCAGTGCTCATTTTCGCTCTCCACAGGCACGCGCATGGAGCTCTCGAAAAAAGTCAAAATAGCCCTCGACGAGACCCGCATACTGATCCTTGGCGCGCAAATCCTGCTCGGCTTCCAGTTTCGCGGAGTGTTCAGTGATGGTTACGAGCAGCTTCCGACCCATGCGCGCTATCTTGACGGGGTCGCGCTGGGGCTCATGGTCTGCGTTGTTGGATTACTGATTACGCCCGGTCCATATCACCGAATTGTCGAGGGCGGCGAGGACAGCGGAAATTTCCACCACCTGGTGACGGTCATTGCTGACCTGGCGCTTCTCCCCTTCGCGCTCGCGCTCGGACTCGACTTCTTTATTACAGCCGGCCGCGTTTTCGGGGAGGTGGCGGGTGCCGCCGCTGGAACTGCAGCGACCGCGGTGGCGGTCGGGTTCTGGTACGGATTCCCCCGAGTGCGAAAACGATATACCGGCGAGCAGGAGCGCGCAGTGAGCAGCAGCCAAACCCAGGAACGGTCGAGCACACCTCTCCATGCCAAGATCGAGCAGATGCTGACCGAGGCGCGTGTCGTTTTGCCCGGCGCTCAGGCGCTGTTCGGCTTCCAGCTCGCCATTGTGCTGACGCAATCTTTCGAGCAGCTCCCGAGCGCGTCGAAGATTGCGCATGCGGCCAGCCTTTTCCTGGTTGCGCTTGCCGTCGTGCTGCTGATGTCTCCGGCCGCCTACCACAGGATTGTCTACGCCGGCGAGGACTCGCAGGACATGCACCGGGTCGGCAGCGCGCTAGTGACCACGGCAACTGTTCCATTCGCGCTAGGCCTTGTGGGAGACGTCTACGTCGTGATCACAAAAATCGTGGGCACACCGGCCGCCGGGCTGATCGCCGGCAGCCTGGCTCTCGTTGTGCTGATCGGACTCTGGCATGCCTACCCTCTCGTGGCGGCGTACCTTCGAAACCATACTGCTCGATGAAGCAAGGGTGTCAGCTTCCGTTCCGCGCCTCAGCAGATCCTCGGCCATCGCGGCCGCTTACGTAGGGGATTGCGAGCGCCGCAGGGGCTGCCTCCCTCCGCTTAGGCAGGCGCATTCCAGACAATTGTAACCTCACCGCGGACACAATCCCATTCTCCGATGAGCGTCGGGAGGAGGAGAACTGAAGAGCTCAAATGGCAGGAGGGCTCGATAGGCAAGGGGTCGTCGGTCCGCATTGCTTCAAGGCCAATCAGGGCAAAAAGCCCCGCCTGATGGCGGGGCTCCATGACGCGTTTTAAGCACATAACCAGAAGTTTTCGTTCAAGCTTCCACTTCCGACATCAGCTCTTCCTTGCGCTCCGCAAGTTCCTTGCCGAACGCCTCGAGATCCAATTTGGCGGGTTCGAGTTCCGGGAAAAGCTCCTCTTCCTCTTCCTTGATGTGCTGCTTTACCATTTCGCCGAGAACCCAAATCTTGGCGTCGTAGAGATCCTCGCCGACCTCCATCGATTCGATTTCCGCAATCAGGTTTTTCACCGTGGCATGTTCGACGACGGCTTCGTCGATCAGATCGTTGTCCTTCGTCGCTTCGCGCGCCTGCGGATAGAAAATCTCTTCTTCGATCTGCGCGTGGACCTTCAATGCCAGGCAGACCTTCTGTGCGAGCTCCGCTTTACGATCGTTATCCTCCTTTATTTCATCGTACTCGTCGAACCATTCTTCGACCTGCCGGTGATCCTCCTCCAAGAGGTCGATGGCACTGGGAAAGGCCGCCTGGGTCTCTTTCTTCCGATTTGGGGATTGCGAGCGGCTCGTTTTCCTTTCGGCAACGCGGCCGGCCTTGGTCTTCGCTTTTGTCGCCATAATGTAACCCTTGATGCTGGACGCGATGAGAGTTCGCAGAATTAACCGCTTAGCGGGGCTACAGTTCCTTGACGAGATGAGCGCGGTGCAGAGTTCTTGTGCGATGCGTGAGGTTCCCACGGAAGACGCGTCTTGCAGGTGCTTCTCCCCGCGTTGACACTGAGTGACCAAGCCCGTCGTAACACTCAGATAACGGGCAAACACCGCCTTGGTCCACGAGACCGCGGCAGAGGGACGGATCCCGGTCAGCCGTAATCCGGCGTCGGGAGGACTGCACGGCGGCTATGGCACGGCGGCGAGGGTCTCTCGCCCGCATTCAGGCGCGCCCGTGCGCCAGTCACTCCCCGTCAGCTCAAGGCGTGGCGTATTCCCGAAGGTATTGCCGAGTAATAGCAGGCAGTTGCTCGAAGAAGACGTTCGCCATCTCCTGCTCTTCGCGGATAAAGCGCTCGCATATTAGCTGAAGATCGCTCATGCCCAATTCTTCGGCGGCGGCGAGCATCGAGCGGTAAGCCCCGATCTCGAACTGTTCCCAGCTGTGGGCGGCAATGCAGTGTTTTGGCATATCGTCCGCGGTAACGCCCGACAGCAGCGGTTCCAGGCGGCCGGCGAGCCGCATCGCCATGTCCTTTAGCGTAGACGTGTCGGATCCCAGCGCCTTCAACTGCTCTTCGAGCTCGTCCTTCTGCCGCCGCGAAACTTCAAGATGGCCCTGCATATGCGTCTTGAGTTGCGGGTATTTATCCGCGCGGGTGATGAGTTGCTCCAGATTGTCGATTGTCGCCGCCTCCATTGCATGGGCGTCTCGCAACCACGCGATCAGGTGGTCCTTTCTGCTTGTCGCCATGGTAGGCACCATTCTCCTGGTTGCCGTGCTAATCTCAGCCGCTTTCCGCGTCACCGAGTCCGCGGCGCTCGCAATGACGGCGCGTGACGACCGACTGCTCGCCACCATCAACCACGCGATCCCGACTCCGATCAGAACGAGCGGGAGCGGATTTTCGCGAACCGCGCGCGCCAGGTTGCGGCCGAACTCGGCCGCAGGCCCCTCCCGAGCATAGTCGATCAGCTGATCGATTACTTGGCCTGGGGTCATCCGCGCGCGCAACTCCTCCAATCTCTCCGACAGCTGCGCGCGCGTCCGGCCAGCTTCTCGCTCAAGCTTCTCGCTCTGATTTGCCATGATTGTTCCTGATCTGGCTCTCTCCCGCTGCTCGATTTCCCGCGTCGGAACCGTGGCTCGTTACGCGGGAAATCGGCATCGATCAGGCTGGGAACGCAGCCAACGGGACCTTAACGTTTTGGCCGCGGGGTCGGGGCTGCCGCACGATCGTCATCGATTTCGACCTCGGTGCGTCGGACGGTGTCGCTGACCGTCTCTGTCCGCTCCTCGGTATCCTTGCTGACAACGATCTCTTCTTTGACGCGGGCGTCCTTTCCGACAACCGCTTCCTCCGCCGTTGCCGTTACCTCGATCGTCCGCTCGCGGAACGGCTCGGCGGTTCCCGCTGCGATGTCCGCGGGCCGATCGACCGGGCGTCGTTCAACATGAACGCGTTCCTCCCGCAAATGCACCTGCTCCTGAACGGGCTGTTCGACAACGTAGGTCCTGATTCGCACGCTGCCCCGGCCGACTTCTCGTTTCCCGACCCGAAGCTGCTCTTCGTAAACCGGGATAACCTCTTCCTGACCGCGACCCGCTGCGCCGGTCGCCGCAAGGTTGGAAGTCGCGCCCGTTGCCGCGGCCGAGGTCGTTCCACCGGTCAGCGAGCCCCGCTGGCTCTGCCATGAAGTGTAACCCTCATGCACGCCGGACCACCCGCTCTGGCGCCAGTTTGCCGCATGGGTTTCCACATCAACGGCGTCCTGGCTCTCGAGCAAACTGATTATTTGCTCCTCATCGCCGGCTCCGTCGCGCACGACAAGCATCGCATAGCCGCGGCGGATGCCTTCGGCATAGACGTGAGTGTCCTCGTCCGGCATGAACAGCCGCTTGATTGCGCCCCAGATGCCCCCGTCATTGCGCTCGTACTGGAAGCTCGCGTCTTGCGCCGTGCCCGATTGAGCCAGGATCTCGATCCGCGAGCGGTCGATCCCGGCCGAAACCAGAACTTCGCGCGCCGCCAGCGCGCGGTCATAGGTCTCAAACATCGCGACGACGGTGCCGGCAGCCGCTCCCATTGAGCTTTGTGTTCTGATATCGCTCATGGCCTCACTCAGTCCTTTTTCGGTTCGATATTGTTGGAGTTCGGGGAGGCTGCCGTTCCAGCGAAACCTCCTCGGAGCGCAGCCCCACGGGCTGGCGAATGTGCTGAACGATTTCCTGACTATGGATGTGGATTTCCTCCTTGAGCAGCAGCCGCTTCTCGACGACCATGATCTCCTCGAGGATCGGAACGATGATCGTGTCGCCTTGCTGCCGGACCGCCGGGGGCGATTCCACGATAAGATTGATGGGCACGCGCTCTATTGTGGCTTCGCCAGAGCGAAGCTCGAGATCGGCATATTCGGTCCTTTCCAGCACCGACGTCCTGATCAAGACCCGATCGGTCTCGCTTACGGTTTTGTCGACGCGCACCTCTTCCTCGAATACGGGAATTGCCGCCGCCCGCGACTCCTCAATGGTCAAAATGCCCCCCAGATAGCCCTTAACCCCGACTGTAAGGCGAACCACCGAAGCTTCGAGACTGTTCCCCGCCGAAATTAAAAAGGGTCGGCTTGTCTGCGAACTTGGCCGCCGTGCACGTGTTTGTAAGGGATCCAACTCGCGCAATGGAGCTCGGCTATGGCCTTACTTGATCAAATCTTGGGCACCGTGTTGCAACCTCAGCAAACCGGCACCGGGTCATCTTCTTCCGGGATAGGCGGGGTGCTAATGAACATGCTGGGCGGAGGCGGCAACCGGACCGCCGGGTCGGGAGGCGGTCTTGGCGGACTTCTCTCCAGCTTCGAGCAAGCTGGATTGGGCCATATTGCTCAATCCTGGATCGGCAACGGTGCCAACCAACCGGTCTCGCCGCAGCAGCTGCAGACGGTTTTCGGCGACGATCAGGTGCAGACCATGGCTCGCGACGCCGGGATGGCGCCTCATGATTTTCTGTCGCAGCTCAGTCAGCACCTCCCCCGCGTGGTCGATGGCGTGACACCAAACGGCCAATTGCCCGACGAGGGAACACTATCGGTTTGATTCCAGACGAACCTGTTCCAACAAGTCGCCCGGCGACAAGACGCGTACGCGGCTGTTGCTTTTGGTCCAATCGGAAAGGGCATAGCCATGGTCAGGCGCACAGTGACAGCGATCGCCATCGCGTCGGTGCTCACCTTCCAGTGGACGCCTAACCTTGCTTATGCCGAAAACCAGATGGGGTACCGGTTGCTGTCGGCGCAGGAGGCGTCAAGGCTGCCGCGTAATCGCGGCGCTCTCGGCATGGACGTCGAGCGGGCACAGCAGATCACCGACGACGGCATGACGTTCGATCTGATTCGAGTGAAGCAGGTGCGGCGAGGCTCCCCTGGCTATAGAGCCGGGTTTCGCAAGGGCGACCAGATCATCGCTGTCGACGGCCGGGTGTTTCCCAGCATCGCGGCGTTTGGCACTTACCTCGGATCGATGTCGCCCGGCAGCCGGGTCAACGTCGATTACATACCCGCAGAAGGTGGGCCCGAGAACGCTGAGCGCGTTCCCGTGATTGTCGGGTACGCGGCAAAGCCGACGCAAGACCCAGCCCGAAACCGTCAAGATAATAAAACTGCCTCGAGCGGGATGTCCACCCGAACCAAGATCGGCATAGCCGCCGCAGCCCTATTCGGATGCTACGCCATTGGTTGCTTCTCAAAGTCAAAGGGGCCTGCCGAGACTTCCACACAACGGCAGTAGCTTTGCCGAGCATGGCAATACTGGAATGAAGAACAAAACAATCAAAAAATATAACGAGTATCACGAGCGCTCGACTGTTCTACAGCAACGCCGAAACCTTAAGATGGCGAGCTCGGTCCAGGCTTACGTTCGCGGTAATACGGACAAATTCTACGAATGGCTGGGCGCAGCGGATAGCAGCAACATTCCGGAAGGCCCGCCGGTCTGGATTTGCGGTGATTGTCATCTCGGAAATCTTGGCCCCCTCGCCGATACCGACGGTCAGATCGCAATTCAGATCCGCGATTTGGACCAGAGCGTTATCGGCAATCCGGCGCACGATCTGATCCGCCTTGGCTTGTCCCTTACCATGGCGGCCCGCGGCTCGGCTTTGCCGGGCGTGACCACAGCGGAAATGCTCGCGCAGCTCACCGACGGGTACCAAGAAGCCCTCGCCGAGGGACGAGACCAATTTCGGGAAGAAGCCGGAATGCGTGCAGGTCGTTATGCGCAAGGCCGTGAAAAGGACTTGGGCACAGCTTGCCAAAGAGCGAATTAGAGAATACAAGCCTACCATTCCCCTCGGCAAATCGTTCTGGCCGTTATCCCATGACGAGAAGCGTGGGATCGAGCTGCTCTTTGCGACCGAAGAGGTCTGGCCGGCTCGCCACTTCGCTGCGTCATCGCAAGGATCACGCACGCATCGAGGTGCTCGATGCGGCTTACTGGGTGAAAGGGTGCAGCTCGCTTGGCCGCTTACGCTTTGCGGTGCTGCTGGGCGTAGGCAAACGCTTTAACGAGGACGGAGCCCTTTGCCTAATGGACATCAAGGAGGCCGTTCCGGCGATCGCGCCGTGCTACGGAAATGCCATATGCCGGAAGATCATGCAGTACGCGTCGTCACCGGTGCCCGGCACCTCTCGCCGGCGCTTGGCGAGCGCATGATCGCGGCGCGTGTTCTCGACGGCCGGTCTTCATACGCGAGCTCCTGCCCCAGGATCTAAAGCTGGAAATTGCACAAGTGACGCGGGAAGAGGCAGTGAAAGCGGCTAGATACCTGGCGATAACCGTTGGTAGGGTGCACGCGCGGCAAATGGATGATTCAAGCCGGGAGAAATGGCGGAACCAGCTCGCCCGTGACCACTCTTCGATGCTGGATGCCCCTTCCTGGCTATGGTCGAGTGTCGTCGAACTCGTGGCCAACCACGAGGCGGCTTATTTGGAACATTGCCGAAAATATGCATCGAAAGTACACCCCGTGGATGAGCGCAAAGTGACCCGCGGGCGATCGCCATGCAGGTGCTGGTTCAGGGCAGCGATGCCACTTGGCCAAGCGGCACCGCGATGACCGACAGCAGCGCATAGCCATAGCGCGCGCCGCAGAAGAAATCGGTCGCCAATTACGGGATCGATGGAGCCTACGGCCACTAGAACGACGCTGCCATTGCCGCCGCTGTTTCGTGATAGGCTTAACTTCTTTGCGGCGCGGACGGGGTGCCGGCGGCAACTTCATCGCCGGCAAGGCCGGATCCTGGCCCGGCGCCGGGTTCCGGCCCCGCTCGTGGGGTCGGAAGCCGTGCGAGAAGCGAGTGCGGCCAAGGCCTGTTCATCCTTATTCGACAGCGAGCCGGGGCGGGTTACTGTTCCGATGTTGATCGTCGCCAACAGCGGCATACCTGCCTGGCAAGTCCGCCGAAAGACGCATCGAAAACCGGCGAGGCGCTGACCTAACCCGAACTTTGACTACTTTCTAACTGAAGCTGCTGAAAAGACCTGATATTCGTCGTATTTGCGGTCATGTATCCTATCGATTTCGGTTGACAAGAGAGCCGTTTTATGATCATGACGGCGCATGTATGTGGCGGTCGTCCCTAACCGAGGCTCACCACCCGCCATCCTGCTAAGGGAGAGTTACCGCGAGGCCGGCAAGACCAAGAACCGAACCCTCGCCAACCTGTCGCGATGGCCCGCCGAGCGCGTTCGAGCAACTCCGCGCCGTACTGCGCGGCGACAAACTGCTACCCGCCGCTGAGGCGGTGGAAATCGTCCGCGCGCTGCCGCACGGCCATGTGCTCGCCGCACTGGGCACGGCGCGCCGCCTCGCGCTCGACGCCGTGCTGCCCGCCGGGCGCCGCAACGTCCAGCAGTTTTGGCGCTGGCCCTGATCGTGGCCGCTCTCGAGCCGGCAGCCAAGCTGGCGACCGCGCGGATGCTACGATACCCGCCACCGCCGCCATTCGCTCGGCGAGATGCTGGGGCTCGGCAAGGTCGCCGCCAAGGAAGTCTATGCCGCGCTCGACTGGCTGGGCCGCGAGCAGCCGTTCATCGAAGCCCAGCTGGCCCGTCGCCACCTGCAGGATGGCGCGCTGCTGCTCTACGACGTCGCCTCGACCTATCTCGAAGGGCGGTGCTGCGAACTGGCGCAGCATGGCTACAGCCGCGACCACCGGAGTGACCGGCCGCAAATTGTCATCGGCCTGATGTGCACGGCCGACGGCTGCCCAGTAGCGGTCGAGGTGTTCGAAGGCAACACCGCCGATCCAGTAACCCTGTCGGCGCAGATCGACAAGCTGAAGCAGCGCTTCCAGCTGCAGCGCGTGGTGATGGTCGGCGACCGCGGACTACTGACCAGCGCGCGGATCGAGCAGACGCTCGCCCGGCCGGTCTGGATTGGATCACCGCGCTGCGGGCTCCGGCGATCGAGCAGGACTTCGCTGTCGCGGGCGGGCCACTGCAGCCCTCGCTGTTCGATGACCGCGACATGGCGGAGATCACCAGCCCCGATTATCCCGGCGAACGCCTGGTGGTCTGCAAGAACCCGTTGCTCGCCGAAGAGCGGGACCGCAAACGCGCGGAGTTGTTGGCCGTCACCGAGAAGGAGCTGGCGCGCATCGCGGCCCGCGTGCAGCGGGCGCGCCGTCCGCTGCGCGGCGCCGCGGCGATCGGCCAGGCGGTCGGCGCGGTACTGGGGCAGCGCCACATGGCCAAGCATTTCCACATCAGCATCACCGACGATACCTTCAGCTCGCCCAAACCCCCCTCAGCATCGCCGCCGAGGCCGCGCTCGACGGCATCTATGTGGTCCGCACCAATCTGCCAGCCACGCAGTCCGACGCCGCCGCGACAGTGCGCGCCTACAAAAATCTCAGCAGCGTCGAGCACGCCTTCCGCTCGCTGAAGACTGTGGACCCTGGGCTCCGTCCGGTCCTTCATTGGACCGCGCCACGGGTCCGCGCGCACGTCTTGCTCTGCATGCTGGCCTATTATCTGCAATGGCACATGCGCCGCAGCCTCGCCCCGATGCTGTTCGACGAGCCCGATCCGGCGGCGCGCGAGGCACAGCGCACCTCACCGGTGGCCAAGGCCGAGCCCTCACCGGCGGCGCAACGCAAGGCCACCCGCAAACGCACCGAGCCAGTAGATGGCGAACCGCTCCCGGTGCACAGCTTTCACACCCTGCTCGGCGATCTCGCCACGCTCACCCGCAATGTCGTCCGCCTCGGGCGCGATCGCCTCACCGCCATCCTCGCCACCCCCACCCCCCACACGGCGCCGCGCCCTCGATCTGCTCGGCGTCACGCTTGCCGCGTAGACAGACCGACGCCGCTCGCTGCAAATTATATCAATAGCTTACGATCGAAAGAGGGCAAAGTTCGGCCTAACCGGGCAGAGAAGTCATCTATCTGGAGAGCTTGGCGACGAAGCCGGGAGTTCGCCACACAGCTATTTCGGTATCGAGCAGCTAACTGTTGAGCGCGTGGCCGAATGGAGATCCGTGGAACAATCGGCCGGGGAAAGGTTTTGCGTCCGTTCACGATAACGTTCTCAGAGAAGGTTATGCGCCAACTGATTGCTGGCGGGCTTGTCGCGACGGAAAATGCCTCGGCGGGCGGCCGCCGGCCACTCACTACAATGGTTTTCGCGAACTCACGCTTAGCACGGGCCGTTGACCTGCGAACACTCGCCAGAGTTCCTTCGCCGCGAGGTATCGCCATGTCCTTGACCACTCTGCTGCTCGGCCAGCGGCTCGCCAACCGCGAGGCCGAGGGACGCAAGATCGGCGCGTTCGAGGGCGTGCCGGCCATGGGCCTCGACGGGCTCGGCTCCGCCTCCTACGGTCCGGAAGCCATGCTGACCGTGCTCGCGGTCGCGGGCGCGGCGAGCCTTGCCGCCGTGCAGCCCATCACCTGGACCATCCTGCTGCTGCTGGCAATCCTGTTCCTCTCTTATTGGCAGACCATCGCCGCCTACCCCAGCAACGGCGGCTGCTACACGGTCGCGCGCGAGAACCTCGGCGAGTACGCCGGTCTGCTTGCGGCGGCCGCCCTGATGGTGGACTACATGCTCAACGTTGCCGTTGGCATCTCGGCCGGCGTCGGCGCGCTCACCTCAGCGGTCCCCGCGCTGCACCCCTACTCGCTCTGGCTCTGCCTAGGCATCCTGCTCGCCATTGCGCTCGTGAACCTGCGCGGCACCAAGGAGAGCGGACTGGCGCTGGCCGTCCCCACTTACCTGTTCATAGCCAGCCTGTTCTTCATTCTGGGCTACGGCGCCTGGGCAGTGTGGACCAGCGGCGGACACCCTCAGCCTGTGGTAGCCCCGCCTGGTAAGGCCGAGGCGGCAGGCGCGGCACGGCTTGGCTGGTGCTGCGCGCCTTCGCCGCGGGCTGCACCGCCATGACCGGGGTCGAGGCGGTCAGCAACGGTGTCAGCGCCTTCAAGGAGCCGACGGTCAAGTACGCCCACCGCACGCTGGCAGCCATCTGCGCGGTGCTCGGGCTGCTGCTGCTCGGCATCGCCTATCTCGCGCAGGCTTATGGCGTGGTCGCGACGGACCAAGCCAAGGTTGGATACCAGAGCGTCATCTCCCAGCTGGTCGGCGCCGCATGGGGGCGAGACGGGGTTTACTTCGTTACCATCGGCAGCGTGCTCGCGGTGCTGTGCCTGTCGGCCAACACCAGCTTCGTCGGCTTCCCGCGTCTCGCCGCCAGGTGGCCAGCGACGGCTATCTGCCCAAGGCATTCGCCCTGCCCGGCAGGCGATTGGTCTACACGGCTGGCGTGCTATTCCTGACGGCCGACGCCGGCGGCTTGCTGATCGTGTTCGGGGGCATCACCGACCGGCTGATTCCACTCTTCGCCGTCGGCCCTGAGCTTCACGCTCTCTCAGGCCGGCATGGCCGCGCACTGGCGACGCGAAGGTCGGGGCCACGCCAATCGGGTCCGTCTGTGGGTCAACGGGTTCGGCGCGCTCGCCACCGGGGCGGCGCTCCTGATCATCCTGCTCGCCAAGTTTGTCGAGGGCGCCTGGCTGACCGTCGTCGTCATCCCGCTTACGCTGCTACTGCTGAAGCTCACCCGGCACTACTACGAGACGCTGGATCGTCAGCTCCTCAGCGGCGCACGCCGGCGTCTCGGCCTGCGTGGCGGGCACGCCCCGCGGCTCGTCGTCATTCCGATCGGGCGCTGGGACCGGATCGGCCAGACGGCGATGACCTACGCCATGCGCCTGTCCCCAGACGTGACCGCTCTGCATTGCATGGATCTGGAAGGGCCGGAGGCCGAGGAGCACGAGACGCACCTGCGGAGCGAGTGGACACGCTACGTCGAGCGGCCCGCGATCGAAGCAGGCCTGCCCGCGCCGCGGCTGCTGGTCGTGCCCTCACCCTATCGCAGCGTGCTCGCCCCTTTGCTGCGGGCGATCAGGACCTAGGCGTGATCACCCCGGACGACCGGTCGCGGTCGTGCTGCCGCAACTGGTCGAGGCGCGCTGGTGGGAGGTGCTGCTGCACACGCATCGCGAGCGCCGACTGAGCAGGGCGTTGCAGCGCCACGGTGGGCCGGATCTGGCTACGGTCGCCGCGCCCTGGAGCCTGAAAGCGCCGGAGATCGCGGAGGTGCTGGCCGAGGAGGAACCGCAGCCGCCGTGAGGGATGGTGCAACATTTTGGGAACATTGATTTAGCCTCCCCGAGGTTTTTTTAAGCCGCTATCACCGCCTCTGGTTTTTGGCCGGCGTCGACAGTGATCGGCTGCTGCATCGGCAGCAATTGGCTGTTCTCGGCTATTCCTGCGCGGCTGGCCGCCAAGTTGATGCCGTCGACCACCTTTTCGGGAGCGCTGTGATGGATCATATGGCCGGCTCCTTCGAAGGGGACCAAAGTGGACTTTGCCAAGACTTCGTCCAAGCGCCCAGATTGACGCGCGAAGTCAACGAGCCGATCTCCTGTCCCCGCCATGATGACGATCGGCATTTTGAGCTCGTCATACCGCTTTGCGAGAGCGGCGGCCGAGGGCGTCATCAAACCGTATCTTCGGCGCTTGCCTTGAGCTGAGATGGTCGCAGTGACAGCTCGGTCGGGAATTCGGCTTGAAAACGCGGCGGTACGGCAGCCGGCGCAAAAAGCTTTCGGAACACCCGAGATCGCATTGCACGTCCAAGCAATGGCGCGACCGTGTAGCTCAGCAGATCGCCAATGATGGGGGCCGCGCTTGGCAAAGATGCGAGCACATCAGCGCGAAAGGTCGGGAAATAGTAACCCGAGAGAAGGACCAAGCTTCGAACGTCCGCCGGGTGGTCGAGCGCCAGGGAGAGCGCTACTAAAGTTCCCCACGAATGCCCGACAACGATCGCTTGTTTGATGTCTAGATGAACGAGCGCCTTGTGCACGATTTCAGCCTGAGCGGCAGGTGTCCAACTCTGAGACCTTGGCCGGTTTGTGTGACCGAAGCCCGGGCGATCGACAGCGATGACGCGATATCCGTTGGGCCAGCCGTTCGAGTATCCCGCTAATCTCAAAATCCTGCACCATGGCGCCGTTACCGTGCAGCAGGACGAGGGGCCGTCCTTCGCCTCGCTCGAGGTAATGCAGACGGACGCCTTCGATATCAAGGAAGCGGCCGGCGGTGGGTTGTCCCGCTCCGCCTGACGTGCGCGTCGAGCGTTCACCAGAGCCGTGGTTCCCAAGATGGCCGCCGCGGTTAGAGCAGCTCCGCCGAGCCGGGTCGGCATCCACCTGTGATTAGTCGATCGAGAGTGACGGTTCATAAGTTCTCCAAAATCTGGCCGTGGGCATGCATTCAAATTCGTGGTAGTCGCGAAGGAATGAAGAAAGCGGAAGGTGCCGGCTGGTGGGCCCAGCTACGGAGCGCTAGCTTGAGAAAACAGCCCGCAGGGAACCAACGTTGTGCGGCGCAACATGTTACCAACAGAGCACCGGCACAGATTGCCCGGTCGTGAAAATTCAGGCCTATGATATTGATATGGATAAAGACTTGTTCTGTGATAACAGATTTTATCAAGAATCGAATGGCCCCATATCCGACCCGCCGACCGATACCCAGCTTCCAGCCCAAATCAGCCCGCCCGAGCAACTCCTGACCTCCGCCGAGTTTCAGCGCCTGGCCGATGTGCCGCCAGAGGTCGAGTGGTACCGCGAATTTCAGGAACCGCAGCACACGCGCGCCTACGAGAACGCGATCAAGGATTTTATGCAGTTCACCGGCATCGCCCGGCGGGGGAATTTCGCACAGTGACCCGGGCGCAGGTCATCGCCTGGCGCGACGACTTCCACCGGCGCGAGGACATTCAGAGCAGCACGGGTCCGGCATCGGCTTGCGGGCGCTGTAGTCGCTGTTCGAATATCTCTGCGAAAAAAACGCTGTTAGCCACAACCCGGTCAAAGGCGTCAAGCGGCCATCCGAATGGTACTGGAACAACCCTTCTTAGGACCGGCACATTGGGGAGACACATGAGAAATATGATGATTCGAGTACTGGCCGCGGATCTTGCCCGTGAGATGGTCGCGATGCGTGAGTGGCTCGATCTCAATCGATGCGAGCCTGCGAGGTTCGACTGTCGGAAAAGTGGGGCGCAGGTGGCCTTGTCCGTCGATTTCAGGATGGGCGTGGCCGCTGAGGGATTTGCGAGACGTTTTGGCGGTGACATGGTGCCTCAGCATCCTTCCAGCGATAGTTCGCCCTGATTGCGAGATAGTGCGCAGCCGCGTGGCGGCGACAAACCCTGCGTGCTCGCGGGGCTACTATGGCGGCTTAGCCGGCGAGAAGGGCGCACCCTCGCATCGTTGCACGGTCTAGGCGGTCGCCGCTTTCAAGCAGCCTACCCTCAACCGCCGTTTCCACTGGAAGGCGGTGCTCCGGGTCCATCCCGGCGAAGCGGGGACCGGATGTAAAATCGTTGCGTGCTGGGCGGGAGGCTCGACCCGCTGACACCTAATTCGATGTACCACGGCGACACGGGCTGCGGCAGCATTTGGGCCGGCGACGGCGGTTGGGCATCCTCTCCGACTGAGGGAGGCGGGTATTGAAGTGCGCCTTCCAACTCGGCGCCCCGTGCATCTGCGCCGATGATGCCAACAACTGCGACCAGCGCACGTAAAAGGTTAAGCTGCATCAGCTTGTGCATGGGGCGTCCCCCCGGCGTTGGGTGAACCCCCCGGCCTTGACCCGAGGGTTCGACCAGATCCCTTTTGGGACGACCGGCATCTCCGCCGGTCTAAGCGCAGGCGACTACTCCAGCCCACGCCTACACCGGACAACATTTGACTTTTGGTTAATGCTCACGGGCTCGGCCCAAGCCCAATCTTTGTCACAGTTGACCG
>CAVSZA010000009.1:0-34306 GCA_963732095.1 uncultured Alphaproteobacteria bacterium
GCGGACGCTTGGGTTATCAGTTCGTTAGGACTGTGGCCTGTCATCGCCAGTACGAGCTGCAGTGTTCAGCCGAGCAATTCCATGCTCGAACTGCGCCCAACAACGCCACAAGATTATCCGGAATGGAGTGGCTTTGGTCGGCAAAGAGAGCGTGAGTGGGTCACCAGCGGCAACGGGCCGCGGGATAAGTCAGGAGAACCCACCCATGCGCATCTACGTGATTGGCAATGACGGAATTACGCTGTGCCGCGAGCCATTGGCCACAGTGACTGAGGGCGAGATCGCCGTCACTTCGAAGGAGGAACTGCAGGCCGCCCCGCTCAGCGGCAAACGGCTGCTGGCGTTGTGGAATGCACTGCCCGGTGTCGAAAAGCGGAAAAAGGTCGGGGATCGCGCGGCGCTGATCGACGAGCTGTGGTCGGCAATCGAGGCGCTGCCCGACCCAGAACCGGAACCCGACGCGAAGCGGCCGTCAAAGCAGGATGAGGTCATCGCGATGCTGCGCCGGCCCGAGGGCGCCACCGTCGACGAGGTTGCGAGCGCTATGGGGTGGCAGCGGCACACTGTGCGCGGTCTCTTCTCCGGAACCCTGAAGAAGAAGCTCGGGCTCACGCTCGCCTCGGCGCAAGAGGAGCGCGGCCGGGTCTACCGCATTGCCGAGCCGGCGAGCGCATGAAACCTGCAGTCGACGATGCGTCGGCTCGCCAGCATTCTGGCGGGCCGTCGCCCATTCCCGGTCGGGGCGGCAACCGCAACGACCGAGCACGAAAGCCGGACCCGAGCGATATCGAAGCCGAAATCGCCGGCTTATTCGATCGATCGACACAGGAGCTGCGGCTTGCCTGGCGCAAGTTGCATCGCACCGAACCGCCTTTTGGGATTAGTCGCGATCTGCTGATCCGAGCCCTCGTTCACCAGCTACAAGAGCAGAGCTATGGCGGAACCGGCCGGGCATTGCGGCGCCGCCTGCAGACTTTGACCGGAGAGCGCGAAAAGCGCGGCGCGTCCTTCGATCCCGCTGTCGTGCTGAAGACCGGCACGACATTGGTTCGTCAGTGGCGTGGACACACCCACGCCGTCTTCGTTCGCGACGACGGGTTTGAGTATGAGGGGGAGCGTTATCGCTCGCTGAGCGTAATCGCCAAGCGGATCACCGGGGCGCATTGGTCGGGCCCTCGGTTCTTCGGCCTGACTAAGCCAGCCGGTGCTTCGGCCGCCGCCGAGGCCGACTGATGACGAGGTCAGCCGCTAGCACCACACGACACACCGGAAGGATCCGGTGTGCGATCTACACCCGCAAATCCTCCGAGGAGGGGCTCGAGCAGGAATTCAATTCGCTGCAGGCGCAGCGCGAGGCGTGCGAGGCCTTCATCAACAGCCAGCGGCACGAAGGCTGGGTGTGCCTGCGCGCGGCTTATGACGACGGCGGGTTCTCCGGCGCGACGATGGATCGGCCCGCGCTGCAGCGGCTGCTCGCCGACATCGCGGCGGGTCGGGTCGATACCATCGTCGTCTACAAGATCGACCGGCTGACCCGCTCGCTCGCCGATTTTGCCAAGATCGTCGAGATCCTCGATCAGAGGAGCGCCTCCTTCGTTTCGGTGACGCAGCAATTCAATACGACGACGTCGATGGGGCGCCTGACCCTCAATGTGCTTTTGTCGTTTGCGCAGTTCGAGCGCGAGGTCATCGGCGAGCGCATCCGCGACAAGATCGCCGCCTCGAAACGGAAGGGGATGTGGATGGGTGGCGTGCCGCCGCTCGGGTATCGGGTAGAGGACCGCAAACTCCTCGTCATCGACAGCGAGGCGGAGATCGTGCGCTCGATTTTCCGCCGCTATGCCGAACTCGGCTCGGTCCGGTTATTGAAGCAGGAGCTCGACGCCCGCGGCATCAAGAGCAAATCGTGGACGAGCGCTTCCGGCCGCCTCGATTGGCGGCAAGCCATTCTCGCGCGGCGCGCTCTACCTGATGCTGCAGAACCGTACCTATCTCGGCGAGATCGTTCATAAGGGGCAATCCCATCCCGGCGAACACGCGCCGATCGTCGATCAGCCGCTATGGGATGCCGTTCACTCTCAGCTCGCCGACAATACCGCCGAGCGCAGCTCCGGCACACGAACTCGCCAGCCGAGCCTGCTCGCCGGCCTATTGTTCGATCCCGACGGCAACCCGATGACGCCGACCCACGCCGTCAAGAAAGGCACGCGCTACCGCTACTATGTCTCCCGCCCGCTGATCACCAAGGATCAGAGCGAGAGGTCCGCCGGGCTGCGCATTCCAGCCGCGGAGATCGAGCAGCTCGTCACGAGCCGCATGCGCCAATGGCTTCTCGATCCGGCCAGCATCTATCAGGCGACACGGTTTTCCGATGCCTCAGCGCAACGCCGGCTGCTAGCGCGAGCCGCGGAAATCGGCAAGATCTGGCCCGAGTTGCCAGGAGCACGCCAGCGTGCGTTGGTTACCGCCCTGATCGAGCGCATCGACGTCGGAGCCGACCAAATCGACATCCGCACTCGCCCGACACAGCTTGGCGCGTTCCTCGATGGCGCCGCGGCGCTATTGCCGAGCGCGACGGACGACGAAACCCAGACCCTGTGCGTGCCAGTACGGCTTCGCCGCTCCGGGCGGGAGATCAGGATGCTGATCGACAGCACCGATCCGTGTGCCATAGCGAAACCCAACGCGCGGCTGATCAAGCTGCTGATCAGGGCGCATCGCTTCCATGCCACACTCATCGGCAGCCCCGGCGTGCCCTTTGCGGCATTGGCCAAGCAAGAAGGCGTGAGCCGGTCCTATTTCACACGGCTGGTCCGCCTCAACTATCTTGCCCCCGACATTACGAAAGCCATCCTCGACGGCAATCAGCCACCCCATCTCACGGCAGACAAGCTGCTCGCCCACTCACGTCTGCCGCTGGCCTGGCAGGAGCAACGCGCCCTGCTCGGCTTTGCTTGAGAAATTGACCCGAGCCGCAGCTTTGGCTAGGCCGCGGCCGCCGTTGCCCGATGACATCAGCGGCACTGCGGTACTGGAATATCGCCCGACAGAGATAACAGCGCCGGTTTGCGCAATTTCGACCAGTACTGCGCGTCTCTGCCGACCGCAGCGGCGCACACCCGCGCGGAACCGCGCGTTTTTCGACCGGCAACGGCCGGGTCTGGGCGAGACACGGACTGTCTGCTGGAGGGAGATGGATTCGAACTCTCGGTGAAAATCCGACCTGAGGAAAACTGCGGCTTTCCGGGCCTCGCAATCGGCGCAATAGTACCCCAAACCCGGGCGAAATAGTATCCAAAAAGGGGGTCAGGGCGAGCCAGCAGTTGATTCCGAGCTGCGCTCGTGATACCGTGCCGTTCATCTATTGGGGCAACTGGGGGTCATCACTCAATACGGCCGGGCTCTCTAAGATCCCGATGCAGATACCCGGTGTTGGATGTAGGGGTACGCGACATAAGATCCGTAGCATACCGTTCCCCCAATCCGTTCCGTAACTACTGCAACGCTGCAACACCGATTCCAAGACGCAGTGCAACTCGATTAAGAACCCAATTCGCTCGGCAAAAGCGTCAGTTGGTTTTTGGGTACGGTGCTCGAGCGGCTTCCATCCGCCTTGACGGACGGTATCGGCTGCAAGGTCTGCTATCGAATGTCAAACAGGCGATATATGCTCATTCCGAGTTTTACGGGTTGTGACCCCTTCCGGACGTTGATGGTCGGCCTCAGCTTGTCTTAACAAGCTGGAATTTTGACTGCTCTCAGAGGTTCTGTCCTGCTCATTATTCGGAGGCGGCGACGAACGCCTTGCCTGGTTTACAGCGTCAGCTTGACCTGGAACCCGAACACCCAGGTGTCCGGATGCGTCGATGTGGCGCCGGGGCGGATGTCATATTGGACGCCCGGCCGGAACTGCAGGGATGGGGTAATCTGGATGGTGTAGGTGAGTTCGATAAGCTGCTCATTGGTCTGGACGGGCAATCCCGCCGTCGCCAGCTGAAATTGAAACCGCGGATTGATGTCGGTCCTGACCCAGCCGAGGCTCAAAATATCGAGCTCGCGGCCCGGAAACACGCCCCGGGACGCCGCGCCGGCCTCGTAGTAATGTTTGAATTTGGCGGTATTCTGGTCACTGACAGTGAAGATGCCGAACAGCGCCAGCCCGCTGCGCTGGTCGGGTCCCCACTTGTAAATTTGCTGTGCGGCCTCGAGGTAGAGACCTTGCCGTCCTTGGTCAAATACCGCGGGATCGGCCAAATTCGGCGCTGCCGAGGAATTGTAATAGGCACCGATCTTATAGGTGCCGCCGTAATCTTCGGGGTTCTTGCCGAGCTGGTAACCGATCTCTATCGGCGCGATCACGCCCGTGTTCCCGGAAAAGTTAAGCTTGAACCCGTCCTGCCGCCGCGTCACGAGGGGGTTCACCTCGTAGACGCCGCCTTGGATCTGAAGTTCATCTGTAAGGTGCCATTTGGCACGGCCACCCCATCTGCCAGCCGGCGCGTCCGACCACCCGCTATTGACCGGTTCCGATTGGGGATGGCCGCAGAACCCGACGTTGGTGAAGTTGCAGACGTAGGGCAATGTCGAAAAATCGTTGCCCATCGGATAGAAACCGGTCTTCAGTGCCAACTGCTTGTCGAGAAGAAATTTCTCTATGGTGATCTCGTTGAATTGCAGGTTTTGCCCCTGCCCGAAAATCTCCTGATACGCGAAATAGGAGCCGGTCCGGTCGGCGGCTAGGCTGCGGCCGGCACGGTCCGTCATCGCGAATCGCGCAACCGCATCTGACCAAACGCCTAGCTTGTCGAGATCAAAGCTGGCGCCGACGTCGACTTGCTGCGCATAAGCGGTGCCCGTTCCGCCGATGCCGCGCGTGTTGGACATCGTCTCGCTGATGTAATGGGCGATCAGATCGATCCCCTTGTCCGCCAAATCCTTGCGCCACGCCAGGTCACCAAACATCGGGTACTGGATGACATAATCGAGCGCGGCAGGGTTGGTCGTGTCCGATATTGCGGGCAGCGTCGGCGCGCCCCGGACCGGGATCGGCGAGGCCAGCGTCGGCGGGTTAGCGGTTTCCGCTGTCGCAGGCGGCGTTGGCGCGCTCGGGCTGGCGGCCGGCGGGGTTTGCGCGGTTTGGGCCCAACTGCGGATCGGTTGGGCGGTAATCCCGGCAGCGAAAAGAAAGAGAACAATCCACGCCGGGCACTGCAATCGATAAGGCCTGTGGGAGTGGGTCTCCGGCTTGCTCATCTCCGCTCCCCCTTTTCTCGCCGATCCTATCTTTGACGGAATTCCCTGGATAAGCCGACGCTTCAACCCCCCCCAGTGCTGGAATCTTTCGCTGCGCCAGTGTTTCGGCGCCAAAATCTGAACAAGAAGAATGCAGTGATCGCCACGATCACGGCCGCGAGCACGGCTATAGCGACGCGCGCCGCCACGAGCAGCAGGGAGGACGTGTTTCCGGACCGCAGCTCACCCACTTGTTGAGCCGTAACCTGCGCCTTGGGATTGCCGTAACGCTGCACGAGATACCCGCCGAGGGTCGCGATCTGCCGATCCGACAATTCCCTCGCGAAGCCCGGCATAAGTAGGTCAGGGGTATTGGGTTGCGGGTGGAACTCCTTCGAGGACCGCCATCACGAGATTGTTTGTGTTGGTGCTGCCGAGCGCGGTGTTGTGGAACAGCGACGGCAGGACCCCGTTGTCAGCGCCTTCGCCACTGGTTTCGTGGCAGGTGGCGCAATACGCATCGTAGAGCTGCGGACCCGACATTTGATTCGGGTCTTTTGGCAACTCGGCACCGCGAATGCTGCTGACATCATTGGCGGCTGCGCCCCATGCGAATGCCGGGCGCGTATCGGCATCGTCGTGCAGCGCCGGCACAGTTTTTACATATACCGCAATCGCACGTAGATCGCCATCGTTCAGATGACGCAGACTATGGTCGACCGCTTCGGCCATCGGGCCGGCCGCTTGCGCCTTGTTCGCCGTCCGCCCGGTGCGCAGGTAATCTATCAGCTCCTGTTCGCTCCAGCCGCCGATACCGCTGTTCACATCGGATGTGATATTTGGCGCGTACCAGCCGCCGATATCGGCCCCGCCCAGGTCGCGGGACGCCTCTTCCCCCATCAACAAGTTACGGGGCGAATGGCAGGTGCTGCAATGGGTGAGGCCGCGGACGAGATAGGCGCCGCGGTTCCACTCCGCGCTCTTGCTCGCGTTGGGTGCGAACGGCTTGCTGTCGAGGAACAAGAAATTCCACGCCACCATCATTAGCCGAATGTCGAACGGAAAGGGCAAGTTCGTCTGCGGCGTGGCGGCATCGACCGGCGCAACGGCAGTCATGAAATACGCGTAAAGCGCTTTCACGTCATCGTCCGATACTTGCGCATATGAGGTATACGGCATCGCCGGATATAGACGCGCCCCGTCGGCCCGCACGCCTTTGCGCAGCGCGTCGGCGAACTGCGCGAGCGAATAATTGCCGATGCCGTAGGTTTTCGACGGCGTAATATTGGTCGAAACGATTGCGCCGAACGGCGTCTGCAATGGCAGGCCGCCGGCGAGCGGCTTGCCGTCGGCGGTGGTGTGACAGGCGACGCAGTCGCCGGCCGTCGCAAGATAGCGACCGTGCTCAACGAGGCCGGCATCGGCAGGGTCGGCGGCAAGGGCGGCGCACGCATCGAGGCTCGCAAGCGCGACGACGACGCCGAAAGCAAGATAAAAGCGCCTGATGAACTTCATTGGACGCTACCTCCCGCAGCAACGGCGCACCGCGCGCCGCTGGCGCGCGCTCACGTCGTTTCTTGAATGTGCTGCGCGGTTCGTAATGACAGCGCCACTCCGGTCAAGGTTGAATTGACTGTTGCGGCGGTAGGCATCACGCCGGTGCTGGCGATGAACAGATTCTCGTGGTCGTGCGTGCGCCCGAACCGATCGACTACCGAATCTTTCGGGTCGTCGCCCATGGCCATCGTGCCGGTGATGTGCTGATTGTTGCCGTACTGACCATCAGGAGTGTATCGCAGATTGGTGCCGCCCATCAGTTGAGCAATCTTCCCGTATTCGACCTTCGCCGCGGCCATCCCCCTGTGAACGTAGTCATCCATCGAATAGTGAACTTCCGGCTTGGGTATGCCGAGTGCATCCTTCTGCGAGCTCAGAACGACACGGTTTTCCGGGTGAGGCAATACTTCGAGCACATCCTTGACGTTGACTTGCCGCGCCGCGCGGTAGCGCATTTGCTTTTCGAGTTCGGGACCGTAAACCCCCTCCTTGATCAGGTCTTCGGCGGCGGTGCGGGCCTGCGAGATATTTGTGAAGTCCAGACGGAATGCAGCACGTTCCGAGCGAAAGGCGCCATCACGGAAAGTATTGATGGACGACGGACTCTGGAGGCCGCGCCCGAGCCACAGTTCTTCATCCGCATCGAAGGTCAGCGAACTGCTCGGATGGTCCATCAGATTGCGGCCGACCGTGTCCGAGCTGTTCGCCAGGCCCTTGGGGTACTTGTCGCTGGCCGACAACAGCAACAGCTTTGGGCTCTCGATCCCGTTCGCCGCGAGAATGAATACCTTCCCTGTCACCCGGGACGAATTTTTGTTTGGATCGAAATAGTGAACCGCCGCGATGCGTCCCTGCGGATCATGCTCGATCCGGTACACGACGGCATTGGGAATGATCTTTGCGCCGGCGGCTTCAGCGGTCTCCGCCGCGATACCGCCGTCATATTGCGCGGCGATCGGGCAAATCGGCTGGCAGTTGTTGTTGCCGCAGCAGGCAGGGCGGCCGCCATAGGTGCGGCTGTTGCGGGCCGTCGTGTTGCTGACGACTTCATAGCCGCCGCCCGCGAGCCGCTCGCGAAACCGGCGCATCGCCCATGGCTCGGCGACCGGTTCCATCGGGAACGGCCTCTGGCGCGGTGAACCGGTATCCGGCGCGCCGGACACCCCCAGTTTCACCTCGGCTTCGTAATAATGCGGCTCGAGCTCCTCATAGGTCATCGGCCAGTCGCGCCCAACGCCGTAGAGGCTCTTGATCCGCAAATCGTTCGGCAGAACCCGCCAGGCATGCGCCGCCCAGTGCCAGGTCGTGCCGCCGACAGCGCGAATGTATTCAGCCGGATAGGGATAGGGCCCCGCTTGGACGAGATAGCCATTGTCCTTCGGGTGATAATTGGGATGCGGCGCCCATGGCGAAGAAGGATAGGGCCCCATCCAATTGCCCTTGAACGGTGAATTCCGGTAATTGGTCACGATCCGGCCACGGTCGAGTCGTGGCCCGGCCTCGAGGATCAACACGGAAGCGCCTTGAGTCACCAGACGATGCGCCGCCAAGCAACCGCAAATGCCAGAGCCGATCACCACGATGTCGGCCGAGAGCTCTTCGGGCATCGCGGACTCCTTAAGGCTTTTCCGCCCAGCTGCCGTAGCCTCCATAGCAGTAGCTGGGCGGCTTCAATTTCTCGCTGACGATGACGTTCGTCAGGTTCGTCTCGAAGGTGACGCAGCGTGCCTTCTCGGCCTCGCCGACCACGCCGAGATACCAGGCGGTCACGATTTTCCTCGGCAGTGCCGCAAGCGTGGAATGCTCGCTGTCCAGCACATGCTGCAATTGCAGCGGATCGACTTTTCGCTGGTCGATAAGCGTTACAAGCGACTGCACGCCCGCCGCAAACTGCGAGTCATCGGCGAGGAGCGCGTCGTAGAGGCGCGATACCTGGTCAGGATCGAGAGAGGAGCGGCCCGTCAGGATTTTCGAGGCGGCCAGAAACGCATCGTGGGCGGCGTCGGTGGTCGGCGCAGCAAGAGCCGGGGGGATGACCGAAGCTGCGGATGCGGCCAACAGGCCCGCCAACACCGCCCGTCGTTCGGGATTGTGCGCGCCGTCGGCCGTCGGCGAGTGGCTGTCGTGAGCGACCTTGTTTTCCGGGTCGTCTGGCGGCAGACCATCGACCGGATCGTCGAGACTCATGGAGCCCTCCGATGCTGGTGCCCAATGATGCGGCGCACCGTACGATGCCGGTCCCGGGTACATTTCGCAACACCTTTCCCGCAGAATTCCGCTGCCCGGCTGGGATTAGCGGGCTTCTCGGTGGCGAAAAAAGCGTGCCGGTCAGAGCAGCGGCATGCAGTCGCGTGGACAGTGCGCGCCCTAGATAGACGGGAGGATGAATGGACGCGGTTAGGATGGTGTTGGTGCTGCTGCTAGCCGTCGTGGTGAGCAGGGTTCTCGCCCGGTTGTCGCCGATCGAGCTGCCACTGCCGCTTCTCCAGATCGGCATCGGCGCGGCCCTCTCTTTCGTTATCGGCTTCAACGTAAGGCTCGACCCCGATGTCTTCCTTTTATTGTTTATAGCGCCGCTGCTCTTTCTGGACGGCTGGCGGATTCCGAAAGGCGCATTCTTCAGCAATTGGCGCCGTAAAATTCCGAATTTATCGCTTCGCCTCGACTTCGACGGTCGCCGTGAGGCCGATCACGAGGCGGACATCCGGCGGCATCTCATCGATTTGCACGCGCACGGGTATGCGCTGCGCGAGCCGCACCCAGGTGAAGATAGGGTTGACGGTGGCAAGCCCGCTCCTGCCCGGCGTGACGTTGGAGACGACGATGCCGCGCGCCACACTGTCGACATGCCCTTTCAGCATTTCCTGGTAGCCAAGCAGCCAAATTTTCGCCGGATCGCCGTCGTGAATGAGCTTGAGCGCGGTTTCCTCGAAATAGCCGTCCACCCAGAAGGAATCCGCATCCACGAGCGACAGGGCCGTCTGGCCGGTCGTGGCGTAGTCCCCCTGACGGAGCAGCAGGTTGGTGACCCAGCCGTTCACAGGAGAGCGAATGTCGGTCCGCGCGAGATTGATGTTGGTCCGTTCGAGGTTGGCCTTTTGCTCCTCGACGGCCGCCGCCGCCATCGCGGCGGTCGAGGCATAGGTTTGCCGTTCTTCACGCGAGGTTGCCAGATCGGTCAATGCGAGGCGGCGCGCTGCTTCGGTTTGCTTGTTCTGATAATCCGCTTGGGCTTGGTCGAGCGCTGCTTTGCTGAGTTCGACGGCAACCTGGTAATCGCGCGGATCGATCTTCATTAAAAGGTCGCCCTTGTGGACGAATTGATTGTCCTTCACGGCCAGCTGCACGACCTGACCCGCTACATCGGGCGCCAGGGTTATTATATTCGCTCTTACCGTACCGTCGCGGGTCCAGGGCTTCCCCATGTAGTTCTGCCACAACAGCCACGCGGCGGCCGCTCCGAACGCCGCAACCACGAGAGTTATGAGGAGAGGCAATAGCCGGAGCCGGCGCTGGATCGATCGGCGATCGTTGGCTGGAGCCGCCGATCCACTGAGCTGGGGCGGCAACTCCGAAGGGGGAGCGGGTGCAACGCCGTCCGATTTGACCGGCAGCGGCGCCTCCGAAGGAGGCGGGGTCGTCATCGACATGCCGGATTTCCTAATTGTAGATCCTGAGCGTTCCGAATGTCAGAACCGTCGCCGTCAGGACAATGAGGAAAATCGAGAACTCGAAGAGCGCGGGATGCCAAATCCGGCGGACCCAGCCGAATTCGACCGCAGCCCAGCGCAACACCATGCTGATCGCGAAGGCAACCACGATCAGCGGCACGATCGGCGAGATGAGGACGCCAAACACATTTATTTCGACAAAGCTCATGCGGGCCGGCTTTCGAAATATTCGCTCCGGCGATCGACCGCCTCGCCAATGGCGCGAAGCGAAGCCCTCGCCCGCAACCTTCCATGGGCTCCCGGCTGCGAGTCCGGGGATCGAAGCGATCTCCCGGCTGAACGCATCGAGAGCGAGCCGCAGCTTGGGCAGGTCTCCCACCGCTAGGCTGGCTAGAAGCGCGGAGATCTCGATGCCGATGCGGCCCCGTCTCGAAAGCCGCTGCAGGCGAATGACCTGTAATCCTACGGAAAGAGCCGCGACGAGATAGGATCGTTGAATCGGTTCCGCCTCCTCGGGCAACGCCGTCAATCGTCTATATATTCGGCTTTGCCACTGGTGGAGCGCCCGGCGGCGGCGGCCACTCGCGAGACGTCTCAGGTCCCGGATCGAAAGATCGACGAGACGCTGCGCGCGGACACGCGCCGACACAGGGGGAATTAACAGCAGCGCCAATCCGCCAGCCGCGCAGCCGCTCAAGAGCCCGAGCGCGCTGTTGAAGTAAGTCGCCGCGTCGTAAGTCATCTCGTTCGTCGGGGTGAGCAGCGGGACAAAGTTGAGGGTGGCCGAGGTGACGAATGGCGCCAAAAGCGGTACGGACGACAAGGCGCCAAGAGGCACCAAAGCGGCTGCGATGATAAGGGAAAAGGCGAAGAAGGTTTCATGCCCCGGAAGAATTGCGAATTTAACGATCGCACCCACGACGGCCGCGATACCCGTACCGACAGCTTGGCCCAAGGCGGCCCTGCCGGACCTTTCCTGCATCGGCGAGAAGATCATGATCGTGACTGCCGCAAAAACTACGGCTAGAAGTCCGCTCGACCATTCGGTGACGATCCAGAATAGGACCACAGCACCTACGCCAAGAAACACCCGCAGCGCGTTCACGAGCGCCGGGAGGTAGTCCGCAACGAAGAAACCCGAAGAGCGCTGCAGGTCGCGCGCGTTTGCGGGGTCGTCTAGCAGCGCAAGTCCATTTGCGGCGACGGCGAGACCGGCTGCGGCGTCCGCGGCGCCGTCAGCGGCCAGGCGCACCGACACGTCATTCGTTCGGAGGCCGACAAGATTGCGGACGATGCGAAGATTGCTCTCGCGGTATAAGGCCGTTTGCGGCAGCACGGATCCGTCCTGGCGCGCGGTGTGCCAGTCCGGCGGAAGGCGATTCAGCACGATCCGCGCGGTCTGGCGTGCGTCGGCGTGCGCCAAGCTGCGCAGATGCGTTTCCACGAT
This sequence comes from uncultured Alphaproteobacteria bacterium, assembly GCA_963732095.1. Taxonomy (GTDB): domain Bacteria; phylum Pseudomonadota; class Alphaproteobacteria; order ATCC43930; family CGMCC-115725; genus AP-15. The sequence goes on from CAVSZA010000009.1 coordinate 11,908, forward strand.
CCGCGCTCCCGAGAGCGCTGCGAATAATCCGTTCAGGGCGTCATGCAGAACCGATCGCCTGTGCAGCAGCTCGGGCGCTTCACCCGCGGCCTGATCGATAATCGGATCGAGGGCGGCGGTCCGCGCGATCAGGGTGCGCCGCATCTCGGGACCTTCCGCATCCCGAGCCGCGCCCTTCGCCAGAACGTCGGCAAGATGGCCCGCCGTTTCCGTAATGAGCTGCGACAGTAAGGCCGACAGCCGCCGCGGCGAATCTCCCAGATCAGTCAGCGCGACAACCAGGGTCGCGCAAACGATGCCGACGCAGATCTCCGACGTGCGGCGGATAGCGATTTCGAATACCTGGTCGGGAGTGGCGATCGACGTGCTGACAACGATGATAAGCGTGTAACCGGCCAAGACCGCCGCATAGGCCGCGAAGTTGCGCAGGAGGGTCGAGAGGAAGGTGCAAACAGAGGCCCACGCCACCATCGTAAAGAGAAAGGCGCTGCGATCTTGCGGGAAAACGGCCGTCAACGTGACGGCCGCAAGCGCTCCGACCGCCGTGCCGATCATCCGGAACACGCCTTTTTGAAGGGACGATCCGACGATCGGCTGGGAGACGATGGCCGCGGTTGTACCGGCCCAGGACGGGTTATCAAGTTCCAGATAAAAGGCGACGAAAAGCGCGAACGACACGGCGGTGGCCAGCCGCAATCCAAACAGCCCTGCCGGCAGCGCCTTGGCGGCAATATCTGCGAAGCGGCCTGGCCACCCCTTGTGCGCAGCCGCTTCGATCAGGTGTTCGGCTCCGCGCGCTTCCAGGTGAGAAAGGAGTTGGCCTCCTTGCCACCGGACTTGATCGGCGCCGCCGTGCTGAGGTGAAGCAAGTCGCCCTCGATGCTGACCACGCGCGGCTGCGTCATGCCGATCCAGTTCGGGAACAGAGACACAAACATCGAATGCGTAAGATGCTGTTTTTCTTCGTCGTATGAAATGGACCCGAATAGGCGATATAACCGGACGCCTCTACCTTGATCTCCTCCGGCGTTCCCTTGAACCAATCGCCGGATGCAAATTTCGGCCTTCCCGGATGTTCCAGTTGAGCCGACATATAACCGTCCGGCGTATACATGATGATGCCTTTGGGTTCCGTTCCCATCGGGCAGAAAGGCTCGGAACCGTCCGTCGGTTTCTCAACGTAGGAGACCAGCTTCCAGGTTCCGATCAACTGCTCACGCAACGTCTTCGCCATCACGACTTCTCCTTTAATCGAGCCCGATGCGCGGGCGGGTCATACGCGTCAAATCGTCGGCCAACCACTCGACACCGCCTTTGACAAATCCGTTGAGGTCTAGCTGGTGCATCCGATACAGCGAGGCGTGCCCGAGCTTAGCCAGCCAGCCTTTGAAAAGGGCGCCGTGAAGAAATTCGTCCTGGCCGAGGCTGCCGTACACAGCATAGTCGCTGAGAGCGACCAGACTTCCCCGGTCGTGAAACCTGAACACGCCAAGCGGCTTGTTCCCGATTAAATATCCGGCGAGCGAGCGGGCGAGGAAAAGGGCCTGCTGCCGGGCGACCTGGGCTGTGATGGGAAACGGCTTCCCATCCGCTCCCGCGCAGCTCGCGCAGTGGCCAAGGGCGAAGATGCCATCGTCGGCTCTGGTCTGCAGGGTCTGGCGCACCTCAATCTGGCCCCGCCTGTTGACCTCGAGCATCCGCTCCCAAATGCTAGAATGAGCGTGCCTTAGTCAAGGCTTGCTCGCAGAATGGATAGCGGTAAGTTTGGGGGATGTTCGCGCGCTGGCACTTATTGAAGTCCGAGGAATTTCCGGCCCCCGGCTGTCGAAAATTTAATACAGAAAACCTGTGCTGTGTTGGCGCTGGAGATTCAACAAAGTGGAGGAACCTATGGGATGCTCGCATTGTGCTGACGGTTTAGATCATGGGCTGGCCCGTCGTGTCCGGGTGTTGCAGCTGCTCGCCCTGATCGAGCATCCAGATGCCCTTCCGCCGGATGCGGCATTGCGCATCGGCCGGGAGCTTCTCGCATGGCTCGCGCAGGATGAACCCGGCCACCGATGCGACCATGCGGCCGCGGCCGAACCCCGGGCAGCGGCGGCAGCCTGAGAGGAGATGGTCATGACTACGGACAGTGTCGTCACCCATGCTCTCCCCGGTCCGTCACGCTGATCGGGTTCAATGCCAGGAACAGTGCCGCTACCCTCAGAACGTCCGGTCGCCGAGTTGCAACGCGGCCTGGTGCCCCACAACCGCACTTGGCCCAGGCTGTGGATTAACCCGCTCTCGTGGGGACGGATGGTTCGCAACTCCCTGCTGGAGCAAAGGGGATTCGAACCCGCTGGAGCAAAGGGATTCGAACTCCAGGTCCCGCTGTGAACGGTGTGGATATGGGGGGCGCCCGCACCAACCCATCGCAAGAGCCCAGCTATCCTTCCGGCATTTCTCTTCCGCAACACATGGGACCGGGGAGAGGCCGTGATCAACATAGTCCCGGGTCAACCAAGATGTCGGATCTGCGTGGCAGCGATGGCGTCTCTGGCGGGGTTGATGACGCGGCCGACGCCGTGTGGCTGATGGCCGATCGGACGGCGTAGGCACTGCTTGGCATTGTTGCACGCCACACCTCTGTGTTAGCGTTGGTACTGTTGCAAGGAGGTCTCGATGCTTCGTCGTCAGCTCCTCGCCTCGACTGCCATCACCCTGATGCTAACAAGCCGCAGCGAAGCCCGTGAGATCTCGGGCCAGATGCCGTGCAGCGCGGGCGCCGCGGGTCTGCGCCATGACAGTGCCGCAGTCATTCGCGCATCGCCGTCAGCAGCGCCCCGAGTTGCCCGCCGTGGCTCTCCAGCATCGATGCGATCTCGGAGCGGTAACTCAATGCCATGCTGACATTATCGATCGCGATGTCCTGGATCTTGTAAAGCCCGTCAACGATGCCGAGCTGAAAATTCACTTCGTTCCGCGCGCCCTGCGGCGTAATGATCTCACCGGTTACGAAAACAACCCCGTTCGGGTCGGTTCGGCTGCCGGTCACGCGGAAGTCGCCGCCACTGGACTCTGCAAGCGCCTACCATGGGAGAGCATGATGTGTTTTTCCAGCAGGGCTCGGAACTCTTGCTGCTGCTCCGGGCTTGCGGTGCGCCAATAGGGGCCAACGAACAAAACGAGAGATCCCATCCAGATCGAAATCCTGGCTTAGCATTTGACGGAAATAGGCCAATTTCTGATCCAAAGACGCAGTCGAGCGCATCTCAGCGAGCGCGTCGTTCCCGATGGTGCTGATGAACGCCGCGGGGGTTTCGTCGGCCGCAGGGGCAAGCGATGGGGCCGCTGCGCCCGCGATTACCCCAAAGGCGAGAGTGAGGGCCCTTAGAAACCGCGGAAAGGCGGTGCCGGCGACCCGCTTAACCGCAGGGGCGTGCCGTGTGACAGGTGATGACCTGTCCTGCTCATCCAGCCGGTGGAATTCGCTCAGAATTGGTTTTGGTCCGTTTGTCGCTCATGCCGTTCTCTCCCGAGAATGGAGGATTGCTGTGGAGCCCATCAAGGCGGCGCGCTGCATATGGGCGAATGCTGGTCAAGACGCATTCGATCCATGGTTGGCTCGGTTGGAGGATCTTGACGAGGTGTGCCGACCGAGGGTTGCTAAGCCCCGGTCCGCCAACAGAAGATCGCTCCGCTAAACACGATCCTAGTTCGTCATAACGTGAGTTGGATATGAAACGCGAGGACCCAAGTGTTCGGATTCGTCGATGTCGCGCCGGGACGGATGTCATACTGGACGCCGGGACGGAAAAACAGTGAGGGGGTGAGCTGGAAGGCGTAGTTGAGCTCGACAAGCTGTTCGCTGGTCTGGATCGGCAATCCCGCTTTCTCGAGCTGAAACTGAAACCGCGGATTGATGTCGGTCCGCACCCAGCCAAGTGAAAGGAGGTCCAGCGGACGGTCCGGAACCACACCGCGGGCTGCAAATCCCGCCTCGTAATCATACTTGAATTTCGCGGTGTTCTGGTCGCTCACAGTAAAGACGCCGAAGAGCGCCAATCCTCTGAGATGGTCTGGCCCCCACTTTATAATTTGCTGTGCAGCCTCGATGTAAAGACCATACCTTCCCACGTCGAAGGTCTTGGGGTTGGCCAGATCGGGCGCTGCCGATGTATCGTAATAGCCGCCGAGATTATAGGTTCCGCCAAGATCTGACGGGTTCTTGCCAATCTGATATTTGAGCTCTGCCGGCACGATCACGCCGGTGTTGCCCGAAAAGTTTAGCTTGAAGCCGTGCTGCCTTTCCGTAATGGTTGGGTTCGCATCGACGACGGCGGTTTGAAACTGAAGTTCATCCGTGATGTGCCATTGGACGCGACCGGTCCATCTGCCGGCCGGCGCATCTGCCCAGGCACTGTTGTCAAACAGCGTTATCGGATGCCCGCAGAGCGCATCGTTGGTGAAGTTGCAAAGATAAGGTAATACAGCAAAATCGTTGCCCATCGGATAAAAGCCGACCTTTAGGGCCAGCTCCTTGTCGAAAAGAAACTTTTCAACACTGATTTCGTTGAATCGCAGATTTTGTCCCTGCCCAAAAATCACTTGGTAAGGAAAGTAGCCGTCGGTTCTGTCCGCCGTCAGGCTTCTTCCGGCGCGGTCCGTCATGGCGAAATGCGCGACGGCGTCCGGCCAAACCCCCAACTTGTCGAGATCGAAGCCGACTCCAAAGTCGACCTGCTGCGCATAGGCCGTGCCCGTACCGTGGATGCCGGCCGTATTGGACGCGGTATCGCTGATGTAGTGTGCAATGAAATCGATCCCCTTCTCTGAGAGTTCCTTACGGAGCGGCAACTCGCCGAACAATGGTATCTGGAGATTGTAGTCGAGCTGGGCTTGAGGCGGCGATATTACGTTGGGGTTGGTTTCAGGCGTTATCGCGGGTATGAAAGGAGTTGTCGCGGGGACGGCGACAACTCCGCGCCGGGCGGCGGTGCACGTTGCGCGGGCGGGTTGGTCGTCTCCGTTGTCACTGGCGGTGTCGGCGCGCTTGGGGTTGTTGCCGGCGCAGTTTCCGCGGTTTGGGGTAACCGGGCTGGGCGGCGTAACGGCTGCAAAAAGCAGAAACATAGGATGATCTGACGGCCGCGGACTGCTGCACGCGCGGCGGGCGTGGCTCGTAGATTTCGCGTCTTTTTCGCGCGGCTTGATGAATAGCCTCGCGCGTCCCTACAGCGGCATTCTTGCAATGCCGGACCTCCCACAATAGCGTGATTCGCCGGTCTCGCGCCGGCGTATGATCCGGATTTGTACCATGGCAGGAACCGATCAGCAACCGCAGCGCGTGTGGTCCGCGGCGCTCGCGCACACCGTCACCAAGCCGGTCATCGTCGTGGTGATGGGTGTCTCCGGGTCGGGCAAAAGCACCGTCGCGGCCCTGCTCGCCGCCGCACTAGGCTGTCAGTTTCCAGGAAGGCGACGACCTGCACCCGCGCGAGAATGTGGAGAAGATGCACAGCGGGACGCCCTTGACGGACGCGGACCGGATGCCCTGGCTCCGCAAGATCGCCGAGGAAATCGACGGCTGGCGCGCGCGGGGCGAATGCGGCGTGCTCACCTGCTCGGCGCTGAAGCGATCCTACCGCGACATTATCATCGGCGACCGCCACGACGTGGTGTTGGTCTACCTCAAAGGATCGCGCGATCTGATCCACCGGCGCATGATCGCGAGGCACGAGCACTTCATGCCGGTTGCTTTGCTCGACAGCCAGTTTGCAACATTGGAGGAGCCCACGCCGGACGAGCACCCGATCATCGTCGATATCGGCGGCAAGCCGGCCGAGATCGCCCACGAGATCGTGCGTCAGCTCGAGGACCGGCACCATGAAACCAGCGGACCCGCGGCACCGGCCACGACCAGCCCGCGAGAAGACAAATGACAGCGATGCCCGCCGCCCTCCGCATCCCAAGGGTACGCTGGGGCATCGGCGTGCTGCTGGGTGCTGGGGTGCTGATCAATTATTTCGACCGGATCAACCTCTCCGTTGGCGCGCCGCAACTCCAGCAGGAATTCGGTCTGACCGACGGTGAGCTCGGCTGGCTCTTCAGCGGGTTTTTCTGGTCCTACGCGCTGCTGCAGATCCCGACGCGGTATGATCCTCGACCGCTTCGGCGTCACTGCGGTCTATCGGGTAAGCACGTTTCTCTGGTCGCTCGCTTCGGCCCTGACAGCTTTCGCCGGCGGGTTCGGCGGTATACTGGCGGCGCGCGTTCTGCTGGGTGTCGCTGAAGCGCCCGGCTTCCCGGCAAGCGCGAAGGCCACCGGCTACTGGTTTCCGCGGCAGGAGCGGGCGATGGCGACGTCGATCTTCGACGCCGCTGCAAAGTTCTCCAACGTCATCGGCGTGCCGCTGGTTGCGCTGGCGGTCGTGCAGTTCGGCTGGCGATGGGGCTTCGGCATTACCGGAATGCTGAGCTTCCTCTATTTCCTCGCCTTCCTAATCGTCTACCGCGATCCCAGCGGCACCCGCGGCTGAGCTCGGCCGAGCGCGAATACATCCGTGCCGGCGGGGCCACACGAGAAGGCCCAGCGCAAAGCGGCGAAGTTGCGATGCTCGGCTATCTGTTGCGCAATCGCAAGGTGTGGGGGCTGACCATCGGGTTTGCGGCCTACGGTTATTCGTTCTACCTGTTCCTGACCTGGTTGCCGAACTACCTCGTGCAGTCGATGCACATGAGCATCTTGAAGTCCGCTGGATACACGGCGATCCCTTGGGTTTGCGCCACGATTGCGGATCTCGTCGTCGGCGGCTGGCTGATCGACCACCTGATCGCCCGCGGCTATGACGAAACGCCAGTGCGCAAGACCGTGCTCGTGCTGGGCATGCTGCTCGGCCTTGCGGTGTTCGGCGCTACGTTCACTACCGATCCCGTCTGGGCGATCGTCTGGATCTCGATCGCGCTGAGCGGGCTGGCGGCGGCAGCGCCAGTGGGCTGGTCGATCCCGTCCTTGATCGCCCCTCGCGGCGGCACCGCCACCATCGGCGGGATCATGAATTTCTTGAACAACATGATGGGTGTGGTGGCGCCGATAACGACGGGCTACATCGTCGGGGCGACGCAGTCCTTCACCGGCGCGTTCCTGGTTGCCGGCATCGTGTTGATCATCGGCATCGTCGCCTACGTCTTCATCCTGGGCCGGCTGGAGCCGATCGCGGATCCGCCAGCTGCGTGATCTGTCGACGCCTAAAAATCCCGAAAACCTAAATTTTCGAGTTGCGCAGAAACCGCTATGAGTACGGGCGCGACTTGCACGTCAGCGGCCAGACGGTCACGATCGCACCAACCCGGACACTATTGGAGCGCGAAAGGCCGCCCTCATGAATACGAAAGAGACGAGTTCTTCCGATCCTGCACTGGCGCGTCTTCCCGGCCTGCTCCCGGAATTGGAGGCGCTTTACACCGACGTGCACGCCCATCCCGAGCTGTCGATGCAGGAGACCCGGACAGCCGGATTGGCGGCGGAGCGGCTGCGCGCCGCCGGTTACGACGTGACGACGGCGATCGGGAAGACCGGCGTCGTCGGGCTCCTGCGCAACGGCGCAGGGCCGACTGTCATGCTGCGCGCCGACATGGATGCGTTGCCGGTCGAGGAGGCGACCGGCCTGCCCTATGCCAGCAAGGTCAAAGCCACGGACCGCGACGGGAAGACGGTGCCGGTCATGCATGCCTGCGGTCACGACATGCATGTCGCCTGGCTCGTCGGCGCGACGACGCTCTTCGCGCAAGCCCGCGACACCTGGCGAGGGACGCTGATGGCGGTGTTCCAACCGGCGGAGGAGACCGCGGAAGGCGCCCAGGCGATGATCGATGACGGGCTCTTCGACCGCTTCCCCAAGCCCGATGTGGTGCTTGGCCAGCACGTGATGGTCGGACCGGCCGGGACCATCGGCGGGCGCGCCGGAGCCATCACCTCCGCGGCCGACAGCCTGCAGATCCGCTTGTTCGGGCGCGGCGCGCACGGATCGATGCCGCAGGCCAGCATCGATCCGGTGGTGATGGCGGCGGCGACGGTCATGCGCCTGCAAACCATCGTTTCCCGCGAACTCGCCGCCGCGGAGGCCGCCGTGGTCACCATCGGCTCATTGCAGGCCGGCACCAAGGAGAACGTCATTCCCGAGGAAGCCGTCATCAAGCTCAACGTGCGCAGCTTCGACGAGGGGGTGCGCCAGCGCGTGCTCGCCGCGATCGAACGGATCGTCAACGCCGAGGCCGCGGCCTCGGGCGCCCCCCGGCCGCCGGAGATCACGCCGCTCGACCGCTATCCCCTCGTGGTCAACGATCCCGCGGCGAGCAAGCGCGTCGCCGATGCGTTCCGCCGGCACTTTTCCGCCGACCGCGTGCGCGAGACCGGACCGGCGCCGGCCAGCGAGGATTTCGGATCGTTCGGCGCGGAATGGCACGCGCCCTCCGTGTTCTGGTTCGTCGGCGGCACCGACCCCGACCGCTACGCGAAAGCCAAGCAGGCAGGCCGGCTCAACGAGATCCCGACCAACCACAATCCGCGCTTTGCGCCGGTTATCCATCCGACCTTGCAGACCGGCGTCGAGGCGTTGATCGTCGCGGCGCGCGCCTGGCTGGCGCCATAGGGCGGCCGATCGGGCCGGTCCCGGACTGGAGAGCGGCGGGTCGCCCGGCTTGGGGTAGGAGAGCCCAGGATGGAAACGCTCCTGCTGGTGCTCGACCTCCTCGGGACTTTTGTCTTTGCGCTGAGCGGTGCGACGGCGGGGGTCAAGCACCGGCTCGATCTGTTCGGGGTTCTGGTCTTGTCGTATGCGGCGGGCAATGCCGGGGGCATTGCCCGCGACCTGCTGATCGGTGCGGTGCCGCCGGCGGCGATCAGCGACTGGCGCTATCTGGGGGTTTCGCTGCTGGCCGGAATCGTCACCTTCTGGCGCCCCTCCATCATCGACCGGTTGCGCAGCCCGGTGCTCCTGTTCGACGCCGCGGGGCTGGGTCTCTTCGCGGTTGCCGGCACGCAAAAGGCGCTCGCCTTCGGGCTCACACCCGGTCATGGCGGCGCTCCTCGGCATGCTGACCGGGATCGGCGGCGGGATGACCCGCGATGTGCTTCTGGCCGAGATTCCCACCGTATTGCGCGCCGATCTTTACGCCGTCGCCGCCCTGGCCGGCGCGGCCGTGGTCGTGATCGGCGCCGCGTTGCGGCTCCCGTCGACCGCGGTGACGATTGCCGGCGCGGTCCTCTGCTTCGGGCTCCGGTTCATGGCTATTCGCCGCGGCTGGCACCTTCCGGTCGCCGACGAACCCGAGCCACCGACCACAAAAGCGCGTGCGCCGAAGGATCGGAAGGATGACGGCGCGAGGAGGTGTTGAGATGAATGCATTCGTTCTGATGTGCGGCAATGTGTTTGACGGCATTTCCAATGCCCTGACTGGTCCGGCGGAGATCCTTGTCGAGGATAACCGGATTGCGAAGATCGAGCGGTCGGTGGGTCGGCCGGCCGGCGCCCGGGTGATCGATCTTTCCGAGCGCACGGTGAGCCCCGGCTTCATCGACACCCATGTCCACCTCACGATGGACGCCGCGAACCTCGCTCTGCAGACGCTCGAATCTTCGGCGGCTAAGGCGCTCAAGGGGCTGAGCCTCGCCCGCGAATACATGAACTACGGCTTCACCACTTTACGCGATCTCGGCAGCGTCGATCCGGAATGGCCGACGATCGATCTGCGCAACGCGCTCAATACCGGCCTTTTAGAAGGACCGCGGCTCTTCGTCGCCGCGCATATCGTCAGCGCGAGCGCCGGTCACGGCGATCTTCGCGGCTTCTATGCCTCGCGCTGGACATTGCCGGTCTCGGCGATCGCCGACGATCTCGGGAGCATCAGAGCGTTGGTGCGGCGCGAGCACACCTTCGGCAGCGACTGGGTCAAGACCACCAACACCGGCGGCTATTTCAGCCCCGGCGACGATCCGGCGCGGGTGACGTGGTTCGACGACGAGATGGAAATGCTGACATCGGCCGCCCATCAGCTCGGCATGCCTGTCGCCGTTCACACCGGCGCCGCCGAGGGGTGCAAGCAGGCCATCCGCTGTGGCGCGCGCAGCCTCGAGCACGCCTATCTGATCGACGCCGAGGGGATCGAGATGGCGGAGCAGGCCGGAGCCTATGTCGTCCCGACGATGCAGATGACCCAGGAGGACTTGCATCAATTGCAAATCGGCACCCTGCCGTGTCAGGCGGTATGGAAATTTCGTCGGGATAGCGAAAGGATCCTCGCGTCCCAGCGGTTACTGGCCGAAAGCCAGGTAAAGGTCGCCTACGGCACTGATTGCGGCATGTTTCCGTTCAGCCATGGCATCCTGGAATTCCAGGCAATGGTCAAGGCGGGGCTGAGGCCTGTGCGCGCCTTGAAGGCGGGCACAAGCGTTGCCGCCGAGCTGCTCGGCCGTGATGATCTCGGCGTGCTCGCCCCCGGCAAACTCGCCGATATCGTCGCCATGCTAGGCGATCCCATCGCCGATATCGGCGCCACCGCCACGGTAGATTTCGTAATGAAGGACGGCGTCGTCTACCGTGTCCCAAATCGCCTCCCGATTGGAGAGGGGGACTAACACAGCGTGGGCACCGACACGGCGGCGCGTTAACGACCCGATTTGCTGGAGCTTTGTATGGCTAGCTTTGGTGATCGCTCCTGATCGTGAGACAGAAAAGAGCTTGTGAAAGCCCGTTTGATTGAGAAAATCGGGGCAGGATACCCTTCGGTTTTCCCAATGATGCGGTATGGGTATAGGGTGGAATAGCGCAGACGCTGGACAAGCATCCGTAGCCGGGGTGGGGAGCGGGGTAACTCGACGGCGCAAATCTGCTCTGATATCGGTAGGCTGATGGTAAGTAGCACCGGAATAACCCGGATATCCCCATACCCAGGTGCTGGGTAGGGCGGATGTCCATAGGCTTGATAGCCACAGCTGGATAGCCGTAAGCGGGATACCAATAAGGTGGGCCTGGTCCTCCCGTAACGTCGGCTTAGGGTCGTGTGTCACGAGCGCCGGGTGAGTTATCTGCGGCGCGCAACTGTACGAGAGATGAAGGAGGGCCCTTCGAGTTCGGTGATCAGGAGCCGATCTCAAGCCACCGCAAGCTGCTGCGGGCAAAAGCCGTGGTGGTGAGCGTTGCGGAAACGCCGGGACAAGATTTCGGCAGGCACGGTCGAGAGAGGCGAGCGCAAGCGAACCGCTGCAGAAGTGTCGAAAGCGGATTAGGCGATGTCAGAACCGGGGGGTGACCCTTCCTCCGGGATCAGCTCGGGGGATGCCCTGATACTGCCCGAGCGGCATCCGGCATGTAGGCGGCGCGAAGCTCGACCAGGCTTTCGTATGGAACGTGAGAACCTGTGCCCCGTCACGCCGAACGACGTGAAGGGACAAGCCGCAAGCGGCTCCAACCGCGAGGGCGAGAGTACCGAAGCGGGGCGCAGGGGCGGAGCAGCCCGTAGTAGCGTCGAAGGCTCTGTAATGGGGCTGGAGCGAAGGGGCTGCGTTGTTCGGCCTTGGCCACTGGCCAACTGGAAACGGGAGGAGCCCGTGGACGAGGCAAAGCCGTTCAAGATCCCGAAGCGGGAAGTCTGGGAGGCCTTCAAACGTGTGAAGGCCAACCAGGGAGCGGCTGGCGTGGATGGACAGTCGATTGCGGAGTTCGAGGCCAACCTATCGGGCAACCTCTACAAACTCTGGAACCGGCTGTCGTCAGGGAGCTACTTTCCTCCGCCGGTGCGGCGGGTCGATATTCCAAAGGCGAATGGCGGGACACGACCGTTGGGCATTCCGACGGTGGCTGACCGCATCGCCCAGGAGGTCGCCCGACGCTACTTGGAGCCGATCCTGGAGCCGGTATTCCATCCCGATTCCTATGGTTATCGCCCCGGCAAATCTGCGATCGATGCCGTGCGCACAGCTCGTGAGCGTTGTTGGCGTTACGACTGGTGCTCGATCTCGACCTCAAGGGCTTCTTCGACAGCATCGACTGGGAGCTGATGCTCAGAGCGATACGTCACCACACGGACTGTCCGTGGGTGCTGCTCGATATCGAGCGCTGGTTGAAGGCGCCGGTGCAGATGGAGGACGGCAGTGTCGTGCCGCGCACGGCGGGAACGCCGCAGGGCGGGGTGATCTCGCCCCTGTTGGCAAATCTCTTCCTGCATTACGCGTTCGACGCGTGGATGGCGCGGAACTTTGCGCACATCCTGTTCGGGCGGTACGCGGACGACATCATCTGTCATTGCACCAGCGCCGAGCAGGCGCGGGTACTCTGGAGCGCGATTGCCGACCGCTTGGCGGCCTGCAAGCTGGTGCTGCATCCTGAGAAGACGAAGATCGTCGACTGCAAGGATGTCAAACCGGCGCGGCGACTTTCCCCACATCCACTTTGACTTTCTCGGCTTCCAGTTTCGAGCCAGAAAGATCATGTGGGTGAAGGCGGACAGGCGCATCTTCGCTACACTTCGAACCTGCCGTCAGCCCGAAGGCACTGGCGCGCATCAGCGGAGATATCCGCAGCTGGGCGCTTCATCATCGCAGCGACAAGTCCCTGACCGAACTGGCCCAGATGTACAACCCGTGAATCCGCGGCTGGATCACCTACTACAGCCACTTCTATAAGACGCAGTTGCGTCCGACCCTGAAGAGGATCGATACTTACGTCATCCGGTGGGTACGCCGCAAGTTCAAGCGGATGCGTCACCAGACCAAGGGCGCGAGAGATTGGTTCGACCGCATACGCCGGGCCAACCCAACACTCTTTGCTCATTGGACGTTATGTCATGGCAACGGCCGAACATCGGGAGCCGTGTGAAGTCGAGAGGGTCATGCATGGTTCTGGGAGCGCCCGGAGGTGAAATTCCTTCCGGCGACTCGACACGAGCTGTAAAACTCCGAGTGAGCATATGTTTTCCGAATTGCTCCAGATAGCGGACATTGCCAGGAGCGCGTTTCATTTCAGCGAATCGTACTGCGGATCACAGCGTTCTGGGTCCGAGCAATTCCATGCTCGACTGTCGCCCAACAACGCCACAAGATTATCCGGAATGGAGTGGCTTTGGTCGGCGAAGAGAGCGTGAGTGTGGGTCACCGGCGGCACCCCGCCGCCGGGTCAATCAGGAGAACCCACCCATGCGCACCTACATCATCGGCAATGACGGTATCACGCTCTGCCGCGAGCCGCCGACGGCAGTCAATGCGGGTGAGATTGCCGTCGCCTCGAATGAGGAATTGCACGCCGCCGCGCTCAGCGGCAAGCGGCTGCTGGCCCTGTGGAATGCTCTGCCGGGTGTCGAGAAACGGCGGAAGGTTGGCGACCGCGAGGCGCTGATCGATCAGCTGTGGTCGGCAATCGAAGCCTTGCCGGAGCCGGAGCCGCCATCGGACGCGAAGCGCCCGTCGAAGCAGGACGCGGTGATCGCGATGCTGCGTCGACCGGAGGGCGCAACGGTCGATGAAGTGGCGCGCGCCACCGGGTGGCAGCGTCATACCGTGCGGGGCGTCTTCTCGGGCACCCTGAAGAAGAAGCTCGGGCTCAGTGTTGCCTCTGCTAAAGAGGAGCGCGGCCGGGTCTACCGTATCGCTGAGCCGGCGAGCGCATGAAGCCCGCAATCCACGATGCGTCGGCTCGCCAGCACTCTGGCGGGCCGTCGCCCGTTCCCGGTCGAGGCGGCAATCGGAACGACCGAGCACGAAAGCCGGGCCTGGTCGAGGTCGAAGCCGAACTCGCCGGGTTGCTCGATCGGTCGACACAAGAGCTGCGGCTTGTCTGGCGCCAACTGCATCGCGCGGGCCCGCCGGTGGGTCTCAGCCGCGACCTGCTCATCCGAGCCCTTGCCTATGATCTGCAAGAGCGTACCCATGGCGGCGCGAGCGCCGCACTCCGGCGCCGCCTGCAGAGCCTGGCCGAAGCGTCAGAGAAAGGCGCTCTGGCCGTCGATCGCGGTATCGTGCTGAAGGCCGGCACGACCCTGGTGCGGCAGTGGCGCGGACACACGCACACCGTCCTCGTCCAGAAGGACGGGTTCGAGCACGAGGGCCAGCGCTATCGCTCGCTGACAGTCATCGCCGAGCGGATTACCGGGGCGCATTGGTCGGGCCCGCGGTTCTTTGGCCTGGCGAAACGCGCGCGCGCCTCCGTCGCCCGCCTGGGCCGACCAATGACGCGGCCGGCGACCAACAGCGCGCGTCGGAAAGGAACCGTCCGCTGCGCGATCTACACCCGCAAATCCTCCGAGGAGGGGCTCGAGCAGGAATTCAATTCGCTGCAGGCGCAGCGCGAGGCCTGCGAGGCCTTCATCACCAGCCAGCGCCACGAAGGCTGGGTGTGCCTGCCCACAGGCTTATGACGACGGCGGGTTCTCCGGCGCGACGATGGAGCGGCCGGCTCTGCAGCGGCTGCTCGCCGACATCGCCGCCGGACGGGTCGACATCGTCGTCGTCTACAAGATCGACCGGCTGACCCGCTCGCTCACCGATTTTGCCAAGATCGTCGAGATCTTCGATGCCAGAGGTGCGTCCTTTGTTTCGGTCACGCAGCAGTTCAACACGACGACCTCGATGGGACGCCTGACCTTGAACATTCTGTTGTCCTTTGCGCAGTTCGAGCGTGAGGTCATCGGCGAGCGCATCCGCGACAAGATCGCCGCCTCGAAAAAGAAGGGGATGTGGATGGGCGGGGTACCGCCGCTCGGGTATCGGGTGCAGGACCGCAAGCTCGTCATCGTCGACGGCGAGGCGGAAATCGTGCGCGCCATCTTCCGCCGCTACGCCGAACTCGGCTCGGTTCGGTTGTTGAAGGACGAGCTCGAAGCCCGAGGGATCAAAAGCAAGTCGTGGACGAGCGCTGCGGGGCGCCTCATCGGCGACAAGCCATTCTCGCGCGGTGCGCTCTACCTGATGCTGCAGAACCGCCTCTATCGCGGCGAGATCGTTCACAAGGGCCAATCCCATCCCGGCGAACACCCGCCGATCATCGATCCGCCGCTGTGGGATGCGGTTCAGGGGCAACTTGCGCAGCAACACCGCCGAGCGCAACTCCGGCACACGCACTCGCCAGCCGAGCCTGCTCGCCGGCATGCTGTTTGACGGCGACGGTAATCGGATGACGCCGACCCATGCGATCAACAAAGGGACGCGCTACCGCTATTATGTCTCCCGCCCGCTGATCACCAAGGATCAGACCGAGCCGTCCGCCGGGCTGCGCATTCCAGCCGGAGAGATCGAGCAACTCGTGACCAGCCGGATGCGCCAATGGCTTGTCGATCCCGGCAGCATCTACCAAGCGACACGGCTTTCCGACCCGTCAATGCAGCGCCGGCTGATCGCGCGAGCCGCGGAGATCGGGAAGATCTGGCCCGAGTTGCCTGAAACACGTCAGCGTGCCTTTCTTACTGCGCTGATCGAGCGGATCGACATCGGGGACAATCAGATCGACATCCATATCCGCCCGACACGGCTTGCTGCGCTCCTCAACCTTGCAGCTGAATTGCGAGCGCGGTCGACGACGACACCCAGATCCTTTCCGTGCCGGTTGAGCTGCGCCGATCCGGGCGGGAGATTAAGATGCGGATAGACGGCACTGACCCATTTGCGACAGCGAAACCCGATGCTCGGCTGATCAAGCTGCTGATCAAGGCGCGCCGGTTCAACGCCGCTCTTGTCCGCAGCGAGGGTGTGCCGTTTGCGGCACTCGCCGAGCGGGAGGGCGTCAGCCCATCCTATTTTACACGGCTCGTTCGCCTCAGCTATCTCGCCCCGGACATCATCCAAGCCATTCTCGACGGCCGCCAGCCACGCAATCTGACGCCTGACAAGCTGCTGGCCCACTCACGTCTGCCGCTTGCTTGGCACGATCAGCGAACCGCGCTCGGCTTTGCCTGAGCCCCATTAGCATTCATTAAATCACCGCCTCATCGACATTGGGTAAGCTGTTGGTGCACTCGCGTCTGCCGCTGGCGTTGCACGAGCAACTGACGCTGCTCGGCTTATACTTGAGCGACCCGAACGAGTTGCGGCGCAATCAGCGTACCGTGCTCGGCTTGGCCTTTGCCCGATCCGCCTCATTCAGCCATCGCCCTCATCGACGCTGCGGTACTGGAATTTGGCCCGACAGAGATATTGCCGCCCGTCGGCGCCATATGACCGCGCCACGCCCGTCTCTCCCGACCGCGCTACCTGCTCCGCCCCGCACACCCGCGGGAAAAGCCCGGCTTTTCGACGTAGGAGGGGAATATCCCGCGAGACACGGACTGTCCGCTGGAGGGAGATGGATTCCGAACTTCCAGTTCCGCGGCACGAGAGCCCGGGATTTTCGGACGCACTCAGGTTGAACACCCTCACATTCTTCGGAATCCCGAGGTGGGCATCAAGCCCGCTTGCGCCGCCTTGCTGCAGGAGTGGTGGGCTGGCTGCGGCCTGTGCTTTCCCTCCGGGACGGGCAGCAAGAGGGGCCGGCTGGCGATCGGGTGCCGTCTTGTTGGCCTTCTTCGGGCCGCCGCTACGCGCTTCGAACCGGATACTTTCCGCTCCGCGTCAGGCTGCGTTCAGGCGACCACGAGATCGATCACAGGTGGCCGGTGCCGCAATCCCTCTGGGTTTTAACGGTGAGCCCCTTCATCTTGGCTTCGATCAGTTCTCGCAAGGCCTGGGGGTATCGAATCCCCAGACCTCGTCGGATCGAAACTTCCGGTTCGCTGCGCGATGATCGCCTTGGCGACCGCGATCCGGGATCCCAAAGACGAGCCAAGTCTAACGCCGAGCGCCATCAGGAGCGTGCGGCAACCCTGAAGTGGCACCGGATCTACGTCCAGCGTCGAAACGGAGATGCAGCCGCAAGATCCGGAAGCACGCGCGCGCGGGCATGTCGGGCACGGATTGTGACGGTGCGCCGGCGAAGGACGGCTTTTTGTGCGTCGATATCCCGGAGGAATGGGGGCGGCGCCGGCGGTGACTTCCGGCATCAGGCGGTATTGCATGAGGAGATGGCGCTACAATCTCGACTGACCACCAGCTCGGCGCTCGGGCTAACAATCGCAGCGCTCATTGGCCGCGTCCCGGCAACCCTCCCGCCGCAGCGAGGACGGACCACGCCCTTCTCATTTTGAGGCGGGAGGGTACAGCTCCGCTGCTCAGGGACCGAAAGTTCCCTGGAGTTTCGGTGGAGCTGAGTGGGATTCGAACCGTCGGTCCCTCTTGCGACGTGTTCGGCGTGCGCGGGGTAAGGGGCGAAGCCTGAGAGGATTCTCCCGCATTCCCTCTTTCTCCGCCACCACAGGTCCTTGCGGCACGCAGCGCGCGAAGCCCGAGAAGGGAGATTCGCGGCCGCTAAGGGCCGGCCGGAAAGGCAAAGAGCCCTCGCTGCTGCTCTGCATCCTGGCCGCAATGCGGCCAACTCTCGCGCGACAAGCTCGCGACGGTTGAAGGGCTTGGTCAGAAACTCGTCAGCCGAAAACCGAATCCAGGAGCACGATCCACGAGGGCTGTCACCGCGTCACGCGCTACAAGCCGACGAATGTCTTCCCCGAAGGGGCGAGCAGGACGCAGACGCGGGACTGAAGGTTCGAATCCATCTCCCTCCAGCAGAGAGTTGCCACAAACTTTCGGTTCCTCGCGCGTTTTCGGGGCCGCGCCATGGATTCCCGCCATGGACGGCAGCCATCACCGGCCCCGGGCCTCGGGAGAATTCGAACGTGTAGCCGCAACGACCGAGTGAATAACAATAAAATTGCTACCATTACTTTCTGTTACTTTTGAAGTTCCAAGTGCCATATTTACGCCGAAAGCGTATGTATAATCCCGGGTTGTGCTACACTTACACGTTCCACGAGGAAACTCGATATGGAGATCATAGATGTTTGAGGCGGCTCAACGTCGCCAGCCAAGCCCACTGACGGAAGACGTGGATCGACCCCGCGCTGCTGACGATTTCGGGGCGATCCATGCCCGCATGGAAGAGTTACGAGGTATTCGGCGAGCCAGGGGGCGCTCTCCGGTATATAGACAAAGCCGTTCTCGATCATTGCGGTCTGGGCGCGCAGCCGATGATCTTGTCGGTCCGGCTGGTAGCGGGTGACGCCGTGGCAGCCGTCGGCGATCAGCTCCTGGATCAGCTGGGTGCCCGAGGCCTTGTCCTGATCAGCACCTCGGTGGCGTTGAACAGGTTCTGCTGCTCGCGCACCGTGCGCTTGAGCGCCGGATATTCGAGCCGCTGGCGCAGCAGGCCGAACAGATAGAGCTTCTTGCCGGGATGCCCCAGGTTGTGCACACGCTGAAGTCGCTGAGCTCGGTCGCCTTGTTGGCGGTGTCCCAGCTTTGGACGATGCGCTCGAAGCGTTCCGGCCCCTCGTTCTCCCGTAACGCCGGAACCATTCGGCCTTGACTAGGCCGCCCCCCAGGGGTGCGGGAGATTGTTGATATTGGCCGGCAAAGTTGTACTCGCCAATGGTGCGACGGATGTATCTGAGAATGAAGAGCGGCTCGCGCGCCGGGTGCAGCGCCTCGCCCTGACGGCGCGGAAGTATTGCGGTCCCCAGATCGTCTCGATCGCGTGCACGCTCGTCGGCTTCGGCGATCGCGGGAAAATTCACAACCTCCCATGGCTCCTGTCCGAGCACGTGGCCGACCAGGTTGTCCTCGTGCAGCCGCTGCATGATGATGACAATCGAGCCGCGGCATTTGTCGTTGAGCCGGCTGTAGAGGGTGTTGAGATACCACTCGTTGGTGGCGTTGCGCCGCGCATCGGAGAGCGCCTCTTCCGGTTTGGAGGGGTCGTCGATCAAAATGAGATCGGCACCGCGCCCGGTCAGCACCCCGCCGATCCGCAATCGCGCTAAATTTTCTAAAATCACTGATAAGCAATGTTATTTTGGCTGCATATGGCGCCAAAAAGGTTGATCGCCCTCCTTTTTATAGACGGCAAATTCGCCGGCCGATCCCGGCCCACAGTTCCAAAAACCCTGCTCTGACAGGGATTTAATCGAAGTTACCGGAGAGGCCGATCGGGCGGGGATTGGTTATTCGCCGCGATCTGGGGCGGTGAAATCAGTTAATTACGGCCTTAGAATTGTCCTGAATTGATCGTGAAGATCCGTCATCCGACGGCATTAGACCTTCGGAGACGGGTTCGCTCCTGACTGCTTCCTCCAGGGGAGAGTCCACAAACCATCGGTTCCGCCGGCGATTTCACGGGCTCCTTTTCAGGGCAGCCCGCCCCGCCCCCGGCGCACTAGCCGCGCGAGCGCACCGGCCAGGTCTCCATCGCGAGGGCGGCCCCTTGGCCGCGAGGAAGGTCCGAATACGGGCACCGGCTGTCGCCACCATCACCGGTCGGGAAGGACCGCCTGCTTGCGTCGTGCGAATGGCCGCCGTCGGCCCGCAATGCGGCGTTCGGAATGACTACGTTAACCGCTGGCTTCGATCGCACCGGTGACGCTCGCCTCGGTCAGCGTTTCCAGACGATGGATTTCGATGCTCGGGATTTCGGCTGTGGTCGGCACGGGATAGTCGGCAAGCGAGCCTGTCAATACGTTGCCCCGTTCGTCATAAATCACGCGTAGTCTCGTGGAGTTCGCGTGCTGCCGGAACCCGCGCGAAACCTGGTCGCGCTGAACAAAGAGGCCGTATTCGTCGGCAGCGCGGTTTCCTATGCTGGCATCAAACTGGTCGAGCTCAGAGATGGGGCGCCATGACAGGATCTCGTGGATGTCGTCGGCCGACATGCCGGACTTGCGCTGTCGCTTGAGCGGGGAGCCTGCCATGGCCCGAGTATGTGGCGGACGCACGGCGCTGGGGCAAGCGGGCCTCGCGCGCGTGTTTGTCGTTGCTTTCCGCCACGCCTAACGCAGAAAAATTCGAGCCGGATCAGTCACTCGCGGCTAGATTCCCGAGTGGCCGAACCGGGAATTTTATCGCGGAACGGGACTCTAACTCGGGCGAGCATCCGGCGAGGAAGGCGATCAGCGGCGGCGCGGTCTGCCGGGTCGCGGCGAGCGCGGGCTACGGTATTGCTGAAGGCGGGCGGCGCGCAAGCCGGGAAGGCCATGCGCCTCATAGGCGCGCTGCCAGGAGCGAAACTCCTCCTCGGTAAGCTGGTAGCGTTGGCAGGCTTCCTCGAGGGTGATCTTGCCGCTCAGCACGGCGGCCACGACCGCCGCCTTGCGGCGGACCACCCATCGTCTGGTGTTGGCAGGCGGCAGCTGACCCATTGACGGCGCTCGGATCGGCAAAGCCTAGTCACCCGGCTCCTTGCGGGGTCCATAACAATTGCTCGCGCCCAGCCAGTCGTTTCTGGCGCGACTGGTCGCGGGCAATCGCATAGTCCCTGAGCGCCGCGCGGTCGGCGGCGGCCACGGTACCCTGGGTCGGCAGCGCGCAGGCCGTCGGGCAGCGTGTGATGCCTTTGGCGTGGATGAACGCGGCCACCGCAGCCTGATATTCGGCGTCACCCATGATCTCAAATCCTTTCCGGTGGTCGGCCCCGATCGCAGACGCAAAAGTAGTTAACGAAGTACGGGTGTGATTTAGATTTTGATCAGAAAAGAAAAATCTTCCATTTTATTTATCGTTAAACGACTACAATTCGTGGTAAATCATATCGGGTCCGGCTTTATCATGAACGGACTTGAAAATCCGGCGGTCTTTACCATCTTCACTGCCGATCTGATTGCGCTCGCGCTATGATTTCCCGGTCACCGGCGGGTTTTAACTTTAACGGTGACGGGACGGGCAAAACCTGTGGCGGGACCTCGCGCGGCTATCTCCGGGTTGCGGCTTAGCGACGGGTTGCCGGCCCTGCAGGATCGTCTCAACCAGATCCGGGCTCAAAAAGGCGAGGCCAACCAAGTAATCGCAAATCAGCCGCTAGGTACGGTGGAACGGCTGACGAGGTGGGGACTAATGCCGTTCATCTCGCTCTGTTGTCCTCCGCGGAGGAGGGCGTCGAAAACCAAAATGGGCGATTTTCGAACTGGCTCTCCTCAGCCGGCTGTACGGCGGCGCACGCGGTAATGATCGGCGACCGGCTCGACAACGATATCCGCCCCGCCAAACTCCTCGGCTGGCGAACAATGCGTGTCACGCAAGGCTTTGCGCGATTCCGTCGCCGCGGGACGGTTGGGACGAAGCAGATCGAACCGTGGTAAACGTTAACGTCCTCGTGCCGGACCTTATGGGCGGTTGCTAATGTTGGTCGATCGCCAGCTGCGCCCTGGGACGGGCAGATTGCTTTCGGACACGGAGGCGCCAGGATGGACACTACTCTGACCCTCGTGGATCTCGCCAGAGCGATCGCACTCCTCATTTGGGGCGTGCACATGGTCCAGACCGGGATCATGCGCGCTTTTGGCCCACAGCTTCGGCGCGTGCTTGGCATCCTTCCCCAAGCACTGATTTTTTCCGCAGCCTGCTAGTGCTGACGGAGATCTAATGATGCCGTCGGCCTCGTCAGCGCGGTTCCACGCCAAACCCAAGTACACGAAATCCCAGTAGGTAAGAGGAAGCCGAGCCCTCTGACGACACGGCGTAGCACAGTCGAGCGCGTCGTCAGGCGATGCCGTTGGCGTACGCAGCACCCCACCGCCTAGTCAGTAAGCACCGTCGCCGATATCCGACAATCGAGCCGGGCCAGCGTCGTCTGAGTAGTTTCCGAGTCTAACACTTGCCGGCTCGCCGCTCAATATGATTCCTCGGTTGAAACAGGAGAAATTCGCTTCTCCGAGAGCCAAGGTGACGAAATGAAGATCCATCCCGGGGTGAAACCAGCGGTATGGGGTGCAGTGGCCGGCGCTGTTGCATTCGCGGTCGTCGGGTTTTCATCGCTTGGATGGACACTCGGCAGCACTGCGGAGAAAATGGCCACCCAGCGCGCGGAAGGCGCGGTCGTAGCGGCGCTGGCTCCGATCTGCGTCGAGAAGTTCCAGCGCCAGGCAGATGCACCGGCGAAATTGGTCGAGTTTAACAAGGTTTCGTCATGGAACCGGCGATCGATCATCGAGAAGGGCGGCTGGGCTACCATGCCCGGAAGCGATCACCAAATTCGGCAGTCGCTACTGCCTGCGCAGAAAAGCTCGGCAGCCTTACTTAGAGGCCCGCCCCTTCAAATGGGCTATGGTGCAGGTTGATCACAGGCGTGACCGTGGCGTCCATCTGAGGCCGCTGCGGAGGCGGCCAGAGCGGCTCCGCCCGGTGCCCTGAATGCATCCCCCGCCAGGGAAACGTTGATTGAAGGATCGAGGTCACCGATGACCGTGCGAACAACCAGCAAGACGGTCACCTTCGTTCATCCATTCAATCTGGGCGGGATGGACGAGACGCAGCCTGCGGGAACCTACACCGTAGAGACGGATGAGGAGCTGCTTC
>CAVSZA010000010.1:0-24799 GCA_963732095.1 uncultured Alphaproteobacteria bacterium
ACGTTTGTGTTTCGGCACCCAATTGGAACCCTACGTGGGACCCCACCGTGAGAGTGGATTAAAGGTTTGATTTGCCTATGCGAACTACGGTTGCGGAGGGGGCCCGACCGGCGCCGATCGGAACCCCTCCCTGGTGGCTATTTTCTTCGTCTAATCAAAGCGTTAGACCGAATCTCGACCGGGTCCCATTTCAATGCTGAATTACAGTCGTTGACGTAGCGGAACCGTTCACGGACCATCTCCCCACAGCGAAGGGAACACAGCACCCAGCACCTCTAACATTGGAAGGGGTGCCGCAAAGGTGAGAACAACAAAAAAAGATGCTCAGCCGCCGCCCCCGGCCGGACTGGTGCGACAGCGCCCCTGTCCCCGCGGCGTATCGAATTGGGGGAGGGGGTCGAGCGTGGCACCTAGCCTCCAGAGATTTTGCATTGTGCCCTCGCCCTACTTTGGCGAACCCGCCGAACCGAGGTTTCCAAGCGGTAGCGGCGGCTGATAGGCCATGGCAAGACCAGGGCCGGCCTCGATTTCGCGTGTTCTCTAGGCCACCACCGTCGCCTTCGAGACCTTCTGGGTCTCCCACACAGAACGGGAGCATCGAGGCCTGTGGGAGTGCATTCTCGCTTTTGTTGCCTCGGGGGTGGTCTTCGCGCTTGCTATATCCGCCAGCGAGACCACCCCGATAAGGCGCTTGGCCGGATCTACAACCGGTAAGCGGCGTAATCGCCACCGGAAGTTTCGGCAGCCGGGTCGGTGGCGTGACGCTTGCCAGCGGCTACGGTTTGCCGTTCGGCCCTCTCCTCCTGACGCCGATCGCCCGTTTTTTATACCAGCATACCGGCGTCAAGGCATTAACCGAAGAGGGAGCGCTGGGCGCCGACCTGCAGTACGGCAGCTCGTCTGTGAACACCGTTCTGTCTTTCCTCGGTGCTGATGCACAGTACACGATCCCCACATCGTTCGGCGTCCTCTTTCCGATCGCCCGGTTCCACTGGGCACACCAATACAGTCCCGGCAATACCGCTGTCTCGGTCGCATACAGTAATGATCCGTCACTGCTGTCGAGCTTTATATTGCCAGGCACTCAAAATTCGAGGAATTATTTCGATCTTGGGGTCGGCGTCACGCTACCGTTTTCTGCCACTCACTCGGTTTTCATAAATTACGATTCTATACTAGGGCTGAATAATACTACCTATAACAGCTTTACTGCCGGGATCCGTTTGAATTTCTAGTATTGAGGCGTGCCCACGCGTTCCCTCATCGCCGCGGCAACCACTCTGCCGTTACCTCAAAAGCTGCTCATCGTGCTCAGGATGGATCTTATCCGGCATTCCGGCGAGACGCAGGCCTTCGAGAATCCGCTCAGTCTCTTGTCGATAGACCCGGCTTACCGCATCCGGCGGCACCGAGGAGCGTTGCCGGGCGAACCGATGAACCGTCATGTTCGGCTCGAGGGCGCGATATTCCGCGAAGTGCCGCCTGGCCGCTTCGACATCCCCCGCCAACGCCTCGGCTGCCGCGAGCATCGCCTTGCCTCGGACATAACCGGGATTGCTGTCCATCGCCTGAGACAAGGCAGCCACTGCCCCCGCGTCGTCGCCCAGTTGTATCAGCGCACGACCAAGCCCTTGGAGCCACATCCACCGATCCGGGTCCAGCGGTGCGATCGCGTCGGCGCGGTGAAACCACTCCACAGCCTCTCGGGTATTGCCGAGATATAATTTGTTCAGCCCCATTTCCTTATAGGCGGTCGGCTCGGCGGGATTACGGGCAATAAGGGTTTCGGTGGCTACAATGGCTTCGGAGAACCTTCCTCGCGCCCGCAGTAGCAGCGCACGCGCCTTCAGCATATCAAAATGATCGGGGGCCCGCGCCGCGGCTCGGGAGATCATTTGCTCGGCTTCGCCCAGCAGGGCCTCTCTGTTCTTAAGCCGATAAAGGTTTATCACCTGGACGATTCGTGTGAGGCCAATTCCAACCATCGCATCTACGCAATCGGGGTCCAGCCGTAGAGCCCGGCGAAACAGATCGACCGCTTCAACCGCGGTCTCTTTTCTCTTCAAATCATTGATCAGCGCACGCGCGCGCATGACCAGATCGATAACATCCCATCCCTCACCGTTCGGGTTCCCGCGCCCAGCTTCAGTACGGACCAGTTGGATTCCGATGCTACGTGAGAGCCGGCCAACAATTTCATCCTGAACTTGCAAGATGTCCTTGCGCCCTTTGTCAAAGCGCTCCGCCCACAGGTGCTCGTCTGTCTCCGCATCGATCAATTGAACATTCACGCGGACACGGCTTGGATCCACCAGAACACTGCCTTGGAGGACGTAGCGGACCCCGAGTTCCTCGCCGATCTGGCGGATCGGTACAGAACGGCCCTTGTAAGTGAAGGCTGTGGACCGCGGAATAATAAAGCTGCCCGGAAGCAGCGTCGACAAATCCGTGATGAGTGTGTCGACAATGCCGTCGACCAAGTAATTCGCGCTGGATTTTTGGGATAGATTTAAGAATGGGAGAATTACGATCGACAGGCGCGGCCGCGCCGATGGCAACGCGGTTTCCGCTGTGTTGGCAGCAGAGCGGGAGATCTGTGTTTCTCGAACCTCTTGCTCCTGCTGCCACAACCACTCGGTTAGCCGCTCGATACCCGTGGCAAGATACCGACGATAAGTGCCGAACGATAGGCCCAGCCGCTTGGCAGCTGCTTCCCGTTTTGGCGCTGGGTGGAAATAGGTCAGATCAAGGACATCGTACACCTTTTGGTCGCGTTCATTAGAAAATAGGGTTTCGGCGGTCTCCTGTATCAGAGTTTTCAAGGCATTCGATGTGACTGCGCCGGAACCGGATCGCGTTAATATTTGCGCATGCATCAGCGCATTGGCTACGAGCAAGTCGGCCCGAATAAGGTGACGGAGCGCGTCCTTGACGGCGCCTTCGAAGTCAGAGCGTGTCAGCAAGGTGTGCCTGTCTGGTCCTGCAGCCTGCCAACGTCGTCTCAAACTATTGTATCATGTCACCCCCCGATCGGCAAGATCCCGGCTCGGATCGTGCACCAAGTACCCCTGCGCTGAGCCAGTTCTGAGCCCGAATCGAGCGGAAATCGAGCGAATTTAGAACTGGGATCTGATCGGCTGAACGACCCATCTTTACGGCGCCACTAGGCGCGATACCGAATAGGTCCCCAATGATTCTGATCGCCCTTCGCTTCGCCCGGTCTGTAATGCACGGCCGCCCGCCATGCCACGGCCATCGTGCCGCCTCCGCGGATGGCCGCCCTGCTCGCGTACAGCGCAGATCGACAACTGCCGAAATTACCGCGGGTAGATGTCACTTTTCTTTGCAGCTTCAACCTGACTCCTGATATCGGCTCAAAGGGAACGATGAAACTCATTAAATCGGCAACGTTTGCTTTTCTAGTTGCCGCTATATTGGCGCAACCAGTTTCAGTTGCCGAGATCCCTCAACAGCGCACTGTCATGGACCAGAAGGGCATTATCGTGCAAAAGGGCGAGAAGTCCGCATCCATTATCTTCTCGAGAACGGCCATAGGTATAACGGAAATCGGTGTAGAACGCCTCAATTCTTTTCCAGACGCCTATGTGACATTGGTAACCGCATCTGGCCCGACAAGAGAAGACGCTGCGATCGTGGGAGCTACCATACAGACTTTCACAAATCTAAATCAACAGAGTTCGTTTACGGACACCAACTCAATAACCTTTGCTTACAACAGACTAAAGCCGGGTTATGTTATTTCAGAGTTGGAACGGGCAAAGCTCATTTCTCCTGCTGAGGCGCGGACTGCCAGAGCCGCTCTTGACAGCCTGCGAACTCGGATAAACTCAACGCCAGTACCGGTAAAATCAAACTGATGGCGCGCATTTATACTTTGGAACTGACCCTGGGTTTCTGACCTTCCTTTCGATGGGATAGACGGTGCGGCGAGCCTCTCGGGGAGCGGAACCGGATTAAGCTCGGGTCATCCCAGAAATGTCGATGGTGGATATTGATGTCGAGAACTTGGGCGCGGCGGCAGAGGGCTGTCTGCTTTCTCATCCTGTTCGGCGCCTCTTTCGGGACGCGCACCGGTAGTATTAGCGGTCGAGCCACGCGTCCTCGAAACGCCAACCGTTGAAGATGCTGTTGACCATCACCGTGACCCCATGCACGCGCGGGTAACGGCAAGTGCCGAGCCGGTATTGATAGATGATCGGGCGGGCCGCGTCGGCCTGGAGCCTGCCGGTCGATCTCCCAAACCAGTTTCTTGCGCTTTTCCTGGTCGGGCTCGACAGACTGCTGCTCGTACATTTTTTCGAGCCCGGGGTTGCAGTAGTTCGTGTAATTGCGCTCGGAGCCGCAGGCATAATGCTCGTAGAAATAGGCGTCCGGGTCGTCGACCCCCGAGCCCGACAGATTGGCGCCGACCATGAAGTCCTTGCGGGCGATCTTGGGGAACCAGTTGGCGGTCTCGACGGTGTCGAGCTCGCCGTCGATATAGATCTCCTTCATCTGGTCGATCAGGATCACCGCCGGGTCACGGTATTGGGCGATATTGCGCGTCGCGACCTTCACCGGGAGCCGCTTGTCGGGTCCATAGCCGTGCTTCTCCATCAATTTGCGAGCCTCGGCGCGGTTGGCCTGCACATCCGGGCCATAGTCCGGCAGGGTCTGAAGAATTTCGGGCGGCAGGCCCCAAAGCCCACCGGCGCGGCGGCTGCATCGCCCCGCTGACGTCTCCCTGGCCCTCGGCCAGAATGTCGATAAAGTTTTGCGATCGATCGCCAACTGCATGGCCCGACGAATTTCCGGGTCGTTAAAGGGCGGCGCTTCACGATTGACGAGCAGGTTTATCGCGACCGGCGTCTGCGTAAGCTCGCAGATCGTGTCAGGCGCCTGGGTCTTGATGTCGCGCATCGACTGCACCGTGACCTCGTAGGGAAAGGTCATGTCGAACTTGCCGGCGATAAACGCGAGCGTCTGGGTCGAACGGTTCGGGACGATCGTCCACTCGATACCGTCGAGATAGGGCCGGCCCCAGCTTCCAGTAATCCGGGTTCTTCTCAAACCTTATGTAATCGTTCGGCTTGAACTCAACGAACCTGAACGGACCGGTGCCGATCGGATGCGTGCGCATGTCGCGCGCCGGCACGTGGCACGGGTAGACCGGCGACATGCCGGTCGCCAGCAGCATCAAGGACGCCGGCTGCGGCAATTTTAATACGAAACTCACGCCGTAATCGCCGTTGATCATAACCTCGTCGAGGTTGCGATACCACGCCTTGCGAGGATTGAGGCGGAGCTTCTCAATCGCCGCCCACAGCGTGATCGCCGAACGGATCACCGGGGCGCATTGGTCGGGCCCGCGCTTCTTTGGCCTGACCAAGCGATCGGGCGCTTTGGTCGGTGTCGAAAACGGAGCATGAGAAGGTCAGCCCGCAGCGGCGCACGACGGCACGAAAGGATTCGCTGCGAGCAGGCATTCAATTCGCTGCAGGCGCAGCGCGAGGCCTGTGAGGCTTTCATCAACAGCCAACGACACGAAGGCTGGGTGTGCCTGTCCAAGGCTTACGACGACGGCGGGTTCTTCTCCGACGCGATGATGGATCGCCACAGGGGCATCGCGGAACTGAACGATAGGCCACACCGCGCTTAGGCAAAGGTCGAGACCGGGCTTGGCCTCGCTCTGTCGGAGGGAGTCCCGCGTCAAACGCCAGGACAAAATGCGACATGTTTGAACTCGCTCGCCGGCAATTCGAAGCCGCTCAGCAGCGCCGCCATGCGACCCTCCCGACAATATTTCACCCAACCTACGCTGAGCCCATCGGTCCCCCGCTCCACGGGCGGCCCCGCCAGAGGCGCTCGCCGGTGGCGGGCATTCGATGTGGTGGATGTGACGTACCGACATCGCACCCTAATACCGAACGCGCTTCTCGACCTTGCCCCATACGAATGAATCGGGTTTGCCGATGGAAACGGCCGGCCTCGCCGCCGCCACCCCCCGGTGTTCCGCCCACAGATCCACCGCGTTCGGTTCCGTGGCGCGAACGGACGGGTTCGCACATGACTCGCTGCTGGAGCGAGCCTCTTGGATAAAATGACTTCCCCTCACCGTGACCTCGGTCTGATTGCGCCATCTGCGGCAAAATTCGCGTTGTGGCCCAACCAAGATCGCGATCGAATTGCAGTAGACATATCATGAACCCAGAAGCCGCAGTTCCGATGGATACCGGTCGGGAAATCGGCGAGGCGATCGCCCGTTGGGCCAAACAGCACGTCAAGGCGCCAAAGGCGCAGCGATGACCAGATCATTTCTCGTGCGACACGGACACGTCGACTGGCTGGCGCACGAGCGGTTTCGCGGGTACGCCGAGCTTCCGCTGGTGGATCGTGGTCGCCCCCGCACGCTTGACGCGCTCGAGCTTTGATTGAAGCGATCGCCCCAGAGCAGGAGGTAAAGTCATGGAAGAAGCCCCCGTCATCCGTGAGGAGACAGGACCGGTGTCGGTCCTGACGATGCAATACCGCAACCTGCTTGGCCCGACCTTGCTCGGCGCGATTGCCGACGAGATCGCTGCCGCGCGCGACGCCGCCCGCCGAGCAATCATTCTTCGCAGCGGACTGC
Source organism: uncultured Alphaproteobacteria bacterium (assembly GCA_963732095.1). Classification (GTDB taxonomy): domain Bacteria; phylum Pseudomonadota; class Alphaproteobacteria; order ATCC43930; family CGMCC-115725; genus AP-15. The sequence goes on from CAVSZA010000010.1 coordinate 6,629, forward strand.
GCCATTTAAATTTCCTTGGCGCGCACCGCGCCGGCGCGCTGCACGGCATCCTGGACGTCGGCTCTCGTTCGCGTCGCCTTTTCCATCGGCGGGAAGCAAGCAGAGCCGACATGAGGCCCTCTCGGTAAACTTGGTTGTGCCATGCGGTACTGATGGTTCGAATCCACTTCCCTCCAGCGGCAAGTCTGCAAACTCAGCTTGCCCATGATCTGGCGCAGGTGGTGCAGCGCATTTTCCGCGCTGCCCCTCCGGCACAGGATCACAAGATCGTCCGCATAGGTGACGAGGCGAGTGCCAAGGCTTTGCTCCAGGCCGAGCTTCTTCCACCCCAGCACAAACCGGCGCATGTACAGATTCGCCAGCAGTGGTGAGAGCGGTGAGCCCTGCGGGATGCCTCGCCGGCTGTCCCGGGCCTCCGTCGTGCGTGTCGTCCGACCCCGTTGGTCGGTTTCTTCCACGGGACATTCCAGCCACATCTTGATCAGATGCAGCACGCGCCGATCAACAATCCGACGCGCCACCGACTTTAGCAGGTCGGCATGCGGAATGCTCCCGAAGTAGTCCGCGAGATCGGCGTCGACGACGTCCGGGTGGCCACGGAACACTAGCTCCTCCACCTCTACGACTGCCTGCTGGGCGTTGCGCGCAGCCCGGTAGGCGTAGATTTCCGACGGAAGATCGGCTTCGAAGATCGGTTCCAGCACCAGCAGAGCTGCTGTCATGCAGACCCGATCCCGCACGCTCGAAATGCCCAGTGGTCTGAGTTTGCCGTTGGCCTTCGGTATAAACACTCGTCTGATTGGCTCTGGCCGGTACGTCTCCTGCCTGAGCGCAAGCGCCAGTTCAGCCAGCCATCGCTCGACCCCATATGCCTCGATGTCCGCAAAGTCCTGGCCGTCGATCCCCGGTGCGCCCTTGTTAGAGCGGCACTGGGCATAAGCATGCGCCAAGATGTCGTCGCGGCTGATCTTGTCATACAGGGCGTAGAAGCGATAACCGGCCTCCGCCTTCGCTTTCGCGTGTAACGCCATCTGCAGCTTCTGAACACTTTTCGGAGTTGCTAGGTTGCCCAATCTCCCGGTCCCTCACCACGTCTTGCGTCGGTCTTGAACTGAGGCCCCTTCCCTCCCCCGGCATTACCCGGCTTCAGCGGTACTACGAGCCTCTCCGCCACCCCAGTGCGCCCGGCCTGTCCCTCGCGGGCGTCCGGTTGATCATCCCTGATCACGCATTGGGGCTTCCCGTGTTGCGTGCGCTTTCCTTGTGTACATGCTGCCGCCAGTACCCCGGTGCAGCGGCTGGGCGTAATCCTCGCTCATCTCACCCAGCCGTAGCAGCCTTCCCCAATTCGGCGGTCGGGTCGGCCTGCACATCGACCTTTTCGAGGCTTGCTCGGCGTTCACTCGCGTTGCGGCCTGCACACTCGCGCGGTCACCAAGTCGTGACCGCTATTCGAAGGCTTCAGCCATTTCGTTACCTCCATGACTGCTCCGATTGCTTCCGGCTGGAGCGAATCGCCGGGTGGGCCTTGCACCCACTGGAAAGCGCCGCCTTTTCACGGCGCACGCCGATTCCGGCCATTCGCGGGACCGAGGTCGAGCGGCAAGGTTCGACCCAAAGCGGGCAATCACTCCAAGCTCGCAGCGCACCGCGGGCCGGGTCGGCGAACAATTCGTCGCAACGTCTCTTTCCAGATCGGTCGACGCGTTGCAATTTCCTCGTATTACAGACGGAGGCTTCTATGGCGCGATTGGTTGCCCTCTGTGCAGGATTGGTTCTATATGCGCTAGGCATGGACAGGCGCGCCGAAGCGACGGTTGCAGTCAGTCGTTGCCCGCGACCGAGCGATCAATACGGTTCGCGCTACGAAACCCTCAGTGGCGCGTACCGATCCCGCGGCGTTTCTCCAGGCGGCGGAAAATTCGTGAATATCATGCCGAGAGATGGGGCGGCACCAGTTTCGGCTGAATGTTACCGACAAGGTTTTTGATATCGCCGGATCGCTTATCACTGGAACCCCCATAAGCCTCGTGAGTTATGTGAAAAATTCGCTATCTGGGGCGCAGCCGCCCTTTAGCTGCATCGAGCTGGCGCGCTAGCCGGAACGTCCCCGTTCCTGCTGGCGCCGCCCGCGATGCTTTAGTTGCTCGCTATTTTTGCCTTATGTGGTTCTACTGACACATTGAAGAAGATCGGGTCGTTGTTGGAAAAGTTGCGTCCGAACGGCACGCCGTTTCCGGTAAACCCTCCGTAAAACTGATCCTCTTCGGCTTTCACTTGCATGTAGTCGCCGAGCACACGTTGACGAGCATTACCGTTATCCGTCGCGGGGGACAGGAATGTTTCAAGCACGACGCCGACAAAAGTCGCCCCTTGGTCGGTGCTCACCGCGAAATGCGCGGTGAAAATCGGGAAGCCGCTGAGAGAGGTCCCATCACACGTATAATAGAAGACACCTATGGTTCCCTTGTCGGTGACGGCTACGGAGGGAATGGCAGCCTGCACCTGTCCGGTGATGAAGATTTCTGGCCCAATGACCAGCCCCCCGGCACCATCATCGGTTAGCCGGCGCATCGCCAACCGATTATTACCGGTAGTCGGATCGCGGTTGCCGTAAACATAGACCACATCGCCGGTTTGCGGATCCACCGCGGCGTGATCTACGCCACCCAGCAGCGCGTTGACCGTGCAGAACTTGGGCGTTGGCTGCGTGCTATCGGCATTGGCAACAACGATCCCGGTCGTGCTACCGTTGAGGCTCCATGTGTTGCCGCCATCTGTAGAGCGGTTGAGCATGTAGTTGATGTTTTGTGAGCCCCCCGCTCCAGCTGCGATGCGGCGCTGGAACAGGCTATAGACCGCACCGGAACTCGGGTCGATCGCCAGCCGGTGGCCCGGATTAACGAACCCAGTACTGAATCCAGAGATATTATCGGTGGTGAAGTTTAGCGGGCTCGTTGCCGTCGCGACGGCAACATGCATATCGGGGGCACCGAGGAAATTGTCATAGGCGACGTACACGTTCTCGCCGCTGGCCCCTGGTTGCGGACCGACAAGCAGCCAAGGTTGGTCCACGTCGTTCACGCCATCGAGGTGGTTCGTCGCCTGAGCAACGCCAGGCGCACTCTCGAAATAATTGAAGGTGAGAGCCGCCGGGTTGCGGTTTAGTGCACTATAGATATTGGTGCCCAGAGTGAGGAAAGCGCCCGCCAAACCCCTGGAGCTGGTGAAATCGACCGTCTGATCACACGGGCAGCCCAGAACGCCGGCTGCCCCCGGCGGAGGATTAATCGTAAACTCCTTCGTCCAGGTATTGCCGCGATTTCTTGACAGCCAAAGCGGCGCTCTGGTACCCCAGCTTTCTGCAAAAGAGGTGATCACCAGTTGTTCAGGGTGCTGCGGTCTCACCGCAATGCTGATTTCGCCATCGTTGAATGTGTCGGTGAGCTTCAAATTCGAGTCGGTGTTATTTACTACGGTATCGACGACAAAGACGTCGAATTGCACTGCCTTGCCCGGATCTGCCGTGCCCGCAGCGTTCAAGGGATCGAAATCTTCGGCGACCGCAGGTCGGGAGTATGAGGTTGTATCCGGCGGTGAGCTACGCATGTCGTCATCCGCCCTGGAGGGCGTCGTGATGCCTCCGGCCGCTAAGAGGGCTAGAAACGCTTCCCACGCAGTCGTTCGATCATCTGTGCGTAGTGCGCGTTGCTTCATTGTCGTCTCCTCCCACAATGTTTGCGTTCCGCCGCCGATCACTATCACTCGCGATTGTATTTTAGGCGGATTTCAAGCAGAATTTTGTGAGACCACAAAGTCAACACATTTTTGACGGGTTTTGACGCATTAACCCTACTAAAGATAGAAATGCCTGCGCGCCCGTGCTGCGCAGAAATTTCGGGGCGGGCGCGTACGCAGGAGGCTCGGCGCCGGCCGAATGTCCGGAAAGGGTCGAACGTCCCCGTTCCGGGGTTAGGAGGGAAGGTCTGAAATCGGCGCGTCTCGTCCACTGCCATAAATCTCGGCGAACGTCCCTTTACGGAACCGACAGCCGCCGCTCAGCCTTGGCGGCTAGAACTGGTGTTCATGCCCCGAAGCCGACAGTCAAGCGTGGGCTAGGTACCAGCTATGAGCTTACGGCACCGCGCGCTCTGGGGGCTTTGTCGCGTAGGCCAATCCGCCGACTGGCAAGATGATCGCGCGCTCCAGGCGCCATGCAGCCGCAAGCCGATCGATCAAAGGATCAAACCCGCTTGGTGCCGACAGCGCAGTGATAACCTTGGGCGATGAAAAATGTCCCGTCGGTCTTTGAGGCGGCGGCGGCCTCCTGCCACTCCGTTCTTTCCGCGGGCTCAAGCGCTGCGACAATTTGGGATTTCGAGGAGAGCAAGCCTCACCGGCTCGATTTCCGGCATGGTCGCAGCCAGTTGTGGGGAAAACCAAGTCCCTCTTCGGTCGTGAACGGCACCTCCTCGACATGCACCACTTCTGTCTTGTTCGATCCGATCACGACAATCTCGTTTGCGAACCGACCGTTGAACCTTCCGGTCACGGTATACGGCGTGGTCCCCGACGTGAGCGGCCCGGTCCATCCCATCACCGAGACGGCTAAACCGCCCACAAAGGTGGGGTCTTGCTTGAGTTGGAAGCCAGAGCTGAACTTTGGCGCGTGTCCGCGAACCGTCACGCGGTAAAATCCGGGCTGTCGGAGGCCCGTCCAAATATACTCGACCTCAGCGGTGTCGAAGGGCTCAAGCTGGAAAAACGGCATGATGTCGCTCCTTTGCACTCGTATGGCGGGGTTGGCGGGGTGGCCCAACCCACCTGGAGTCTCGACGCATTTTCTGTCGGATGACGTGAGCTGGCTCACAGACAGCGAAAAAGAATTGGGGGGACCGTATCGCGCTGGCCGGTTTCGAACACCCGCAACTTATGACCCTCTCGCAAGAACCGGAACCGGTCCGGCTGCAAAGCATTGACGACAGCCGCTGCTGAATCCACGTGAGCGCTCGACGCGCAGCAAGCGGGTGGTCAGACGAGGCTGCCGCGGACAAACATTTCTGGCCGCGTGGTCAGCTTGGTGCCAATGCCGGATAATAAACGAACCCGATTTCGTTCGTCGGGCGATGATAGCCCCGAACATTGCAGCATTCGGAAGCATCGTTTTAATCGCCGGGCCACCGGCTCAATGGACGGCGAGAAGTCTCCTCGCGGGCAGCATCGCATTAGGCAAAATTCTGATCGAATTTTATCCTCTATAGAAAGCGCTCGAGCAGAGCGCCAAGCGTGCCGACGAGCTCGCAGCCGACGGAGATCACGATGGCGCCGGATCACCAGTGCCGTCGGGCAGCTCGCCAACACCACACCGCCCGGACCGCCGCACTGATCGGAACGGACCCGAAACGACCACCCGCCGTTTCTGGCTTTATTCCGGATGCGCGGGGTGCTCAAAAGATGCGGTGTCGGATTATTTTTTCGACACGGCCCTCGCGAGCGCGTTCGTTGCGCGGTGGTGCGCCGTTACAAAGTCGAGACGGCGGAGGGCGTGTTTAGGGTACGGACGGATTAGCCGGCGGCGAGGACGGCCTAGCTTGCACCGGACGCCGTAACGTCAGGCTCGAATCTTCAGTCCGAGAGGGTTCGAATCCATCTCCCTCCAGCGGCGAGGCGAGCGAACCGGTGAAATTGACGATACGCTGACGTCGCGAATGGTTAGAACGCATCGAAACTTTGCGCGCGCCCGTCGTCGCGTCTGTGAAACTAATCAACACAGGAGGAGGAAGCCGTGAAACCGCCATACCGTACCTGCTGTGTATTGGGCTAGTCTTCAGAAAACGCCATCGCGGTCGGGCTCATCTGACCAGCAAGCTGGGCCTCCGCTGAGCAAGCGAGATTTGCTGATCGTGGTATTCGGATCGTCACTTTGGCTTGGGTGGCGACTTGGGCGATGACCTCGGCTGCATTGCGATAAGTCATTCCTTCAGCCGTCTTCTACTCCATTCAATGACCTAGGTGCGCCAAGTTCCGAGATCGGCCGTTGCGCCCTGCTACAGTACGCCTCGTTTTTTCGTCAACCAGGAGAAAACGCCGTGCATCGACATATTACAATCGGACTGGGAATGGTCGCGAGTGCCGCGTTCGGCGCTGCGGCAGTTCAAACCCTTCATGCTCAGACTAAGCCGCCCGCCTACAACATCGCCGAGATCGCAATCAAGGATCAGGATGGATATAACAAGGAATATCTTCCGCTTATTACAAAGGCGCTTACCGACGCGGGCGGCAAATTCGTTGTCCGCGGAGGTAAGACCATATCCTTTGAAGGTGCACCCCCCGCTCCCCGCGTCGTTGTGATTCAGTTCGAGAGCTTGGAGAAGCTGCAAGCCTTATATGAGTTCCGCCCCCTATAAGCAGGCCGTAGCAATTGGCGATAAATATGCGACACAGCGCATCTTCGGCGTCGAAGGGGTCTTACCGTAGGGGAGGCAGTCCGAACCTAAGGCCGACCGCCTCTCCGAAGTTAGGACCGGAGCAGTTGGCCGGAAAGCCGAGCCGTATGAGCCCAGCTTATCGGTGATGCCAATTTCGGTGCGAGGCGCTCTTTCCGAGCATACCGACAGCGCTGCCGCTGCTATCCCTCATGGCCGGGCCCGAATATATCGCTCAGTAGGCCACCATCCATGCCCTGCATCGATCCCGGCCGCGCCGGCCGGTCGGAAAAGCCGCCGGCCCTTTCGCAGCCGTTGCGTCGATCGCCTATCGCTGCGCCGCCGGGGAGGCCAGACCATCGGGCGGCCAGACCATCAGACCCTCCGCCAGCGGAATGCGCAGGTTTCGGAACAACAGGGAAAACATCATCCAGTTGCCCATGGCGATGATGAATTCGACCTGCTGTCCGGGCTCGGTGACATGTTTCGCCACCTCGGCCCAGGCGGCATCCGAAATGGATTTGCCGGCGAGGGACTCGTCGGTAGCGGCGAGGATCGCCCTGTCAGCCGGTGTCAACCGCTCGGAGTTCCGCCAGTCGCGCACCGCCAGAATATCCTCGGGCGGAATCCCCGCCGTGGTCGCCACCCGCCAATGCTGCGTCCACTCATAGGCAGAGCCGGTCACCCAACCGATCCGCATTATCATCAGCTCGCGCAGCCGCGTGTCGAATTTGTTGTTCTCCAGCAACTGGATCAATTGGCTGTAGGCTACCCTGGCCACGCCGGGATTATTGGTCAGCACGCGAAACGCCTCGCTCTGCGTACGCCGGGCCGGCAAACCCATCGCCTCACCGAGTTCGCGGGCGCGATCCAGCGACACCATCGGCACGCGTGACGTCATCGTTATTCTCCCTCCCATCGTTTCCCGATCGTCCTTCGCTTTGCTCCGGGCGGCAAGCCTCACGTTGGTGACCGGTCGCCGCAGCGGCGCTTTGGCGTCGGGGCGATCGCCGTCTTACACTGCAATCCCGCTGACGCGACACAATCGCCACCGATATAGGAGGAAGGCAAAGCCTGAGTCCTCATTCGCGAGTTCGTCGTTGACTCACCGCTGGAGGAAGGCGGATTCGAACTCGTGGTCCCACTTTGAGAAGAGCCGCCCTTCGCAAGACGCGCCACAGCGATACGGAGTTGTTCGGCCGGCGAGAGCGGCACCACTTGGGGGACCAAAAGTTAACCCGTTTCGCCTGCGGGAACCTCGGGATTTTGGAGGAATCCTGGTGCAACCATATGCCGTCTGCCACCGGCCTTGTCGGATCGTGGCCCTACCGGATTGGCTCAGTACCGCACCGGTTCCGCAGCCGACCACCATCAGCGATTGCGGTCACCACCACGATCTTCGTCAGGTCGAGGCGCATCGCCTAGCGAGACCGTGATTGTATCGAAATGCGGGAACGACCAGGAATTGTGCTTATGCCCGAGCGGCACGCGGCAATGCCGGGTGATTTCCGGCTCGGCGGCCTATCGCTGCGAATTGCCGGGGCCGACGAGCTGGCATGGCGGCGGTTACTAGCGATGCGGCCCGATGCGTCTCCTCATAGCAACGCTAAAATTGCCATGTCTCATTTCATTCTATGGCTTGCCCGCGGAGAGGCGGTGAGGATACCTGTTTTCCGTCTGCAGTATCAGGTTGGTTGGCAAACGATCGAGGATCGGATTAGGTTAACAGCGCGGACCGATAACGGGCCGCTCAAGGGGGGAGGAAGCCATGCGGCGCGGGTTGCTAGTCGTCCTATCGGGAGTTCTCGGGACGCTTATCGCGGGAGCGGGCGCGGTTTGGGCGGCCGATCCCGAAATCGACAAGCTGGTGCAGAGCCCGGTCAGTAAGGACTGGGTGACGAATGGCGGCAATCTCACAAATCAGCGCTACTCCACGCTGAAGCAGATCGACACGACCAACGTCAAACAGCTCAAAGGAGCCTGGATGACCCGCCTCAAGGGGTCCGGGCTCGGCGGCAAATACTCGTTGGAGGCGACGCCGCTCGTCAAAGCCGGGGTCATGTATATCACCACCGGCAACGACGACGTCTTCGCGCTGAACGCCAAGACCGGCGAGTTTCTGTGGGAGCGCTGGTCCGGGATCGACCAAAAGCTCACAAGCGTATGCTGCGGCTGGGACAACCGCGGGCTGGCGATGGGCGAGGGCATGCTGTTTTTGGGGCAGCTCGACGCCAATGTCGTCGCGCTCGACATGAAGACCGGCAAGGAGGTCTGGAAGACGCCGATCGAAGTGTGGCAAGACGGCTACGGGGTCACCAGCGCACCGCTTTATTACGACGGCATCGTCTATAGCGGCATCACGGGCGGCGAGTATGGCGTCCGCGGGCGGCTGACCGCGCTCGACGCGAAGACCGGAAAGATTTTGTGGCGCTGGTATACGTTGCCGGCGCCGGGTGATGTCGGCGGCGACACGTGGCCGGCCGGCACCGACCATTATCTCCATGGCGGCGCGACAATCTGGAACACGCCGGCGCTCGACCCGCAGCTCGGGCTAGTTTACTTCTCGGTCGGCAATTGCGGCCCCGATTACGACGGCTCAATACGTGAAGGCGACAACCTCTTCTGCGCCTCAGTCGTCGCGCTAAACTCCAAGACCGGCGAATACGCCTGGCATTTCCAGGAGGTCCATCATGACATCTGGGACTATGATGCGGCGAGCCCGGCCTTGCTCTTCGACACGGTCGTCAATGGCGAGCCGCGCAAAGCCGTCGCCCAGGCCGGGCGCACCGGCTGGGTCTATATTCTCGACCGGACCAACGGCAAACCGCTGATCGGTATCGAGGAGCGCCCGGTCCCGCAGGAGCCGCGTCAGAAGACCGCGAAGAGTCAGCCCTACCCGGTCGGCGATGCGATCGTGCCGCAATGCGCGGAGCCGCTGGAGGGCTACGAAAGGGCCGGCTGCATTTTCGAGGCGTTCTGGGACGAGCCGACCTTGATTCAGCCCTCCGGGGTCGGCGGCACGAACTGGTCGCCGATGTCTTACAACCCGGACAGCGGGTTGCTCTACGTGCCGGGCACGATCCGCACCAGCGCCTTTGTCCGCTATGGCGACGCCTACAAAAAGGGCAAGCAATATAACGGCGGCACGCAGGCCGCGCCGATCGGCTCGTCGATGAGCGGCACCTGGACCGCGATCGGCGGCAACACCAACAAGATCACCTGGCAGCATAAGACGCCCTATCGGATGGGTCAGAGCGGGGGTTCAACGACGACGGCCGGCGGGCTCGTGTTCAACGGCGATCCGAGCGGAAACATCCAGGCCCGCGACACAAAGACCGGCGAGCTACTCTGGCAGTTCCAGACCGGGTTCGGCGCCGAGGCCACGCCGATGGTCTACGAGGTCGATGGCGACGAGTACGTTGCGATCGCCGCCGGCGGCAACCAGAGCGTCGGCAGCGCCAATGGCGATGCGGTCTGGACCTTCTCGCTGAAGGGCCAGATAAACCCGCTGTGGCCGCCGCCCCCGCCGCCCAGCGTCGCCGGCCCGAGCGGACCGATTGCCGAGGGTGTCGATACGGTCAAGATCGGCGACAACAACGTCGAATACCGCTATTTCCCGGGTCGCACGCGGGTCAAAGCGGGAACCACGGTGACCTTCACAAATGTCGGCGACACGCCGCACACGGCGACCGCCTTCGAAAACGGGAAATTCGGCGAGTGGGACACAGGACCCTTGGGCTCGGGCGAGTCAAAGAGGATCACTTTCGATAAGCCCGGCACTTATTACTACATCTGCACGCCCCATCCGTGGATGTACGGCCAAGTCATCGTCGAATAGCTGACAAACCGGGGGAAGGGACGCGTAATCGCGCGCAACTGCTGTTCGCGTCAATTCTGGCTTTGGGTCGGCTTTCTGGGGTGGCGCAAGTTAGCGCCGCCGATCCTGAAATCGATAAATTGCTGCAGAACCCGGTCGGCAGTGCCCGAGGCCTTGTCCTCGATCAATACAACGGTCGCGCCGAACAGGCTCTGCTGCTCGCGCAGCGGGTCCGCCATCTGCTCGATGCTGATCTCGCCCTCAGATCGCCTCGCGGCATTCGCAGACTCGTCAATTCTTTGGATACGCTTTCGCTGTTCCGCTCTGATCGGTCTTTATCTTCTTGTTAGAGCCTTTTGGAGCCGGCTGCATACCTGGCGGCGTGTCTCCTTGAGGGCTAGACGCGGGGGCGCCGCCTGATTTCGTGATGATCGGGCCTGTCCCTCCTTGCGGCTGCATGACGCTTCCGCCAGTGCCATCATTGGGCTGCTGGTCTATTGGCTTTGATTGCGCACACACGGGGATCGGAGCGGACAGAATTAAAGCGAGCGAGTAAGCAAGGACGTTCTTGGGCATGCTGAACCTGCAGGAAGCGGAGAACGCTAGTCGACATCGAGTTTAACGCTTCCGAGACAAATCCGCTTCGTTAGGCGCAAAAAATTCAAACTGGCCGTCTGGGGCTCCGTCTCGATCACAAGATAATGCCGGGTTCCGGCGCCGTGCCTTCACCACTGGATCGTCGGGACCGAGATTTCGCAGACTCTTCGCTGGCGCAAAGGGGATTTCGAACTGGTGGTCCCACCTCGTCCGGCGCGTGGTGCCACGACCTCAGAATGCGCCGATGCGCTCAGCGCGCCCTCCATGTCGACCGATGGGTGACCCCTCAACTCTTCAGTCCGTTTCAGCACCGAGCGTGTGAGCTTGCCGGTGCCGCGGCCCATCGCCTAGCCCGTCGCCGTCGAGATAGCCAATGAGGTATTCGTCGAGGTTGTGGTGACAAGGCATAGCGTGGCGACGAATTTTCGGGAACGAGTAACGCGGTTCGGCAATTCCGCCCGCCTCAGTCGAGATTTAGAGCCGCTTCGCCGTGCCGCTATAGTCGTTAGATCACCTCCTACGAGAACTTGCCGGAGGGCAAGAATTATCGGCTCGTGGTGCGGCGAGAAATTCCGTCCCGAGACGCTCGCCGCCCGGTTTCGACCAGATATTGGTCGCGCGGAACCGCGCGCTGTACGAAATGAAGTCGCCGATCATCCTGCAGCGGGGCCGGCCGCGTTGAGCGACGGAATGAAAGCGTTTCAGTCCATCATCGAGCGAGCTGGACAAGCAATCAAGGCAACATAGGCTAAAGCGGTAGCGATAGCGATAGCTGGGAGGACGCCATGGATTGTTGCGGTCACGGCCACGACGCGTCACTTCAACCGTGGGTGTGGAGGACGCCGCTGGTCTCGGTCGGTGCGATGCTCGCCGGCGAGGTTGGACCGCGTGGTTCGACGCAAGCGGCGCAGACCGCCGAGACCACAGCGGCGGCGCTCGCCGTGCTGCGCAACGCCATTTCTGTCGATGTCCATAGCCACGGCGGCAGCACCGGCATCACCTCGAAGGCGCCGCCGAGCGGCGATCTCGCAAACGCGATGCGGGCGGGATCGCTGGCGGTCGCCTGCCTGGCCGACGTGCCGGACTGGCCGGTGCTCGGTCGCAGCGCGGAAGGGGCCCTCACTGCGCTGCGAGCGCCGGCGCCGGGCGAGCTTTACCAGTACCACCTCGATCGCCTCGCCTGGATGGACGAGCTGGTCGCCGCGCACGGTGTGCGCCGCGCACTGAATGCCGCGGATCTCGAAGCGGCGCACCGGGCGGGAGAGCCGGCGGTCATCGCCGATGTCGAGGGTCTCGATTTTCTCGAGGGGAAACTCGAACGGCTGGAAGAGGCGCATCGGCGGGGCATCCGGCATGTGCAGCTCGTGCATTACACACCAAATGACATCGGTGACTTTCAGACGGGTGTCGTCACCCATCAAGGTCTCACCGAATTCGGCGCCGAAGTGATCCGCGCCTGTGATCGGCTCGGCTTTGTCTGCGACGTCGCGCATGCTACCGAGGACATGGCAAAGCAGGCGGTCAAGGTCGCGACCAAGCCGTTGCTGCTGTCGCACACGGCCGTACTGGGATCGCAGGCGATGGGGCCGACACCGCTCAGCGGTCGGCAGGTCAGCCCTGGCCATGCCCGGGCGATCGCCGAGACCGGCGGCTCGGTTGGCATCTGGCACTTCTTTCCGAGCATCGATCGATACGTCGACGGCCTCAAGGAGATGGCCGAGATTGTCGGCGCCGATCACGTCAGCATCGGCACCGACCAGTTCGATGCGCGGGGTTGCCTCGAGGATTACACGCGATGGGTGCACCTCATCGCCGCGATGCTGCGCGGCGGCTTCACCCCCGAGGAAACGGGCAAGATCGCCGGCGGCAACTACCTGCGCATCTACCGCGCTGCGGTCGGCTGAAGGTCTCCAGCTCAAGCAAGACCCCTTACGATTGCCGATGATGGCTGAGCGCGGCTTCGCTCCTACGGCGCTGCCCTCCGGCATCTCGGACTTCCTGCCACCATGAGCAGGGCCTGCGAGCCAACAATCGGGTGGAGAATTCGCATCAAGTGGTAAGCCGGCGCGAGCGTAAGATGCGACCCTTCAAATCAGCGGCATAGGCGCAACGCTTTCTGAGCGTTCACGCTGCCGTCCACAATACCTTCAACCTCCAGCGCCATCTCGTCTCCCGGTCGACGCTTCGGATCTTCCGATTAGAAGCGGCGGCGCAATGGCGCAGCGCGACGAACGCGGCATGACGACAGTCCGCGCCCTCGTTTTCTGACTAGAGCGCCTCAACTTGACAGTGCCCCTCCTAGGGAGCCTCAGGGTACTGCTGTGAAGCGTCCGGCCATACGCCAACAGGATGGCTTCTTAAATGATTGCGCGCGCATTCTGTTATTGCACGCTTTGCATTCTGGTGATAGAGGCCCAAGACAGACATCGACTTTGGTGGATCTATACTCATCTCTCGAAGGTAAAACCATGGCGACATTGGATGAGATCACCAACGAGAAGCAGCGGGTCAGTGAGGCTCTTGCGCGGGTCGACGCTCAGCGCGAAAGGCTCGCCGGCCAGCTCGCTGAACTGGAGGCAACTGAGCGTGTGCTCGCTCGGTATAGCAAGGGCTCTGGGGTAAGGGGGACGGCCTCGGCCAGGACAGCGAACGCGGCAAGAAAAGCAGCTTCTCCAGCGCGAGCAGGCGCGCGGCCGCGCACTGCGACCACGAAATCAGCTGGCCGCAAGCGTAGCTCGCCGAGCCTCAATGATCAGGTTCTTGCCCTGGCTGACGGCAAGACGCAGCCTGAGATCGCGGCGGCGTGCAAAGGCGCTCGCCCGAACCACGTCGGCGCCGCCATAGCCCGGCATAGGCGGGCCGGCCGCATCGAAGAGCGGGATGGAAAGCTCTACGCCGCGCAGCCGACACGAACAGAACAAAGCGCTGCGGTCTGATGCCGACCTGAGTAGATGCTGGCTCGCTCCTCTTTGAAGGTAGGACCAGAAGTGTGAAACGTGAGGACCGCAGGCGACGCTCCCGAGCTCTCGTGCCGCGGTACTACAAGTTCGAATCCATCTCCCTCCAGCGAAGAGTTTGCGAACTCTCGGTCCCGCCTGAAAATCCAGTGGTGAAGGCACGGCGCCGGAACCTGGGTTTCATCGGTATTTTCGCCGATAAGCAGTCGGTTCGGGTCAGCGCTTTCCGCAGCGATCGGGCGGCGATCGAATTCCGTGGCTTTCCGCCAGCAACGGCGACGAGCTTCAAGCCGCGCTCGGCAGCGAGCTGAGGGCTCAGGAGAGTGACTGGAACTGCGGAAACCTGATCACCCCGAACCATCAGCGGAAGCCTGTCGACGATGTCCGGGTGCGCCGGGCTATGACCCACAAAATCGCGCAAGACATGGAATGCCTCCATGCCTTGCGTCGAGGCTATAAGTACCCAGAACGGGGGGAATTCCCTCGACTGTCGAAGGCGCCCGCGTTTCTTTCCGCGCCCGCGCAGATTCTCGGACAAGGAGCAATACGAGCGCTTCCAGCAAGCGGCCCGCGAGTTGGGCGCGGACGAGAGCGAGGAAGCCTTTGAGCGGGCATTTCGGCGTGTGGTAGAGCCCGACCGCATCACACGTCCGGGTCCGGGGAAGTCGGCGCCTCGGTCGCGAGACGACGCATAAAGCCGCGCGAGGCGGCAAGAATTTCCTCCGCTACATCTGGCGCGAAGCCGGTGGTGAGCAATGTCAGCCTGCCATGAGCATGGCTTACTTTGTTACGCCACGCCGATTTTAGACTTTCCGTCAAGGCGTCCAGTTGCTCTATTAGAGCGGAATGCTTCTGCTGGAACGCTGAGCGATCTTGGTATTTAGTCCGTATAATCGCCTTTAGCCGGTTGGTAGTTGCGGTCCACCCAGGAAGCGGATCTTTCACGCCGAGCACGCGGCCCAACTCGATAAGGCCAATTTCAATAATCTGTAAGCTGTGGAATACCGCCGCTGTATAGCGGCCTAGAGCAAAACACTTACCTGCTTCGTCAATATCATCCTCAGAATTGGGGAATCTCTGAATGACGTCGATCCATTTTTGGCGATAGTTCGCGTAATAATCAGTTTCCATCAGACTAGGGAAAGAAAGAACCGGCCTTCCGTTTCGTCTCGAAGACGAGTAGAAAGTTCGGAGCCATATTTCCAGAGGTCGTCATGGGTGCTTCTAGGATCGGCCAGAGTTTGCAGAATCTTCCTAAGCGTAGCGGCCGAGGCGGTTAGCCCCAGTTCAATGGCCTCCTGCTCAGCCCTCGCATAAATACGGCCGGCTTCCTCACGGTCGTTAGCATCAATAACCTTATTTTTACTCCAATCCCGTACCGGCGCTGGCTTGCGAAATAAACGCCGAGCGATCCATTCTATCCATCTGTGATCCGGATATTCTCGTATTTGAGTGAACGTCTCCATTGTGCGATGCAGCATTAGGAGGCTTGCGACACTAAAAACCTTCATGATCTCCCGCAGGCTCCGTAGCCGGCGCGAATCACAGGGAATAGATTCAGCCTGTCTCCCCAAACCGGCGGCGAGGTCCATCATACCTCACCTCCCCGCCGCTGGGTGCGGGAGATCCAATATCGCCAAAAACTAGCTCCGCGTGCCCGGGGCGACGCGTGACGTGACAACAGCCTTTTGCAGAATTTCGCGGCGCAAGCGGTCATCGCAATGGAGAACGCACGGCTCCTGACCGAGCCTCAGGAGGCTCTCGAACAGCAAACCGCTACGGCTGAGGTATTCCAGGTCATCAACTCGTCGCCCGGGGACCTCGCGCGGGTCTTTGATGCCATGCTCGACCGCGCGACACGACTTTGCCACGCTGCTCTAGGCTAGGTGTCCTATCGATTATCGGCGATGGGGAGTACGTTCGTCATGTAGCGTTCTCCGGTCCACCCGGAGTCGCAGAGTTCCTCAAATCACGCCTGCCGGTGCAGCCTGGGCCCGGAACCACCATGGCCCGGCTAATCGAGGGCGAGGATTTCGTCCAGGTTCTTGATGCGACAACCTACTTGCGAGGTGATCCGGGCCGACGAGCGATGGTTGACTTGGCTAAGGCCCGCACGATCGCTGGCTTTGCTTTAAGGTCGAAGACGACGGCATCATGATGTCTGTCGACCACGCCTATCTGACGGCGGGGACGCCTACGACAGTCAGCGACGGAGTGTGCAAGTTCTTCTTCAAGAACCGCCACATGTCGGGGATATTCTGCGGTATCAAAGTCGACGAAACCGGTCGGCGCACCACGGCAGTCGTGACATTCAACGCGACAACGAAGGGCGCTCACTCCGGAACACCCCAGGTCACCAAAGCGTTACGCGTTCGGGTCGGCCCCTCGTTAACTAACGCGATTACTCATGCTGAAGGCCCCGGCCGAGAGACGCGGAATAAGGGCGCGCGCCGGTCCCCGTGGTATATCGGCTTGAGTAGCTTGATCTCGCCTACGTTTTGCAGGCCGCGGTGCAGGACAACCTTTTGCGACGCGGCGTTGCCTGGGTCGCCTTCCATCACCCGACACCAGGCCGCCCGATGCCCGGGCGCATGCCGCGTGACGCCGCCGTCAACGGCTCACGGTCCGACAAACAGATCGGCGCAGTGCCCCGGCTGGGCGGGCGATGAGGCGATCGAGCCGCCGCGCGTGATGCACTGGTCCGGCGGAAGCTTTGCGCCCTGCTCGACGTATTTCACCAGCAGGTCAAAGGCGTTCTGCGCGTGCGGTTGGATCAGCTC
Organism: uncultured Alphaproteobacteria bacterium; assembly: GCA_963732095.1. Lineage (GTDB taxonomy): Bacteria > Pseudomonadota > Alphaproteobacteria > ATCC43930 > CGMCC-115725 > AP-15. The sequence continues at coordinate 23,205 of CAVSZA010000010.1, forward strand.
GAGCTGCGGGAAGGTATCCTTGTAGGTCTCGATGTGGTTGCCGTTCTGCACCTCGTAAAGCCGGTATGCCGGGCGCTGATGCTGCTGGTCACCATCGGGATGATCTTGGTCGGAGAGAGCGGCAGCCACAGCACGCGCATAAGCGCGGGCGTGCAGGTTGATCGGCAGTAGCGCATCCATCGTGCCGGCGACCGTGATCAGCGGCTTTCCGATGTCGCCGGTGGTCGTGATTGCGGCGACATCGGCGCTGACGTCCGAGGCCGATAAGCGGTCGACATAGCTGTAGGTTCCGGTGCCCGATCTGTAGGTGTCGTAGCTCGGGTCGAGGCGCTTCTGCCATTGGCAAAGTGTGACCTCCCAAAACTCGGCCCAGTAAAGGCCCCAGAGGGAGGTCGTCCCTAATACGAGATCAGGCGGGTAGCCTGTCGCGACGATGTTTTGCGCCGCCGTGCTGCCAGGGTTGTAGCCGGACGCGGCGTAGTCCGTAAAATTGAGGATGGCCGGAGGCAGCCCGCTCAGGATGTTCGGCGCCACCGGATCGACGTAGGTACCTTCCCAGTCGACGCCGCCGTCGTACAATTCGGGCGCGGTCTCCAGCGCCCGCCGCACTTGATATCCGCCATTCGACGTTCCGACAGCGTAGGTGCGGTGCGGGGTGCTGCCGTAATGCGCTGTAAGCGCATTTCCTCCGATACAGAGTCGCCTCGATCATGAAGGGGGTCCACCGCGTGAACGGCGTGGCCGGGTCGTTGGTGTAGAAATGAACCCAAATCATCGATGCCGGGTTGAGGCGGCAGGCCAGCGGCTCCGGCGGGGTAGCGCTGTTGAGCGAGTCTACAAAGAAATTGAGGACGCCTTTGTTCTGCGAGACATAGGCGTAGCCCTGCTGCACCACGTAATCGCTCCAGGCAAAGTCGCCGTTGAACTCGCTGCGCGTCCCGGAAGCGCCGGCGACGACGAGCTTTCCGTTCCATTGGCTGGAGGGAACCGGATTCGAACCCTCGGTCCCCCGTCAGAGTGACACCTGTTTAGACGCGGCCGTGTTTCACTGATCTCGGCGGCGCCCACCTCGACCTTCCGGTCGCGCCGGAGCGCGCGTGTGGTGCGCCATCCGAGCCGCGCAACCTAGCGAACGCCCCAATCGGCACGCGAGCTGGTCCAATCCGAGCCGGTGGTTGCGGCACCGCTGGGATCGGTCGCCGCCGATCTAGTTTCTGACTGGGTGCCGGCCGAAATCTGACCCCGAGCCAAGGTGACCAGGGTCGCTTTGATCAACTTGCCGAGCAGCACCCGCGCGCGGGGGGGTAATCTCGGAAACGCGGGTGATGCGGCGCTCGAACAGGTTGGACGCCAGGGTGGCGGCCCACAGCAGCTCGCTAGGACGCAAACCGGGCGCTTGCCAAAACAGCCAAAGAATCGCATGGCCAGCGAGAGCACACCCTTGACGACGGTCAGGATCGAGACCCTGAGCCCGCCCATCACGACCGCGACGCCATCGCTTCGCGCGCGTCGGTGCGACCGCGACAGCGAGTAAGTCCAGCGTCGGACCGAGCAGATGCACGATATTGAGCGCAGCCACCAGCCAGGCGAGCACG
>CAVSZA010000011.1:0-31953 GCA_963732095.1 uncultured Alphaproteobacteria bacterium
ATGAATAGTGGTTCCCGCCGACAAGGCTGAGTGCCGGCTGTGGGTTCAGAATGGAGACGATCACTGGAATGCGCCGCAACGGGCGAGATGCGCCGATTCCGGCCGTTCGCCGGACCGCGATGGAACTGCGACCTTCGATCCTTTGCGGACATTCGCACCGGAGTTCTGCACCGGCTAACCCGTTGGATTTCAGGGCGACGATCAGCGGTTCGAAACCCTTGAGTTAATGCACAGGGCCAAGCGGGCGTATCGACCTACGATGTTTTCCCCAGCCATCGGCTCATGACTACGCGCGGGGCTGACCTCGAAACCGAGGTGCTCGTAGAAGCTCACCACCTTGGTGTTTGTTTTGATCCAGGAGCTGCGCTTTCACTATCCCCCGTTGGCGAAGCCAGTTCTCTGCCGCCTGCACCATGCGCCGGCCCACGCCCTTGCTGCGCGATGAAGGACGGGCAGCAACGTAGTAGAGCCAGCCTCGATGCCCGTCATGGCCGACCATGACGCTGCCCGCTACTTCGCCGGCATCGTCAACGGCGACAAGCACGTCCGAGCAGGGACCAGCTTTGGCGAAACGGAAGTCGGCTACCGGGTCATTGTATGATGCAACCAGATCGCAGGCGCGCCACAGCGCGACAACGGCCTGCTCGTCTTCGGCAACCGCGCTTTTCACGGTGAGCAACATTAGGTGCCTCGCATTGTGCGCAACCTTAATGTTTGCCTATCGCGAGACCGCCCGCAATGAGCTCAGCGCTTCACTCCGTCGTGGTGCACGGGCGGGAGTTGCCCCGGTCACGGTATTTTCGTGGTTCCCGCTTGCACGCTGTCCAGCAGGCGCTTCAGCGGAACGTCCGAGCCTTCGGTTAAATGGCTGACCTGCTCCCGCCGCGTGAGCTCCGCCCAAACTTCCTCCGGATGGATTCCCGCATTCACCCAGGTAATGAGAAGGTGATAGAGCACGTCGGCGCTCTCGGCGACGAGGCCGGCATGATTTCCCGCCATCGCTTCGATCAGGCATTCGACGAGTTCTTCGCCGAGCTTCTGAACCACCTGGGGAGTACCCCTCGCAAGGAGTCGCGCGGAATGGCTCGCACCGGGATCTGCGCCTTTCCGGCTGTCGATGATTGTCCAGAGCCGATCGAGCACGTCGGGACTTGCAATAGCAGCAAGAACACGGGGTTCCAGCATGGAAACATCCGATAGGTCTTGACCGATTGCTCCGTTAGGCGCCGCTGACGTGACCTCGCCTGTCTTGTTTTTTCGGCTCGGTTTGCGGGATTTCACAGCTACCCGCCTGTTGCCGGCCCGTGGCGGTGCCGTGCCCTTCCTCTTCACGGCCTTCGCCATGGTACGAATCCCACCCTATTGAGAATGCGAACGAGATAACCCCGATCAACCCGATTATCAACGTAGAGGCTCGCCCTCGTGGTGGACGGCACGCCACAGATACATCTGCTTGCCCGCGATCCGGGCGACCATTTCGTCGAGATGCCAGCGATCGCTCGGTCGAGGACGGCACCGTCGCAGTCCCCGGGCGATTGCCGGTCCGAATTTGAGCACCCAACTGCGAACGCTTTCGCAGGAGAGGTCGAGGCCACGCTCGGCAAGCAGCTCCTCGACATCGCGATAGCTCAGGGTGAAGCGAAGGTACAGCCACACGGCGTGCTGGATGACGACCGGCGGAAAACGATGCCGGCGATAGGAGATCGGAGCCATGTCCGCAGCCTACGCCGAACCCCTTCGATCCAGCAGGCCGTTTTTCCTGACAGTGCCGTTGTGGTTCTTGCTGACTGCGCGAGTCTCCGATCGGCCCGTGCAAACGACGTTAGGTTAAAGAATACACCTTACTCAGTAATTGACCTTGTCAAGAATAACCGCGGCAAAAAGGACAGGGAGGCAGAGCTACCCTTTATAGGTAGTCAGGCGTATAGGATCGGGTCGGGAGGTGTGACAGCGGGAGCTACTGCCGTTCGGCAGGACGAGCTGATCGGCCTCGTACTTTCTATGTTGCCAACTCATTCCCATAGAAACATGTTGTAATCAACTCTGTCGGAAATTGGATGCGGCACATCGCGGGCATAGTTACAGAGCACCCACACGAACCGAGATCGGCTATAAGGGAGCGACACCCTTGAGCTGGACAAAGGGGAGGCAGAAATGCGTGTAGCTCCTGTCGCCCTCGCGATCTTCGGGACAATTCTCGGGTCTTCGGAAGCGGTCGCAGCCACTTACTCGTCCTCACCTTTTAGTAGAATAATTGCAACGGCGACGTTGCCCTATCGCGATGATCCCGAAGTATATTTCAGTATTCACGCGGGTGCACTGTGGTCTGGTGGGGTAGACCTGACCACCGCAGGCGATGGTTTCTATTACCAATATTCGGGCACAGTTGAACTGAAGATTGGAATGGCGGGCACTATTTTGCATGCGGGCGACGGTTTATTTTTACCGGCTGGGACCAAGTTTACTTTGAAGGCGGATGCCGCTGAGCGATCACCAACATACCTACAGTTTCTGCTTTTACCGGCCCCCGAACCGGAAATCGCCGATCAGCCGAACGGGGTCTCTGTCGAGGTCTATCGTTCCCCATCGCCCATTCCAGGTCTGATACGAGAGACAAGCCTCCTCAGTCTGGCCAAAGTCCCCCTGCCCCCTCAATCTCCCTACGACCCCTTGCATCAACGCTCAGCCGCGGCCCTCCACTACATCCTGTCTGGCGTCGGGGCCGAATTCACAGAGGGTCGGGCAACGGCCAAGGGGCCGGGTTCGGTTTCGTACGAACCGAGGGGTCTCGTTTACCAATGGAGCAACCCAGGATCAAAGCCGCTTGTTTACTTGGTCTTCAACGTGAATCCTAAGAATCTCCCGCCAGTGGTCGAGGTAGAGGACCATCCAGCGGACCCGTTTTCGACCGATCCACACATAACTTGGGCGATTTTTTGCATCGGGCTGTCGGTGATTTTGACCTTGATAGTCTGCGCCACAACAAGGGTCGATCAGCGCCACGCGGGGGAACGCCGCGACAAGTGATCGAAGAAATAACCAGGGGAACATGGGAAATGGATGCTTGGGTATGTCCGACGTGCGGAGCTTGGCGCCCTACTGGACGGCCGCTACCCCTATCTAGAAGAATTGGCAGCGCGATGCGAAGAGCATTCGGCTTTCAAGGCTTGTCCCCAGGCTGGCGAGCCGGCAGCAGGGATCTCGCGCCTTCGGCCCGCAACTCCGGGGCAAGCTGAGCTACGCGCTCGGCAACCGGCGTCATCGCCATCTTGATGCAGGCGCCCAGGCCATGGCCGCGCACAACCAAGCTTTATGGCGCGCCGTGAACCGGTTCTTTGCCGTCATTCCGGCCGCAATCGTGCTCATCGTGGCTGTCAGCATGGGAATCGGAGCGGCAGTGCTTGGCTATCCCGTCTGGGCAATTCCTCTGATCGCGCTCTTTGGTGCTGGCGGCGCCATTGTTGCGATTCGAGTGCTCGGCTAGCGAGGTCTCGAACAGAAGTTTTCTAGTCTCATCAGAAAATTGGTTGACCGAGCGGTGGCAAACTCATTTTTGCCGGCGTATCGCGGTGTGCTGATTGCCCCGCGAGAGGGTATAAGGGGGGGTAAGCGGACTGCGTTCGACACGGAGCGCGCAGGATGAATACAACTCTGACGCTAGTGGATCTCGGCGGTGCAATTGCGCTCCTGATTTGGGGCGTGCACATGGTCCAGACTGGGATTACGCGCGCCTTCGGCCCACAACTCCGACGGATGTTGAGTTACGCGCTCGGCAGCCGGTTCAAGGCTTTCCTGGCCGGGGTGGGCGTGACGTCAATACTCCAGAGCAGCACGGCCACAGGTCTGATGGTTACGGCATTCGCCGCCGGCGGGCTTGTCGACCTCGTGCCGGCGCTGGCCGTCATGCTCGGCGCCAATGTCGGCACGACCCTAATCGTCCAGGTGCTGTCGTTCGATGTGTCAAAGGTCTCGTTTCTGCTGATCCTGATCGGCGTGTTTATGTTCCGGCGTAGCGCGGTGACCCGAACGCGCGATCTTGGCCGGGTGGGTATCGGGCTCGGTCTGATGCTGGTTGCGCTTCAGCACCTGCTCTCGATGATCATCCCCTTCGAGGACGTGCCGAGCTTGCGGGTACTGCTCGGTGCGGTCACTACGGACCCGCTGATCGACATTCTGCTCGCGGCCGCATTGACCTGGGCGGCGCATTCGAGCGTCGCGGTCGTATTGTTGATCGTGGCCTTTGCCGCCCAGGGGGTCGTGCCGCCGCACGCCGCGTTTGCCCTCGTGCTCGGAGCGAATCTCGGCACGGCTGTGAACCCGCTGCTCGAGAGCGGTGTTGGCGGCGATCCCGCCGCCAAGCGCCTGCCGATCGGCAATCTGATCAACCGGGTTCTCGGCTGCGCGCTGGCGCTCGCTCTGCTCAACTGGATCGGCCCGGCGCTGGTTACGATCGAACCTAATGCCGGACGCGCCGTGGCGGATTTTCACACCGGCTTCAACATTGTCCTAGCGCTGCTGTTCTTCCCCGTGCTTAAGCCCTTCGCTCGGCTGCTCGTGCGTCTTCTGCCGGCGCGCGTGGATCCGGCCGATCCATCACAACCCCTCTATCTAGACTGGGCGGCGCATGAGACGCCCAGCATCGCGCTCGCCGGCGCCGCGCGCGAGGCGCTGCGCATGGTCGATGTGTTCGAGGCCATGCTGCGCGGCGCGCTCGATTCCCTCAACCGTGGTGATCGCAAGCGCGTCACGGAAACCGCGCGCATGGACAATGTCCTCGACCAACTCGACACGGCGATCAAGGAATACCTGACCTCGATCGATACCGACGCTCTCGACGACACCGATCACCGACGTTTATCGGAAATCCTCGCATTCACGAGCAACCTCGAGCATGCCGGCGATATCGTCGAGAAGAGCCTGATGTCGCTTGCCGCCAAGCGCATCAAACGCGGCGTCAGCTTCTCGGAAATCAGCCGGCAAGAGATCCGTGAAATGATGAACCGGCTGATCGGCAACGCACGGGCCGCCGCGGCCGTGTTCATGACCGAAGACCCGCGGGCGGCCCGCCAGCTTCTCGGCGAAAAGGAGGTCTTCCGGGAGATCGAGTTGCGCACAACCGAAGAATACTTCGGACGGGCACGCACTAGCCGGGCAGAGACCATTGAGATGAGCAAGCTGCTCCTCGACATCGTGCGCGACCTCAAGCGGGTCAACGCTCATCTGGCAGCGGCTGCCTATCCGATCCTCGAGGGGCGCGGCGAACTGCTGCCGAGCCGGCTAAAACAAGATTAAGAAGTCGCGGGGTTCAGAGTGGCGCGCACGAAGAAAAAGCGACCGGAGAAAAGCCTCCTCACGATGGCATTGTGGAATTGCAAAGGGCGATTACTGAGGTGCGCATCGGGCAAAAAACCAGCCCACGTACCGCCCAGCTGCTCGCAGCGGGACTCCCAAGAATGGCACAAAAGCTGGCTGAGGAAGCGACGGAAGTCGTCATCGAAGCAGTTCGCGGGGAGCGGTCGGCGGTTATCAATGAGAGCGTCGACCTGATCTACAATCTCGTTGTGTTATGGAGCGAACTCGGGATTACCGCCTCTGAGGTCTGGGCCGAAATGGATCGCCGTCACGCGCCGCTTGGGATGGCGGAGAAGCTGCCGAAGGAAGGTGAGTTGTGGCCAACGTTATCCGTCGAGCGCTGACAAGCTAGCGGTTTGGATGATCACCAATTCTTTGGAACTGATCATTTCGACTGTGATGGCGTACTCGTCGACAGCGAGCCCAGGAAGATTTGAGCTGGGTCGCTTGGAGAGCGCTCTGTAAGTTGCCTGCACGCGCATACAGCGACCGCCGGTGGCTCGGTCAATGGCGACCGCGGGTGATCGTTCGTTGCGCCTAAGCTGAAGCACGTTCGGGTATAGTCATTTCTGCCGCCACTTCTGCGCGCGTCGAGAGCCTCTCTTGAGCTCGTCACGATGATCGGCCGCCAGGTCAGCGAGCAATAGTACCGCCACGACCACAGCCATCCCGATGCAATACAACGCCCAAGTTACATGTGCATTGCCGGCAAATGGGTCCATGAGGTCCCCCGCGTCCACGTTAAGATGGGACTAGCGCACCTCCCGGCCCCCGGCCCGGGGCTGGAGCCATCCGATAATGTGCCGAGACACCAAGGAAGTGTGAGCTAGGGCACACTTCCCGCGAATTTCTTTGGCAACGTGGATTTCCCGGGACGTTGGGTGGCCTCCGGAAAAGCTGCGCGCGGTGCATTGGCGATGATTCGAAGGAATCGAAAAGAGGCTCGTCGCCGAGATGCGTGATACCCTAGCCGAGCGCGGAGTGCGGCGCCCACGGACGCGTCGTCGGCGGCATCGGCAGGAGAAATCTGGAATTTGCGCTGCAGGAAACCCCCGCAGTGCTGGGCTTCAAAGAGGTCGACCTCATTATTTGGCTCACAGGCTTGTCCTTCGAAGCCGAGGCAGGTCATGAGGACCGCTTCGGTTGTTTAGTTCGACGTTGCGCCCCGTGTTGCGTGCTACCCAAAGTGCGCTTTCGCCGTGAGCCTCAACGCCGAAGCACGCAATGGAATGACCGCTTTCCATGCACCCGAGCCGGTTCAATAGCCGGCAGCCAATGGCCGGATAGGGGCACGAAGACGCGTTCCCGTCGCACCGGCCGAACGCCGGCTATGTGATCGGAAAGGAGACGGTAGCCGGTGCACGCGGGAGTGGGCGAGATGCGCCGAAAGCGCCCATTCTCACGATTATAATATACTCACGAGGGTTCGACCCAGAGTAGCCGGTGCCGCACGGGCCTGATAAATTGTTTGTCGGCTTGTGGGAGCGTGACTGGGCGGCCCGTGGTCGAAGTCGGCGTAAGGACGACCGGCCCACCAACAATCAGGCGAGTTGACAGGGAGGAAGGGAATAATGAAAGCGATCCAGGCTGCGTTGGCGCTTGGCTTGTCTCTGTGCGCCGCGCCGCTGATATCGCGGGCGCAAGCGGCAGACGTCCCGCCGGCCTGGGCGTATGCGGTGAACCCCCCGGATTTCAAGGTAAAGCCGGACGACGGCACGCCGCGGCATGTTCCCGACAGCACTGCCGCGTTCACGGTGACGCAGGCACGCGATCTTTTCTTCGCGCTTGATTGGCATCCTTCGGACCACCCGCCGCTGCCGGATATCGTCGCTCATGGCCGCAAGCCGGACGTGATGGCGTGCGGCGTATGCCACCGGGCAGATGGGCCAGGCGGGCCGGAAAATGCCAGCATCGCCGGCCTTCCCGCAGAGTACATCGTGCAGCAGACGGCCGACTTCAAAAGCGGCGCGCGGACGACCTCGGTCCCGCAACAAATCCCGCCACAGCTGATGATCAAGACGGCGAAGGGTATTACCGTCGCCGAAATCGAACAGGCGGCGGCTTATTTTTCCGGGTTAAAGCCACGGGCGGTGATCAAGGTGGTGGAAACCGCCACCGTGCCAAGGACGCATGTCGCCGGGTGGTTTCTGGCGGTGTTGCCAGGCGGCGAGACTGAGCCGATCGCCGGTCGCATCATCGAGGTTCCAGAAGATCTCGAGCGCTTTGAGCTGCGCGACGCGCGATCGCGCTTCATCGCGTACGTACCGCCCGGCAGCGTCGACCAGGGCCGGCAACTCGCCACCACCGGCGGCAACGGAAAGAGCGCGCCATGCACCATCTGTCATGGGCCCGAACTTACCGGAGTGGGACCCATCCCCGGCCTCGCCGGACGGTCGCCGAGCAACTTCGTGCGGCAACTCTATGATTTTCAACACGGCGCGCGAACCGGTCCATGGAGCCCGCTGATGGCGCCCAACGTCATCAATCTGTCGCTCGACGACATCGTGGCGCTCGCGGCCTACGCGGCTTCCCTTCCGCCCTGAACACCCCGCCAAAAAAGGGCGCCCGTCTAGATGACGGCTTTGGGGCAGATCCAGCCGTTCGATTACGGTTCCGATGGCGGCGGGTCGCGGTCGATTTGAATCGTTCGGTCTCGACGCATCCGCAGCAGCGGTGCGAGAGACTGTGCTACCCCCGCTCGGCGGCCGATCGTGTTATGTTCTCGATATGTGTGGCCGTGCCCGCCTGTCCTCCGATGTCAGCGAAATCAAGATCGCCTTCGGCATCCCGCCCGAGCGGCCGGCGCCGAATTTCGCGCGCAGCTGGAACGTGGCGCCGACCGATCCGCTGCCGGTTGTGCGTTACGATGCGAAAGATCGGCAGCGCAGCCTCGATGTCATGCGCTGGGGCTTGATCCCCTATTGGGCCAAGGACATCAAGATCGGTTTCTCGACCTTCAATGCGCGCGCCGAGGACATCGACACCAAGCCCGCCTTCCGCGAGGCCTTCCGACAGCGGCGCTGTCTCGTGCCGCTCGACAGCTTTTACGAGTGGAAGAAAACCGCGACCGGCAAACAGCCCTATGCAATCGGGCTCAAAGGCGGCGGCCTGATGGGGATGGCCGGATTGTGGGAGACCTGGCGCTCTAAGGATGGCGAGAGGGTGCGCAGCTTTACAATCGTGACCACCATACCGAACGAGCTGTGCGCCGAGCTTCACAACCGCATGCCCGTGGTTTTGAAACCTGCCGACTGGCCGGCCTGGCTCGGCGAGCAGGGGGCCGATGCGCCACATCTGAAGGCTTTGCTCGCCCCATATCCGTCCGAGGAGATGATCTCTTGGGAGGTCGGCCCGCGTGTCGGCAACGTCAAGAACAACGATCCGAGCCTGATCGAGCCGATTGCGATAACGGCCGGGCTCTAGGTCTAGGCGCAAGCGCCCGGAGCCGCTGCGTCTCCGCCCTTGCGGGTGACGATCCCTCACGCACGCAGCGCGGCACGAAGATGTTGCTAGCCGTTCCTTGAGCTGATCTCCTCGTCGGTGAGTACGCGCGGCGATAACGTCAAAAACAACGACTCTCGCCTCATCGAGCGGACGAGAAGCGTCCGCGCTCGGCGACCATGGACGTGAGTTCGGCGATAACCAGGCATTGCGTGACGCTATCGCGATCTATCGAGCGGCGATGCCCTTAGCCCAGCGAGCGGAACGACCGCTCGACTGGGCGATGACGCAGGCGAACCTCGGAACCACGCTCAGGGAGTTGGGTGAGCGGTAAGCGGGGACGGCGCGTCTGGAGGAAGCAGTTAGCGCCTATCGTTCTGCGCTCGAGCAACCCCTCGAAACGCATCTGCCGTACCCCTTGCAGCACTCCTGCCCGGCCCATTCCCCGCCCCCCTTGCGGACGGTTCTAAAACCGGACAGATCACGCGCTACAAAAACCGGACAGATCACGAGTCAGCCACAAATGGGACTTTATGCGGCTTGCGCCAATCCCGCTAACCGGTGCAGAATACAATATCTTGAGGGACGCCATGAAGCTCTTGCGGGACGTTTAAGGTTTCTGCCGCGCGACCTCCTCCGACTGCTTCTTGAATTGGTTGTAAACAACAGCATAGAAACGGGACGGCCGATCCTCAAAAACCCGGCCAATTACGTCCGCTCCTAAGGTTAGCTTTAGTGGTGTAGGGACTTGACCATTTTTGATGGTATCGAGATCGATGCCACAGCCCTCGCTTCTAAGTTGGTGCTGCTTATCTCCAGTCGTAAGTTCAATTACAATATTCTTTGCGTTAGGGTTCAGCTCCTCGGCAATCATACAAAAGTGGTGCAACATGTAGTCGTAATAGGTAATGCGTGTTCGCGGAGTCCAAAACCATGCGGTTGTCGTTCTAATGAATTGGGATTTGAAGCATGGTTCCTGAAAGAATGTGTGGCGAATGCCGCAACTGAGCGCGGCCATGCTGTTTTCAGGCTGTTCGCTGCCCCCATTGGTGACGTAGTCCGCTTTGAAATTTAGACGATCCTCATCGTCCATGACGATCACGTCTGTGACAGATCCCGACTGAGCTTGTTTCAGCAAAGAAACTGGGGAGGTATAATCATATTCCCTGGCCCAGCCCGAGCTATCAGCTTTGGGTTCATTGAGCGGAAAGAGATCGTGATCGGCGACTACAAAATGGATAGCATTATGGAGATCATTGTTAAAATTTGGGGGTGTAGGGGCGTTCTTCACCATTTGCCCTAGCGCATAACTCGTTTTCATGGCCTCCTGAGCGTCATGATAGCTGGTTGCGAAAGCCACAGATGCACCTAATAGGGCAAGAACTACCAGAACGAGTTTGACTCGGAGTGGCGTCTTTTCAGCGATCAGTATTCCGATGACTCCAGAGACGACAGTAAGTGCAATCCCTAGCCCTTGCAGCAACATCGTCGACGGCCTACCAAATCATTCGAACGGTTGCGGATTCCGTCAGCGCTTCGGATGATACCCTGACGCCGCCGCCCTACCCTTCACCTTGAACATCTTTGAGCTATATGCGTTCGCACACCCAGCTCCTTCGCGTGCCCTTGCGGGCCGGGCGCTACGGGCAAGAACGCAAAGACCGCGCCTTGCTGTACATCACCACCTGCGACCGTGCTGATTTTCACGCGGCAAAACCGGGGGGCTGCCCGGTCATGGGCACGGTTTGAGGATCAGGCGAGGATTGAGCTTCGCGTTTGTTCCGCAGGCCTGATCCAACTGTGTCTGGGAGACGGCGGCGCCGGTCAAGTCAGCGCCGTTCAACGTGGCGTCCCTTAGGACGGCCCCCCTCATGTTGGCGTTGTCCAGGTGGGCGGACTTCGAGGCCGATTTCGCCGACCTAGCCAAACTCCATGTCGCTGGGCTCGTCGTCGGCGCCGATCCGCTTTTCGACAATTGGCGCGAGCAGCTCGTGTCACTCGCGGCCCGGTATGCCATACCGGCGATCTACGGGTGGCGCGAGTTCGCTGACGTTGGCGGGCTCATCAGCTACGGCCCGAGCAGAACTGCGATCTGGCGCCAAGCTGGACTGTATGTCGGAAGGATCCTCAAGGGCGCAAAGCCGGTCGATTTGCCGGTCCAGAAACCCAAGTGGTTTGAACTGGTGGTCAACCTCAGAACGGCCAAGTCGCTTGGTCTCACAATCCCCCAATCGATCCTCGGGTACGCCGACGAGGTGATCGAATGAGCGGCTGCCCCAGGGCTAGGCTGGATGCCCATCATCTCCGATGACGAGGCCGCAGCCGCGTTGAGACCGCCAGCGATCTCGACGCTAGGGTCGCCGCGGGTTTCGCGTACACTTGGTTAAGCGCACCTTGCCGGGCGAGCCATGTCCCACGTACGTTGCCTCGCTGCCGACGTGGCCTGGTGGCGACAACAGACTGGGCGACCAGTATCACCAACCCCACCCGCGCGCTTCTCGCGCTCGGATAAACGCGTAGCGACCGACGCTCCGCTGATGTTGTTCTGGGCTGCAGCGCTCTCATGTCGGCGAATATCTGTCCTTATGACCCCTATGGGCTGATGTACCGGAAGGACGATCCCGATTTCGCCGGCAATCGTCGACCACACCTTCGGGGTGTCGCCCAGAGCCGCGAACTGGTGCAGCTCTACAACAAATGGTTCCAGCAGCGCTTGCCACCGGCGAAACCCTCGACCTGCCAATGAGCCCGCAGTTGGAGGGCGATTTCGAAAAGGGCGAGGCCGACGGCAGTTTAGCCTCGCTGGCCGTGATCGCAACCGCGGCGCGCGCCTGGCGCGGACTGGGCCCTCGCTGCAACGGGTCATTGCCACCCCGCGGGTGACGCCCGGCGGACTACCCTCACCCGGTGCTGTTTTTACGCGAGCCACAGCACGCCGATGCCGATCGTGAGTACCGTCAGAGGCGCGCCGACCTTGAAGTATTCCCAAAACCCGATTTCGACGTTTTGTGCTCTTGCCCGCTGCACGACAATCAGATTGGCCACCGAGCCGACCAGGGTAAAATTGCCGGCGAGGGTCGATGCCATTGCCACAGTGAGCCAAGCTTGCTGCTGGGATTGCAACTGCGCAATGAACGGCTTCAGTACGAGTACAGCCGGGACATTGCTGACGATATTCGAGAGGATCGCGGTGATTGCGCTCAGGACTGGCACGCGATCGAGCTGCAGACGACGGACAGCGCCGATAACCTCCGGCGACAGCACGCTGTGTTCGAGGCCGGCAACGACAATGAACAAGCCGGCGAACATCAGCAGCAAAGTCCAGTCGATCTCGGCGTAAACTTTCTCGGATTTGATGCGCCGAGTGAACAACAGGACGGCGCCGGCGACGATCGCGGCTTCGGCGGGCGGAATGCCCGTAAAGAAAGTCGCGATCATGGTGAGCGAGACCGCCACCGACTTGAGTATGATCGGCCAGTTCGCGTGCGCCGGCTCGGGCTCACCCCGGAGCCGCCGACGCGTCCAGAATTCGGAGCGATAGACAAACGCGATCAGCCCCACGGTCAGCGCCAGCCCGATCCCGGAAATCGGCGAGAGCGCGGCGGCGAAAGCGCCATAGGGGATATGCGACAGGCTGCCGATAATCATGTTTTGCGGGTTGCCGGTAATCGTCGCCGTGCTGCCGATATTCGACGCCATCGCGATCGCCAGCAGGTAAGGGACGGGGTTGCGTCGCAGACGGGTCACGAGGTCGAGGACGAGTGGCGTCAGGACCAGGCAAACCGTATCGTTCACCAGGAATGCCGAGAGCATTCCCGAAACCAGGACGATCGAGGCGAGCAGCACGATCGGATACCGGGCACGGGTGACGACCCAGCCACTGACGAGACGGAAGAACCCCGAAAGCCGCAGATTGGCGACGACGATCATGACGCCCATCAGCAAAATGATCGTATCGAAGTCGATCGCCTTTGGCGCTTCCTCGAGCGGCAGAGCGCCGACCGCTACCATCAGGCTGGCCCCGACCAGCGCGCCACCGGCCCGGTCGAGCCGAAAACCGGGCAGCCGCCCGATTGCGACGACGAGATAGGTCAGCGCGAAAATCGCGATCGCCGCAGCCTCGGGGACCAGGCTGAGGAACCGTGCCATATCTCAGTCGGCGGGCGCCGGCGCCTTCGAGTGGTCCCACTCCGCCTCGGGCGCGGCCTTCTCACCGGTCTCCGGCATCGCTATCCACAGCAGCAGGAAGGCGGCGTGTGCGCAGCCGGCCAAAAACACAAATGCGGCCGAGAACCCGGCCTTGTCGACGATAACGCCGGCGACCGAATTGCTCAGCGCCGCGCCCAATCCCCAAGATGCCGACGCGGCGCCTTGTGCGAGGTTGTAGCGCCCGGTTCCCCGCGTCAGATCGGCGATGACGATAAAAAACAGCGCGCCGAAGATTCCGGCGCCGATCCCGTCCAGCACCTGAATCGAAACGAGAGCGTATGGGTTCTGCGTCAGCGTATAAAGCAACCCGCGTAGAGGCAATACGGCGAAGCCGGCGAGAAAGATCGGCTTGCGTCCCCAGCTGTCCGCCTTATGTCCGACCAGTACGGCCATCGGCACCATTACGATTTGCGCGGCGATGATGCATGCCGCCATGAACAAAGTCTCGGTGCCTTTATTGCTCTGAGCGAGCTTTTCCCCAAGCAACGGCAGCATCGCCGCATTGGCGAAATGAAACAGCGTGATCAAGGCCGTGAAAATCAGCAGCGGCTTGCATTCAAAGATGACCCGCAAGCCGCTCGGCTGGCCGTCGCGGTCCTTATCGGAGCCGCGTGCCAGGTCATGATCGATCCAACGCGACTTGATAGCAAGCACGGCGAGAATGCTCGTGGCAGCCAGCGCTGCAACGAGCCAGAGAACGGCACGAGGCGCCAGAATCCACCCAGCCACCCCTGCTGTGATCGCGGTAAAGGCGTTACCGGCATGGTTGAATGCCTCGTTTCTGCCCACCCTTCTCGTGAACAGCTCGGGGCCGACAATTCCTAGGGAGATAGCGCCGACCGCTGCAGGAAACACGGCATCGGCGCTTCCGATCACCGCCTGTGCGGCGGCAACGGCCCAGAAATTTGCGAACAAAGACATTGCAATCGCGCCGACTGCAACTGTAGCAGCGGCAATGACGATCAATGCCCGCTTCCACCGCATCCAGTCGATTAAGGCGCCGAACGGCGCGCGGGCCGCCACCGTGGCGATGCCGGCTATCATCATGACCACGCCGATTTCGCCAGGATTCCAATGGCGGCTCGACAGCAGGTAAATCGCGAGGAAAGGCCCAAGCCCGTCCTTCACGTCTGCCAGGAAAAAATTGAGCCAATCGAGCGGCCTTTGCGACTTCACCACGGGTCCTCCACCGCTCATCTCAGGCGATCACCGGGGGATAGTCTACCCGCCGATCAGACCCCAGCGCCTGCCAAGGGATGCGCCCGCCTCACGAACAAAGGACAGCCGCAGCTCCGTTCCAGCAATGCTGGCCTGCGATCATTCGCTCCATCTGCCGGGCACCGCGAAACATTTTTCCCGGTCCCCGCTCGCTTCGCGCCGTTCCGGTGTTGATTCGCTATGGAGCTGCCAGCAAAGGTCAAGATCGCGCTCGATGAAACCCAAATCTTAATCCTCGGGGCCCAGATCCTGCTGGGGTTCGGGTTTCGCGGGGTATTTAGCGAGAGTTTCGACGAACTCCCGAAATTTGCCCGCTATGCCGACGGGGTTGGGTTGGGACTTCTCGTCTGCGCGATCAGTTTTCTGATCGCCCCCGGTCCGTATCACCGCATTGTCGAGGCAGGCCAGGACAGCGGCCGACTGCATCGCTTCACGACGGTCATCGCCGATCTGGCGCTGCTGCCCTTCGCGCTGGCGGTGGGCATAGGTCTCTTGGTCGGCACCGAGGGGATCTTTGACGATAGCGCCATCTCGATCGCAGCGGGTGCGACAGGAGCCGGTCTGGCGCTTGCTCTCTGGTATGGCCTGCCACAATTGCGAAAGAGGTTTGTCGGGGAGAGGGAACGCATGATCACGCGTGGCCAATCGGACGAGCGGGCTGACACGCCGCTGCATGTAAAGATAGAACACTTGCTGACGGAGGCCCGCGTCGTGCTGCCCGGTGCCCAAGCTCTATTCGGCTTTCAGCTGGCCATCGTGCTTACTCGCGCCTTTGAGCAGCTGCCGACAGTCTCGATTGCCGTGCATGCCGCTAGCCTGTTTCTGGTCGCGCTGGCCGTCATGATGCTGATGGCTCCGGCCCCCTATCACAGGATCGTCTATGCCGGCGAGGATACCGAAGACATGTACCGGGTCGGCAGCGCTCTCATCACGGCTGCGACCCTGCCGCTCGGTTTGGGACTGGCGGGCGATGTTTACGTCGTAATCGCGAAAATCTCAGGGTCCTTCGCCATCGGGACAGTTGCCGGCGGGCTGGCTTTCATGCTGCTGACTGGGCTTTGGTACATCTACCCGATGATCGTGGCGCACCGCAGCAACTAGGAGCCTACTCGCGAACGCGGAACACGGTCAAAACGTCATCTCCAACCGTTTCCGTCGATAGGCGCTCGAAGCTCGGCGCCTGCGAGAGCATTTCGAGCCCGAATTCGGCGATTGCCGGAATACCGTAGCCGCCGATCAGCATCGGGGCGTCTACCCAGACCAGGCGGTCTATCAGGCCAGCGCGCGCGAAAGCAGCCGCGAAAAGCCCGCCACCTTCGAGGAGCAGCCGGGTGATGCCGCGCTCACCGAGCGCCGCGAGGCCCCTCTATCAAAAAGGAAGGGACTCCCGCATCCCGACCCGCGATAGCTGCCGATCAGCTCCCGCAGATCCAGACCGTCAATCACTTCCACCACAAAGCGCGCCAAATGTCGTTGCGGCAGCCACTCATCCACGGAGGGCGGCAGCAGAAACCCCGGATCTTGACAAAGGTCAGGACGACTTGGTGCGTTATGGTTCCGTCAGCAGCAGGGCGCCCGGCCAGCTGAGCTATACTGTCCTACAGCAGCTCGATAGGCGCAATCGCTTTGCCACCCTGGAACTCTGGGATACCGTGACAGATTACAACGCGTGGCAGAACGACCCTAAGACGACCAAATTCGTCGCCAAAGTGACGCCCTTGCTCGGCTCTCCCCTCGATCACCGGCTGAACATCCTGTGCGGCGAGACCTATGTCGACGGGACGGGCTGCGTTCCTCCATGAGGCGGCGCGAGAACTCAAGGTCACGGTGGTCTCGGGGAACCGGATACGCCCAGCCGAAGGGGCCGCATCCGTCACCTATTACTCAATCCCGCTAAGCGATGATCCTGTCGCCGGCAAAGCGATTTGCTGCCACGACGTCGGCCCCCGCCAAGGCGGCCCGGATGATGGCGAAGGCTTCGGCCCCGCTGCACCCTACCCCGTTAGCCGCGCCGGTCCCACTGGAGGCCCGTCAGCCCTTGACGAGGCGCGTCCACAGGTGATCGGGACTATCTGGACATCATCATCGGGCGCGACGACAAGGCGCTTTTTGCCGTACTTCAAGTCGGAGGCTTCCTCCACATCGGCGGGCGTTTGCCAGCCGTCCCGTTTAAGAGCCTCGTGCTCGACGAAGCCGGAAATAAGGTCAAGTTGCCGGGAGCAACTCAGGAAGCGCTAAAGAAATTGCCGGAGTTCAAATACGCGAGCTAAAGCGGCTTGGTTCGGCGGAATGAGGAGGAGCCGCGGGTGGCTAGCGAACGGTGCGGCGGGTTTCCGGCGCTAGTCCCGCCAATACCGCAAGCCGTACCGCTTCCGCGAGACGCCGGACGCCAAGCCGCTCCAACATGTGCGCCCGATGCACCTCGACCGTTCTTACGCTGAGCCCGAGGTCGTGGGCAATCACCTTGCTTTGTCGGCCGGCCACCACCGCATCGAGCACCTCCCGCTCGCGTCGACTAAGCGTAGCGATCCGCCCCGCGGCCTCCACCACTTCTTGATCCCGAAACGCCCGGCCGGAATTTGCCAGCGCGGCCTCGATCGCAGCGATCAGGCGTTCATCGTCGCACGGCTTCTCAATGAAATCGACGGCGCCCGCTTTCATCGCCCGGACCGCGGTCTGAATATCGCCTTGCCCGGTAATCACAATCACGGGCGGAGAAAAGCCGAGCTGGTTGAGCTGCGCTTGCACCTCGCGACCATCCATTTCCGGCATCCTGATATCCAGCAATACGCAGCCGGCGGAAAGTTGCGGGGCCGCATCGAGGAAACCGAGCGCGGTTTCGTACATGACGTAGCTAAGCCCGGCGGAGTGCAGCAGTTTTTCGAAGGCGTTCGATCCGGCGCTGTCGATGGGCGACCTGATCGCCTCCGGCGTCCTCGAGCGGCATCGTCGCTTTCGACTGGCCATCCTCGAGCTCGAGCCGGCATGGGCGCCGCACCTGCTCCACGATGGACTACACCTTCGGCGAGGGCCACGGAAGGCGCGCACCTTCACCACCGATCTTGATTGGCCGGCGGAGAATTAGCTATATCCGGCTCATGCGAAGCTATCGGTCCGGGCCAAGGAGCGTACCGAAACGACGGCGGCAACGCTGGGCGACGTGCTCTACGCCAAATGCGAGGCTCCGGTGCCGGAGCAGGACTGGGTGGTGCTCGTCCAAGCGATCGCCGCGGGCGACCAGTTCGCGCTGGACGCACTCTACGAGAGGTCTCACCGCGTCGTCTTCACGTTGATCATGCGAATTACCGCCAACCGGGAAACCGCCGAAGAGCTCACCATCGACGTCTTCCACGACTGCTGGCGGCGCGCCTCGCGCTACGACGCCGCGAACGGCACCGTGCTCGGCTGGATCATGAACCAGGCGCGCTCGCGGGCCATCGACCGCCTCCGCTTCGAGACCCGAAAGAAGCGGAGCGACGGTGGCGGCGTGCCGCCGCGGGCAGAGGTGGCTGCCGATCAGCACGACGTGCTCGCGCTGAGCGAGCAGGGCGAGTCGCTTCGCGCGGCACTGGCGGCGCTCACCCCGAACGAGCGGCAGGCGATCGAAATGACGTTCTTTGACGGGCTGACTCACACCGAAGCTGCGGCGCGGCTGAAACAACCGCTCGGCACGATCAAGACCCGCATTCGGTCGGGATTGCACAAGCTGCGGCACAGGCTGACTGCGGAAGCGGGGAAGCCATGAGTGCGTTCCAGACGAACCGCTGCGAGCAGAGCGAGGCAACCTGCGCGTACGCCGCGCAGGCGTTAGAGGCGAGGGAGCTTGCCGCGGCCGAAGCCCACATCGCCTCGTGCCCCGAATGCCAGCGCGAGCTGGCGAGCCTGCGCCCAGTGATCGACAGCTTCGTCGCCTGGCCCACCGATGTGCTGCGTCCGACGACCTCGCTGCAGGAACGCCTGGCGCGTCGTATCGCCGAGGAGACCGGGAAAACGCCGGTGCCGCCGCCGGCGCGAGGCTGGTCCGAGCCGGAATGGGAACAGGTCGCGCCCGGCATCGAATGCAAGCTGCTCGCGACCGACACGGAGGGACACTGGGTCAGTATGCTGGTGCGGCTCGCGCCCGGCGCCAGTTACCCGGCGCATACTCATGCAGGCGTAGAAGAGCTGCATCTCCTTGACGGGAGTTGTGGATCGACGAGCGCAAGCTCTTCCCGGGCGACTACAACTACGGTGCGCCCGGAGCGGGCGACGAGCGCGTCTGGAGCGAGACCGGCTGCACCTGCGTCCTCGTCACCAGCACCAAAGACACCCTTCGCTAAAGCGCTTCGGGCGCATGATGCGCCCGTACGGGGATCACCGGTACGCGCCGCTCGGCGCCGTGCGTACCTGCGCATAGGAAGCCCTTCGAACCAGTCGAGATCGAGACCGAGAACGCTGCCGGCCGGCTGAGGGCAGTCCTTTCGCCGCGCCACACCTCGATCCAACCTCGACCAATCCAAAACCTCCCGTTTGACGTAATAAAAACCTCCCGTTTGACGTAATAGAGGTATGCAACCTTGCATTCCCCCTCCGTCGGGCAGTCGATGCGAATGGGCGGAGCAGTCGCGCGCCTGCGCCCTGCAGGTCCTGTCTGCGAGCGAGGAATGCCTAACCGACTAGTATCGGGTTAAAGAACCCGTCAGCAGCCGCTGGTTGTGCCTCGGGAGGGAGGGTGTGACGTGATGATCGATACAACTGCCCGTCACGGCAGTTCGTGCGCACGTTGGGGCGTCTCGGCCAGTACACACCTGAGCATCCGAACGCCGCTTCACGGAGCGAGGTGTGGCCATCAGTGACCGATCGATCCGCAACCCGCTCGTAGTCAAGCTCTCGCAATTCGCCGCGTTATCCGACGAAGATGTCGGTCTGCTCGAGGCCCTGTGTCTGCCGGAAGAACGCATGCTCAACAGCACACCCCCTGAAATCCTGCGGTATATCGATGGCTTGGAACGCAACCGCGCGGGAGGTGCCGACTTCCAAGATGTATAGCGTCTTTCCATTTCGCTGGAGATGACCCGGTTTCAACGAATCCGGCGCGTCGACTTAGCAGGGTGCTGAAGAAATCGGATCATTCCGGACGGCCCGTCAGGGTCGGGCCCGGAACCCATAAACACAGGCCAAACCACTGTTTCCCCTATCCCGTGTCTTGTTGGGGTAGACGGCCCCCTACGGCACCGAATGTGCCTGGCTGTGAGTTAGGCCAACGCAGCCAGGGGGAGCCGTCCGGGCTCGCGGGCAATGCCCGCGCCCCGAAATGACAACGTTTTCAGGCACTTTCAGCAGCCTGTTAGTGGGCGCTTCTTACGGATCGTCACCCGCCGTCACCTTCGTAGGCTCGCGAAAAAAGCGGGCGTCACGGGTGCCAGTGCCGGGAATTCGGCAAGGGGACGCCTCCTTCGAGGGGTGACAGAGGAAGGATCTCGGGAGAGGCCCTTTCGGTACGTACCACTGGCCGGACACTGCCGGTAATTCTATGTAACGACCCTGCAATTGCCACAGTCTCGTTTTACTGTTGCTGATATCGGCAGCGCTGAGCGATTAGGAATTTTCGATGAGTGATTTGGCAAATGCCTGATCTCGACCTGATAATACCGACGAAACAGTGGATGCGGGCGTTCGGCAACGGCGATCCCGTCGCTCTCTGGCGGGCTGACAATGCCGCAACCAATGCGGGTGGTTTGCTGCTGATTTGCAGCAGAAACAGCAGGCGGATCGGTGACACTGAAACGAATGGTTGCAGCTACTGCTGAGCTGCATTCAGATCATTGAGCCTAAGTCTGATCCCTTCCGCGCTATGGGTAATCCTTTATCGCAAAGCTTTCACCGGAAAATCAGCTGTCCGCTAGGTAACGGTGCACGGAGGCGATCGTTCGGGCCCCTTCGCCGACCGCTGAGGCGCAGCGCTTGATCGAGCCGTGCCGCACATCGCCGGCTGCAAATACTCCCGGCAGGCTGGTTTCCATGTCGAGCGGGTTGCGGTCGAGTACCCAACTCTCGGGACGCTTGTCATTCCTCATCAGATCGGGCCCGGTGATTATGTAGCCGCCGCTGTCGCGGAGGACGCCCGCTTCGGCTGCCCATTGCGTCTGCGGTACGCCGCCTAGGCAGATAAAGAGCCAACTGGTTTGCGCTGATATATGAGTATCGTGGTGGTGTTCAACGCCTCCACTTCTCCAATAAAGGAGTGATACGCCGTGTCCGACAGTAACGTGATCAAGCTCGCCCAGCCAGGGGCCTTCACCGATTCCCTGACAGAGATCCTGCGCGGCGGCGCGCGGGCGCTTCTGACCCAGGCGGTCGAGGCCGAGGTTGCCGAGTTTTTAGCAAGGCACGCCGATCTCAGGACCGAGACGGGCCATCGCGCGTCGTGCGCCACGGCCATCTTCCGGAACGCGAGATCATGACCGGCATCGGCCCGGTCGCGGTTCGCCAGCCGCGGGTGCGCGACCGCGAAGCTACCGAGGGCGCGCGAATCCGGTACTCGCCGTCGATCCTGCCGCGATACGCGCGGCGATCGCAGAGCCTTGAGGTGCTGATCCCCATCCTCTACCTGAAGGGCATCTCAACCGGCGACTTCGAGGAAGCGCTGGCGGCCCTCGTCGGCAAGGGCGCGCCAGGTCTGTCGGCGTCGACCATCGCCCGCCTCAGGGAGGTGTGGACCGAGGAGCATGCGCACTGGCAGAAGCGCGATCTGTCAGCCAAGCGCTACGTCTATTGCTGGGCCGACGGCATCCATCTGGAGGCCCGGCTCGAGGAACAGGCGCAGTGTATCTTGGTCATCATCGGCGCGACGCCGGAAGGCCGGAAGGAGCTTGTCGGTTTCACCGATGGCATGCGCGAGAGCGCACAATCGTGGCGTGATCTGCTGCTCGATTTGAAGCGTCGCGGTCTGACAACGGCGCCGCAGATTGCGGTCGCCGATGGCGCGCTCGGGTTCTGGAAGGCGCTCGGCGAGGTGTGGCCGACAACCCGCGAGCAACGCTGCTGGGTACACAAGACCGCCAACATCCTGAACAAGCTGCCGAAGAGCCTACACACCAAAGCCAAGCGCGCGCTGCAGGAGATCTGGATGGCCGAGACCAAGAAGGATGCCGTTGCCGCCCTGGAAGCCTTTGTCGAAACCTACCAGGTCAAATACCAGAGAGCGACCGATTGCCTGATCAAGGACCGCGATGCGCTGCTGGCGTTCTACGACTTCCCGGCCGAGCACTGGAAGCACTTACGAACGACGAACCCCATTGAAAGCACCTTCGCGACCGTCCGGCACCGAACCATCCGGTCGAAAGGCTGTCTGTCGAACAAGACGGCGCTTGCCATGGTCTTCAAGCTTGTCGAAGGAGCGCAGAAAAATTGGCGCCGCATCGACGGCCATAACCAGTTGCCAAAACTGATCCAGGGTATCAGGTTTACTGACGGGATCGAGGGCATCGGCAATTCTGCCGCGCCTCAAGCCCAAGCCGCCGCCTGATCCTTCAGGCCGTCACCAAAATTCGGCTCCACTCCTCGCCGGTCTTGTTGTTTCTGAGAGTGACCGCCTGCAACGTGCTGTCTCCGTGCAGTGCCGTGACCTCGGTGTTTGTCAGCACATTGACCTTCGGCTCGTCGCGAATCCGATCGATCAGATAATCGGACATGTAAGCCTTTAGCGAATCCTCGCGCACCACCATGTTCACCCGCGCCGCATAGCGCGCAAAGTGCAGCGCCGCCTGGCCGGCAGAATTGCCGCCGCCCACCAGATACACCTCCTGACGACTGCACAGCATCGCTTCGCTGGCACCGGCGCCGTAATAGACACCGGCTCCAAAGAGCCGATCCTCATTCGGCAGCCCCAGTTTGCGGTAATCGACGCCAGTAGCGCAAACAGAGGCACGAGCGATGATCTTGGTGCCGTCATCGAGGTAGCCAATGCCCTTGCCGGCGACAATTTCGCCCCGAACACCGGCTCGGGCGACCAGCAGTTCGGCACCGAACCGGCAGGCCTGCTCGCGGGCGCGCTCGGCGAGTTGCGCGCCGCTGATGCCTTCCGGAAAGCCCAGGTAATTCTCGATCTTCGGACTGCTCCCGGCCTGCCCGCCCACCGCATAGCGTTCTATCAGCACGGTCTTTAGCCCCTCCGAGGCGCCATAGACGGCCGCACTGAGGCCTGCCGGCCCGGCGCCATAGATCGCCAAATCGTACTCTTCCCGGGAGGGGTTCTTGTACCACCCGAGCTTTTCCAGGACTTGACGAATCGTTGCGCGCTCAATGCGCGTCCCGTCGGGAAAATCGCATATCGGCAACCGCTGGTCTGCGAGACCCGAGACCTGCGCCTCGGCGCGAGCCTGCTGGTGGCTCGTCAGATCGATCCATTGGAACGGCACATCACTGCGATGGAGAAAGTCGCGGATCGAGTAGCAGGCGGCCGACCCCTGCGTGCCGTAAATCTTGATCGCCGGTTGGGCTGAATCGTTCATACGTACCGATCCTAACCTTGATTTCACTGCGCGGCGTGGCGTTGAGCTTCGAGGTCTTCGTCGACGATTGCGGTCTTGCCGACCCCGGGCTCGCCGATCAGCACCGGGTTGTTCTTTTGGGCTGTAGGCGCCAACTTCGAACGGGAATCTTGAGCCCCGCCTAAGTGAACGCCTTGATATTTGTCAAATTCGCGCCACCCGCCCCCAAATTGACCATGCTCAAGGCGTGCGCCTCGGCTCAGCTGTTAACTTCCGATCGCATCGGAATGCGGCTGAGAGAGCTGCATATGCGAGCGAGGAGGGTGGCGGTGGTAAGCAGAAGAATGACCGTTGGGTTTTACCCGTCAGCATCATGCAGCGACGCGAGCAAGAGCACTGACAGCGAGGCCACTTCAGGTGGTCGAGGACAATCGCAAACGCGAGACCTTCTTCGGACTGTCGATTTCTATGCCACGGTTCTCGCTATGGCGAGCCACGATCTGCGCCAGCCGCTGCAGGCGATTGTCAGCGCGCATGATCTGCTCGCCCGCCGGCTCACTACCGGACCCGAGCGGGAGCACCTCGAACGCGGTGAGCAGGCGAGCAATCAACTGGAGGAGACTCTGGATCAACTGGTCGAAGCGTTGCAGCTGCAACGCGAGATCGAGATCGACCTGTTCGTCACAAGCTGGCAGCGGTGATCATCGCAAGAGCGTCGGTCCTGCCGAGATATCTCGTCCGAGGGAATTGGCGATTGGTAACGTTTGCCTCCAGAATCTGAGGTCCGGCTCGACCGTCGCGCCACTCGGTTGAAGCCGTGAACGGGCGACAACGGCGGCGTCGGGTCGCTCTCTCTGCCCCGGCGCCGCTTCGCCTCGCTGCCGAGGTGCGGACCAAACGGCGCTGGTCGGACGCAGCCCTCGTGGACAGGGCCTACACTCGCTTCACTTGCGTCTCGCGCTCCCAGAAGCGCAGCTTGCCGCATTCCTTGACGAACGCCGTAACGTCCGGCGCTTTGGCCAGGGCGATGACCCCGGCATCCGGGACTACCCCAGCCTTGTCGAGCAGTGGCTGTGCCGCCGCGCTGTGGGCGATGAATTTGCAGTGCGCGAAGGCATCGGCGACAAAGTCGCGGGCGGTCGACTTGCCTGCCAGCAGCTGAGCGCCGGCATCGGACAGCAGCACCGCCACCGCATCGAATACCACCGAAGGACCGCCATCGATCTTTTCGTCGGCCTCGATCCAGGCGCCGTCGCTCGCCTCGACGCCGCCAACCATTGGCGCTACCAATTTTACGACCGCGCCTTCTTTCTCGAACAAGTCGCGCACGCCGCGCAACAGCGCGGCATCGACGCCGTCGCTGATCAGCACGCCGAGCTTGCGCCCCTTAAAGGTGCCGGGCGGCTTGCCGAGCATGCTCAGCGCGGGCGATGGCTTCAGGCTCGTGATGACGGGACGCGCCGGCTCGGCCGCTTTCGGCATTTCCTTAAGACGCAGCCCGTCGGCGACTTTCTTGGCCAACACCTCGTCAACGTTGAGTAGGTGCGACACCATCCGCGCGCGAATCGCCGGCGTCTCGACTTTACTCAGCTCGAAGGTGAACGCGGCAGCAATATGACCCTGCTCGACCGGGGTCTGGCTCACATAGAACTGGCGTGCCTGGCTGTAATGGTCGGCAAAGGTCTCCGACCGGATACGTCGCTTCTCGTCCTGCTCCTCGGCCGGATAGGAATGGAAGCCGATGTCCGGCGCCTCGCGCGGGCCGCCGGCGGCGCCGCCCCACGAGTTCGGCTCGTAATTGACCCGGCCCTTCGGGTTGGCGAACGCCATGTGCCCATCCTGCTGAAAATGATGGAACGGACATTTCGGCGCGTTGATCGGAAGATAGGTGAAATTGGGACTGCCGAGCCGCTTCAACTGCGTATCGAGATACGAGAAGTTGCGGCCCTGCAACAGTGGGTCATTCGTGAAATCGATGCCGGGCACAATGTTCTGCGTGCAAAACGCAACCTGCTCGGTCTCGGCGAAAAAATTGTCGACAACACGGTCGAGCACGAGCCGCCCGACGCGACTTATCGGCACGTCTTCCTCCGGCACGATCTTCGTCGCGTCGAGCACATCGAACGCGAATTTGTCGGCAAACTTCTCGTCGAACAGCTGGAGCCCCAGCTCCCATTCCGGGAAGGCGCCCATCTGGATCGCGTCCCACATGTCGCGGCGGTGAAAATCGGGGTCCATGCCATTAATTTTGAGCGCCTCGTTCCACATGACCGACTGCATGCCCAGCTTCGGCTTCCAGTGGAACTTGACGAAGGTTGATTTGCCCTCGGCGTTAACGAGACGGAAGGTATGGACGCCGAACCCCTCCATGAAGCGGAACGAGCGCGGGATCGTTCGGTCGGACATGATCCACAGCGCCATGTGGATGCTCTCCGGGTTCAGAGAGATGAAATCCCAGAAATTGTCGTGCGCGGTCTGCGCCTGCGGGAAACCGCGGTCGGGTTCCTCCTTGGCGGCATGGATGATATCGGGGAACTTGATCGCGTCCTGGATGAAGAAGACCGGGATGTTGTTGCCGACGATGTCCCAGTTGCCCTGCTTCGTATAAAGCTTCACCGCAAAGCCGCGCACGTCGCGCGCCAGGTCGGGTGAGCCTTTGCTGCCCGCGACGGTAGAAAAGCGCACAAAAGCCGGCGTCTTCTCGCCGAGGCGCTGAAACAGATCGGCGCGGGTAATATCGGCGAGCGACTGGTAGTTCTCGAAATAGCCGTGCGCGCCGAAACCGCGGGCGTGCACGACGCGCTCCGGGATACGCTCATGGTCGAAGTGAAAGATCTTTTCGCGGAAGTGAAAATCTTCGAGCGCGGTAGGTCCGCGCGATCCGATACGCAGCGAATTCTGGTCGTCGGCGACCGGCATCCCCTGCTGCGTCGTAAGGACCGGCACATCGCCGCCGGCGATCTGATGCGTTTCGCCACCCTCGCCACGCTGCGCCGCCTGACTGGCGAGCTGGGCCATATTGCGGTCGTCAGACGGCTTGCGCCGCCGTGAGGGAGTCGTGCGCGCCATCTCGTTTCCTCGTCGCTTGATGATGTGCGCTCCTTCGTTCAGCCGCGTGAACGGCGCCGTTTTTGTCGGCCGTTTTTGTCGGCGGCTGCGTAGGACCGCTCACGGTCAACGCAAGCAATTGTAGAATCGTTCCAGGAAAGCGGGAGCTGCGGGATAAGACCCGGGAACCCGGCCGGCGGATGCAAGATCTATGTGCGGCGGAACGGTCCGCGACGACGTTCGATCAAAGTCCAGGAAATGTTATCCCGACCAACGTAAAACAAAAGCGAAGAAATCTGCTGAACGGAAGGCGCAGGAACTCGAAGACGAGGCCGAGAAGAGAGAGCTGGCGAAGAAGATCTGCATGATGAAAGCCGTTGGGATCGCGGAAATAGATCGACCGGACAAAGCGGTGATCCAGGGCTCGCCGAAGTGAAGTCCCTGGTGGAAATTCTGAGGGGTAGGCGCAGCTGCCAACCGGCTGATAGGCTCACGCGTCGGCCGAGCCCTCGACCGTCCGGTGCATGCGAGGTCACATGGAGGCGCCACTTGGCCGTGCAGACGGTGCGGCTACCCCGAGCTCGGCCGACCGGATAGGCCGGTTCGGAATTACGACGAGGTAGGCGAGTGCCGAGGCGAGCGCGATCACCGCGCCAACCAGCAGGGCGGGAACGAAGGTGGGCCGCACCCGCTTGCCACCCTCACCCAGCCGGTGCAGCTGACGGGCGCCATTGGTCGTGTCAAACGGAAGATTTATATCCTGGCGACGGATCCGGCGCGCTTCACCCAGTTCTACGACAAGGTGAAGAACGATCCCGGTTGGACGGTGCACACCTTGCCCTGCACTACTTTCATCCAGCTCGAAATGCCTGACGAACTGACGGCCATCCTGCTGGAGCCGATCCTTAGAAAGGGGTCCGGGTCGAAAAGCTGACTTCCGTAAGCCGCGCCGAACGCTCCCCATGCCTGTTTCAGGTAGGGCAACCCGGAACCGTCCGGATCTGCATCCTCCGCGAAGGAAATCCGGCCTCCACTCGCGGCCAGCTTGCGTCCTGCCCAGCGGCTCCCGGCCACGCCAGCGGAATCCTCGCCATGTACCGCAGCGAGCGCATAGAGGGCCTCCGCCCGCCGAACGAATTTTTTCCAATTTTCCGGGTCGGTACTCCGTCCGCTATCCCGGGCGTAGACAGCGGCGAGCCAGGCGTACAACCCGTAATAGCGCATCCGCAGCGTTACATTGCTGATGCCTGGCACCAGCCGCTGATAAAGATTAATGCTGCTGTTCTGCATACCAAGCGGATCAAGCCCGCTCCTGTTGCGGTACTCGGTCCACTCTGGATAGGCGATCCGATCAGGGCTCACGCGCGCCTCCCCCCCATAATGCCTGCAGCGCGGCGACGGTAAACGGGATTCCGAGGCCCAAGGTGAAAAAGGGCCGCCTGATTTAGCCTCGTGCGGGTCTGGTAACGACCGCTTTCGGCGCGTCTCGCCCATTGCCGCGCGTCCCGGCGAAGGTCGCTTCACCCAACCCAAAGCGGCTACTCAGGCTGGACGGCGGGAACTTGTCTTCATGCCCCAATCCGGCCATTGCGCGAGCTAGGCTACGTAAGCGTCATGCAGAGGATTCCCGATCGCCGCCGGGCGATTTAACCCGGCGCGGCACGCTTCGCGAACTAGCCTTGATGCCCGTGGATTAATCGGGCGCCGGCCTACAGATGCTTGAAGCGCGTCACCAGACCGGCTGAGGCTTTGACATGGCTGTTTGGCGTGCCGACCCCAAGCGCCGCGGCCAGTTCGTCGCGGGTCATGCCGGGCTTCAGCGCTGGATCTTTCGGCTCGAGATCGGTCGCCATCAGGATGAAGGTGTAATGGTGCCAGTCGGTGTTTGGCGGTGTGCCCGGCCCCCAATAGGTGTTCTTTTCCATCGTGCTCTTGCCGCCGACAAATTTCTCCGACTTCTTGCTTAGCTCGCCCTCGGCAAACCCCTTCACGTCGCTGGGAATGCCGTAAATCACCATGTGGACGACCCCGGCCGGCGCCCGGCCTTCGGGGTCGAGCATGACTATCGCGAAGCTCTTCGTGCCTTCCGGCGCGCCCGACCAAGCGAGCGGCGGCGAAATATTCTCCCCGACGCAGTTCGGGCTGCGCTGTTTGTCGGCGCAGGCGTTCTTGACTGCCAGCTGGTCGTTGTCCCTTAAGGCTGAAGAAGTCAGTACGAGCACATCCGCCCGCGCAGCGCCAAACGACAGCGCGAAAGCGCCGGCAAACAACAAACTGCCTAGAGCGTATTTCAAGATGTCCTCCCTGTCGGTTCGCTGTCATGCTTGCCCGGCCCCGCAGGATCGGGCCGCGGCACCGTTCTCGTGGAGGACGCTACTGCGTCCCCCATTCAAAAGCACGACAAATTCTCGTGACGTTCCACGATACTCTGCCGCGTCGCGGCCCGACACAGCCTACGATTGGGCTGACGGTGGATATCCGGTTACGGCGCGATCGGCCATCGCGCCATCGCAGATCGAGCGCGTACCGTTGCCCCACACCTGCCGTTCGCAATGCTCATCAGGATCGGCTCGGTCGGGTGGAAACCGGGCCTTCCCGATTTGCCCCGCTTGAGATGCCCATCCTCGAAACCGGTCATTCACCGCCTGAAGCAACGTCACCCTGCATGGCGCGTATCTCAGCGCTGACGCTGGCGGGCCGATGGCTAGAGGAATATCCTAGGCAATGTAGGGTTGCCGCTCCTCAGAGCTGAGGATCACCGCATGGACGTAGCGGCGTGGCTAGAGGGTTTGGGCCTTGAGCGCTATGCGCCGGCCTTCCGCGATAACGAGATCGATTGGGACGCGCTACCGAAGCTGACGGCGGAGGATCTCAAGGATCTCGGCGTGGTGCTCGGAGGCCACCGGCGCAAGCTCCTTCACGCCATCGCCGCGCTCGGTGCCGCAGTTCCGGCCGCCGCTGCGATGGCGGCAGCCCCTGATGCACTGGCCCGCGGAGAGGCCGAACGCCGGCAGCTGACGGTGATGTTCTGCGATCTGGTCGGCTCGACGCCTCTGTCCGCGCGGCTCGATCCCGAGGATTTGCGCGGAATTATCGGCACGTACCATCGCTGCGTCGCAGAGACTGTCGAGGGCTTTGGCGGGTTTGTCGCCCGCCACATGGGCGATGGTGTCCTAATTTATTTCGGCTATCCGCAGGCGCACGAGGACGACGCCGAGCGCGCCACGCGCTGCGGGTTGGCGCTGGTCGATCGTGTGCCGCAGCTGAACCAGGCCGAAGAGCTCCACGCGCGGGTCGGGATTGCCACCGGGCTGGTTGTCGTTGGCGGCGAGGTTGTCGAGCACGATGTCGCCGGCAATGCGCCCAATCTCGCCGCGCGCCTGCAGGCCTTGGCTGAGCCCGACACTGTCGTGATCGCCGCCGGCACCCGCCGGCTGACCGGCGATCTCTTCGAGTATCGTGATCTCGGCGCCGTCTCGGTAAAAGGCATCGCCGGGCCGGTGTCGGCCTGGCAGGTGCTACGTCCGAGCGTCGTCGAGAGCCGGTTCGAGGCATTGCGCGGATCGGTGCTGGGCCCGCTGATCGGCCGGGAGGAGGAGATTGACCTGCTGCTGCGGCGCTGGGGGCGCGCCAAGGCGGGGGACGGCCGGGTCGTGCTGATCCAAGGGGAAGCGGGGGTCGGCAAGTCCCGCCTGCTCGAAGGATTGCGGGAGGCGACCGGCAAGGACCACATTTGGGTGGCGATCCGCTGTTCGCCGTTTCACACGGCGAGCGCCTTTCATCCGATCATCGAACATTTGAAGCGCGTGTTCGGCTGGCAGCCGGAGGATACGGCACCGCAGCACCTGGCGAAGCTCGAAGCCGGGCTCGCCGGCTTCAAGACTTGCCCCTCGCCGAGAGCGTGCGGTTGTTCGCCGACCTGATGTCGGTGTCGGTGCCCGAAGACCGCTATCCGCGCCTATCGATGACGGCGCAGCAGCAGCGCGATGCGACCCTCGATGCGATCGTTGCCTGGCTGATCGAATTGGCCGAGCGAGCCCCGGTGCTGATGGCATGGGAGGATTTGCACTGGGCCGATCCGACGACACTGGAAACTTGGGCATGCTGATCGAGCAGGCGCCGACTGCGGCAATAATGGTCGTCGCGACCTATCGGCCGGAACTGACGCCGCCCTGGCCGCAACGCTCGCACATGACGCCGATCACGCTCAACCGCCTGGAGCGGCCGGAGGTCGAGACGATGGTCGGTCATCTCGCCGGCGGCAGCTCGCTGCCCGGCGAGGTGGTCGATCATATCGTCGCCAAGGCCGACGGCGTGCCACTCTACGTCGAGGAGCTGACCAAGGCCATCCTCGGTTCGGGGGTGCTCGAAGCCCGCGGCGACAGCTACGTGCTCAAGGGCGCGCTGGCGCAATTGCACATCCCGGAGACATTGCAGGATTCGCTGATGGCGCGGCTCGATCGGGCGCCGCGGCTGCGTGAGGTCGCACAGTTGGGCGCGGTGCTGGGACGCGAATTCTCCTACGACATGATCAGCGCGCTCGCCGGGATCGAGGAAGAGGTGCTGCAGAGCGGTCTGGGTCAGCTGGTGGTCGACGAGCTGCTCTACCAGCGCGGCCGCCCGCCGCGGTCGCGCTACTTCTTCAAGCATGCGCTCATTCAGGATGCGGCTTACCAATCGCTGCTGAAACGCACCCGCCAGCAATATCACGAGCGGGTGGCAAAGCTGCTGGAGGACCGGTTTCCCGAGGTGGCGCGCACGCAGCCGGAACTGGTGGCCCATCACTACACCGAAGCGAATTGTCCGGCGCAGGCGATCGCGTACTGGCACAAGGCCGGCACGGCTGCGGCGAGCAGTTCGCGAACGTCGAAGCGATCGACCAATTTCGCCGAGGCCTGGCGCTGGTCGAGGCGCTCTCGGATATGCGCGAGCGGGCCGAGCGTGAGCTGGATCTGCAAATGGCGCTGGGTCCAGCCTTGTACGCGACCAAAAGCTCCAGCCACCCCGACGTCGGCCGAGCCTATGCCCGGGCGTGGGAGCTCTGTCGGCAGCTCGAGGATCACCCCCGGGGGTTCACGGCGCTCCGCGGCCTGTATCTCCAGCATCTGAACCTACTCGAGATGGAGAAGGCGCAGCATTTTGCCGAGGAGGCGTTGCATGTCGCCGAACGGCTTGACGATGCGGCCCGTCTCGTCGGGGCGCACATCGCGCTCGGCACGGCGCTGTTCTACCAGGGGAAACTCGAGCCGGCACTTGCGCACTATCGGCGGGCCTTCGAGCTGTTCGATCCGAACATGCAGTTCCCGGATTGGCCGGGTGCCCACCCCGGCGTGCAATGCCAGTACTGCCCGGCGCTGATCTCCTGGATGCTCGGCTACCCGGATCGGTCGCTCGATGAGCTGAGGGCCGCGATAAGAAGCGCCGAGACGCTCGGGCACCCGTTGACCCTCGCCCAAACGCTGTGTTACGCCGCATTCGTTCACATCTTTCGCCACGAGCCATCGGCGGTCGCCGACTATGCCGACGAGCTTTGCGGATCTGCGAGGAGCACCACATCGCTCAGCATCACGCATTTGCCCTTTGTGAGAACGGATGGGCGCTCGGCGTCTCCGGCGAAAGCGAGAAGGGACTGGCCCAAATTGAACAAGGGGTGGACAGTTTCGGTCTTGGGGCGAGCCAGCATATCCTGCTGGCGTTGCAAGCCGACGCGCAATTGGCGATCGGCAAACCCGAAGCGGCGCTTGCGTCGGTCATCGCCGGGCTAGAGGCGGTCGAAAAGACGGGGGGAGCGCCGCTTGAAGCAGAGCTCCATCGGCTCAAGGGCGAGGCCTTGCTCGCCGGCGCCGGGACGGTGAGCGAGGCCGAGGCCGCCATCGAGAAAGGCATCGACGTCGCGCGCCGGCAGAACGCAAAGTCCTGGGAATTGCGCGGCGCGACGAGCCTCGCCCGCCTGCGCCGACAGCAGGGCCGGCCGCAAGAGGCGGTGGCATTGCTCGCCCCGATCCTCGACTGGTTCACCGAAGGCTTCGACACCGCCGATCTGAAAGAGGCGAAAGCGCTACTCGTCGCGTTGACGTAAGCTCGTCCTCGGCATATCCACCAGCCGGCGCGGATGGCCGTTTCCTGACCACCCGATGATCAGCTGGTCATATCTTGGGATCGTCTTTGGAGACGCACCTTTTGGCTCCGCTGCGGTCCGGCCAATGGCCGTTTA
>CAVSZA010000012.1:0-16145 GCA_963732095.1 uncultured Alphaproteobacteria bacterium
ACTCAGCGCGTCACTACGCAGCTGCCGTGCTTTGTAACGGCACGTCTTGCCCAGCCTTACCGAGCACACCATGCGTTCCCAGCACCGCCAGCGCGCTGAGGTTGATGATGCCGCGGGCGGTGACGCTCGGGACGAGGACGTGGATAGGCTTGGAGAGGCCGAGCAGAATTGGCCCGACCGGGAGGCCATCGGCCGCGGCCTTTAGCAGGTTGAAAGAGATATTGGGGCATCAAGGTTGGGCATGATCGGCAGGTTGGCAGTGCCGGAGAGAAGGCTGTCGGGCACAGCGCGTCGCGGATGGCTTCGACCAGAGCGGCGTCTGCGTGCATCTCGCCGTCGATCTCAAGATCCGGCGCGCGTTCGCGGATGAGAAAGCGCGCGCGGCGCATCTTGCGTGCGGAGTCGGTGTCGCTGGCGCCAAAGCTGGAGTGCGAGACGAGCGCAGCTTTGGGCATGATGCCGAAATCGTGCACGGTGTCCGCGGCCAGCAAGGTGATTTCGCAAATCTGCTCAGCGGTCGGGTCGACGAGCATGTGCGTGTCGCAGATGAAGAGCGTGCCGGACTGCAGGATCAGCGCCGACATCGCGTAAACACGCGTGGCTTCCGGGGAGCGCGGGATGATCGGCAGAAGCCACTGGATGTGGCGCCACCAGTTGCCGGTGCCGGCGACGATGGCGGCGTCGGCGAGCCCGGCCCGAAGCATCATCGCCGCTCCACGGTGTTCTGCGTGGCGAGTAGTCGCACGGCAGCGTCGGGTGGCACGCCGCGGCGGCCAGCGAGGTGCTGATATTGCGCGAGCAGCGGGCCAAAGACGTGCTCGTCGGTTGCCGGGTCGAGCACCTGCGCGGCGCGGGTGAGATCGATGCGTAGACCCATCTCCCGCACGCGCCGTTCGATCACGTCGTGACGGCCGAGCAGAGTGGGCTCAGCGATCCCCTCGTCTACCAGTGTCTGCGCCGCGCGTAGCACGCGCTCGTCCTCGCCGTCGCCGTAGACGATACGCTGCGGTGCCTTCTTGGCGGCTTCGAATACCGGTTGCATGAGCTGGCCGGAGCGATAGACGAAGCGTTGGAGCCGCTCCCGATACGCATCGAAATCGGAATCGGACGGCGCGCCACGGCGCTCTCCATCGCGGCGCTCGCGACGGCGGGCGCGATCTGCAGGATCAGGCGCGGATCGAACGGTTTGGGGATGATGTAGTCGGGACCAAAGAAGAGGGCGATACCGCCGTAAGCGGCTGCGACCACCTCGCTCGCCTCATGCGCGCGAGCTCCGCAACGGCTTCCACCGCGGCGACCTTCATCGGCTCGTTGATGTGGTCGAATCCGCGTCGTCGCGCCGCGGAAGATGAAGGGGAAGCAGAGGACGTTGTTGACCTGGTTCGGATAGTCCGAGCGCCCGGTGGCGATGATCGCGTCGGGGCGTCTGGCGCGCACCTCGTCGGGCAGGATTTCGGGATCGGGGTTGGCGAGTGCCAGGATCAGCGGCTTGTCCGCGAAGAGCGGCAGCCACTCGGCTTTCAAAACGTGCGGGGCGGAGAGGCCGAGAAAAATGTCGGCGCCAGGCAGCATGTCGCGGAGGCGGCGCGCGTCGGTGTCGCGGGCGTAATGCGCAAGGTGCTCGTCCATGTCCGAGCGGCCGGCGTAGACGACGCCGTTGATATCGGTAACGGAGACATTCTCTTTCTTCAGACCCATCGCCATCAGCAGGTCGACGCAGGCGAGCGCGGCCGCGCCGGCGCCAGAGGTGACGAGCGTTACCTCTTTGAGCCGCTTGCCTTGCAATATCAGCCCGTTGCGGATGGCCGCGGCGACGATGATGGCGGTGCCGTGCTGGTCGTCATGGAAGACGGGGATTTTCATCCGCCGGCGCAATTCCGCCTCGATGCGAAAGCATTCCGGCGCCTTGATGTCTTCTAGATTGATGGCGCCGAAGGTCGGCTCCAGCGCGGCGACCACGTCGCAGAAGCGGGCCGGGTCCTGCGCGTCCACCTCAATGTCGAAGACGTCGATGCCCGCGAATTTCTTGAACAGTACCGCCTTGCCTTCCATCACCGGCTTGCCGGCGAGGGGCCCGATATTGCCGAGGCCGAGGACGGCGGTACCGTTGGAGATGACAGCGACGAGGTTGCCGCGCGCCGTGTAGTCGAGCGCGGTGTCGGGGTCGGCCTTGATGGCCTCGCAGGCGGCAGCGACGCCGGGGGAATATGCGAGCGAGAGATCGTGCTGGGTGGCCATGCGCTTGGTGGGCTCGATCTCCAGCTTTCCCGGGCGAGGGAACCGGTGGTAGTCGAGCGCCGCTTTCCGCAAGATATCGTCCATGGCTCTTCGAACCTATTGACGCTACTGTTGCATGCTCCGCATGACCCCAACAACGCCGGGGGTCGTTGATGGTCAAGCCCGCGGGCTCCACAACTGCCACGCTCATGACAGCTAATCCCCCTTTCGGCCAAGGGACAGACAGCTGAAGCTATCCCAAAGAAATGTCAATTGTCTGGAAAAGCTTTCTGCAATCGCTGCCCAATGGATGCCGTGTCCGAAGCGCCGGCGGAGATGGTGACCTTCGAGCAGGAATTCATTGCCGCAGGATCGGAGGCCGCGACGGCATTAACTCCGGGGCCTTCGAAGGTACGATCACGGACCTCTACATGCGGAACAAGGGCTGATGGTCATCAAGCACAGAAGGAGTATGATGACCGGGCGTAAGGCCGGTGTATGTCCTCACGCCAATCGGCACGGCGCGCGGCATCGCCAACATGACGGCGCTCACAGCGGTCAGTCCTGAGTAGTGCGCGAGCGGCCGGCCCGCGGGCGCCAGACTAGGGAGGGGTGATCATGGCCGTGCGAACCCAAGCCACAGCGGCGCCGAGCCATAAAAAGATCTACCAGCATCTCTATCTCCAAGTGCTGTGCGCGATCGCAATCGGCGTCTTGCTCGGACACTTCTATCCGTCGCTGGGCGCACAGATGAAGCCACTCGGCGACATGTTCATCCAAGCTATCAAAATGGTGATAGCGCCGATCATCTTCTGCACCGTCGTTCACGGCATCGCCAGCATGAAAGACATGAAGAAGGTCGGCCGCGTTGGCCTGAAGGCGATTGTCTATTTCGAGGTCGTGACGACACTTGCCCTGGTCGTCGGACTCATCGTCGCCAATCTGTGGCAACCCGGGGCCGGCATGAACGTCGATATCAGCACGATCGACGCAAAATCGATCCAGCAGTATACAGCGAAGGCGCACGAGCAGAGCGCCCTCGAGTACGTGACGCACATCATCCCGGCCACCGTCATCGGCGCGTTCGCCGAAGGCGAGATCCTGCAGGTCCTGTTCTTCTCGCTCCTTTTCGCGTTCGCCCTCTCGTTTCTGGGTGAGCCCGGGAAGCCGCTTCTCCGAGTTCATCGATCTGGCCTCGCATACGCTGTTCGGCGTGGTCGCGATCATCATGAGGGCGGCGCCGATCGGTGCCTTTGGCGCGATGGCCTTCACGATCGGCAAATACGGCATTGGCACGCTTTTGTCGTTGGGCCAGCTGATGGCCAGCGTCTATGCCACGTGTCTGATCTTCATCTTTATCGTTCTCGGGGGTATCGCGGGGCTTTGCGGCTTCAGCATTCTCAAGTTCATTCGGTACATCAAGGAGGAGCTGCTGATCGTGCTCGGCACGTCTTCGTCTGAGTCGGTCCTGCCGCGGATGATTGCGAAGCTCGAGAACCTCGGCTGTCAGGAATTGGTTGTGGGGCTCGTGATCCCCACCGGCTACTCGTTCAATCTGGACGGCACCTGCATCTATTTGACGATGGCAGCGCTGTTTCTGGCGCAGGCGACGAACACCGAACTCACTCTGCCGCATCAGCTCGGCATCATTGGCGTATTGCTTCTCACCTCGAAGGGGGCCGCGGGGGTGACCGGAAGTGGTTTCATCGTGCTCGCCGCGACGCTCGCCTCCGTCGGGACCATCCCGGTGGCGAGCATTGCGCTGATCCTCGGTGTCGACCGCTTTATGTCCGAGGCCCGCGCCTTGACCAACCTGATCGGAAATGGTCTCGCAACCGTGGTAGTGGCCAAGTGGGAGGGCGCGCTCGACGAGACGCGCATGCACGCCCATCTCGACCGGGAGACGATCGACGAGGCGGACGAACCGGAGAAGGTGCTACCTGCTCCAGAACCGTTCTTGCCGTAGGTCACGACGAGACGCGGCGACAAGTCAGGCGCGGCGTTTGCTCGGAGGGCTCGGGCGCGACGATCCGCGTAGAGCGATAGCGGTAGCGCTGGGAGCGGAGCATGCCCGACGAGAAATCCACCTTGCTCGATGTCTCGACGAAGGCGCCAGCGCCCGATTCTGTTCGAGACCAGGAAGTCGCTGTCCATCATATCAGGGCCGTAGGCGGCGGCGCGGCGGGGCTCGAGCTCGTCACGCGTCTCGGCGACACCCTCGGCCGGCACGGCAGGGCGCGCATCACCCTCATCGAGAAAGGCCGCACCCATCTCTGGAAACCGCTACTGCACGCCATTGCAGCGGGCAGCATGGATCCGGGCGGGCACGAGCTCAATTACCTCGCGCAGGCGCACTGGCATCACTTCCGTTATCGCTTTGGCGAGATGATAGGGCTAGATCGCACAAAGAAGGAGGTGTGGATCGCCGCCACGCACGACGAGGAAGGACGGCAGATCACGCCACCGCGGGCGTTCCGTTACGACACGCTGGTCATTGCCGTCGGCAGCGTCACGAATGACTTCGGCACGCCGGGTGCCGCGCAATACGCCGTGCCGCTCGAGACGCCGGAGCAGGCCATGCGTTTCAATCGCCGCTTGGTCAACGCCTGCATCCGCGCGCACGCGCAGGACGAGCCGGTGCAGCCTGGTCAGCTGCATGTCGCGATCATCGGCGCTGGCGCCACCGGCACGGAGCTTGCGGCCGAGCTCCATCGCACCGTGCGCGAAGTCGTGGCCTATGGCCTCGACCGGGTCGATCCCGAGAAGGACATCCGCATTATTCTGATCGAAGCGGCCGACCGCATCCTGCCGGCCTTGCCTGAGCGTATTTCGGAGGCGACGCATCGCTTGCTCTCCAATCTCGGTGTCGAAGTCCGTACGAGCGCGAAGGTGAGCGAGGTGCGGGCCGACGGCGTGTGCCTGGCGAGCGGCGAGTTCATCCCCTCCGAGCTCGTGGTGTGGTCCGCCGGCGTCAAGGGGCCGGAGTTCCTGCGCAACCTCGATGGGCTTGAGGTCAATCGCATCAACCAGCTGGTCGTCACGCCGACATTGCAGACGAGCGCTGATCCCGACATTTTCGCCATCGGCGACTGCGCGGCATGTCCACGCGAAGGGCACGCGACGCCGGTGCCGCCGCGTGCTCAGGCGGCTCATCAACAGGCCGCGCATGTCGCCAAGCAGCTGCGCCGCCGGCTCGCCGGACAGAAGCTCGAGCCTTTCGTCTACCGCGACTTCGGTTCCCTCGTCTCGCTCGGCAAATACAGCACCGTCGGCAGTCTGATGGGCTTCCTGGTTGGCAAGAACATCTTCATCGAGGGATATTTTGCACGGCTGATGTATCGCTCGCTCTACAAGATGCACGAATATGCCTTGCACGGCGGCGGCAAGGTATTCCTCGGCTCGCTGGCGCGCGGACTCTCCCGGCGCGCGGAGCCGCAGGTCAAATTGCACTAGCGGCCAAGAGCGGCTCGCGAAACAGGTTAAATCTGCGAAGTTGGGCTATTCGTCCTGACCAGGCCGAGATATCTGATAATTCGAGCGGGAGGTTGAAAGGATCAGGGATGCGGCGGCGTACCTGCCCTGCTAACGCCAACCGATGCCTATACCGTGCTGTGGGTCGGATGGTGCAATACCTCCCACGCCCGGAGGACTTGCCACCGAGCATCAACCCGCCGCGGCCGATCAGCGTCACGTTTATCCCCGCGACCGTGTTCAACAACCCAATCCTGCTGCGAGCCAACCCCGAGTACTACGCGTGGCTGCTGTCATTGCCGACGCTCGAGCGCGAGCGGCTGCTCGGCGGCAACTGGAAGATCCGCCCGGCCGCCGGGCTCTATTTCAAGCGCGAGAAGGGGCCGAGCTCCCCGGGAATGTCGCGCAACCTCCTTATCCGGGGCAAGATGGGATATCGGTCATTCTCGACAATTTGCGATTATTCCCGAATCAGCGCTTGGATGGAGACCCTGACATGTTGTCCGACATCGAGGCGGATGGCACGCAAGATGACATCATCTATCCGTCCGCCCTGCCCTTCTTATCGGTGCATTTGGCTTGCTTTGCTGCGATCTGGTCGGGGGTCACGTGGCAATCCGTCGTGCTCTGCGCGTCGCTCTATTGGCTGCGCATCTTTGCGATCGGCGCGGGCTACCACCGGTATTTCTCGCACCATGCCTACTCGACGAGCAGGGCTTTCCAATTCGTCCTTGCGTTTCTTTCCCAGACGAGCGCGCAAAAAAGCGTTTTGTGGTGGGCCGCCAAGCACCGGCAGCACCACTTGCACTCCGATACCTCGCGAGACGTGCATTCGCCGAGGCGTCACGGCTTTATCTACAGTCATATGGGGTGGGTTTTCGTTCGCAAGCACAGCCCGACCGACCTCGCGAAAGTTGCTGATTTGGCTCGCTATCCTGAGCTGAGGTGGCTGCACAAGTTCGAACAATTGCCTGCTGTCGCGCTCGCCCTCGCTTGCCTGCTTGTCGCCGGGTGGTCGGGCCTCGTTGTCGGCTTCTTCTGGAGCACCGTGTTTGTTTTTCACGCGACGTTTTCGATCAATTCGCTGGCGCATGGTAGCGGAAGCCGGCGATACGTCACGGGCGACGATTCCCGCAATAACTGGCTGTTGGCGCTGTTCACGATGGGCGAGGGTTGGCACAACAATCACCACGCTTGCCAAAGCAGCGTACGGCAAGGCTTTCGGTGGTGGGAGATCGACCCGACCTATTACGTCCTGTGGATATTATCCGGGCTCGGCATCGTGTGGAAGCTCAAGACCCCGCCCGCAACGGTGCTGAACAATGAACAGCGCCTCGGCGCGCGGGTCGTCAATCGCGCGGCCGCGCAACTGGCGGCACATTTCAATGCCGAGCGGCTGGCCCACGCGATAAGATCGACCGTTTGCGGGCCGGAACTGTTGACATTGCAGGAAATGCTGAGCCAGGCCCATCATCGCGCGGTCGAGGTTCTGATGACCCTACATTTGCCACAACTTCCGACGCGCGAGGCATTCTTGATCGAGGCGAAGGCAATGTTCGCACGCACTACGTCGCTCGATGACATTGTCGACCGGGCGTACGAATTTCTGCTCGCTTCTGTCGGCGCGCGTCTAGCCGAACAAGTCGAGCGGCGGTCGTAAAACCTCCCGTATCCGAGAACCGCGGCACGATCATCGCTGCCGCCACGCGCTCCAGAGCATCGAGATCCCCGAGGCGACAAACCGACCCCACTGCCAGGGCGAACCGGCGAAATAACAATGCGCCGGCTCGGCATACGAGCCGGTAGCGCGCGCCGTCCGATCGTGCGCCAGGTCGACGCGGTTCGCACGTGAACTCGTCGCTGGAGGGAAGTGGATTCGAACTTTCAGTACGCGGGCACGGTGAAGCTCATATCGTTCTTGGCCCGAGAATGCGGTGCAATGGCTGTTCCTCAATCTCAACGCCTTCTCGGCGTCGTGCGAACAGTAGGAAGAGGCGTGCAGTCGCGTTTTAACTCGTCACGCATTCAGCACGAGTGACTCAAGCGAAATCGAGAGGCAACGGCGTCATGTGAAATACCGAAAACGAGAGTTGACCTTCTTACCGCTGGGCACATGTCGCCGCCGCTCTCTTTTTTCCCCGAGAATGCTGAGGAGCCGCTGATCCAAAATTGATGGGATACCCGAAGAGGATCGTCCCGACCTGAAAATGATGATGACGCATAGTGCGACCGCCAGTGCCGTGCAAGATCACGCCAATGGCCAACAACGCCTCAGTCACCATCTCTCCTGATACGATTACCCTTGGGCTTCACTATATCAAAACTCGATGTCACAATCGAGAAAGCGTATAGTTAAAGGACATTTTTCCACTCTACCATGGCAGTAGCGAACGACTAACACCGCTTCTCCGCAAATCGCAACCCGAAATGGCCTGTTTCGCTTCTCTATTCTGAATATTACCAACCAAGGTGCGGGTCAGTCTTTTGTCGGGTGAACCTGTCGCTCTTCGAGCATGAAAACTACGGCTCTCGCCACCTTGTTAGGAAAAGTTTTTCACTCACCTGACAATGGGAAGGTCTTTGCATAGCAGGTTCGCGATAAGCGTCACCGGTGGCCACCGTATCATCCCCGTTTGGGAGGTGGAGCCGACCGAGGCAAAAATGTAGTATGCCGTGAGGCCGGGTCGATCGGGCTCGGTTTTCGAAGAACGCTGGCTCAAAAGCCGCTAACAGAAACATCTGAGGGGGAAGACAATGGCAACCATACCCATGATACCAGTCGGTCCTGTAACATCATTAAATCGCTCAATTCTTCAGCCGGAAAGAAGAATGTCAGGTACGGGCAACGATGATTTTATATGCGGGCATTGTGGATCTGTTGTGTTGGAGGATTTCGATCCTTCAACAATTAGAGGCAATCCTGTGTATCAGTGCCCGTTTTGTGAAAACAACAATGACCTGCCATTCGCTGCGACTAACAGTCGTCACTGGTCCTCACGATAATCCGGATCGAGATTAGCCGGAGACTTCCCTGCTGGAATTCCAAAACCACCGCAGTTTGGGCCGCTCACCTTGATGCAAAACGAAGAACAAAAGGCAGGCTCCGTGCCCCAAACCACCGACATCCCGCACGTGATCGACTTGGATCGCTATGACGAGAGCCCAGCCGCCGCCTGTGTGGCGCTGGGTATCTCGCAACCGAAGCTCACAAAGCTAATCCGGGAGGCCAAGGTGCGCTCAATTAACATCGGCAGGACCCGGCTCATTGAGAAGGCAGCTGACGTGCGGCGGATGGCAACGGCGGTGCGATGACCCAACCGACTACCGAGCGTGACCGGATCAAGGAGCGCGTCGCCAAACTTCTGAACCTGACGCTCGACAAGGGCGCATCAGAGAACGAAGCCATAATGGCCGCCGAGAAAGCCGCAGAGCTTATGGCGTTTTACGATATCGAGGCGTCTGAGCTTTCTGTTCGCTCCGCTCGGGCCATCAAGCAAACGGTTTCGGCGCGGAAGTACGGCAAAATGATCATCGCGGCTCCCGTCGCTCACCATGTAGCCCAGCTCTGCGATTGCATGTATTGGGGCAGCACCGAAGAAACGGGTAAGCATTACACCTTCCTTGGCCTGCCTGCGGACGCCGAGATTGCCGCCTATCTGTTCGACCTGATTAGCAACGGCATCGCCACGGAAGTCGGCATCTATAAAGCCAGCTCCGATTACCTCACCGCGACCGGGACACATGGCCGGACGCTCGTCAGCTCATTCATCGCGGGTATGGAAGATCGCATCTGTACCCGGCTCGACGCTCTGCGGGAAGACAAACATTCGGCCATTCAGGAGGCAACCGGGCGCTCGCTCGTTGTTATCAAAGCGGCACAGATCGATGAGGACTTCAAGGCCACCGGGATCAGGCTTGTCTCGTCGGGGATCAGGCGCTCAACCGGCGGTAGCGGATATGCCAACGGTCAAGTCGCGGGCGACAGGCTTCCACTTTCCCACGGCGTCGGCGCTCGGCGCTCAGCCGGCATGCTGTCATGATCCGTGATTACCAGCGGTCCGCCTGCTACGCATGGGAAGACCGCCACATCCATCCCAATGATACGGGGACCGTGCCGTTCGAGCAGGTGCAGGCCATAGTCGACTATGTGTGGCGGACGGCCGGCTTGGCGTATCCGCCGAAAATCCGGCCGCTGGCTCGTACCGCGAGAACCTTCCAAGCCACTGCAACGCGGCTGTGGATTAGCATTCCCAAAGCCGGCATCAAATCCACAGTTCTGCTCCATGAAATCGCGCACAGCATGACGAGCGATGCGATGGGCGAACAGAGCCACCATCATGGCCCGCGTTTTGTCGGCGTCTTTATGCGGTTACTTTGTGACCACATTCCGACCTTCAGCCTCGACGCGCTGGCGGTCGCGGCCAAGAACGAAGCTGTGGATTTCAACTTTGACGGCCCAATCCACAATTAACCCCTACTGAAAAGGGGGCCCGCTCCCAATAACAACTTGAGCCTGTGTAAAGAGGGTGGGCACACGTCGTGTCATTGTCCATCGCATTTAGCCCCTCTACTGGGCCTATTGAAATTCCGATTTGTCGTTGTTCAGACCGAGCAGAGCGATAAAAGCGGAAGGGTATGCCTCATGCCAAAGCTCCTCGAGCTTATGGGCGTTATCTCGTCGTTTTGTACAACGACGAACGCCAGCATCAGAGCCTTGGTTTACCGCACGCCGCGGCAAATCTATCAGGAAGACCTATGGATATGTGGACGATCGGCTTCGCCGACCGGCTGCGCTTCCCCCGCTTCCCGAGCAAGCTCGGAAGGCGGGGAAATGCTCGCCTTCGCCCACATACCCACAGGCGCCACAGCCAATGAAGGATTTAATATTAATGAAGTGAACAATAGGTTCGCCGAACCAGCCGTCGCGCTCACTGCGACCGGAGCCGACATCGAAACCGGCAGGGTTACACCTTAAGACGCGGCTCCGGCTGTCGCACAAATGGGGTCCACTTCAATGGCAGCAAAATGAAGCAATCGACTTCGTTCCCAGTCATCTCATTCGGGACCGCCGCCGT
The DNA here is from genome assembly GCA_963732095.1 of uncultured Alphaproteobacteria bacterium. Taxonomy (GTDB): domain Bacteria; phylum Pseudomonadota; class Alphaproteobacteria; order ATCC43930; family CGMCC-115725; genus AP-15. The sequence goes on from CAVSZA010000012.1 coordinate 10,764, forward strand.
CACCCTTTACACAAGCAACACATCGAGACTGACAGATCCACCTTTTGGTCAAACCTTCACAGTCAACCAATTCAATACTGATTGAGCCGCTTGGCGCGGCATTCCCCCGCTTATTTCGGTGCGCCGGCAGTATCCGGGCGCGGCAGCCCGATCAACGGCATTCCCCCCGTTCCCTCCAACAGGGTCTGGGGAAGCGCGCCGTTCCACCGATCAGCCTTGGCGAGCTCGACGACCAAAGGGTTGTCGTGCAAGATTTCGGCGTTCAGCCGCAACACCTTCGCCCGCAACTCGCCTTCGAGGCTGATCGCCTCCGCCCTGCCCTGCGCGTTCAGGATCGCGGCCTGGCGGTCGGCATCGGCGATTCTGAGCTTGGCTTCGGCTTCGCCATTCGCCCGCGCCACCGCCTGCTGTGCCTCGAAGCGAATACGGTTGACTGTGTTCTCCGCAGCAACGGCCTCGTTTTTGGCCTTGACCGCCGCCTCGACCGAGGCACGGAAGCTTTCCGAATACGTGATCCCGGCAATCTGGAAATCGACAACCTCGACTCCGTAAAGCCTACCCAGGTCAGCCGAGAGGAGAGTCTTGAGCGCCGTCGACAGCCTTTCGCGGTTTTCGCTGATGGTCGTCGTGTTCTGTTGTGCGAATACTTTTGCAGTACGATCGGCGATGATCCGCTGGAAATTCTCGGCGATATCGAGATTGCCCGCCCGCCCAACCTCGTACAGAAGTTTCAGGACGGCGCTCGGCGGAATGCGGTAGGTGAGGCCGACCGCGAGGGTGATTGGTTGGTTGTCGACGGTGTTCACCGTTAACTTGTCGAGCTTGTAAGTCTCGAGCGAGGTTTGAAGCGTATCAATAGATTCGATCAGCGGCAGCTTGAAATGCAACCCCGGCCTGTCGGTCCGCGCGCCGATGGCCCTTGACCACCGCCGTCGCCGGCATAGGCCAGTCCCATCAGCAATATCGACGTCAGCACGAACGGGGGCACTCGCCGCAGGGACGTCCACATGGTTCGTTTCCTCCACCTCGTTTTTCAGTTCGGTTGGCCTCGCGCGGCGCGCCAACCAAATTTTAGTCATCTATCGGCACGCGCACAAAGCGTCAACCTTATCCTGCCAAATAGGACAGCCCCCATTTGGGGGCTTGCTCTTGATACACGGCCTTCTGCCACCGGCTCGCCCATCCGCTTATATCAGCCGTGGCGGAGTAGTGGTCGGCCTGGTGGGCACATGGCCTTATCGTTTTGATGCCGCGATCAGAAGGTCGACAAATTCCTTCAGCGGCATACCGACCCGGCCGCCGAGCCGCGTCGCTGCTCCATTAACGTGCGACAGGATACCGTCGCGGTACAGCGCGCGTGAATCGCCGATCGGAGCGCTGTCCGCGGAGGTTGTGCCAGCGACGACCCCTTTCCGGTCGAGATCGGCCAGCCTCGCGATGCCGGCCCCATCCATCCCGCCGCCAGCATCGCTGAAGAACACGGCGTAGATGCCCTCTGGGATAGCGTTGTCCGGCCGGCCTCCAGAAAGCGCGCCATGAGATGCCGTGACGGCGATCTGACCGGCATCGTCGGGTTGCAGCATTCCGACCGAATCAGCACAGATCAGGCGCGGTTCGCCGGGAACGTCGCGCATGACGAAGCGGGCGCCGTCGGTGATGCTCGGCGGCACGGCCGACGGCACAACTGCCGCGCGCATCAGTTCGGCACAGTGCCGGACGCTCTGGCCCGACATGCAGCCGAGGCCGGCGGCGGCGCGATTGACGCAGCTGATGATGCCGTGCTCGAGCATGTGGTCGCCGTCGCCGATGTGGCAAGTCTGGGCGTCCGCGGTTGCCGCAGCAAGGTTGATCTGGTCGAGATAATCAAGTCCGCAAATGCCGGCGTTGTCCTTACCGACCCCGGCATCGTTCATGATCACACCACGCACGCCCCATTTGGCCGCATTAAAGGCATTGTACCGGCCGCCGTACGACCCGGAGACGACGACGTGCGAGCGATGCTCGTCTCGAACAAACGAACAGCTAGCAACCGTCAGGATCTTTACGTCTTGATATGCAGTCATCATCAACTCGCCCTCCAGGATGGATACTCCGGCTGAGCCGCCCTGGTTCGACGGCCAGCTGGCCTGCGACAATCATAGCTGAAAGGGAGCGTGACGCTGCCGTTTCACTCCGGCTTGGCCGCAATCAATGCGACGCGGGTCGCGCAATATTTTCCCAATTCTATATGAGATAATGTCCTGTATCTGAATGTGGAATCGGTGGCGACCGGCGATATTTCAACGCCTGTTTCATCGGCGCTCGTTCAGATGGGATACAGCATCCGCAGCTCAACAAATGCCTGGCCTGTCTCTGCGGCGCGACGTGTCTTGCGGGTCAGAACGTCCGCGAGATCGAGCTTTTGCTCCATCACTTGCCACAGCTCCTCCCCGTTCATGCAGATGATGTGTGTAGCATTGCCGCGGGCGAAGGCCTCAAGTCCGTCCTGGGTGAAACTCGATCAGCTGACAAAAAGGCCGCGGGTCCGGTGTAGGGCATCGCCCGAACGAACGCCCCCGGAGGCGGATCGGTGCCCACGGCACATTCGGTTGGCGTCGGAGGCGATGTCGAGGAGGCCCCTGTTCGGCGAACTCGTCGAGGCGTCCGGGGCATTCGTATCGACGGGCTCGTAGCTCCAGGGGCTGAGGTCGATCGAAACCGCCAGCGGAACCGAAGTTCGCGACTCTCCCCTGGAGGGAAAAGAACTCGAACCGACGAGGAGTTGGTTCCTGACTCGCTGCTGGAGGGAGATGGATTCGAACCCTCGGTCCCCCGTGAAGAAGAACCCACTCGTCGCGACGGTTTTGTTCGGCCTGCCCGCATTTCCCTTTCGCGAGAGACCGAGGGTTCGAAAACCGTCTCCTCCAGCGGTCCAGCCTCGGCAGCCGTTTTCGTCGGCCCGCCCCCGTGCAGGGAACTCAAGTCAATTTTGCTTTTCGAGCGCCGTCACGCCGAGTATTTACGATAGAAGCAGATGCTATCGATCCGACGCGATCAGCTTGATCTCGGGTCAAAGCGCGATGTGGGAGGAAACGAATGAACACGCTGGTGACCAGCCGAAATGGGATTCAGACAAAGCTGCTTTGGGCGGGGGTCGCCACACTAGGCGCAGTCTCGTTCGGCATTGTCGCACTGAACCGAGGGGAGACCGTCAGCGCAGCGTGGCTGGTCATCGCTGCTTTGTGCGTTTATTTCATTGCCTTCCGCTTCTATGCCCTATTCATCGCCGACAGGGTGCTGGGCGTCGATCCCGGACGGCAGACACCAGCCTATCGGCACAATGACGGCCTCGATTATGTGCCGACGAACCGCTACGTGTTATTCGGTCATCATTTCGCCGCCATCGCCGGCGCGGGCCCGCTCGTCGGACCCGTGCTGGCCGCTCAGATGGGATATTTGCCGGGCACCCTATGGATCCTGGCCGGAGTCGTATTCGCCGGAGCCGTTCAGGACATGACGGTACTGTTCCTGTCGACCCGGCGTGATGGGCGCTCGCTCGGCGACATGGTGCGCTCGGAGATGGGGCCGGTGGCGGGTGCGATTGCGCTGATCGGCGTGTTGCTGATCATGATGATTCTGCTCGCAGTGCTGGCGCTGGTCGTGGTCAAGGCCTTGATGGGCAGCCCGTGGGGAACCTTCGCGGTATTCTGCACCATTCCGATCGCAATCTTTATGGGTGTCTATGCCCGTTTCATCCGGGTCGGGCGCATCGCCGAGATGTCGGCGATTGGTGTCGTGCTGCTGCTGGGATCGCTGATTTACGGAAAGAGCGTGTCCGAGGATCCGCAGCTCGCGGCGTTGTTCGACTTCCGCGGCGAGACCTTGGCGCTGATCATCATCGGCTATGGGTTCGTCGCCTCGGTGCTGCCGGTATGGCTACTGCTTGCCCCGCGCGATTACCTATCGACCTTCCTCAAGATCGGCACGATGGCGCTCTTGGCTATCGGCATCCTCTTTGTCCAGCCCGACCTCAAGATGCCTTCGGTCACCCGTTTTATCGACGGCACCGGTCCGGTTTGGTCGGGCAGCCTTTTCCCGTTCTTGTTCATCACGATCGCCTGCGGATCCGTGTCGGGCTTCCATTCGCTGATCGCGTCCGGCACCACGCCGAAGATGCTGGAGAACGAGAGCCAAGTGCGAATGATCGGTTACGGCGCGATGCTGACCAAATCCTTTGTCGCCATGATGGCCCTGATCGGTGCCACGGTGCTCGAACCCGGCGTCTATTTTGTGATGAACAGCCCTGCAGGGCTGATCGGCACCACTGCGGTACAAGCGGCGCAAGTCGTTACCGGCTGGGGCTTCAGCATCACGCCCGACATGATCAGCCAAGTTGCTCAGGATGTCGGCGAGAAGACGCTGCTGTCGCGCACGGGCGGCGCTCCGACCCTGGCGGTGGGGATGGCCAGCATCCTGTCGGGCTTGTTCGGCGGCCGAGCCATGATGGGGATCTGGTACCACTTCGCGATCCTGTTTGAAGCATTGTTCATCCTGACCACGGTCGACGCTGGAACCCGCGTCGCCCGGTTCATGATCCAGGACATGATCGGCAGCGTCGTCCCTTCCTTCAAGCAGACCCAGTCGTGGTCGAACAATGTGATCGGTTCGGCCCTCGCAGTCGGAGCCTGGGGTTACTTCCTCTATCAAGGGGTCATCGATCCGATGGGTGGGATCAACACCCTATGGCCGCTCTTCGGAATCTCGAACCAGATGCTCGCCGGGATCGCCTTGATCCTATGCACGGTCGTGTTGTTCAAGATGAAGCGCGAGCGCTATGCCTGGGTGACGATCGTCCCCACGGTTTGGCTGCTCGTCTGCACCTTGACGGCCGGCCTCGAAAAGGTGTTCAGCTCGGTGCCAGCCATCGGCTTTGTCAGCCACGCCTGGAGGTTCAGCGACGCTCTGTCGGCCGGCAAGGTCCTGGCTCCGGCCAAATCGGTCGAGGAAATGCAGCGAGTTATCGTCAACGACTACGTTGACGCGACACTCGCCGCGCTGTTCGTCGCGGTCGTGGTGGCCATGGCAGTTTACGGGGTGATCGCAATTCGGAGGGCGTTGGGCACTCCCAGGGTCACCACCGTCGAAGTCGGCAGCATCGGTGCAGTCCCGGAGCCCGGACATGCCTGATATTCGCACTCTCGGCGAATGGATAGCCCAAACCGCTCGCTTGATGATCGGGATCCCCGACTATGAGACCTACGTCGAGCACCGGCGGACATTCCATCCGGACGACCCGGTCATGACCTATGAGACGTTCTTCCGCGAACGCCAGGACGCCCGTTATGCTGTCGGAAAGGGCCGGTTCCGAGGCTGCTGCTGAATTCGGATCTCGCGTCACTACGT
>CAVSZA010000013.1:0-81026 GCA_963732095.1 uncultured Alphaproteobacteria bacterium
CCTTCGCGGCATTTTTGATGGTCAATATCTGTGTGCGAATTCGTTCGACATAGTCACGCAACTCGCGGTGCGTGAACCCTTCGGCAGTGAACGCGTAAATGATGCCAAAGACGTCGCCAAACTCGTCGTTGAAGCTCGGTCCGAGAATGCCTTGCGGCAGTGTCCCCTTTATGTCGGCGACCTTCTTGCGGACCTGGTACCAGATGTCCGGGATCGCCTCTTTCGGCGTACTGTCGAGAACGTTGACATAGATCGTCGAGATGCCGGGCTTGGTTTCGCTCTTCAGGTAGTAGAGCGATGGCGTTTCCTGCAGTTTCTTCTCGATCCGGTCGGTGACCTGCAGCATCGTGTCGTCGATCGTTGCGCCCGGCCAATAGGTTCGCACGATCATCGTCTTGATCGAAAAGGACGGGTCTTCCTCGCGCCCCAGCTGCTTGTAGGAAAGGACGCCCGCGGCGACAAAGAGGATCATCAGAAACCACACGAAGGGGCGATGGTTGATCGCCCATTCGGAGAGATTGAAGCCCTTCATTGCACGGTGCTCGCGTCCATGAGGGCGACCTTCTGACCGGGGAGCAATTTCTGCACTCCGGCGGTCACCACGACGTCTCCTTGGGCGAGTCCGTCGCCGACGACGACCGAGTCGCCCTGGTAGCGCTGCACGGTGATCGGCTTCAGCTGTACCGTCTTGTCCTTCTCGACCAGCCAGACGGCCGGCTTACCGTCCTTCTGGAAGAGCGCACTCCCCGGTATCGAGACGGTCTGACCTTGATCCAAGGTCACCGTGCCGACCACGTTGGCTCCGAGCCGCATCTGCGGCGGCGCATCGGGCAGCGAGACGCGCACGGTGTAGGTGCGAGTGGCAGGGTCGGCCTGCGGCGAGACATAGCGGACCTTACCCGCCGTCTCGATTTCGGGATTGTTGACGAGGTGGACCGTAACGGTCGGGTCCTTCGGCGGGCTCTTAAAGGCGCCTTCGGCGATGTTGAAGACCGCTTCGCGCTCCCCAGGCTGCGCCAGGCGAACGACCATCTGTCCGGCGCTGACCACCTGTCCCGGATCCGCCCCGATCGCGGTGATAACCCCGTCGTTATCCGCCTGCAGATTGGTATAGCCGAGATTATCGCTGGCCTGGATCTGCTTGGCCCGCGCCGAATCGAGCTGCGCTTGCGCGGTCTTGAAGGTCTTCAGCGCTTGATCGTACTGGACCCGAGTGGTATTGCCGTTCTTCAGGAGTTCGCGCTGGCGGTATTCTTGGGCTTGGCTGCGGGTTACTTCGGCTTCGGTTGCAGCGACCTCGGCTTTCGCGACCTCGAAGTCTTGACGATACTGCTGCGGATCGAGCCGGGCGAGGAGATCGTCCTTCTTCACTTGCGTCCCGACGTCAACCGGCCGCTCGAGGATCTTGCCGTTGACCCGAAAGCCGATGTCGGCGTGGTAGCGCGGCTGGATCTCGCCGGTCAGCGATACCTTCTCCCCTCCTTCCTGCAACGCGACCGTCACGGTGCGCACGGGCCGGACGGCCTGCGACGCAGCCTTCTCTTCTTTGTGGCAGGCCGCCAAAGCCGACAGCAAAATGAGAGTACCCGCCGCTCCCAGCGCAAGGGTCAGCAAGCGACTCGACCGCTCCCCGGCAAGACTTGTTCCACGCATCATAGGCAAAACACTCGGTCTGGGTTGGCTCACGGATCGGTGTAGCATAGGAGATGCCGCGCGAAATCTCTACATGGACTTTTGAGGCTTGGCGTCCAGACGTTTTAGGAGGGGTGCCAACATTAGTAGCCGGACGGGTAATACTGATAAGGCGGCGGCGCATAAGAGGCAGGGGGTGCGGCGGCGGCACTGCTCGCCATCGCCGCCACACCGGCGCCGACCGCGACGCCGGCGGCAACACCGCCCCAGTTGGGGCCGTTATAGCTACTGCCGCTGACCGAGACGTTGCGGTTCACATTGACGTTACCGCTTACGTTGCGGTTCGCCGAGACGTTACGGTTGGCCGATACGTCGCGCTGAAAATTGGCGCTGTTGAAATTGCCCCGGTTGCCGCTGCCCCGGTTGACGTTGCCGCCGCCCCGGTTGACGCCACCGCCACCGCCACCGCCACGACGCTGCACCAGCACCAAAGGCGCGCCTTTTCCGGCACCGATCCCGGCAGCAAGATCGAAAGCCCCCATCCTGCTCCATCCGGATGATGGGGCAGCCGATGCGTGCGCGGCCACCAACACGACGGGCACGACGTAGATCAATAGCTTCTTCATGACCGGAGACCTCACTTGTTGAGGTACTTGGCTTGGATCTGTTTCCAGCCGTCGATCGCTTGGCCGCAGCCGGCTTTGTCGAACGGACGCCCGGAGCCATAGCCGAGGGCACCCGTAAAGGTGAAGGCGGCCTTGAGGCCAAAATGGATCGCGATCAGGTTGGCCAATTCCATAGCTCGCGAGATCTGATCCTGCTTATCCGCGTCGGCCGAGCATTCGACCACTTGGCCCGCCATGACGCCGACCCTACGCAACCCATCCAGGAAGGTTGGGTTATCAGCGGGCGGCGTCGGCACTTCCTGTGCGGGTGCGGTAGGGGTGGTCGAAGGGTTCTGGGCCAGCGCTGGGCCGGCCGACGTCAGGCAAGCCAGCGCCAAGATAGTGGCCCGAAGTTGATACGATCGCATCCGTTTGCCTTTCCTTTCTAAACACGTTAGAGCTTAACGCGGCACCCGCAAGCACATTGATCCGGCTCATCGAATTATACCAATTGGCCCTCTCCACCTTCGAGGGTGGAGAGGGGATAACAACGGCCCGTTCCTCGATTATCGTTTTCCAAGCCGCCCAAAAGAGCGGCCATGGGCTTACAAGCAACTGGAACGTGGGGAATGTCGGCTCAAACCGTCCCTATGTGATCCTTTGCCAGTTTACATTGTACGTACAATTGACGCTGGATACCCGAGCGTGCAGTACATGGGTCTGTGTATCGAAGTTTCCGTCGAGATCTTCATCCACCATTGCGGGTTGTGCTTGTCCAGTTAAGGTTGCGCCATAACCGCTGTGCATCGTCAAATGACCTTGCGGCGTCACGTATCCCGCGAATGTGACACCCATCGCCTGGAACTGCGCGAGGCCATTGGTGACCGTCAGTGTCGGTGGGGCATCAAACGGCTGGCAAGCGACTGTTACGTCGACGGTCTTCGCTCCTGTACCAGTGGCAGTAAGGTGGGAAGCGGCACTGGCACTATTGTTGGATATGCCCCGATACGTTCCGTCGAACGCAGTAGTCGTATTGGCGGCTGAACCACCCACGTGAGTTGGGCCAGCGCTCTGTCCTGCTCCTGTCCAGGTCGGTGACGATTGTTGCGCCGTGCACGCTACCATGGTGAGCAACGATATGCATGATAGAACTAGGATTTCCTCGACGGTCTTTTTTCCTGTACCGGCGGTGCTGGCGCTGCGATTGGATACGCCCTGATATGTCCCGTCGAAAGCAGTTGTGGTATTGCCGGCTGAGCCACCCACGTGAGTTGGGCCAGCGTTCGGTCCTGCTCCTGTCCACGTCGCGCTCAGAGGATCTGTCGACGACTGTTGCGCCGTGCACGCTACCATCGTGAGCAACGATAAACATGATAGAAATGAGATTTTCATCGCTCCCTCCCTTCCAGGTTAGCAATAGTGGGAGCGGGTTGCTCAGAATCCACGGAATTGGGACGATCATCCCTCTCCAGCACTGCCTTGACATAGAGCTACTGCACCGCAACCGTGACGTCCGTGTTCCAGGTGATGTCAACCTTGTCGCCAACCTTAACCTTATCGAGCACGGCCGGATCGACGATATGTCGGCTGTATTTCCATCCGTTCGGACCAGTGAAGGTGATCGACGATGCGTTCTTGTCGATGGCGTCGACGGTCGCGGTCATCGTTCTCTGCACGGATGCCGTGCCCCCAGGCCGTTCCCCCTGCCCCGCAGTGGAGGTCCCGGTCTGCGTATTGACAGGCGCCTCACCCGGCGGCTTCAGTCTCGCTGAGACGTTGTTGTTATACGTCACCGATACCTTGTCCCCGACCTTGAGCTCATCGAACCGCTTCGCGCTTGGGGGCACGTCGACCGTCTCGAAGCTGCCATCGGCTTTCTTGATGTTAACGGTGCGCTTCTCATGATCGATGGTCGCCACGGTGCCCGAAAGGGTGACGGTCTGTGTCGGGAGCTGTTTGACCTCCTGCGCCCAGCCGGACAGGGAAAGAGCTAAGACCAACCCGGACGCGGTCAGGATTGCGTTTAGTGGCTTCATGTATCTCCCTCCTTTTGGGTTCATAATCTGGGGTGTTTAAGGTGCAAAAGCTCGCCCGCACTTAAAGCCTAAACGGCGGGGTTGGCCGGCGGCTATGCAGAAATAACGCATTTTACGGGTTGATGAACCGCGCTCCTGGAGCACGTTGAAGGGTGGTCAGCGGGGTCTCGCTAAAGGCCGCCCGGTAGGCCGCCTCGAAAGGTCCTAGCTCCGTAAAACCGAAGCCGCGGACGAGCTCTAAGAGGGTTACCCCGTCGGGAGCGGCGTCACGCAATGCGACACGTGCCCGCCTCAACCGTCGCAAGAGCACATATCGGACCGGGCTCATGCCAAGGAATTCGGCGCAGCACGAGCGCAGGGTCCGCTCAGTCACCCCAATCAGCTCGCACAACTCTGTTGTGTGCAGAGGCTCGCCGAGATGGTCTGCCAACACCTCCTCGAACCTGATCATGATGCTGGCGTGACGGCGTTTGATCGCGCCGTCAGCTCGCATGCTGGTGGCGGTCAGGCAAGCGACCAACGTCTGGATCAAACCTTGCTCGATGGCGCGCGCGACCTCCGTATGGGCCAATAATTTGGGTCTCGTCTCGGCAAGACGACAAACTTGCGCGTGCAGACGCCGCAGGCGCGCCAGATTGCGCGGGGAGGGACGCAGGATTTTTCCCTCCGATGGCAAACTGAAAGGCTTTCCGGAGAGAGCCCGGCCATATTGTTCGAGCTGAAACGGGTCCAGCGCTATCACGTTCCACACGAAGGAGCCAGGCGTTGACTGGTGCAGCCGCTCACCGCGGCCGTGGAACACAATCTCGCCCGGCCGCAATTCCGTCCCGTCCCATACCGGCACTGGCCCGGAATGTGCCGGAAACGTCACGAAAGAGAGCTGCGGGCCCAGGCAAACATAGGCGACCCGCGGAAAGTCTTCCTCGGATCGCAACACCTCCAAATCGTGCAGCTCCGCCCAAGTTAGGCGCGCCTTGAACGGGGGGCTTAGGGCAAGGACGATTTCGATTTGTGCCTGACGCAGGCTCGCCTCGAAGTGATCGGGTTCGAGGAAGGTGCGCGTGCCGCTTCCCGGCATTCGTCTCTCTACAAAACCGAAGAGCCACAATGCAGGTCGAGCATTTTGGCAAAGAATGAGGATAGGTCGCCCGATCGCGGTGCCTATGCAGATTTAACAAATTTCCATGCCGGCTCGACGATTTCCGCCGGTTTTGCGTCTTCGGGGGGACGCCGCAGTGCGACCGAGGGCGCTTCTCCGAAGATTAACCGGTAGGCGACAGCAAAGCGGCCCAATTCCCAGAAGCCATAATCGGTGGCGATCTCGGTCACGGTCGTCTTCTCCATGTCCGCGCCCCGCAATGCCCGGCGCACCAGCTGCATCCGCCGCAGCCACAGATAGTGCTTCGGGCTCATGCCGAGATACTCCTGGCAGCAGTCACGCAGCGTCGTATAGGAAGCGCCAACCGTCGCGCAAAGCTGCGGCATATAAAGAGGCCTATCGGGGGTGGCAGTCAGGACCTCCTCCAGACGCCGCATGACCGTCGCGCGATGCCGATGGACATTGCGCACATTATCTGAATGGCCCTCGGTTAGGCACAAGACCATTGCTTCGACCAAAGCCTCCTCGATCGCTCGCGCTACTTCTGGCTTCGCGAGAACGTCGGGCGCGGTCTTCGCAAGATGGTCCGCCGCTTCGTGCAGCCGCAACAGCCGGGACACAACAGGTGCAGGGGGGCTGGTCCATTGGGGGAATGAAGGTGGCGTCAATGGGCGCCCAACGATGGCCTCGCTAGCGGGGGCGAGGTCCTCGGACGTCAGCGACATGGTACCCCATCCGCAGGCCGCAGAGGATCGAAGGTAGTACGGCCCGTGCGATCCGATCACTGTTATTTGATGCTCAGATGTTTCGACCCCGCTGACCTGCATCTTCGGCTGATAGGGATTGGTCGCAAAGAGGATCACCAACCGCCTACCGCTCGGCGTTATCCTCATGATCCGAGGCAAGCTCTCGTCGAAGCGATGCATCCATAGGCGATGCAGGTCGATGCGCGTCAACTCCGCACGGAATTCGCCGCGCTTCGTAACAACTCCCTCAATCTGCAGATTTCGGATCCCCGAAAAATACACATCTGGGTCGATAAATGTACGGACGGCGCTCAAAGGCATATCGACCCTCGGGGGAAGCAGGGTTCGAACGCGCAGGCATCCAAGGATTTTTTCCCAGCAAAGGTTAATCTGGGTCACTCTGTCAATCGAAATTTACGCCTTTCACAAGGCGTCGGAGGCGGTGGTCACGGCTCCGTGGTCAGCATCATGCGAAGTGAATCTCGCGGGGAGCCCCGCGTGCTGAGCCTTACATTGCCTTTGGGGTCTGAGCCGTTGCGGGGTGCGTATTCTTCGAAAATGCATCAAAAATGCATAGGCAGAACGCTCGGATTGGTGGCTATCATGCCTTCGTGGCCGCCAAATTGGTTGTTCATTCGGGGAATACCGGATCAGCTGGGGCTAACCGCAGCCGATGACGCTCAGCTGGGGCTAACCGCAGCCGATGACGCCAAGAAACTACATTCCAGATGAATGTGCCCTGGCTGAAGGCCGCAGGAATTGTCCCCAAAGGAGGACCAAGTCGTGACACCTGAATTCGCCTCTAGATCGTTCATGATCATTAGATCATCCATGATCATTCTCGGCATGGTCGTTGGCATGTCGATCTCGACGAACGCAGAACCTGTCAAGGTGATGGATGTGGCATCGACTGACGGCTCGTTCACCATCGCCCAAACCAACGGCCAGGAGCGCCGGGACACCCGGCAGAACTGCCGTCAGGCGAATGGGGCCGTCGGCGCGGACAAGCGCCACTGCAAACAGACGGGACGCCAGAATTAGTCGGGGCACTGCCGCGCGTGGCGTATCGACGTCATGAGGGTGTGGCGCTTTGCCACCCGCTCGGCGTTCGGGGCAGCTTGTTGCCGGTTCCACTCGGCGATGAAGCGGTCAAGCCTTTGGCCTGACCGCGAGCATCATCATTTAATAGGTCTCGGGTACAAAGTGCCAACTCGATAGCTTTGGGCGCGGTTGGGGTGCCGGGCGATAGCATAACCCGCCATCCGTTTTTCCGCGCGCTTAACGAGTCGCGAGGGCTCAAAGTGCGGCCGTGCTGGAGCCGCTCAAAGTCCGCAATTCGGGTAATTTGGGTATGGACAAGACGGGTACGGATACGGGTACGCCGGGGCCGGATAGGCCGTGCTGGCGACGGCACCGCCGACGATGGCACCCGCCGCGACGCCGGCGGCGACGCCCCCCCAACCTCCCCCGTAATAAGCGCCTCCGTAGCCACCACCGCTGACGTTGACGTTCCGGTTGACGTTGACGTTGCCGTAACTGCCGCGATTCACGTTGGCACTGTTGAAGTTGCCGCGGTTCACGTTGGCGCTACTGAAGTTGCCGCGGTTCGCACTGGCGCCACTGAAGTTGCCGCGGTTCGCACTGGCGCCACTGAAATTGCCTCGGCCGGCACCGGCCCAGGAACCGCCGCCACCACCGCCGCGATAACCGCCGCCACCGGCGCGAGCACCGCCACCGCCACCGCCGCGATAACCCCGCCGCCGGCGCGAGCACCGCCACCGCCGCGAGCACCGCCGCCCCCTCGCCCGCCCCTCTGGCACACGAGGGCCGGCCGTACACCTGTCCCCTCCGGCGCGGTGGCGGTGATATTGCGACCTATGTTGCCGCTCCAGGCAGCCGGAGCGGCAGGCGCCCCGGTAGCCGCCAATCCGACCAAGACGATCGGCGCCATGTAAAGCAGAGACATCGTCATCGCTGTGGCCTCACTCGTCGTGTTGGCTCCGAATTGCTGTCCAGCTCGCGGCTGCTTGAGGCAGGCATCGGGCTACGTCGAACACTGACCGGCGCCATACCAGCAAGATATCCGCAGACCGGAGCAACGGGAGATATCGAGCGTGACCCGCCTGCGCATCTATGTCAATTAGAGCGGCCGAGTTATGGTATTTCTATATCCGAAGGTTGAAACGGCCTCCGATTGCCGCAGCCAGGCTAATGTCTGCGGAGACAGATTTCCTTGCCACCGGAGCAACGCGATGAATGGGAAGACCGCCTTTGTGCTGTTATCGGGTGTGTTGTCGGGCTCGCTGTGCGCCTGCGCGCAGCCTCCAGAGGCCGCCGCTCCCGCTGCCCCCGCCGCACCGACGCCGCCACCGGTAGCGGCACCGGCACCTGCGCCAGCCCCGGTAGCCGAGCCGACACCCGGCAACCGTTGGGTCAGTATCCGGGGGGCGACGTGCGAAAGGCTGCTGGAGTTATCACCGGACGATCGCGCCGCGGCAGCGCTGTTCTATATCGGCTATCAGGCAGCGCGCTTCGGTAGCAGAGCCATCAATGTGGGCGCGATCCCCAACGCTGAGGAGTTGGCGGACGGCTACTGCGCAGAGCATCCTGACCGACCGGCCGTCGAGGCGTTTAGGCAGGCTTATCGACAAACCCTCAGATGATGGGGCGCTCCCTCTAGAGGGGCTAGCGGGGTGGATCACCGGACGCTCGCGGTGATCGTCACGCCAGCGCATAGAGTCGATTAGCTTCAAGCTCATTCTTAAGCCGATGAACTGGGCGGCGGTGTGATAAGGGTCGCGGGAAGGTCGGAGCCAGTGCCGAGCAGCCGATGCGCCCAGTGCCCGGTATCGCCATCAAACTTGTCGGTCAACCGCAGCGCGCGGCCGACGCTACGGAAGCGGAGCTGCCGGCGAGCCCCGTCGCCGAGGCGCAGCGCGCCCAGGAGGCCGCAGTGAGAGTTGGGTCGACACAGATCGTTCGCGCGGCCAGAGTAGCGCCATCATGCACAGAGTGTACCCGACCGCCAACAGGACGTAGCCGATCCGGGTCGAGAACGACTCTGGGGTCGTCGTGGGCAACGGCGATATTCCCGATCCTAACAGAATGAGGAATGTCGTGAGCGCTCCGGCATACATCTTGGCAAGGCCGGCCGCGGCCCGCCCGCCCAGGATCAGCCCGACGAGAAAGACGGTCAGGAACAGGAAGGGCAGCGACGGGCGCAGCTCGACGAACGCAAAGGCCAGGGAGGCAAGCACCCCGCTCAGCAGATTGACGGCGACAAGGCTAAAGGCGGAACGGACGCTGGTTGCGAAGTCAAACTGAAGCAGCACGGAAGCGACGGTGATCGGAAGGACGAGCGCCAAGGAGAGGGCGTCGTTGGTCAGGCAGAGCGCCATGGCGCCGAGCAGGATAGCCGCATTGGCGAGAGCCCGCATGGCAGGCCTGTCGGTGGCCGGGGCCGCCTGCGGCGCGTCCTCGGTCGCATCGTGTCCTGGCAGGATCGCATGGGCGAGCCACGACAAGACCACGGCGCTCAGGTAAGCTTGGAGCAATATTGCAATTATGCTTGAGTCAAGCGTGTCGTGAACGCGATCGAGCAGGGTAACCGTGATCGCGATCACCAAGCAGAGGAAGATTACAGGGCCACCCTGTCCCCGCGCCTGTACGAAGAAGCACACGAAAAAGAATAGACCGAGCAGTGCCAGCAGCTGGATCGGCTGGTCGCCAAAGATGCCGTTAAGAACAATGAAGGCCTGTCCGACGACCAGCACGAGCCCGACGAACGCGACTGCCTTCGACAGCGGCAAGGGCCCGGCGCCGAAAATCAGGAATTGCACCGCGAGGACCGGCCCAAAGAAGGGTATGACCTCGCCCGTGGCGAGGTTCAACGTGAATCCGGCAGCGACCGCGAGCGCGACCCGCAGCCCGATGCGGCGCTGGCGTGACAGGGCCACCGCGGCGGCGGAAACATCAGCTGGCATAGGTCAGGATGGAGATGAGGCGAATAAATACCGCGCCCAGAGCGTCCGTGACTGGATTGTTGCCGGCGTAGACGACGACATTCACCTGCGAACCGAACCGCACGCTGCCCCGCGGCGGCGTCTCGTCGACGATCAAACGCACCGGGAAACGCTGCGGGTCGCGCACCCAGCCCGTGGCGTTTTTGATCGTTGGCAGGCCGGTATTGGGATCAACGCTATTCTGGGAGACGCCCCAGCCTATGCTCTCGACGTGGGCTTTGAAGATTGCGCCTGGCAACGAGTCGAACACCAATTCGGCCCGATCGGACGGAGACATGTATTCGAGGCTATTCTCCTTGAAGTCGGCCGAAACCCAGACCGTGCTCAAGTCGATGAAGGTAAGGGCGGCCTGCCCTGCCCCTATGAACTGGCCGGTCGCAAGTTGGAGATTGGAGACCAAGCCGTCGGCAGGGGCCTTGACCGTTGTATAAAGAAGATTGAGCCGCGCACGCTCCAACGTCGCAAGCGCCGCCTTGAGCTGGGGATTGTCAGCACCCTTAGGGCCAAGCTCTTCCCGCGCCTTGGCGAGGTCGGCCTGGCTGGCCGTCAGCACCGCCCGTGCGGCGTCCTGTGCGGCGCGGGCCGTATCGGCCTTGGAAGCGGCGTAGACGCCCCGTTTGACAAGTTCGAAAACCCGCTCCGTCTGGGCCTGAACGTTCTCGAGTTCGGCGGTCTCCTTCACGACCTTCGCCTGTGCCGAGTCCACGGCGGCCGTCGAGGCTCCCAGCGTCTGACCGATCTGCTCGACCTGGGCCTGCGCCTCAGCCACGGCAATTTCGAAGGGGCGCGGATCAATGCGGAACAGGACCTGCCCTGCGTCGACGCGAGCATTGTCGGCGACGTCGACGCCTATAACACGGCCCGCGACTTCGGGAGCCATGCGGACAACATATGCTTGTACGACCGCTTGCGATGACGAAGGCGTGAGCCGCTCCATGACGATCGACAAGGCAAACAGCAGGATGGTCACGGCGACGACAATGAGCGCCGCCCTGCGCAGCGGGTTCGCAGAGTCGGTCTCCGCGGGAGCGGGCTGCGCAGGAGTGCGTTCCTCCACCGCAATTTTGTTGGTGGTTTCAGAACTCAGTGCTCATCGAGGCAACACGCGTTTGGCAGCCCTAGCACCGATGCCAGCTTCCTCGAGTCCCAGGGCGTGCCGACAGCAAAAGTCGCATTTTACGGCGTCCGATCGGCGGTCAGCGGCCCGCTCTGGGCGCGGCGCTGTCGCATCCATTCAATGAGCAGCACATAGCCGACGGCCAGGACCACAGGCCCCACAAACAGGCCGAGAAGGCCGTCGGCAATCATGCCGCCGATGACGCCGATCAGAATTACCGGCATCGGCACTTCCAGTCCGCGGCCGAGCAGCAATGGCTTTAGGACATTGTCGCTGAGCCCGGCGATGAGGGTCCAGACCAGGAAGATGATAGCCGGCTGCGTTGCTTCCGTCGCAAAGACATAGACTATGATCGGCAGTGTCACCAGTACCGCCGGCACCTGCACGATACATAGCAAAAGCAACATGACCGTCCAAAGGCCAGCTGCCGGAAGGCCAATGGCGAAGAAGCCGACTGCGAGGAGAAGCGACTGGATCACCGCTACGCCGACAACGCCTACCGCCACGCCACGGATCGTAGCGGCCGTCAGCGTAACCAGATGGGCCCCCCGCTCCTCGCTGCCGGTAAAACGTCCCAGCAGGCGCCGAGCGAAATCGGCGGCGCCCCTGCCGTAGGCGACGATGACGGCGGCTATCCCGAAAGAGAGAACGAACGATAGTTGGCCGGCGGCCAGGCCACCGGCGGACGACACGAGCCGTGCCGCTGGTTCGCTCAACGCCCCGCCGTATTTGGCAAACGCCGCCGGCATGTTGGTGGCGACGAGCGCCCAGGCCTCCGTCAGTTTCTGGCCTACCAGCGGGAGCTCGGCCAGCCGTGGCGGCGGCGGTGGGACAGTCAGGCTTTGATCATGCAAGCCCATGATCAGCGAATACATGGAAGACGCAATCGACGTCACCAATGTGACCATCGCCACCAACATCACCGTGACGCCGACCAGCCCGATCAGCAGCGCCGACCAGCGATTACCGAGCCGGACGGCCAGGCGGAGATGCAGCGGATACAGCATCACCGCTAGAATTGCAGACCAGATCAGGAGGTCGCTAAAAGGCGATATGTACCGGCTGCAGGCGTAGATCAAAAAGCCGACCAGTCCGATTTGAAGCGCAACATCCAGGATGGTCGAGCGCGAAGGCGCGTGATCAGACGTTCGGCACATTCGGGTCGATCATTTCTTGCCCCCTTGCCCCTCCTGAAAGACGGACGCCAGAATGAAGGCAGCTCCACCAGCTCAGCGAGCGGCCTGTTTCATTCTGTAGCATCGCGGGCCGTCGTCCGGAGCGCCTCCACGCTAACCGCCGCGACGAGGCCGGTCAGCACGATACCGGCAAAGCCAATCATGACCGCGAGGAGCCGCGACACAACATGTCGCGGCGTCAGATCGCCGTAACCGATGGTGAGACCGGTTACAAAAGTGAAATAAAGAGCGTCCTCGATGCGCCACCTCTCTATGTGCCCGATCAGAAGTCCGGGCCCGACCATCGCGAAAAGAACCCCGGATAAGATCGGCCAGACCACACGAAGCAGCCGAAAGAGCTCTACGAAGAAGATGCGCCTGATTTGCCTTGATCGCATTAGTCTCCGACCCGCAGCCGAGCCTCTAACTTTGTTCCGCCGTCAAAAATTCGGAGCCGCCAGAAGACCATCACCTGACCGCGCTGCCTATGCATTTTCCACAAATTTGCAGCGTCAGTACGCGAAGTCGTTCGAACTGGCCGCTATCCCGCAGCGGGTTGGCTATTTCGCTGGCGGCATCGCTGAGTTGGTTGGCGGAGAACTCGTCAGGCTCCCGGTTCGACGCGGATTAAGAACGGGCCCGGGATTCGAGAGCCGAGGGCGTCCAATGCGCCACCAATCGGAGAAGGAAAGGGGTCGCGAGCATCGAAATCGTGATTAAAATGCTCGCTAGCGCAGTCAAACGAGGAGACATCAACCCGCCAGCCTGGGCCGCACTGAACAAGACAAAGCCGAATTCTCCGCATTGCGCTAAAGCAACCGACAGTCGTGCCGCATCCGGGCGCGGCAGCCCTCCTGCAAAACGCCAGCAGTAAAAGGATGCCGAACTTCAGGGCGAGTATGACAAGAGTATTGAACAAAAGCAGAGCCCAGGCCGAGGCGACCGTTTCCAAGTCGATCGAGAACGCGACGCTTAGAAAGAACAAGGCAAGAAGGATGCTCTTGACGGGCTCGACACTTGCCGCGATCCGATGGCCGAAGGGCGAAACAGAAAGCGTAGCCCCGAGGAGAAAGGTGCCAAGCGCCATCGACAACCCGGCCCGCTCGGCAGCCAGCGCGGCGCCTAGGACACCCAGGAATGTCACGCAAGCGAAAGCTGCTTCGTTCTGCTGCTTGACGGCAACCGCCAGGATGCGCGTCAACACAAAATGGCCTATCAGGGGGATGCCGATGATGACAATGATCGCCCGTGTCATCGCCCACAACCAAGACGTGTCTGTTCCTCCGGCGGCGCCTCCTCTGCTGATCAGTGCGACGACCAGCAAAAACGGAACAACCGCGATATCCTGCGCCAGTAAGATAGCGAACGCCTTTTCGCCCCACGATGTATGCAGCTCGTTCCGCTCCTTGAGAAGCTGAACGACAACGGCGGTCGATGACAGCGTGAAGCCGAGTCCCAAAACGATCGCCGTGTCCCATGTGGCGAACACTCCCCAAACGTAAATGCCGATCACGCCGACGCTAATGGCAATTTGTGGCGCGCCGAACCTGATCGCGTCCCGACTGAGATTACGGAGTTGCGACGGTTGTAATTCGAGGCCGATCAGGAACAGCAGAAGAATGACGCCGAGTTCGGCGAACTCTTGCAGCGCGTGAACCGAAGCCGGGGGGAGATCGCGCATCTGCCCGACAACCAGGCCCGCGATCAGGAAGGCAACGATTGATCCTACCCCCAATCGGCCGAAGACGAGAAGGCAAAACGAGATAAGGGCTAGTAGACCGGTAGCCGAGGCCAAGAACGAAAAGAGTTCAAAATGAGCCAAGAGCTACTCCTTCAGCTCTCTCGCAAATCTGCAGGTTCGCCCCTAGCCCCAGTATGGGGGAGAATTTGAAGTAAGAGCGTCATCGATGCGCCACCCCTTTATGTGCCCGATCAGAAGTCAGGGCCCGACCATAGCGAAAAGAACCCCGGAGAGGATCGGCCAGACGACGCAAATGAACCGAAAGAGCCCTACGAGGGAGATGCGCCTGATTTTGGCTTGATCGCATAGTTTCCGACCGAACCTGCCGCAGAAGACCATCGGCTGACCCCGCCGCCTATGCTTTTTCCACAAATTTGCAGCGTCAGGAGGCGAATCCGCCTCAAACTGGCCTCTCACGCAGGCGGAAGCGCTGGCATGCATTGTTGACACTTGTTTGCCGTCCCCCGGATCGGCTTCACGCAGCGCAACTGCGTGTTTGCCGCAACCCACGCAACAGCACATAAAGGGCTGAGCCCAGCTCAGAGGCGATTAGCTACTCCGTAAAATCCGTTATTTCTGCATAGCCAGCGGCGAACCCCGCTGTTTAGGCTTAAGTGCCAGGCATCGTCTCCAAAGGAGGACCAAGACGTGACACCTGAATTCGCCTCTAGATCGTTCATGATCATTAGATCATCCATGATCATTTTCGGCATGGTCGTTGGCATGTCCATCTCGACGAACGCAGAAACTGTCAAGGTGATGGATGGGGCATCAACTGACGGCTCGTTCACCATCGCCCAAACCAGCGGGATGGAGCGGCGCGGGGAGCGCCGGGACACCCGGCAGAACTGCCGTCAGGCGAATGGGGCCGTCGGCGCGGACAAGCGCCACTGCAAACAGACGGGACGCCAGAATTAGTCACGGCACTGCCGCGCGTGGCGTATCAACGTCATCAGGGTGTGGCGCTTTGCCGCCGGCTCGGCGTTCGGGGCAGCTTGTTGCCAGGGGCGATTGGTTAACCCGTAAAGTCCGTTATTTCTGCATAGCCGACGCACAATTGGCGGTTTAATCTCGTATTAAGGCAAAGCTTGGGCATCGGGCCGATTTGACCCCTGCTGCGTCTTGCGCTTTCGTCGTCGCACTGCCTGATGCGAATTCTCAGCGCGATAACCCTTCTGGAGCCCTCTTCAGGCGCTCAGGTTAGCCGCAGGCGGAATGCCGAGGCGTAACAGTGCCTTTGGAGGTTCAACATGATACGACGTTTTTTGCTGCTGTCGGCTTTCGTCATATTTTCCAGCATCATCGTGGATACCCCGAGAAGCTTGGCCGCCACGAATGATCCGGCGAGCGTTGTCGGCGATCTTGGAAGTCGCGCCATCGCATCCATGCAGAGCGGGGATACTGCGGCGGCCAAGCAGGAGCGGTTCCGCCAGCTGTTCCGTCAGTATTTCGACGTGGAAGCCTGCGCCCGTTTTGCTCTCGGGACATATTGGCTTACCGCGACCGCGCCGCAGCGGCAGGAGTTCGTCGAACTTTACGAGGATTATGTCGTCGCCGGCTATTCCACCGCCCTCCGCGCCCTCGGCGGCGCAAGCTTCGAGGTGCTAGGGAGCCATTCCGATAGGGAAGGGGTCATCGTATCGAGCCGGGTCCAGATCAATGGCGACGCGCCGATCAGGATCGATTGGCGGCTCAACCCGACCAATCACAGCCACAAGGTCACCGACGTTATCGTCAACGGCATCAGCACGGCCGGCACGCAGCACTCCGACTTGGTCTCAGTCATCCAGCGTAACAACGGGCACATGCAAGCCTTGCTGATTGTCATGCGCGAAAAAAATGTGAGCAACGGTATAGTCAGATAATCGCCAAGGTTTCGTGCGACCATACGTGAGGCTATATCACGAGTGGTGGAAGAAGGGCTGTCGCCAATAGCCTGTTCGGAGCAAGACCCAGATGAGAACGATTGCTGAATTCATCAAAACTACGCTGATCGGCGGATTGCTCATTGTTCTGCCGGTCTATATCGCGGTGCTTTTGATCTTGAAGGCGCTACAAGGTCTTGTGGCCGCGGTGAAGCCGATCACGGCTGCAATCCCCGGTTCCGTGAAGTTTGAGGAGATCCTGGCGATTCTAATACTCGCCGCCATTTGCTTCATCGCCGGTTTGATCGTCCGCACCAGGGCGGGTTTACGAGCGAAGAATGTCATTGAACGGAGGGTATTACAAAGGCTTCCCGGCTACACGCTGCTGCGCGGCCTCACCGGGCGCGTCATGGGTGAGGCGGACGACCCGGCTTTCGCACCCTGTCTCGCCGAGATTGAGGAGGCACTGGTTCCCGCACTGATTGTCGAGGAATTGCAAAACGGTTCCTTTACGGTGCTGGTGCCTTCGGTGCCGACGCCAATGGCTGGAGCGGTATACATCCTACCGCCCGAGCGTGTGCATCCGGTGGATGTGCCATTTACCGCAGCGCTCCGGGTTTTTACGAAATGGGGTGCCGGCTCCGGTGAGTTCGTCCGAGCCCTGGAAGCGGGTAAGTCATCCCAGGCCGCGCCGTCGGCCGCTTGATCCACCATAGTTATTTAGAGCCGCGCGGCGGAGTTCCGGGAAAGTTGGTACGGGCCGGAAGGCGTTGCGGAATCCGGTTGACTCGGCAACAGCAATCGTTTTTTGTGCGTCGCAACAAGCTCGCTTCGGCGGTCGTCCGTCCTTGATCTAGATCAAGGACCCGCCGCGCCAAGTCCGTCATTCCCCGTTGCACGGGCGGCGAGTTCACAAAACTGTAAAATAAAACTGAAATTCTATCGACTACGGCTCATGAGCTGAGAGGCTGACATGAAAGATAGTGCTGGATCTCAAGTGGCGACGAAGGCCGCGAACCTGCCATCGCCATGGCCGATTCCTGGGGCGAACGACCTGCTCGATTACTGGGTCGACGCTTGGCAGCGGTCCATTCTGTTGCTCGACGTGCTCCGGCAGCGCGGCAACAACAGCATCGAACACAACGCCCGCAAGGCGCCAAACGTCCTGAGCTTTGATGCCGAGCTGGTGCTCGACGGCCGCTCGCTGCCCCGACCGGTGAATTACGGGTTGGTCCGGATCATCCCGTTGCAGGGCACCTCGGTCGACCCGAACAAGCGACCGTTCATCGTCTTCGACCCCAGAGCCGGCCACGGCCCAGGCATCGGCGGCATGAAGCACGACAGCGAGATCGGCGTCGCGCTCGCCGCCGGCCATCCCTGCTATTTTGTCGGCTTTCTGCCTGACCCGATGCCCGGTCAGACGATCGAGGATGTGTGCGAGGCGGAGGCCCGCTTTGTCGAGGAGGTCGTCAAGCGTCACCCGAACGCCGAGGGCAAGCCTTGTCTGATCGGCAACTGCCAGGCCGGCTGGCAGATCATGATGATGGCCGCGATTCACCCGGAGCGCGTCGGCCCGCTCATGCTCGCCGGATCGCCGCTCTCCTACTGGGCCGGCGTCCATGGCAAGAACCCGATGCGCTATCTGGGTGGGCTGTTGGGTGGGACCTGGCTGACCTCGCTGGCCGGTGACCTCGGCAACGGCATCTTCGACGGCGCCAATCTCGTCGCGAATTTCGAGTCACTGCACCCCGACAACACGTACTGGAAGAAAATCTACAACGTCTATTCGAAGGTCGATACCGAACCGCCGCGGTTTCTCGAATTCGAGAAGTGGTGGGGCAGCCCGGTGCTGCTCAACGCGGAGGAGATGCAGTCGATCGCCGACCAGCTGTTCGTCGGCAACAAACTCGTATCAGGCGAACTGCACAGCTCGAACGGTACGCGTATCGACCTGCGTAACATCAAATCGCCGATCATTGTGTTCTGCTCATGGGGCGACGACATCACGCCGCCGCAACAGGCACTGCATTGGATTCTCGATCTCTACGATCACGAGGACGAGATCGTCAAAGCCGGCCAGACGATCGTTTATTGCCTGCATCAGAGCATCGGGCATCTCGGCATCTTTGTTTCCGGCAAAGTAGCGACAAAGGAGCACGAGGAATTTGCCAATGCGATGGACATGATCGATTTGATGCCGCCCGGGCTTTACGAGGCGGTGATCACGGGTGTCGACGAAGCGGTCGAAAACCCCGAGCTGGTGCAGGGCGGTTATCTCTTTACTCTCGAGACCCGCAAGCTCGACGACATTCGTAAGATCGGCGGCAACAGCCCCGAGGACGACCTTGCCTTCGCTACGGCCGCCCGCGTTTCGGAAGTCATCCAGGGCGTGTACAGCGCTCTGATGCGGCCGGCAGTGCGCGCCACCGTGACGGAAAGGAGCGCGGAGCTGATGCGGCGCAGTCATCCGAACCGCCTGCGCTTCGAGGCGTTCGCGGATCAGAACCCGTTTATGCGGCCGATTGCGGATTGGGCGGAAATGGTGCGCAGAGATCGCCGCCCTGTGAGGTCAGACAATCCGTTCCTCGCCTTCGAGCACATGGCATCGGACATGATCACCAGTGGGCTCGAAATATGGGGCAAGGCGCGAGATGCGGCGACGGAGGCGTTCTTCTTCAACACCTACGGCTCTCCGGCCGTGCAGGCGATGTTCGGCCTGCGCGCCGACAACACCTCGGTGAGCCGCCGCATCGGGCGCGATGTGGCGCGAGAGGCTGCCGCCAAAGAAGCGGCCGTCCATCTCGAGCAGCAGATCGAGCAGGGCGGACTGATCGAGGCGGCGGTGCGCGCCTTGATCTATGTGCGCCTGCCGGAGGGCAAGGTCGACGAGCGCGGATTTGCCGCTCTGAAGCAGATCAGCGCCGAGTTGCCGGCGGCCAAGCGGGTCGGCTTCGCCCGGTTCAAGGAGATCGTCAAGGACCAATACCTGATCCTGCTATTGGACGCGGAGCGGGCGATTGCGGCGCTTCCGAAGCTGTTGCCGGGCAATCGCCGGCAGTGCGACGAGGCGCTGGCATTGGTGCGTCGCGTCCTCGCTGCGCGCGGCGCTCTGCCCGAGGAGGGCCGCCGGAGGCTCGAGCGCATCGAGGCGATGTTCGCTGGTCCGCCGCCGGAGGTCGGCCGGGACAAGGCAGCGTAGGCCGGCGAGGATGGGGCAAGCGATGGAAACAAAGGCTAACGGGCCACGCGAGCGATACGATCGGCTCGTGCACGCCGCCCAGCAACTGCCGCCGGTGACGACGGCGGTTGCCCATCCCTGCGATCGGATCTCGATCGAGGGCGTGGTCGAGGCGGCTCAGCTGGGGCTTATAGCGCCGATCCTGGTTGGGCCACCGGCTCGCATCCACGAGGCCGCTCAGCAGGCCGAAGCCGATATCTCGAGCTTCCCGCTCGAGCAAGCGGCGCACAGCCACGACTCGGCCGCCAAGGCGGTCGAGCTCGTCCGACAAGGGAAAGCCGAGGCCCTGATGAAGGGCAGCCTTCATACAGACGAGCTGATGGGGGCCGTGGTAGCGCGCGAGACCGGGATTCGAACGGCGCGGCGGATCAGCCATTGCTTTGTGATGGATGTTCCCGGCCACAAGGACCCACTCATCATCACCGATGCCGCGGTCAACATCGCCCCGAGCCTCGCCGACAAGGTCGACATCGTGCAGAACGCGATCGATCTCGGGCATGCGCTGGGTTTTCAGGAGGTGCGGGTGGCAATCATGTCGGCGATGGAGACGGTCAATCCCGCGGTCCCGTCGACGATCGAAGCCGCCGCGCTGTGCAAAATGGCGGAACGCGGGCAGATCACCGGCGGGATCCTTGACGGTCCGCTGGCGCTCGACAATGCAATCAACGAGGACGCGGCGGCGATCAAGCACATCGTCTCCCCGGTCGCGGGGCGCGCCAACGTGCTGGTCGTGCCGGACCTCGAATCCGGCAACATGCTGGCCAAGAGCCTCTCGTTCCTCGCCGGCGCGGCTGCCGCAGGCGTCGTTCTCGGTGCCCGTGTGCCGATCATCCTGACCAGCCGGGCCGATTCCGTGATCACCCGTCTCGCGTCTTGCGCCGTTGCGAGCCTGGTCGCAGACGCTCGGCGCAAGAGCGCTGCGGCGGCGATCCGATGACGGAGGCGAAGGTGACGCCTCCCGAGTTGACCCATTCCTCGATCCTAAAGGGGCAGAAGGCGCTGATCGTCGGCGTCGCCAATGACCGCTCGATCGCCTGGGGCTGCGCGGAAGCGATGCACCGCGCCGGCGCCGAAATCGCGATGACCTATCTCAACGACAAGGCGCGTCCTTATGTCGAGCCGTTGGCATCGGCGGTCGAGGCGTCGCTTCTGCTACCTCTGGAGGTCCGAGACTCGACACAGGTCGATGCGCTGTTCGAGGCGATCGCGTCGAAGTGGGGCCAGCTCGACATTCTCGTACACTCGATCGCCTTTGCTCCGCGGCAGGCGCTGGAAGGGCGGGTCACCGATTGCCCCCGTGACGGCTTCCTAACCGCGATGGACGTGTCGTGTTGGTCATTGCTAGACCTGACGCGCCGCGCAGAAGAGCTGATGACGCGGGGGGGCACGATCTTCGCAATGAGCTATCACGGCGCCAACGAGGTCATCGAGAATTACGGGATCATGGGCCCGGTCAAGGCCGCGCTCGAATCCGCCGTGCGCTACCTGGCGGCCGAGCTCGGACCCAAGGGCATCCGGGTGCACGCCATCAGTCCGGGCCCGTTGGCGACCCGTGCAGCGTCCGGAATTCCCGATTTCGACGCGCTGATGCAGCGAGTGGCGGAACGTGCGCCAGCCCGGCGTCTGGTCACGATCGAAGAGGTCGGTGCCGCATGTGTGTTTCTGGCGAGCCATTATGCTGGCGCGATGACGGGCGACACGATCTACATCGATGGCGGCTACCACATCCTCGGCTGACAGGACACTCGCCATGAACACAAGAGCCGCAGAGCCGCTGATCGGCGTTATCAATGCCGGCTCCTCGTCGCTCAAATTCAGCTTCTACGAAGGCGAGCGAAGAATTCTCTCCGGACAAGTCGATGGCATCGGCGCGCGTCCTTCGGCGAGCGCCGTCGGGCCCGATGGTGAAAAGCTCTCACCGCCGGATTTGGGTCAGAAACCGCCGAGCGTACCGAGCGAAGTGCTCCCGACGATATTGCCGTGGGCCAGAGAGCGGCTTGGCGACCGGCGACTAGCGGCGCTCGGCCATCGGGTCGTGCATGGCGGCCTGCATTATTCGCGGCCCGCCCGCGTCACGCCTGAATTGCTGGCCGAGCTGGAGGCGCTGGTGCCGCTGGCGCCATTACACGAGCCGCACAACTTGGTGCCCATCAAGCTGGCGATGCGCCTCAATCCCGAATTGCCGCAGGTGGCATGCTTCGATACCGCCTTTCACCGCACTGCGCCGGAAGTGGAGCAGGCCTTCGCCCTGTCCTATTCGTTCTATGAGGAAGGTATCCGGCGCTACGGCTTTCACGGGCTCTCCTACGAGTACATTGCCTCGGTCCTGCCGCAGCGCGCGCCCGAAATCGCCAATGGCCGCGTTGTCGTAGCGCATCTCGGCAATGGCTGCTCGGCTTGCGCGTTGCGGAACCGAGTTTCGATCGCGACGACAATGGGGTTTACGGCTCTCGATGGGTTGCCGATGGGCACCCGCTGCGGCGAACTCGACGCCGGCGTCGTGCTGCATCTCATTCAGCAGAAGGGGATGTCGCCTGAGGAGCTGGTTGACCTTCTCTATAAGCGCTCGGGTATGCTGGGGCTGTCGGGTATCTCATCCGATTTTCGCGAGCTCCTGGCCAGTGACAATCCTCGTGCACGTTTTGCGATCGAGGTCTTCTGCTATCGTGTCGCGAGCCACATCGCCTCGCTTGCAGCCGCGCTCGGCGGCCTCGACGGAATTGTGTTTACGGCCGGCGTCGGCGAGAATGCAGCGCCCGTGCGCGGCGCAATCTGCCGTGCATGCGCTTGGCTGGGCGTGGATTTGGACGAAGGGGCCAACCGGGAACACAAAGAGCGCATAAGCACGCCGAGCAGCCGCGTCGCCGCTTATGTGATCAAGACCGACGAGAACCTGATGATCGCCCGTCACGCCCGTGCGCTGGTCGCAAGCTGAGAAATTAAAAGGAGAGGGAGCTATGTCCGAAAATCGTAGCGCTACGAGCGGCAATTTTTCCGCCGCTGACCTCAGGCGTCGGATGGCGGAACGCGAGGCGGCCAAGGCCGCCGAGGAAATGCGCCACATGAAGGAGCAGGAGGAGAAGCAGAAGGCGGTAATGGAGGAGTTTCACAAGCCTCCGGCGAGGACACCCGAACAGCTGCTGGAGCTCGTCATGCAGCTGGTCAATCGGGCCGCCGAGCGCGGGCAGAGCGAGGTTCAGATCTATCGCTTTCCAAATTCCATGTGCAGCGACGGCGGCCGAAGGATCAACAACTCGCTTCCCGAATGGGAAAGCACCTTGGAGGGTCGACCCAAGCTCGGCTACGAATTCTGGCGCGATCACCTGCGGCCGCTCGGGTTCGGGCTGAAGGCTGAAGTCCTCGAATATCCGGGGGGAATGCCCGGCGACATCGGCTTCATTCTCACCTGGTAGCCCGAGCACCTTCCTCTGTCTCGGCCAGCGAACGCCCCGCGATCCTCTTCACCAGCGGGCTCGCGGTTACGCCATGGACGATGACACTGAGCAGCACGGTCCAGCCGGCGAAGAGCATTATCGTGTCGTTACCGGGCAGCTTTTCGCCGCCAGCAACGCCGGGATCCAATAGCGACGCATCGCCTCGCTCATCGCTGTCGCCGGGTCGGAGCGGGTCAGCAGCTCATTTTCCTCGCGTGACAGCATGGTCTTCCTTTCGCCTCGTTCTTACTGATCATCGCGCCTGATCTCCCGCCGGCACAAGCCTCGCATGCCGCCAATGGGCATCGGTCAGCCGCGAGCCTAGTCGGCCGGACACAGCTCGAGCCGAGGCGAATGATATACTCGAACTCGTTTACGGCTCCGGCTGCTGCGCCACCACGATCTCGCACGGCAAATCCTCTTCGGCGGTCACGACGCTCACGTCGCAGACAACGACTCGCGGCTCCCCGTGAATGCAGCTATATAGCATCTGTCAATATCCCGAGCACTGAGCGGAGGGAAGCGCGCGAGGCGCAGGAAAACCATTAGGGATCGTCGGCCGGGTGGTCGCGATAAGAGGAGGTGCGCCGGTGGCTCGCGTATTCATAACGGGATCGTCGGACGGGCTCGGCCTCATGGCGGCCGGCTCCTGATCGAACAAGGCCATGAGGTCGTATTGCACGGTCGAAACGAGGGCCGAAGTCGCGACGCGCTCGCGGCGGCACCCAGCGCGCGCGGAGTTGTTTCCGGGGACCTCGCCACCATCGCGGTAGCAAGAACCGTTGCCGACGAGGTCAATAAGGCCGGGCGCTTCGACGCGGTAATCCACAATGCGGGTGTCGGTTCTCGCGAGGAGCGGGTGGAGACGGAGCCCGGCGTTCCGACCGTCTTTGCTGTCAATGTCCTTGCGGTATTTCCGCGATCCCAATGGCTATGTCATCGAGTTGACCGCCAACACCGGCAAGCACGGCGAGATCATGGATCCGGCGATCTCGAAACCGTACCAGGCGCTGGCGCACTGGCAGGCAACGAAGAGGCATTGACCGCGCCGCTCCGGATCGCCGGCGTCGGCGGCCTCGCTGCTGCGGTGGCGAAGCAGGTGTCGTCATCCCACCTGACTACCCGCCCCGGTGCGTCACCGCAAGCCAGCACAGCCGCGATGTCGACGCTTTCCGTTCCGCGGTAACCGTAAAAGGTGCGTCCGAGTTGTAGGGCAACCCAGAGATCCCTAGTAGGAGGGTCATCGGCACGATAGCGGCTCACCGCCCGATACAGAATGCAGAGCCGAGCCTGGCAGCCGGATAGTTCGTTCGTGACTTTTCGCTGGAGGAAAGCGGATTTCGAACCGTCGGTCCCTCCCCGTGAACGAGTTGGTCTCTCAGGCAGGAATGCGAATGCGAGCCAGGCGACAAGGATGGTCTCGAACGCGTCGGCCATGTAGCGGGGACCACGGGTTCGAAGCCGCTTTCCTCCAGCGCAGAGTTGGCGACGCGTTTCTATCCGCAGAGCTTTTCGCAACCCGCCCGGTGGAACTACGCTCGCTGTGGCGTAGGGACCGCACGAGCGAACCGTTTCAGCGAGCATTTTGACGACGAGGTTGTTAAGAGGACCGCTGGGGACTGATGGACCACCTCCGCATCCAGGAGTTCTTCTTCGGGCTACTGCGTCGCGACATCGCCTGCGCGATCGTTAACGCCCCAACGCCGAAGCCCGTCGCAGCGACAGACGCCCACTGCAATTGACGGCCTCCACGCCCTCGGACGTGTTCGAAATCCCATAGCCGGCGCGCCGGCCCGCGGTTTAGCTCAATCCGGTTTCCCAGGCGATCGCATCCCGCCATTCGAGGCAGGTGCTCGTCGGGCGCATTTCACAGGAAGCCCAGGATTAGACGCCGAGGTTCCGGCCGGTGCTGGTGGATCGAGCCGGTTTAGGTAGTGTCCGGGAAGTTCGGCAAAAGCCGCTGAGGCGGATGGTCATGGTATGCGGGTGATATCGCAATCACCGGATCCTTGGCGAGGATGCACACCATGACCAAGAGACAGGGTAAATCTGGGACGATCGACGCCAAAGCGCTTCTGGCGGAGGACGAGGAGTTTCTGCGGGCGCTGGTGCGGACGGCGCTGCAGGAGGTGCTCGAAGCCGAGATGACCGAGGCGCTCGGCGTCGAGAAGGGGGAACGGGCGGCGGGCCGGCAGGGCTACCGGTCGGGCTATTACGGCCGGACGCTGATCACGCGGGTCGGCAAGCTGGAGCTGCGGGTGCCGCAGGATCGAACCGGGCGTTTCTCGACCGAGCTGTTCGAACGGTATCAGCGCTCGGAGCGGGCGCTGGTGGCGGCGCTGGCGGAGATGTATGTGCAAGGGGTTTCGACGCGGAAAGTGAAGGCGATCACCGAGGAGCTGTGCGGTCACAGCTTTTCGGCTTCCTCGATCAGCGCAATGAACCAGCGGCTGGATGCGAGTTTGGCGCAATTTGCTGGCCGCCCTTTGGCCGAAGCCTTCCCCTATCTGATCCTCGACGCGCGCTATGAGCGGGTGCGCGAGGCCGGCGTGATCGCCAGCCAGGCGGTGCTGATCGCGATCGGCATCGACTGGGACGGCCGCCGCCAAGTGTTGGCGGTCGAGCTCGCCAACCGCGAGAGCCGATCGAGCTGCCGCGATTTCCTGCTGGGGCTGAAGGCCCGTGGTCTGCATGGCGTCGGATTTGTCGTGGCCGACGATCATGCCGGCCTGCGGGCAGCACTGCACGAGGTTCTCGCGGAGGCGGCCTATCGGCGCTGCTACGTGCATTTTCTGCGCAACGCGCCCGACCACGTCCCGCGCCGGGTCGACGACGACTGTCTGCAGGAGCTGCGCTGGCTGGGAGCCTGTCCTCGGGCCGGCGAAGCCGGACCCGGGGGATCGGCGCGACCTCATCGAGGCGCGCCGCGATTTGGCCGCCTGGCTCACCAAGTGGTCAGGCAAATACTCAAAGCTCACCGGCTGGGTCGAAGACAACATCGACGAGACGCTGACCCCCGCCTGCGCGGGGGCAGGCTGTTTTACCGGCTGCCGCGGCAGCACCATAAGCACCTCAAATCGACCAATATGCTGGAGCGCCTCAACGAGGAGATCAGGCGCCGCACCCAGGTCGTGCGCTCTTCCCCAATGGCGAGAGCTGCCTGCGGCTGGTGCGGGCACTGGCGGTCGAGACCCACGAGAACTGGCTCGAGCAAACATGGACGATCTGCGCGAGCACAAGGAGGCCCTGCGCCGTGCGGCCTGACCCCCGACCCGTTCAGCCTAGCACCGTGCTCGCTCTGTCAAGGACGCTGCGCGCCGGCTCCGCCGGTGCCGCCGCGTTCGCGGCGCCATCCGTGACTGCCGCTGCGCGCGGCGCTCTGCCGAAAGGCAGGTCGGGACGAAGGGATGGTCATTTTCCAATCGAACAAAGGGATGCTGCTTATTGACCTGAATGAACCGCACCACCCCTCACCATGACCAATCGCTGAACTTGACGCACACAACTCCGGTTTATTCTCAGTTTCTGCTAGAGGGAGGATACATACATGACCGGAGCAAAGGGCTTTGTTGTACCCGCTGGCGGGGGAAGGCATTTCGCGTCCCCAACACCTGGCCGCTCCTTTGCGATGAAGCTGCTCGGGCGCGAGACCGGCGAGAGCATCATGATGTTCGAGGAGACCCTACCCGCCGGTACCGCGAGCCTCTATCATCTGCACCGTGACAGTGATGAGGTCGCCTGGGTGCTCGCCGGGCAATTCACCTTCAAAATCGGCGACAAAATAGGCGTTGGCGGGCCTGGCACCTGCGCATTCATGCCGCGCAACGTGCCGCATGCCTGGAAGAACACTGGCAGCGAAACGGGCCGCGTCCTGTTTCTCTATACCCCGGCTGCCGCGGGCGGCCTCATCGAGGCGCTCTCGGAGCGCCGCCCCGCCGATGACGGGAGCACAAACGCCTTTTCGAGCGCCGCCGCTGGGAGGTCGTCGGACCAAACCCGCTTTGAATTGGCCCCGAAGCAAATTACGAAGACTGCTGCTCCTTCTCGGCGCTTGTCGGGTCTCGGTAGAAGGCGAGCTTGTTCCGGTCCAAGTCATAGAGGGCGAACTCGCTCCCCCCATGGCGTATCGCGAACGCCATTGGGAGTGCACTCGTAGCGCCACCTTCGTACGCAATAGCGCTGCGTTGTTGTGGAGGTACGCGTGATGCCGCTCATCAAGGGCAAGACATAAGTGCTGGAGAAATTGAGCGCGAGATCTCGTCGTGGGACGCAGTTCGGTTTGCTCACCTGTCTAATGCGGTTGCATGGGCTTCGACTTGGCGCGCGGCTCAGACGCTACCGGCCTTCATCGAACGAGTGATCGTTGCCGCCAATGGTATCGACGCTGAATTGCTGCGGCTGCGGCTCGACATTGGGAGGTCGTGCTCGCGGCAGACGCCTGCTATTTCTGCCAAACGTTGCGCAAGCGCCGCCGTCCGCGCAATCAATATGTACGACCGAGAGGCGATGCTGGCCTCGCTCGACCGGTTGGAGGCGCTGGAAAAATCCGGCGCACGCATCTACTTCAGTCACGACCCGGAGTTCTGGCGGTCCGTGTCGCGGCCCTCCCGGACTGCGCCCTCACTACCACGCGAATTACTACGGTGCGTTTGTGCTCGACCCCCGAAGGGCACAACATCCCTGTGCGCCCCCGGCACACCGGGGGGCCTCGATTGCCTCAAAACAAAGAGGCACGCCCCGGCCGGTTCGTCATAATTGGAATAGTAGCAGCCCGAAATCCTGTTTCGGAGGCCGGCTGCGCTAGTGGGCTCCGGGAAGGCTGGCATGCGCAACCCGCAACGCCTTCTCAGCGACGTATGGGGAGCAGGGCGGCTTGACCGGGTCGGAGCCGGCGTGTGCGTTCGCGAAAACCACCGTCGGGACCGGTTCGTTGCTGACTCCCCGCAGGAGGAAGCCGGATTTGAACTTGTATGGGGCTTTTCCTGTCAAGTGGTCGTTTTTGGTTTTTTGCCGGTTCTTTGTTCGGAGCTTGAAAGCCGTTCTTCGTCCCGTCGCCTGCGATCAGGTTCGCGGAGCGCGCGGAAGGGGTCAAGGGACCGAAACGGTAGCAAAGCTTGGCGGCTTGCCGGCTAGCGTCGCTTGTGTTTCGCAGCGCCTTGACGCCTGAGCACGCGGAGCGACGATGAACGGCGAGACGGGCTTTTTGCATAGCTTCGGTGTGTGGTCGGTGCCTGTCTGTCGGTCTGTTGAGGATCCGAGGGGAGCTCGCCATTGGGGTGCATCTTCGTGCATAGACTTGTATGCGGTAGGATCGTTTGATCCTGACCATATGCGGTCATGCGCATCGGCGGCGAAGCTCCGGGCGGCGGGCCCATTCTCTCGGTCGGCATCAAGTGCCAGGTTCGAATACGGGTTCCCGCCACCTCGGATCGTCAATTCGGCGGTCGTGCTGAAAAGCCAGCGCGGCGCCGAATGGTACTCAGTGCTATGCTTGTTCCGGTAAGCCCTTTCAGGACGCTGGACGTTAGACGACACCCTCCAGTGGCTCACCAGTAGTGACAAAGCGCCAGAGCGCAATGACCAGTTTGCGTGCCAGCGCGACGATCATTGTCTTGCGCGTGCCAATACGGCTATCAGCAGTGCGGGCGCGATACCACAATGCCAGCGCGCTCTCCTTCTGAAACATCAGAAAGCGCCAGGCGAGTTGGATCATGCCGCGGCGGACCCAGGCGTTGCCGGCTCTGGCGAGCCCTTGTTCGCGCCGTTGCGCGCCGCTCTCATCCGGCGAGCCTGTTAGGCCGGCCCCAGGGTCCGGCCTTTGGCCGGCCCGAGGACAGGCTCCGCGCGCCACGGCTCTGCGGTCACGCATGGGCCGTGACAGCACCTCATGGACCAGCATATCAGCCGTCTCGACACCAACACCGACGATTCGGGCCAACAGCCGAACCATGGCGTGGGGCTCGGTCTCAGCCCGGCCTCAGGCTGCTGCTCCAATCGTTTCTGACGAGCTCCCTCGATCTCTCTGATCTGGCTGACAACAAAGCCCAGCCGCGCATGTCACGCTGCAGCTCGGCCAAGGTGTTTGGCGGCAGCGGCATGCCCTCCGGGGTGTGCACGGTTGCAATACGCTCGGCCGCCCCCGCCTTCGCGGGGGCAGGCCCGCGCAGGGTCGGTTTGAAGTTGCGAATGCCCATCCGGGCCAGCGTGGCCTTTATCCGGTTCACAATGCGCGTGCGTTCCCCCACCAGGCATTCGCGCTCGCGGTTCGGGCGCTTAGCGTCTTCTTCGGCAATCGTCGGCACGCGCGCCATGCTGCAATGGCCCCGTTCGCCACGCAGCCACCCCAAGAACCCGCGCTTCAGCAAGTCGGTGTCGAGCCGGTCGGTTTTCGCTCGGCGATGCTCCTGCGATACCGCGACACTCGAGGCATGGATCACGTGAGCCTCGACGCCACGCGCCTCGAGCCAGCGCGCCAGCCAGAAGCCGTCGCGGCCGGCTTCGAAGGCAAGCGCAATCCGGGTGATCGTGCGCCCGGCCCTGACCGCCTCATCCCGCCAGCGATGCAGCAGGCCAAGCAGCCCTTCGGCATTCGGCTCCAGCTTCTTGCGCGATTGACGCTCAATGCCGGGGAGCACCCCGGCACCAGCAACTCGACTGGCTCATCTCGATTACGGCAATGATCGTGCTATCTTGGTCCAGGGCGACGAGGGACCTGCTCAAGTCGTTCGGCTGGGGCATCGCGGCACTCCATCGGTTAGATGCAGCGATGCTGTTGCCATTCCTCGCCGCCCGCCCCATAGCGTCTGTCGGTCCTTTTCGCGTGGATTGGGGAATTTCGGGTTTCAGTCGCCTAACAGATCGTTGCGCCGCTCGCCTCGATATGCACATCCTCGATGGTCACCAGGCCAACGTTTCCGGGACGACCGGACCCAAGATTGAGAGTGGTCGGAGGACCGAGTGTAGGGGGCGCGCCGATGAACATCCTGCTGTTGTCGATGCCGGACTCGTTCGAACACATGCCGCCGATCGCCATTCGCATGCCCAACGGGGCGTTGACGTCCCTCGCCGGGAACGTCGATCCCCACCATCGGGTCGCGGCGGCGGACTTATTGCTCGTTCAAGACCGGGTCCGGGAGACCGTCGAGCGGCTCGTGGCCGAATACGAGCCCGACGTCGTCGGGCTCTCGGTCATGACCTTCCAGCGCAAGACGGCCAAAGGCATCATCGCTCTCGTCCGCACGCGACGCCCCAGTGCCCGCGTCGTCGTTGGCGGCTATGATCCGAGCCTTGCTCCCGAGGCGTACACTGAGGACCGTGACGGCGGTGTCGATTTCATCGTGCGGGGCGAGGGCGAGATCACGTTCCGTGAGTTGTTGCGCGCGCTCGAGACACAGCGCGGATACGACCACATTGCGGGCCTGTCCCACCGAAGCGCCGACGGCTTCCGCCACAACCCTGCGCGGGGCGTGAGCGGCCTCGAGGACGGCGAGATCCGGCCGCCGCGACGCGACGTGCGGGTGCTCGATGGCTACACGCTGTTAGGTCGGCAGGTCGACGTGATCGAGACCTCGCGCGGCTGCACCTTCGACTGCAGCTTCTGCTCGATTATCGAGATGCGCGGACGCAACTTCCACACCTACTCCTTCGAGCGGGTCTTGGCGGACATCCGCGACGCAAGGGACCGTGGCGCCCGGTCGCTCTTCATCGTGGACGACAACATCACGCTTAACGTGCGGCGGTTTGAGGCGCTGTGCCGCGCGATAATCGACGCTGGGCTGAACGACCTCGAATACACCGTTCAGGCGACGACCTCGGCCATCGCTAACCACGGCAAGCGGCTCGCCCGGCTGATGCGGAAGGCCGGCTTCCGCTACGTCTTCCTCGGCATCGAGAACATCCTTGAAGAAGACTTGCAGTTCCTCAGAGCCGAATCCAAGAACCGAGAGCGCGAGAACGGGCGGAAATCGGGGAACGCGACGCTCAAGGCCATCGAGCACCTGCATCGGAATAAGATGGTCGTGGTCGGCGGACTGATCGTCGGCAGCCCCGGCGACACGCGCGAGTCGGTCGAAGCCAATCTTGAATTCGCCAGAAAATACGTCGATTGGCCTTACATCCAGCACCCCACACCGTACCCGGGCACGCCGATGACCAAGGATTTCCGGGACCGCGGGCTGATTATCAACGAGCGGCTCGAGGAATACGACGGCACCACCGCGGTCGTCAGGACCGAACATCTCGCGGCGGACGAAGTGGAATTCCTGCGGTGGCGGGCGGAGCGCTGGATGAAGCTGCGCCACATGCCGGCCGCCTTCGCCCGCAGCCCACTCTTCCTGTTGCGGAATGCGCCGAAAATGTTCGCGCATACCTTCCGCGGCAGCACGATTCGCTCATTCCTCGGGCTTGAAGACGAGCGCAAGGCCTTCCAGCGCTTTCAGGCCATCCGGCGTGCCGAGCGCGCCTACGTGTAACGGTCGGTCTCTGCCGGCCTTCGCGATTGCGCCCGCTATGACCGCCTGCGGACAGCTTCCTGATGGAGCACACCGACATTCTCGAGCTGATGTCAACGCTCAAGCCCTACGATATGCGAGCGGTCTACGACGAAATGATGACCGATTGACAATGGCCTTTTCCGACAATCCGCGGGTGCAGCCGCTGAAGGACGGCGCCGTCAAGCCGCAGGGCATCGACCTCAACTGCGTCACGATCGAACCGGGCACCTTATTCTTCCGTAACCTGATGTATGACGAGTTCGACGTCTTCGAGATGTCGATCTCGGAGACGTTGCTGGCGATCGAGCGCCGGGGCGTCGGTCGCTGGGACTGGTCGGCGCTGCCGGTCTTCTTGAGCCGGGGTCACCATTGGCCGAATTTCTGGGTCAACACCGCTTCAGGCATTAGCGGCCTCGCCGATATCCGCGGCAAGCGGATCGGTGTCCCCGATTACGACATGACGGCCGCCTGTGGTTTCGCATCACTCTCAAAGACCTTTGCGGCATCGAGGCCGGCGACAACAACTGGTTCAACGGCCGCACCAAAACGTTGAGCCATGCCGGCGCGCTCGGCCTCGACAAGGAAGGGCCGCGCAGCATCGAGCATCATGGGCTCAGCGCCGACGAGTGAGCTGGACCCGAAAATGAGACAGGTGGCTAAGGTGGAGCCCTGCCCCTAGAAAGCGCGGATAGCGCGGGAGCGGGACATGAAGCGGACACGGAAGAAGCACAGCGCGGCGTTCAAAGCCTGCCCCGGCGAAGGCCGGGGGCGAAAGTGGCGTTGGCGGCCATCAGGGGCGACCGGACCGTCGCCGAGCTGGCTGGGGAGTTAGGGATCCACCCGAACCAGATCCACAACTGGAAGAAGCAACTGCTGGACGGTGCGGCAAGCGTCTTCCAGGGTGGTGGTTCGGCGGAGGGAGCCAGCAATGAGGCCCAGAGCCTGCCCTCGCGAAAGCGGGGGTCGATCATCTGTACCGACAGATCGGCCAGTTGAAGGTCGAAAATGATTTTTTGGCACGAAAGCTCGGCAACTGAGCCGGGCGGAACGGCGCGCGATGATCGAGCGCATGAACCCGGCGTTGCCAATATCCCAGCAATGCCGGTTGCTGGCGCTGCCCCGCTCGTCAGTGTACCGCAAGCCGGCCGAGGTCAGTGCGGAGGATCTTGCGATTATGGCGCTGATCGATCGGCACTATCTGGCCCGGCCCTATTACGGCTCGCGCCGGACGGCGGCATGGCTGGCGACCCAAGGCCATCGCGTCAACCGCAAGCAGCAGCGTCTGATGCGGCTGCTGGGACTGGCGGCGATCTACCAGCGCCCGAATACGAGCAAGCCGGCAGCGGCACACAAAATTTATCCGTATCTGCTGCGCGGGCTCGCGATCGACCGGGTCAATCAGGTCTGGTGCTCCGACGTTACCTACATCCCGATGGCCAAGGGCTCTCTCTACCTGGTGGTGATCATGGACTGGGTGAGCCGCGCGGTGCTGGCATGGCGCCTCTCCAACACGCTCGACGCCGATTTTTGCGTCGACGCGCTCGAGGAAGCGCTCTTGCGTTATGGCCGGCCGGAGATCTTCAATACCGATCAGGGCAGCCAGTTCACCAGCGACGACTTCACCGGCACCCTGAAGCGGCATGGCTTCACGATCAGCATGGACGGCAAAGACCGCTGCATTGACAACATCTTTGTCGAGCGGCTGTGGCGCAGCCTCAAATACGAGGAGGTCGTGTGCTGTGGAAGTCTGGCCTCGGAATGAGGTCTGGCGAAGCTTTATCGAGGATGGAAGAAGGCCCTCCGGAATTGGCCTGCAGGGGCAGGTTCCAAACCGCACAAGCTGCGGGGGTAAAGAGCCCTGGTGGTGAGCGTTGTGGGAAAAGGCGGAAGGAATTCCGTCAGGTGTGGCTCAAGGAGACGAACGCAAGTAAACCGCTGATGACGTGTCGTAACGTATTCCATCGACGTCGTAACCGGGAATTTGGACTTCTGTCCCGCGAGCAAGGGTTGGAGGGAGCCTGTCGACTGCCCAACCGGCGTCCGGCATGAAGGCGGCGTGACCTTGAGACGGGCTTCGATAAGGAACACAGGAACCTGTCGTTCCGATGTTAAGGGAGAAATCCAAGCGGTCAGTCACCGCAAGGACCAGAGCACCGATGCGGAACACAGGGGCGGAGGCGTCCGTAATAGGGATGAAGGTGCTGTAATGGCGCTGGACCGAAGGGACGTCGTCATCCGGCTTTATCCCGCCGACAACCCGCAAGGGGATGATCAGCGTGGATAGAGCCACACCGTTTTGTATTGCCAAACGCGATGTGTGGGAGGCGTACAAGCAAGTGAAGGCGAACCGAGGAGCGGCTGGCGTTGACGGACAGTCGATCGAGGATTTCGACAGGGATCTGAGCAAGAATCTCTATCGGATCTGGAATCGGATGTGTTCCGGCAGCTACTTCCCGCCACCTGTGCGGCGCGTCGATATACCGAAAGGAGAGAGTGGAGGAACTCGGCCGCTGAGCATCCCGACGGTCGCCGACAGAATCGCCCAAATGGTCGTCAAGCGCTACCTGGAACCGATCCTGGAGCCCGTGTTCCACACGGACTCCTACGGGTATCGTCCGGGTAAATCGGCGCATGATGCGCTGGCCGTGGCCCGCCGCCGTTGTTGGCGCCACGATTGGGCGCTCGACCTTGACATCAAAAGCTTCGTCGATGAAATCGATTGGGGCCTTTTGATGCAGGCCGTGCGCCGGCACACCGACTGCAAATGGGTGCTCCTCTACCTGCAACGATGGCTGGAAGCGCCCATGAGCATGCCGGATGGCGGCACCTTGGTCGAACGGACGAGAGGAACGCCGCAAGGCGCGGTCGTCAGCCCTGTGCTGGCGAATCTCTTCCTTCACTATGTCTTCGATTTATGGATGCGCCGGGAACATCCCGACATCCCCT
The DNA here is from genome assembly GCA_963732095.1 of uncultured Alphaproteobacteria bacterium. Lineage (GTDB taxonomy): Bacteria > Pseudomonadota > Alphaproteobacteria > ATCC43930 > CGMCC-115725 > AP-15. The sequence goes on from CAVSZA010000013.1 coordinate 34,149, forward strand.
TCGAACGATATGCCGACGACGCTACCTGCCATTGCCGAAGCGAAGCACAAGCGCTTGAACTGCGTCAGGCGCTTGAAAAGATGTTTGCAGACTGCAAATTACAACTGCATCCGCAAAGACCAAGGTCGTGTATTGCAAGGATGCAAATCGACTCGGGCCACACCCGGAGCAGTCGTTCGACTTTCTCGGCTACACATTTCGGCCAAGACTGGCGAGCAACCGCAACGGAGAACGCTTCATGCATTTATCGCAGCGGTCAGTAACAAGGCTGGCAAGAGGATGCGGCTCAGCGTACGCCGCTGGCGAATGCATCGTCGAAGCGACCTTGAACTGGCCCAAATCGCCGCCTGGGTTAATCCGGCCCTGTCGGGCTGGGTGCGCTACTTCGGCCGATTCTACCCCTCGAAGCTTCAGGAGGAGCCCCGCACGATCGATGCCTTTATCGTTCGCTGGGCCACTCGTAAATACAAGCGGTTCCAAGGACATACCATGGCCACCTGGGACTGGCTGCGCTCGCTCAAACGGCGCGACCCGGCCCTGTTTGCCCACTGGAGCCTGGGACCAACGGTCAGATGACGGGAGCCGGATGAATTCGAGAGGTTCACGTCCGGTTCTGAGAGAGCGCGGGGCTGAAATACGCCGCGCTACTCGCCTACCTCCACGCTTATGCGACAGTGGCCGAAGCCAAGGCCGGCATTGGCGCCTGGCTGGAGTTTACAACACCGAGCGCCAGCACCAGAGCCTCGGCTATCGCACACCGCGGCAGATCTACCGGGAAGGCCTGTGGTATGTGGACGATCGGCGTTGCCGACCGGCTGCGCTTCCCCCGCTTCCCGAGCCAGCTCGGAAAGCAGGGAAATGCTCGCCTTCGCCCACATACCCACCGGCACCGCAGTCAACAAAACGATTGATGTTGATGAATTCGAAAAGCAGAGGCGTTGCACCAGCTACTGCACCGACAGTGATCGGAGCCGATATCGAAACCGGCCGGGCTACACCTTAAGAAGCGGCTCCGGCTGTCTCACAAGCGGGGTCCACCTCACAGGGGGTCCGCTACCTCGGATAGAGTTATATCAGTCATTGGGGGCTCCTGTCTTGGGTGAGGTTCTAGACCCCTCAGTCAAGACAGGACGCCCGTCGCCGGCTACTCGCCCGAACTCTCTTCTCGCTACAAGTTACCGCGAGAGCGGTTTAGTCCATCGGCGCAGAGCCGCCGCGGTAGGCCTGGCTGGGGAACTCTTTCGCGAGAGTTTCCTTCATCGCCTCACTGCGCTTGATGGGCGCGGCTTTATCTAAGAGCCGTCGGTGCAGGGGCCGAGATCACATGATGCCATCGGCAGCGTGCATCGCGCCTGGGATGAGAGGCGTATGAGTTTCAGGAGTTTCGCCCGCCCAGGCCAGCTCATGAAAGATGCCGCCGCATCGCCGGCGCGCGTATCCTCGCAGCGAACGCAGATGGGCCGGCGATCAACTCGGCTGGCGCAATTCGGGGTTGTCGAGAGAGAGGCGTTCGGTCCACCCCGCCGCGCGGGCGAATTCATCGAAGAACGCGATGTCGTAGGCGCGTTCCGGCGACTGGCGCACCATTTCGTCGATCTTGTGAGCATCCGCCCCGACGAGAATGCGCCAGCGATCGGCCTTGACGCCGTCGAGGATGATCGTCGCGGCCTGTGACGCGCTGGTCAGCGCTTCGTCGCGAAAACGCCGCTCGAGCTCTACCACCAGGTTACGCAACTGATCATCCGACAGCTGCGAGACGTCGCGGCCCAGTAAAGCAAAGCGCTCTCGCGCCTGTGCGAGACCGGCAGCATCGATCGCGTCCAATTCGCGATCGCCGCTGTGGATCTTGCGGGTGTTGGCGCGGATCGAGGTCCCGATCTGGCCGGGCATGACGACCGAGCATTTGATGTGCGGCGCGTTGATCCGCAGATCAGTGATCAGCGCCTCGGTGAACCCCTTGACCGCGAATTTCGCGGCCGAATAGGCGGTATGCGGGATGCGTGGCCCGACCGAGGCCCAAAAGCCGTTGATGCTGCTGGTGTTGACGATGTGGCCCTCCTCGGCGTTTTGCAGCATCGGTAGAAACGCGCGGGTGCAGTTATAGACGCCGCCCCAGCAAATATTGAACGTGCGCTCCCATTCGTCGCGGCTATTGGTAACCATGCTGCCGCCGCCGCTGATACCGGCGTTGTTGAACAACAAGTGGATCTTGTCGGTCTGTTGACGGTCGGCAACCTCGTCGCGAAACCGCTCGACCTGAGTTCGGTCGGCAACATCGGCGATGTGCGTCGTGACGCACAGCCCTTGCGGCAATCCCGCCGCTTCGCACAGTCTTTGCGTTTCCGCTAGGGCGGCCGGCGAGACGTCGCACGTTGCGACATTGCAGGCTTTCGCCACCAGCTGGCGGACCAGCTCGCGGCCCATGCCGCTGCCGCCACCGGTGACTACCGCGGTCCTCCCAGCGAATTCGGTCATGTGTACCTCCCTTGCTTTCCGGGGCCGATCCAGATACGGCCCATCGTGACCTCCCTGTGTCGCGCTCTCTTGGCGGACGACGCCGACCAGGCACTGTTCAGGAAGCCCACTGTTCAGGAAGCCGAGGGTATCAGCCGTGCCAGCGCGCAGACAAGCGGTTGGGAAACGATCGGCCGGTATCGGTCAGTGTAAAGCTTATAGTAGAAGTGGCCGAGTCATGGAAGCTGTCAGAGTTGTTGAGGCTGAGGTCGAATTTCCCGAAGCTTGAGACATTGCCGGGAACGTTTGCGTCAAAGCTTGCGCCGAACCCGCTGAGTGCATTCGCTTCGATAACCGCGCCGAGGGTGTAGGGGCCGTTGACGTTCAGATCCGTGGCGCCCTGGCTGCCTAGCGTGCCATCTCTGAAATAGCGTTACTTACTGGCTGGAGCGCGGCGAGTGCTTGTCTGGCAGCATCGATCTTGCGCAGGATGTTTTCGCTTTTGGCTTTCCAAACATAGCGTTGGGGATTTTCGTTGCGCGCGGCGAGGAACGCGATGATGGCGTCGGCCAGTTCTCGGGTCGAGGCAAAGCTCTTTTCGGTAATGAACTCGGTGAGGTCGCGAAAGAAGCGCTCGACCAAATTCATCCAGGATGACGAGGTCGGCGTGTAATGCATGTGGAAGCGGGGGTGGCGGTCGAGCCATCGGGTGACCGCGGGATGCTTATGGGTGGCGTAATTGTCGGCGATGATGTGGATGGCGAGATCGCCCGGGGTCTCGTCATCGATGGTTTTGAGAAAGGCCAGCCACTCCTGATGGCGGTGGCGCGCCGCCAAGCGGGTGATCAGCTTGCCCTCAAGATAGTTGAGCGCGGCAAACAGGGTCAACGTACCGTGCCGCACGTAATCATGGGTCTTGGTACGAATATGCCCGATCCCCAATGGCAGACCTGGTTGGGTGCGCTCCAGCGCCTGACATTGGGATTTCTCGTCGCAGCATAGCACCAGCGCCTTGTCCGGTGGGTTGAGATACAGCCCGATGACGTCCCAGAATTTCTCTTCAAAGCACTTGTCGTTCGATAGTTTGAAGGTGCGCGAGAGATGCGGCTTGATGTCACTGGCCGCCCACAGACGCTGCACGCTGGCCGCCGAGATCCCGGCGGCGCGGGCCATCGTGCGGCAACTCCACCGCCCCAGATGGGGCGGCGGTGTCACCGCTTGCTCTAGCACTTGCTGCACCGTGACCTGGGGCAGCCACGGCTTGCGACCGCGCCCGGCACGATCGGTCAACCCCGCCAACCGGTGCAGCGCAAAGCGACCCACCCAGCGGTTCACCGAAAGCCGTGATATCCCTATCTGCTCGGCGATGCGCTGTTGGGTTAGACCTTGCGCACTCAACACGATGATCTCAGCACGCCGACGATCACGCACCGATACCGTCGTCGCGCGAGCCCGGCGGCTCAGCTCCTCAGCTTCTTCCGCAGCTAACTCGATCTTTTGACGCGCCATAACCAAATCCCCCCAATCGGCACGCCAATATATCATCAGCACCAATTCTTGTAACGCTATTTTAGAGATGCCACACTAGCGACCGGGTTTCCTCCCATTTCCCGTATGCAGCACGACAATCGGCTGGAACGACGCGGCGATAGTGGGCGACGCCGCCCCGCCACTTGATATGGTCTCCACTGCGTACACCCATCTCCGCGACCCCCACATTTGGAACAAATCGGGCGATGGAGGTCAAGCTGCACGCCGATGCTAAAGTATTTGAGGGGATGGCGGAGAGGGAGGGATTCGAAGCCTCCCTCAGGCTGTGGCAAAAGTCATAATCCACGCTAGATCCAGTATTTCAGCCACTTGCAACCCCGGCCAGGAGTGCAAAATAGGGGTGCACCGGCAATGCGAGTATTCGGAATGGACCATTTGGCCTTGAAAAAAGGCGTGTGGTGGGTGCGCATAGTGGTTCCACCCGATTTGGTCAAGGCCATCGGGAAAAAGAATTTGATGGAGAGCCTGGATACCAAGGACAAGACCGTCGCCAAAAGTAAAAAGCATGCGGTCATCGCCAAATTTCAGGAACGGCTTGGCGAAGCTCGCGACCAATTGGAGCCGCGGGTCGCTGTACCAATTGCGCCACTTGTACAGGAAATTGTCACCACGGTGATTACCCGCGGCGGCTTTGGTCGCCGCTTTGTGTTAGAGCGCGAGGCCGATGCGATCCTCGCCCAATTGCGGGAGCAATCGGCCCTACCAATTATCAAAGAAGTCAGCCCCGGGATCCGCGACCTGATCCAGCGGGCACGGCAGGTTCCCGAACAGCGCGAGACCCAAACTGCGGCTGCCGCCGACCCGGTACTGTTTGAGAAGATGGTTGCGGCCTGGGCCGCAGAGAACCACCAACCCTCGCATGAAGAGCGGTTGATGCTGTCCAAGGCGACACGCTTTATCACGTGGCTCAGACAGGATCGGCACGACCGCGGGATCTCCGATCTACCAGAGGATATGCGTAGAGTCACGCATGACGAATTTGTCCACTACAAGGAATATCTGCTGGCGCATTCGAAGGGGCCGCGCGGTGAACCGCCAAAAGAGGAGCCCCACACCGGACTCGGCTATACCAGTGTCGGCAAACAGCTTCGGGATCTCCGCACGTTATTCAAATTCACTTCGAAAAATCGCAAATTCGCCAATCCGACCGATGAGGTGACGCTGCCGAAGCTCACCAAGCGAATGATGAAACGCAATGCGTGGCGCTCCTTCACCCGCGACGAACGGACCCTGATTTTGACCGAAGCCCGCAAAGCCGGCCCGGTCATCCGCTGGTGCCAGTGGCTCGGCTGGGGAACCGGAGCCAGGGTTTCAGAGGTGGCCGAAGCATCGACCAAGGATATTGTCCAGATCGGCGGCTTGTGGTGCATTAAGATCATGCTCGACGACCGCGAGGAAACTGCCGACATCAAAACCATCGGGTCGTGGCGGATTGTCGCGCTCCACAGTGCGATCATTGAAGAAGGTTTTTTGGATTACGTCGCGGAGATCCGGCGCAAGTACGGTGACGGCCCGTTGTTTCCAATGATCACACCGAACAAGGATGGCCGGCGCGGCACCCCGGCCAGCAATATGGTCTCCAAATGGCTGCGCGAGAAACTGAAGATCAGAGACCGCAAAATCGCGCCGAACCATAGCTGGAGGCATACTTTTGAGTCGGTTCATAGTAACGAGTTACAGCCGGCGACCCGCGAGGATGTTGTCAGAAACATCACCGGCCACAGCCAGGGCAACGACATGTCGGGGCACTACGGCGAGTTCGAGATTGCCCGCGACCGGATCGACATCGAGAGGATGCCCTGCCCCGTGTGACGCGCTGGAATCAGCGACATCGCAGAAAATTTGCTTAAGATTCTCGCCGATGGAATCGGCGCGAGATTCCTTGGATGGGTACCCTATCAAGGATTGGGCACCCCCTCTTTTCCCGCCCACCTCTCCATAGGGCAACATCATCGGCCACGGCTCTGGGGATCGGGACCGGCGAGCCTCTTTCAAGCTACGGTTCGGTGGATCGTTCCATCAATTCCGGGGTTCCTTTTGGGAAAGGCGGGGGCTGTTTGTTTGGCGGTCGTATCAGTGTCGGGGTGAACGAGAGCCATCGGGGCAATCGGTAATCGTGCGAGGGCTTCTCGCGAAAAGGAGACCACCCGTCCTCGGCTCCGAAATCTCATCACGTCGAGGATGCAGGACGGGGGTTCGCGGCACGTCGAGCAGTTGCGGCGGTGGCTTCGCTAAACAGGTGGCGGGGAATGTTGAGAAGGGCGAAGCGCCGACGCTTCTCTGGGAGCATGTCGAAATCCGCCTCGATGAAAATCTCGACGGTCTCTCCGCTGGCATAAATCTCGACACGAACCGGCGCGTCGCCGAAATCGACCTCGTGGCGTCGTCCGTTTGCTCCGCGAATGATGGCGTGGGGCATTATCGTCTCGCTTTCAGACCTATCAATGGCGGCGTTTGGCGAAGCGGCTGTCGAGTGAAGAATCGAGGGATGTTTCGAGCCACTTCACATCGATCAGTCGAGATTAGCAGTAGGAACCCGATGAGCCGAGACCGGCGAAGGACGGAACGTTAGGCTCGGAAGCGCGCCGGATTGCCGAGGGCGGTAACGCCAGCGGGCACGTCGCGAGTTACGACACTACCCGCGCCGATCACCGCGTTATCGCCAATAGTCACGCCCGGCAGGATAATCGCGCCACCCCCGATCCACACGTTACGCCCGATACGGATCGGGCGACCAAACTCTAACCCGGAGGCCCTCTCAGCCGCATCGCGTGGGTGGTCGGCGGTGAGGATCTGAACCCCTGGCCCGATCTGGGTCATGTCACCAATAATAGTGACCTCTACGACATCGAGGATTACGCAGTTGAAGTTCAAGAACACATTCGCATCGAGACTTATATTGAAGCCGTAGTCGCAGTGAAAAGGTGGCCGAATCATAGCGCCCTCGCCGACCGTAGCGAGGCGTTCCAGCAGCAGTTCCCGTAATTCGGATGCCGATGCGCCAAGGGCCGCGTTGTAGCGCGCGAGCCATTTGTGCGTTACCGCCATCTCCGCTTGGAGTTCGGGCGTGCCAGCGTTGTACAGTTCGCCCGCCAGCATTTTCTCCTTTTCCGTGGCCTTCATCATGCCCTTCCCTTCCGCTCCTTCTGTTATCGCCGCTTCCCGGTGCGAGCATGGACCTGTAGCATTCGACGGTTCTGCGGAGGATATTGTGCATCGTGTTCATGACCACGACCCGAGAGGGGAAAATGCGGCTCAAGGAGAAAGTTGCGATCGTTACTGGTGGTGCCCATGGCATGGGCGAGGCAGAAGCGCGTCTGTTCGCAGCGGAAGGCGCGAAGGTCATCGTAGCGGACATCCTAGAGCATGAAGCCGAAATCGTTGCTGGTGAAATCCGGGCCGGTGGAGAAGAGGCCAAAGCCGCGAAGATCGACGTGACCAGTGAATCGGAGTGGGTGGGTCTGATCGCCAAGGCGGTGGCAACCTACGGGAAACTGGACATCTTGGTGAACAACGCGGGGATCTCGGGGAGTTCAGTCGGCAACCCGGATGGACTGGACGGCTGGCATCGTATCATCGCCGTGAACCAGACCAGCGTGTTCCTCGGCACAAAGCTCGCCGCTGAGCAGATGGCGAAGACGGGTGGCGGGTCGATCATCAACATCAGTTCCATAATGGGATTTGTCGGCAGCACCAGCGGACATCCGGCTTATCATGCATCCAAGGGTGCGGTTCGGATCTACTCGAAAGCCGCGGCAGTGCGGTACGGCCCGTCTGGGGTCAGGGTCAACACTGTCCATCCCGGCTACATGCCGCCGATGCTGAATGCGACCAATGCCGGTGAGCGCGCCGAAAAGATCGCCGCAACACCGTTGCGGCGGATCGGGAAACCCGTCGAGGTCGCCTACGGCGTCCTGTTCCTGGCCTCGGACGAAGCCTCGTTCATTACAGGGACCGAGCTAGTGATCGACGGCGGCTTTATCGCACAATGATGAGGCATTAGGCCGATGACTTGCGCGATTTGCCTCGTCGCCATCCCATGCTGACGAAGGGACGAAAACTCGCTGAGCCGACGGTGGCGCGGCGGCGGCAACACGACCCGCCAGGCGGTCCGCTGCAACAGGTCGGGTCCGGCAAGGGCGCGCAGCGCCAGATCGAGGTCCTCGGCGTGGCGCGCCATGGGGCCGACCACGGATATGTCGGTCGGCGTCATGATGCCCGGTGGCGCATGGCCGCGCGTCGAGATCAGCCCCCAGGTGGGTTTGTGACCATAGACGCCGCTGTAATGCGCCGGGTTGCGCAATGAGCCGGCGATGTCGCTGCCCGCACCTAGGGCCGACAGCCCGGCGGCGAGCGTCGCCGCCTCGCCGCCCGAGGAGCCGCCGGGCGAGCGGGTCGGATCCCAGGGGTTATTGGTGGTTCCGTAAATGTCGTTGTAGCTCTGTGCGTCGGCGAGCATGTGGGGCACGTTGGTCTTGCCGAAAATGATGGCGCCGGCCTGCAGCAGGCGATCGATAATGAAGGCGTTGCCGGTGGCGATATTGTCCTTCCAAAGCGGATTGCCAAACGTCGTCGGCAGGCCCGCAACGTTGAACAATTCCTTGACCGTCATGGAAATGCCGTGCAACGGTCCCCAACGCTCGCCGCGCGCAAGGGCGGCATCGGCGGCGCGGGCGCGTTCTCGCGCCTGGTCGACCTGCCAGACGACGATTGCGTTAAGCGCCGGATTATGCCGTTCCGCGCGCGCCAGGTAGAAGTCGAGCAGTTCGACGCAGCCGATGTGCCGGTCGCGAATTTCGAGTGATAGCTCCGTTGCGGATGCGAACGCACGATCGCCCATACCCATGCCTCCTCGCGGCGTGACTTGGCACCGTAGCAGTTGAGGCCGGGGCCAGCCAATCGTCGGAGCAGGCCCAGGCGCCGCTCGGGACCGTCTCGGGAATTGTTCCCGTCCTGGCGCGTCATGCTGGTGGAGATGCGACAGCCCACCTACGGCAAACCGGCTCCACGCCGGAGATAAAATCGTCCAAGAACGGGCAGAAACCCTCGGAAGTTTCAGACCGCGGTACAGAGCCGACGTCGCCAGGATGCCGGCGTCTTCCGCGGGACTGATGGTTCGAAATCCGGCTCCCTCCAGCGGAGAGTCGCGTGCAAACCTAACTCGCTCGATCAGAGCGGTCGAAAAAAGCGAGCCTGCCCGACTTGCTGGCGCTCGACCTGTTTGTGGTCAGGCCGAAGAGCTGCGTCTCGCGGTGGCGTCGTTGACCAGAATATTTCGACCGGCCCAAGCGCGGTGTGAGCCTCTTTGACAAAAGCCGCCGCATCATCGGGCTTCGTCGGATCAGCCGGGATGGCCGACGATTTTGCGGTTTGTCTCGCGCGCAATTTGGGACGCTGCCGAAGACCAATTCGCCGGTGGCACTCCGGTCAGGATGGTGTAACCGTAATACCCGACGGGACTCGCGCTGACGCGCCAGGCAAGACCGGAAAGGCGGCTTCCATGAAACTCGGCCTCGCCGCTTCTTTCCGATCAGATGGATTTTCGTCTACAGCGGCTGAGTTCAGTTCCGGCGAATGACACGTCAATTCAGGAGGAGTACGACCGCCCGCAGCCTTCCGGCAAAAACCAGCTTCACCAGGCGGCTCTCGCCGCAGAGGGTTCAACTCGGCGTCTCAACAACCGCGGGCTGTCACAGACCGTCTTAAAGTGGTAACTCGTTAGCTCCCGGCCATGCCCATAGCGTCTTTACTTCCGTGGACCGAGAGGAACTGAGCCTGGACAAGGATGAGGGTGGTTGACCGATCCATCCTCGCCCATCTTGCCTAAGCCCCTTATTTGGGCCGCCTTGGTCCCACGGCTCACCAGAACCACACGCTCATTTGGCGCGTTGAAACTAGCTACGCGGGAGACAGATGAAAGTGATTCCTCTACAGGGGACCGGCGCTCATTGCTACCGTGGGGAGTTATCCAAGGGCATACCGCCTCACCAACAAGCCCACCGGCGTGTGCTCCTTCCAGTGGCTCTCCAACCCTACCGCCAATGGCGGCCCCGGCGGCAATAAACAAAGCGACCCACTGTCCCTCCGACAAACTTGGATATTCTGTTGGCTCAGGATCCCCGCTTAAAGATTCGGCAGTATCCGAGGTGGATGTGGGAATAACATCGGTCCTTGGATCAGTCTCCAGCAGACTGGCTACATCTCGTCGTTGCCGGTGAGGAGTGACTTACTGCCGAGCTTTCAGGCGCCGAAGTGGTCGGCGAGTTCCGCAAACCCGCCGACCACAATATCGGTCGCGGGGTTGGGTACGGGATCGGGCGGGCCGGCGGGTCCCCACTCGTCGGGTCGGCGCACAAAGGCGGTGCGGTAGCCGACGCCGCGGGCCGCATCGAGGTCGAAATTGTGGCACGCCACCATCAGGATCTCGCGCGGCTCGACGGCCAAAAGCGCGGCGGCGCGCCGATAGGCGTCGGGGAGCGGCTTGTAGACGCGCAGCATCTCGCACGGGATTACGGCGTCCCAGTCAATGCCGTTGCGTCGTGACACATCGACGATCAGCGACAGGCTGAGGATCGTGAACGAGACGCATGTGTGGTGCCGCCGTATCCGGCGCAGCGCCGCAGCAAAATCCGGCCACGCGTCAAGCTGGTGCCAGCGCTCTGCGATCGCCTGCCGTTCCTCCGCAGAACCGCCGAGCCCGTTCTCGTCGAACAATTCGGCCAGCACGTCGCGATGCACGTCGTCGATGTTGAAGCCGGGGTCGACCGTGTTGGTCATTCGGTGCAGCGAGCGGCGGCGATGCTCGTTCGCCAGCGCGTGCCAGTCGCGCTCGATGCCTTGGGCGGCGCCCCATGCCGCGAACGCCGCGGTCAAACCGGCATGCCAGTCGAGCACCGTGCCGCCGGTGTCGAAAGCGAGGACCTTTATGTCTTCCATGCGCTCCTCAACCGCCACGCACTCTTGCGGCGGGCACCACGAAGTTGCTGACGATCAGCCGCAGCCGCTCGTCTTCGTGCGCCTGCAGCACCTCGCGCAAAACGTGGATCGCCGCCCCCGTCGCGGTCTCGTTCCAGAACCAGTCGGTGAGCTGGCGGCTCGACGGTTTCGCGGCTCCGGCACCGGCCGCTTCCAGGCCATACGCCTTCAGATCGTCGACCGCGAAGCGCAGGATCAGCGGCGCCGAAAAACCGTCGCGGGGGCTCGGCGGCGCCTTGCCGCGCAGCCAATCCGCGACATAGCGGGCGCAGTCGCCGATTGCAAACCCGCTCAGCCCCACCGAGCTGCGCCCGTGTTGCGCCATCCAGCGCCGATGTGCTCCCTGAAGCAGCAGGATTTCTGCCTCCAGTCGAGATGCGAGTGACTCGGCAGAACCATTCGCGACCGCCGCCGGCATGAAAGGCGGTTGCCACGCCGGATCGGGGCGGGCGCGCGGATCGTCGTCGGGAAAATCGATGATCCGCACCGGCCCGCCGTCCTCGACCAGCATGCCGAGCGCAGCCAGGATAACACGCTTCTGGAATGCCGGGTCGTTTGGAGGGCCGAACGGCCGCCCCAGCTCGAACGGTACCCACAGCGCGCGCGGCGGCTTCGTGTTCTCGGCCTGCGGCCGGATCAACACGACGGCGACGGTCGCGATGCCCTCTTCCTCGAGATAATGGCCCAGCGCGCTCACGGCGCGCGTGCAGACCGGTCAAACGGGGGCGAGCAGGACGCTATCGACTTTGTCCTGCTTTAGGCGGCCGGCGAGTTCGCGGGCATGCGGTTCCATCTGCAACGGGTCGGTCGCGCCCATGAACGAATAGTGGGTATCGGCCATCGACCCGATCGTCCCCTCGGCCGCGAGCTCCCGCAACCGGTCGATCGGAAAGGCGACGTTCCAATCTTCCTGAAGCCCGGTGCGGTCGAAATTGATCGAGATGTGGCTGCACAGCAGGTCTTCTGGCCGCGTCGTCGCGGGGATAGCGTGATAATGCGGGTCGCGGCCGCGGAACGGGTCCTCGCCACGTACGACGAGGCCGGCGGACGAGACAATCGCAACGCGACGCTGCGATAACGCGGGACCCGTCACCCAAGGCCGCGTTTTAAATTCCGGGCATTCGACCTCGGCTAGGCGTTTGGCCTGGTCGGGCGGCAAGTCGGTCAGTCTGGTCACTGAGCTCTCCTCGCATCAGCTCGCGGCGATGGCTCGCCTCGTTCCGGAGGAGCTTATCACGTGTTTTAGATCGATCAATCTAAAATCGTTTGCGTGCTTTGCTTTTGCGTGCTTTGCTAAGGAGCGCCAAAACCCCGTTGGCTGCGCCTTCCAGCACCTCGCGCTGCGGGCGCGTGCGCGCCAGGACACGGATGCCGAGCAGCACGCTCAATAGCAACTTGGCGAGTTCGTCCGCGGGACGGGTGTCTGCGATCGAACCGTCTTTCTGCCCCGCCTCGATACAGCGGCGAAAGAAAGCCTCGATGAAGATCATCTCTTCCGCCACAAGTTGCTGGAATTCGGGGTCGTAGGGCGCCAATTCCAGTGCGGCGTTGACCAGCATGCAGCCGCGGCGCTGCTCGTCGTCAACCGACCGCTCGATGATCTCGTCAAAAAATGTCCGGATCGCCAAAGCCGGCGGCAGCTTTTCCAACCGGGTAACGCGGTCCCGCACCGTTTGTGCGAGGTAATGGACGAAGGCCTGCCGATACAACGACCGCTTGTCTCCGAAGGCGTTGTAGAGGCTGGCGCCGGTGATCCCCATCCGCTCGGCGAGATCGCGCACCGACGTCTGCTCGAAACCCTGCGCCCAGAAGCAGTTCATCGCCGCCTCCAGCACGGTCGTCTCGTCGAACTCTCTCGGTCGCGCCATCGGCCTCCTCGCGCCAGCGGCACGCCGGTGCCGCTATCCTCATGATCGGTCGATAAAATTTTAGAACACGCGCGCCAGAACGGCAAAGCCATTGTCAGCATCCGCTTGGCGGTTCATTCTAGAGCAAACGATCTAAAAATAGCGGAGAGGATCGACGATGAGCCTGCAAGATGAATTGGATGCCCTGCGCGCCGAATTTGTCCGCTCGGCGCCGCCGGGCCGCGCCGCGCTGTACGACGCCAAGGTCGACGAATTGCGGCGGACTTTCCCGATCAAGAAAGCATTAAAGACCGGCGATCACGCGCCGGACTTCACGCTGCCAAACCCATCCGGACGGGCCGTCTCGCTTAGCGCCCTGCTGCGTAGTGGTCCGGCAGTCGTGACGTTCTACCGCGGCGGCTGGTGTCCCTACTGCAACCTCCAGCTTCGCGCCTACCAGCAGGCGCTGGGCGAGATCACGGCGCTCGGCGCCAAGCTCGTCGCGATCTCGCCGCAACTTCCCGACGGCTCGATGTCGACAGCGGAGACGAACAGGCTCAGCGGATTTGGGACGCGCGGCGATGCCTGATGCAAGCCGCGGACGAGCGGCGGGCGCTGCGCCGCGTCGGGAAGGCGCGCGAGAATTCACCGTCCCGGCTGAGGGTGCGGTATCGGACGGCGGACGTCCATAGAAACCGCAGATGAATCCTTTCATGAAACATCAGGCCCGAGCCGCCGCGCTGGCGCCGCCAACTCTGGAGTGGTAAGCTGGACTAGTTCTACCTATGGTAGAATCGTTAACTATGTGAACCCACCACTCGGTCGGCTAGGGGATCAGAACTTGATCGGCAGGGAGGTTAAAGAGAATGAAGCCATTGGCGCTGGTTCTTGCGGCAGTGCTCTCCGGCGTCTTGGCTACCGCGGCACGGGGGAGCGCTCTGCCGACCGCTGTCGGGTCCACGTTTTGCACCAGCGACAACCCGGTTACCAGCATAAGCGATCCTTCCGCCTGCCAATTAGGAGGTGGTTTGGCGAGCGCGTCGGTGGTGACCGCTCCCTCCGTCGATCTGGTGTCGCACGCCGGATCGGGTGCCGGGGTTGCCTCCTTTGACGCGATTGGTTCGCTGACGTATGACTTCGAGGTGGTAGGGGGTACCGCGGGTGACCACGTCCCACTGTTAGTCGCGACCACCCTTGAGGCAACTGCCGATCCCCATACTTTCGCTGCCGCCGAAATTGTCATCACGGCCCCGCTGTTGCCAATTGCACAGGTTCGAGTTTGTACCGACGGAAGTTGCGCCTCTGATGGCAGTTTCTCTAGCACGCTCAGTGTCGAAACCGTCTCGGGCAGGTCGGAACGGTGCAGCTTATCATTCAAGCGGAAAACACGTTCCTGTTTGGTGGAACGGCCGACGCATCCGCAGACCCTTTTATCTTTGTCGATCCCAGCTTTCCCGGTGCCGGCAACTATAGGGTCCTGGTCAGTGACGGCGTTGGGAACTTAGGTCCCGTACCCGTACCTTCCGTACCGGCCTGGGCGAAGTCTCGCATTGCTAAGTATCGGGCTTGCGGCCCTCGCCTTCCCAGCTTGTAGGAGGGCGCCGCAACGGCATCTCACGGTCTAGTCCCGCTCCAATCGATGGTCAGGCTTCCCGACGCCGCCGGTGATGCGTCGTTTACGCCTTTGCGGTATCCCATCCCGAACCCTACGGCCCAGCCTGCCGCTGCGCAGGCGAAGACAACGAGCCAGACCCGTGCGGCTTCAAACGCCCAAATCATTGAGGCGTCCGCCGCAAGGAACAGGATCATCTATTGGGCACGCATGGACCCCACCACCACTCACGCCGCCAGTCGCGCCAAAGCGCCTGATGCCAACCCTCGCCGCAGGCTTGGCCTCCCAGGCTAAAGGACAGTGGGGTAGTGTCCGGGAAGTTCTGCAAAAGCCGCTGAGGCGGATGGTCATGGTATGCGGGTGATTGCGCGATCACCGGATCCTTTGGCGAGGATGCACACCATGACCGGCAAGAAAGTTAAGCCTGGAACAATTGACGTGAAAGCCCTGCTGGCGGGGGATGAAGAGTTCCTGCGGGCACTGGTGCGAACCGCGCTCGAGGAGGTTCTCGAAGCGGAGATGACCGAGACGTTGGGCGCCGAGAAGAGCCTGCCCCTGGCTTGAACAGGGGCGAGCGAACGGCGGGGCGGCAGGGCTACCGGTCGGGCTATTACGGCTGAACGCTGATCACGCGGGTCGGCAAGCTGGAGCTGCGGGTGCCGCAGGATCGAAGCGGGCGGTTCTCGACCGAGCTGTTCGAACGGTATCAGCGTTCGGAGCGGGCGCTGGTGGCGGCGCTGGCGGAGATGTACGTCCAAGGGGTTTCGACCCGCAAGAGCCTGCCCTCGCGAAAGCGGGGGTGAAGGCGATCACCGAGGAGCTGCCCGCCATGACGGACGGGCTGAGTTGATTTTGCAATGACCGACCGCAAGATCGACATCTATTACGCCGAGTTCCCGAGTTGTCGAAGCCGTCTGCCCCGCATGAGCATGGCGGCGCAGAATTCCTTTACGTTCTTTAAGGCCTCCTGATTGTCAGCATCAAGGCCAAGGACGTGGTCCTCGACGAAGGCGATGCGGTGCATTTTGACTCGAGCGCGGCCCACAGTTACCGTCTCGACCCTCAACACCACGGGTCGCCTCCTGCCATCGTCGTCGTGACGCCTGAGCGTGAGTAGATCAGCGACCTCGTTCGCAACCCGGGTGCGACCAGGTCGGCGAGGGTCGCGGCTCGCCGACTCCCACCAGCTGGCGAGAAGCCCTGCCGATGGTCGGGATCTGACATCTAACCATAGGAACAAGGGTGGGCGCACAACCGGTTCCTTAATGCGCCGCTACATGCTGGGACCGAGAGTTTGCGGATTCGCTGCTGGACGGAACAGGATTCGAACCGTTGGTACCGCGGAGGGCGCCCAACGTGGGCGGCGCGGCGGTTCCGGTTCGCGCCGAATTTTCCGTCGGCAGTGAATCAAGCCGGGGTCAAATGAGCCCCGTTCAACCTGGGTCATGTCACGCGGTACCGACGGTTCGAATCCGGCTTCCTCCAGCGGAGAGTTCTGCGAACCATCGGGCCTGAGTGTCTGGCACTCTACCTGATCGAACTCGGTGCGTTTTGTGCTGAGCTCGATTGAAATTAGCTAATCGATCTCATCGACAGCCAGCGGCACGAAGGCTGGGTGTGCCAGCGCGCGGCTTATGATGACGGCGGGTTCTCCGGCGCCGAAATGGCCCATGTCCGCGCAAAGGGCCTCGGCACCCGTCACGCACAGGAAGACCCCTCCGAGGACGAGAAATCCACCACTCCCGAAGCCGCTGCCGCCCTTTCTGGGGACATCGAGCCGCACCTAGCCAGGCCGGCGGTCCGATGTGTGATGGCGGCGTTAAACCTGAAACGACAGCTGTCGAACCGTTCGCCCGATTTCGCCCAATCTTGTTAGTGATACGGTCACAGTTTTTCGGCGTCCGCGATCAGTGCTATCAACCAGCGGCTGGACGCGAGTCTGGCGCAATTTGCCGGCCGCCCGTTGGAAGAAGCCTTTCCCTATCTGATCCTCGACGCGCGCTACGAAAGAGTGCGTGAGAGCGGCGTAATCACCAGCCAGGCCGTGCTAATCGCGATCGGCATCGACTGGGACGGCCGGCGTCAGAGCCTGCCCCGGCGAAGGCCGGGGTGCTCGCAGTCGAACTCGCCAATCGCGAGAGCCGATCGAGCTGGCGCCCCAATTCACTACACTGCGACCGCGTTGCCCATGGGTTAAATTTGGCCGCTCAAGGGAAGGTGCGGTGATGGCCAGGATCAAGCAGCCGCGGTATTGGAGGTCCGTTCAACTCATCACCATTTGCCTCGGGAGAAAGCATGCGAAATTCGTTGCTTTGCGCTGGCTAGCAACCCTGGGCTTGGCTCTCGTCCCGGACACTGGTTCCTGGGTACGAATACAACCTGCCGGGTAAAATCCCCTGAGGAACCGATCGCCTTGAGAATTATGCGTCATCTCCTCCCCGCGGATCAGGAGGTCGGTCAGCGTGCCGGGACAGTTCGGGCCAGCCATCCGCCGATCACAGCGGCAACTTGCAAAGCGCCGATCACCCCGACATGCGCGTTGCTCGCCGCCCCCTGCCGGTCCTCGTCATAAAACAGAAGGATGCCGGCGAGGGCGAAATCGCCTTCCCGCCGGGCATATTTCCGAAAGGCCCAGTGCCGCCCGTTTGGCCATTTCGCGAGATGCAGCGCGGTGATGATCTCGTCTGGCTGGCGCAGCGTCGACAGCGGCCCGGTGAAAAAATTGCCGGCGCCTACCGTGCGCGAGCCGGACGGGCCGGAGAGGGTGATTTCGCCCTCGCAGGGACCGTGCGGAGAATCTGTGACGGCGTGGCTGAAACGTTCGACTAACGAGTTATTCAATGACCTCGTCAGCTTGCACCAGAAGGTCAGGTGGGATCGTAATCCCCCGCTCCTTTGCGGTTTTTAAATTCACTATCAGGTAATATCGGGTTGGGCGCTGGACGGGCAGATCACCGGGGTTCTGGCCCTTCAGAATCTTGTCTACATAAACGGCAGCACCACGCCACAAATCGATTGTGCTTGGCCCGTAGGACATCAGTCCTCCGCGCGCTACGTAACTTCGGTCCCAGTATATCTCCGGCAGTTGGTAGTGTGCCGCGAGCTCCACGATCCTTGCCGAATTAACGAATATCATTGGACCATTCCAGACGTCGATCGCTTCGGCGCCCCGCTTTTGTGCCGTCTCGAAAGCTGTCTCGAATTGATCCGGCTTGCTCGCCTCGACCACGACCAACCCCACTCCCAGCAGTTACCTCGCCTGCGGGAGCTTCTGCAGCCCTAGCTGGTGCATTGCGGTCGTGGGGTTGATCATCACGGCGATTTGTTTCACCCCAGGAACGGCGGCTTGGAGAATCTGAAGGTGCTTGAGAACGAAGGCTTCGGGATCCAGCGTAGCGAACCCGGTCACATTGCCGCCCGATGCGCCAGGCTCTTGACGAGACCAAGTCCGACCGGGTCGGCCACAGTGAGGAAAACCATCGGGACCGTTGGAGCATCGCTGTGAATCGCGGCCGCGGAATCGCTCGTCGAGGTGACGATGACCTCTGGACCAAAAGCGACGAGCTCAGCTAGGAGCGTGGGGATCCGTTCGGTCCTACCTTGAAAGAAACGATACTCAATCTGGAGATTCGATCCCACGACATAGCCATGGTCGCGTAACATCTCCTCCCAGGCCTGGATATTCTCGGGGCTCTGTGAGCTCGACAGCACCCCTACGCGGTGAACCGGCAGCTCTCCCCGAGCTGGCGATGTAAAAGGAATCAGGATCGCCGCGATCACGGCGAGCGCACGATGCTTGCTCATCGATCACCTCTGCCAGATGTCTCTTGTTCACCCGCTGCAGATACAGACCCTATCTTTTTTTCACGACGCGGTAATGCCCGCGAAAGTCTCCCACGAAGTCACCTCAAACCGGCGATCTTTGATGATGCTGGACCATTTTGAGGGCGCCATGCTGGGCTGAGGGAAGCCTGCCACCGCCTGACGGGGCACGATTGATCCAGAATCATTCCGACAATGGCCAACGAGGCTTACACCGAGATCTTTGAAGTCATTGGCGGTCAGTTCCGGCAACACGGCGCCGTTCGATCGCGTTCTCGCGAAACGCCCTGCTCGTATTGCTGTAGCCCGAGGCCGTGGAGCCATGCGGCAACGTAAACGCCAAGATGCATGGCCGTCAGATGCTCGCGCCGGTCCTCGAGCCAGCGGACCGGACGGCAGACGTGGCGCGCGGCGAACGGGATCAGGAAGTCCTCGGGATAGAACTCGCCACGGCTCGGTTCCGGGCAAGGGCAAAAGGCGAAGCGGGATGCGCGGCACCGCCCGGATGTCTTTTGGCGTGATGACGGCCTCACTGTCACGCCCAATGCGGTGCCGGAGCCGGCGAGCCTCGCGCTGCTGTGCACCGCTCTGCTCGGAGCCGGACTGCTGCGGAGACGGGGCCCATGTGCGGGCTTGGCCTGATAGCGCCGAGCGAACAGCGCGCCGAGTTTGCCGACGGCGACCATCATCGGGAAATGGCCGGCCGGCTGCGCGAGCTCGCTCGCTTCGCGCGGTCGCCCGGCATTCGACGGGAGCTGGTGGATCTCGCGAAACGCTACGACCGGCGCGGCGAATATTTTGACCGGAGATTTGGATCGCTTCCGTGAGCGGGAGCGCAGCATCGGTTAGAACCAGCCAGATATTCGCCGACGACATGATACTGGTCGCCCAGTCTGGTTGTCGCCACCAGGCCGTAGAGCAGTATGTCGTCGGTGGCAAAGGCGTCGGCCTTGCCTTCCTTCAGCATGGCAAATGATTCGGCGTGGTCGTTGCCGACCATAAACTTGATGCCGAGATGCTGTTTGTCCGAGATCGCCCGCGGCTTCGTTAGCCGACCGCCTTGGTGTCGCCCATACTCGCAAGACGGCACCGCCAGAGGGCGCGCGATAGCCCATTCACCCATTGCGGGCAGGCTCGGCGTCTTACGCGCGCCCGCGAGCGGTGCCGGTGCGTTCCGGCATCGAATTCCTCAACTTTCGAGGGTCTGGTGATCGAGCGCCACCGCCTTGAGAATTATGCGTCATCTCCTCCCCGCGGATCAGGAGGTCGGTCAGCGTGCCGGGACAGTACGGGCCAGCCATCCGGCGATCACAGCGGCAACTTGCAAATTGTTCTTTTCCAGCATGATCATGTGCGAGTTGCCGTGGATGCCCTGATCACCAAGGCGGAACGCGGTGACCTTTACCCCCGCCTGCGTAAGATATTTGGCCGTGCAGTGGTCGTAAACCGCATGATAGGAAGCCTCGGCCGTGATGACGGCGGCCGGGATATTGACAAGATTGGCAAGGCGCCGCGCCGGCGCCTGCTGTTGCCAGCAGCGCACGAGATCCGGTCCATCCGGCTGCGCCTGCTGTTCGATTTTCAGCTCGCCAGGGTCATTCACCGGCGGATCATAGGTGATCGGGACGTCGGCAATCCCCCAAGCCCGCGCCTTGTCGGTGCCTAACACGGTGTTTTCGAACGGTGGTCCGGCCGGTTCGACCGCGACGACCGCCTTGACGAGTTTCGGCCTGGCGTCCGCGACCAGCCAGCCGAACGGCCCGGATTGCGAATGGGTCAGGACGATCGCGGGTCCAATGCGATCGAGCAATGCCGCCACTGCTTGCTGGTTGAGCCGCTGGGTTTGTGCGTTATCGGCCAAATACGGCACCTGGGTTGCGTAGAAGGCGTCGAACACGGGATCGCCAATGCGGCCGGTGCCCGGCCATTGCGTATGCAACTTGGCCTGCGGCCACAGATTAAAGGCTTGCGGCGCTGTAAACCGAGATTCGATCTGCTGCGCGGTAAATGTGGCCAGCTTTCCGTCGACCTCAGGTAGCCACGGCGAGCGGCCTCGGGCGGGCTGGTCGACCATGTAGACCGTGTAGCCCTGTCCGACAAAATAGTCGGCCCAGCCGGGACGGCCATCGGGTGTCCCCATCCAGTTCGTTGCCGTTTGCGCCGCCCCGTGGATCAGCACCAGCGGATAGCGCGAGCGCTGATGCCGCGGCGTCAGCACCTCGACATACATCTGCTCGTGCATCAGGCGCTTGTCGGCTTCGCCGACGTAAGAGCCGGAGACATAAAAGTACCCGCGGCGGGCAATCACCGACTGGTCGTAGGCCGGTATCGGCCTGGCTGGAGCTTCAGCCGGGGCTTCAGCCGCCCGAGCGCTGTTACTGACGAATGCCAACGCAAGCAGCACGGCAACTGTCACGTATCGATAAGGCACAGTCCTCCTCCCTACAGTCGATTGAAGTCGTCATCTGCCTCCAATAGCCTCAGATCAGCTTGACGCGATGCTGTCCTGCGTCGTGACCTGATCGCGATCGTAAACCTCCTCGGTCATGGAACCGCGCCACTCATAGGGCGCTTGTCCGATACTACTCGGCCCTCTTTCAGGACCAGCTGCAGACGCCGCACATTGGTGATCTCCTCGAGCGGATTGGCTCCGACCACAATCAGGTCGGCGAGCTTGCCCACCTCCACCGTGCCCAGTTCGGCGCCGACGCCGCACACCTCAGCGCCATGGCGCGTGGCCGCTACCAGCGTCCTCCACGGCGTCGCGCCGTCGCGAACCCACAGCCCCATCTCGAGAAGCGCGGCGTCCTTGAGAGGGCGGATGTCAGAGCCCAACGCCATTCGTACACCGGCATCAAGCGCTTTGCGGAACCACGTGGCGTGCACGTCTGACGCCGCCTCGGCACGACAACACAGCGCATGCGAGAGCCCGCGCTGCGCAACCCAGGCGGCTTCGAACGGGTTGGTGGCTTGGCTGGCCGTAAGATGGCTGATGGCGAGGGTCGGCACGTACTGCTCGAGCAGCAGGGCGATGCATTCGTCGTCCATGATGTAGCCATGCTCGATGCTATGAGCGCCCAGCCGGATTGCATTCTTTACCGCATCCGGGTTGGTGGCATGCGCCATGACCTTGAAGCCGCGCTTCCGGCAGATCTCGAAGGCAGCGCGGATCTCGTCGTCGAGCAGAAACGAATGGGTGTGGAGGTCCCATGCCGGCCCCATGATGCCACCAGAGAGGTTAAGCTTGATGTGGTCGACGCCGTTCTTGATCTGCTCGCGGATGGCTTTCACCCAACCATAGGGGCCGTCCACCTCCAACGCATGACCCGAGGTCAGGAAGTGTCCCCCTGTGGTGGTGAGGAAATAACCGCTGGCGAACAGCCGAGGGCCGACATGCTGTCCGGAGGCGAAGGCCCGCTTCCATGCGACGTCCATGAAGTGATGGGCCCCGGCGCAGCGCAGTCCGACAACGCCGGATTCGGTAAGCGCGGCCGCGAGCCGATGGCCGAACTGGGTCACCTGATCGGCGAGCGGCATCTCGTCGAGTGACAGGTAATCGGGATGGACGTGGACGTCCCAGAGGCCGGGCATCAGGTACCCGCCTTTGAGATCGATCACCTGCGCGTCCCCGGCGCTGCCCGCCTCTCCGCTTGGCAGGATGGCGCGGATGCGGCCATCCTCGATCAGCACGGCACTATCCGGCCGTACCTGGGGCTCGACGCAGTCGATCAGGTTGGCATGGGAAAGGATTGTCTTCATGACCGCCTATCCAGGCTGAGGTTTGAGATACTTGGTTCAACAGCGGCACCGAAGCGCAGATCTACGTTGCCGGCAAGCGGAGCCTGCTATTGGTCTGCCACCGGAACAGCATGTTCGCGTTGAGGTCGTGTTGCCGTGCTATGGTCGCTACGGACGCTCCCGGAACGAGCATCTTTTCGACGATCTCGCGCTTTGATGGAGCGGGCAATGCCGGCAAGCTGGCCGCTTCGATGGGGTTTTGAAGTCGCTGATGAACTCGAGGTAATTTCTAGGGGTTCGGTTTGCATTCGAGTGTCCACTGCAATCGGAGCGGACACTGTGTTCTACGCGGCAGGGCTTGGGAATGTGGTCATCAGCGGCTGCTTACCTAGGTTGCACCGAAACGGTCATTGCAGTCACGAGGCACTGTCAATTTGGCCGAGAGCGGCAATGCCAAGTTGGACGGTGCCTCCGGGACAGCGTCTCCCAGCCTTAGTCTGGAAGATACATCTCCTCCATGGAGCGCAGGCGCGGCTCATCCAGAATGCGGCCATTACTGGCGACGCCCCAAGGACTTCTGAGCCGCCTGCGCACGGAGCGCATCCAGGGCCAATGTGCCGCGCTGCTGAAAATCACTCAAGAAATCCCAGTTAGCCTGCAATCCTGCCATGGTGGTCAGCGGGGGGAGCCAGGCCGCGGCGGCCCCCGGCATCCTGCTGCGCCTGTAAGGAGGGATACGGCGACAGGTGGGCGGGAATGAGGGGGACGACGGGCCCGGGAATGAGGCGGATCGCCTCTTGAATTTCTTCCCAGGTGCGCAAGCCATTGGGGCAGATGACATCGACCTGCGCTTCGGCTTTGTAGGCCTGGCAGCGTTCAATAATCTCCGCAAAGCTGGCACCCGGCACGCCACCGAGATCGCACCGGGCCATGATCACGAAATCCGGGTCGAGAGCCTGTTTGGCATCCATCGCCGCCCGGAGCTTTCCGACCATCTCCTCAATCGAGATACAGCGGCGGCGGGGGCCGGATTTCGGCGGAAACGTCTGGTCTTCAATGTGGGCGGCAGCGATGCCCGCCTGAATGTATTCCCGCACGGTGTAATGAGTACTGATGGCATCACCGTAGCCTGTGTCGGCATCCGCGAAGACCGGGATCTGCACGGTCAGGACAATTTTCCGGGCGTTGTCCACCATGTCGCGCATACTGGTCCCGGAGTTGGGCCAGCCCAGTTGGTGCGCTGAGGTATTGCCCCCGGACATGTAGAAGGCGTCATAGCCCAGCGCTTCCGCCATCTTCGCGCCAATGGGATTGATCCCGCCCGCTAAGACAAATAATGCGGGCCGTTGAAACAGGGCCTTCAGTCGGGTCGTCATACGTTGACTCTCTGGCATACGCAGTCTCCTCGTGTGTGACCGAACCGTCCTGGCGTCGCGGGGTGCGTCATGGTGCCGGGCGGCCAGGCAGCCGCTCGCCGGCTCATGCCAAGATGCTTCGCGGTGCCTCAGAGCAACACAGCGGCTGCCATGGGGTGTCCTCATACGTGGATGGGGCAGGACCCGCGTTAGGCGCCCACCGCCACAGTGGCACTGATCCGCGGAACTCCTAACGAGCGCGTCGTGTGGCCCCGGCCTGTGAGGTCGTCAGCGAGGACCACATCACCCGGTCCAAAACGGCGCGTGGTGCCATCGCTGATCCCGATTTCCATCTGCCCCGCGAGAATAAAAATGTATTGTCGCCGGGGCGCGGTGTGCCAATCGCTCCAATGGTCCACAGGAAAACGGCGGAACACGAGGTTGGCACCCGCCTGAAGCGCAACGTTGTGGCTCTCCTCGGCCGGCAGAGAGAGATCTTCGCAATGGGTCTGACCGTCGTCGCCCGTATATATCCGTACGATCATGCGCGTGCTCCTTCCCACAGAGGGATCATCATGCAGGAAAGGCTTACTCCGCGCTATCGCCGACGACGAAGCCTCTGGCATTCCTGCTCCGCACGCTTCCACCGGAATGTGTGCAGAAAGCATGAAGATAATTGTCGTCCGGCCCCTCCAATGTTTACATGCACTCGAAAGCCGTTACCTTGGTGGATATCCTGAGTCAGGATCTCCATTCTGGTCTCCCGACCCGATCAGGGTATCATGCTGGAGCCAAGCCGAATAGTTTGATCTCGGAGCGGTCTCGGCCTTGCCCACCCGCGCGCCACAGAACACCCTGGAACAGCAACCGTCCCTTCAGCCAGAGCCTATCTCTTTTGAATACGCCTGATTAGCTGAGGCTGAGCACCTCTTATTCACAGCGGCAGTCGAAACATGTCCAACAGCATTTACAAGCACGAGACGACTATTCGCTACTGAATGGGGGTCACCGCCCTCGATGCGCCCGGTGCAGGGTCCTATCCGTGCAGGAAGCGTCGCAGCGCCTCGCGATTGTCGTGCTCGGCCTGCTTGGTCACGCGGGCATTCGTTGCCCGATAGAAGCCGTGATACGTCCGCGGATACAGGTGAAGCTCTACCGGAACCCCGGCACGGCTCAATCGATCCGCATAGGTCATGTTTTCTTCGAGGAAGAGATCAAGACCGCCGACCGAAATGAAGGTTGGAGGCAAGCCCGACACATCCGCTGCTCGTGCAGCCGCCGCATAGGGCGAGACGCCGGCCGAGCCCGGCTCCTCGCCGAGCAGCGAACGCCAGCCGAAATAGTTGTTCTCTTGCGTCCAAACGAACTCGCCGACGTAAGGATGTAGGTCCTTGCGCACCGCCGTGCGGTCGTCGATCATCGGATAGATCAGATGCTGAAAGGCGAATTTTGGTCCCTGCCGGTCGCGGGCGTAAAGTGCGGCGGCCGCCGCGAAACCGCCGCCTCCGCTTTCGCCTTTGATACCGATGCGGGCGGGATCAAGCCCGAGCCGGCCTGCATTCGCGTGCAGCCAAGCGAACACAGAATAGATGTCCTCCAGCGGCGCGGGGTGCGGCGCTTCCGGCGCGAGGCGATGATCCACGGAATAGATCGCGCATCTCAGCTCTGACGCGAAAAGCCTATTCTCCACATCCTTCATTTCCGGCGCGCCCATCACGAAACCCCCGCCATGGACGTGTACGATGACGGGCAGTGGGTCGTCGGACGTCACCGGGCGATAGGTCAGAACGCGGATCGGCTTTGCGCCAAACGCACTCGCGACATGGATCTCGTCGGTGGCGATATCGGGCAGGTTCGGTTTCGGAATGGCGCCTATCAGCTCGAGCGCATTGGCGCGGCGCCGTGTCAAAGATTCGGCGGTCAGCGGCACCAGTGGCCACAGCGCGAGCGCATCGCGCAATTCGGGGTCGACAAGTTCGATTGTGCTCATGGATGGCAGCCGCGTCCCTTTGTGGCCAAGCAAAACGATAAGGCAGTAACTGCTTGGCGACAACTCCGCGCGGTTTGCCGCCCAGACCGAGCGAATGGCCTGCGGCTTTGCGAGAGCCGCCCGTCTGATCTTCGGCCGCGCCGGACCCGATGAGCTTCGGCGGGCGCAATTCGTGTTGGCGGAGGTACCCGTTGCCGCCGTGCGGCGGCATCTTGAGCGCCGCGAACCGCCCCCGCCGATCGTCGACGATCCGGATCACCTATCGGGCGGTCGTCGATGACTATAGCACGAGGGCACGATCTGGCGACGCCGGCGGCACCCGCGTTAGAAGGCCTGCTGGGTAACGTCGATCAGTTCGAGCCTCAAAGCGCACGCCGCCACGCGCAAAGCACGGTCACCGATTGTGTACCATATGTCAGATTCGAACCACTACTACCTGCAGTCTTCACGGTCTGCGAGGAGGCGATTATGGCAAGAGGATCGAAGGTATTCAGGCCAGCCGATGTGTCGGAGAGCAACGCATCCAGCTATCCCGAGCCGTTCCGGGAGGGACAGCGCAAGCGCTATACCCGGCGCCTCGGAGATCATGCAGGACTTAAGAATTACGGCGTCAATCTTGTGCGGGTTTTGCCCGGTGGTCAGTCGTCGGCGCGACACACGCATTCCAAGCAGGACGAGTTCGTTTACGTGATTGAGGGCGAGTTCGTGCTTGTGACCGACGCGGGTCGCGAAACCGTTGGGCCGGGCACCTGCATCGGCTTTCCAGCTGGAACGGGCGACGGCCATCATTTCCTGAATCTCACGCAGAAGGATGCCATCTTCCTCGTGATCGGCGACCGGACGGCAGGCGATGAGGTGACGTATCCAGACATCGATCTAGAGTTGAAAGCGGGGCCCGATGGCGTGAGAGGCTTCCACCGGAAGAACGGTACGCCTTATCCGCGCCCAACCCAGGATTGAAGCCTTCCTAGCGGCGGGGTACTTCCGAGTTAAGTGGGTTACATCGCATCGTTGGGCCCGCGATGGGAAGGTACGGGCTGCGGCCCGGCCAGGGTGGCGTCGCGATCGAGGGCAATCGAGGTCTGCCGATCTCTTGCGGCACCGATAGACTCTGCCCTATCAGCCTATCGGCAAGACAGCGCTGAAATGGGCGCAGTGTGAGGGCTGCGGGTTCAGGCAGTAATGACCGCTATCAGGATGTGGGCCTCGCGGGCCGGGCAAATCGGGAAAGCCCCAAAAGGCTGGCGCGGCGCATAGGCGCGGCGGCAGTTTCGTGCCGCTAACTCAGGGAGCCGGTTCGTCACCCTTCAGTTTGGGCGGGACCGGCACGGTCGGGGCGGTCAGCGCGATCAACCGCGCGGCTTCGCTTATGTGTCCGGCATTATTGATCCGAAGACGCGACTGACCGCCATTCGTGGCGCCTCCCGCAGCCAGTTTCAAATCCCGAATATTCCGAACCTCACACCGGGCTCGGGCTCGCCGTCCGCACGGAGGGTGCACGACGGTCTACAAGCTGCAGATCAAAGTTCATGGAATGATCTCCAGGAATGCGATCTTCCCGCGCTCAAGGCGAAAGAAGAACCGCAGGTCGACTGGGCTGCCTGGAAAGTTGCCGGTCAACCGGCTCGTGACTACCGTCGTTCCGTCCCGCTGGTCCAGGGTCAACGGTTCGCTGGTATAGGTGTATTTGGTCGAGGATTCGGTCTTCCATTGCTTGATGGCCAGGATGCCGGTGTAGGTGTGGCCTTCATCCTTCACCACGGCGTCTTTCGTGAAGCACCCCGCGATGGCCTCGCTGTCTCGTTTGTCGGCACCGAAATAGGCAGCGATCGGTTCCGGCAGGTTAAGTCGTTCGGTCATGACGGCCTCCATCAGTTTGCGATGAGGCGAGAATGATGCCTCCCAACCAATTAGATAATGCTCTATAATATGACTAGGCTACTTAGGAAGTAGAGCATAATGCGAGGGTCGGATTACGCCGAACTGAAGGCGTTTGCCGCCGTCGTCGAGCGGGCGAGCTTCGCGCGCGCCGCCGATCATCTCGGACTTTCACCCTCGGCGCTCAGTCAGACCATCCGTCAACTGGAAACGCGCCTCGGCGTGCGTCTGCTCAATCGCACTACGCGCAGCGTGGCACCCACATCAGCGGGTGCTCGCCTCTATGAGCGTATCGAGCCGCTGATGCTGGAGTTGGACTCGGCGGTAGCCGAGGCCGTCGAGGCCACTGGCCGAACGGCAGGAACGCTGCGTATCAACACACTTGGCATGGCAGCCAACAAGCTTATTGCACCGAGGCTGGGTCGATTTCATCGAGCCTATCCTCAGGTTGTGCTCGACATTGTGATTGATGATGGATTGAACGACATCGTGGCTGGTCGTTTCGACGCGGGCATTCGCGTTGGCGAACGTCTGGAAAAGGACATGATCGCCGTTCGTCTGACGCCAGATGTGGAAATGACCGCTGTGGCATCACCCGACTACCTGGCACGCCACGGGGAGCCGAAAACCCCGACCGACCTGCATCGTCATGTCTGCATCAACTGGCGTTTTCCCGGCAGCGGGGCGCTCCATCGCTGGGGATTCGAGAAAAGGGGCAAGAAGCTTGAGATCGGCGTGGAGGGAGCGTTGATCTCGAACCACCAGGAAATTGTGGTTGAAGGTGCATTGCAGGGCCTTGGTATCCTCTACGCCTACGATGATGAGCGCATTCATGGCTTGATCATACGAGGGCAACTGAAGCGCGTTCTGACCGACTGGTCGGTGACACTTCCTGGGCTCTTCCTCTACTATTCGAACCGACGTCTTCAGCAACCGGCACTACGGGCCTTTATCGACTGTCTGCTTGACCGAAATGCAACCTAGCTGAGCGGCTCTCAAGGCCTAAGGCGGCACACGCTTTGAACGTGAGTGGCCAGGGAACGTCTCAGGCCGCCGCTTTCCACCTACTGAAACTCCTCGGCAGCGCTTGGCAATGGCGGCAATGGGGAAAATCCTGTCGTCTTGCTTATCCTGGAATTATGCAAGGGCGCTGCCCAGTTGGGGCGGCGCTGGAAAACGGTAAGGTGCTCCGCCTGTTTGGCGATCTCCGGAATTGCCTGGATGGCGGTCGCACCAGTGCCGATGATCCCGACGCGCTTGCCGGTGAAATCCACCGGCGTGTGCGGCCACCGCGCGGGGTGATAGGCAGGGCCCTTGAAACTTTCCCGGCCGGGAATGGCCGGGAGCGTATATGCCGAGAGAATGCCGAGGGCGGTGAACAGGAAACGCGACGTCGCCTGCTGGCCGCTTTCCAGTGTCACCTCCCACTGGCTTGCCGCCTCATCCCAACGCGCGGCCGTCACCGTGCTGCCGAACTGTATGTCCCGGCGTAGGTCAAACTTGTCGGCGACGTAATTCAGATATTCCAGCGTGTCGGGCTGGGGGGAGAAATGTTCCTTCCAGTCCCATTCCCGCATCAGCTCCTTGGAGAAGGAGTAGCCATAGGTCCAGCTTTCGGAATCAAAGCGCGCGCCAGGATAGCGGTTCCAGTACCAGGTGCCGCCAACGTTCGTGCCGGCCTCGAAGACCCGCACAGACATGTCCAATTCGCGCAGGCGGTAGAGCATATACATGCCGGAAATCCCGGCGCCGATGACGATAGCGTCGTAGACCGTAAGCTGGCCCTGGCTTGAGTGTCCCGCCAAGACGTGTGTGTCCGGCATGACTGTTTCCTTCGTTGCGACACGCGGCCAAAATTCGCGGCGGGCCGCCGGCGGTTCCATCGCCGGGGCAATCTACCGCTTCAACAAGCATCGATAAGCTAGCTCAACCCCCATCCGGCAAGACAAGCAAATGCCGAATACGGCATCGGCGCTTCTGGACACCGCGACTGAACCGGCAATCTTGTGGAGGGGTGACAGCTGAAAATCGGTTCAGGCCCACAACCGGTTATGCAGCCGCGCGTGTCGCGAACAGCGTCACGGCGGAGGGCGCGGAGGGCTAGGGCGGTCTCTATCGCCGCTGCGCGCTTGTTCCGGTCCGAGGGCAAGACCCTCGGCGCTCCTCGCCGCGGACCGAGATAGGCCGCTGATCAACTTAGTGGGCGCAATTCGGGGTTCTCGAGAGAGAGGCGTTCGGTCCACCCCGCCGCGCGGGCGAATTCATCGAAGAACGCGATGTCGTAGGCGCGTTCCGGCGACTGGCGCACCATTTCGTCGATCTTGTGAGCATCCGCCCCGACGAGAATGCGCCAGCGATCGGCCTTGACGCCGTCGAGGATGATCGTCGCGGCCTGTGACGCGCTGGTCAGCGCTTCGTCGCGAAAACGCCGGTCGAGCTCTACCACCAGGTTACGCAACTGATCGTCCGACAGCTGCGAGACGTCGCGGCCCAGCAAAGCAAAGCGCTCCCGCGCCTGCGCGAGACCGGCAGCGTCAATCCCGTCCGCTTCGCGATCGCCGCTGTGGATCTTGCGCGTGTTGGCGCGGATCGAGGTCCCGATCTGGCCGGGCATGACGACCGAGCATTTGATGTGCGGCGCGTTGATCTGCAGATCAGTGATCAGCGCCTCGGTAAAACCCTTTACGGCAAATTTCGCGGCCGAATAGGCGGTATGCGGGATGCGTGGCCCGACCGAGGCCCAAAAGCCGTTGATGCTACTGGTGTTGACGATGTGGCCCTCCTCGGCGTTTTGCAGCATCGGTAGAAACGCGCGAGTGCAGTTATAGACGCCGCCCCAGCAAATGTTGAACGTGCGCTCCCATTCGTCGCGGCTGTTGGTAACCATACTGCCGCCGCCGCTGATACCGGCGTTGTTGAACAACAAGTGGATCTTGTCGATCCGGTGACGGTCGGCAACCTCATCGCGAAACCGCTCGACCTGCGTCCGGTCGGCAACATCGGCGATATGCGTCGTGACGCGCAGCCCTTGCGGCAATCCCGCCGCCTCGCACAGTCTTTGCGTTTCCGCTAGGGCGGCTGGCGAGACGTCGCACGTTGCGACATTGCAGGCTTCTGCCACCAGCTGGCGGACCAGCTCGCGGCCCATTCCCGAGCCGCCGCCGGTAATGACCGCGGTCCTCCCAGCGAATTCCTTCATGTGTGCTCCTCCCTGGGACTATTGCAGGGTGTCGAGGCGCGCAACTCTAGGACAAATCGACATTCATCCCATTCAGATCATAGCGCTGCGATGGGAAGGGTGGCGAGGGAATAGAGGAGGGGGATGATGACTTTGCGGTGCGGATTGGAGGGGATCGCTGCCGCGGCATCGGCTTGGCGTACAGCGAGCGAAACGGTCTGCTCGACTTGACGGAGCTGCCGATGACCGAAGTGGCCCTTCAGGCAGGCTTCCGCAGCCTGCGCCGTTTGCTAAAACTGCTAAACGCAACTTCAAGCCAGCGATATGACGATGAAATCCACACACGACAACCCGATCCTCGTGACCGGAGCGGCCGGCGCCATCGGCGCCATCGGCCGCAACCTCACCGCAATGCTGCTCGCCAAGGGCCACAAGGTGCGCGCCCTGGTCCGGCGGGAGGACGAGCGCGCCGACGCCCTGCGCCGGCTCGGCGCTGAGGTCGTGCAGGGCGACCTGACGGATCTCGCCTCGATGCACCGCGCCATCGAAGGCTGCGCGCGCATCTATTTCGGCATGTCGGTCTCGGCGGCCTATCTGGAGGCCACGGTCAACACGGCCGCGGTGGCGCGCCATCACGGCGTCGAGGCCTTCGTGAACATGTCGCAGATGACGGTGACGCAGATGAGCATCACCGAGACCACCGAAAGCCCGCAGCACAAGCTGCACTGGCTGGCGGAGCAGGCACTCTCATGGTCGGGTCTGCCGGTCGTCACGGTGCGGCCGACAGTCTTCCTGGAAGGCTTCTTCCTGCTTCTCGCCGCTGCGAGCGTGCGCGACGCCGACGAGCTGGCGCTGCCGATGGGCGCCGGCAAGACCTCGCCCGTCTCATCGGTCGACGTCGCGCGCGCCGTCGCGGCGATCCTCGACGACCCGGCGCCGCACATCGGTCACATCTACGATCTGACCGGGCCTGAAATCGGCCGACCTGGACCACTACGCGCGCGTCTTCTCCGAGGCGCTCGGCCGGACGATCCGCTATCGCGACGCGCCAACTTCCGAGTGGAGCGAAAAACTTCGGGCGGCGGGCCTGTCGGAGCATGTCGTCCATCACCTCACGGTGATGACCGAACTCCACAAGCAGGGGCGCTATGACCGGATGAGCGAGGACTACCGCAAGCTCACCGGCGCGACGCCGACGAGCATGGCAGACTTCGTGAAGCTCCATGCCGCGGAATTCACGCGGCTGTCACCTATCGGTGCGGGGCCTTGAGGGTTCGATGCGGAAATTGAGGTTCAGCGAGCGGCGGATCACCTTGATCCTGACAAAGGCTGCGGCAGCCTGCCCGCGCGGCGGTACGACTTGCTGCCCCGTAAGGCGAGTAGCTTAGCGGAAGCCGACGCGGTAACTTCGGGTTATGTCTTCGCGACGCGTGACTGTATTTGGCGGCACTGGATTTCTCGGCCGCCGCATTGTCTGCCATCTGCTCGATGCCAATCTCGCCGTTCGGATCGCCTCGCGGCATCCCGATATCGCCCTTTCTTTGTTTTCCCGTGATGTTTCCGGCATCGAATCTGTGCATGCCGACGTCAATGATGATGGCTCCGTAGCGAGAGCCGTCGCCGGCGCCTGGGCGGTCGTGAACGCCGTCAGTCTTTACGTCGAGCGCGGGAAATGCACATTTCACTCGGTCCACGTGGACGCCGCCAAGCGCATCGCGATGCTTGCGCGCCAGGCAGGCGCGGAAGCCCTCGTGCATATTTCTGGAATCGGCGCGGACGCGGGGTCGGCCTCTCCTTACATCCGTAGCCGCGGTGAAGGAGAGACGGCAGTCCTTGACGCGTTTCCTTCGACCAAGTTGGTTCGGCCGGCTGTCATGTTCGGACCTGGTGATGGGTTTCTGGCTCCGCTCTTGGCTACGTTGCGACGCCTGCCCGTGTTTCCGATGTTCGGCAGCGGATCAACCAGGCTGCAGCCGGTCTATGTGGAGGATGTGGCTGAGGCAATAGTTCGCATATTGCAGGCGCCGGCTGCGTCACAGCTTTATGAGTTGGCTGGGCCACGTGTTTATACTTATCAAGAATTGTTGAGGGCCATCGCTGTCAGTGCGGGCACGAGGCCTGTCCTGGTGCCGCTTCCGTTCAGCTGGTGGCATTTCATTGGATACGTCTCGGAAGTTCTGCCGAACCCGCCGATCACCAGAAATCAGGTTGAATTGATGGAGCGAGACAACGTCCCAGAACCGAGCGCTCCAGGTCTCGAGGCTCTGCAGATCTCGCCGCGAGCGCTTGAAAATGTTACAGCCGGCGAGGGAGAAGCAAAAGCATGAGTTTCATTTGTGCCTGAACCGACAGCGTAGGATGAATGGGGCGCTGGGCTCGGTTGGAGGACCAGCCGTAGCAGAGCGCTGGCGTGCGACCGACAGAGAATGGCGTTTTGCACATCGGGCGTATCTAGGCCTCGCGCGCGCGAGTGCGCCTATGCCCGATGGTCCTGCAGGTCGCTTCGGCGTTCGAGGTCGAACAGCTTCTGCCCCAGATCCTGCGCCTCGAGCAGGTGACGGAAGCGGCACACCGTGATTTCGTCGGGCACCGGCTCGCGGCCGAGGTCGACGTCCACAAAACGCCGCATCGCCTGCGAATCGTAGAGCGCCTCCTCCACCGCCGGGTCCGACAGATTGAACCACTGCTGCAGGAAATAAATGCGCAGCATCCGTTCGACCCCGACCGGCGGGCGGCCATTACCCGGCTTCGGATAGAACGGCTCGATCAGCGCGCACAACGCCGACCATTGTGTTTCGGCACCCAATCGGAACCCCACCATAGATCAGAGCAAAGGCATTGACGTTGCTCGGGAAATGGAAGGTTTGCCGGGGTTCAGATCGGCGCCGATCTGAAGCCCACGCTGATCGAATTCGGCATCAGTTATCAATGCGTTATGCTGCTTCGGCAGAGGGTCCCGATTGGATGCCGTTTCACAGGCTAATCGACGGCGAATACCCAGACGGCCCCGCCTTGCGGCACGTCGGGATACTCCCACGGCCGCGCCAGGTTCAGGCGGGCCTGCATGCGTGCGGCGTCGACCCCCCAGCCCGACTGGACGGCGATGTATTGCTTGCCGTCGAGCTGGAAGGAGACCGGCACGCCATTGACGCCCGACCCGGTGCGGAATTCCCATAGGGTCTTGCCGTTAGAGGCGTCGAAGGCGCGGAAGTAGCGGTCGTTCGTGCCGCCCGCGAACAGAACGCCGCCGCCGGTCGCCATTACCGGTGCCCAGAGCTGGGAAGTAGAGAAGGGATGACTCCACACCTTTTGACCGGTGTCGAGGTTCCAGGCCTGCAATTCACCGATGTGGTCGGCCCCTGGCGCG
Organism: uncultured Alphaproteobacteria bacterium; assembly: GCA_963732095.1. Taxonomy (GTDB): domain Bacteria; phylum Pseudomonadota; class Alphaproteobacteria; order ATCC43930; family CGMCC-115725; genus AP-15. The sequence goes on from CAVSZA010000013.1 coordinate 67,916, forward strand.
ATATACAACGTCGAGGTCGCCCCGACATAACGCTGTCCCGGCGTGTAGGTCGCGGATTCCCCGGTGATCGTGCCGCACAGGTTTTCATTGGCCGGGATATAGAGTAGCCGCGTCTTTGGGCTGTACGCCACCGGCGGCCAGTCCTTACCGCCCCACAGCGACGGGCAGAAATCGGCTTTTTTGCCGGTTCCAGGCTGGCGGCCAGGATTGATCTCCGGCCGCCCGGTTTCCGGATCGAGTTTGCCGAAGACGTTCTGCTTCACAAAGGGTTTGCCGTCGACGAAGTTGATATTGTCTCCGCTCCGCTCGAGCATCCACAGATAGCCGTCGCGAGCGACATCGACGAGACCCTTTATGGTTTTACCATTGTGCTGATAGTCGACCAGTATTGGCGGCGACACCTCGTCCCAGTCCCAGGAATCATTGGGATGGTACTGGTGAAACCCATTGATCTTGCCGGTCGCGGTATCGAGGCCGAGGACCGATGACGTGTAGAGGTTGTCGCCCGGGCGCTGGTCCCCCATCCACGGCCCGCCATTTCCGGTTCCCCAGTAGCTGATGTTGGTTTCCGGATCGTAATTGGCCTCGTTGATAATCTGCCGCCACACGTCAATGTTAGGCAGTTCTGGGCCGTCTTGAGACATGTGCAAGTCAGATTTGAAGATCACCACCTCCTTAGAGCCAATGGTCGTCGTCCAGAACGCTCCTAGTCGCTTCGCCAGCAGCGCCGGGCACCCGGGCCGCATCTTCTTGGCGATCTCCGTGAAGTTGTGCGTGTAGGACACGTAGTCGTTATGCGTGTCCTTGCCTGGCGTAAGCACGCGGCTTAGGGCGTGGCCCTCATCCACTGTCCACGTCACCACGAGCAGGGGGCAAACCCTCGACCGCGCTCTCGGTGTTGTAATGTGAGCACTCAAGGGCGCATGTGACCGAGGCGATTTCGATCCAAGCCGCTGGCGCGCGGCTTTCCCTCAGGCCACCGCATGGAGCTGTCCAACAAGGTCAAAATAGCCCTCGACGAAACGCGCATGCTGATCCTTGGCGCGCAAATCCTGCTCGGGTTCCAGTTTCGCGGCCCCTTTAGTGACGGCTTCGATCAGCTTCCGACGGGTGTGCGTCACCTGGCCGGGCTCGCGCTCGGCCTCATGGTCTGCGTTGTCGGCTTACTGATCGCACCAGGTCCCTATCACCGCATTGTCGAAGGCGGTGCCGATAGCGGCCAATTCCACCGCGTCGTGACGGTCATCGCCGAGCTGGCACTCTTCCCCTTCGCACTCGCACTGGGCATCGATATTTTCGTCACGGCCAGCCGCATCTTCGGTGAGGCCGGAAGTGCAGGCGCTGGAACTGCAGCCGCGGCACTGGCAATCGCGTTCTGGTATGGACTGCCCCGAATGCGAAAGCGACATGCCGGCGAGCAGGAACGCGCAATGACGAGTAGCCAGACAGAGGAAGCATCGAGCACGCCTCTGCATGCCAAGATCGAGCAGATGCTGACCGAGGCACGTGTCATTCTGCCCGGTGCCCAGGCGCTGTTCGGCTTTCAGCTCGCTATTGTTCTTACCCAGTCTTTCGAGCAGCTCCCGAGCGCATCGAGGATCGTGCATGCCGCAAGCCTTTTGTTGGTCGCCCTTGCCGTCGTGCTGCTCATGACTCCGGCCGCTTACCACAGAATCGTCTACGCCGGTGAGGACGCGCAGGACATGCACCGGGTCGGTAGCGCGCTAATGACGGCGGCAACCGCTCCACTCGCACTTGGCCTCGCCGGAGATGTCTACGTGGTGATCACCAAGATCGCTGAGTTGCCTGCTGTCGGATTGGCCGCCGGTAGCCTGGCGCTAATTTCTTTGATCGGGCTCTGGTATGCCTATCCGTTGCTCGCGGCATCTATCCGGACGGGCTCCATTCCATAAAAAAAACCGGCAGACGCGCGTTTACGCACCGTGAAAGCTGGATCTCATCCGTCACGCTCCGACACACCAAGCTCATCACTATCACATAGCCGGCTTTTACCTCGCCGCCTTCGCGCGGGAATGCGCGTGGCGTGAGAACCATCGTCGCCAGTCGAACGGCGCACTGTTGAACCTCGCCGCCCGCGCCGCGCTCGCGCATCCGAAATCCGAGCAATGGTGCGGCTACTGGCAATGGAGCTTTCCATGACCGATTACGTGTTGACGGGGCTCGTCAAGCGCCGCGCCGAGCTGGCCGGCGAGATCGCGCACCGGCCGTCACCACGCCGCCGGGCCAAGCCCGCGGACCCAGTTCGAGCCTCGCTCCTGCTAACGCACTCGTCGATCCCCGCTGGCAGCTTAAAGCGGGACCATACCCATCCAGAACATCGTCCGTTCGCCAACATCGATGTCGTATTTGCGCGCGAAGGTGAGCTTGCCGTCATCACCCATCCGGAACACTGTCAGCCCGGCGGGTACGGTCTTCACGTCGTCGCCGTCCCGCACCTTCACCGGCAGATTGTGTTCCGCGACGAGCAACCGCCCGCTCGGGTCGATGTGGAAAGTGCGGGGGTGAATTTTCTGGGTCTCGATATGTTGGATCGGTTTCGGTTCGCCGGTCGATTGATCGATTGCAAACACCACGATGCTATTTTCGCCGCCTTTGAAGACTTGCTGGCCGTTATATTCGGTCGTCGCCTCAGCGCGATTTGCGCCGTACACAAAACGCCCGTCGGGATGGACATGGACGGTGCCCGCCGCTTGCCGGGCTCTTATGTTTTTCGGCTCGGCCAAGGTGTCCGCCTGAAAGGCGATTTCGGGGTTGATCATGCCGTTCTCCATCCGGAACACGTCCATCTTGTTCTGCGTTTCGATCGACACGTAAATCCACGGTTTGGTCGGATGAAAGTCGAGGTGTCGCGGGCCGAATTCTTTGCCCCCGTTCGGCGCGATCGAAACTTCGTTGGTCAGCACTCCGTCCTTGTAATGGAAAACTTTCAGCGCCCCCGGATCTTCCGGCTTGGTGGGGGTCCCTTCATTTCCACGGGTCACCAGGATGGCCAAGCCGTTGTCGGGGGTTACGCGCACCTGATGCGCGTAGATTCCGGCATCGATCTCGCCCGGCTGCTTTACCTCCTCGCCCGGTGTGAAGTCGTTGTTAATGCGATAGATCCGCACCGCACTCGGGTTGTTGAACGCGACGAGAATGTATTGCGAAGGGATATCGGTGCTGATGTGGATCGGGCAAGTCGGCAGCCTTATCGGCGTGCCGTGCGGCGTAAGGGCGCCGGTTTCGGGATCGATGGCGAAGGCGGTGACATGATGCGCCGTGCCCTGCCTGCCATAACCCGGGGTGCTGTCGCTGTTGGCGACATAGAGATAGCGCCTCGATGCGTGCGGCCAAGCGTATTGAACGCTCGCCGGCAAGGTGACCGTCTCCCGTTTGATCAACTCAGCGCCGGCGACATCCACGTCGAAATGCGTAAGATCGGCTCCGACATTGGCATAGAGCGCGACTTTGCCGGAGACCGATTGGGCCCACGACAATCCAGGTGCGGCGATACTGCTGGCTGCAAGCGACAAGAATGTCCTCCGACTAAACATTGGCTCTCCTCCGGCTAGTTGATCCGACAATTTCGTCAATCGGAATTGTGAGGGGTCGGCCGCTTCGCCCAAATCTTTCCGACCTTAAATCTCTTGCGATCTTCGTCTTGCGGGCAAACCGCGGCAACGAGAATCGCATCTCGGGTTGGCGAGTGGCAGAAAAGCCCGTTGATGGCTGCGCAGGTTTGGCGAGGAACTCGTTCTACGAGAGGCTGGCCGAAGCTGGGACGGGCGAGGACTGCGGACTACACGGCCGATCGTGGGGGAGAATAATTTTGCCCGGGTCCCGACGGCCATCTATGTATGGGGGGCTGCTGATGCCGGCGCTCGCCTGGCAAGGCATGCAACTGGCGATCCTTCGCACGCACGGACGGGACTCGGCGCTGGCCCAAGCGATCGGCCGCGACCTCAAAGGCAAGATTTCACCGGTGCTCTATCTCGCCGGTATCCTGTCCGCCTTCGTCGACACGCGGATCGCCGGCGGGATCTACCTGGCGGTGGCCTTGATAATATGGCTGGTTCCCGGCCGGCGCATCGAAAGGGTGATACGCCGCCCTTGAGCCGGCGGGGAGATCGGCGATTCACAGATCTACCATCCACTTTAGCAAATAAACTATTCACAGGGCTTCAGGTGAGTTTGGTAACACTCTGAAAATCAAGGTGAATGCGTAGGCGAAGCCCGTCTAACCAAATATCCGCCCGAGTCAAGGCTTTATGCCATATGGCGTCGCCTTTTTTTTAGGCAATTTACAAAACGACAAAATCCAAGGGATATTTGGGCCCTGTGCCGTGAGGTTATTCACAGCCTTATCCACCGGTTCGGTGGATTGATCCATGTATTCCTCTTTGACGCTCCTCTGACGCGTGCAGGGATGGATTTTCACAGACGGAGCCGGCCGGCACCGTCGGCGACATGGCGATCGATTGCAGGCGCCGAATTGGCATACCCTGCACGCAAACCGTTCGATGCTTCGATGATACCGTACCTGACCAACCAGGAGGATACGGAATGGCCCGCCGCAGCCCGCTCCGGAAAATCACGTATTTCGAACCGGTCCCGCCCCGCCTCGCGCGCAACACGATCATCGGTCGACGTTCGAGGTCGGCCGCCGCTTCCGCTGCACAATGCGCGTCGACTGTGGCCGGATCAGCGGAGGCGGTCGAAATGGAAGCGGAACGATCGTTCATGCGACCGTATCCAACCGGCAGTCGGGGTCGGGAAATGAGCGGGCATGACCATGACCGGGCCATCGGCGAAGGTCTCGAGGAAGCACCGCCGTGTCGCTCGCGCCGTCTCCGCGTCGACGCAGAAGCAGCTGTTGAGCTGCGGCTCGGCGCATTGCAGCGCCGTGTGCATGATATCGCCACTCAGGACCACGGATGCTCGCTGCGAGCGCACCACGACGCAGACGTGGCCGGGTGTATGCCCCGGCCACGGCTCGATCCATACACTGTCGTCGAAGGCGTAATCCGTGGCGACGAGCTCAGCCTGGCCATTGTCCATGACCGGTAGCAGGCTGTCCTCATAGTACGGATCGGTGGTGTATGCGGCTCGCAATTCAGCTCGCGCCAGTGCTCCCACTCCCGGCGGGCGAACAGGTAGCGGGCGTTTCTCGCCCGAGGCGCTCTATGCGACCAAGCGTGCGGTTAACCGCGTCGCGGATGCCGCTGGGTTCCGCACCGCGCTTTATGCCGGGCTCGACGTGGTCGGCCCGCTTTACGCGACCACCACCGAGCACGGCGCGCGTTTCCGCCAGATCGCGATCACCGAGGGCGTGCCTGCCGCAGTGCGCTGGCGCTCGGCGCAGTTCAAGGAATAATCGGCGCCGCGGTTTAGCAGAAGCCGACGCGCTGTCTCAGTGAACGGTCACGAAGAGCGGTCCACTCTATATTCGTCGAGCCGCGGTGATCGGCCAGAGTTGTTCGACGCGGTTGCCGCGGATGCCGACGTACCAGTCGTAGAGGTTGACGGTCGGGTCGCAATGGCCGGGGACGAGGCGCACCTTGTCGCCGATCTGGGGGCGGTTGGTGGCGCCGGAGATGCCGAGGCGGCCGTGCTCGTCGGAGGCGCGCTCGTAGGTGGCGGCGGGCTCGTCGCACACCAAAGGCGGGCCCGAGTCGAAGGCGAGCGCCTTCAGGCCGGCGTCGACGATGGCGCGGTCGGCGGTCGGGCGGCTCATCACCGTCGTCCACACGAAAAGGCTCAGCTCGAAAGCCTTGGTCGGGGCGCCGTCGCGGTCGAGATTGCGGCCGTAATCGGCGTCCATGAAGATGTAGGAACCGCATTGCAGTTCGGTGTAGACGCCGCTCGCCGATTCGAATTCGAACGTGCCGGTGCCGGCCCCGGTGACGGTCGGGCAGTCGATGCCGTGGCGCGCCAGGAGGTCGCGGGTGCGACCGGCCTTGTCGGCGGCCCCGGCGATCGCCTGGCGGCGCGAATTTCGCCTACCCGCCTCTCAAATTTCGAGTTCTCTGGCGAACCCTCGCCCTGGCAATGGTCTAGCCTCGGCGGGCAACCACCGAACCGGCCGGAGATGGTCGGCGTAAAACGGTTGGAATTTCCGGCATGACTGAGCGGCCACCGCCTCACGACTGATTGCCCGGTGTCAGTCCTGTCCGGCCCGACTGTCATGTCGTTATCTCATACCTGTGAAGGACGCTTCCGATCATCGTACCGCGCGGCCCCAGGCTGCTACCGACGCACAAGTTCCGCCGATTGCATTTGAACCTGCCGGGCGCACCCGATGGCGCGGCATACAGCGCCGATGCGGTCATGTCGGCGATCGTCGCCAGTCGGAAGCATTTCGATCCGGAGGCCGGGAAGAGCTGGGAGCTGACGATCATGCACGATGCCTCCGGGTTCACCACATGCCGCGGAGCCAGCAAACAATCCGAACCCCCGTCAGATCCGCGACAGGCCCGGCCGATCTGCGATCGATGCCGTACGCCAAGCTCGTCAGCGCTGCTGGCGCTACGACTGGGTGCTCGACATCGACGTCAAAGGTTACTTCGACAGTATCGATTGGGAGCTGTTGCTCAAGGCAGTCCGTCATCATACGAACTGCGCGTGGGTGCTGCTCTACATCGAGCGCTGGCTGAAGGCGCCGATGCAGATGAAGCGTCGGCGCCAACCATGATCGAGGAAGCAAGTTCGCAGCGGACTCGCCGCTGGAGGAGGCAGTCACGAGCGAACTCGTCTCTGAAGCCAAATTCCCTGCTAGCTGGGAAAATACAGGGAATTTTGGTTCGCCTGGGCCTCCGCGGGAGGTTATTAGCCTGTAATTCGGTAAGAAACTCAAGGGTTTGCGAGGCAATTCCCTACGCACAGGAACAGGGAATTTATTTTGGTCTAAGAGGGAATTAAGTCGGGCCATCAGGGAATTTATTCGCCTCATCAGGGAATTACATGCTGGACCCGGCTAGCATGCGCTCAACAGCTGAATACCTGTGCTATGTCGGCTGGCGCAGCGGGTCGTTCCTCTTGCGTATAGCCCGCAACCAGGGGAGCTTTCTGATCCAGCCAGACGGGCTCCGGGGCTGCTCAAGGAATGACCGCGCGAAGATGTTCGCCGAGACGTGACCCAAATCCGCAAACTCGGGCGTGCCGTCCGGGTCTTGGTCACATGGCGCTGTTCGCTGTCAGTTGCTCTACGAGGCTGGGTTTATGGATCTTGCCCGTCGGCGTGCGCGGGAGCTGTGCCGCCGTGCGAAAAGCAAGCCGCGCCGGTACCTTGTAGCTTGCCAGCCGCTCGCGGCAGAAGGCGACGATCGCCGCGGGATCGCTTGCTGCCCCGCGCCGCAATTCGACCACGGCGGCGACGATCTCGCCCTTCGACCGATCCGGGACGCCCACGACATAGGCCTGCACGATGTCCGGGTGCTGTAGGAGGACTTGCTCGACCTCGAGCGGGGCGACGTTGACGCCGCCGGTCTTGATCATCTCCTTTAGCCGCCCGCGAAACCGGATGCGTCCGTCCGCCTCGACCGTGCCGAGATCGCCGGTCAAAAAATAGCCATCCCGATCGAAGGCCTCTGCGTCGAGCTCCGGCGCCCGGTAATAGCCGGGCGTGATGTAGCCGCGGACAGCGAGCTCGCCCATCTCGCCTTGGGGCAAGGGCCGCCGCGTAACGGGATCGACGGCACGGATCGTCATCCCGGGAAGCGGCAGGCCTTGGCTGTGCAAGCGGAGCGCCAACGGGTCATCGGCGTCGGTCACGGCGCAATTGCCGTAAGTCTCCGTCGAGCCGTAGACGTTGCAGAGTTCTGCGGCCCCCAGCGCTTCAATGGTCATCGCAATGTCTTCCGGCGGGCCGATGGTGAGCCCGGTCCGCATCGCACCAAGGCGGCGTCCAGGGTGGTCTGGGTGCTCCAGCAGGGCCCGCGCCATATTGCCCATGCCATAGTAGACGCTGCAACGCTCGCGCTCGATCAACGCTAGAGCTTCTCCCGCCTCGAAGCTCTCTTGGAGCACGACGCAGCCGCCATGCGTCATGATCGCCGGCACGGCATTGGCCGAGCCGAATGACCAGAACAGCGGTACGGCGAGCCATAATCGGTCGCTGGCGCGAAGGTGCTGCCGTTGGCCGATGTCGAAGCCGTTGGCGATCAGCGGTCCGTGCGCCAGCGTCACGCCCTTTGGCGCCGAGGTCGAGCCCGAGGTATAGAGGATGTAGCAGATGTCCTCCGGCCTCACAGCCTGCTGTGCGGCGGCGAGTGCCGCGGCATCGACTGTTCCGCCCCGTGCCAGGAATTGGGCCAGCAAGAAGACGGCGGCGAGTGCGCGCCCCTCCAAAGTCACTACGGTGCGTAGCGACGGCAGCCGCGCGCTCCTGAGCGCGCCCGGCGCTGACCCGTCGAGTTCGGGACAAAGGTCGCGCAGCGCGTCGAGGAAGCGCCGGCCGCGAAAGACATCGAGCGTGATCAACGCCGCGGCGCCGGAATGCTCCAAAGCCCAGGCGAGTTCGCGGGGGGTTGAAAACGTGCTGACGGCGACGACAACGGCGCCGATCTTGGCGGCGGCGAAGGCGGCGACAATCCATTCCGTTCGGTTGGTGACCAGCAGCGCCACCCTGTCCCCGCGCCGGATGCCGGCGGCGAGGAATGCCAGGGCGAATTCATCCACCCGCGCCTTAAGGCCGGCGTAATCAAGGCGCTCGTCGCGAAACACCAAAGCCTCCGTGCCGGGCGTGGCGGTCGCCATCTCATCGACCAGATCGCCGAGCGTGCAGCTGACCGGGCGCACGCCGTCATCACTCATCGCGCGTCCTCATTCATAGCGAGGACGCCGCTTCTCGCGGAACGCGGCGATGCCCTCGGCGAAGTGAGGGCTGGCTCGCACCGCGTCGCCGAGCTGCTGCTCCAGCGCCTCGCGGGTCAACGCGTGATCGGCGATCGTGGCGCTGACCTGCCGCTTGACCGCCTGCACCGCCGAGGGGCTGTTCCCAGCGATCATCTCCGCGGTCTCGATCGCCCAACCCATCAGCTCGCTGCCGGGGAACAAGCCGGTTTACCAGGCCGAGCCGAGCCGCCTCCCCAGCGTCGATCAAGCGCGCCGTGAGCAGTAGGTCCATCGCGTGAACGTAACCGATCTGCTGAATCAGCTTTATCGTCGAGCCGCCGAACGGGTAAATCGACCACTTGACCTCGGTCAGGCCAAAACGCGCCTCCGGCGCAGCGGCGCGGATGTCGGTCGAGAGCATCAACTCGAGGCCGCCGCCGACGCAATCGCCGTTGATCGCGGCGACGATCGGCTTCGAATATGGGTCGTTCTTCAGCAAGGCGTGGTTGACCATCCGCGCCACTTCCGGGCCGGCCGAAAGATCGCCGCTGACATCGGCGCCGACGGTAAAGGCTCGCTGACCGGCACCGGTCAAGATGATGCAGCGACACTCGCCGTCGCGCTCCAGCTCGTCCCAGAGGCGTCCGAGCTCGATCAGCATCTGTCGCGTCATGGCGTTGAGGCGCGGCCGATTGTCGACGGTGACGACCGCGACGTGCCGGCCATGCCGGGCGAGTCGGATCTCCATCACTCGGGCTCCTGGCAGCCTCACCGGTGACAGCAGTTGAGGGCCGACGCCGGCGACCTGTCAACCGACGCTCCCGAGCGTTTTGCGATATCGTCCACATGAACGATAGGTATATGGCGAGGAGCAGGCAATGAAGGCGATCCGTTGCCGGGAGTGGGGCACTCCCGATGTGCTACGGCTCGAAGAGGCCGACAACCCGAGGCTCGAGCAGCCCCAGGTGCGCATTCGGGTCCACGCCGCCGGCGTCAACTTCGCCGACAGCCTGATGGTCGGCGGCACCTATCAGGTGAAGCCACCGTTCCCATTCACCCCGGGGCTCGAAGCCGCGGGCGAGATCGTCGAGACCGGCAGTGCTGTCGATGGCTTGCGGGTCGGGCAGCGGGCGCTCGCGGTGCTGCGCAACGGCGGCGGCTATGCCGAGGAGATCGTGCTCGACGCGGCCGCGGTGGTGCCGATCCCCGATGCGCTGGACTTCGTCACCGCCGCCGCCTTTCCGGTCGCCTACGGCACCTCGCATTTTGCTCTGACCCATCGAGGTCACCTGCAGCCGGGCGAGACGCTGCTCGTGCTCGGCGCCGCCGGCGGGGTCGGGCTGACCGCGGTCGAGATCGGCAAGGCGATGGGCGCGCGCGTCATCGCCGCAGCGGGCGGCACGGAAAAATTGGCGGTGGCACGCTCCCGGGGCGCCGACGAACTGATCGACTACAAGGAGGAAAGCATCCGCGACCGGGTGCGCGCGCTGACCGGTGGCAAGGGCGCCGATGTCGTCTACGACCCGGTCGGCGGCGATGCGTTCGACCAGGCGCTGCGCGCGGTCAACTGGGAGGCGCGGATGCTGGTGATCGGCTTTGCCGCCGGCCGCATCCAGGTGGTCCCGGCCAATCTGATCCTGGTCAAGAACATCTCGGTCATCGGCGTCGTGTGGGGCGCGCAGGCCGAACGCGACCCCGCCCTGATCAGCCGCAACCTCGCCGAGTTGCTACGCTGGTGGGAGGCCGGCCGGCTCAAGCCTCTGATCGCGAAAGTTTTTCCCCTGCCCGAGGCCGGCGAGGCGCTGACGGCGCTGCTGTCGCGCCGGTACGCCGGTAAGATCGTCCTCGAAACCTGAGCGGCCGAAGCGCGCCCAGCCTTACACCAGCCGCTCGCTCGCCCGTTCCAATTCGGCGCGGAAGGCCGGGTCGGCGACTGCGACAAGCGCACGGGTTCGTTCGGCCAAGGTGCGGCCGCGCAATTCCGCGATACCATGCTCGGTGACCACGAGGTCGGCCTCGGCGCGCGGCGTCGTGACGATCCCGTCGGCCAGCTTGGCGACGATGCGCGAACGGGTGCGTTGGCGATCGGTCGATTGCAGCGCGATGATCGAACGCCCCTCCGCGGCCCGGTTGGCGGCACGGATAAAATCCATTTGCCCGCCGACAAGACCGATATTTCTTCCCCGTGCGGTCTCGGCGTTGACCTGACCGGTAAGGTCGGCCTCGAGCGCACCATTGATCGCGACGAAGCAGCGGAAATTGCCCAGCACCAGCGCGTCATGGGTATACGAGGTCGCGCGGATTTGGATCGCCGGGTTGCGGTCGGCGAAGCGGTAGAGCCGCGAGGTTCCCATAAGCATCGTCGCCACGGTGACGGCGGGGTCGATCTCTTTGTGCCGGTTGTCGACGATACCGGCCTCCATCAGATCGGCGATCCCGTCGCCGATCGCCCCCGAGTGGACGCCGAGACCCTGCTTGCGGCCGAGCGCGCGGGTCACCGCCTGGGGAATCGCGCCGAGGCCAAGCTCGATGGTCGCGCGGTCGGGGACCAGCCGGGCGACGTGATCGGCGATGGCGCGGTCGATCGGCCCCGCCGGCCGCGCCGGCAGTTCAATCGGCGGCACGGCGGCCGGCACCAGCACATCGATCGCCGCCGGCTCGATCGCCGTGTCGCCGTGGGTCCACGGCAGTTCCGGGTTGACCTGCGTGATGACCAACCGCGCCCGGCCGATTGCCGCGTGCAGATGCTCGATGCCGAGCCCGGCATTGTACCGCCCGGTTTCATCCGGGCCACTGACTTGCAGCAGCACGACATCGATCGGCAGGCGGCCACTGGATACCAAGCCGCTAATATCGGAAATATTGGCCGGAATGACGTTGTCGGCGCCATCGGCGAAAAACCGCCGCCCGGCGCTGGCGCCGCCCAGTGCGGTGACGGTGACGTTGGGGTGGTCGGCGGCGAAGCCGTCGCTGAAGGTCAGCGGGAAAAACACGCGAAATGGCGGGCAGCGGTCAGCCTGCGTATCAAGCAAGCGAGTGAGGAACACCGGTTCCGCCGTCGCCTCCGCCCACCCGCGCCGCAGGCGACGCGCGATCTCCTCAATCGAGAGGGCGCGCACGAGCATTTCCCCCAGCTCGCTCAGCTCCCCATCCGACCATTCGCTCGCCGTGTTCGCGATCAGCGTTCAGCCCCTCTGGGGCGGATCGGTAACGGCCGATCGCGTGTGCTCCCACCGCGCTCCTGTTTCTGGGTGGAGTGGCTCGTCTGACCCAAATTTCGCGTCATGTCGGCTGGCGCTTGCGATTGTGCGCCACTCTCGGCGATCGAGCGTGGATCTACTCCAAGCCCGTTTAGGACCAATCGGTAGAGCCCGAAGGCGTGGTCAACAGCGCGTTCAATGGCCTCGGCCTCCGCGCGGGTCATTGGCCTGCGGCTGCCCTCTAGGCGGCTTCGCGGAATTTCCAGGGTCGGTAGCATTCCTGCCGTGAGAATGGCGGCGATCAATTCGCGGTCGGCCATTTCCGATCTCCCGATGCTGGCACGAGGGCTTCAACGCCGATTGCCTGCGTCTGTTGCTAGCGGACCTCATGTCAAAATAGGGACAGGATCGAAGAGCGGCGCTGGGCGGGCTAAGATGCGGCCTTACCGCACGAGCAGCGAAGAAACCCCCCGCCCTCCTCCGCGAGCTGGACGGGATCATTGCCAACGACCGCTACTTCCTGTCGCCGCGCGTGAAACTCCGGCCCGCGCCGGCCCACGAGCCCTTACCGCCGCCGAAGGTGTATGCGTCACCGCGCTTCATCCGAGGCCGGCGCCGCCGCGGTTAGAGAAGTCGTCAAAAATGAGACGCCACTGGCTTGACTATGCTGGCATTGCATTAACTCGCTTCGCCGTAATCGCAGTGTATAGACCTACCCGCCCGCAATCGAGCAATCCCACCTACCGACACCCCCGGTCTCCGATCACTTATCGAAACCTAAGGTAATGGGCGCAATGTCGAATAGACCATGCGATCATTGAAGCTCAGTTGCGTGATCTGAAGGCCGCGGGCGCAGAGAAGGTGGTCCGGGAACAAGTCAGCAGCAGCGTCGCCGATCGCGCACAACTCGACCCGGCTCTTGATTTCGTCCGCGAGGGTGACGCCTTCATGGTCTGCAAGCTCGATCGTCTGGCACGGTCAACACAGTATCTTTTGGCGATCACGGAACGACTGAAAGCCAAAGGCGTTGCGCTAAATGTGCTGAACCTTGGGCACGATACATCAACGCCAACGGGCGC
>CAVSZA010000014.1:0-422445 GCA_963732095.1 uncultured Alphaproteobacteria bacterium
TGTGCAGGTTTTTGGACGCCGGCAATAACGAGGCTCTAGGCACGCTCAGCTGACAGGCGTCCAAAAAGCGCCAAGGCACGAAGTCGCGGGTAGTTGGGCGCCGGCTGGGCAGCGAGCGCTATGGGGATTTGATGTCAGCGCCGACCTTGATGGTGGGCGCAACACTGCCATGAAGCGACCGGGATATGTGGGACAGGCGAGGTGAGGAGCCTGCAATGGGCATCTCGGCAAGCGCTCGGAGCGCATCAGCGGGCGCTCGGCGCATTGATCGCCGTGATCGGGTCGAGAGAGATCACTGCCGGCGTAGAGCCAGCGCATCGGAACGGGAAAGTCGCAACGCTCACAGTAGGCCTGAGTCATGACGTGTCGACCCTGCTCGGCATCGGGCGCCACCTTGGCTCGCAGCCGCGCGCGAACACCTCGATCACGATCATGCGGGCGGCGCAGCGTGGGCACGGGCAAGGCAGCACACGTAGGGCGTCCGGCGTGATATCCGGCTGCTTTTGCGGGTCAGCAGGCGGGACGATATGGAGAGCAGTGCGCGGGCTGTCGCGATGTTCTCAGCGCGGTTGGCGTTGGCAAAGAGCCCATAGTGGCGGATGCGGTGGAAGCCCTTGGGCAGCACGTGCATCAGGAAGCGCCTGATGAACTCGTGCGGGCGAAGCCGCATCGTCTTCCAGCGGCCCGGGCCGTTGATGCGATAGTCCTTCCAACGGAACGCGATGCTGGTGTTGTCGGCTGCAATGAGGCGGCGGTTCGAGATGGGCGACACGATGCGTGTAACGGGAGAGATAGCGCAGCACCTGCTCGGGTCCGGCGAACGGCGCCTTGCAGTGGAGCTACCCAGTGGATGCGCCGCAGCGCGGCGATGAAGCGCTTGAACGTCCTCTTCTCGGCAAGCCCGGCATGCGTGTTGAAGAACGTCAACTGGCCGCTGTCGTGCGCATCCATGAGCATCGCTAGCATCTTGCCGCGAAACAGGCGCGCCAGCACGTTGACATGCACGAGGAAGTTGGAGCGCGAGGCGACCCATCGCGCATTATCGAGCGTGAGCCCTCCACCCGGCACGATCATATGCACATGCGGATGATGGGTCATGCCGAGCCCCAAGTGTGGAGCACGGCGGTGATGCCGATGCGGGCGCCGAGATGCTTTGGATCGGCGGCGATGGTGAGCACTGTCTCGGCCGCCGTGCGGAACAGCAGATCGTAGACCACCGATTTGTTCTGGTAGGCAATCGGGGCGATCTCGGCCGGCAGGGTGAAGACCAAATGAAAATAGTCACCGGCAACAGGTCGGCCTCGCGGGCGGCGAGCCAGTCCTTCGCTGCCGCGCCCTGACACTTGGGACAATAGCCTGCCCCTGCGAAGGCAGGGGGCGATTGCGGCAGGAGTTGTAGGCGATGCGGCTGTGCCGCAATCTTCGCAGCGCCCGACATGACCGCCGAGCGCGGCCGAGCGACAGCTCTCGATCGCCGACATCACCTTGAGCTGGCCGAGGCTCACATGCCCGGCATTGGCCTTGCGCCAGGCGGCCCCATGGCGGTGAAAAATGTCCGCGACCTCCAGCCTCGGGCGGCGCACCGCCGCCCGGCTACACTCCGGGTCTCGGTCTCCCCACGGGCAGCGGCGCGAGCCGGTCGAGCGGGCTGGTCACGTTGCGGATCGTGGTGTTGGCGACGCGCGTGTAAAGGGCCGTAGTGTCGAGCTTGGCATGGCCGAGCAGCACCTGGATCACGCGGATGTCGGTGTCTTGTTCGAGCAGGTGCGTAGCGAAGCTGTGCCGCAGCGTGTGCGGCGACACGCGCTTCTTGATCCCGGCCGCCTCGGCGGCGGCATGGACGGCGCGGTTGAGCTGGCGGGTCGAGAGTGGCTCGACCGGATTGCGGCCCGGAAACAGCCAGCCCCGCGGCAGCAGAACGCCCAGGCGCCGGCCCTCCCGCCACCAGTCGCGCAGCAGCTCGAGCAGCTGTGGCGACAGCATGGCGTTGCGGTCCTTACGCCCCTTGCCCTGCTCGACCCGCAGCAGCATACGCTCGGAGTCGATGTCGCCGACCTTGAGCGCGACGACTTCGGAGACGCGCAGTCCGGCGCCGTATGCGGTGGCGAGCGCCGCCTTGTACTTCGGCCCCGGCGCCGCCTGGAGCAGCAGCGTGACCTCCTCGACGCTGAGCACGGCCGGCAGCCGACGCGGTTCGCGCACGATCGTGAGCCGCCGGGCAAGATCGGCCCGGTCGAGCGTCACGGTGAAGAAGAAACGCAGGGCCGCGACCGCACTGTTGATGCTTGGCGGCTGCATGCCGATCTGCGTCTGGTGCAGCTGGAAGCGGCGCAGATCCTCCGCCGTCGCGGTGTCGGGAGACCGGCCGATGAAGACTGCGAACGCCCGCACGTTGCGAAAGTAGTCGCTGCGCGTCTTCTCGGTGAAGCCGCGTACCTTCATGTCCTCGATCATGCGCGCCCGCAGCGCGCTGACGGGCCGGTGGGAAGGATGGGAGGTCATCGGGGGCTCCTCTCTCAAGCCGAAGGTTGCTGGACCTTCGATGCTCGGGATCGGATGCCCCAATCGTCACGCCTTACCGCTCACTACCCCCTCAAAGACGCACCGACCATGAGACGCGCTCCCTCCCGCGAGAGCGGGTTCGTTCTGGGGTGAAAGGTCGCCTTTGATTAGGGGTAACGGGAACGGCCGCTTTCGGCGCTGAGGCGTCATCGGACGCCCAGCCGCGAATGATTGGCCCTCCACCCAACCCCGATCACGACCTGGAGCGACCCGCTGCCTCGCCCGATCCTGGAGGTTCATTATCGGGCAGTCACGCGCGGCCGCCCGAATTGTCCCGGCAGAACCCGAGCCCAATTTCCCCGCGCCGGTTTTGCCGGCTTTTCTCGGACTTATGTCGAGGTTTCAAACGACGACCGCGAGGGGGCTGCTCGCCCGAAACACCAATCATAACAAGGCGGTAGCAACTCGACTGCATCGGGAGCGTTGGATCGCTTCGCTGAGTTTCGGTGGAGTTTCCGCTAACCAATTGATTTATTTTTATAGTTTCAGCATCCACCGCCCATAGGGTCCCTGCCGCGACCTCTCGGAGGACCCATGCCAAGGGGGAAATGACCCGCCGGCATGAGCAATTCCAATGACTTAGAACACGCTGCAGCGCTAAGCCTCGAAAGTCGTGTGCGTCAAGTTCAGCAAATTGGTCATGGTTAGGGTGCGGTGGTTCATTCAGGTCACTAGAGCAGCATCCCTTTGTTCGATCGGAAAGGACCATCCCTTCGTCCCGACCTGCCTTTCGGCAGAGCGCCGCGCGCAGCGGCAGTCAAGGATGGCGCCGCGAACGCGGCGGCACCGGCGGAGCCGGCGCGCAGCGTCCTTGACAGAGCGAGCACGGTGCTAGGCTGAACGGGTCGGGGGTCAGGCCGCACGTCGCAGGGCCTCCTTCTTGTGCTCGCGCAGATCGTCCATGTTGAGGTAGCGATGTTGCTCGAGCCAGTTCTCGTGGGTCTCGACCGCCAGTGCCCGCACCAGCCGCAGGCAGCTCTCGCCATTGGGGAAGATGCGCACAACCTGGGTGCGGCGCCTGATCTCCTCGTTGAGGCGCTCCAGCATATTGGTCGATTTGAGGTGCTTATGGTGCTGCCGCGGCAGCCGGTAAAACGTCAGCGTCTCGTCGATGTTGTCTTCGACCCAGCCGGTGAGCTTTGAGTATTTACCCGACCACTTGGTGAGCCAGGCGGCCAAATCGCGGCGCGCCTCGATGAGGTCGCGCCGATCGTACAGCCAGCGCAGCTCCTGCAGACAGTCGTCGTCGACCCGGCGCGGGACGTGGTCGAGGGCGTTGCGCAGAAAATGCACGTAGCAGCGCTGATAGGCCGCCTCCGCGAGAACCTCGCGCAGTGCTGCCCGCAGGCCGGCATGATCGTCGGCCACGACAAATTCGACGCCATGCAGACCACGGGCCTTCAGCCCCAGCAGGAAATCGCGCCAGCTCGATCGGCTCTCGCGGTTAGCGAGCTCGACCGCCAACACTTGGCGGCGGCCGTCCCAGTCGATGCCGATCGCGATCAGCACCGCCTGGCTGGCGATCACGCCGGCCTCGCGCACCCGCTCATAGCGCGCGTCGAGGATCAGATAGGGGAAGGCTTCGGCCAAAGGGCGGCCGGCAAATTGCGCCAAACTCGCATCCAGCCGCTGGTTCATTGCGCTGATCGAGGAAGCCGAAAAGCTGTGGCCGCACAGCTCCTCGGTGATCGCCTTCACTTTCCGCGTCGAAACCCCTTGCACATACATCTCCGCCAGCGCGGCCACCAGCGCCCGCTCCGAGCGCTGATACCGTTCGAACAGCTCGGTCGAGAAACGCCCGGTTCGATCCTGCGGAACCCGCAGCTCCAGCTTGCCGACCCGCGTGATCAGCGTCCGGCCGTAATAGCCCGACCGGTAGTCCTGCCGGCCCGCCGCCCGTTCGCCCTTCTCGGCGCCGAGCGCCTCCGTCATCTCGGCTTCGAGCACCTCCTGCAGCGCCGTCCGCACCAGCGCCCGCAGAAACTCCTCGTCCTCCGCCAGAAGCGCTTTGACGTCGATCGTCCCAGATCTACCCTGTCTCTTGGTCATGGTGTGCATCCTCGCCAAAGGATCCGGTGATTGCGATATCACCCGCATACCATGACCATCCGCCTCAGCGGCTTTTGCAGAACTTCCCGGACACTACCGCCTCGAGCATGGCGGAAGGTGTGTCCGCCACACAGGTTCCGATACGGCAGTATACTCAATGACTTAGCTGCGGCGCTGCCTGCCTGCCCACCTGCCTACCCACCATTCTCGAGCGGCTTGCAGCCGCCGTGTGCGCCGCGCCCGCGCATGCGCGGGCGCGCGAGGCCGGACCGGAGACGGTGGCAGCGTACGAGACGGGCTTCGGGTGGCGTTTACCGCGCGATAACTCGCCGCGGGTAGGATGATTGGAAGGCTTCAAAACCCACCGCGAAATCTATCCCCGTTCTTCCGTGGGGCTTCCGAAAACACTGCGCCACGCCTTAGCGAACCAACCTGGGCGCATAAGTCTCTGAGATGACGAATAAAAATGGCGCACCCGGCGAGATTCGAACTCACGACCTCTGCCTTCGGAGGGCAGCGCTCTATCCAGCTGAGCTACGGGTGCCGTGCATAGTCTCGTATGACCAGGGGATGGTGAGATACAGCCGCTACGCGGCGAGTGCAAGGTCCCTGCCGCTCGCGGCCACGTGTCCGACAACGAGTTGAGCCGGAGTTTCATAGTTTAGAAAAAACTTTGCTTTAAAATCAGCAACGAACGATGGGGATGCAAGTTATTATCGTGATTGGCAGATCATAGGCCTCGCCATGCATTCGCCGCAATCTTCGACGCGAGTCGGCGGCGGACCGAGCCCGAGGGGCGCGCGGCAGACGCCCCCAGGGGGATAAATGGATCTTCAGCTAGCTGAAAAGCCGCGGCATCGCCCCGGCCCTTCGATTGATCGCGGCGTTTTGGAGAAATTGGAAGAGCGCCTCGGTCGGCTGTACGCGCGGCAGCGGCTCGGCATCGAGGGCGAGCGGGAAGGCCGGGTATTCGGCCAAAGCATCAATTTTTTTCATCCCAAGAACTGGTATCTCAGCCCTTCGTTCATTCGGACGGCGTTGATGGCGACCGGGCTTTATTGGCGCGCCCGCAAAAACGCCGAAAACATCAAAATTCGCCGCCATGACATCCGCTCGCCCCAATTGCCGGACTCGTTCGACGGGTTTACGATCCTCCATCTCAGCGATTTGCATGCCGACATGAACGGCGGGGCGATGCGCCGCCTGATCGAGCTGCTTCCGACAGTTTCCTACGATTTGTGCGTCCTGACTGGCGATTATCGCGGGAAGACCTACGGTCCGTATCAGGGAGCGATCGACGGCTTGGCGCGGGTGCGGGCGCACCTCCGGGGTCCGGTCTACGGCGTCTTGGGTAACCATGACACTATCCGCATGGTCCCGGCCTTTGAGGAGATCGGGATCCGGATGCTGCTCAACGAGTCGGAGGCGATCGAGCGGGGCGGGGAGCACATCCACCTCGTCGGCATCGACGATGCCCACTATTACCGGGTGGACAATATCGAAAAGGCGGCCTCGAGCGTGCCCGCCGCGGAGTTTTCGATCCTGCTGTCTCATACCCCAGAGATCTATCGGCAGGCCGCTCATGCGGGGTTCCAGGTGCTCCTAAGCGGGCATACCCACGGAGGCCAGATCTGTCTGCCCGGCGCCATTCCGATCATCCTCGATTCGGTGCTGCCAAGACGCATGGGGGCCGGCGCCTGGACCTATCGCGGCATGGTCGGGTACACCTCGGTCGGGGTCGGCTCCTGCATCCTCCCCGTGCGGCTCAACTGTCCGCCGGAAATCACGTTGCATCGTCTGCTGCGCTCGCCTCAATAAGGGCGATCGCGCAAGCGGAAAGCATACAGCAGGCGGGAGAGCACCACCTCCCCGATAACGAATATCACGACGCAAACCCCAATATCGGCGGCCGTCAATGCCAATAAATCGCGGCAGGCGATCAACGGTAGAAGCGATTCCGGGATCTGGTCGAGACCGCTCGCCCGGCTGCTCGGCGGCAGACCAAGTCGGCGTTTGCAAAAGCTCGAAAAGAGATCGCCGGCCATGGCGAAGCTGCCGACCAGGAGACCGATCCTCCAACCAAGGCCGATGAGCGGCGCGCCCGCCGTCGTGACCAGCACGGCCAGCGCGACGCCGCGTATCGTCTTCGAGCGCCCGAATACCGGCCGCCCGTCCGCAAACGTCAGATTGCCGTCGAGCGGGTAGGAATAACCGCCGCCGAGCACCTTCTTGGCGATTACCGGCGTCCCGTTGGCCAGCATCAGCAAGATCAACAATTGCAGGACGACCACCGGGTCCATCTGTCAGCGTGCGTCCAGCGAGAGTTGGCTGCCGCCGCGCGAGAAAGCCTCCGCGGCGGTGCGATCGGCGCCCGAGGGCAGTGGCGCGGCCGGCGTGAGTACCCAGTTCGCGACATCGGCGGCCACGATCGGCCCTTCTAGATCGCGCAGCAGCATGTGGTACCCGTCTTCATACCAGGCGAGCTTCGCGCGGCGGCGGCACTCCGGCGGCAAGCTGCCGACAAAGCGCCGGATCGGCGTTTTCGGCACGATTTCGTCCTTCGCGCCGTACATCACCATCAGCGGCACGTCCAGCGCCGATGCCGAATCGAGCGCGGCATCCATCAGATCGACCAGCCCGTAGATCGTATCGACCCGGGTTTCTTTGATGACCAGAGGGTCGCGCGACAAGGCGCGCAGCATTGGGATGTTGTCGGATGGCTTTATCTCGAGGCCGCGCCCGGTCAAGGTGAGCCCCGGCATCAGGCGCACCCCGCCCCACAAGGCCAGCCGGGGCAAGAGGTCCATCGTCGCGCGGCCCCACACCGCCGGCGCCGTAAGGATGACGCCGTCGACATCGGGGATCGGTGCGCCGCTCTCGCCCGTCATCGCCACCACAGCGACAGCGCCCCCCATGCTGTCCCCGAGGAGATGGAGCGGCACTCCCGGGTAGAGGCGGCGCAGTATTTGAGACGCCGTCGCGGCATCGGCGGCGAGCGCCGCCCGACCCGGCCAAAATCCGCGCTCTGGGGCGGCGCCAAAGCCGCGCTGGTCATAGGCGTAGGTGGCGATGCCGAGCTTGGCCCAGGCTTCGCCCGAGTCTTCGAACGCGTTGCTGTAGTCGTTGAATCCGTGCAGGGCGAGGATCACCGCCCTGACTGCGCCGCCCCCACCACCAGCCCCTGCGGGCAGCCATTTGCGGAGCGGCAGCACCTGACCGTCGGCGGCGACAAAGCTGGTTCCGGTAAAGCGCGGTATCGGATGCGGCTCGGGCGCCGCCCGCACAGTGCCGATGCCGGCGAGCCGGGCGTCCTCGTCGATTGTGGGCGCGCAGCCGGCCGCCGGCAGCAACACCACAAGCACCCTAGCCCAACACAGGCCGCGAGCTATCCGTCGCCAGCCGCTCACGCGTTCTCGTCGATGCCGCGAGCGCGAAGCGGCGTCCTGGAGGGGATCATTGATTGTCGAGCGGCAAAGCGTATCATCATGTTTGTCATATGGTCAGCCGCGCGTGGCCAGCGCCCGCGCCATTTTCCGGTCGCCTATGGGGCCCTTCGAAACCATCTACATTAATGAGACTGTCGCTGCCTGCAATGGCGGTGGTGGGGCGCTCGGCCACCCGAGGGTCTTTCTCAATCTCGGGCGCGATGGGAAGGTCGAATGCCCTTATTGCTCCCGCCTGTTTGTCAACCGCGCGATGCAAGCACCCGCTCCCGAGGAGGCGGCTACGCCGCCCGGGGTGTCGGAAGAGCGCAATGCCTGAGTAAAGGACGCCGTGAACGATCTGATCGAACCGCTCGTTTCGGAGCCCCACCCGACTCCCGCCGCGCATGCCCCTTCGGCAGCGCCGCACCACGTATATCTGATCGACGGCTCGGGGTTCATCTTCCGGGCCTATTTTGCGCGCGCCAAGGATCCCAAGGCAGAGCGGTTCCAGCGCCAATCCGATGGCATGGCGACGGAAGTCGTCATGCACTTCAGCAATATGCTGGACAAATATTTGAGAGATACGGATGCCGACCACATAGCGGTGATCTTCGACGCTTCCGGCCGCAGCTTCCGCAACGAGATCTACGATCAGTACAAGGCGAACCGCCGGGAGATGCCCGATGATCTCGCGCCGCAACTCGCGCATGTGCGGCAGGCGGCCGACGCCTTTGGCGTCTGCCGGATCGAGATGGAGGGATTCGAGGCCGACGATCTGATCGCCACCTACGCGCGCCACGCGATAGAGGCGGGGGCCAAGGTGACGATCCTGTCGTCCGACAAGGACATGATGCAGCTGGTCTCGGACGACCGGGTGCTGATGCGCGATCCGATGACGGACCGGCCCATCGGAGAAACCGAGGTGCGCGAGAAATTTGGCGTCGGGCCCGACAAGGTAATCGACGTGCAGGCGCTGTGCGGCGACAGCACCGACAACGTGCCGGGCGTACCCGGCATCGGGGTCAAGACTGCAGCCGAACTGATCAATTCCTATGGCGACATCGAGACGTTGCTCGCCCATGCCGGGGAGATCAAACAGCCGAAACGCCGCGAGGCGCTGATCGAAAACGAGGCCAAGGCGCGGTTATCGAAGGAGCTGGTCAAGCTAGACGACAAGGTGCCGCTGCCGTGCCCGTTATCGGCACTCAGGGTCAAGCCGTACAACTCAGAAAAGCTTTTTCCATTTCTGGACGAAATGGAGTTGCGCGCTCTCAAATCGCGCATCGCGCGGCGTCTCGACATAACTGCACCCATCCCAGCCGGGCCGATGGAGCCGGTTATCGCGGAGATCCTGCCCTTTACCGCGCCGCGCACCTATGCGCTGGTCGACACGGTCGAGGGTCTCGACCACTGGATCGAGGCAGCACAGCAAGCGGGGGCCGTCGCAATTTGGCTAGAGGGAAGCAAGGTTGTCGGCACGCGCCCGGCCCTATGCGGGATTGCGCTGGCCGTGGCGCCGGGGCTGGTCGCCTATGTCCCCATTGGCCACCGCGCGCCGGAATCCCCGGCACCCGCTCTTCCACTCGGCGATACCCTCACCCACCCAGCCCTGCGGGCTGGGTCCCCCCTCTCCCGCAGTGCGGGAGAGGGTGCCGAGCGCAGTGAGGCGGGTGAGGGTAAGCTGGCGCCGGAAACGGCGATCGACAAGCTCCGGCCACTTCTGGAGGATCCCGGGGTTCTCAAGATCGGCCACGACCTCAAGACCGCCGCCCATCTGCTGTCGCGCTATGGCGTCACGCTCGCGCCTTATGATTGCACGATGCTGATGTCTTACGTGCTCGACGGCGGCCAATTCGAGCACACGATCGAGAATGTGGTCCGGCGCTGCTTCGAGCACGAGCTGACGCCCCTCAAGGAGCTGGTCGGCACCGGCAAGAGCCTGATCGCTTTCGCGGAAGTCACGCCTGAAAGAGCCCGCGACTTCGCGGCCGAGCGCGCCGATGCGGTGCTGCGGCTGCACATGCAGCTCAAGGCGCGCCTGGTTCGCGACAGGATGACCGCGTTCTACGAGACGATCGAGCGGCCGCTGGTGCCGGTCGTTGCGGCGATGGAGCGGGAGGGGATCAAGGTCGACCCCGTGGCCCTCGCCGAGTTGTCGCGCGATTTTACCCGGCGCATCGCCGATCTCGAGCAGGCGATCTTTCGCGCCGTCGGCAACGACTTCAACATCGGGTCGACCAAGCAGCTCGGCGACGTGTTGTTCGAGAAGCTCGGGCTGCCCGGCGGCAAGAAGGGCAAGACCGGCGCCTACGGCACCGACGCCTCGATCCTCGAGGAGCTCGCGCCATTGCACGAGGTGCCGGGGCATGTCCTCGAATGGCGCCAATTGACCAAGCTCAAATCGACCTACGCCGACGCGCTGGCCGAAGAGATCGACCGCGACAGCGGGCGGGTGCACACCTCGTACGCGCTCGCGGTGGCGGCTACGGGGCGGTTCTCGTCGAACAATCCGAACCTGCAGAACATCCCGATCCGCACCGAGGAAGGCCGCCGCATCCGCCGTGCTTTCGTCACCGAGCCGGGCCATCTGCTGCTGTCGGCGGATTACAGTCAGATCGAATTGCGGCTGGCCGCCCATGTCTGTGAGGTGCCCGAGCTGAAGCAGGCCTTCCGCGACGGGGTGGACATTCACGCGCTGACCGCGAGCCAGGTGTTCGGCGTGCCGCTCGCGCAAATGGACGCCACCACGCGGCGGCGGGCGAAGGCGATCAATTTCGGCATCATCTACGGAATCAGCGCCTTTGGCCTGGGAGCGCAAATCGGGGTGCCGCAGAGCGAAGCGGGCGCCTACATCCGCGCCTATTTCGACCGTTTCCCGGCGATCCGCGCTTATATGGAGCGCATCAAGACCGATTGCCGCCGCACCGGTTTTGTCGAGACGATCTTCGGCCGCAAATGTTACATCCCCGGGATCCGCGACGCCAACCCGGCCCGCCGGGCCGGCGCCGAGCGGCAGGCGATCAATGCGCCGCTCCAGGGATCGGCCGCCGACATCATCAAGCGCGCCATGGCCCGCATCCCCGCCGCCCTCACCCAGGAAGGGCTGCGCGCTCGCATGCTCCTTCAGGTCCATGACGAGCTGTTGTTCGAGGCCCCAGAGGCCGAGGTCGAGCATACCGCCCAGGTCGTCAAGGCAGTCATGGAAGGCGCCTGCGCGCCGCATTGCGAGCTCTCGGTGCCGCTGGTCGTCGAGACCGGCTGGGGCGGAAGCTGGGACGAGGCTCATTAGAGCCGGCGCGCGGGCGATTGCCTCGTCGGCAATTCCTGGGGCTGGCTGATATCGCTGATAAGCGCAGCGAACGAACAGCGACCAGAGGAGCTTTGGCCGCGGAAACTCTGATTTTTTGATGACGGGCGCGGCGAAATAACAAGCGGGAAACAGCCAGCAATAACAACCAGGATAATACCGAACAGCAAATTGTTTATTGTCGTATTAGCGCTGGAGCTGCGCTGCTTTCCAAATCGGCACTGGAGCGCCTCGCATTGAAGGATCAGGCCTATTGAGGACATCGACCTAATTCTTACGCATTATCGAAATCGCCAAATGCATATCATACTATTGTGGCAGTTTCGAGACCCTGTCCGCCCTCGAACCCTACGACTGTCCTTGTCGGGCGCATCGGCCTCGAGCTGGACGCCGGGTACTCTTTACGCCGGAAAGGGCGAGACGCCGACGACATCCGCGTGTCCGACGAGCATCAGCACATAGGCGACAACGGCGGCGCCCCAGCGCCATGCACCGATTTCGCCGGGCCTGAACCGATTTCGCCCAGCGGCAATTGCCGCGAATGGAAGGATGGAGGTTTGCGCCGCGAACGGCTCCCAGGCAGCGCCGAAAAGACGCTGGCGCTTTCTATCGATCGATAATGTTCCGGCGAGAGCGACGACGGCCCAAACCGCGAAAAAGACCAGCGAGGCAACATCGCCGTCGCCAATCAGGTGCACCAGCGCCCAGAGGCCGACACCCGTCAGGAACGGATGTCGGGTGACCCGCACGATGCCCTGCGGTGGTTGCGCGAGGCGATTTTCCTGGGCGACTGAGGTCGGGTTTGGCGTCGTCAGGCCGATGACGACCAACAGAGAAGCGGGGAGCATCAGGATTATGGCGAATGGCTTCCACCACTCGAGCATTCCCCAGGTAACAAAGTAGGGGGCGCGATTGTAAGCCATCACTAGCCATGCGAGCCCAACTACCGTGGCGATTGAGAAGGCGACCCTATAACCGCTTTGACCCAATGCCGCGATCGCACGGTCGCGGATCTTCGTGCCGGCGACACCCAGATGAATCCCGGCGAAGAAAATCGCAGCGAGCAGTAATGACAGCACGGCGCATGCTCCATTCCACGACGCGAAGAAAGCGGCGCGTGGCGGATCTAAGTTAATCCGGCAGCCCCGTTATGAGATACAGCGTTCCGAGGACCTGGCCCGGATTGGCATCGCCGAAGGTATGCTCGAAGAGGGGCCGATCTCACGGCCGTGATAGATGTGGCTGAGCGCCCGGTCGACGGCAAGGCGAAACTCCTCGTCGCCGCGGGGCAGCGCAAGCGCGTAAGGCTCAACCGAGAGATAGTTCTCGGCCAACATCAGCTTGCTCGGTGCCTTGCTGTCCTTGATCAGCGACACCAGAATAGACCGGTCCGCGAAATAGGCCGAGATCTTGCCGTCATCGAGCATCGCGACGCCCTCGGCGTGCGTTTTGGCGGGAATGATGTCGCTGGTAATCCCCGCCGCCTTGAGCGAACTGCGCAGCGACTCCTCGGTCGTCGTGCCGACGAGCACGCCGATCTTCTTGCCGGCCATTGCTTTCAGATCATGGGGCCCATTGGCTCGGATCATCAGGCTAGCGCCGTCGACGAAGGTCGGAATCGAAAAATCGACGACCTCGCGCCGGGACAGGGTAGCGCTCGTCGGCTCGCACAGCAGATCCGCCTTCTGTTGCTGGATCGCCTCGAAGCGGTCCGCGGCGGTAACCGGAACATAGAAGTTAGCAAGGTGAAGCTGGTCCGCGAGCTTTTTGGCGACCTCCCGGCAGAGATCGACCATAAAGCCGACCGGCTCGCCGATTTTGTCCTTGTAGGAAAACGGCGGCGCATCTTCGCGATAGGCGATCCGGATCGCCTTCTCCTGGCTGATCCGATCGAGCACACCCGCTGAGGCCGTGCCGGCGAAGACTCCCGTCATTAGTATCGCGAGCGCGACAAAAGCTGCGCAGAGGCGTGTCCCGACCATTTCTCTCGTGATTTCCCCCTCAATCCCCGTCAGGCAATCCCCGTCATGCGCACAGAAAATCGGCCGGATGCGAGGCCCGGCCGATCGAGGGTTATTCGGAATTTCGACTTGCGGTCAGTCGCGCCGGGTACCGAGCAGCTGCATCAGCATCATGAACAGGTTTATGAAGTCGAGATAGAGGCGCAACGCGCCCATGATCGCCTTTTTGCCGGCGATCTCGGAACCGTCGCCCTCGTAATACATCTCCTTGATCTGCTGCGTATCGTACGCGGTCAGGCCAGTGAAGACGAGAACGCCGATCACCGAGATCGCAAACTGCAGCGCCGTAGAGCCGATGAAGAGGTTGACCAGGGACGCGATGACGATTCCGATCAGCCCCATAAACAAAAATGAGCCGAACTGCGACAAATCGCGCTGCGTCGTGTAGCCGTAGAGGCTCATCGCGGCAAAGGTGCCGGCGGTGATGAAGAACACGCGCGCGACGCTCGCCCCGGTAAACACCAGGAACACCATCGCGAGCGACAAACCCATCAGCCCGGCATAGAGCCAGAAGACGAGCTGCAATGTGCTCGCCTGCATCCGCTGCACGCCAAAGCTCATCAGCATCACGAGGCCGAGCGGCGCCAGGATCACTAGCCAGATCAGTGGTGTTTTGGCGATCGACTCGTAAAAGCCCGAATACGCCGCGACATAGGCCACGATGCCGGTGAGCGCGAGCCCCGACGCCATGTAGTTGTACACGCGGAGCATGTAGTCCCGCAGGCCGACATCGATGCCGACCTGGGCGTCCGCCGACCGCACCGTCCAGCGGGGCTGCGAACCTAAAGCCATAAACCCCCTCCAAGGAGAGAAGCGAGAGCGAGGGAAATTCCTCGTGGCTGCGATATTGGCACAAAACGGGATCTTTTCAATACGCACCCACTGCGGCGTACCTGAGCAAGATCCTCACGGAAACGCTACTCGTTCCGTAGATAGGAAGCCGGCTTGGCGCCGAGCGCGCGCCAGGTTCCGGCAAACCCCAGCGCGGCGGTCAGCAACGCTGCGAGAGTAACCGTCCACAACAACGGGGCCGGCAGGAAAGTCCAATCGAGCTTCATCAGCCGGGTCACCAGAAAGTAGGCGGCGATCGTGCCGAGGGCGCCGGCCACCAAGGCGGCGAGCATACCGGTAATGCCGTTCTCGATCAGAAAAGCCCGCGTGATCACGCCGCGCGTACCGCCCA
Source organism: uncultured Alphaproteobacteria bacterium (assembly GCA_963732095.1). Lineage (GTDB taxonomy): Bacteria > Pseudomonadota > Alphaproteobacteria > ATCC43930 > CGMCC-115725 > AP-15. The sequence continues at coordinate 14,548 of CAVSZA010000014.1, forward strand.
GCACCTTGAGGACGACTGCATCGTACACCCTGCGTCGATGCCCGGCTGCGACCGCGCCGCCAAGGACGAGCGCCCCGGCGCCTACCGTCACCAGCGCGGTCAGACGAACCGCGCTCCCGATCATGCCGATGATGCGATTGACCGCGGCGAGGGCCTCGCGGACATGTATCGCCGAGATATTGGGAAAGCGCTCGGTCACCGCGCGCGCCAGGTCTTCCTCCTCGGCCTGCGGCAGGTAGACGGCGGCGAGATGGGTCTGCGGCGCGTGCTCGAGCGTTCCCGGCGCAAACACCATGACAAAGTTGATGCCGAGCCGCTCCCAGTCGATCGAGCGCAGATTGGCGATCGTAGCCGTGATTTCGCGGCCCAGCAGGTTGACGGTAAGCGTGTCCCCGACTTTCAGCCCCATGCCGCGGGCCAGCGCCTCGTCAAATGACACCAGCGGCGGGCCTTGGTAATCGGCCGGCCACCAAGTGCCGGCGGCGAGGCGCGAGCCTTGCGGCACACTCGCTGCGTAAGTCAGGCCGCGGTCGCTGCGGAGGGCCCACTGCGCCTCCGGCGCGACCGCCGCGTCTTCGACCGGCACGCCGTTCAGTCGGGTGATGCGGCCGCGCATCATCGGGACCTGATCGAAGCGCGCTCCGGGGCTGGCGCGCACCAGCGCATCAAACCCGGCGAGCTGATCGGGCTGGATGTCGATGAAGAAAAAGGCCGGGGCCTCGGCCGGCACTTTCGTCTCGACCTCGTGGGAAAGATTGGCCTCGACGAGCGCGACGGCGACCAGCACGGTGAGCCCGATCCCGAGCGACAGCACGATTTGTGCGGTCGGGGCTCCCGGGCGATGCAAATTGGCGAGCGCCAGGCGCAGCACCGGCCGACGCGGCCGGCCGAGCCGCCCCGCGACCCAGAGGATCGCCGCCCCCGCCGCCCGGAACAACGCAAAGGCGGCGATCGCCCCGGCCACGAACCACAGCGCGACCTTCCGGTCTTGCGCGGTAACGACGGCCAGCGCTGCAAGCGCAAGCACCAGAGCCGCCGTCGTCCCGATTATCCCGGGAGGGATGCGGCGCCGCGCCCGATCGACGGTGTCGCGGAATAGCGCTCCGGCGGAGATCCGGCCAATTCCCGCGAGCGGCCAGAGCGAGAAAGCCAACGTCGTCACGAGGCCGAACAGCGCCGCCAGGGCCAGCGGTGCCGGATGGATCGCGAAACGAATGGAAACCGGGAGCACCTCGGCCAATAGAGGCGCGGCGGCGACCGGCGCCAGCGCGCCGAGGACGAGCGCGACGGCGATGCCGAGGACAGCGAGCCCCAAGACTTCGAAGAGATAGGCGGCGAAAACCAGCCGGTTCGAGGCTCCCAGACATTTGAGGGTCGCAATCGTCGCGGTCTTCCCGGCGATATAATTGCCGATCGCATTGCCGATCCCCACGCCGCCGACCAGCAGAGAGGTCAACCCCACCAGGCTCAGAAACAGGCCGACGCGATCGATCAATCGCTGCAATGACGGCGAGGCTTCGCCAAAGGTGCGAATTTGCCAGCCCGCCTCGGGGAACGCGGCTCGCGCCGAATTGGCCCAGGCCGCCGCATCGACCCCCGGAGGGAGCCGCAGCCGATACCGATATGTCACCAGCGCGCCGGGCCGGATCAGCCCGGTTGCGGCGAGCGCCTCGGCGGAGATCAGCACGCGGGGCCCAAAAATGAGGCCCCCCGTCGCGGCATCGGGCTCGCGCACAATCGTGGCGCGGATCTGCAAGACCGCTTCGCCGACCTTTATGCGCTCGCCGATCGTCAGACCGAGCCGGCCGAGGATGGCGGGGTCGACCGCCGCTCCGTAACTCCCGTTGCGCGCGCCGAGCGCGGCATCGAGGCTTTGGACCGGCGAGAGGACGACCTTGCCGTAAAGCGGGTAGGCCGCGTCGGCGGCCTTCAACTCGATCAGGCTGCGCCGGGCGCCGTCCTCGGTGCGCGCCATTGCCCGCAGCGTTGCGACTTCGGACACCGAGCCGCTCTTTGCCAGCAATTCCCGCTCGCTGGCGTCGGCCGGGCGGTAAGCCAGCCGCGCCTCGGCGTCGCCGCCGAGCAGGTCTCGGGCGTCCCCCTTTATCGCCGCGGTGACCGAGGCGGCGATCGAGCCGATTGCGGCGATCGCACCCACCCCGAGGACGAGGCAGCCGAGAAAGACACCGAGACCGCTCATGCCGCCGCGCAGCTCGCGCCGGGCGAGCCGGAGCGCATAGAAGGGCGAGGCCGAACTCAACGTGCGTGCCCGACGGCAGCGACCCGACCGCGGGCGACGCGCCGATCTTCGACGATCCTGCCGTCCATCAGCTGAACCTGGCGCTCGCACCGTTCGGCTATGGCGGGATCATGGGTGACCAACAGCAGGGTCGTCCCGTGCCGGGCGTGCTGCTCGAACAGGCAATCGATGACGAGCTGACCGGTATTGCCGTCGAGATTCCCGGTGGGCTCATCGGCGAGCAGCAGCTTCGGTCCGGCGATGAAGGCGCGGGCGATCGCCACGCGCTGTTGCTCGCCCCCTGACAGCTGGCCGGGATAATGGGTCAGGCGGTGATCGAGGCCGACCGTCTCGAGGGCTTGTTTAGCGATGGCAAATGCATCGGCCCGGCCGCCGAGCTCCAGCGGGATCGCAACATTTTCCAGGGCTGTCATCGTGGGCAACAGGTGGAAAGACTGAAAGACGATGCCGATCCGAACGCGGCGGAACCGGGCGAGCCCATCCTCGCTGAGGCCGCCAAGATCGACGCTGTCGATCCGCACTCGTCCGGAGCTCGGCCGCTCCAACCCGCCAAGCACCATCATCAATGTGGATTTCCCGGAGCCGGACGGGCCGACGATGCTCACCGTCTCGCCCGCTCCGATTTCCAGCGAGATCCCGCGGAGAATGTTGACGGGACCGGCAGCACTCCCCAGTGTTAGCCGGATGTCGTCCAGCATCACGAGCGGGCCGCCGGGATGAAGCGAGGTGGTCATACTCCGTCCGAACCAGGAGGGGCGGCCGGCCGCCAAAACCTCCGACCATATGGCGCGCTCACCCATGCTTTCAACGCACTGCGAAGCCACACCCATTCCCCAGTGCCCAAGGTGCCCCTCTCCCCGCAAGCGGGGCGAGGGGGAATGCACCAAGGCTCCCTCGCCCCGCGGGAGCGGGGAGAGGGTCGGGGTGAGGGGCTCTGCGGCGGTCTCGTTTTCGCCGCAGTTTTGGTGGTCATGATGTCCGTCGCTTCACCGGTTATGGCGCGAGTTCCGGTCATTCTGGATTTTGGCGACAGCCTTACCGCCGGTTACGGTGTGCCGGTTGGGCAAGCCTTTCCGGCGCGGCTCGAGGGGTGGCTTCACGAGCGCGGGATCGCAACGCGCGTGGTCAATGCCGGGGTGTCCGGCGATACTACGGCGGGCGGCGTGGCGCGCCTCGACTGGGCGCTTGCGGACAAGCCGGATCTCGTCATCCTGGCGCTCGGCGCCAACGACGCGTTGCGCGGCATCGAGCCTTCGACCGTGCGCGAAAACTTGGATAAAATGATCGGCAAAATCGAGGCCACCGGCGCAAAAGTACTGCTGCTCGGCATGCTTGCACCGCCGAATTGGGGAGAGGAGTACAAGCGCGCGTTCGACCAAATCTTTCCCGAGCTTGCACATCTCCACCATCTGCCGCTCTATCCGTTTTTTCTCGAGGGTGTGGCGATGAATCCGGACCTCAACCAGCCCGATGGCCTCCATCCGAACGAGAAGGGTGTCGCGGTGCTCGTGGACAGAATCGCGCCGGTCGTTGCCGGCCTGATCGGAGGGGCGTCATGAGCGCGCAATTTGCCGCCGCAGTGGCGACCGGAGATCCGCTCAGCCTCGTAGCGCGATGCGTCGCCGGGATCCCGGCGGTCAAGGGAGCCAATCTCGGGATACTCTACCTGAGCGAGCCGGCTGCCCCGGCTTTTCCCCAGCTTGTCCGTGCTCTTATAGAGCGCACCGGGATCCGTTGCTGGGTCGGTGGTGTAGGCCTGGGTGTCTGCTCGGCGGAGGATGAAATTTTCGACGAGCCGGCAGCGGTTGCAATGACCGCCGTTTTGCCTCCGGACAGTTTCCGCGTCTTTTCGGCGACCGATGATCCGGGTTCGGAGCTGCCGCGCCGGCATTCTGACTGGATCGAGGCGTCGCAGCCGGCATTGGCGCTCGTCCATGCCGACCCGCGCTGTCCCGATCTTGGAAAGACGGCAATCGATCTGGCCACCGCGAGCGGCGCGTTCCTGGTCGGCGGTCTCGTATCGCACCGCTGTGTCAGGCCGCTGTTGGGCCGCACCCCCAACGAAGAAGCTGGCGACGAAGAAGACGGCCTGGGCGGCAACGGATTCGCCGGTTTGATGCTGGCCCCCGGAATTGCCGTAGCGACCGGGCTGACGCAGGGCTGCATGCCGATCGGGCCGGTGCATCGGATCGACGAGGCGCGCGACAACGTCGTCATGGTCATCGATGGACGCCCGGCGCTGACCGTGTTCACCGAGGATATCGGGCCCAAGCTCGCCGGCGATTTGCGGCGCGTCGGCGGGCTGATCTTCGCCGGGCTGCCCGTGCCCGGTTCGGACACCGGGGATTATCTCGTGCGCAATTTGATGGCGATCGATCCGGGCCGGGGCTGGCTGGTGCTGGGTGCGGAGATTGCGGCCGGCGATCGGATCGTGTTCTGCCGCCGTGACCCCGAGAGCGCGCGTCGCGACATGGTCCGCATGGTGAGCCAACTGGCCGGGCGGCTCAGCAGCCCGCCAAAGGCGGGAATCTACGTCAGTTGTGTCGCGCGAGGCGCCGCATTGTTCGGCGAAGCCGGAGTGGAAACCGCACTCATCCGCGAGGGTTTGGGCGAATTTCCGTTGATTGGCTTCTTCGCCAACGGCGAGATCTCACGCGATCGCCTCTATGGCCATACCGGTGTACTGACCCTCTTTACTTGAGGCGGGCGGACCGGCAGCTGTGGGCGGATGGCATGCTGCGTCTCTTTGTCGGAATCGGCTTCCCGCCGGAACTCAAGCTGCGGCTCTCGCTGCTGTGCTCGGGGGTGCCGGGCGCGAAATGGGTCGATCCCGGCAATTTCCATTTGACGCTGCGTTTCATCGGCGAAATCGGCGAGGATGTTGCGGCCGATATCGATGATGCGCTGTCCCGGCTGCGGGCGCGCCGCTTCACGTTGCAGATCGCCGGGACAGGCGTGTTCGGCGGGGAAAAGCCGCGCAGTCTATGGGCCGGAGTCGAGCGCAGTCCCGAGCTCGCCGGGTTGCGCGATAAGGTCGAGCAGACGCTGATCCGCGTCGGCCTTCCACCGGAGCCGCGCAAATTTTCGCCTCACGTCACTCTGGCGCGGCTTCGCGACCCGCCGCTCGACAAGTTGCACGAATTTCTGGTGGCCCATGCGCAGTTCCGCGCCGATCCCCTTGGCGTCGAAGGTTTTAGCCTGATCGCGAGCTTCCAGACCAGGTCGGGCTCGGTTTATGAAGACCAGGCTGATTACCCTCTGCTCTACTGAACGGCGGGAAAGGGACAGGCATGGCTTATTGGCTGCTCAAATCGGAACCATCGAGCTATTCGTGGGAACGGCTGGTCGCGGATGGCCGCACGCATTGGGACGGCGTGCGCAATCCGCAGGCGCTGAACAATTTGCGGGCGATGAAGCTCGGCGACCGCGCCTTCTTCTATCATTCGAACGAGGGCAAAGAGATCGTCGGAGTCGCCGAGGTGGTCAAAACATTTTATCCGGATCCCAACGATAAGAGCGGCAAGCTCGGCATGGTCGACATCAAGTCCATAGCGCCGGCAGCAACCTCGATCGGGCTAAAGGCGATGAGGGCCAATCCCGAGCTCTCTAATCTTTCTTTGCTGAAGCAATCGCGACTATCTGTCTGTCCCATTACAGAAAAAGAATGGTCTGTACTGTGCAAAATGACGGGCATCCCTCCTGATACTGAAGACGGCAAAAGCACCTAATCGTCAAATTTCCGTCCTATTTACGATACGTTACAGTAAATTTACAAAAATTTACCATTTACACTTTAAAGTGGCGGCATTCTCCAGCAGTCAAGCCTCACGAAGCAAGCATTCGCGGAGATCGCTGAGATGCTGGATTATTATGTCGAAACCGCAGTAAGTCTCTCGCACAGCGTAGTTGGCGGATTTCCAGTCCCGGTTCGCCGACACCTTGCCATCGTCGACCAAAGCCGATTGCGGTCGGACTGCCTCAAACTGGCGCTCGGCATGCAGCCTCGGCGCTGGCGTGTGGCGGACGTCGCCACGGTTTCCGAGCTGATTCTGCAAGTGCGGCAGGGCGACGAGTTCGATGTGATCCTCCTCGGCGGGTCGACGTGCTCGCAGATCGATCTCGTCGACATTGCCTCTCTGGCCGCGGCGATCCCCCAAACGCCGATCCTCGTCGCCGCCGACTGCGACGACCCGGAGCGGGCGCACTCAATCCTACGTGCCGGCGCACGCGGTTTCTTGCCGGCGAGCTATAGTCTCAAGGTTTTGATTGGTGCACTTGAGCGCGTTCGCACCGGCGGCACCTACGTGCCGCTGACATTGACCGAGGCGGCCCCGACCGCCGAGCGCGCACCGTGGCGTGCGCTGACGCCCCGCCAGTGCGATGTCCTCGCGCTGATCGCCGAAGGCAAAGCGAACAAGCTGATCGCGGACGCGCTCAAGATGAGCGAAAGCACGGTCAAGGCGCACGTCAAGCAGATCATACGGCGCCTCAATGTTGCCAACCGGACGCAGGCGGCCTTGCTCGCGACGCGCGCCGGCGCCGGGCATTAGGAGGCAAGCCGCCCGACGGGTATTGTAAGCGCTTAGCGGGGCGGAATATCCTCGACAGACAGTCCGACGCGAGGCCAGCGCCGGCAGCCGAGGAGGAAACACGCCATGTCCGGGCGGACCGTCATCCCTATTTCTGCCCATCCGCAGGTGGGCAAGATCAGCGAGGCCGAGTATTTCCGGCTCTATGGCCAATCGCTCCTCGACCCTGACCACTTCTGGGCCGAACACGGCAAGCGCATCGCTTGGATCAAGCCGTTCACCAAGGTGCGGAACACCACGTTCGAGGGCGACGTGCACATCGCTTGGTTCGAAGACGGGACCCTCAACGCGTCGTACAATTGCATCGATCGTCATTTGCCGAGGCGTGCCGAGCAAACCGCGATCCTCTGGGAGGGCGACGATCCGGGAGAGGAACGGCGGGTCACTTACCGTGAACTGCACGAGGCGGTGTGCCGGCTCGCCAACGTCCTGAAGGCGCGGGGCGTCCAGAAGGGCGACCGAGTCACGATTTATCTCCCGATGATCCCCGAGGCCGCGATCGCGATGCTCGCTTGCGCCCGCATCGGTGCGATCCATTCCGTCGTCTTCGGCGGTTTCTCGCCCGATAGCCTCGTCGGTCGGATACAGGATTGCCGCTCTACCGTGCTGATCACCGCCGATGAGGGCCGCCGGGGCGGCCGGGCGATACCACTCAAGCGCAATGCCGACAACGCGCTGCGGCACTGCCCCGAAGTTCGGGACGTCATCGTCGTCCGTCACACCGGCGGCAGCATCGACTGGGTAGAGGGCCGCGACGTCTGGTACCACGAAGTCTGCCCCGCCGCCTCGCCTGATTGTCCGGCAGAGGAAATGTCGGCCGAGGACCCGCTCTTCATCCTCTACACTTCGGGTTCGACCGGACAGCCGAAAGGGGTATTGCACACCACCGGCGGCTACCTCGTCTATACTTCAATGACGCACGAATACGTGTTCGACTATCGTGAGGGCGAGGTCTATTGGTGCACGGCCGACGTCGGTTGGGTAACCGGGCACAGCTACATCGTATACGGACCTCTCGCCAACGGCGCGACCACCTTGATCTTCGAGGGAGTGCCCAACTACCCCGACTCCTCGCGGTTCTGGCAGGTCGTCGACAAGCACAACGTGCGGATCTTCTATACCGCCCCGACCGCGATCCGCGCGCTGATGCGCGAGGGCGAAGAATATGTCCGGCGCACCAGCCGGCGCTCACTGCGGATCCTCGGGACCGTCGGCGAACCGATCAACCCCGAGGCGTGGCTCTGGTACTACGATCATGTCGGCGAGCAGCGCTGCCCGGTCGTCGACACCTGGTGGCAGACCGAAACCGGCGGCATCCTGATCACCCCGATACCTGGCGCGACCCCACTGAAGCCGGGATCGGCGACACGGCCTTTCTTCGGCATCGAACCGGTAATCGTCGATAACGACCACAACGTCATCGACGGTCCTGGCGAAGGAAATCTATGCATCGCCCACGCGTGGCCCGGGATGATGCGTACGGTGTTCGGGGATCATCAGCGTTTCGTGCAGACTTATTTCTCGACTTTTCCGGGCCTCTATTTTACCGGCGACGGAGTCCGCCGGGACGAGGACGGGTTCTACTGGCTGACGGGGCGGGTCGACGATGTCATTAATGTCGCCGGCCACCGCCTCGGCACTGCCGAGATCGAGAGCGCCCTGGTCGCCCATCCGAGGGTCGCGGAAGCCGCCGTCGTCGGATTTCCGCACGACATCAAGGGGCAAGGCATCTATGCCTACGTGACTCTAAAGGTCAATGAGACCCCGAGCGAGGAGCTGCGGCGCGAACTCGTCGCCTGGGTGCGGCAGGAGATCAGCCCGATTGCCGCCCCCGATCTGCTTCAATGGGCGCCGGGTTTGCCCAAGACGCGCTCCGGCAAGATCATGCGGCGAATTCTGCGCAAGATCGCCGCCAACGAGCACGATGCCCTCGGCGATGTCACGACCTTGGCCGACCCCACAGTGGTCGACGAACTCGTCGACAACCGCGTGAACCGGGCACCGTAACCCTCACCCTATTCCAGCGCGTGGCGGAGCTGGCGGCCGGCAACGACGAGCATTGCGAGGTCGGGAGCGGCGGTAACGCGCAGCTCTCGGAGTAACGGCTCGGCAGGTGAAAGCGCTGCCGCGTGATCAGCGGACCACGCGGCAATAGGGTCTTCTGGTTGGGTTGAGCTGCTGCTCGCCAGTATGCGGGCTGCGAGATCGGTCTGCAGCGCAAACAGATCGTCGATTGTCGCTTCGACCGCCTGCTTCTGCCAGGGGGTCTCGGCCCGCAGCCGGCGCGCAGCTACTCGCATCTCGTCGAGCGCGAACTGGGCGCCGACCGCGTAATACACCCGGGCGGCTCGGTCGAGCTCGTGTCCCGAGCGTTCCGCCAGATCGGCGATGTCGAGCGCGGCAGCGAGGAACATTGTCCCGCCGACGCGGGTTGCGAGCGCTTCGGGCACGCCTGCTTCGGCGAAATGGAGGCTGCGCTCGGAAACCAGATTGCGATCGCTTGGCGGCAGCAGATCGAATAGAGAGGCGGCGATGCTGTGCACGCTCTGCCCAAACCTGCCGATCTCGAGGCCGATCTCAAGACGCTTGCGATAAAGTAGCCAAGCAGCCGCGCGTTCGACCAGATCCGCGATCTCGAGCAGCATTTCGATCTGCATCTGAGCCGCCACTTTGTCGTCCAGCGCCTCGACCTCAGTCCACAGATGCCTCAGATCGAACACTTCGCGCACGATTATGTAGGCCTGCGCCACCTCGGCCGCGGACCGGCCGGTGCGCGCGCGCATGTCGTGGACAAAGGTGATGCGCGCGCGGTTGACGATCTCGTTGGTGACGCCCGTGGCGACGATCTCGCGGTGCAGCGGGTGTGTTGCGATCTGTTCGGCGAGCCGGTACCCCACGGCCCGCGGAAAATAGCTGCGCAGCTCGTCGGCTAGTTCCGCAAAGTCCGGTAGAGCGGAGGCGAGCAGCGCCTCGTACAATGTCATCTTGGCGTAGGCGAGCAGCACCGCCAATTCGGGGCGGACTAGCCCACGGCCTTGCGCCGATCTTGCGGCGAGGGTCTCGTCATCGGGCAGGAATTCGAGCGTCCGGTCCAGCCGGCCCGAGCGCTCGAGATCGCGGATCATCCGCAGCTGCCGATCGAGCGAGACGACGCCGCGCGCCTCCGCGGCCGACAGCGCCTCGCCCTGCAGGTAATTGTCGCGCAGCACCAGAGAAGCGACCTCATCTGCCATCTCGGCGAGCAGCGGCTGGCGGTCCTCCGGAGCGAGCGCACCCGAAGCAATCGCCTGATCGAGCAGGATTTTGATGTTGACCTCATGGTCCGAGGTGTCGACCCCGGCAGAGTTGTCGATCGCGTCGGTGTCAATGCGCCCGCCCGCGAGTGCGAACGCGACTCGTCCCCGCTGGGTCACCGCGAGGTTGGCTCCCTCTCCGATGACCTTTGCCCTGATCTCGTCGCCATTGACACGAAGAGCATCGTTGGCGCGGTCGCCGACCTCGGCTTGGGTCTCGCTCGGCGCCTTGACGTAAGTTCCGATCCCGCCGAACCACAAGAGATCGACCGGCGCGGTCAACAATTTACGGATCAGCTCGGCCGGTGTGAGGTGGTCTGCCTCGATATCGAAGGCGCGCTTCATCTCGGGGCTGATCGGGATGGATTTGACGCTGCGCTCGAAAACGCCGCCGCCCAGCGAGATCAGCGCGCGGTCATAGTCGGCCCAGCTCGAGCGCGGCAGCCGGAACAGCCGCAGCCGCTCGGCAAAGCTTCGCTCGGCATCGGGCTCGGGGTCGACAAAGACATGCCGGTGATCGAAGGCGGCGCGCAGTCTCAAGTGTCGCGACATCAGCATGCCGTTGCCGAACACGTCGCCCGACATGTCGCCGACGCCGATGACGGTGATCTCCTGCTCTCGATGTTGCGTCCGAGCTCGCGGAAATGGCGCTTGACGAGTTCCCAGGTACCGCGGGCGGTGATGCCCATCTCCTTGTGGTCGTACCCGGCCGACCCGCCGGAGGCAAAAGCGTCGCCGAGCCAGAACCCGTATTCTTCGGAGATCGCGTTGGCAAAATCGGAGAAGGTGGCAGTGCCTTTGTCGGCCGCAACCACTAGATAGGGATCGTCGTCGTCGTGCCGTACGACCTGCGGCGGCGGAACGACGCCACGTCGTCCCGGCCCTTCCGAGACGATATTGTCGGTGAGGTCGAGCAGACCGCGGACGAGCGTCTTGTAACATTCGACCGCCTCGGCCCCCAGCTTGTCGCGTGAATCGGGCGGTTGCTTGACCACGAAGCCGCCTTTCGACCCGACTGGGACAATCACCGCATTTTTCACCGTCTGCGCCTTCATCAGGCCGAGGATCTCGGTGCGGAAATCTTCCTTCCGGTCGGACCAGCGGATACCGCCGCGGGCGACTTTGCCGGCGCGCATGTGCACGGCTTCGACCCGGGGGCTGTAGACATAGATCTCAAAAAGCGGCCGCGGCTGCGGCAGCAAATCGATCTCGCTGCTGGCGAGTTTGACGGCCAGATAAGGCTTTGCTCCGCCCGACGGTGATTTTTTGTAATAATTCGTGCGCACGGTTCTGAGAATGAGGGTCAGGAACGTGCGCAGGATGCGGTCCTCGTCGAGGCTGCCGACCGCGTCGAGCGCATGATCGATCGCTTGAATCTCGGCTACCGCCGCGAGGGAGGAACCAGTACTTTCGGGATCGAAACGCATCTCGAACAACTGAACGAGCCGGCGGGCGATCTCCGGATGGCCGCTCAGCGCGTCTTCCATGTAGGCTTGGCTGAAGGTGGTTCCCGCCTGCCGCAAAAATTTCGCGTAGAGGCGCAGCACCGTTACCTGCCGTGCCGAAAGGCCGGCCGCCAAAACGAGACGGTTGAACCCGTCATTCTCGACCCGAGCGGTCCACACTTCGACGAGCGCTGCTTCAAACCGCGCCCTGATTGCCGGGGAGGCCGAGGTCAGCAAAGCGATCCCGGACAGCTGAAACTCGTGAATCCACACTGCCGTGCTGTCGGCGCCGTCGATCCGGAACGGTTCTTCGGCCACCACGCGCAGACCGAGGTTCTCGAGCATCGGCAGCACGTCGGAAAGCGCGACCGGCTCTTTTGCCCGATAGACCCGCAGCGCCGGCAGCCGAGCATCAGGGACAGGATGGAGCGAGACCTCGAGCGGGGAACCTGCCGATACGGCCTCGATCCGCTCCAGATCCGCGACGGCTTGGGCAGCATCCGTTCTTGCCTGATAGGCGATCGGGAAGGATTGAAAGCGGCGCAGCCGGGTACGCGCCGCCTCCTCACCGAAAGCCGTAGCCGCCGCCTGATGTAGCCGGTCGGTCCAAGTGCGTACCGCTTCGGCGAGCCGCTCTTCCAGGTTTGCGGTGTCGACGCTTGGGACCGCACCGCGGGTCGTGCGAATGATAAAGTGGATGCGTGCCAGCGCCGATTCGTCGAGGTGCGTGTGAAAGGCCGAGATCTGCCCGGCGAACGCCTCTTCGAGGATCGACCCAAACCGGCTGCGCAATTGGCCGTCATAACGCTCGCGCGGAACATAGACGAAGCAGGAGACGTAGCGCTCCAGCGGATCGCGGCGGACAAATACGGCAATGCGCTGCCGCTCTTGCAGGTTGAGAATGCCGGTTACCGTGTCGAACAGCTGATCTTCGTCGGCCTGGAACAGCTCGTCGCGTGGAAACGTGTCGAGAATGTGCAACAGGGCCTTGCCGTCGTGGCTCGCGGGCGACGCTCCGGAGCGCTCGACGATCCTGCGGACCTTGAGCCGCAGCAGCGGGATCGAGCGGGAACTGCGGCTGTAGGCTAGGGACGTAAAGAAGCCAAGGAAGACGCGAATGCCGGTGACGCGGCCGTTTGCGTCGAACCGCCGCACTCCGATGGCATCCATGTGAGCAGTCCGGTGAACCGTCCCGCGGCGGTTTGATTTGGTAATGACCAGCAGCTCACGGCGGCGGACGAAATCCTGCACGTCGGAAGGTAAAGCGGAGAGGTCCCTCAGCCCCCCAAAGACGGAGTGCGCCTCTTCGCGCAGAATGCCGAGCGGCCCATGTGCGGGTTTGGCCGCCCCGTCGAAAAAGTATTCGCGGTAGCCGAGAAAGGTGTAGTTGTCGTCATCGAGCCACTTTAGGAAATCCTGAGCTTCGGAGAGTTCGGTGGTCGGAACCGGCGGTGGCTGCGCCGACAATTCGGCTGCGAGCTCGCGCAAGACCTGCCGCATCGGCTGCCAGTCGGTCACCGCGGCGCCGACGTCGGCGAGGACACCCGATAATGTTTGGGTCAAGCGGGCGAGGTCCGCCGGATCCGCTTCGGATGTGATCTCGATTTGTATCCAGGATTCGCGCGTCCCGGCAACGCCCGGCTCCAGGATATCGCACAGCCGCCCGTCCGGGCCGCGGGCCACCGTCAGGATCGGATGGATGATCAGATGGACGACGCGGTTGCTGGCATTGATCGCTCCGGTCACCGAGTCGACGAGGAATGGCATGTCATCGTTGATGATCTCGACGATCGTATGCGGCGACGACCAGCCATCCCCAGCCGGGTCCGGGTTGTGCACCCGGATCTTGGCCTGGCCGGGGCGCCGGCGCCCTCCAAAGCGCCACAGCGACAGGGCGGCGCCGTAGAGATTGCGGGGCGTGCGTTCGGCGACATCCGCCGGCGGAACGTGCTCGTAAAATTGCTCAATGAACCGATTGGCGGTGGCCTGATCTGCCGGGTCGAACAGTTGACCTGCGAGCGCCGCCGCCTTGTGGACGAGCGTCGCCTTCTTAGCTTCGATAGTGCTCGCCATCGCCCTTTAGGCCTCGGGAAGATGATCACGACTGCTTGGTAGATGCGCTCCGTCCGAGGCGAAACCACCCCATCCGCCGCGGAATACGGCAAAATCATGGCCAAAACACAGCCGCGCTGTATCAGGTCGTAACAAAATCATCTTTATTTAAACCGCGAGGCCGATCATATTTTTCAGAAAGAAGCTGAGGCTAATGGCCGGAGCGAGTGCGAGTGTTGGAGTTTCAGGTCTGTCGGCACGGGCGGGGATCGAGGTGGGTCGTCATGCTAGGCGATGCCATCTACGGCGCCTATGTCGACAAGGAGCAGGCCCTTCTCGATGCAGTGGATGCTGCGCGCGACGCGTTGCACGCGGGCCGTGAGGCTCAGGTCTGGGTCAGGGATCGGTCGAGCGCCGCACGCATATTCTAGCGGTCCGACACTCGAATTCACGTCGTTTCAAGGATCGGACATTTAGGAACCGGGCGGATTTATCCGGGCGGTGAAGTCCCGCGTCGCGCGAGCTTCGCGGTCGTGTTGGAGCGCCCAACCTATCGAGGGGAAGGCGAGCTCGTTCCACGGGATTTCTTCCCACCTGAAAAGCTTGACCTCCAGGCTTTCCAACCCTGCCTGGATGGCGTCGTCGAGAAGCCGGGCGCGGTAGATCAGCTGCACCTGGCTGATCCGCGGAATGTCGTAGATTGCCAGCAAACCCTCGATCTCGATCCGTGCGCGGGCTTCTTCCCAGGCCTCGCGCTCGGCCCCCGCGCTGGCCGCTTCATTGAGTTCGAGATAGCCGGCGGGCAAAGTCCAGTAGCCGTAGCGTGGTTCGATCGAGCGGCGCACCAGCAGAATGCGGTCATCCCAACGGGCGACCGAGCCCACGACGATTTTCGGATTGTCGTAGAGGATATAACCGCATTCGGCGCAGATCATGCGCTCGCGATTGTCGCCCTCGGGAATCCCGCGGACTGATGGCCCGCGAAAAGAATTATCGTCCGACATCGCGCCTTCCACCGGCCGGGGATGGTCTCGAACCATGGCCATCTTCACAATTTCCGGCTAGCGACCTGCAATGATCACTCAGCGCCATCTCGGTCGATCTATCGCTCCGTCCGACAATCGATAATACCAGCACCCCGATGCGGGGCAACATCACTCGCTCGGGTCCCCTTGCAAAGCCGCGCCTCAGCGTTAACTCCTCGTTCGCTATGATATCCCCATTGGACAGGATGGCTTTCAACACGGCGCAGACGGCGCGCATCGGCTGGTTTTTCGGTCAAAAGCTGCTGGCCGCCCGAATGGGTCGGCCCGTGCGATTGCCGGAAGCGCTTCACGGGCGGCCAATGCCGGACCGGCAACGTCTACTCACGGATTTGCGCGCGCTGGTGGAGCAGGATTGGCGCAACATCGAGGCTGGTTACTATGCGCCCCCCGCCGACGGGTTCGGCAACCCGTTGGAGGAGATCCGCCGCGCACTCGACTTCTTTGCCGATCTGAGCGCGGTCGAGCAGCGGCGGCATAGCGGACATGAGGAACGCGTCCTAACAGATGCGCCGCCTGGTCGATACCCGAGATATTATCTCCAGAAATTCCATTTTCAGACCGATGGGTATCTGAGCGATGCTTCTGCCGAGCGCTACGACCATCAGGTTGAGGTGCTGTTTGGCGGCGGCGCGGCAGCGATGCGGCGCCAAGCTCTCGTCCCCCTAAAGCGCGCTCTCGCCGGAAACTCCGTCCCCGGGAACTCGGTCGTCCGGCGGGGCGGGGCGCGATTGCTCGACGTTGCCTGCGGAACCGGGCGATTTCTCCGCGAGGTAAAGGCGAATTACCCACGCCTCCACGTTACCGGTCTCGACTTGTCGCCGCCTTACCTCTCGGTCGCGCGCCGCGCGCTCGCGCCGTGGTCGCGCACTCGGTTTGTCGAGGGCATGGCCGAGGCGATGCCCTTTGCCGACGCGGAATTCGATGTGGTCACCTGCATCTACTTGTTTCACGAGTTGCCGCCGCGCATCCGCCGCTCGGCTGTGGCCGAGATCCGGCGGGTGCTGCGGCCCGGCGGCACCCTGATCTTCGTGGATTCGCTGCAGACCGGCGACGAACCCGATTACGACGGCACGCTCGAGCTATTTCCCGTCGCCTTTCACGAGCCCTATTACGAGAGTTATCTCCGCGAGGACCTCGACCGGTTGTGGAGCCCGGGGTTCACCCCGGGCGAGCGCATTCCAGCCTATTTCTCGAAAGTAGTGAGCTATCGCCGCCACGGAGATATTTCTTGACCCAGATATAGATATTGCTTGCCAGCGGTCCACAAGCGTGGTACCGTATTTTGTGCAGGTGGGCTGGGGGGCCCACAGTATACGGGGGAAATCGATGGAAATGACCTGGACGCCAGAGCGCGTCGAAATGTTGAATCACCTGTTTGAGGAGGGGTTGCCGACCTCCGAGATCGGCCGCCGCATGGGGCTGACAAAAAATACGGTAATCGGCAGGTTGCACCGCAACGGAATGAGCCGGCGCGAGACCGGGCCAAAATTCGTGCCGCAGCGCAATTTCTTCGAATTCAGCGGGCCGGGCTGCTTATGGCCGCACGGTCACCCGGACGATCCTCAATTCCACTTCTGCGGCGGTCATCCGTTGCCCGGCAAGCCCTATTGCGCGGCCCATGCGGCGATCGCCTATGTGCGCCCGAAGGAGGAAAGACAGGCCGCGTAGAGGGTTCCCTTAACGGGCGAGGCGGCGCATCGCGCGGTCGAGGCCGTCGAGGGTCAGCGGGAACATCCGGTCCTCGACGATCTGCCGGATCATCCCGATGCTGGCGGTGCCGGTCCAGTATTTCTGCGGTACCGGGTTGAGCCATACCGCCTTCGGATAGGCGTCGAGGAGGCGGCGAAGCCAGGTTTCGCCGGGCTCGTCGTTCCACCGCTCGACGCTGCCGCCCTCCTTCTCGATTTCGTAAGGGCTCATGCTGGCGTCGCCGACGAGGACGACCCGCCAGCTGGTATCATAGGTGCGGATCAGCTCCATGACCGGCGTTTGCTCGACCTGGCGCCGCCGCGAGTTGCGCCACACCGAATCATAGATGCAATTGTGGAAGTAGAAGTGGATCAGGTGCTTGAACTCGGACCGGGCCGCAGAGAACAGCTCCTCGCAGACGCGCACGTGATCCTCCATCGACCCGCCAACATCGACAAACAGCAACAATTTGACGGTGTTGTGCCGCTCCGGAACCAGTTTCAGATCGAGCCAGCCGGCGTTGTGCGCGGTCGATTTTACCGTGCCGTCGAGGTCGAGCTGATCGGCCGCTCCTTCGCGGGCAAATTGCCGCAGGCGGCGTAGCGCCAGCTTGATGTTGCGGGTGCCGAGTTCGACGGTGTCGTCGAGATTGCGGAACTCGCGCCGATCCCAGACCTTGACGGCGCTGCGGTTGCGGCCCTCCTCTTGGCCAATCCGCACCCCTTCCGGGTTGTAGCCGTAAGCGCCGAAGGGCGAGGTGCCGGCGGTCCCGATCCATTTGCTGCCGCCCTGGTGCCGCGCCTTCTGCTCGGCCAATCTCTGGCGCAGCGTCTCCATCAACTTTTCCCAGCCGCCGAGCGCCTCGATCTGCTTTTTCTCCTCCTCGGTCAGAAACCGCTCGGCGAGCTTCTTCAACCAAGCCTCGGGGAGCTCGGCCTTCGGATCTGCCAAGGTCTCGATGCCGTTGAAGCAATGCCCGAACACCCGATCGAAGCGATCGAGATGCCGCTCGTCTTTGACCAGCGAGGTGCGCGCGAGAAAGTAGAACTCCTCGATGTCGAAGGTGACGACGCGTTTTTGCATCGCTTCCATCAGGGTGAGGTACTCGCGCAGCGAGACCGGCACCATGGCCGCGCGCAGTTCGGCAAAAAACGAAAAGAACACAGTTAAGACTGGGCCGAACAAAGGCCCCTCACCCTCCCGTCGCTGGCGCGACGGGCCCCTCCCTCTCCCCGCTCCCGCGGGGCGAGGGGCTTGCTCCCTCTCCCCGCTTGCGGGGAGAGGGTCGGGGTGAGGGGCAGGAGGCGGTCGGATGCCACGGCGACTTAACCGCGCTCGCGCCGGTGCAAAAATGCGAGGCGCTCGAACAGGTGGACGTCCTGCTCATTCTTCAGCAAGGCACCGTGCAAAGGCGGGATCAATTTGGCCGGGTCGCGCGTACGCAGCACATCGGGCGAGACGTCTTCGACCAGCAGCAGCTTGATCCAGTCGAGGAGCTCGGAGGTCGATGGTTTTTTCTTTAATCCCGGCACCTCGCGGATATCATAAAAGATCGTCAAAGCCTCATGCAGCAATTCGTGCTTAAGATTTGGAAAATGCACGTCTATAATCTGTTGCATCGTCGCGCGGTCAGGGAAGCGAATGTAGTGGAAGAAGCAGCGGCGGAGAAAGGCATCCGGCAGCTCCTTCTCATTGTTGGAGGTAATAACGACAATTGGGCGATGCCGGGCGGAGATAGTACGCCGCGTCTCGTAGACATAGAATTCCATGCGATCGAGCTCGAGGAGCAGATCGTTCGGGAACTCGATATCCGCCTTGTCGATCTCGTCGATCAGAAGAACCGGAGCCTCGGCAGCCGCGAACGCCTCCCACAGCTTTCCCGGCACGATATAGTTGGCGATGTCGTGCACGCGCTCGTCGCCTAGCTGGCCGTCGCGCAGTCGGGAGACCGCGTCATATTCATAGAGCCCCTGCTGGGCCTTGGTGGTCGATTTGATATGCCAGGTGATCAGGTTCTTGCCGATGCCGCTCGCGATTTCATGGGCGAGGATGGTTTTGCCGGTGCCGGGCTCGCCTTTGACGAGGAGCGGGCGCTCGAGTGCGATAGCGGCGTTGACCGCGACCCGAAGATCCTGCGTCGCGACATAAGTATCAGTGCCCTCGAAACGCCGCATCCCGATTATTTCCCTCGCGCCGTGATTGCCTCTCATGCTCCTGATGACATAGCCTGGGGTACGCGATGACACCAGCCCCACCGCCGCTTGCGCCACCTCGAGCGCGGGTCAGGGAGATATTGACGGCTGTCCTTGGGGTAGTTCTGCTCGCCGCTCTTTTTCTTCCGGCGCGCGACCCCGTGACGCACCGTCTCGCCGCAGAGTGGCGCCCATCCGCTGAGCTCGCGGGTGTCCTCTTTCTGATCGCGATGACGGCGCTGGCGAGTCCGCGTCTTGTTGCCGAACGCGGCTTCGCCTTCGTGCTGGCCCTGCTCGTGGTCGGGGCCGCCCTGCTCAACCTCGCCGATACCGCAACCCCGAGCCTGCTCGGCCGCGACCTCAATCTCTACTGGGATCTCCAGCATTTCCCGTCGCTTTTTGGCCTGGCCCGCAACTCGGCAGGCCTGTGGAGCGCCTCGGTCGCGGTGGCGCTGCTCTGTGCCGCCGTCTCGTTGGTGGTCGCGGGCGCCTATTGGATATGGCGCAGAGTGCTGGCCACCCTTGCCGAACGGCGGATTGCTATCGGCGCCGCGGTCTTGCTGGGTGTCGCACTCGACGTCACATCGTTCTTGCCCGCCGAACAGCGCCCGCTTGCGACCGGGCTTGGCACCGACATCGTCCGACATGCCGCGGCCTTCGAACGTGGGTGGCGGGCGGAGGCCGAGGCTGGGGTGCCGTTACCAGCGGCCCTTGCGTCCTCGGGCCCCCCGGGCAGCAATCTTACCGGCCTCAAGCGGCGCGACGTCTATCTCGTCTACATCGAGTCCTACGGCACGACGGTTTTCGACACGCCGGAGTTCCGCTCCGCATTGCGGGGATCGCTCATTGATTTCGAGTCGGCGCTGCACGCAGCCGGCTACACGATGGCCTCAAGCCGGCTGGTATCGCCGACGTTCGGCGGCGGGTCCTGGCTGGCCCATGCGACCCTCGCCAGCGGGGTGCGCATGGACGACCCGGTTCTCTACTCCCAGCTGTTCCGTTCCGGCCGCAAGATGCTGCCCGGCTACTTCAAGGATGCGGGCTGGCGTGCGATCGAGATAATGCCGGGCATAAAGGCGCCGGATCCGGAAGCCCGAGCCTGGGGTTTCGACCGTGACGTCTACGCCGCGGAACTCGGCTATCACGGCCCTTCCTTTGGCTGGTTTGCGATCCCCGATCAGTTCACGCTCGAACGCACCGCCGAGATACGCGAAGCGCTCGGTTCCGAAACGCCGGTATTCACCCAGATCGTGCTCGTGTCGAGCCACATCCCGTTTTCGCCGGTTCCACCTTATCTACGCGATTGGCGTGATGCCGGGGCCTTTGCAACCGTGCCGGCCGATGCTTGGGAAGAGATCTTCCGGGCGCCGGACTGGACAGTGCTGGCGCCGGGCTACCTGAAGAGCCTCAAGTATGACTTTACGGTGCTCGGCGACTGGCTCGCCAATCATCTGTCGGGCGACGGGCTCGTCATCCTGCTCGGCGACCACCAGCCGCCGGCTGTCGTTGGCGGCGAGCTTCAGCAATGGACCGTACCGGTTCACGTGCTGTCACGTGATCCCGCCCTCGTCGCGCCCTTTATCGCAGCGGGATACGTCGGCGGGCTCGTCCCGCCTCCAACGCCGCCGCCCAAGGGAATGGAGACTTTCCTGCCGAGCTTTCTCGCCGCCTTCGACCGGTCGGACTGACCGCGTTCAGCCGTTCCGGTGGTTACTCCCGCGGCTTGAACCATAATTTGCAATTGTAGTCGATCGTAACCTCCTCGCCGGGTTCGATCTGAGCGATCGCGATGAGGTCGAGGGTGAGCCCGGTGTGATTGCGATCGACGCGGGCAAGCGGGTGGCTGGAGTGATTGCACAGGGTGACGAGACCGAGCCCCAGCGCGCCGCGTCCCTCCCCGTCGGGATCGCCGTCCCAGTGAAAGTAGTAGTCGTAGATAACCGTGCGGTCGAGCGCCGGACATTCCGCAGCCGGCAGAATGATCACCGGCGCCGCCTCGATCAGCGTCCCCGGCGCGATCGGTTCGCGAGCGAACACCCCACGGCCACGCCCCTGGCTCGCGAGGATTTCGATACGATGGTTAGGGACCGGCAGGATGCGGCCGCTTGCCGCCGCATCGTGCAAGATGTTCGGACCTATACGGTCTTGGCGGGCTCGCGCGCGTGGTCCACAACGCTGGCAGCCGGAGCCACCGAGGCATTGGCAGCGGCGGGAGGCGACACCTGGGCCGGCGGAGCCGTTGCTTCGGCTTCCTCCTCCTCCTCCTTCATTCCAGCCTTGAATGCCTTGATGCCCTTTGCGAAATCGCCCATCACCCGGGGCAGCTTCCCGGCACCGAACAGAATGAGGATAATGGCCAAGACCACGATCCAATGCATCAAGCTGAAAGAACCCATTGCGACAACCTCGAAGCGCTGGCGGAAGACTATTATAGCAAGCTTTTCCGCCGAATTGCCAGTACATAGCGGCGCAGCTGCGCGTTGCTACGAGGTCGTGCCGATGTCCGGAAAGTCAACCCCGGTGAGCGATACCATATCCCGATGACCTATTTCCCACCACCCGATCCCGCTCCCTGGAAGCGCGCAACGCCCGGCGAAACCGGGCTGGACGCCAACGCCACAGCCGCCGCCGCGCGACACGCGAGCGAACATGAGACACCGTGGAGCCGGGATCTCAGCCGCATGGTCGCCGGTGATTTCGACGAACGGCCGCCGTGGAACGAGACCCTCGGGCCGGTGCGTCCGCGCGGCGGGCCAAATGGTCTCCTGCTGCGCAACGGGCTCGTCGTCACCGAATGGGGCGACGCAACGCGCGTGGACATGACCTTCAGCGTCGCCAAGAGCTATCTCTCGATCCTCGCCGGTCTCGCCTGGGATCGCGGTCTGATCGGCGATCCGCACGAGAAGGTGCGCTTCAGGGTTGACGACGGCGGTTTCGATCCGCCGCATAACGACGCGATCACTTGGCACCACCTCTTGCAGCAGACCTCGGAATGGGAAGGGGTGCTGTGGGACAAGCCGGACCAGATCGACCGCAACCGAGCCGTCGGCGGCCGCCCGAACACGGCGCCAAAAGGCAGCCACCGCGATCTCCGGACGCCGGGCGAATTCTGGGAATACAACGACGTCCGGGTCAACCGGCTGAGCCTCGCCCTGCTGCGCGTCTGGCGCCGCCCACTCGCCGAGGTGTTCCGCGAGCACGTCATGGATCCGATCGGCGCTTCGCCGGAGTGGGAATGGCACGGCTACCGCAATTCTTACATCGAAGTCGACGGCAGCCGAGTGCCGTCGGTCTCGGGTGGCGGGCATTGGGGCGGCGGGGTTTTCATCAGCGCCTGCGACCAGGCGCGGATCGGGCTGATGCTGTTGCGCCGGGGTGTTTGGGGCAGCCGCCGAATCCTCTCGGAGGCCTGGATCGAACGGATGCTCGAGCCTTGCCCGCTCTATGCCAATTACGGCTATCTGTGGTGGCTCAACACCGGGCGCGCTCTTTATCCGAGCGCCTCGGCGCAGAGCTATTTCGCGCGCGGCGCCGGCGGCAATCTGACCTGGATCGATCCGGAAAACGACATCGTCGCGGTATTGCGCTGGACCGACCCCGCCGCGATGGACGGTTTCATGAAGCTGACGATGGCGGCTGTCTCGAGCTGATCAGTGAATCCACGAGGAGAGCATCCATGCTAACACTGTTTTTCTCACCCGGGTCGAGTTCGATGGCCGTGCACATTGCGTTGCAGGAGATCGGCGTCGATTTCGAGCGCCGGTTGGTGTCGCTCGCCAAGTGTGAGCAGCACAGGCCCGAATACCTCGCCGTCAACCCTGAAGCCAAAGTGCCGACCCTGCTGATCGATGGCCGGCCGCTGACCGAAGTGGCGGCGATCCTCTATTATCTTGCCAAGCGGTTTCCCGAGGCGGGACTGTGGCCCGCGGGGGGTCTCGAGGTCGAGGCGCAGGTGATATCGTGGATGTCGTTCATCGCCGCGACGATCCACCCGGCGCGTAGGATCGGCGTCGAACGCTGGAAAGAGGTTTTCGGCATCGCCGAGCAGCGATTGGGCGGGAGGGAGTGGACGGTCGAGCGCTACTCGATCGCCGACATTCATTTGTTTCGGCTCTATTGGCGCTTTGTGGGCTCGGTGAAGCCGGCGCCCGGCGACTTCCCCAGCTTGTCAGCTCATTACGAGCGGATGATGGCGCGGCCGGCGGTGCGGCGGACCATCGAGATCGAGAGCGCAATCGGGTACGCCTTGCCGCAATAACGTGAGAACGAATTTTCTCGAAGCCGCTGGGGGTGGCGCTCCTCGATGGGAGGGACCCCTTGAACCGTAGCGTTGGCATGTGGTGGGCGCTCACACTCTGGCTCACGACCGCCGCGGCGTTCGCGCAGCACGCGCGGGAGGCCAAGGTCGACGACGAATCGTATAGGCTATAGACCCAAACAAAAGACTGTTGAGAGCAGCGCCGTCCACATGGCTTTCATCGCCGTTATTCATCTCTGCTCAGAGAAGCAGGTTGAAGTCCTGAGGTCCATCACCGCTGTACCTTGCTCCCTTCGGGGCCCGTCCAAAGACGGGTCTGCCCCATAGGAATGCGAGCGCTCTCGTTCTTTCGCGATCAGCACCTCGACGGGGAGCCGAAGCGTGATGCTCCAGTAGCCGGGCCTGCGCGTTGAGCCGCTTCAGCGCCCCGCCGGCTGTCCGCATCTGCTCCGACGCTAGTTCCGTCAAACCGAAATGTTTAGTGACGGCGAAGGCAGCAGCCGGATACGAATAATCCGCAAGGTTTCGATCGAGCCGTCGACCAGAGGGGACAGCCATGAGCGCACAGGATACCGGGTTCGACCTCGAACTCAGTCGTCGCAAGCTGCTCGCAGCCGCAGGTATCGCAGGAGCAGCCGTGATGGCGGCGCCTCTGATTGGAACCGGAGCCGCTCAGACCCCACCTACGGCACGCCGATCACCAGATCCGGTGGCGACACCTCCGGTCGCGGGACTCCATCTGCAGTTCGGCGCGGATGCGTCGTCGGAGATGGTGGTGTCCTGGCACACGCTGCAGTCCATTCGCAATCCGCGTGTCGTGCTCGGGCGTCTCGACGGTGCGCTCGAGCGAGTGGTCAAGGCCGAAGAGGTCAGTTACACCGATGCAAAATCTGGCCAAATTGTCTACGCCTATCATGCGGAGATCGATCGGCTGCAGCCCAACTCCGCTTATCTCTATGGGGCATCCCACGACGGCGCCGAGCCGGGGTTCGGCACGTTCCGGACCTCGCCGCGTGGTCGTGCGCCGTTTACTTTCACCAGCTTCGGTGATCAGGGCACGCCAACCCTGGGCAAGAAGTACGTGCCGCCCGAGGGTGTGGCGCTTCCTAATCCCCCGTATGTGAATGACAATCTCGGCTCGCCGGCGGCCGGCGATACCACTCTCGGCGTGGAGCAACTGCAGCCGCTGTTCCACCTGTTCAACGGCGATCTCTGTTACGCCAATCTCGCCAATGACCGGGTGCGCATCTGGTGGGATTTCTGGGAGAACAACAGCCGCAGCGCCCGCAAACGTCCCTGGATGCCCTCGGCCGGCAACCACGAGAACGAGTTGGGCAATGGACCGATCGGGTATCAGGCCTACCAGACCTACTTCTCGGTGCCCGAGTCGGCCGGCCAGACGGATCTGACCCGTGGGCTGTGGTACGCCTTCACCGCCGGTTCGGTGCGCGTGCTCAGCATCGCCAATGACGACGTCGCCTACCAGGACGGCGGCAACTCCTACGTCCGGGGCTATTCCGAGGGCGCTCAGAAGGCTTGGCTGGAACAGGAATTGGCTGCCGCCCGCAGCAATCATGACATCGACTGGATCGTCGTGTGCATGCACCAGGTCGCCATCTCGACAGTCGACAAATTCAATGGCGCGGAT
The DNA here is from genome assembly GCA_963732095.1 of uncultured Alphaproteobacteria bacterium. Taxonomy (GTDB): domain Bacteria; phylum Pseudomonadota; class Alphaproteobacteria; order ATCC43930; family CGMCC-115725; genus AP-15. The sequence goes on from CAVSZA010000014.1 coordinate 39,020, forward strand.
CTCGGGATCCGCGAGGAATGGGTGCCGTTGTTCGACAAATACGGCGTCGACCTCGTGGTGTGCGGACACGAGCACCACTACGAGCGCTCGCACCCGATCCGCGGCCAGGAAGCGAACGCCACCCTGACCCCGGTCACCGCAGCAACCGCCACCGACATGATCGACACCACCAAGGGAACGGTGCACATGGTCATCGGCGGCGGCGGAACGTCCGTCCCGTCGAACGGGCTGTTCTTCGACCCGCCGCAGTGCCGGGTGATCACCGCCGTCGGCGCGCCCGACCCGAAAACCGGCAAGCGGCCTCCGGTCTACGTGAAGGAAGAAGCGCCCTGGTCGGCCGTACGCAACGCGGCGCACTCCTACGGCTTCGCCGCATTCGCCGTGGATCCGGGATCAGATCCCGGCGGTTCCACCGTGATCAAGGTCACCTACTACGACGTGGTGGGGCCAAACGGTCAGCTGGCCCCGTTCGAAACCTTCACCTTGCGCCGCCCCCGCCGCGACTAGACTATCGGTGGTAGGGGGAAACGCAGATGATCGCAAACCGAAGAGAAATGCTTGGGCATGCTGCTGGCGCGGGTCTCGCGCTTATCGGATGCGGTCTAATGAGCCCTGCGTTGGCGCAGGCGCCGCAGCGGCGGCACGAGGTCGTCGTCAATGGAAAGCGCGTTCGGACGGTCGACGTGCACGCGCATTGCCACGTGCCCGAGGCAAATGCGCTGATGGGATTGAAGGTACAGCCGCCGTCGCTCGTGATCTCGCCGGAACGCATCGAGGCGATGGACGAGCAAGGCATCGACATCGAAGCGCTTAGCATCAATCCGGTCTTTTGGTACAAGGCCGAGCCCGACCTCGCCGGACAGGTCGTGAAGCTGCAAAACGAGAAGCTCGCCGAGATCTGTGCGGCGCAGCCGGATCGGTTTGTCGGTCTGGCGTCGGTCGCTCTGCAGCACCCGGACCTCGCCGCCGAGCAGCTCGAACAGGCGGTCAAGCAACTCGGATTGCGCGGCGCGCTGATCGGCGGCAGCGTCAATGGCGAGGAGCTGTCGGATCCGAAATTTCATCCGTTCTGGGCCAAGGCCGACCAGCTCGGCGCGCTGATTTTCATCCATCCGCAAGGCACGGCCGAGCTCAGTGCTTCCAGTCGGCTCAAAGGGAACGGCGTGCTGGACAATGTCATCGGTAACCCGCTCGAAACGACAATCGCGCTGTCGCATCTGATTTTCGAGGGAACGCTCGATGCCTATCCCGGGCTCAAGATCTGCGCTGCTCATGCCGGCGGGTATTTACCCTCCTATGCCGCCCGCTCGGATCAAGGCTGCCTGACCTTCCCCGCGCGATGCACCAAGACGCTGAAGAAGAAGCCGAGCGAATATCTGAGGCAGCTGTACTACAACTCGATGGTCTTCACGCCGGAAGGATTGCGGCACCTGATCGCCGAGGTCGGCGCGAGCCAGATCGTCTTGGGGACGGACTACCCGTTTCCCTGGACCAAGACGGCGGTCGACCGCATCCTCGGCACCCCGGGTTTGAGCGATGAAGAGCGTATCGCGATACTCGGAGGCAACGCAGAGAAGCTGCTCGCCGTCAAGCCGACGTAATCGAAGCTAAGTCATTGGAGCGGGTGAAGAGAATCGAACCCTCGTCAGAAGCTTGGGAATAATGCGAACCACGGAAAAATCCCGCAAGATTGCTGGTTCCGGACGAATTTTCCCCGATTTTTTGTATCACTCTGTACCACATGGAGAGGCGCGCGCCGGGTAGAAAGCGCCGCCTCTCGGGTTGCGTTGCCGTGCCGCGATCCCTCGACGACCGAAGTCGCTTCCATCTATCGCCTACCTACCATCGGCTTTCCCTAGACGAGGTTATCCCCGCCTTGGGGTGTTTGGGTGGGAGCCTTAACAAGCTTCATCAGAAGCCACATGCGAACGGCCGGTGGTCGCTGGGGGGACCAACGGCGCGAGAGCGGATCAAGATAGGCACGAAGGTCATCACCACGGTCGCTATATCACCTTCCAATCGGCTGAGGTTGCCCTGCCTCGGAAGATGTTCGCGGACATCCTGTCTCTGATCGCGGGGCTGCGGGCCCCGCCAGCGCAGGTATGGCTAGAGCTGAGGACAGACGCAACAAACGACGGCAGTCGAGGTGTGCCCCGAGGCTGCCAGAGCAGCACGTTTGAGCGCCTCCACGCGGCCAACTGGCGGTTTTGACCGTCTGCTGCGCATTAAGGTTATAATTTTAGCCTTGCTTGAGACGCCCTGAGCGACGATCTTACTTTCCCACAACCCGGAAATCGGGGAAATGTCGGACAATACCACGCTGCCGATCAGGGAGAGAATGGCGGTCGAGCTGACCACCGCCACGCCAGCCACCCGCCGCTTGGCGGCGATACTGCTCGCTGATGTTGTCGGCTATAGCGGCATGATGAGCCGCGACGAGGACGGCACCTACGCGCGCGTGGTCGCCGAGGTCCGCGAGCTGATCGACCTCAATATCGGAAAATATGGCGGCCGTTTTGCGCGTAGCATGGGGGACGGAACCCTCGTTGTGTTCGGGAGCGCACTTGATGCGGTTCGCTGCGGGCTCGATATCCAGCGCGGCCTTGCCGAGCGCCAGGCCGAAGGATCCGATCGGGTCCGATTGCGGATCGGCATCAATACCGGAGATGTTCTCGCCGACGACCGCGACATCTACGGAAATTCCGTGAACATCGCAGCCCGGCTCCAGACTCTTGCCACGCCGGGAACGGTTTACGTTAGCCAGAGTATCTACGACCAGACGCGCTCACAACCCGATCTGTTCTTTGCTGATCGCGGAAAGCATCGCGTCAAAAATATCCCGTACCCGATCCATGTATTCGAGGTCGCCTTCGAATCCGATCCGAGTGTCAATCTTTGCGCGACTCCTCCGGGAGTCGTGTCGGACTGGCTGCAATGGTGACGGTCATTGCCATGCTGGTCGCCTCGGCTGCGACGATGCTGATCAACAGAGACGGCGGAGGGGAACGCCTCTGGCAGCTGATCTCCCACCTGTTCTCTCTATCGCAAGTAATCCGCGAGGTGCAGGCCCCCGCTCTGCTCCCTGACAAGCGCTCTATTGCCGTGCTCCCCTTTCTCAACATGAGCAGCGACCCCGAGCAAGAGTATTTCAGCGACGGGATGACCGAGGATCTCATTACGGAGCTCTCCAGGCTCACAGGGCTGTTCGTCATCGCCCGCAACTCAGTTTTCACATTTAAGGGCAGGGCGGTCAAAGCTGAGCAAGCAAGCCGAGAGTTAGGCGTCCGATATCTGGTCGAGGGGAGCGTGCGCAAGGCTAACAACCGGATTCGGATCACAGCGCAGTTGATCGACGGCAGCACAGGTTATCACGTCTGGGCTGAGTATTACGACCGGGACTTAAACGACGTTTTTACCGTGCAAGAAGAGATCGCCAGGAGGATCACCGGTGCGCTGGCAGTGAAGTTAACAAACGACGAGGAACAACACATGGGACGACCATACACGAGCAGTAAGAAGGCCTGGGAGTATTTCATGCAGGGAGCGGAGCTCTATCGACGCTTCACTCCCGAGGACAATGCGAAAGCGCGGGCTTTTTTCCAGCAAGCTATCGATGAAGACCCAAAGTTTGCAAGGGCGTATGCGAATCTAGCCGCCACACATCGGCAAGATTACTATGGGAGGTGGAGTCCGGACCCCGAATCTTCAAAGAACCTCGCCTATGTCGCGGTGCAAAAGGGGGTTGAGCTGGCGGAAAATGAGCCCGAACCCAAGCCTTCGTTGCCATCTGTTCTCGAACAACAGGGCTGGCTTGCCCTGTACAACCGCGAATATGAAAAGGCCGCGTGGGCGGCGGAGGAGGTGGTCCGACGCAATCACAACTCCGCGGATGGCTATATCTTGTGGGCGCAAGTCCTTGTTTATAAGGGGCAACCGCAACAAGCACTTGAAAAATTGGAGGAGGCTATCAAACACAATCCGAAATTTCCGTACTCTTACGACTACATCCGCGGCCAGGCTCATTACGTATGGGGCGTCCAGGACCCCAAGGGCAGCAAGGAACATTTTGAGAAGGCCGAGAAAAACTTTCGGGAGGCTCTCCGCAAAAACGACAATTATAGGCCGGCCCGCTCGTACCTCGTGGCTGTCCTCAGTGAGCTTGATCGGCCGGATGAGGCAAAAACTGAGATGAATATATCCTTGCAGAAAGGTGAGCCGTTAGTCACTCTTTTGAAGAATGGCAACCAGCAGCTGATTGAAAAGCAGGTCCGCGCGATGACCCCATATGAAGATCAAAAGATCAGCATCCGCCTTGAGGATGCCTGGCGGAAAGCGGCGAATTGAAGAGAAGGCCCCACAAGCAGAGGAAAGGCGACCCCGGCTCGATTTCGCTGAAGAAAGCAGGCGTCCACCCCAGCGGATGCCACGCGACTGTAGCTGCTTCTATCCCGCTGCAAACTGAGCCATAACGCACGACCTACCATGTTTTTGTTCTTTCTTCGGCAGCCTGCCGGTGGGCCGTTGGTTTCCTTCCAAAGACCCTTTTCAAAAAGAACAGGGTAATTGGTCAGTGCTTGGCCAGAACTAAATTCATGTGATTTATAAGCATGGTTCGGCGCAATTCCGTTGCGTTCTTGTTACCCTAAGACAAGAAAGGCGAGGCCAGTTTTCCGCCGCCCTCGCCGATCTACATCATAAGCCCTCAAAGCTTACCCGAAGTGATACAAAGCGGTAGGGACCGATTAGCGGCCCGCGCTAGGCAAGCTGCCGGTCCCTTCGACCGCTGCGTCGTAAGCTTTCGGGCTTGTCGGAAATCAGGTGATACAGATTGATACAAACGGGGTCGTCGGGGAGCGGGACGTTACGCTAACCCCTTGTAAAGCTTGGAGCGGGTGAGGAGAATCGAACTCCCGTCAGAAGCTTGGGAAGCTCCTGCTCTGCCATTGAGCTACACCCGCTTGGCCGCGGATGATAAGCGATCCGCGGCCCCCTGCAAGCGGTTTGCGGGTATCAGGCGCCGTTCGTCCGGTTCGCCGGCGGGTCGACCGCAACGGTGCCCATGTCCGCCGGCACCGATACTTCGAGTATTTCGAGGTCGTCCGAGGTGCGGTTCTCCTGATGAAGCATACCGCCTGGGATGAAAACCGAAGTCACCGGCCTCCAGCCGGCAGTTCGTGCCGTCCTCGAATTCGAGCTCGACCCAGCCCTTGATCGTGTAGACGAACTGTCCCTCGCACACGTGGTAGTGCCAGCCGGTCGGCTGGGTCATTCCGGTGAGGGCAGATGTAACTTGCGCCCGCATCCACCCCTCGGTCGCCTTGGTGACGCCGAGATCGCGGTACTTGAAGAAGTCACGCCGGCCCTTGACGAACTGAGGGGTCTTTGCGCTCGCCACCGCGAGCTTCATCACCGGCTGTGCCTGGCCGGGCTTTTCCTTCAACGCAGTCTGCTCGATGGTCATGCTGGAACCTCCTCCCAAAGCTAGTGGCGCCATCATAGCGGCATCTACCGCCGAGCGGCGAGGGCCACCTTCACGCCGCGCGAAGATTGGTGTTAACCTGCCGAGCTCGTTTCAAGGAGGGTCGCATGGCGAATATACCGGGTGCGGTGACCGATCTCAGCCGCGTGCGCGGCGAAAACGTCGAATTCAAGAGCGGCGGCGACACGATAAAGGGCTACCTCGCCCAACCGAGGCAGTCGGGGCAATATCCCGGCATCATCGTCATCCACGAGGCCTTCGGGCTGGTCGAGCACATCCGCGACATCGCCAGGCGCTTTGCCAATATCGGCTACAATGCCCTGGCGCCTGACCTCTATTGCCGCAAGGGTGGGCCATCCGATCCGAACGACATCAACACCGTCTTCCCGGTCATGTTTGGTAAATCGGACGCCGAGTCAGTGCAGGATATCGAGGCGGCGGCCGATCACCTGCGCGCGCTTCCCGGCGCCACCGGCAAAATCGGCGTCATCGGCTTCTGCTCCGGAGGCCGGCAGACACTACTGCTCGCGTGCAGCAGCGACAAGGTCGACGCCGCGGTCGATTGCTGGGGCGGGTTCATTGATCGCGCGACGCCGGATGCCGAAACGACCCCGGCACGCCCGACCCCGATCCTGAACCTGGTCGATCGCCTGAATTGCCCGCTGTTCGCGGTCTTTGGCGAGGAGGACCAGAATCCGACGGTGGCGCTGTCGGAGGAGCTTCGCAGCCGCGCGCAGCGCGCCGGCAAGGACGTCACGATCAAAGTCTACAAGAACGCCGGGCACGCTTTTCTCGCCGACTACCGGCCGAGCTACCGGGAGGGCCCTGCGGCGGAGCTGTGGAAGGACGTCGTGGCGTTCTTCGACAAGCATCTGAAATCGTAGATCCTCTCGGTTGAGAGCTCGCAGACGAAAGGCACTGGCATGGCACGCAACAAGATCGCGCTGATCGGCGCGGGGCAGATCGGCGGCACTCTGGCGCTTCTCGCCGGGCTCAAAGAGCTCGGCGATGTCCTTCTCGTCGATGTGGTCGAGGGCGTGCCGCAGGGCAAAGGGCTCGACATCGTCCAGGGGTCGGCGATCGAGGGATACGATGCCGTCATTGCCGGCTCCAATGACTATGCCGATATCGCGGGCGCCGATGTCGTCATCGTCACCGCCGGCATTCCGCGCAAGCCGGGGATGAGCCGCGACGATCTGATCGGGGTCAATGCCGGCATCGTGAAGACGGTCGGCGCGGCCATCAAAAAGCATTGCCCGCACGCTTTCGTCATCACGATCACCAACCCGCTCGATGTCATGGTGTGGGTCATGCGCGAGGCCTGCGGGTTGCCGCCGCAGCGCGTCGTCGGCATGGCGGGCATCCTCGACAGCGCCCGGTTCCGCTACTTCCTGGCGCAGGAGTTCGGGGTCTCGGTCGAGGACGTCACTGCCTTCGTGCTCGGCGGCCATGGCGACACGATGGTGCCGCTGGTGCGCTATTCGACGGTTGCCGGGATCCCGTTGCCGGACCTCGTCAAGATGGGATGGACGACGCAGGAGCGGCTCGAGAAAATCGTCCAGCGCACCCGCGACGGCGGCGGCGAGATCGTCGGGCTGTTGAAGACTGGCTCGGCCTTTTACGCGCCCGCCAGTTCGGCGATCCAGATGGCGGAGGCGTATTTGCGCGACAAGAAACGCGTGCTGCCCTGCGCGGCCTGGCTAGACGGTCAATACGGGGTCAAGGACCTCTACGTCGGCGTTCCGGTCGTGATCGGCGCCGGCGGGGTCGAGCGCATCGTCGAGATCTCGCTCGACCGCGAAGAAAAGGCGGCCTTTGACAAGTCTGTCGCCGCGGTCCGCGAATTGATCGGCGTCGTCAAGAACATGCGGAGCTGAGCCGGCGAGGGCGGTGTTCATAGGTTCCGGGCTCGCGGCCAAGCCGCACCCCGGAACGACCGGGTTGTCATTCCGGGACGCCCATCGGGCGGGCCCGGAATCCATGAACACCGGCTACCTCAGATGTTAATCTAATGGCCCATTAGCACGGCAAGACACGATGAACATCCACGAATATCAGGCGAAAGAGCTGCTGGCGAAATTCGGGGTCGCGGTGCCGCGCGGCGGAGTGGCGTACACCGCCGCCGAGGCAATCGAGGCGGCACGGCGTCTCGGCGGCTCGGTTTGGGTCGTGAAAGCACAGATCCATGCCGGCGGGCGCGGTAAGGCCGGCGGGGTCAAGCTGTGCCGCTCCGAAGACGAGGTTGGCGCGGCCGCGCGGTCGCTGCTGGGCAAGAACCTCGTGACGCACCAGACCGGGCCGGTGGGCCGCGAGGTCAAGCGGGTCTATGTCGAGGAGGGCTGCGATATTGCGCGTGAGCTCTATCTCGGCCTGCTGATCGACCGCGACAGCGGCCGCGTGACCCTGATCGGCTCGACCGAGGGCGGCGTCGAGATCGAGGAGGTCGCGGCGCACTCGCCGGAAAAGATCCTCAAAGTGGCGGTCGACCCGGCGAGCGGCATCGAGCCGTACCACGCGCGCAACATCGCTTATGGCCTCGGGCTCGAGGGAGCCCAGATCGGCGTCGCCGTCAAATTCGGCACGGCGCTCTATAAGGCGTTTTGCGAGCTCGACGCGTCGGTGGTCGAGATCAACCCATTGGTGGTGACCGGTTCGGGGCAGCTCCTGGCGCTCGACGCCAAGATGGGGTTCGACGACAACGCGCTGTTCCGCCATCCCGATGTCGAGGCGTTGCGGGACGAGAACGAGGAGGACCCGACCGAGCTGGAAGCCGGCAAGCACGCGCTCAACTACGTCAAGCTCGACGGCAATATCGGTTGCATGGTCAACGGCGCCGGATTGGCGATGGCGACGATGGACATCATCAAACTGCACGGCGGCAACCCGGCGAATTTTCTCGATGTCGGCGGCGGGGCGACGCGCGACCGGGTAGCGACCGCCTTCAAGCTGATCCTCAGCGACCCGAATGTCGAAGGGATGCTGGTCAACATCTTTGGCGGGATCATGCGCTGCGACGTCATCGCCGAAGGCGTCGTCGCCGCAGCGCGCGAGGTCAATCTGCACGTGCCCCTCGTCGTGCGCCTGGAAGGCACCAACGTCGACCTCGGGAAAAAGATCCTGCAGCAATCGGGCCTGCCGATCCTCGCGGCCGAGAACCTCGCGGACGCCGCCCAGAAGGTCGTCATGGCCGTCAAGGAGGCCGCCTGATGTCGATCCTCGTCAATGCGTCGACGAAGGTTTTGTGCCAGGGGTTCACCGGCGCTCAGGGCACCTTCCACTCCGAACAGGCGATCGCCTACGGCACCAAAATGGTCGGCGGTGTGACCCCCGGGAAAGGCGGCACCCGCCACCTCGATCTCCCGGTGTTCAACACGGTCCAGGAGGCGCGCGCCGCGACCGGATGCGATGCGACGGTGATCTATGTCCCGCCGCCTTTCGCGGCCGATGCTATTCTCGAAGCCGCCGATGCCGAGATCCCATTAATCATTTGCATCACCGAGGGCATCCCGGTGCTCGACATGGTCAGCGTAAAGCGCAGCCTGAGCGGCGGCCATTCGCGGTTGATCGGACCGAATTGTCCGGGGGTCATCACCCCCGACGAGTGCAAGATCGGCATCATGCCGGGACACATCCACCGCCGCGGCAAAATCGGCATCGTCTCGCGCTCGGGCACTCTGACCTACGAGGCGGTAGCGCAAACCACCGCGGTCGGCTTGGGGCAATCGAGCTGCGTCGGGATCGGCGGCGATCCGGTCAACGGCACCAATTTTGTCGAGGTGCTCGAAATGTTTCTCGCCGATGACGAGACCGAGGCGATCGTTATGATCGGCGAGATCGGCGGCACCGCCGAGGAAGACGGCGCCGATTTTTTGAGATCGGCGCCGCGGAAAAAGCCGGTCGTCGGGTTTATTGCCGGCAGCACCGCGCCGCCGGGCCGGCGGATGGGCCATGCCGGCGCGATCATCGCCGGCGGCAAGGGCGGCGCCGGCGACAAAATGGAGGCATTGCGCAACGCCGGCGTCGTCGTCGCTGAGTTGCCCGCCGCAATCGGCACGACGATGCGGGACGTGCTGAAAGGTTGAACGCGCCGGTCGTTGCACGGCGGAGCGCCAATGACGAATTAACACTCATCGTGGCCGGGCTTGACCCGGCCATCCACGCTTTTCCGGAAACGTAGATGGCCGGATCAAGTCCGGCCATGACGGGTGTGAGAAGTGTCGCACCGGCGACTCCGAGGTTCAGTGATGGCTGACATTGATGGCACGACGTTTCTGACCGGCGCCAATGCAGGGTTCATCGCGGAGCTCTATACGAGGTTCCTCGAAGACCCCCACTCCGTTGACGAGAGCTGGCGTCGTTTCTTTTCGGAGATGAACGACGATGTTTCGGCGGTGCTCACCGAGGCTCGCGGACCTTCTTGGGCCAAGCGCGAACCGCAGATCATCGGCAACGGGCGCGCCGCAGAAATTGATGAAGAGGCGCTGCAACGGGCTACCACCGACTCGATCCGCGCGCTGCAACTGATCCGCGCCTATCGCGTGCGCGGCCATCTCGAAGCCGATCTCGACCCGCTCGGCCTGGAGGCGCGGGGGCCTTATCCGGAGCTCGACTTCCGCAATTACGGCTTTTCCGAGTCCGATCTCGACCGCGAGATCTTTATCGCCAATTTGTTTGGCCGCGAGCGCGTCAGTCTCCGCGAAATCATCGCGATTTTGCGCGAGACGTATTGCGGCAGGATCGGTGTCGAGTACATGCACATTCAGGTGCCGGCCGAGCGGGCCTGGATCCAGGAAAAATTCGAGAAGCGTCAGAGCCGCCCGGTCCCGTCGGCCGGAATAAGAAAAGAAATCTTGCGCACATTGACCCAGGCGGAGACGTTCGAGCGGTTTCTCGACCGGCGTTACACCGGCACCAAGCGGTTCGGCATCGAAGGGGCCGAGTCCCTGATGCCGGCGCTCGAAACAATCCTTCACCGCGGCGGCGAGCTCGGTATCCGTGAGTTCGTTATCGGCATGCCGCACCGCGGCCGCCTCAATGTGCTCGCGAATTTTGTCGGCAAACCGTTTGCCGCGGTCTTCTCCGAGTTCCAAGGCAATTCGACCAATCCCGAGCACGTGCACGGCTCGGGCGACGTCAAATACCATCTCGGTACGTCGGGCGATCGGGAAGTGGGTGGGCAGACAGTCCACCTGTCCTTGGCCGCCAATCCCTCGCATCTCGAGGCCGTCGATCCCGTCGTGCTCGGCAAGGTTCGGGCAAAGCAATTGCAGCGCGGCGACACCGAGCGGTCGCAAGTGGCCGGCATTCTGATGCATGGCGATGCGGCTTTCGCCGGACAAGGGCTCGTCGCCAAATCGCTCGAATTGTCGGATCTGATCGGCTTCTGCACCGGCGGCACGATCCACATCATCGTCAATAACCAGATCGGGTTCACGACGGCTCCTTCCGCCGCGCGGTCTAGTCCCTATCCATCGGATGTGGCGAAAGGCGTCCAGGCGCCGATCTTTCACGTCAACGGCGACGATCCCGAAGCGGTCGTCGAAGTCGCCCGCGTCGCCGCCGAATTCCGCCATGAATTCAAAAAGGACGTCGTCGTCGACCTGTTCTGTTACCGGCGGCACGGCCACAACGAAACCGACGAGCCGGCTTTCACCCAGCCGCTGATGTACCGCACGATCGCTCGCCATCCGACAACGCGGCAGATCTATGCCAAGCGTCTCGTCGAGGCGGGCGTGTTGCGCGAAGGCGAGGCCGATGCGATGGCGACCCGCTTCATTGCGGAACTCGAAACTCAGTTCGAGTCGGCGAAGAGTTATCGCCCGAACCGGGCGGATTGGCTCGAAGGCGCCTGGGCCGGGCTCGAACAGGCGCCAGACGACGATCGTCGCGGCGATACCGGCGTTGCCGGCGAGACGCTGCGGCAGATCGGGCGCGCTCTCGTCACGGTCCCGGAGCGGTTTCGCCTCAACCCCAAAATCGCACGCCAGCTGGAGGCAAAGCGCGCCGCGATCGAAGCCGGTGAGGGCATCGACTGGGCGACCGCCGAGGCGTTGGCGATCGGTTCGCTCTGTGCCGAGGGAACCCATGTGCGGATGTCCGGGCAAGACAGTGGGCGCGGCACCTTTTCGCAGCGCCACGCGGTGCTGGTCGATCAGGAGACCGAAGCGCGCTACGTCCCGATCGATCACGTCAGCCCGGGGCAGGCGCCGTTCGAGATTATCGACAGCCCGCTCTCCGAAGCGGCGGTGGTCGGCTTCGAATACGGCTACAGCCTCGCCGACCCGTCCTCTCTCGTCTTGTGGGAGGCGCAGTTCGGCGACTTCGCCAATGGCGCACAGGTCATCATCGATCAGTTTTTGAGTTCGGGCGAAGCCAAATGGCTGCGCATGAGCGGCCTCGTCATGCTGCTGCCGCACGGTTACGAAGGTCAGGGCCCCGAGCATTCCTCGGCGCGGATCGAGCGCTATCTGCAGCTCTGCGCCGAAGACAACATCCAGGTGTGCAACCTGACCAGCGCGGCCAACTACTTCCACGCCTTGCGGCGCCAAATTCGCCGCAACTTCCGCAAGCCGCTCGTCATCTTCACCCCGAAATCGCTGCTGCGCGCGAAGGAAGTCACCTCGCGCGTCGACGAGATGGAGACCGGGACTTCATTTCACCGCGTGATCGGTGAGAGCGAGGCGATCGCGGCGGACGACGCGGTGCGCCGGGTCGTCTTGTGCACGGGCAAGATTTATTTCGATCTCGCGAAGGCGCGCGCCAAGGATGGCGACAACCGCGTCGCGCTGGTCAGGATCGAACAGCTCTATCCGTTCCCGTTCAATGCGCTCGCGAAGGTGTTGCTGCGCTACCGCAACGCCGAGATTGTCTGGTGCCAGGAAGAGCCGCAGAACATGGGTGCCTGGAACTTTGTCGACCGGCGGATCGAGCAGGTCCTCGAGGGCCTCGATGTGGCGGTGAAGCGGTCGCGCTTTGCCGGCCGCGCCGAGGCGGCCTCCCCGGCGACCGGCCTCTTCAAGCGGCACGTCGAGGAGCAGGCGCATCTGGTCGCCGAGGCGTTGGCGGGGTAGACCTCATGGCGACCGAGATCAAGGTCCCGAGCCTCGGTGAATCGATCACCGAGGCGACTGTCGCAAAATGGCTGAAGCGGCCGGGCGAAGCGGTCGCCGCCGACGAACCGGTCGCCGAGCTCGAAACCGACAAGGTCACCCTCGAGGTTCCCGCGCCCGCCTCCGGCACCCTCGCCGAGGTCCTCGCCGAGGAGGGCGCCAACGTCCCGGTCGGGGCAGTTCTCGGCAGGATCGCCGACGGTCTCGCGGGAGCAGCCCCTCACCCCAGCCCTCTCCCCGCAAGCGGGGAGAGGGAGGGACCCGCGCAGCGGGAGAGCCTGCCCCGGACTGGATCCGGGGGTGAGGGGCAGCGAGCGCTCGAGCGCTCCGGACCTGCGGTACGCAAGCTGATCGAAGAGGCCGGGCTGGACGCGGCAAAGGTTCCAGCGACCGGGCCGGGTGGCCGGATCAGCAAGGCCGACGTACTGGGCGCAAGGGAGCCCGCCCCCCCACCGCCGACACCGGCTCCCGCCGTGGGCGAGGGTGAGGTGCGAGTGCGCATGAGCCGCCTCAGGCGGCGGATTGCCCAGCGTCTGAAGGCCGCGCAGAACACCGCCGCGATGCTGACCACCTTCAACGAGATCGATATGAGCGCGGTGATCGTGCTGCGTGAGCGCCACCGCGACGCCTTCGAGAAAAAGCATGGCGCGCGGCTCGGCTTCATGTCGATTTTCGTAAAGGCGGCGATCGTCGCCCTGAAAGAGCTGCCGGCAGTCAACGCCGAAATCGACGGCGACGATATCATCTACAAAAACCATTACGATATCGGCGTCGCTGTCGGCACCGAGCAGGGCCTCGTCGTGCCAGTGGTGCGGGACGCCGACCGGATGAGTTTTGCCGACATCGAGAAGACGATTGCCGAGTATGGACGCAAGGCACGTGACGGCAAATTGACGATCGAGGAGCTCTCCGGCGGCACTTTCACGATCTCGAACGGCGGCATCTACGGCTCGCTGATGTCGACGCCGATCCTCAACCCGCCGCAATCAGGCATCCTCGGGATGCACAAGATCGAGAGGCGGCCCGTGGCAATTGACGACAAAATCGAGATCCGCCCGATGATGTATGTCGCGCTCTCCTATGACCACCGCCTCGTTGACGGGCGCGAAGCGGTGACCTTCTTAGTGCGCGTCAAGGAATGCGTCGAAGATCCCTCGCGCATCCTGTTCGAGATGTGAGCCCCGTGCGATGCCTGATCGTTACGATGTCGTGATCATCGGGGCCGGGCCGGGCGGCTATGTTGCGGCGATCCGGGCGGCGCAGTTGGGGCTGAAGACAGCTTGCATCGAAGACCGCGCCAGTCTCGGCGGGACTTGTCTCAACATTGGCTGCATTCCGTCGAAGGCATTGCTGCAATCCTCGGAAAAATTTGCCGAGGCCGGGCATGCGCTCGCCGAGCACGGGGTCAAGGTCGGCGAGGTCGGGCTCGACCTCGGCGTGATGATGGGCCGCAAAGACAAAGTCGTGACCACCCTGACCCGCGGCGTCGAGTTCCTGTTCCGCAAGAACAAGGTCGATTGGCTCAAGGGAAAAGCGCGTATTGCCGCGCCGGGGCGGATCGTCGTTACTGGCGCAAATGGTGCTGTTCAAGAGATCGAGGCAACCTCGACCGTCATTGCCACAGGCTCGGAAAGTAGCCGGTTGCCCGGCATCGCCATCGACGAGAAGCGCATCGTCTCGTCGACCGGTGCATTGGCTCTCGACCGCGTGCCCGCGCGCCTCACTGTCATCGGCGGCGGGTATATCGGCCTCGAGCTCGGCTCTGTCTGGCAGCGGCTCGGTGCCAAGGTGACCGTCGTCGAGGTTCTCGACCATATCGTCCCGAACATGGATCGGGAGCTCGGCACGGCGTTGCAGCGGGTTCTCACGCGCTCGGGGCTCGACTTCAAGCTGGGCACCAAAGTGATGGGCATCCGCGACGCGAATGACGGGCTGAGCTTGGAGCTCGACGGCGCGGAGCGGCAGACCCTCACGGCGGATGTGGTATTGGTATCGATTGGCCGGCGTCCGTATACGGAGGGACTGGGCCTCGAAGGCGTCGGTGTCGCACTCGACGAGCAAGGCCACGTCGTGGTGGATGAGGGCTTTGCGACGAACATCCCGGGCATTTACGCGATCGGCGATGTGATCCGCGGGCCGATGCTCGAGCACAAGGCCGCGGAGGAGGGCATTGCGCTCGCCGAACAGCTTGCCGGGCAAAAGTCACGCGTCGATTACGACGCGATCCCAGCCGTCATCTACACTTGGCCCGAGGTTGCCTCGGTCGGCAAGACCGAGGAGGAGCTCAAGGCGGCAGCCGTCCCCTACCGCACCGGCAAGTTCCCGTTCACCGCGAATCCGCGCGCCCGAACCAACGGCTATACCGAAGGCTTCGTCAAGATCCTTGCCGAGAGCGAGACGGACCGCGTGCTTGGGGTCCACATCATCGGCCCCGACGCCGGAACCTTGATCGCTGAAGCCACGCTCGCCAAGGAATTCGGCGCTTCTGCCGAGGACATCGCGCGCACCTGCCACGCCCACCCGACCTTGAGCGAAGCCCTCAAGGAGGCTGCGCTCGCGGTCGACGGGCGCGCCATTCACATTTGATGACTCAGCCCGGCTCCGCGGCCATTTTGCCGCGCTACCTATATCGCCAGGCTCTGCACCGGCTTGAATGTCTGGGTCGATAAAGCTATTCTAGCCAGATGAAGAAGACTAGTATAACCGAAGCCAAAAACCAGCTCAGCGGCTTGATCGCTGGTCTGAAGGGCGGTTCGCCGGTTCTGATTGTCGACCGCGGTCGCCCGGTCGCACGCCTCGAACCGGTGACGAGCGGGCCTGCCTCGGACCCCGACGGTCGGCTGTCCGGGCTGATCCGCGATGGCATCGTGCGGCCGGCCCGCGCCGCGCCGCGCCGCGCGCTGTTCACCGATCAACCGCCCCGCCCAAACGCTGGCGCTTCGGCGGTCGCGGCCCTCCTCGAGGAACGCCGAGAGGGACGGTGAAATTCTGGGATGCCTCGGCGATCGTGCCGCTGCTGATTGCCGAAGTCTCGACGCGGCGTCTGTTGGCTATGGCAGCCGAGGATCCCACGAGGGGCTCGGAGGTCGAATGCGCCTCCGCACTCGCTCGCCTGGAACGCGAGGATGCGATCGATGCAAATGGGATCGTGGCGGCATTTTCTCGGCTCGGCCAGCTCAAGGCCGCCTGGTACGAGATCGATCCAAGCGATGCAGTCCGAGAAACGGCGGCTCGGTTTCTTCGCGTGCACCCGCTGCGTGCCGCCGATGCGCTGCAAATCGCCGCAGCCTTTGCAGCCGCAGAAGGACGGCCGGTATCATTGGAGCTCATCTCTCTCGACGAACGCCTCTGCGTGGCTGCGCGAAAGGAGGGCTTCGCCGTGATCGAGATTGCCCCGTCAGACTGAAGGACAACAGATCACCTGAGAGGCGCTCCCAGGCCGGTGGGAGACGCTAGCTCGGCAACTTGTCGCCGTCGGGCGGGGCGGGCACCTCGAAAGGATTGACCATGCCGGAGAGGAAGGCGAAGTAGTTCGCGACTTCCGTCAGCTCGACCATCCACTGCGCGTCGTGCCGGTTTTTCAGCCTATCGAAGACCGCTTGATCGACACGATTGGTGCGCATCAGCTGGCGAACATAGGCGACGATGTCGCGCTCTTCGTCCGAGAGCGCGGCGGGATCACCTTTGGCGCGGATCAGGTCGATGACCTCCTCGCGCAGGCCGGCGCGGCGGGCGGCGCCGACCTGGGCCGCCCAAACATAGGCCGCCTCGCGCTCGCGCACCGCGGAAAGGATCGCCACCGAGCGCAGCTTCGGCTCGACGACATTGTTCTCACGGTTGAAAGTGACCAACGGCAGCAGCCGCTCGGCGAGCTTCGGGCTGTGCAGAAGGATGCTGAATGGACCGCGTACACCTCCGAAAACTTTGACGACATCGTCGACAACGGCGTGGTGCTCAGCGGGTACATCGGCCTTCCCCGTGACCGGGGCAATTCTCGGCATAGTTTCCTCCCTTTATTGCAGAGCGGGATAGGGCTTACCCCAACCGTCGAGATAGACGACGTCCGAGAGAGGCCCGCGGCCAACTGGCCCGAAGCGCCCCATCGGATACCCGATCGGCAGAATCGCGTAAGAGTGGTAGCCAGGCGGGATGCCCATCGCGGCGTCCACTTCCTTCTCGTAATTGATGTGGCGTGTCGTCAAGGTCGAGCCGAGCCCAAGCGCGCGCGCCGCCAACAGCATGTTCTGCACCGCGGGGTAGATCGACGAGCCGGCCGAGCGTGTCGGGTTGGGTCCGTCTTCGAGACAGGCGACGATCCACACCGGCGCCTCGTGATAGTGGTCCGTCAAATATTCGACAGCCCTGTGCTGACGGCTGTACTTGCCAGGGTCCGAGCCCGGCGGCGGCGGGCTGCTCGCATAACGCGGTCCGACCACCTCGTCGAAGGCCTTCTTGTAATAAACCTGCACCTGCTTTTTGATCTCCGGGTCCTTCAGCACCAGAAACCGCCAGCGCTGAGTGTTCCCGCCGCTCGCCGCGGCTTGCCCCGCCAAAAGGATCTGACGGATCAGATCATCGGGCACCGGGTCGGGCTTCAACCGCCGCATCGCACGCAGGGAATGGATGATCTCGAAAACGCCAGGTTCTTCGGGCATGTGGTCCACCTTTTTGCTGGTTTATCGCGCCTGGGACAGGTCGAGCCTCACCGCAACGGCGGCGCTGGCGATCACCGCAATATCACCCAATTCCTCATCGGGCACGTCCAGACCCCCTTTAACCACTCTCACCGAGACCTCGCCGTGCGGCAGGGTATTCTTTACGAGGGCGGCATCGACCTTTTCGGGGTGTTGCACGCCAATCGTGACCTCGACCTGCATTTTGCGCGAATCGAGCCCAAGCGTTCGGATCAAGGTGAGGGAGCTGTGATGGATCGCATCATGCACGGCGCGAACCGCGGCCTTCGTGTAGTCGCCGCCATGCAAGTCGTTGCCGGTCCCCATTTCGAGGATCACGCGTTTTGCGGCCATGCCCCTATCCCTACCCGATGTCGAGCCGCACTACCGCAGCGGCATTGGCGATCACAGTCATATTGGTGCCCGCGTCGTTAGGGATTTCCAGCCCGCCTTCGACGACGCGCACCGTTCCGCTGCCATGCGGCAGCACGGCCAAGACCGCCTCTTTGTCCACTTGATCGGGACGAGGAACACCGATGGTCACTTCGACCCGCATCGAATTTACCGGTAAGCCCACCGCATCGGCGACGCTCAACGCGTTGTGCCAGAGCGCGTCTCGCAGAGCGCGCACCGCGGCTTTCGTGTAATCCGCGCCGCGGATATCGGTTCCCATGCCGATCTGCAGCACCATGCGCTTCAAAGCCATGTCCTGTCGTTCTCCGGTTCGTCATCCCCGCGCAAGCGGGGATCCAGGGATCGCGGCGCCAGCGCTCGCCGGATTCTGGATTCCCGCTTTCGCAGGAATGACGGAATCACTCTGCCGATCGAGATGCCCCTGGTCGAGATGGGCCCGGGGATGCGCGGCATCGTAAATGGCGAGGAGGCGCTCCGTCTCGACCGAAGTGTAGCGCTGGGTCGTCGACAGGCTGGCATGGCCCAACAGCTCCTGAATTGCGCGAAGATCGCCGCCGGCGCCGAGGAGGTGGGTTGCAAAGCTGTGCCGCAAGGCGTGCGGGGTCGCCGTATCGGGGAGGCCGAGAAAACCGCGCAGCGCAGCCATTTGCCGTTGAACTATCCGCGGATTGAGCGGTCCGCCGCGGCTGCCGACAAAGAGCGGACCGTCCTTGGTCAGCATGAACGGGCAAGCCGCGAGGTAATCGGCGACCGCCTCGCGTACGGCCGGCAAAACCGGCAGCAGGCGGTGTTTGCCGCCCTTGCCGGTGATTGCCAGCATCTCGCCGAGCGGTGCTTCGCCCCGGCTGAGCCCGAGCGCTTCCGAGAGCCGCAGACCGCAGCCATAGAGAAGGGTCAAGATCGCGGTGTCGCGCTTGCCTTCCCATTGCCTCGTTGCAACCTCGACCGCGTTGTCGAGCGAGCCCGCTGCATCCTCGACCGTCAGCGGCTTTGGCACGCTGTGTGGGAGCTTGGGAGAGCGGAGCGCGGCGAGGGCCGTCGTGGTTGCAAGCCCGCGACGGTGCAAAAACCGGATAAATCCTCGCAGCACAGAAAGTCCCCGGGCGAGGGAGCCGCGCTCGATCCCGTCCTGGGCGCGGCGGGCCAGATAGGCACGGAAATCGCCGGGCCGCAGCGCATTTATTGCGGTCAAGCTCGGCAGCTCGCCCAGATGCTCGGTCAGGAAATCGAGAAAAAACGCGAGATCGCGCCCGTATGCAGCAACTGTATGCGCCGAAGCGCGGCGCTCGCCGCTCAACCAGCCGGCCCATAATCCAATTGCTGCGCGCAGATCGTCGGCCGCCGAAAACCGGGCGAGCGGCACCGGTTCCGGCAGCGCCGGGAAACTGGCGTTCTCCTGCGTCACCGGGCGCGATCGAGCCACTGCGCGATCGTGATCTCGAGCGTACGGGCGAGAAAGGTCAGCAGCTCGGTACCGAGGCCAGGCTGAAACGTATCGGCTGTGCGGGTCCCGATACACATCAGCCCGAGCGGCGCCGAGCGGCTGAAGGACAGCCGCAGCAGTGCCTGCGAGCGAACGAGGCCGGCGGCCTCGCCAAAGAGCGCCGGGTCGCCTTGGATATCGGTGCCCAACAGGGTGTCGCGGCTGGGGCCGAGCAGCCGGTCGACGGTTCCCGCGGCCAAAAGATGAATGCCGTGCACCGGGAGGCGCGGCGTGCGTGATGCCGAACTCTCGACACCGAGAGTGATGATGTCGACATCGATCAGCACGGCGAGGTCGGTGGTGACGATTTGCAGCAGGTGCTCGAAACTCGGAGCCCGCAACATCGCCAGCACCGCCTTGTGCACACGGCACTGGCTCGCGAGGTTGCCACGGCTCGTCGCGATCAGGCTCTTCTGCTCGTCCTGCAGCCGGGTGAGATCGCCGCGCAACCGCTCCAGCATGAAATGCTGGAAATCGAGGACGCCGTCGCCGGCGAGCCGGCTGGGGGCGCGCAACAGCCGCAACGCATCCGGGTGCCGGTCGAGGAAATCGGGGTGCTCGCGCAGATAGGCGACGACCTCGCGCGCACCGATCTCGGCCGGCCGCACAGGCGCCGGCAGACCGCTGCGCAGCGGCTTCGTCTGATCTTGCGGACGATCGGCCACGCCTATTTCCGCGGTGCGGCGCCGAGGCGTCGGCCGATGAAGAATAGAGTGGCAGACCAGCGCGCAATCATTCGGAAGCCACCTTGAACTAACCTCGGACAGACGTGAGGCGGATGCTTGCCGCGCGCTGTTCCGGGAGCGAGTTTAGCCGATGCCCGACGATCACGCCAGTTCCCGCGAGCCACTGCCGATCGGAGTCGGCGAGGAAGCTAAAGCGGCTCGCCGGGTCCGGGTCCTGCTGCCGCTGCCGCTCCCTGAGGCGCTCGACTACCTCGCCCCGGAAGGCACATCGCCGCCGGAGCCTGGCAGCTTCGTGAAGGTGCCGCTCGGACAGCGCAGTCTGACGGGCGTCGTCTGGGACGGGGTGGGCGACGAGCTTCCCGAGGAGCGGCTGAAGCCGATCATCGAGACGTTGCCCACTCCCCGGCTGCAGCCGGAGCTTCGCCGCTTTGTCGAGCGCGTCGCCGCCTACACGATGGCGCCGCCCGGTTCGGTCCTGCGCATGACAATGAGCGTGCCGGAGGCGTTGCTGTCGCCACGGCCGAAACGCCTTTGCGCGATATCCAAAACCGGAGTGGCGGCACTCGCCGGTGCGGCATTTGAAACGCGCCTGACCCCCGCGCGACGGCAGGTGCTAGAGGCCTTGCGCAACGGCCCGCCGATGGCCGCCGCCGAACTGGCGCGGCTTGCCGCGTGCGGCACCGGCGTCGTCCGGGACCTTATAACCAAGAGGCTCGTCGAGGAGCGATTCGCTCCGGCCGAAGCACCCGAAACCCCGTCTCCGGATTGGCGCCTGTGCGGGCCGGCACTCTCGCCCGATCAGTCGATTGCGGCGCAGCGGCTGGTCAACTGCGTCGAGGCCGGTGCCTTCGGCGTGATCGTGCTCGACGGCGTCACCGGCTCCGGCAAGACCGAGACCTATTTCGCCGCGCTCGCCGCCGCACTGGCGGCGGGGCGGCAGGTACTCGTTCTGTTGCCGGAGATCGCCCTCGGCGCACAGTGGCTGGAGCGGTTCCACCAGCGCTTCGGGGCGCTCCCGGAGCAGTGGCATTCCGACATGACGGCAGCCGAGCGCCGGGACACTTGGCGAGCCGTCGCGGCGGGCCGGGCGCGTGTGGTCGTCGGTGCCCGTTCGGCACTTTTCCTGCCGTTCACCGAGCTTGGGCTGATCATCGTCGACGAGGAGCACGACCCCTCTTACAAGCAGGAGGACGGGGTCATCTACCAGGCCCGCGACATGGCGGTGCTGCGCGCCTCGCTGGCCGACATCCCGATCATTCTTGTCTCGGCCACCCCGTCCCTCGAAACGGTGGTCAATTTCGCGCGCGGCCGCTACCAGCGTGTCGCGCTGCCGCGCCGCCACGCTATGGCCGAGCTTCCGGCCGTGCGGCTCGTCGACCTGCGCCGCGAGCGCATCGAGCGTGGGCATTTTCTGTCGCCACCACTGGTTGCAGAGCTCGCCGCGACGTTCGAGGCCGGCGAGCAGGCGCTCTTGTTCCTCAATCGACGCGGTTACGCGCCCTTGACCTTGTGCCGCTCCTGCGGCCACCGCTTCCAATGCCCGAACTGCACTGCTTGGCTGGTCGAGCACCGCTTTACCGGGCGGCTCTTATGCCATCATTGCGGCCACGCCGAGGCGGTACCGGCATGTTGCCCGGAATGCCTTGCGGCCGGCGCCCTGGTGCCGTGCGGACCGGGGGTCGAGCGCCTGCTCGAGGAGGTGACAATGCGCTTTCCGGCGGCGCGCGCGGCGCTGATGGTCAGCGATCTGCTGCCCGGACCGCGCGCCTCGGCCGAACTCGCCCAGGCGATGACCGAGCGGCGCTACGATCTTCTGATCGGGACCCAGATCGTTGCGAAGGGACACCACTTTCCGATGCTGACCCTGGTCGGCGTCGTGGACGCCGATCTCGGGCTCGCCGGCGGGGATCTGCGCGCCGCCGAGCGGACCTATCAGCTGTTGCACCAGGTCGGCGGCCGGGCCGGCCGCGCCGAACACAAGGGCCGGGTGCTGATCCAGACCTGGATGCCGGACCAGCCGGTCATGAAAGCACTGGCTGCCGGCGACCGCGACCGGTTTCTCGAAGCCGAAGCTGCGGCGCGCCGCCACGCCGGGCTGCCGCCCTTCGGCCGGCTGGCGGCCCTGATCGTCAGCGCCGGCGATGCGGAAACCGCGGATTTCACGGCCCGTGCGCTGTCGCGCGCCGCGCCGCAATTGCCCGGCGTCACCGTGCTCGGCCCGGCCCCCGCTCCGCTCGCCGTGCTGCGCGGCCGCCACCGCCGCCGGTTTCTCGTCAAGGCGAGCCGCGACGTGCGCCTCCAGACGATATTACGCGAATGGCTCTACCGCATCCGCACCGCCGGCTCCGCCCGCGTCCAAATCGACATCGACCCCTATAGCTTTTTGTAGCGGTATTTGCGTCAGGCGATCGGGAAGCGGGTGCCGAGGATGCAGTTTTCGAGGATGCCACGGCCGCGATCGGGGATGTGGCGGTCCTGGACAAGGCGTTCGAGGACATCGGTCATCGCCTCGGCACCGATCTCGGGCACCGTGGGCACGTATTGGACCAGATTGTCGCGGAAGCCGCGCCGGGTCACGTATATCGGCTCGAAACCGCGGGCCCTCGCCACGGCAGAGAGGGAGTCGGACATCGGCCGGACCTTGGGGTTGACGGCGAAGTCGGCCCAGTTGTTGGCGAGACAGCCGCCTGGCGCCAGAGCGTCGAGACAGCGCGTCCAAAAAGCTTCCTCGCTCTCGGCGGGGCCGCTCGGACCGTACAGATCGACGAGGATCACGTCGTAGCGCGTGCTCGACCCGGCGAGAAAGCGTTGCGCCGTGTCGAGCACGACCGGTTGCTTCAGATAGAACCACCGGCGGGCAGTTGCGATGATGGTCTCGTCCGAGTCGACGAGGGTGGGTGCGCAATCGGGCAGATAGGCGCGCATGAACCGCCACATCGCCGCGCCGCCGACCCCGAGCAGCAACGCATTGATCGACCGCGCGCTCATCGCGAAGGCCAGCGACATCAGCCGTTCGTAGTGAAAGACCAGGCGGGAGGGATAGAGCAGATCCATGCTCGATTGCTCGGTGACCTGTGCCCCGGCCCCGAACGACCCCAGGGTCCGGAAATTGCGCGGCCCCCGGTCGAAATCAACGACGAAGATCGAAGCGCCGAAGATCTCGGCCCGGCGCAGCACCCAAATCCGCGCGTCATTCCCGAAATAGTCGAAAACCAGGCTGCGCTGCCGCTCTTCGCCATAATCGGTAATCATGGCGGGATAGCCGGGATCACCTCGGCAAAACGGCTCAACGCCTGATCCCCTTGCGGCGTCAGGCGGTAAGTGCCCCGCTCGATCCGGTCGAACCAGCCGTAGACATTGCGCTGCAAGATGCGCGCCGCTCTCGGCACATCCGCCGCGCTCCGCAAGGCGCCGACCCGCATCGGCCCGCCGAGCGCGAGGGCGCGCGCGCACCGCAAAGCGTCCTGGCGATAGGCGGTGACGAGCGGCACGCCGACCGCCCCGCCGACATTCGCATCGCCGATGCGGCGCGCGAATTCATCCAACAGCCGCAGTGCCCGCGATTTCGCCTGGCGCGGCCGGTAGGGCACCGGCTCCTCCAAAATCTCGACGGTCTTGCGGGTGAGGCCGACCAGCATCAGCCCCAATCCGAGTCGGCGACACAGCTTGCGGATCTCGGGCCTCTCCGGCGCGAGCGGCCCGCCGCGGGCATGCCGTTCGGGTCGCGGCACCGCGAGGTAGACCCGCTCTGTCATCGCCAGCCGGTCGATGCCTTGCAATACCAGCGGCAGGTTGAAGCGCAGTTTGAGCTCCACGATGACCGGCGGCTCGCTGCCGCGCCGGGCGACGAGGTCGCAGCCTCTGACCTCACCCTTGACCTCGTAACCCTGGCGTTCGAGGAACTGCTTTACCGGCGAATAGAGCGCCGCCTCCAGGTAGGCGTTATCATGCTGTTGCTTCACGCCGAGCACTACTAAAGGAGAGGCTCATGCGGGCACAAGTGCTGACCGCCGCCCGCCGCCCGCTGGTTGCGGCCGAGCTGCCGATGCCGCAGCCCGGGCCGGAGCAGGTCTTGATCGCGGTGCGCGCCTGCGCGGTGTGCCGGACCGATCTGCACGTCGTCGACGGCGAGCTTCCCGATCCGAAATTGCCATTGGTGCCCGGGCACGAGATCATCGGCACCGTCGTCGAAACGGGGGAATCGGTCGACCGTTTCGCGATCGGCGACCGGGTCGGCGTGCCGTGGCTCGGTTGGACTTGCGGCGTTTGCGAGTATTGCCGCTCCGGCCGCGAGAATCTGTGCGACCGCGCCCGCTTCACCGGCTACCAGATCGATGGCGGCTATGCCGAGCTGACGGTCGCCGATCAGCGCTATTGCTTTGCGATCGACGCGCGTTGGGGCGACGTCGAGGCGGCGCCGCTCATGTGCGCCGGCCTGATTGGTTACCGGACCCTCCGTATGGCCGGCGATGCGCAGCTGGTCGGGATCTACGGTTTCGGCGCCGCCGCTCACATCGTGGCGCAGGTGATCCGCCACCAGGGCCGCCGCCTATACGCCTTTACCCGCCCCGATGACCTCGCGGCGCAGGATTTCGCGCGCGCTCTCGGCGCGGAATGGGCCGGGGGTTCGGACCAGCCGCCGCCCGAGCCGCTCGATGCGGCATTGATCTTCGCGCCTGTCGGAGCGCTGGTGCCGGCCGCCCTCGCCGCCACGAAGAAGGGCGGCACCGTCATCAGCGGCGGCATCCATATGAGCGACATCCCGTCCTTCCCATACCACATCCTGTGGGAGGAACGCGTGCTGCGCTCGGTCGCCAACCTGACCCGCCGCGACGCCGAAGAATTCCTCGCATTGGCCCCTGCGGCCGGTATCAGGACCGAGACGGTCACCTACCCGCTCGCAGGCGCGAACCAGGCGCTCGCCGATCTGCGCAATGGCGCATTGCAAGGCGCCGCAGTGCTGATCCCGTGAGCATTGTCTGGGTCGGGCGTTTTCGTATCCCGCCGGCCGCGGCCTCACCCTCGTTGGTTTTGCTGATCTTCCAGCAGATTATCAGCCATCGAACCTCATCTGCTCCGCAGAAACCCTAAGTTGCGGGCTAACGTGCCGAATCAAAACAGCGCCCGCAGTCGCTGTTCCTGGCTGATCCGCCGCTGTTCCGCAACTGCGCCTTCGCGCTGGGTACCACCATAATTTATTACAGGTGACGATATCAGGTTCGCGCCAAGATCGCAATCAATTATTTATTCTGCACCAACAGCCCTTCAGGGTGGGTGGGTGAAGGCCTCAGCTGAGCCTTTGGCCGGCGATCGTGATGCGGTGCAGCAGGCGACGTTCGCCATGGTAATCGTTGACCGCGAAGTGCCAGGTCGAGCGGTTGTCCCAGAAGGCGAGGGAACCTTCCCGCCACTGGAAGCGGCAGGTGAATTCGGGCCGTACCGCCTGCCGGTAGAGATAGTCGAGCAGCGGGCGGAGACTTTTCCTCGGTCCAGCCGTCAAAGCGCAAGGTGAACCCCGGATTGACGTATAGCGCCTTGCGGCCGGTGTCGGGGTGGCGGATGACGACCGGATGGACGGCGTCCTGCGTCGCGAGCTCGGCGTTGCGAAAGCGCCCCTCGAGATCGCCCCGCCTCGCCGCTGCCGCGGGGCCGAAGACGTGGCGGCTCGAATGCAACGCCTTCAGCCCTTCGAGGGTCGCTTTCAGACCGTCCGACAGCGCGTCAAACGCCGCATACATGCTGGCGAACAGAGTGTCGCCGCCGGTCTTGGGCACCTCACGTGCATAGAGCATCGACCCCAATGCCGGCGCCTCGTCATAAGAGTGGTCGGTATGCCAGCCATTGCCGATATTGCGCTGCTGCTCCGGCTCCTTGCGCACCTCGGCGATCATCGGGTAGCCGGGCACGATTGCAAAAAAGCGGTTAATGTCGATCCCACCAAAACGGCGCGCGAAGGTAATATGCTGTTCCGGGCTCAGCTGCTGATCGCGGAAGAACACGACCCCGTATTCGCCCAACGCGCGCCGGATCTCGGCCACCCCAGGCTCGGCGGGGGGCGCCGCGAGATCGATGCCAGAAATCTCCGCGCCGACAGAGGTTGCGAGCGGCGTCACCCGAATATGATCGTAGGTCATGCTTCTCTCCCGAGCCGTTTGCACGTCAGCCCAGCGACGCGAATTGATGATTAGTTTTATCGCTTAGGCCGGATGGGCCAAAAGTCTTTTTTTACGGCTGTCTCAGGGATGACCGCAGACTTAGCTCCCCCAATGAACACGCCGGATTGATACCACACTTGTGCGGATATTTCGGCGTTCATTAGCTGACAATATAGGTTCGGTAATGCTTGACCCCCACCTTTACTCCAAGGTTCACCGGGGAGGCGCGCTCAAGCCATTGAACGTGAATTCGCTCATAGAGGGCACGACCAATTGCAAATGAGTTTGGCGGCGCATTCTCTTGGATCTTTGCAGCCCTGTTTAGTGCATCGCTCGCGATATCATCTTGCTGGTAACCGGTTGCCGGAACTACATAGCGTTTAATAGTCGCGAGGCCGTGTTCTGCACCAATCCGCACCTTGAGCTTTGGATATTCCTTGGGTGTCGCCTCATTGAGCGAATCCAGAATCCTTAGGAGGCTTAAACCGAGATTAACGCTATTGTCGCACTGAGAATTGATCGATGGATGATCAAGAAAACAAATAAATCCGTCTCCCGTGAGCTTCAATATCGTACCATGGAAATACCCTACCACTGTTCCCATTTCTCTAAGCATTAAATCTATAACGGTATCGTAACGTTTCCGATAGACGTTTCTGATTTTCGTCGAGTTAACGATGTCCAATGATAAGAAAGTGGCGTGAATTTCAGTCGGTTCTTGCGGTAATCCCCGATGTTGGTCGGGTATTTCCGCGGGTGGTTCATACGAACTTCCGGCTAACTCCCGTTTGACCGCATCAGTGCGACGTGTAGCATATGCACTCGCGTCGTCAATCTTCACCGGGGAATAGAATACTGGCACCTCAGGCGGGAGAGCCGTCCGCGTAAGCGCCTCCCGTCCGAAAACGAAGTCCAAGAACTTATCTCGCCATTGCGTCTCGCCACAATCTTCGAATTTGTCATACCTGCGAGGATCCGGCGTTACGACCACGCGGACCGTCCGCGACCTCTCATCGAAGGCTACGACCTGTAAATCAATCCGAATGTACTCGAGAGACGCCGCGGACATAATGCTTGCCTTGGGAAAATCGGGGTATCTAGAACATCGGAGCCGGCGAGAACTGTGTCAAGCTATCTTAATATTTGTTTACAAACGTCGGTATGGTCCGCGAGCAATGAGCGCCTTCCGTTTCGACTCAGTTGAACTGCCGCCCGAATGCGGGGCGTTGCGGGCCGAGGTCCGCGAGTTTATCGCCGGGGAGCTCGCGGTGGGGATGTCGGTGCCGAACTGTGATTTCGGCAGCCATCGGTCGGTGGCATTCTGACGACGGCCCGGCGCGCACGGCAGGACCTGACAAACCCGGGCTTTCGTGCCATTTTAAAATCATGAATACTGATGAGATTCTCGCTCGGCTTCGGGAGAACGAAACGGCCCTGCGTGCGCGCGGCGTAAAACATGTGGCTTTATTCGGTTCCTTTGCGCGCGGCGACAACCGGCCCGACAGCGACATCGATATTATGATTGAGGTCGATCCCGCGGCCGGGATCGGCATCTTCGAATACGTCGCGCTCAAGGATTACATCGGAGAAATGTTCGACGAGCCGGTCGATGTCGTCAGCCGCGATGGTCTCAAGCCATATATTCGGCCGGCGGCCACGGCAGACGCCATTTATGCGTTCTGACGCCGAGCTCACTGCGCTGCGCGACATCGCGCACCACATCGACCTCGCCGTCCACTTCGCGCTGGGCTTCGATCACGAAAGGTTCCGGGACGATTTACGCACCGTCTATGCCGTCACACGCTGCCTCGAGATCATCTCCGAGGCATCGCGCCGGCTGCCCGACGAGCTCAAGGCGCGGCATCCGACGATCCGGTGGAGGGAAATGGCCGGCGCGGGCAACGTTTACCGTCACGACTACGAAGACGTCGCTGTGTCCTACGTGTGGACGACATTACAGAACCACTTGCCTCCGCTGCGCGCCGTGGTCCAACAAGAGCTGACCTCCGTCAATCCTCCGCCCGACAGCGAGCGATGACCGCCTTCCATTTCGATCCGGTCGAGCTGCCGCCCGAATGCGAGGCCCTGCGGGCCGAGGTTCGTGTGTTTATCGCCGAGGAGCTTGCCGACGGGCTGTGGGTGCCGAACAGCGATTTCGGCAGTCATCGGTCGGCGGCGTTCAGCCGGCGGCTCGGGGCGCGCGGCTGGATCGGGATGACCTGGCCCAAGCGCTACGGCGGCGGCGAGCCGCAGCATGCTCGAACGCTATGTCGTGACCGAGGAATTGCTGGCGGCGGGCGCCCCGGTCGGATCGCATTGGATCGCCGACCGGCAGAGCGCGCCCCTGTTGCTGCGCTATGGCACCGAGGAGCAGCGGCGCGCGTTTCTGCCGGAGCATTGCGCGCGGCGAAGTCTTTTTCTGCATCGGCATGAGCGAGCCGGATTCGGGCTCCGACCTGGCGTCGATCCGCACTCGCGCGGTTCCGGTCGCGGGCGGGTACGAGGTCACCGGCGCCAAGGTGTGGACGAGCTATGCGCACGAGTCACATTTCGCGATCACCCTCGTGCGCACCTCCGCGGCCGAACCGGATCGCCACCGGGGCCTCAGCCAGCTGATCCTCGACCTCAAGGCGCCGGGTGTCACGATCCGGCCGATCATCAACCTCGCCGGCGAGCACGATTTCAACGAGATCGTGCTCGACCGCGTGTTCGTGCCGGCGGACCGTCTGGTCGGCAAGGAGGGCGACGGGTGGCGGCAGGTGACCAGCGAGCTGGCCTTCGAGCGCAGCGGGCTCGAACGCTTCATCAGCTCCTTCCAGCTGCTCATCGAGCTGATGCGCCGCGCCGGCCCCGATCCCGAGCCGCATATCGCCGAGGCGGTCGGCCGCATGGCTGCGCATCTGTGGACCTTGCGGCGGATGTCATTGTCGATCGCCGGCATGCTGCAGGCGGGCGAGACCCCCAATCTCGAGGCGGCATTGGTCAAGGATCTCGGCAATGCGTTCGAGCGCGAGATCCCCGAGCTCGTGCGCCTCGTGGCGCCGGGCCGGCGCCGCGCCGCCAATGACCGGTTCGAGGAGGTGCTGGCCGAGACGGTGCTGCACGCCCCCTCCTGGACCCTGCGCGGCGGCACCCGCGAGATCCTGCGCGGCATCATCGCCCGCGGGCTGGGGCTGCGGTGACCGCCATTTCCTGACCTCGTCATTCCCGCGAAAGCGGGAATTTAGGGCGTCCGGCAGTACTCCGGGCCCCTGGACCCTCGCTTTCGCGGGGGCGACGATAGTGTTGTTTTTCCGGGTAAGCGTCTGAGGCGAGGCGGGCAATGACGGATACGATCCTCTACGACAGCGCGATGCGGCTCTTCGGCGACCTCGTTACGCCGGCGGTCTCGGCCGATGCGGAACGTGGCGCCTGGCCCGACCGGCTGTGGCGGGCGGTCGAAGAGGCGGGCTATCCCGATGTCCTTGCCGAGGGCGCCGGCGGCATGGCCGAGGCGGCGACGATCCTGCGCGCTGCAGGCCATCATGCCGCGCCGATCCCACTGGCCGAGACCATGCTCGCGCGCTGGTTATGCGCCGCCTGCGAAATCGAGGCGCCCCCGGGTGCGCTGACGATCGGCCCGGCCGAACCCGAGGATCGGCTGGACATCGCGGAGGCCGCCGTGTCCGGCCATGCCGGCTACATTCCTTGGGGACGCGAAGCTGCGGCCGTCGTGCTGATTGCCGGCAACACGCTGCTGGCCGTGCCGCAAGGCGCTGCAAATTTCACCCCCGGCAAGAACCTCGCCGGCGAGCCGCGCGACCATCTCGGCGCGGTCGAGCCGGGCGGCCGATCGGCGCCACTGCCCGACGAGATCGACGTGTGCCTGATGCAACGCTTCGGCGCGCTGTTTCGCGCCGCGCAGATGGCGGGCGCGATGGAAGCTGCGCTCGCCTTGTCGACCCGCTATGCCAACGATCGCGTCCAGTTCGGCCGGCCGATCGCCAAGTTCCAGGCGATCCAGCAGCAATTGGCGCTGCTCGCCGAACACGCGGCGGCCGCGTCGGTTGCCGTCGAGAGCGCCGCAATCGCCGTGGCCGCGGCCCGTCCCTCATCGGCGCTCACCGTCGCTGCGGCCAAGATCCGCGCCGGCGAAGCGGCCGGCAAGGTCGCCGAGATCGCACATCAGGTGCACGGCGCAATCGGCTTCACGCACGAGCACAGCCTGCACCGTCTGACCCGGCGCCTGTGGTCGTGGCGCGACGAGTTCGGCACCGAGAGCCACTGGTCGCGCGAGCTCGGCCGCGCGGTGATCACAGCCGGCGCCGACGCTCTTTGGCCAACGATTACTGCCGGATGACGGCCATCCCGCAGCAGGTGCAGAGAACCGCTGCGATTACGGAATGCCGGCCTTCTGCAGCCCGTCGTACAGTGCCTGAATACTCGCTTGCATCACCGGGTCGGTATGCGGCAGCTCTTTTTCGTAGAGCTCGCGTATGCGCTGCACCGTGTATCCGCTAAATCGCCCGTTGTAATCGCTCAAGGCAGTGCGTCCCTCGGGCTGCTCGTGTCGTCCGAGGTGAGCATACGCCGCAAGCAAATAAGCTCGGCTGTACCAAACATTCGGCCTTACTTCGACCGCTTTTCTCAGCCAAACGATTGCGTCATCGTAATTTTGCATGACGAAGTAGGCTCGCCCGATGACCCAATAAAACGTGCCGGCATATGGATCGCGGGGGCTGAGGGCTATTGCTTTCAGCACGAGCGGCGGAGCCTCCTTCGGCCTTCCGACCATCACCAGCTGGTTGGCTTTTTGGGCGTAGGCACGCGCGGAATTGGGATCGAGCTGGACCGCCCGGTCGAAGGCGTCGAGCGCCTCTTGATGTTCCCCCTTCGCGCGGCGGATGAAGCCGTCCGCAAGATGCGCCGCCGCGACGGTCGGATCTATCTTTAGGGCTTCCGCCAACGCCCTTTCCGCCCGCCGGAGCAAATCCTTCCCGGCCTCCGCACTCTGCTTGACCTCGTTCCAGTTGTTCAAATAATCGTTCACCAACACACCCGCCAACTGGCTCCAGCTCTCGGCGGACTGAGGATCGCGCTGCAGTGACTCCTCGAGGAATTGTCGGGCGGCGAGGTGGCGTTCGGGACTAGGCCCCGCCACGAGAAGAGCCATCGCATGCAACCGTAAATCGACTGCATCGGGATCTGTCGGCCGCTCGGCGATCGCACGACGATGCTCCGCCTGCAGTAATTGGATATGGAGCGAGGACGCGATACGGCCAGTGATGGCGTCCTGAAGCTCGGAAAGATCGGCAAGCTCGGTGTCGAAGCGGTCGGCCCAGATGTGAGCCGCGGAACGGGTGTCGACGAGCTGCGCGTTGGTTTGTACCTGCATCCCGTCTTTTCTGATGCTGCCCTCCAACAGATACCGAACCCGAAATTCTCGACCGATCTCCCGCGGGTCGACCGCCTTTCCCTTGTAGGTAAAGGCCGTACCCGGTGAGATCACCACAGTGTCGGAGAGCCGGGATAAATCAGTGGTCACATCATCGGTCACTGCGTCGGCGAAGTAATCCTGCCCGGGATCACTACTCACGTTACGAAACGGCAGCACCATGATAGATGCCCGCGGCGACAGTAGTGCGTAGTCACGCCTAAGCGGCAGCGCCGCTACCGTAATGCTGGTTGCCACGGCCAGCAGTATCGATGTCCAGATCGCAGAGCGTCGGTGCGCGACCAATATATTCCGGGAAAGCACTTGAGTCCGGTCGACGAGGTCAGCCGGGAAACCGCGCCTTTGTCGCGGTTTGACGCGCCGCACGCGATAAGTGCGGATCGGCTGGTTTAAATTCTTTACCTTTCGCTGTCCTCTGTCCTCAAACACCAAGTCGGGATGGCCGTGCAATTGATCCCGGACGCTCCGGCCGACATAGATCTCCCCTGGCCCTGCCAAGCCTTCCAGCCGGGCAGCAATATTGACGCTGTTGCCGTAGATATCGCGTTCGTCGGCAATCACATCGCCGGCATTTATGCCAATGCGAAGCCTCAAGCGGCGATCGGCAGCGATCCCGGCGTCGTGCTCGGCCAATCCATGCTGGATCCCGAGAGCGCAATACACCGCGTCGACTGCGCTGTCGAACTCGACCAGGAGCCCGTCTCCAGCACTGCGGATCAGACGGCCGCCATGCTCGGAGATTTTCGGCTCGATGGAGTTCTTTATGTAATCCGAGAGCCGAAGATGCGTGCTCTCCTCGTCGACACTCATCAGTCGACTGTAACCGACGACGTCCGCGACCATCACGGCGCTTAGCCGTCGTTTCAGGTGTGGTCGTTCCATCCCCCGTCACCTGACGCCCGCAAAAGCAGGATTAAGGCTACTTAGTTCTTAGTGTCGTGTCATCCGTGTCCGCCGATGGCGATATCAGGCAATGGCTTCGGCGATCGCCTTTTTGTCGCGGCGGGATGCGAAGGGGCTAGATGCTTCGCCGTCGGCAAGCGTCAAAGCGGGGTCGCTGTAGGGGCCGGAGTCGCGCTCGACCCGGCGGCGGATGCGGTGCAGATAGAGATAGAAGGCGGCGAACTTTATGTGGGTTTCTAAGACTTCCCAGACCCGCCTCGGATAGAAGACGAGAGGGGTCTCGCGCGGCAAGCTGGCCCGGCGCTCGCGGCGCAACTTGCGGCGGAAATAGCCGCCCTGCAAGGGATGCACGTTTTCCTGAATGAAGGTGAAGTAGAATTGCAGAATATGATTTAACAGACGCACCGGCTTGATGCCGGATGCTTTGGCGCGGCGGAAGATCGTCTCGATGTGCTCGGCCGAGTAGTAGAGGTCCCAGGCCTGGCGGTAGACCTCCTGCCACTCGCGTGCGGTCATCACAGGATGGCCGGTCGTGACGTGTTCCAGGTCGTATTTGTTCATGTCGGGGTCCATCCATACCCCGTTGTTGTAGAGCTGCTGGTGGTCGGCCGAGCCGGGCAATGGCGTTAAAACAAAAAATTCGAGCAGGTCGACCGGCAGTTCGCGCTGCACAGTGCGGATATCGCGTGCGATCCGTTCCGGCGTATCTCCCGGAAATCCCAGAATGTAGCCGGCGTAAGTAATGACCCGCTGGGCGCGCCAAGCGAGAAACATCTGGCGGTATTCGTGAACCCGGTTCTGCTTTTTCTTGGCCTGCAGCAGATTGTCGGGGTTGATGTTTTCCAGCCCGATAAAGACCCGCTTGCAGCCTGCGCGCGCCGCCTTCTCGACAAAGTTCGGGATGCGGTGGCACAGGGTGTCGACCTGGATGATGAACTGCAGACCGAGCCCCTCGCGCTCGCGCATCTCGATCAAACGGTCGAAAATCGCCTCCCAGTTCCGGTTGCGCGCGAAATTGTCGTCCGTGATGAAAAACCGAAAGACGCCCTGCCCCAGGTTGGCGCGCACCAGCCGCTCGACATCGTCGGCATCGCGCCAGCGCGACTTGCGCCCCTGCACATTGATGATCGTGCAAAAGCTGCATTGGAACGGGCAGCCGCGCCCGGCATCAAAGGCACCGATCGTCTCGCCATAGCGCCGCACGATGTCGACCGGCAGAAACGGGGTCACCTGCTGCTGCAATGCGGGCAGATCGTCCATGTGGTTGTAGATCGGTTCGAGCCGGCCGGCGAGCGCATCGGTGAAAACCTGGGCGAGCCGTCCTTCGGCCTCGCCGGCAAAGAGGCTGACCCCGAGCCGGCGGGCTCTTTCGAGGTCGGGCGGCATTTCCGGCAGCATCGCCAGACAGCCCGACACGTGAAACCCGCCGATCGCGACCTGGATGCCCGCTTCGCGAAACCGCGCCGCGAGGTCCATTGCCCGCGGGAACTGGTTCGATTGCACACCGACTAAGCAGACGAGCCCGCACTCCGCGCCTTTGATTCGCTCGATGATGCGCCGCACCGGGATGACCGTGTGGCACTCGTCATAGGCGCGGATCTCAATCGCGACGTCGGGCCCGAGCGCTCGGCGCTCGGCCAGATCCATCGCGATCCCGTAAAGACAGGCCAGCGAATTCGACGGGATCCACGATTTCCACCACTGGATCACATAGCCGTCGTCGTCGTAATGCGACGGCTTGATCAACTCGACGACGAACCGGCGGTCCCCCAAGACGCGACCTTTCCCCGCGGTGTCACCGTGAGTTTACCTTGCGGAATGCTCGCGAAGAAAGAACAAGTTGCTTCAGGCACCGGAGCGGAGGAGGTGGCGGATGTTCGAAGGGTTCACCCGGACGGAGATTGCAACGAGCGGCGCGCGAATCCATTTGCGTCACGGCGGCGACGGCCCGCCGCTGCTGCTGCTGCACGGCAATCCGCTGACCCATGTCTGCTGGCACAAGATCGCGCCTCGCTTGGCCGAGCGGTTCCATGTCGTTGCCCCGGATTTGCGCGGCTACGGAGACAGCGTCGGCCCCGACGATGCCGGCGAAAACAACATCAACTATTCGTTCCGCGCGATGGCGCAGGATCAGGTCGAGGTCATGGAGAAGCTCGGCTACCGCGAGTTCTTCGTCGCCGGGCATGACCGCGGCGCCCGCACGACTGCCCGCATGTGCCTCGACCATCCTGACCAGGTCAAACGCGCGGCGCTGATCGATATCCTGCCCAACCATCACATCTGGACCCACACCTCGAAGGAGTGGGCATTGCGCTCATGGCACTGGGCTTTGATGGCTCAACCGTATGATTTCCCGGAGCGGATGATGGCCGGCGTTCCGGCTCAGTGGTACATGGAAAAGAAATTGTCGAAGCCCGGGATCGGCCTCGGCTTCTTCGATCCCGAAGCATTCGCCGAATACGTCCGCTGCTTCAACTGGAAGACCATCAAAGGCTCGTGCGCCGATTACCGCGCCTGCCCGACCTGCGACTTCGAGATGGACAAAGCCGACTTCGAGGCCGGGCGGGAGATAACTGTCCCGCTATTGGTGATCTGGGGCGCGCGCAGCCATACCGAGGGTGTGCACGGCGACGTGTTGCAAGTATGGCAGCGCGGTTACGCGACCAATGCGTCGGGCGGCGCGCTGCCCTGCGGACACTACGTGCCCGAGGAAGCGCCGGACGAGACGCTCCGCTGGCTGCTAAGCCATTTTGGCGAAGCCTGAGCGGCGGCGCTCAGGAAGCTGTCGCGGCGCTCTCGCGCATCCGGGCTTCGCGGGCGGCGATGGCGGTTTCGCGGTCGAGCAGGAGGCGCGCGCGGTCGACGATCGGCACGTCGATCATCCTGCCGTCGACGGTGACGGCGCCGACACCCTCAGCGAGCGCCTTATCGTAGACGGCGACGATGCGGCGGGCGTGGTCGACTTCCTCCGCGCCGGGACGGAACTCCTCGTTCAGAATTGGGATCTGGCTCGGATGGATCACCGAGGCGCCGATGAAGCCGAGGCGGCGCGAGCGCCGGATGGTCTGCCGAAAGCCGTCGAGATCGTGGAATTCGGCGACGGTGCCGATAAAGCCCAATGGCATGATGCAGGCGGCGCGGGCGGCAAATACCGCCATCTGCTTTGGCATGAACAGACCTTCGGCATCGGGCAGGATCCCGGCCGACAGCGCGAAATCCTCGGCGCCTAGATTGAGCGCGCAGAGACGCGGGTGGGCGCGGGCGATCTCGGCGATACGGAAGAAGGCCGCGGCGGTCTCGACCATCGCGATGAGGCGGGTCGTCCCCGGCGCCATGCCGCGCTCGGCCTCGACCTCGTCGATGATTTCGGCGAGCAGCCGCACATGCTCGGGGCTATCCACCTTGGGGAGGGCCAACGCCAATACGCGCGGGCCGACTGCCGCCTCGATATCGCGCACCGCGAGGCGCAATGGCCGGTTGATGCGGACCACGACGTCGGCGCCGCCGCGCGAGACGATCTCGGCCGCCTCCGGGACCAGGGTACGCGCCCGCTCCTTCTCGGAGGCTGCGACGCTGTCTTCGAGATCGAGGATGATCGCGTCGGCGCCGCGCCTTGCCGCGCCGTCGACAAAGCGCTTCGCGGTCACCGGCACGAACAGTAGCGAGCGCCATACCGGCAAGGAACCCGCGGTCATGATTTGCCTCCGGCGAGAGCGATGACGCCTTCGCGCGCGAGCCCTTCGATTTCCGCGCGGTCGAGGCCGAGCGTGCCGAGGATCTCGGCGGTGTGTTCACCGAGCGACGGCGCCGGGCGGCGCAGCCGGCCAGGTGTCGCGGACAAGCGGGGAATGATGTTGTGCATCGGCAATCTGCCGATCTCGGCGTCGGGCAGGTCGACGAGGATCTCGCGGGCGATTACGTGCGGGTCGGCCATGAACTGGTCGATCTCGTAGACCGGCGCGGCGGTGACCTCGGCGCGCTCGAATATTTCCATGTTCTCGGCCAAGCTGCGCGCCCCGATGAAGGAGACGATCGGCGCCTCGCAGGCCTCGGCATTCCTCACCCGGTCGGTGTTGGTGCGAAACCGCGGGTCGGTGATCATGTCCTCGCGGCCGATCGCGCGGAAGAGGCGCTCGGCCATCGCCTGGATCGAGGCGGAGATGCCGATATAGCGGCCGTCCTTGGTGCGGAACACATTGCGCGGCGAGGTCGTCTCCGAGCGGCTGCCGGTACGCTCGCGCACCGTCCCGGTCAGCCGGTAGATCGCCGCTTCAGTCGCGATGAACGAGAACAGCGGGTCGAGCAATGGGAGGTCGATAACTTGACCGGCGCCGCCGCCAACCTCGCGATGGCGCAGTGCGACGAGCACAGCCATCGCGCCATAGAGCCCGGCGACCATGTCGGCGAGCGCGGTCGGCGGCAATGCCGGCTCGCGATCGGGGAATCCGGTGCGCGCGGCATAACCGGACATGCTTTCGACCAAGGTGCCAAAGCCGGGCCGGTCGCGGTAGGGGCCGTCCTGGCCCCACCCGGAAACCCGCAGAATGATCAGGCCGGGGTTGCGTGCGTGCAGGATTTCCGGGGCGACGCCCATCGCTTCGAGGGTCCCGGGGCGGAAATTCTCGATCAGCACCTGTGAAGTGGCGACGAGGTCGAGGAAGAGCTCACGCCCGCGTGCCTCGCGGAGGCTGAGCGCCACGCTCTTCTTATTGCGCGAATAGACCTTCCAATGGACGCTGATGCCGTCGGTCTGCCAGGCGCGCAGCGGATCACCGCGCTTCGGGTCCTCGATCTTGATCACCTCCGCGCCAAAATCGGCGAGCTGTAGGCTGACCATATTGCCGGAGACGAGACGCGACATGTCGATGACCCGCACACCGTCGAGCGGACAGGCCGCGTCCGGCGTGAAAGACCTTTCCGGCAGGCTCATTAGTCAGCCCTTATTCGGCAGCTACGAGGAACCGTATTATGCTGGATCGCATTTTGATCACCAACGACGACGGCATCGACGCGCCGGGTCTCGCGGTTTGCGAGCAGATCGCCGCCGAGCTCGCCCACCAAGTCTGGATTGTCGCGCCCGAGCACGACCAGAGCGGCGTCTCCCACGCTATAAGCCTGCATCACCCGATCCGAGTGAGCGAGCTCGGGCCGCGGCGCTACGGGATCACCGGAACCCCTGGTGATTGCGCGGTCATGGCCGTGTCCCACCTGATGCCCGAGCCGCCGCAACTGCTTCTCTCGGGGGTCAACCGCGGCGCCAATCTTGGGCTGGAAACAGTCTTCTCCGGCACCATCGGCGGCGCGATGACCGGGATGCTCCTCGGCATTCCGTCGATCGCACTGAGCCAGGCATGGACCGACCGCACGAATGTTCGCTGGGACACCGCCGCGACGCTCGGCGCCGATGTGGTGCGGCGATTGCTGGCGATCGGCTGGAGCGCCGCGACCTGCCTCAACGTGAATTTTCCG
This sequence comes from uncultured Alphaproteobacteria bacterium, assembly GCA_963732095.1. GTDB lineage: Bacteria > Pseudomonadota > Alphaproteobacteria > ATCC43930 > CGMCC-115725 > AP-15. The sequence continues at coordinate 76,825 of CAVSZA010000014.1, forward strand.
GATCGCCCGCCCGATGACGTCGGTCCTTTGACCTTGGCGCGCCAAGGCCCCGGGCTGATCCAGGGCCTGCAGGTCGAGACCCGCACCGATCCGCGCGGCTTGACCTATCATTGGATCAGCTTCCGCCGCGGGCCCCGCGACCAAGGTCCGGATAGCGATGTCGAGGCGTTGAACGTCGGCAATATCGTTGTGACGCCGCTGCGCTACGACCGGACCGACGACGAGGCCTATGCGGTGCTTTCGAAGGTGTTGCCGCGGTAAGTCAGGCTTGCGGCCACTCGTGGCGGATCGGGTCGCGGCCGTCCCAGCCGACGGCCGCTTCGCGGACTGCGTCGAAGATGCGGCGGCGGGTCGGGGTCAGCTCGGCCATTTCGATGACCGTGCCAGGGTGCCCCTCGTTGAGGAAATAGACGAACGGGCCGCGTGGGCTCTCGCCGCGTTGGCCGATGGTCCAGCCGTTGGCGACTGCCCGGTCGAGGAGTTCATGGTAGTTCTCGGGCCAGCTCGACCAATGCTGCAGCCCCTCATGGCCGGCCGCGAGAAATTTGCGATACATGCTCGGCGTGTCGTCGCGCTGCTGGATCAGCTCGAGCTGCACGTCGCCGGAATTGGCCAGCGCGATCGTCAGATGGATGTCGTCATGGCGCTGCTCCTTGTACCAGAAGCCGTGCAGCGGCAATTTTTCGGCGATGTACCACGGGCCGATCCCACAGACCTCGACCCAATGGCGCATCGCCTGGTCGATATCGCGCACCACGAACCCCATCTGCCGCAGCGGCCCGAACAACCGGCTCATCAGTGTTCCTCCCCGACGCAGTTCATCACCAGCTGCCCCTCACCCCAGCCCTCTCCCCGCAAGCGGGGCGAGGGAGCAAAAAAGCCGGCACCCACGCGGATGCCGGCCGGGTTTTTACGAGAGTTGTGGTTTAGAAGTCGTCCATCCCGTCCATCCCGCCGCCGTGCGGCATTGCGGGCGCAGCCTTCTTTTCGGGCTTTTCGGCAACCATCGCCTCGGTCGTGACGAGCAGGCCGGCAACAGAAGCGGCATTCTGCAAGGCGAGCCGCACGACCTTGGTCGGGTCGATGATGCCGGCCTTGACCATGTCGACATATTCGCCGCTCTGCGCATCGAAACCGCGGTTGGGGTCGTTTGAATCCAACAGCTTGCCGACGACGATCGAACCGTCGGTGCCGGCGTTTTCGGCGACCTGGCGGACCGGTGATTGCAATGCGCGCTTGACGATGTTGATCCCGACCCGCTGGTCACTGTTCTCCGGCGTCAGCCCGTCGAGCGCCTTGGCGGCATAGAGCAGAGCGACGCCGCCGCCCGGCACAATGCCCTCCTCGACCGCCGCCCGCGTCGCGTGCGTCGCGTCGTCGACCCGGTCTTTTCTTTCCTTCACTTCGACCTCGGTCGCACCGCCGACGCGGATCACCGCGACACCGCCGGCCAGCTTAGCCAACCGCTCCTGCAGCTTTTCGCGGTCGTAATCCGAAGTCGTCTCCTCGATCTGCGCCTTGATCTGCGCGATGCGGCCCTGGATGTCGTCCTTCTTGCCCGCGCCGTCGATGATCGTCGTGTTTTCCTTCTCGACCCTGATCCGCTTGGCGCGGCCCAGCATGTCGAGCGTGACGTTTTCGAGCTTGATGCCGAGATCTTCGCTGATCACTTGGCCGCCGGTCAGGATCGCCATGTCCTCGAGCATCGCCTTGCGGCGGTCGCCAAAGCCCGGCGCCTTGACCGCGGCGACTTTCAGGCCGCCGCGCAATTTGTTGACGACGAGCGTCGCCAATGCCTCACCTTCGACGTCCTCGGCGACGATCAGCAACGGCTTGCCGGACTGAACGACGGCTTCGAGCAGCGGCAGCAGCGCCTGCAGGCTCGACAGCTTCTTCTCGTTGAGCAGGATGTACGGATCGTCGAGCTCGGCGACCATCTTTTCGGCGTTGGTCACGAAATAGGGGCTGACATAGCCGCGGTCGAACTGCATGCCTTCGACCACGTCGAGCTCGGTTTCGAGCGATTTCGCCTCTTCGACCGTGATCACGCCCTCGTTGCCGACCTTCTGCATCGCTTCGGCGATCATCCGGCCGATTTCACGATCATTGTTCGCGGATACCGTTCCGACCTGCTGGATTTCGTCGTTTGTCGAAACCTTCTTCGAACGTTTTCCGATATCCGCGACGACCGCATCCACCGCTCGGTCGATGCCGCGCTTCAGATCCATCGGGTTCATGCCGGCAGCGACCGCCTTGGCGCCTTCGCGCACGATCGTCTGGGCGAGAACGGTCGCTGTCGTCGTGCCGTCACCGGCCAGATCGCTCGTCTTGGAGGCGACCTCGCGCACCATCTGGGCGCCCATGTTCTCGAACTTGTCGGCGAGCTCGATCTCCTTGGCGACCGTGACGCCGTCCTTGCTGATGCGCGGCGCGCCGAATGATTTGTCGAGAACGACGTTTCGGCCCTTCGGACCCAACGTCACCCTAACGGCATTGGCGAGAACATCGACGCCACGAAGCATCTTGTCGCGAGCGTCGGTATGAAAGCGTACTTCCTTTGCAGCCATTAGCTACCTCCCTTACGCGACGATACCCATGATGTCGGACTCCTTCATGACGACGAGGTCCTCGCCATCGATCTTGATCTCGGTGCCCGACCATTTTCCAAAGAGCACTCGGTCGCCGACCTTTACGTCGAGTGGATTGAGCTTGCCGTCATCCCCCCGGGCGCCGGGCCCGGCGGCGATCACTTCGCCCTCCATCGGCTTTTCCTTTGCGGTATCGGGAATGATGATGCCGCCTAGCGTCTTTTCTTCCTGCTCGATGCGGCGAACCAGGACACGATCCTGCAATGGTCGAAAATTCACGGGATTCCTCCGTAGAAGCCTCAGATTTCAAATCATGATTAGCACTCTCCATGAGAGAGTGCCAGGAAAATAAACCACGCGGCCCAAGGTTTCAAGCGCCCGCAGCGCCGGACCCTGCTTCGGGCGATTCCTGGAGAAATTTGGCCCTTGACGGCGCCCCCGAGCCGTACTTAGATCATAGCGTCGACAACCAGCCGGGAGGGTGTGCCACAGACATGACGCCACCTGGAGAGAAGCAGTTGCCGACCGCTTGGCATCGGCAACCAAGTTGAAAGTCCAAGACGGAGCTCGGCGCACAGCGCCGAGCGCGAAGATCAGCTTCGCAACAGCGACCCCCGCCTGACGCCTCCGAGCGCACGGGGGTCTTTGCTTGAACCTCGACAGCTCCGGCCCGACCTCGCGGATCTATTTCTCGCAGCGGCTTCGCCTGCATTATGTCGATTGGGGCAATCCGGCCGCGCCGCCACTGCTCCTCGTCCATGGCGGGCGGGACCACTGCCGCAATTGGGACTGGGTTGCCAACGCGCTGCGCCCGGACTGGCATGTTTTGGCGCCTGACCTGCGCGGCCACGGCGACAGCCAGTGGTCGCCCGACGGCAACTATTCGATCGCCGGCTACATCTATGACCTGGCCCAGCTGATCCATCAGCAAGAACTCGCGCCGGTCAGCATCATTGCGCACTCTCTCGGCGGAATGATCGCATTGCGCTACACCGGCATCTATCCCGATCACGTCAGACGATTGATCTCGATCGAAGGGCTGGGCGCATCGCCAAGGCGGCGCGACGAGCGGTCGAAACGCCCGATGGCGGAACGTATGCAGCAATGGATCACCGAACAGCGCGCGCTTTCCGGCCGCCTGCCGCGGCGCTATTCCTCGATCGAGGACGCCTTCAAGCGGATGCAGGAAGCGAACCGGCATCTGTCGCCGGAACAGGCTCGGCATCTGACCCAGCACGGGGTCAATCAGAACGAGGACGGCACCTACAGCTGGAAATTTGATAACTACGTCCGGGCCGAGCGGCCCTACGAGATGACGGCTGCCGAGACCGAGGAGCTATGGCAGCGCATCGATTGCCCGACCCTCCTCGTCTACGGCAAGGAGAGCTGGGCCTCCAACCCGGCGAATGACGGGCGGGCGCGCCATTTCCGCAACGCCCAGATCGTTTCGATCGAAAACGCCGGCCATTGGGTCCATCATGACCGGCTCGACGCCTTTCTCGATCTGGTACGCCGATTTCTTTAGGATGCGCGGATCGAGTGCGCGCAAGACGACCTATGGTTGATTCCTGCGAGGTATCCTTCCGGGTTCGGGTTAGGACGCGTTCCCGAAGATCGGGTGAACCACCCGGTCTCCCGGCTCGATGCCGAGGCGCTCGGCGGTCCCGCCATTCAGCTCGATGACGGCGCGGACCGGCTCGGCCGCAGCGATCACGTCGTCCGACTGAGGCACGGCTCGCTCATGGATGTTGACGATCCGGCCCCGCGCATCGACGAACAGCATATCGAGCGGAATCAATGTGTTGCGCATCCACATCGTCGCCGCGGTCGGCTGCCGGTAGTCGAACAGCATGCCGGCATCCGGCGCCAGGCTCGTCCGGAACATCAGGCCCTGCGTCATCTGCTGCGGTGTTTCGGCGAGCTCCACCTTGAACCGATGCGGGCCGCTCGCGCTGATTATCGTCAGTTCCGAGGTTGGAAACTGCTGTAGATCGGCGCCGACCGAGAACCGGGATCGAGTGGCCAGAAACGCAGCCAACATCGGCAACAGCGCACGGCGTGAGATCATCGGTATAAGGGGCTCCTTAATTCATTCCGGGCCTTTGCCAGGGGCAGAGGCCCAAAATTACGGTTACCGGGAATTCGCGGCGCCGGTCAATGACCGAGAATTGTCGGTGTCTGCTGTTCGCCTTGTCGCGCAATGCCGTTGCCGGTAGGTTCTCCCCGGCCGGCCGTCATGACCGATACCATCCAGACCGTCTTTGCCGTTACCGCCCTGCTCGGGCTGGTCAGCCTGTTACTGCCGCTCGCTGAGCGGCTGGCGATACCTTACGCAGTCTTGCTTGCCGTAGTCGGAATCGCGATCGGCGGTATTGCCAATCTCCCGTTCGCCTCCCATCCCGGGAATATCATCAGCGATGTCGTGAGCTGGCTCCACGATTTCGGGCTCAGCGCCGAGTCGCTCCTGTATGTTTTTCTGCCGGCGCTGCTTTTCGACGCGGCGCTCAATGTTGACGTGCGCCAGCTGAGCGACGAGGTCGCGCCGGTTCTTCTGCTCGCGGTAATCGGCGTGATCGTCTGCACCTTTGTCGTCGGGCTTGCCCTGTGGCCAATTTCCCCGGTCGGGATTCTGGCATGCGTCATTCTGGGCGCGATCATCGCGACCACCGATCCGGTCGCGGTGGTCGGGATCTTTCACGACATAGGGGCGCCGCGTCGATTGTCGACCTTGGTGCAGGGAGAGAGCCTGTTCAACGACGCGGCGGCGATTGCGATCTACTCGCTGACTGTCGCGATGCTGGCCGGCAATCGGCCCGCGAACCCGGTGGATGGGCTCGTCACTTTTGTGCGTCAGTTCGGCGGTGGTCTCGCTGCCGGGTATGTCGCCGGTTGGGCCGTCACGCTGTTCCTCCCGACCTTGCGCGCGAGCCGATTGGCCGAAGCCACACTCACCATCGCTTTTGCCTATGTGATCTTCGTCGTTTGTGATCACTACCTCGGCGTCTCAGGTGTCGTCGCAGTCGCCGCCGCGGCGCTGGCCTTTAGCGCCGGCGGCCGGCGGCGCTTAGCGCCGTCGAATTGGGAAAGCCTCGTCGTCACTTGGGAGCAGCTGGCGTTCTGGGCGAGCTCGCTGATCTTCTTGTTCGCGGCGATGCAAACCCCCGAGCTTCTCGAAAAGGCGAGCTGGAGTGATCTCGGCCTCCTTGCCGCGCTGGTCGTCGCGGCCCTCGTCGCGCGGGCGCTGACGCTTTACGGCCTGATTCCGATGCTCAGTTTCGCCGGGATCGCAAAGCCGATCGACCGCGACCACAAGCTCGTCATGCTGTGGGGAGGCATGCGCGGGGCGGTTTCTCTCGCCTTGGCGCTTGCCGCAGCCGAGAACACCGCGCTGCCCCCTGAGGTTCGTCAGTTCGTCGGCATACTCGCGACCGGTTTTGTGTTGTTCACGCTGCTGGTAACCGCGCCGACGATGCGGCCCTTGATGCGCCTTCTCAAAATCAGCAGCCTCGCACCGGCGGAAGTCGCCGTCAGCCAGCGGGTGATCGGACTTTCTCTTTCATCTATTCCCCAGGAAATCGAGACGGTCGGACGCCAGCATCAGATCGCGCCCGAGATCGTCGCCGAGGTGGCGAAAGTCTATGACGCCCACGGCCGCGACCCCGCCGAAGCTGCGGTCGAGAATGCCGAACTTCCCGCCGAGCTGCGGGAGCGGGCAGCGCTCTACGTTCTGGCCGATCGCGAGCAGGAATTCTGTCTCGACTATTTCGAGAACCGGACAGTATCGCGGCGAGTGGCGGCCAGCCTTCTCGCTCATGCCGCGAGGGTCCGAGACGGAGCGCGCAGTGACGGGATCGCCGGTTACCAGAAGGCGGCAAGCCGGATCCTTGCCTTCAACAGGGCCTTGCGGTTGTCCCGCACGATCCATCACCGGATCGGCTTTGCGCAGCCTCTCGCGCGGCTGCTCGGGGACCGGTTCGAGGTCCAGCTGGCGGCTCGTTTCGTTCTGCAGAACGTGATCGCCTTCAATCGCGATCAGATCGAAGAAGTCTTCGGCGCCGGTCCGAGCACGCTAATGGCGCAAATACTCGACCAACGCTTCAGCGCGATCGATCGCGCGATCGCCGCGCTGAAGCTGCAATATCCGACCTATGCGCGTCAGCTCGAAGTGCAGTATCTCGCCCGCCTCGCGGCACGGCTGGAGGAGGAGCGGTACCGCAGATTGCGCGCGGAGTCGATCATTAACCAAGACATGTACGAGGATTTGCAGCGCAAATTGCAGCCGCGGCGCCGTGCGGTCGAGGTGCATCCGACCCTTGATCTCGGCTTGAAGCGCGAGGATCTGGTCGGCCGGGTCGCGATGTTCGCGGCGCTCGACGCGAAGACCGGGCGCTCTGTCGCCCGCCTGCTGCGGCCGCGCCTTGCGGTACCGGACGAAGTCATCGTCCACAAGGGAGAACGTGGTGACGCGATGTATTTTATCTCTTCGGGCGCGGTAGAAGTGCGGATTGCGCCCACACCCGTTCACCTCGGCAGCGGCGATTTTTTCGGCGAGCTCGCCTTGCTGGTCGCCGAGCGCCGCACCGCCGATGTCGTGGCCCTCGGATATTGCCAACTGTTGAGCCTGGCGGCACGCGACCTTCATCGTCTCTTCGGGACCGAGCCGGCCTTGCGCGATCAGATCCACGCCGTCGCCCAGGCGCGCACCGCTGCAGCGGAGACGTGATGAGCCGTAAAACGCTGCATCCCGCCACCCTTGCCGCGCAAGCGCTGGGCTCGACCGACGCGTCGACCGGTGCTGTCGTCTTGCCGATCCACACGGCGACGACGTTCTTGCGCGACCCCGACAACCAATACCGGCGAGGCCGCGGTTACGGACGCGCCGACAACCCGAGCTACGACCAGCCGCAGGCATTGTTGACCGCACTCGAAGGCGGTGCCGCGAGCTTGCTGTTCTCCTCTGGCATGGCGGCCGCAGCCGCCGTCTTCCAGAGCCTCCCGCGGGACAGCCACGTGGTGGCGCCGCAGGTCATGTACTGGGGATTGCGCAGCTGGTTGAGGAATTTCGCCGAGGCTTGGGGGATCGCGGTCGATTTTGTCGATGCCACCTCGCTCGACGCGCTGCGCCACGCGGTCCGCCCGGACCAGACGCGTCTCATATGGATCGAGACTCCGGCGAACCCACTGTGGTCAGTGACCGACATCGCGGGTGCAGCCGAGATCGCCCATAACGCCGGCGCCCTGCTCGCTGTCGACGGCACCGCCGCAACTCCGGTGTTGACCCGGCCATTGGCGCTCGGGGCCGACCTCGTCATGCATTCGGCGACCAAATATCTGAATGGCCACAGCGATGTGATCGCCGGGACGTTGACGACGGCGCGAGAGGACGCATTTTGGGCGCGATTGTGCACGGCGCGCAGCAGCGGCGGCGCCATTCTCGGCAGTTTCGAAGCCTATCTTCTGCTGCGCGGCATGCGAACCTTGTTCCCACGAGTCGAACGCGCCTGCCGCTCGGCCCAGCAAATCGCCGAGGCGCTGTCGCAAAATCCGCGGGTACTGGACGTGCTGTACCCGGGGCTGCCGAGATACCCCGGTCACGCGGTCGCTGCGCGCCAGATGACCGGCGGCTTCGGCGGCATGCTCAGTATGCGCGTCCGCGGCGGCGCCGAAGCCGCGATCGCCACGGCGGCGCGCGTCGAGATCTGGAAACGGGCAACCTCGCTCGGCGGTGTCGAGAGCCTCATCGAGCACCGCGCCTCGGTCGAAGGCGCCGACAGCCCGGCCCCGCCCGACCTCCTGCGCCTCTCGGTCGGGATCGAGGACCCGGGCGATTTGATCGCCGACCTCGAATCGGCGCTCGCCGGGTGAGGCGGCCCAAATGCGTTTCGGCGATGCAATTCGTCGTTTTTCGGCTGTGTGCTCTCGCAGAACGCCCGCAAAACATTGCGGTTTGGTTGCTTGTGCAGTCGGGCCGCGTAATATTAACGAATGTCCGCAACTGGCGCCGATCATCAGTCAGAGCGCACGCCGCTTCGCGAAGAAAGCCGAACCTGGCGGCTGATCCGCAGGACGCTCACCCTTGGCAGATCCACCGGCTCACTGTTCTATCTGATATCCGTCGGGCTGATAGCCAGCTGGATCGTCGCGGTTTTCTTTGGCGTCGGCCTTTTCTTTCTTATGCCTCGATCGGCGAAACTGGAGCCCGGTTTGAGGCCAGGCGGCACCAGCTTTGACGCTTCATTGTGGCTAACGCAAGCAACGAACAGGTTAGATAGACTTTCCAATCTGCCACCTCCTGCACCGGCGCAACCGACGAGCGATAACGCCGCCAATGTAAATCCACGCCAGATGCCGGCCGAGGCGACAATCGCCCACAGAGCCGGAGAGCCTCCAGGGCAACCGCTTACGGTGGAACTCGGCACCATCTCTGCGGCTATCGGTGAAGCGGCCCCGATGCCCGCGCTGCAAAGCCAGCTTCCCGCTGCGCCCAAACTCCGCGGTGCCTCGCAATCCCCCCACTCTCCCTCTCGCAAGCCGCTCGAGCGGCGACCCTCAAATACCCGACCGGCACAGCCGCATGCCCCGGTGAGCGCAATTGAAGACGTGATCCAGAAGCACTCCCGTCTACTCAAGTGACGGGTTTGCGGGATGCTGACGACACTGGATCGTCCCGACCGCGAGCTCGTGGAAAAGGCGCAAGAGGCCGCGGCCCGAGCCTATGCCCCCTATTCGCTCTTGGCGGTCGGGGCGGCCGTGCGCACCAAATCGAGGGCGATATATGCCGCCGCCAACCTCGAGAACGCCTCCTCCGGCCTGACGATCTGCGCCGAGGCAGCCGCGCTGAGCTTGGCCAATTCCGCGGGCGATCCCGATATCGATGCGATCGCGGTCGTAGGCTTCAATTTCACAGACCAGGCGGCGGGGGCCTCTCGGGTAGTTGCGCCTTGCGGATCGTGCCGCCAACTCATCGTCGAGGCCGCGCAGCGAGCGAGCGTCAACGTGCGCGTAATCTGTTGCAATGGCGAGCTCAGCAGCATCGCCATCTGGACGATCGCCGAATTATTGCCGAACGCCTTTGGGCCCGAGAATTTGGCGGCGAGCCGACAATGGCCGGCGTTGCGGGAAGAGTTGCGCGCATGCGTCCAGCGGCTGATCGCGATCCGCCAAAAGCAATAGTAAGCGCCGATCCTATCTTTGGGCTATAGTCGACTACATTGGTCATTCCCTGTCGAGGGGCGCAAATGCCGTTGCGATCGTCAATTGCATGGATGACGTTCCTACTCCTGGCGCTCCTCGCCGGGTCTGGCCGAGCGGCCGGGTTTGTCGACGCGGCCGAGCGTTACGTGGTGCTGCCGGATCGCATCGGGCGAGTGATGACGGCCAACCCGGCGGCAGATGTCCTCGTCTTTGTGCTGGCCCCGGAAAAGCTTTTGGGCTGGAGCGTTCCTCTGTCCCGCGGGCAGGGACCACAGGTCCCGAGAAAATTCTCCGGGTTGCCGATTACTGGCGGAGCAGTGCGCCCGAACCCGGCGGAGACCGTCCAAGCGGTCGCCCGACTGCACCCCGACCTGATCATAGAGGCGGACCCGGTCTCGCCGGAAGCTGCGGCGCGCGCCGAACTAATCCAGCAACAGACCGGGGTCCCGTACCTCCTCCTTGACAACGGCATCCAAGCGACGCCGCAGACTTTGCGGACCATCGGGGCGCTGCTCGGCGCCGCCGAACGCGGCGACGACCTTGCCAAATATGTCGATTACGCCATCGATGCGCTGCGCGGCAGATTATTGATCGCCCCGGCCGACGAGCGGCCGATCGTCTATTATGGCCGGGGGCCGGATGGGCTTGAGACTGGTCTCGGCGGCTCGCAGGCAATGGCCGCCATCGACCAGGCGGGGGTCATCAATGTTGCGGCCCGGCTCGGCTCCGGCGAGCTGACGAGGGTGACGCGCGACCAGGTAATCGACTGGGATCCGGCAATCATCATCGCCCAGCAACGAAGCTTTTATGATTCCCTTTTGCGCAGCACCGCGTGGCGCGGCCTGATCGCGGTCGCAAGCAAACGGGTCTATCTCGCACCGGCCGACCCCTTCGGGTGGATCGACGATCCCCCGGGGATCAACCGCATCATCGGATTATATTGGCTCACCGCCCTGTTCTATCCCGATCAATATCAGGAGGATTTGCGGACCAACGCCCGCGAGTTCTACGACCAATTCTACCGCATAAAGCTGACGGACCGGCAGCTCGAAGCGCTGGTTCGCCCCGCCGAGGCGCGCGCCGGCAAATCCCGCGGGCTCGCCGTGCCGCTGCTGGGTGCCGAGCCGGTGCCGTTCCCCAATGCCGCGCCGAATGCGCCACTGCCGAGCGGCCGACCTCCCGGACGCGGCGGCCCTGTTTTGCCAGGGCCGCCGAGCTCGCTGGGTATCCCCGCCAATCCGCAATAAGGCTGGGCGAGCCGTCGTTCACGATTCGGTCGCCCGCACAAAGCAGAGGATCCCGCGCTGCGGGGTCCAGCACACGACGGCGCGACCGGTCGGATTGTCGGTGCGCTGTAGAATCTTGTCGGCGGGGACCGCGAACCAGGCTTCGCCGATCAACGCCTCGTAATGGTCGCCTTCGATGCGGTACTCGGTGGCGCGGCAGTCCGCTACCGAGCAGCAGGAGATGCTGGTACCGGGCTGGACGAGGCTGCGGAACCACGGTGCGAGGGCGGGATCGGCATTTGGCGGAGGGTCGGCCATCGCCGTGCCGGCGAGCAACATTACCGCGGCAAGGAAGAACGGCCTCATCACCCGCGCCGCCGGCTTTCCGAAGGAGCGCACGCCATTTCATGACCTCCGACCCGGGAGGCGGGACGCCAGATTAGAGCAACCCGCGGCGATGCCCAAAGCTTGAGCCCGACCGTGCAAGAACGCGGCCGGTCGAACGTCGGTTGCGCTCAGGCCGTTCCCTTGCGAGAGCCCTCCGTCGGGGTTTTTACGAGTGCAATGATTATGCCGATCAGCAGAGCCATCAGGGCATCCGTGATTTCCGCAGAGCGGTCGGGGAGGTAGGTTTCCGCCCAGCTGGCGGCAAATAACAAAATCGCGACGAGAATGGTGGACCTCCCGGATCGCAACCCGCTCTTCTCGAGCAACCAAATCAAGGCGCCGTAGAGAAAGGCCTTTTCGAGAAAGGACGTTATGTTGACCTCGACCGAGCCGTACAGAAAGCTGCGGAATGGTATCCAGCCGAACGCCCGGCCGTAAGCGCTGAACTGGAAGGGTTCAAGCCGCTCGGCAACAATGTAAGCCGAGAGCAGCAGGGCAGTGGCGATGACCCGGATCCGCGCACTGACGCTGATGGCGAGCAGCAGCCACATCGCAAGAGCGGTTGCCGCCCCGGCGATTTCCGCAGCGCTCAGTGTCTTACCGATGATCACCACCTTCGCGGACAGCACAGCGGTGATAAAAAGCGGAAAGAGCAGCCACCCGCGCCGCCGTCCGCCAACCGCCTCGATCAGGCTGCCTACCGTCAGCCAGATCGCGGTGTAGCGAAACAGGTCATAGCCGGTCGGGCGCGGGTGGAAAAAGACCGGCTTCAGGGCGTCCCAATACTTGTGCAGGTCGATCGTGGGCACATAAGGGTACAGCCGGTAAAAGAGCCATAGCCCGAGCAACAGGCAAGGAACGCGGTTGGCGGTGATGTCGCGAAATGGCAGCCAGAGAAAATCGCCGCCGGCGAAATTTCCGACGATTGCGCCCAATACCGTCCCGATCAGGTTCGCATAGACGTCGTCCGCCGCGGAAACTCGCCCCACGATATAGTATTGCGCCAGCTCCATAGTAGTGCTGAGGAGCCCGCCGGCGAAGGTGACGAGCAGGAAACGCCGGAAGGGGCGGCCGCTTCCGGCGAAAGCGAGGCTCCCGAAAAAACCGAGCGGCAAATAGAAAAAAATGTTTGCAACAAAGTCGCCGCGGCCTGGCGTTTCCGCCCAGCTCTGAACGAGATGTATTAGCGGACCGGCGCCGCCTTCGGGCTGGTAGAAGGCGAACGGGTAGAGAGAACCGTAGAGGATGACGGCGACAATGATCGCCGCCGCAATCAGAAAGCCTTTGTTGAGCCTGTGTGCGCCGCGGGAGGCTGATGGCCGATTTGGCTGTGTGCTCACTCCATCGGCAACCCCGGATGCACCGCCCTGCCGTCGCCGAGCGGCGTGAATTGCGGAGCGAGTGCCGGGATCGCAACCTCGGCAAGCGTGTCCGGGGTCCAGCCGCCTTGGCGGTGCACCATGCGGACCGGCCGCATATGACCGTAGAGCGACAGTTCTCCGGCACGCTGATGAAATACTTGGCCGTTGACTTGACTCGCCTGCTCGGAGGCAAGAAAGATGCAGAGCGGCGCGATTGCGTCGGCCCTGCTGCGGCGCAGCCGCTCCTCGCGCACCGCCGCCGCTTGCGGGTCCTTTGGCGTCGGGACCGAGCGGGTCATGCGGGTGTCCGCCGATGGGCAGATCACATTGACGGTGATCCCTCTGGAGGCGTTTTCCATCGCAACGATACGGGCGAGCGCGACGATCCCGAGCTTCGCCGCACCGTAATTGCACTGACCGACATTGCCGAGCAGTCCCGAGGTCGACGAAACCATGATTATCCGCCCGTAATTCTGCTCGCGAAACAGGTTTATCGCCGCTCGGTTGAGGTTGAAGTGGCCGGTCAGGTGTACATCGATGACGGCCTGCCAATCCTCCGGGAACATGTTATGGAACATCTTGTCGCGCAGGATGCCGGCGGCGTTGAAGACGATGTGCAGCCCACCGAAAGTATCGCGCGCCTGCTGCACCATCGCGAGGCAGTCGTCAAATTTGGCGACCGAGCCGTAGTTGGCGGCCGCCTCGCCGCCCGCGGCCTTTATCTGGTCGACGATTTCTTGCGCTGGCGTCTGGTCCGACCCCTCGCCGCTGCCGCTGGTGCCGGGATCGTTGATGACGACCTTGGCACCGTTCGCGGCCATCAGCTTGGCAACTTCGGCCCCGACCCCGCGGCCTGCTCCCGCACAGATCGCGACCCGCCCTTCGAGCATCCCCATCCGCCACATTCCCTCGCTTCGATCCTCGCGCGGTTGTCGCGGGCTGCACGGTTTTTGTCAATCGAACCCGCCGCGAATGCGGCATAATCGGCGACGTGGATCGCCACAGGGCGAAGCGCGGGGGGGGAGCCGATGGCCAACGTGACGGTGTATTTTGCCACCAACCGGGTACCGCAGGGCCCCACGAGCGACTGGCACAGCTACGGTGCCGACATCATACCGCCGACGGATCCGAGCCACATTATCTATGCCGAGGCCTTCGTTCAGGGGACTGACCTGGCTGTCGAGGGCAGCGGCACGATCACCGCGATATCGCATCCCCAGACGGGCGGGTTTGAAGCTGGGGTCGTTCAGGACGTCGTCGGCTCGGGAAAGAACATCCTCGTTTTCAATCACGGCTTCGCCAATTCATTCCTGAATTCGATCGCCCGGGCGGCTTACAACCGCGAGTGGTTCGCCGCCTCGGGCGCCAATGCGGCCGACACCACGGTCATCGCCTTCAGCTGGCCGTCTCTGGGCCAGCTATTCGCCGCGCCGCCGCACCTTCTTCCCGACGACTATCTGCGGGACCAGAGCAAGGCCGGGCAATCGGCCTTCCATATCACGAGCTTTTTCACCAACCTCCAGCCGATGCTGACGCAGGTGCGCAACCAGGGAAGACGGGTGTTTCTGCTCGCCCACAGCATGGGCAATTTCGCCTTGGCGGCAGCGGTCGAAAGCTGGTTCAGCCACGGTAACCAACCAGTCACATTGTTTGACGAGGTGTTCCTGCCGGCGGCCGACGAGCGTTGGGACAGTTTCACTCTTCCGATCGGCGCGAGACTGAGCCGGCTACCTGCTCTCACCCCGAGAATTTCGATCTATTACAGTATTCGAGACATCGCTCTATACCTCAGCGTCTCGGTCAATTTTATTTCGCGGCTGGGGCACGAAGGCCCGATCCACAAGACCGATGCCGCACTCTACCCACCGGCGCGGTTTCGAATCCTCGATTGCGCCGAGGTCAACGACTACGATTTGTGGAACCCGCCGGATGCGAGCCACCAGTATTACCGCCGCTCGCCCAAAGTGCGCGCCGATATCGTCGCCGCGATGCGCAACGAGCCAAACCTGCCTGGCGGTCTGATCCAGCTATAACGACGCGTCAGCGCCCGAAAACAAAGACGTGGATGCGCGGATCAATTCCGCGCAAGACGACTTTGCTTTGATCCCTGCGGGTCCCCAACCTGCAACCTAGCAGGCTGCGGAGAATGCAAGAAACATCGTCATTCCGGGGCGCGGGCTCTGCCAGCGAGCCCGGAATCCAGGAACACGGACCAGAGAAATCAATGGCTTGGCCTGGTGTTCATAGGTTCCGGGCCCGGCCCTGACGGGCCGTCCCGGAATGACACGCGAGTTTTTTAGCAGCCGCTCGACAAGGTACCGGCAGCCGGTTACAAGCCCGCGATGAGCTGGCTCACCAATTTCGTATTGCCGAAGATCCGGGCGGTCGTCACCAGGAAGGCGATGCCGGAAAATCTCTGGCACAAATGCCCGGGCTGCGAGCAGATGCTGTTCTATCGCGAGCTCGAAACCAATCTTCATGTTTGCCGCAACTGCGGCCATCATTTCCGCATCGGCGCCGAGCCTCGCCTCAAGATGCTGTTCGACGACGGCGCCTTTACCCGGATCGAATTGCCCCGAACGGCGGTCGATCCGCTGCGGTTCCGCGATCGCAAACGCTACACGGACCGGCTGAAAGAGGGGCAAGCGGCGCTCGGTCCGCACAGCGATGCGGTGGTCGTCGCACACGGGCGGATCGGCGGCGTGGCGGCGGTGGTCGCCGCATTCGAGTTTGCCTTCATGGGCGGATCGATGGGCGTGGCCGCCGGGGAAGCCATCCTCGCCGCCGCCAAGCTCGCCGTCTTACAGGAGGCGGCGCTGATCGTCGTTCCGGCCTCGGGCGGCGCGCGCATGCAGGAGGGCGTGCTGTCCTTGGTGCAGATGCCGCGGACGATCATTGCCGCCGAGATGGTCAAGGAAGCGGGCCTGCCGTACATCGTCGTGCTAACCGATCCGACGACCGGCGGCGTCTCGGCGTCCTTTGCGATGGTCGGCGACATCACCCTCGCCGAGCCCGGGGCGGTCATCGGCTTTGCCGGAGCGCGGGTCATCGAGGAGACACTTCACGAAAAGCTGCCCGATGGGTTTCAGCGCGCGGAGTATCTGCTCGACCACGGCATGGTCGACCAGGTCGTGCCGCGCGCCGAATTGCACGCGACATTGGCGCGAATTCTCGGCCTGCTCCGGAACCCGCAGCCGCCGGCTGCCGCCCTTCCGCAGATCGAAGCCCTACCGGATTTGAGCGTGGCAGAGTGACTGCGCCGACCAGCGACCGGGTTCTGGAGCGCCTCGGCCGGCTGCATCCGAAGCTGATCGATTTGTCGCTCGGCCGCGTCGAGCGGCTTCTCGCGGCGCTGGGCAAGCCGCAGGACGACCTTCCGCCTGTCGTGCACGTCGCCGGCACCAAAGGCAAAGGCTCAACGGTGGCGATGATGCGGGCCTCTATCGAGGCTGCGGGCTACCGCGTACATGCGTACATCTCGCCGCACCTCGTCCGTTTCCATGAGCGCATCCGCCTCGCCGGTCAGCTGATCGACGAGGAGGCGCTGACCGCGCTTCTCGAAGAATGCGAGCGCGCCAACCGGGATGCGCCGATCACCTTTTTCGAAATCACGACCGCGGCAACTTTTCTCGCCTTCGCCCGCACGCCGGCCGACATCGTGCTGCTCGAGGTCGGGCTCGGCGGCCGGCTCGACGCCACCAACGTGGTCCGCCGCCCCGCGGTTACCGCGATCACGCCGGTTTCGCTCGATCATCAGGCATTCCTTGGCGACACCGTCGCTGCGATCGCCGGCGAAAAGGCCGGGATTCTGAAGCCCGGCGCGACGGCGGTCATCGCCCCGCAGCCGCGTGAGGCTGCGGCGGTCATCGAGGCCCATGCCGAGGCCGTTTCGGCGCGGCTCTACCGGGCATGGCACGAGTGGCGCTGCGAGGTTGCCGGCGCAGGAATGCGCTATGAGGGCGAGCGCTGGCGGCTCGATCTCCCGCTGCCTTCGCTTATGGGTGCACACCAGGTCGTCAATGCCGGCACGGCGGTCGCCTGCCTCGAACGGCTCTCGGGTTTTGATATCCCCGCTGAAGCCATCGCCAACGGCTTGCGTCACATCGACTGGCCGGCGCGGCTGCAATTGCTGCGCCGCGGGCCGCTCGTCGAAGCGGTTCCGCCCGGCTGGGAATTGTGGCTCGACGGCGGCCACAACCCGTTGGCAGGCGAGATCCTTGGCGATGTCGCCGCCGGCTGGCACGACCGCCCGCTCTACCTCGTCGTCGGCATGATGAACACAAAGGACGCCGCCGGCTTTATCGCACCATTGGCAAAGCACGCTCGTGCCCTCTGGGCGGTCACGATCCCGGGTGAGAAGAACGCGCTTCCCGCCGAGGCGATCGCGGAAGCTGCGGGCTCGGCCGGGCTCCCGGCGCAAACGGCGGATTCGGTTCTCGCCGCAATTCGCGATATTCCCGTGCACGACGGCAACGGGCGCGTCCTGATCTGCGGCTCGCTCTATTTTGCAGGGAAGGTGCTCGCCGAGAACGGCTGAAAAAGGGAGGTTCGCAATGATTTACAGCACCGATCGAATCTTGACGGCTCATGCGGGGTCTCTGCCGCGCCCCGACGATCTGCGGGAGACGGTCCTGGCAAAGGCGCGCGGCGAGCCTGTTGACCAAGCCACGCTCGACGCGCGCCTCAGATCGGCAGTGGCGGAGATCGTCAAGCGGCAGGTCGCGTGCGGTCTCGACGTCGTAAACGACGGCGAATTGTCAAAGCCGAACTTTAC
The DNA here is from genome assembly GCA_963732095.1 of uncultured Alphaproteobacteria bacterium. Lineage (GTDB taxonomy): Bacteria > Pseudomonadota > Alphaproteobacteria > ATCC43930 > CGMCC-115725 > AP-15. Next base: position 94,355 of record CAVSZA010000014.1, read on the forward strand.
CGATTACGTCTCGGCGCGGATAGCCGGCTGCGAAAATCGCCCCGGCACCGGGTTCCGGCGGCTCAGCATGACCGCGCGGGACGAGGTGAAATTCGCCGAATATTTCGCAGCACACCCGCGCCCGCGCTACTCGGGCGGCCAGATGATGCCGGTCTGCGTCGACAAGCTGCGCTATGTCGGTCAGGCCGAGCTCGCGCGCGACCTCGACAATTTCAAGGCGGCCGTCGCCGGAGTGACCGTGGCCGAAGCCTTCCTGCCGGCGAACACGCCGGGCACGATCGAGCATTGGATGGGGAACGAACATTACGACAGCGACGAGGCGTTCCTGTTCGCGATCGCCGAGGCGATGCGCGAAGAATACAACGCGATCGTCGATGCGGGTTTTCTCCTGCAGATCGACGATCCCGACCTCCCGGACGGCTGGGCTTGCCTGCCCAAGATCACGGTCCCGGAATATCGCAAATACGCCGCGCTGCGGATCGACGCATTGAACCACGCGCTGCGCGATATTCCGAAGGAGAAGGTCAGATTGCATGTCTGCTGGGGCAGCTTTCACGGGCCTCACCACGACGACATCCCCCTCAGGGACATCATCGATCTGATCTTTCGGGTGCGCGCCGGGAGCTATTCGATCGAGGCCTCGAACCCCTGCCACGAGCACGAATGGCGGGTCTTCGAGGACGTGAAATTGCCGGAAGGCGCCACCCTCGTCCCCGGGGTCGTCGGCCACTGCACCGATTTTATCGAGCATCCCGATCTGGTGGCCGAGCGCCTGGTGCGCTACGCCAAGCTCGTCGGCCGCGAGAATGTGCTGGCCGGCACCGATTGCGGTCTCGGCACGCGCGTCGGCCACCCCTCGATCTGTTGGGCCAAGTTCGAGGCTATGGCCGAAGGGGCGCGCCGCGCGACAAAGACCCTGTGGGGCCGCGCTTAGTTGAACGGACCGGAGATGCGGCGCATCACGGTGTTTGCCTAACGAGGCAGCACACGGAGGCGCAACATGCGCAGGACATGGCTCATCGTGGCGACATTGGCCGGTCTCGGCGCGCCGGCCATTGCGGCAGAGCGACCGGCGGAGCAACCTAACCAACCGGTCGAGCCGCCGGCCAGCGGCAGCAGTAGCTCCGATCTCAGCCGCTCGGGCGGCGTCATCAAGCCGCCCGTCGATGTCGATCCCCAAATGAAACAGACCCCGCCCTCCACCGGTTCGACAATGCCGATAATTCCGCCTCCGGGCACTCCGGGCGGCAACCCGACGGTCAAACCGAAATAGCTCGTGCCTGCGTTGCTACTCAACAGCGTCCGTCGAAGCTGAGCTGCGGATCGCGGATCAGGATTTCGGTGCGTCCGAAAAGAGGCACTCCACGATAGACGCGAGCGGATATTTTGTCGGGGGCGGTGCGCTTCGCGGTGAGGTCATAGGTGTTGCCGTCCTGCGGGTCATAAAGCGAGCCATTCGACCAATGGTCCGCGCCGTCGGGTCGCAGCCCCCAAATGATGGTCAGGCCGCACAGCGGCCGCTGCCGCAATGTAGGATCGGGGTTGAGGCGGTCGACATCCGGCCGCCCAGCCGGAGTACGCGGTCTCAACAGCCAGACAATCCTGCCGCACACGAGACCGCTGCATTCGAAGACCTCTACCGCTACTCTGTTTGCGAACAGCCAGGTTCCATCCGGTACTTCAGACGAAGCCGGGCGACTATGGATGACGAGCATCAGTAACCCCGCGCAGGTGGCGCTTAGCGCCCTCCTCGCCACCGAGGTCGACATAGGACGGACCCGGTCGAGATGCTGGCGCGTGACGAGCGGCCCCATCCCAGCCTCCGGGTCGGTCCGGGACCCACCTTCAGCGCCCGGACGCGCTCGCCCGCTCAAGGGTTTGGATACGCGGTGATGAACCTCGGACTGGGGTCGGGAGGCTCGATGATCCATACTGAGATGATGCAAGGGTTTCGGCCGTCCGGTGCTACGAGCGAGCAACTGACCTCGAATTTTTGACCAAACGGATTGCTCGCTTGGCTGGTCACCGGATTGTTCTGCGGATGGTTCAGCAACGCGCTTTTGAGATCAGCCCAATTTGCCCGGTGAGAATCCGAAGGACATGAAGAATTTTGCTTTGGATGCCCCGGTCGGATGAACCGTGCTCAGCAGATATTGGGTGATCTTCCGATCGTCCAGGATCGCGTTTGCGACCCTTGGCAGTTGTCTCATTCGGGATGGATGTCGTCGCGCCAAAGCGTGACCGTGCAAGGGAAAGGCTCCGCAAACTCGACCTCGTAATGCTCGCCGTCACGATAAACGTGAACAACGGTCCCTTTGCCGCCCTCGGGCAAGACGCCGCCCTTGCACTCGACAGGGTGCCTGAGAGCTACGACGCTGAGTTCCGGGATGCCGCGGCCTTTTGCTAACAGCTCGCCCTCCCTAGTACGAACAAATCCTCAAATTCGGTCGGTTGAAGCTGTTTTTATACGCTGTTGCAAGCACGCGTAGGGCGGAAAAGCGCAGCGCCTTCCGCCTCTCCCCAAAGCCGGGCATACTCCGATCATGCCGGATTATCGTCGTAATCGGTTCCGGGTGGGACATTCTTCTTCACTGCGAACTGCTCGACCGCCGGTCGGATTTGCTGGCGACCAAATCGACGCGTTGCGAGAGACGGCTCGGCAGGTCCGCGCCAGCGCGCCGTTCCACATCGACGCCTGGGTCGTCCTTCCCGACCACATGCACTGCTTGCGGACCCCGCCGGAAGGCGATACCGATTTCCCCGGGCGTTGCCGCGCGATCAAGAAAGGGTTTTCGAAATCCGTACGCAACGGCGAGCCGCGATCACCGGTCATGACTCGCTGGGGCGAACGCGGGATCTGGCAGCGACGATATTGGGAGCATACGATCCGCGATGACCACGACTTCGCGGCGCACATGGACTACACGCACTTCAACCTTGTGAAGCACGGTTTGGTCGAGCACCCGGCGGAATAGCCGCATTCCTCCTTTCGCCGCGTGTTGCCGGCAGGCTGTACCCGGCGGGTTGATGCGCAGCGCTGGCGAGCGTGAGCGGCGATGAATCGAAACGGCCGAAGCAGGCGCAGGCAGAACGTAACATCCCAGACCATCTTGTTGGGCACAGCCCGATACGCAGACGACAGTTAGCGGCGGAACGTGCTACGTTTTTCCGCCCTACGCTTGCTGGCATATTTTCACGCGAGCCTCTATTGAGAGGCGGCAGCGGACCACTATGTCCCCCACGCTTTCGAAAAGGAGTAGGGAGTGGCCGACGATCCGAGCGGGGGATGGGCGAAGGCTACGGAGGAGACCGCGAAGGCTTCACAGGAAGCGATACAAGCGACCCGGGAACTCGCCCACTTCGTTAGCGGACCCGCCAAGCTGGTCCTTAGCATGTTGGAAGACCGTTTGAGTGTGGTCTGGTTTGAGCGCCGGGTCCGTTTATGGGAGCGTGTCCGTCAATTTTGCGCCGACAGGGGGATGCCCGGACCGACCCGTAAGATCCCACTTAATATCGCAGTGCCGCTCCTCAAAAATGCGACCCTGGAAGAGGATGACGACCTTCAGGATATCTGGGCCAGACTGTTCGTCAACTGTGGTGACGCAGACAGCGGGATTGAGCCCCGCCGCGCCTTCGTTTCGGTTCTGGCCGAGATGACCCTATTCGACGTGCGAAATCTTGCTGCGATCGAGAGCGGGATAAAATCCAACCCCGACGCAGAGGTAAACGGCGTATTGACATCTTGGTTGCCCGAAGCGGCTGTTCCGCTCCCGCTGCGTGAGGATCGGGAGAAGAAGGAGAAGGAGGCGGACACGTTATATAGATGGCCGCAGGTTAAAATATCTCTGAGCAACTTGGTCAGGCTAGGCTGCGTAAGCACAGGTGACGGACCAGGCGGGCCACCATATTTACTCGTCAACCTCACGCCGTTCGGTCGAGCGTTGATTGAGGCGTGCACGAGTAGGCTCACCGCGAGTACGGGCCACCAGAAGACCAAAGCAGCTCGGCGATCTTACTCGTGATCTCACCTGTCCAGAGACGAGCTTAGGGGAGGGAACAATTCGACCGCTAATGTTCGCCGCTATTATCGGCCTGGCATATGTCTTATCGAGCACGGTATCGGCACAACAGTCACCAACATCACCTCCCGAACGGTACACGGATGTCTTCGCCTTTTGCAGAGCGGTAAAGAACACACCCTCATTTACAACCGATGACCGTTATGCCGGGCAAAACCCGCCGAGAGCTGTCGTCACGGCTACGAAAACAAACAATGTGGAATGGCGATGCCAGGATGGAGAAGTGTACGGATGCGCGAGTGGAGCAAGTGGCAGAAATTGTAGACAGGTAACCACCATCAATACCCCCGATGACGAAGTGAAAAAGTTTTGCCACGATAATCCAAACTCTGATTTTGTTCCAATGGTGGCAAATTATACCGCTTCATATTGGCGTTGCAAAGGGCGTAGACCGGTAGTCGACCGGACGCCAGACCCAGTTGATGATCATGGGTACGTGTCGGGGATGTGGGAGAAAATTCCTCAAACAGGTGGAAGTGAGCCCGAACCGGAGCCGACGTTGTCTCGCGCAGCCCGAAGTCAAGAGGCTGAGGGTACGAGTGCCGAGCCGAGATACCCCTTTGAAACCCAAGCCGGCGCGATCCTCTGTCGTAGCCCACTCGCGATCAAAGACGCGAAAGCCGCGCTTGGGGCACAGGACAAGAATTGGTTCGAAAAAACGGGCTGTGTTCAAGCCGCGGGTGGATTGAGAGTGGTTCTGATCGAAGCGCCGCTCGCGGCGTCGCGTAGCGGCGGCCCGAGCCCTTCTTCTAATTTGCCTTGGAGAGTGCGCGTCTACTCGCCGGACAAGGAGGCCGAGGGTGAAAACGTATACGTCGACCCTTGGGAAATCTTAACGTATGCCTGGGCGACAACCCCTGTACCACTTGCGTGGATGGGGCCGCGGTATTTTTCTGCGGGGGATAAGCCGACACAGTTCAGGAGCCGCGCCGACGCTGAACGCTGGTATACCCAGAATATTCCATCTCAAGACAAACCTTACGTACCACACACGGCGATCTATGACGGGAACGGTACGTTTAGATTACTTCTCGGTCCTACCGCAATGGACTGCTGGACGTGGTATGTCCAAGCCAACCAATAAACGGCAAGCCGTCTTGCTATCTTACCGGACGACCGCCGAGCTAAACATCGCAGCAGGTCTTTCAGTAGCTGGAGCCGGCAGGGACTGCTAGGTCCCCGAGTGCCTCTCAAATGTCCCTCCCGTCCACTCCAGTGACCCGTGGTGGACGGGAGGACTTTTCACGTGGCCCCACAGTAAGGCTCGTCAAACGTCGCTGTACGGGCTCCGTACAGATCGCCTTGACGAAGTGACCGCGTTGGACCAGAATTTGGAGATTGACTTCAACGACTTACCACTGTATTATAACACTGTATAGTGAGACGAGGATTTCTTTATGATTAACATCACATGCGCGACCTGTGGGCTGCCAGCGAAGCTCACCCCCGGGGATCGGGGGCAGCCGAAAACGACCTGGGTCTTCAGAGATGCCCGGGACTGTGCAAATGGCATGCAGGGGCGCGCGATTGCCCACACCTACTAGCGGCGACTGACACCGCATGGCAGAAGGCGACGGGACGGTCTTAGGTTGCGGATGCCAAGATCGCGCATTCCGGTCCCGTCGCAACCTTTCCGGGAGTTCGGCTGTTTCTGTGCTGCAGAAAACAGCAACATCAGCGTAGCGTGCGCAACGATAGGTTGTTGCCGTGAGTCCGCGAGAGTCTCTACCGCATCGTCGGCATCACATATTCGGCGCCGGCGCGGATGTCGGTGGGCCAGCGGGCGGTTACGGTTTTGAGGCGGGTGTAGAAGCGCACGCCTTCCATGCCGTGCACCGCACCTCAGGGCGGCGCGCCGGCGCCGACTATGGTGGCCTTTCCCGGACCCGCCGAGGCGATCGCCGCCAAGAGCCGCGGCACGAGCGGTCTCAAATCTGCAAGGCGATTGGACGGCGCGCTGAGCACTATTACGGCAATCGGCAGCACGTCCAGATCCTGCTGGAATGAAAGGTTGCGGTCGACCGTGACGAACACGTCGAATTCCCGCGACGCGAGCGCGAGCAACTCTCCGTTCGTGATTGAAGTCCAGCCCATCTGGCGGGCGGTCATGACCTCATGATCTGCGAGGTCGCGGGACAGCCGCCAGTCGATGCATTCGTCGAGGAAGACCTTCATTCAACGGTTTCGAGGAGGCGATCCGTTGCCGCTTCGAGGAATTCGATGACTTGGTCGCGGGAGACCGATGGAAAGCCGGCGAGGAATTCGTCGATCAACTCGCCGGCCTCAAGGTAATCGAGCAAGGTCTGCACGGGAACCCTGGTGCCGCAAAAGACTGGCGTACCGCCCATCACATCTGGGCTGCGGCTGACTACGGTGGTCTTCCTCATGGCGCTGCCCGCCTTACCGCATCGTTGGCATGACGTATTCGGCGCCGGCGCGGATGCCGGTGGGCCAACGGGCGATCACCGTCTTGAGGCGGGTGTAGAAGCGGACGCCTTCCATGCCGTGAACCGCCATGTCGCCGAAGAGGGAGCGCTTCCAGCCGCCGAAGCTGTGGAAGGCCATCGGCACCGGGATCGGCACATTGACGCCGACCATGCCGATCTGGATGCGGTTGGCGAATTCGCGCGCGGCGTCGCCGTCGCGGGTGAAGATCGCGACCCCGTTGCCGTATTCGTGGTCGTTGACGAGCTTTGTCGCCGCGTCGAAATCGGGGGTGCGCACAACCGAGAGAACCGGCCCGAAGATCTCCTCCTTGTAGATGCGCATCTCGGGCTTCACCTCGTCGAACAGGCAGCCGCCGAGGAAGAACCCGTCTTCGTACCCCTGCAATTTGAGCCCGCGGCCGTCGACGACGAGCTTGGCGCCTTCCTCGACGCCGAGATCGACATAGGAGCGCACCTTGGCGAGATGCTGGCCGGTGACGAGCGGACCCATTTCCGCCTCGGGGTCGGTACCGGGCCCGACTTTGAGCGAGCGTACCCGCGGCACCAGCTTATCCATCAGCCGGTCGCCGGCGCCGCCGACCGCGACCGCGACCGACACCGCCATGCAGCGCTCGCCGGCCGAGCCGTAGGCGGCGCCCATCAGCGCGTCGGTCGCCTGGTCGAGGTCGGCGTCCGGCATCACGACCATGTGGTTCTTGGCGCCGCCCAACGCTTGTACGCGCTTACCGCTCTCGGCGGCGGTCCGGTAGATGTAATGGGCGATCGGCGTCGAGCCGACAAAGCTGACCGCGGCTACATCGGGGTGATGCAGCAGAGCGTCGACCGCTTCCTTGTCGCCGTTGACGACGTTGAAGACGCCTTGTGGCAGGCCAGCCTCGGTCAACAGTTCGGCGATGCGGAAGCCGGGCGAGGGATCGCGTTCCGACGGCTTCAGCACAAAGGTGTTGCCGCAGGCGAGCGCCACCGGGAACATCCACATCGGCACCATGGCCGGAAAATTGAATGGTGTGATGCCGGCGCAGACGCCGAGCGGCTGACGCAGCGACCAGCTGTCGATGCCGCGCCCGACCTGCTCGGTGAATTCGCCTTTGAGGAGATGCGGGATGCCGCAGGCGAATTCGACAACCTCGGTGCCGCGCACCACCTCGCCGGCGGCGTCGGAGAGGACCTTGCCGTGCTCATCGGTGATGAGGCGAGCGAGCGCGCCGGCTTCGCGGTCGAGCAATTCGCGGAATTTGAACAGAATTCGCGCGCGGGTCAGCGGCGGCGTCGCGGCCCAGGCCGGAAAAGCCGCGGCTGCGGCTTTAACCGCCCGGTCGACGTCGCCGGCGCTCGCGAAAGCAACGCGGCGGCTTCGTTCGCCCGTGGCCGGGTTGTAAACGTCACCCCAGCGCCCGCTCGTTCCCTCGGCGCGCTTGCCTTCGATATAGTGGTGGATGTCGCTCATGCCCCTGCACCCGCTCTGCGATATGTCTCTCGTCGGCATCATAGGCCCGCGATCATCTCGGCGGCAGCGGATTTTCGCTCGCTGATGGGGTGACTTTCCTTTTCGGCAAGCTCGTTTGGGCGGTGGCACAGCCGGGCAACCTTCTGCTGCTTTGCCTTTTGGCCGGCGTCGTTTTCTTCATGCTGTCCCGAGGGCGGAGCGGCAAGGTGCTGGTCGGTCTGTCCGCGCTGGGTTTCCTGCTGCTTGCTGTAGCGCCGATCGGGCCGGCGATGCTGCTGGCGCTGGAACAGCGCCTGCCGCGACCCGGCGCGCTGCCGGAACGGATCGACGGGATCCTGGTGCTGGGCGGCGCCGTCGATCCTGCGCTGTCGCAGTCCTATGGCGAGACCGTGTTCAACAGTGCAGTGGCGCGCGTGCTCGGCGGGATTGCGCTCGCGCGCCGGTATCCCGAGGCCAAACTCGCACTGATCGGCGGCGAAGGCGGGTTTGTCCCGGTCGGGCTGCCCGAGTCGCGGGCCACTCTGGGCTTTGTCGTCGAGCAAGGGATCGCTCCCGAGCGCGTCATCCTGGAAGAACGGTCCCGCAGCACCCACGAGAACGCGGTCTTTGCCAAAGAGCTGATCCGGCCGTTACCGGGGGAGGTCTGGATCCTGGTCACCTCGGCCTATCACATGCCCCGCGCGTTCGCCTCCTTCGATGCGGCGGGTTGGCCAGTGATCCCCTATTCGGTCGACTACAAGATCGATCCGCAGACTGGTCTGGGCGCGAATTTCAGCCTGCTCGACGGGCTCAGCGCGAGCACGCTCGCCGGCAAGGAGTGGGCCGGTCTCGTAGGTTACCGCTTGATGGGATGGACGCACCAGCTGTTTCCGGAGCCGCAAGGCTACCGGCCGGCGCCGGCTAATACCCGGTCAGCGCGCTGACGGCAGAGAAGACGCTCCACACGACGAAGAGGGTCACTCCGCTCCAATACACCATGCGATACATTGCAATCCCCGCGAGACCCAACACCAAACAGGGTCTAGGCGTCTCGTCATTCCTATACGTCTAGCTCGTTATAGGCGTTACCGACACGTTTCTTCCCCGTTCGCTTGAGCCGCGCATGGTTCTTCCGCCGCGAAAGGTCAAGCCGTCCGCCGGCGCCACCCCCCGCCCGCGGGCTTGTTGCCATGAATGGTTAAAAACCGGACAATGGCGCGTGTCGGTGCCGGGATCCGAGAGAGGGCCAGAAAAATGGGTGTCGCACTCATCGCCTGGGGCCGCTTCTTCGATGGACACGGGAACCGCGTGACCGTGCCGGCGCCGAGCACCAACCCAGGCGCAGTTTGGCTGCTGGACTTCCTCGCGCATCAGGCGTCGGCGCTGCGCCGCGCAGGTTTCACCGCGATCCAGCTGCCGCCGACAAGCAAAGCACAAGGCGGAGACGGCGCGGGCTGCGATGGCTATGGCCTGTTCGATCCGCGCGATCTCGGCAGCAAAAACCAGCAAGGCAGCGTTCCTACGCGCTATGGGCCAAAGGAGGCGTTGACCCGGTTTGTCGCGGTTGCCCATGCCTGCGGCTTGGATGTGTACCTGGATCTGGTCATGCACCAGCGGATAGGGGAGAATGGTGGGCCAGGGGTATTCCGCTATCTCGGCTCTGACGGCCGAACCTTGAATGGCCGGCGGCAGACTTCACCCGGCTGGTTCCGCGGCGTGCCACCCGATAATTTGCCGGATGACGACGTACCCAACAAATCTACCGACTTCCCGTTCGGCCGCGAGCTGTCCTACCAGCATTGCCGGCCTAATCGCGTGACAATAGAGGACGCGCTGGATTTTGGCGAATGGGTATTTCGGACGACCGGCGCCGACGGGGCTCGGTTTGATGACGTCAAGGGTACCTGGGCGCCCTTCGTGCGGGAATTTATGACGCATGGGGTGATGGCGTCGAAGTTTTTCTTGTCCGAGTTCTTTGACGGCAACCCGGCGACGCTAAACTGGTGGGCGACGACGCCCCCAATGTCCGGCCGTTCGCTGGTTGAAGATTTCACGATGCATTGGGCGCTGCAAGCCGCCTGCAACAACGGTAGTGCACGCCCCCTCGATGGCGCAGGATATGCAAGCTGGCGACCCGACCTCGCTTGCACCTTTGTTGATAATCCGGATACCGATACTTCGCCGGGACAGCAAGTGATCAGCAACAAGCTGCTTGCTTACGCTTTTCTGCTGAGCGTCGAAGGTTATCCCTTGGTCTATGGCAAGGACTATTTCCCGGCCTCCGTATGGCCAGGAGCCTATGGCTTGCACACCTGGATCGATAATCTGCTGTGGATCCATGAGCACCTCGCGAACGGCAATACCGTCACCCGATACCTCGATGACAAGGTCATCGTGCTCAACCGCACGGGTTCGCCGGGTCTACTGACGGCGCTGAATTTCGATACATCGAACGCACGGACGATCACCTGTTCCACCTCCTTCGAACCAAATATTCAGCTTCACGACTATACCGGTAGGCACGATGACATCCGGATGGATGCGGAGGGCCGCGCAACTTTCACGATCCCCAGTAACGCCGATAACCGCGGCCAGAGTTATCTGTGCTTCTCGCTCACCGGCATGGATGCGCCCAATCGCGTGACGGGGCGAGCGACGAAACAAGCGATATTCGGCGCCTCGGATCTAGACGTGATGCCTGCCGGGAATGCTCACGCGGTCGTCGGCCGCCTCACTGCGGACCGCGGCACCACGATCGCAGTGACGCTCCGCCCGGACCGCCGCGGCTGGGGGTCGGGTTCGGCGGTGCGCGTCGTGGTAACCAACCCAGCGGGCCAAACCGTAATCGACCATCGATGCACCGGCGCTGAGACCGCTGTGCAAGCACAGGCCGGCGCCGTGGGAGAACACCTGATAGCACTCACCGGGCAGCAGCTTCCCGAAAACGGGTCTCCCTTCGAGATCGAGGTGACCTACACTGCGCCCCAGACCGTATAGGGGAGGCCCCACGCTTTTTCATTATTGGCATTGTCGAGCGACAGCCTGATCGTCGCCATCGCGCTATCGGCTGCGTTGACGCCGCGGCACGTGGTGCCGCTCATCACGCTGCTCGATGTCTACGGCCTGCCAAGCTAAACTTGGACCCTCGAGGCGGGTAACTCCGGCCGCTGGCTAGCCGCGGAGATCCGGTCATGTTCGAACTCGTCTTTCTCGGCACCGCTGCTGCCGTGCCCTCCACCGAACGCGGGTCACCGGCATTGCTCGTCGCCAAAGGCCCGAGCCGGTTTCTGATCGATTGCGGCGAAGGCGCCCAACGCCAGCTTATGCGCGCCGGGCTCGGGTTTCGCGGCTTGGCGCACGTGCTGTTGACGCATGCTCACCTCGATCACGTGCTGGGGCTGGCGGGCCTCCTCGCCACCTTTGCTCTCTATCGGGTGGATGGGACGATCGAGATCGTTGGCAGCAAGGAGACGCTCGGATTCGTCAGACGCTACCTCGCCGACACGGTCGGGTCGGAGCGCGAGGGCGGTTATCGGCTGCGCGCGATTTCGCCCGGGCCCCTTCTGGTGCGGCAGGGTTGGCGTCTCGACGCCTTTGCGGTGGCGCATCGCGGGACCGAAAGCCTCGGGTATCGGTTTCAGGAGGAGCCGCGGCGCCCTCTCATATCCGAGCGCCTCGATGCGCTCGGCGTACCGGCGGGGCCGGAGCGCGCTTTGCTCGCGCAGGGGCGCCCGGTCGTGCTGGCCGACGGCCGCCATATCGTGCCCGAGTTGGTGCACGGCGCACCCGTTCCCGGCGCCGCCCTCGCCATCGTCGGCGACACCGAGGAAATTGCGAGCCTCGTCGAGCCGGTGCGCGGCGCCGCCGCGCTGGTGATTGAGGCGACATTCCTCGAACGGGATGCTGCGCTCGCCCGGTCGCGTGGGCATTTGACCGCCGCTGCCGCGGGCCGGCTGGCCCGTAAAGCCGAGGTCAACGAATTGCTCCTCACCCACATCTCGGGGCGGTACCACCCAGAGGAGATCCTGACGGAAGCGGCCCGCCACTTTGCCAACGTCCGGGTGGTCGCCGATTTCGACCGTATCTCTGTCTCGGCGCGGAATGATGTCAGTTCTTGAGCATGCCTTGCTTCAGGGCGGCCGTGTTGTACTCGATCATCCGGATGTAGGTCGGAGCCGGCCCGTTTGGCCGCGACAGAACGTCGGAATAGAGCGGGGGCCCGGAATCGTGCCGGCGTCTCGCGCAAACTGCTCGACGAGCCGCGGATCCGAAATGTTTTCGAGAAACAGCGCCTTGATGCCCTCGCGCCGGATCTGCCGGATCAATTCGGCAAGGGACTTCGCCGAGGGTTCGCTATCGGCGCTGAGGCCTTCGGCGGCCAGAAACGTGACGCCATAGGCCTTGCCGTAATAGGCAAAGGCGTCGTGGCTGGTGATCACCCGGCGCTTGTCGGCAGGTATCTCCTCCATCTCGTGGCGCACCTGCCGGTCCAGTGCCTCGAGTTTGGCTTTGTATGTTTGGAACCGCTGGCGGTAGGCCTCGGCATGCGCCGGGTCGACGGCGGCCAGGGCTCGGGCGATATTGTCGGCATAGATGATGACGTTGCGCGGGTCCTGCCAGGCATGCGGGTCGGGTGTGGGCGACGTTTCGCCAGGCTCGGTCGTCGTTATCGGCGTAACCGCGTCGGTGGCGGTTACGACGACCCCGCCAAATTGAGCAGACTGGGTCAGCCGGGCGAGCCAGCCCTCCAGGCCCAGACCGTTGACGACGAACAGCTGCGCCTTTGCAAGGAGCCGCGCTTGGTCCGGGTTCGGCTCGAAGACATGCGCGTCGGAGTCCGGGCCGATCAGGCTGGTAACGACGACCTCGTTGCCGCCGATCCGGCGCACGATGTCCCCGAGGATGCTAAACGAAACGACGACGCGTACTGGTGCCGCTGCCGCTTGGCCGGACAAGGCGAGCATCAAGCAGAGCGCCGCAAGGCAGCGGCTAACGCGCATGAGCATGGTATGTCTTATCACCCTTCGGCCATCGCGAAGCGAGCAGGCTCATGACCGCGCCCGAACCATCGTCGCTGATTCCAGTCACCCTGCTGACGGGGTTTCTCGGCAGCGGCAAGACGACGGTGCTCAATCACGTGCTGAAGCAGCCCGACATGACGGCGACCGCGGTGATCGTCAACGAGTTCGGCGAGATCGGCCTCGACCACCTGCTGGTCGAGCGGTCGAACGAGGATGTCGTGTTGCTCAACAGCGGGTGCCTGTGCTGCACCGTGCGCGGCGACATCGTCGACACGTTGACCACCCTGTTTGTCGACCGGGTCAAGAGCAAAGTTCCATATTTCACCCGCGTCGCGATCGAGACCACGGGTCTCGCCGATCCGGCGCCGATCCTGCACACCTTGATGACCGACCCGATCGTCGCGGCGCGTTATATGCTCGACGGGGTCGTGACGACCGTGGATGCCGTCAACGGCGCCGGCACCCTCGACAAACAGCCCGAGGCGGTCAAGCAGGCCGCGGTCGCCGACCGGCTGCTGCTGACCAAGACCGATCTCGCCAACTCGGCTGTCCGGCAGGAGATCGAAGCGCGTCTGAGCACGCTGAACCCGAGCGCCACCATCGTGCCGGTTGCGCAAGGCGTCGTCGATCCGGCGCGGCTCTTCAACATCGGCTTCTATGACCCGGCCACAAAGAGCGTCGATGTGCGGCGCTGGCTGCGCGACGAAGCGTTCGAGACTGGCCACGGGCACGACTTGAGCCACGGGCACGCCGATGTAAATCGCCATGACGACCGCATCCGCGCGTTCTGCATCATCCGCGAGCGGCCGATCTCCTGGGCCGCGTTGTCGGCGTGGCTTGACGGGCTGGCGACGATGCGCGGTGACGATCTGCTGCGGCTGAAGGCGATCGTGGCGCTGTCAGATCGCCCCGATCAACCGGTCGTCCTGCACGGGGTGCAACACCTTTTCCACCCGCCGGTGCTGTTGCCTGAGTGGCCGAGCGAGGACCGCCGCACCCGCATGGTCTTCATCACCCGCGATCTGCCGCGTGAGGCCGTCGAAGCGACGTTGGCGGCATTTGAGCAAGCGGTTACGGAGAGCTGATCCCTTTTATCCGATAGTTGGATACGCTCAGTCCTCCTCTACGCAGGTCGCCGGCGGGCCGCCGCTGCACTCGAGGCCGGGGCAACATTGCTCCTTGGATGTGCAGGTCTCACCTTCCCTCGTGCACTCCGCCGCGCGCGCGCTCGGGATCAATTCGACACCCAGAGTGCGAAAGAAATTTGGTAGTTGCCGCGCGAGAAACGGTTCGCTTTCGGTAAGTCGTGCCGGAGGCCGATCTTCCGCGGACGAGGTTCGTGGCACGACGGCGGACACGATCACTGCAAAGACGACGAGCAGAATGCGCATATCATTCCTCCGTTCATGAGTAAGCGTGGTTTCAACCGGAACGGGCGCAAACGCCGTGCCAAACCGGGGGTCCGATATCCGCGGCTTTACCGCTCGGTCAGTTTGAGCTCGATACGCCGATTGCGGCGATAGGCGTCCTCCGTATTGTGCGGGTCTAGAGGCTGCTGGTCGGCGAAACCGGCCGCCGCGAGCCGGGTCGCGGGTACTCCTTCATCTATGGCGAAGCGCACCACCGAAATCGCGCGGGCGGTCGATAGTTCCCAATTGGACGGAAACTGGGGGCTGCTGATCGGGCGGTGGTCGGTATGCCCGTCCACGCGCAATATCCAATTGATGTCCGGCGGGATCTTGGCGGAGATCTCTTTCAGTGCTCCGATCACCGGCGCGAGCTGTTTTTTCGCATCATCTCCGAGTTCGGCGCTTCCCGGCGCGAACAGCACCTCCGACTGGAACACGAAGCGGTCGCCGACAATCCGAATATCCGCCCGATCACCGAGGATCTCACGCAATCGGCCGAAGAACTCCGAGCGATAACGGGCGAGCTCCTCGACCTTGTTGACGAGCGCCAGATTGAGGCGCTTGCCAAGCTCGACGATCTGCCCTTGCTGGTTCTTGACCTTGGCTTCGGAGGCATCGAGGGCTGCCGCAATGCGCGAGAGCTGGTCGCGCAACGTGGCGATCTGAGCATTCAACTCGTCGACCCGGGCGAGCGCCTGCCGGCTGATTTCCTTCTCCGCGCTCAACGCCTGCTCCGCCCCCGCAGCGCGGCTGCCGAGTTCACTCAGGCGGACGTCTCGGGCATCGATCTCCTTTTGCGCGAGTGAGGTCTTTTCCTGCTCGGATGCGAGCTGGGCTTCGAGCTCCTTCGAGCGGTCGCGCACCGCTGCCGCGGTTTCCTGCTGTTGTGCAAGGGCGGCGACCTTCGCTTCGAGATCGGCCCTGACGGTTTTCAGAGCTTCGAGGTCGCGCCGCAGGCTCTCGATCTCACGCAGCTGCAGCTCGATCTTTTCCTTGTCGGCGCTGACGATCGCGTCGGCATCGCGCAGCTTGCCGCTCAGCTGATCGCGCTCGGTGACGGCGCTCTTCAGCTGCGAGGACAGCTCGTTCGCGCCGGAACGCAGCTCTTCGTTCGAGCGCCGTTCGACGGCGAGCAGGCTGGCAAGCTCATCGACCTGCTGCTGGAGTTTCTGCAATGCCTGGTCACGGCCGGACAATGCCGCCCCGAGATAGAATTGGCCCGCGGTGAACACCAACAGGATGAAGATGATCACCATCAGCAACTGCGCCAGCGCGTCGACGAACCCTGGCCAGATGTCGATGCTGGAGCGGCGGGAGTTGCGTGTTGTTATTGCCATGCGCCAATGATCAGTGCGGTCAGCGCCGGGTGTCTTCTGCCAAGGCGGCGATGGTGCGGGCGACGATGCGGATGTCGCCGCGCAGATCTTGCACGCTCTGCTCTCGGCCCTGAACTACGTCTTCGCTGAGCCGGGCGACATAGGCTTCGATGTTGCGCAGATGATTGCGCAGCACGTCGTCGTGGCCGAGCGAGTTCTCGACCGCTTCGGCAAGCCGGGCAAGGGACGGCCGCAGTTCCAACTGGTTTTCGGCGAGGCGCACCATCAAGATCTGGCCGGCCTTCATCTGCTCCCCGAGAATGCCGAGACGATCGGTCAGGCTGGCGAGCGTGGCATTGGCGCCGATCCGGCTCTCCTCGCCGCGAGCGATGATGCGCTGGAGGTTTTCGAGGCTGTCGGCAGTCTGCTCGAGCAACGCCTGAATGTAGGCCGGCACCGATCCGTCTCCCGCGTCGCTCAACGGGCCGGCTGAGAGCCGCGTATAGGCCGACAACAACTCCTCGAGCTCGTTGTAGAACCGGTTCTGCGCCTGGCCGGCCTGCAGGTCGAGAAAGCCCAGGACGAGGCTTCCGGCGAGCCCGAACAAAGATGCGCTGAACGCCGTGCTCATACCGTGAAGCGGCAACTCCAAGCCGGATTTGAGATCGGCAAACGCCCGAGCCACGTCATTGGCCCCGATGTTCAGCGCACCGAGCACGTCGCCGACCGAGCGTACCGTCTCAAGGAGCCCGTAAAACGTCCCGAGGAGACCGAGAAAGATCAGTACGCCAATCAGGTAGCGCGAGGTCTCGCGCGTTTCGTTGAGCCGCGATGCGATCCCGTCGAGCAAGGCCTGCAACGAGGTCGCCGATAGGCTGACACGCCGGCCCTGCTGCGCCTCGAGCATCCGGGCCACCGACCCGAGCAGCCTCGGCGGCGCTGCACTCGCCAAATCGCCGCCACCGAATTCGTGATTGCGAAAGCCCTCGATCCACCGGATCTCGGGATCGAGCGACAGCACCTGGCGGAAGATGTAAACGATACCGGCGATCAGGATGCTGAGTATGACGCTGTTGACCGCAGGGTTGCCCATGAATGCGTTGACCAAGGGGCGTCCCAGCAGCGCGGCCAATCCCGCCACGGCCACCAGGAACAGGACCATCCGAATCAAAAAACGGCGTGATTGGCTCATTCGGTCAATTTGCCGCCGCTTGGAACCGCGCTGATGATCACTGTTACTCGAAAACTCCGCCGCAGCGGCGCGCGGGTACGCCTCCGCGCCGAACAATCAGCGAGGGTAGCGCATCGGGCACTGGCGCAACAACGAAATCTCCGAACTTGGCAGAGGGACGGGTCGGCAGTGGAACCGCCGGGTGGGGGCCGGCAGCTGCCGGACCGCCCTTTCGCAAACAGTCGCGCTCGGCCGCTCCTAGTGCTCAGAACAGATGATTCAACTGACGCCCGCTCCTCGCTTTTCCGGCGAAAGCCGGAATCCACCTCTGCCGTGGACACCCGCTTTCGCCGGTGAAGCGGGATGAGCGAGGTGCTCCGATAGCCTGACAAATCGTGTGAATAAATCTGAACACTAGCTGTTTTTTGCTGTTTTTTGCAGCAATTATCAGCGAAACTAATCATTGACAAATCGGCAATACGAGGAAATCACTACCGCCCCGTGATCCCATACTCGAAATCCGGCAAACGCGGGGCAAGTCTCTCCAAACTAACGTTGCTACCTGTTCCACCTGTTCTATCAGGTCCAGATCAGGCTCGGCTCTTCGTTTCCCACGCTTCGCGGCAACCGGAAGGTCGAAGAAACCTGGGCGGAACGCGACGACACCGCTAACACCGCGATAACTGGCCGGCCTCGCGCTTGATCTCGCCGCGGCTGTCCGGGCCGCCATTTGCATCGAATTCGCGTTTGAGCTCGTGGAACCCTTGGTAGTTGACGGTGGGACTGCCGTCGACGCCGAGAAACTTCCACCCGGTGCGGTGATCGAGCGCATCGAAGGTCGAGATCATCGTCGAGAATCCCTCGTCGTCGGTGGTCGGCGCGTCATGCTCGTCGAAATACGATGTCGTCAGAACATTTGAGTGGTCGTCAAAGGTCTCCCGCCAGCCGGAATACCCCTTGGCCCGCAAGATCCGATTGCCGTTCGCATCAAGCGAAAATTCCGCCGTCTCCCGGCCGTACTGGTCCCAGGCTTTGCTCCAACGGACTCCGCAGCATTCAACCCGGCGCGGCTGCCCGTCGACACCACGATAGATGCCGCCCGTCTCGCGGCCGTTCTCGTCCCATTCGGTCTGGAGGATGGAGTATCCATCCTTGTGCCACACGGGAGTGGTGCCATCGGGCGCGAAATTCGTGGCCTCGATCTGGTGTCCCGCGGGATCGCGCTTGTAGCGCGCGATCGCGACCCAATTCTTGTCGCGCGTCGGGTTGCCTTGGAGATCGAGATTGGTCTGCTGGGTGAAGTTTCCGAACTGGTCGTATTCGCGACGCCAGCCGGCGATCCAATCGTCTGTCAGAACCTTTCCACCGTGCGGTCCGCGGTACTCCCGCGAGGTCTCGTTGCCATGTTCGTCGTAGGTGGAGTGGTAGCCGGCATAGCCTCCCTTCATCGGCTCATAGTTGCCTTCGGGATCGACTGCCATTTCCTCGGTGACACGCCCCGAATTGTCGTGGACCAGCTGGAAGCCGTG
This sequence comes from uncultured Alphaproteobacteria bacterium, assembly GCA_963732095.1. GTDB lineage: Bacteria > Pseudomonadota > Alphaproteobacteria > ATCC43930 > CGMCC-115725 > AP-15. Next base: position 112,753 of record CAVSZA010000014.1, read on the forward strand.
CGCGCCGTTCTGGTTCGCGCCCGCGCTCCCCATCGTTCGGAGGAAGGTAATCTGCTTGTCGAAACCATTCTGCGGCGCCTTATATTCTTTTACGCGCTCGAACTGCACGTATTGGATGCCCGAGCTGGTGCGGTTGCAACCAAACCCGGCCAGCGCGATAAAGGTTCCGACGTTCTTGCCGTTGTATTTCAGCTCTTCGAGGACGCGGCCTGTCCCGTCCTTGAGCCGCTCGCTGGAAACATCTTTGTCGCCGTAATCGAACTCCGCCGAGCAGGCGCTCACATACGCGCATTCGCGGTTTAGCGACACGCCGAGGACACTGGGTATGCCGCCCCCTGCGGGGCAGTGCCCGGCCGAATTGACGAGCCTCACCCCGATAACCGGGCCATTGCGGCCGCGGCGGACGAACTGGTAGCTCGTCTCGCGCCCCCGATATGTCGTCTCGTCTATCGGGTCAACACCCTCCCATTTGCCAAAACGCCTGACGTAATCCTTGAAATAGGCGTAATGCAGCCGGTAGCGGGCGTCCCAATAGTCAAGCGCCGCGCCGCTGGCGGCGAGCACCAGTAGCATGCCCGCCGTGATCCGGATGCAGGCCCGCCGCACCTGCCGATTACGCAGCTCGCTCAGCGTCATCCCCATGAGCGCGGCGCTGATTTGGTTAATTACCTGGAGTTGCTCGGCCTTACTCTCTTGGCCCAGCGCGGCGGCGAGAGGACGATCCGGCACCGGAATGGGCCGGTCGGTTATCGTCGCAGTCTGGATCGGCCTCGAAGCGCAGCGCCGCCGGAAAACATTCGAGCGCGGCGCGACCGCCGTCGCTGGCGTTGGGGATGCCGCTGGCAATCACACACAGGATGCGATCGGCGCGGCCGATCGATTTAAAATACGCGATCTCGCGGTCGACATAGTCGGAGGCTACCGCGAACGGCGAACAAATGACGATCAGATGGCGAGATTGGTGCAGGCGCTGTCGCAAGAGGTCGCTCAAGTCAGCCCCGGCTTCCAGCTCATCTTCATCAAGCAGGATGTCGTCGAGCCACCCCGAGCCCTTACCGGCCAAGCGGCGTTTGCTTCGCGGCACGCGGCGGCGTGCGAGCGTTTCCTTTAGAAGGCGCGCGACTCGCTTGTCATGGTGGCTGTAGCTAATGAATGCCCAATAATTGTATTCAGCCCCCGAATTTTCCATCACGCGCCACCTAAGGTGCTCGCGCCATTATCATCCGTGTCGCCCGCGGTAATCAAGTTCGCCCATGCCAGCTGAGGCGGGACCCACTCAAGCTGCCTGCTTACTGCGCTGCCAAACCGTTCGTCCACCGACCTCTCTTGAGGGGCAAGAAAGCGACCGTGCGGTCGCTTCTGGGCTGATGTGCCTTTGCGGCGCTACCTAGTCGTTGCCGCGCGTTCCGGCGAAGGTCTCCTCACCGGCCCTTTGCGGACCCACTCCGCGCACATCGCAAACCGGTATTTTGTTGAGTTCACGGCCTACGGCCCGGGGAAGCCGCCACCAGGTTTCGCTCAGCTCAACCCATCCTACAGGAAGACTACAGAACGAATTCAGGATGCCGCCCGGCCGGCGCGCATCGCCTCCTTGATCAGCGCGGCGAGCGGCAGGTGTAGGTGGGAATTCGCCGCCAGGACGTCGCCGCTGGACATCATGTCGTGACCGCCGGCCATGTCGCTGACGTATCCGCCCGCCTCGCGGACGAGGAGGAGCCCGGCGGCGATGTCCCACGGCGACAATGCGAACTCCCAAAACCCTTCATAGCGGCCGGCTGCGACATAGGCGAGGTCGAGCGCCGCCGAACCCATGCGCCGGACGCCGCTCGTCGCGCCCATGACCGCCGCGAGCGTAGCCATGTAAGTCTGCTGGTCGCGGCTGTCCCCTCTCGGGTGCAAAGCTGTCGTTCGTTTCCGGCCGATAGTTGCCGAGGTATGCGATTTGCCGACAGACGTCGCAGGACTGGCCATCATCGTGCAGCTCTTTGGCGGCGAAGGTACTCGATCAGGTCGATTAGGGCGTGGGTCACCCGGTAGAGTTCGGACAAGTCGCTCAGGGCCGCTGGCCTGCCCGGCATTGAACCGCCGAAGAGCGGTGCTCAACGCTCTTCGCGCATCGCCGTCAGCAGCGCCCCGAGTTGCCCGCCGTGGCTTTCCAGCACCGATTGGATCTCAGAACGGTAGCTCAAGACCATGCTGACATTATCGATAGCGACGTCCTGGATCCTGTAAAGCCCGCCGACGATGCCGAGCTGAAAGTTCAGTTCGTTGCGCGCACCCTGTGGCGAAATGACCTCGCCGGTCACGAAAACAACCCCGTTCGGATCGGTTCGACTGCCGGTCACGCGGAAGTCGCCGCCGCCAACCTCTGCAAGGCGCCTACCGTGGGAGAGCATGATGTGTTTTTCCAGGAGGGCGCGGAACTCTTGCTGCTGCTCCGGGCTCGCGGTGCGCCAATGGGGGCCAAGAACAAAACGAGAGATCCCATCCAGATCGAAATCCTGGCTCAGCATCTGACCGAAATAGGCCAATTTTTGATCCAAGCCCGCAGTCGAGCGCATCTCGGCGAGCGCGTCGTTCCCGATCGTGCTGATGAACGCCACGGGGGTTTGGTCGGCCGCAGGGGCAAGCGATGGGGCCGCCGCGCCCGCGATCAGCCCAAAGGCGAGAGTGAAGGTCCTTAGAAACGTCGGAAAGGCGGTGCCGGTGACCCGCTCAACCGCGCGGGCGTGCCTTGTGACAGGTGATGACCTGTCCGGCTCATCCAGGCGGATGATTCGCTCAGAATTGGTCTTCTTCCGTTTGTCGTTCATGCCGGTTCTCTCCCCGGAATAGCGGCACTGCTGCGGAGCTCCTCAACGCGGCGTGCTGCATCTGAGCGATTGCTGGTCAAGACGAATTCGACCCGAATTCGACCCATGGTTGGCTTAATTCGGGAATCTTGACGAAATGAGCCGACCAAGGGTCGCCTTTAAGGGGAGCTTCGCGGCAAGCCTCGCGTTGCTAAGCCCCGCGTTGCTAAGCCCCGTCCGCAAACGGAAGATTGCTCCGCCAAACGCGACCTTAATTCATCATAACGTGAGTTGGATATGAAACGCGAAGATCCAGGTGTTAGGATGCGTCGATGTCGCGCCGGGACGGATGTCATACTGGACACCCGGACGAAAAAACAGTGAGGGGGTGAGCTGGAAAGCATAGTTGAGTTCGACAAGCTGTTCGCTCGTCTGGATTGGCAATCCGGCCTTCTCCTCCTGGAACTGAAACCGTGGGTTAATGTCGGTCCGCACCCAGCCGAGGGAGATTATATCCAGCGGCCGGTCCGCAAACAGGCCGCGGGAGACAACCCCCGCCTCATAATCATTCTTGAACTTCGCGGTGTTCTGGTCACTTACGGTAAAGACGCCAAAGAGCGCGATCCCGTTGGCATGCTCTGGCCCCCACTTGATGATTTGCTGTGCAGCCTCGACGTAGAGACCGTACAGCCCTGTATCAAAGATTTTGGGGTTAGCCAAATCCGGCCTTGCCGAGGTATCGTAGTACCCGCCCAGGTTATAGGTTCCACCATAATCTTCGATGTTCTTGCCAATCTGATATTTGAACTCGGCTGGCACGATAACGCCGGTGTTGCCGGTGAAGTTGAGCTTAAAACCGTCCTGCCTCATCGTGTAACGCGGGTTCGCATCGACGACGGCGGTTTGAAACTGAAGTTCATCCGTTATGTGCCATTTAACGCGACCGGTCCATCTGCCGGCTGGTGCATCCGCCCATGCGCTATTGTCAAACAGCGTTATCGGATGCCCGCAGAGCGCATCGTTGATGAAGTTGCAGAGATAAGGTAATTGGCCAAAGTCATTGCCCATCGGATAAAAGCCGACCTTTAGGGCCAGTTCCTTCGCGAAAAGAAACTTCTCGACGCTGATCTCGTTGAAGCGCAGATTTTGCCCCTGCCCAAAAATAGACTGGTAAGGGAAATAGCCGCCGGTCCTGAGCGTAAGATCACGGCCCGCGCGGTCCGTCATGGCGAAGCGCCCGACGGCGTCCGGCCAAATGCCCAGCTTGTCGAGATCAAAGCCGACGCCAAAGTCGACCTGTTGCGCATAGGCGGTGCCGGTACCGTGGACGCCGGCTGTGTTGGATGCCGTCTGACTGATGTAGTGTGCAATAAAATCGATACCCTTCTGGGACAGTTCTTGCCGGAGCGGCAGGTCGCCGAACAGTGGTATTTGGAGGTTGTAGTCCAATTGGAATTGAGGCGAGATTACGGCGGGGCTGGTTAGAGGCGTTATTTGCGGTAAGAGCAGGGTCGGCGGGAAATACGGCTGAGCAAGTGGTGCGGCCGGATCGGGTGCCTCCGTTGTCACCGTCGGTGCCGGCGCGCTTGGGGTTGTTGCCGGCGGATTCTCCGCAGTTTGGGCGAATCCGGGCTGGGCAGCAGATACAGCTGCAAGAAGGCAGAGACATAGGATGACCCGAGCAGTGCCCTGCACACAGCGTAGGGCTCGAAAGCTCGCTTGCCTCGCGTGGCGCATGGATGGATGAAGCGACGCGCGGCGGCATCCTTGCAATGCCGGACCTTCCACCATAGCGTTGATCGTCCGGTCTCGATCCGGCGTATGATCCGGGATCATCGCATGGCAGGAACTGATAATCAACCACGGCGTGAGTGGTCCGCGGCCCTTGCGCACGCCGTCACCAAGCCGATCGTTGTCGTCGTGACTGGTGTCTCCGGATCGGGCAAGAGCACCGTCGCGGCCTTGCTCGCCGCCGCGCTCGGCTGTCAGTTTCAAGAAGGCGACGACCTGCACCCGCCCGAGAATGTCGAAAAGATGCGGAGCGGGACTCCGTTGACGGATGCGGACCGCATGCCCTGGCTCCGCAAGATAGCCGCGGAAATCGACGGCTGGCGTGCCCGGGGGGAATGCGGCGTGCTGACCTGCTCGGCGCTGAAGCGGCGTTATCGGGACATCATCATCGGCGACCGCCGCGACGTCGTGCTGGTCTACCTCAAAGGATCGCGCGAGCTCATCCACCAGCGCATGGTCACAAGGCATGGGCACTTCATGCCGGTTGCCCTGCTCGACAGCCAGTTCGCGACATTGGAGGCGCCTACACCGGACGAGCACCCGATCGTTGTGGATATCGGCGGGAAGCCGGCCGACATCGCCCACGAGATCGTGCTTCATCTTGAGACCCGGAAATGACGGCGATGACCACTGCTCTGCGCATCCCAAGGGTGCGCTGGGGCATCGGCGTGCTGCTGGGGGCCGGGGTGTTGATCAATTATTTCGACCGGATCAACCTCTCCATTGGCGCGCCGCAGCTACAGCAGGAATTCGGTCTGACCGATGGTGAGCTCGGCTGGCTCTTCAGCGGGTTTTTTTGGTCCTACGCGCTGCTGCAGATCCCGAGCGGGATGATCCTCGACCGCTTCGGCGTCACTGCGGTTTACCGGGTCAGCTCCTTTCTCTGGTCGCTCACCTCGGCCATGACAGCTCTCGCCGGCGGGTTTGGTGGTGTACTCGCGGCTCGCCTGCTGCTGGGTGTCGCTGAAGGGCCCGGCTTCCCGGCGAGCGCGAAGGCCACCGGCTACTGGTTTCCGCGAGGCGAGCGGGCGATGGCAACGTCGATCTTTGACGCCGCTGCAAAGTTTGCCAACGTCATCGGTGTGCCGCTGGTTGCGCTGGCTGTCGTGCAGTTCGGCTGGCGATGGGGCTTCGCCATTACCGGAATGCTGAGCTTCCTCTATTTCCTCGTCTTCCTAATCGTCTACCGTGACCCAAGTCGGCACCCGCGGCTGAGCTCGGCCGAGCGTGACTACATCAGTGCCGGCGGCGCCACACGAGAAGGCCCAGCGGAAAACGGCGAAGTCGCGATGCTCGGGTATCTATTGCGCAACCGCAAGGTGTGGGGGCTGACGATCGGCTTTGCGGCCTACGGCTACTCGTTCTACCTGTTCCTGACCTGGCTGCCGAACTACCTCGTGCAATCCATGCACATGAGCATATTGAAATCCGCTGGGTTCACTGCGATCCCCTGGATTTGCGCCACGATTGCGGGTCTTGGCGTCGGCGGCTGGCTGATCGACCACCTGATCGCCCGCGGCTACGACGAGACGCCTGTGCGCAAGACCGTGCTCGTGGTGGGCATGCTGCTCGGTCTTGCAGTATTCGGCGCCACCGTCACGACTAATCCCGTTTGGGCGATCGTCTGGATTTCGGTGGCGCTGAGCGGGCTCGCCGCGGCATCGCCAGTAGGCTGGTCGATCCCGTCACTGATCGCGCCGCGCGGTGGAACCGGAACCATCGGCGGGATCATGAATTTCCTAAACAACATGATGGGAGTCGTGGCGCCGGTGACAACCGGCTACATTGTCGGCGCGACGGGATCCTTTGTCGGCGCGTTCCTGGCCGCCGGCATCGTGTTGGTCATCGGCATCGCCGCCTACGTGTTCATCCTGGGCCGTCTTGAGCCGATCGCGGATCCACCACCCGCGTGATGCATCGATCTCGCGAAAAACCACCTAGGTTACGTTACGGTAGGCGTGTCTACACTCGGCCTGGACTATCCTTCGAGCGCATGGGCCACGTGGTGACTGCTGTGGTCGAGCTAGGTGCCCGCAAAGGTGCGCACGCCGGCCTCCTCCAAGAAACCAAGACCGGCTGGAGGAGCCGATCTCATCTGAATTCATCTTAAGCACTGGTAGGGTGCGTTTGACGAGACAGCTACATAATTCCGAAGACTTCAAAGTGAGTCAGTACCTCCGGGAACGAATTCAAAATGCCGCTCGGCCGGCTCGTATCGCCTCCTTGATCAACGCGGCGAGCGGCAGGTGCAGGTGCGAATTCGCCGCCAGGACATCGCCGCTGGACATCATGTCGTGACCGCCGGCCATATCGCTGACGTATCCGCCGGCCTCGCGGACGAGGAGGAGCCCGGCAGCGATGTCCCAAGGCGACAATGCGAACTCCCAAAACCCCTCATAGCGGCCGGCCGCGACATAGGCGAGGTCGAGCGCCGCCGAACCCATGCGCCGGACGCCGCTCGTCGCGCCCATGACGGCCGCGAGCGTGGCCATGTAGGCCTGCGGGTCGGCACGCTCGCCAAACGGCATGCCGGTGCCGATGACCGCCTCGCCGAGCTGTCGACGGGCGGAAACCCTCAGCCGGCGATCGTTGACGTAAGCACCCGCCCCTTTCTCCGCCCAATACATCTCGTCGCGAATGGGCTCGTAGATTACGCCGGCGACGATTTCGCCGTCGCGTTCCAGCCCGATCGAGATCGCAAAATGAGGGATGCCGTGCAGAAAATTCGTCGTGCCGTCCAATGGATCGACAATCCAGCGGTGCCGCGGGTCCGACCCCGCCTCCGCGCCGCTCTCCTCGAACAGCATCGCGTAGCCGGGACGCGCCCTCTTCAGCTCGGCTTTGAGCGTGCGCTCGGCCTTCAGATCGGCTGTCGAGACGAATTCGCCGGCGCCCTTGACCGAGACTTGCAGGTGCTCGACCTCACCAAAATCGCGAATGAGACCGCGCGATGCCTTCAGCGCGGCGTTTCCCATGACGTTGAGGATCGGTGATCGAACGGCCATTTCGAGAATTTCCGGCGGAGCTAGCCGCCGAGCAGGGTCCCTTCGGCGATGCCCGCGTCGGTCGCCGCGATCTTGGCTCCATCGTCCAGACGCACCCGCGACACCTCGACGAAGCCGCCCTGGGCGAGGATCCGCATGCCCGCCTCGCCGACCGACACGACCTCGCCGGTCTTGCGTCCGCGCACCGCGCCAAAGGTCGGGGCGGTGATCTTGCGCGCGTCGAACAGGTAGACCTTGCGCTCCCCCGCCGTGGTCCAGGCGCCCGGCGCCGGGTTGCAGCCGCGGATCAGGTCATAGATGAAGTCGATATGGGTCGCCCAGTTGATCCGGGACTCGGCCTCGCGCACCCAGCCCTCGTAGGTGGCGCGGCTTTCGTCCTGCGTCGTTTCGGTCGCGCGGCCCGACACCACCAGATCGGCGGCCTGCACCAGCGCTTCCACTCCGAGCGGGAAGATCTTGTCGAAATAGAGCGAGCCGGCGGTCTCGTCGGGCCCGATCGGCACCCGTTTTTGGAGGATGACCGGACCCTCGTCGAGGCCCGGTGTCGGGCGGAAGATCGATAATCCGGTCTCGCTGCGTCCGCGAATAAGCGCCCATGGGATCGATGAAGGCCCGCGATGCAATGGCAGCAGCGAGGGGTGGAACTGGATCATTCCGTGTTTAGGGATGGCGCAGAATTCTGGCGGCGCAAACAGCAGGACATAGGCCATCACGCCGAGATCGGCGTTGAGCTCGGCGAGCGCCTGTTTTGCTTCATCGCTCGAGTATTTGGCATGGCGATGGACGGTCAACCCGCGCTCTTGCGCCGCCACGACGAGCGGATCGGGTCTGGCGCCCGGCCGCTCCGGCGCCGCAAACACGCCGGCTACCTGGTCTCCGCGAGCCATAAAGGCCTCCAGCACGGCTTTGCCGAAGGCCTGCTGGCCGACGATCACGATGCGCATCTCGTTCCCTCCGACTATTCCGCCAGACAGCAAAGTTTCATACGGCAGAGTTTCATGCTGAAGCGTCCGAGGGCAAGCTTATCACACCCGGTTCATCCGAGGTACCGGCCTCGCGGGCGCGCGGCAGGAGCAACGTCACCGCTGTGCCGCGGCCGACCTCGCTGCGGATCGACGCAGAGCCGCCGGATTGGCGAGCAAACCCGTACACCAAGCTGAGACCGAGACCGGTGCCTTTGCCCGGTCCCTTGCTCGTAAAGAACGGCTCGAAGGCCCGCGCCAGTATTTCGGGGGGCATACCGGTGCCGGTATCGGAGATCTCCAAACCAACAAAATCCGCCGCGTCGCCGGACACGCCATCGGGCAGAGTCGTTTTGAAGGTCCGGACCCGCAGCACGCCGCCCTCGGGCATCGCATCGCGAGAATTGATCGCGAGATTGATCACGGCAAGCTCGAGTTGCGTGGCATCGGCATCAACCGGCCACTGATCGGGCGCAAGATCGGTTTCGACCCTGACCTTCCTCCCGACGGTGCGAGCCATCAGTTCTGCCATCTGGCGCAATGTGTCGTTGAGGTCCAGGCGGGTAACCGTAAGTGGCTTTCGTCGTGCAAAGGCGAGAAGCTGGCTTGTCAGCCTTTCGCCGCGCTCGACGGTGGCGAGCGCCATCTCGACCCTGGCTTGCAGCGTCGGCTCGTTTTGGCGGCCGCTCAGAATTTCAAGGCAGCCTTGCAGCACGGTCAGCAGATTGTTGAAATCATGCGCCACCCCGCCGGTCAGCTGGCCCAACGCCTCCATTTTTTGCGCCTGGTGGAGTTCGGCCTCCGCGCGCGTCCGCCGATGCATCTCGCGGTTCAGCCGCCGCGCCGTCAAACGCCAGCGCCACGTGGCCACCCTTTGCTGCTGCAGCTGGCGCACAGCGAACAAGGTCATGCAGAACAGCCCGAGCGAGGCCGGGACCGCAAACAGCAGATAATCGACCAGGTTGGCTCGCCATAGGGCCAGGACCCCCTGCCTCGGGATCCCGAAAGCGACATAGAGGGGGTATTGGCCGACCCGCTGATATCCGAAAAGGCGCTCGATCCCGTCGATCCCGCCCCTACCCCAAAACAACCCGCGGTCGGGTTCGGCAGCGATCGCTCGCATGACGGGCGCTTCGGAAGAGAAGACCCGAGGGCTGGGCAACGGCGGATACCGCACGAGGATGGAGCCGTCGTCGCGCAACAAGAGCGCCGAGAAATTTTCATCACGAGAGATCGTGCTGAAAAAATTGGCGAAGTAACCAGGGTTGGCGGAAATGATGATGACCCCGTCGAAACTTTCGTCCGACGTCGATCGGCGCCGGCTGATGTCGAAATCGGAAAGGCGGGTCAGTTGATCGATATGTTCGCGACCGATAAAAATGCCGGCATCGCGGTCCCGTTGCGCGACAAAAGCGTCGCGATTGGAGACGTCGGCGGTCGCGGCCGGGAACGGGCTCCCGCTCGCTCGCATCCGCCCCTGGGGGTCGATCACCAGGACCGCGCCGATCTGCGGCAAGGTCTCGAGGTTCGACAGAAACCGATGAAGGTCGCCATCATGCTCGATACGGTCCCAGTCGAGGCCGCGGATACGGTCATCGATCCACGCAAGGATCAGCGCATAGGTCTCGATCGCACTAAGCGCATGTTCGTGCAGCTGGCCGGCCTCGATGGTGACCCGTTGTTTAGCCTCGAGCCGGACCAGGCGGAAGTTCTGCCAGGCGGCAAACGTCAGGAGCAGCAACGGTACGGCGAGGGCGGCCACAAGCAAGAGGCGCGACGTCCATGCAAGCCTGCGCTGCGGGCGCTCCGCGACCGAATCCGCCTTGGTGACAGCAGAAAGGCCCGAGCCCCGCCCCCCAAGGCCGAAGCCGCGGCTAACCTTTGCGCCTGCCCAACTGGTAAGCCCGCTGACTCGCCGGATGGCCGTGCTCATCGCCCGCGCTAGGCTGTGCGCGAGCCGGTTGGCCACCATTCCTGCTCGCTTCATTGGACGAGTTTACGCCGGTAATGCCGCCAGGTCGAAGGCGGCGGCCATCAGCGCGCGCGTGTAGGGGTGCTCAGGGGCGGTCATGACGCGCTCGGTCGAGCCGGCCTCGACGATCTTGCCGTCCTTCATGACGAGGATTTCGTGCGCGAGGGCGCGGACAACCCTGAGGTCGTGGCTGATGAACAGGTAGGCGAGGCCGTGGCGCGTCTGCAAATCGCGCAGGAGCTCGACGATCTGCGCCTGCACCGACATGTCGAGCGCCGAGGTCGGCTCGTCGAGCACGACAAAGCGCGGCTTTAGGACCAAGGCGCGGGCGATAGCGATGCGCTGGCGCTGCCCGCCGGAGAATTCGTGAGGGTAGCGCTCGGCCGCCTCGGGATCGAGCCCAACCTCGACGAGGGCGGTCTCGATCAGCTGCCTCCGCTCGGCGGCGCCGGCCGCAAGGCGATGCACCTTGAGCCCCTCCTCGACGATCTGCGCGACCGAGAGCCGCGGCGACAGACTCGAGAACGGGTCCTGAAATACCACCTGCATCTCCCGGCGCAACGGCCGCAGTTGGCGCTGCCCGAGCGTAGCGATGTCCCGCTCTGCGAAACGAATGAGCCCTTGCGCCTCGGTCAGCCGCAGCAATGCGAGGCCCAGCGTGGTCTTGCCGGAACCGCTTTCGCCGACGACGCCGAGAGTGGTTCCGCGCCTGACCGCGAGCGAGACGCCGTCGACCGCCTTCACATATCCAGCCACCCGGCGCAGCACACCCCGCCGGATCGGAAACCAGACCTTGACGTCCCGCCCCTCAATCAGCTCGGGCGCCGCGGGATCAGCCGGCGCCGCCCGGCCCTTCGGCTCGGCGGCGAGCAGCCGGCGCGTGTAGGGATGGCGCGGCTGCGCGAAGATCCCGGCGGTCGGGCCGGCTTCGACGATCTCGCCGGCCGTCATGATGCAGACCTCATTCGCCATCTTTCGGACGATCGTCAGATCGTGGGTGATCAGCAGCAATGCCATGCCAAAGCGGTCGCGCAAGTCCTTCAGGAGCTGCAGGATGTGCGCCTGGATCGTCACGTCGAGCGCGGTCGTCGGCTCGTCGGCGATCAGAATATCGGGCTCGTTGGCGATCGCCATCGCGATCATGACGCGCTGCCGCTGCCCGCCCGACAATTGGTGCGGATAGGCGCCGAGGCGGTTCTCCGCATCGGGCAGACCGACCAGCCGCAACAACTCGAGGGTGCGTTCACGCGCTGCCGTCGCGCTCATGTGCTTATGGATCAGCAATGTCTCGGCGATCTGCCGCTCGAGAGTGTGCAACGGGTTCAGCGAGGTCATCGGCTCCTGAAAGATCATCGCGATCCGGTCGCCGCGTACCCGGCGCAGCCTCTCGGGCGGGGCGCCGACCAGCTCCTCCCCGTCGAAGCGGACGCTGCTATCGGGCCCGTGCGCCGCGACCGGGTAAGCTAGCAGCTGAAGGATCGACAGAGCCGTCACGCTCTTGCCCGAGCCGCTTTCGCCGACCAATGCCAGGGTCTCGCCGCGGTCGAGGGTGAAGGAAATGCCCTTGAGCGCCTCGACCGGGTTGGTCCCGCCGCGGCCGGCGAACGTGACGCTGAGATTACGGATTTGGAGAAGCGCGGCGCCGTTTCCGTTGCTCAAAGCACGACCTTGCGCGGGTCGAAGGCGTCGCGCACCGCCTCGCCGACAAAGATTAGGAGGCTCAGCATCGACGCGAGCACGAAAAAGGCCGTCAGACCGAGCCAGGGCGCCTGTAGGTTGGACTTGCCCTGCGCCAGCAACTCGCCGAGCGACGGCGAGCCCGGCGGCAGGCCGAAGCCGAGAAAGTCGAGTGAAGTTAGGGTGGTGATCGACCCGTTGAGGATGAACGGCAAAAACGTGATCGTCGCGACGGTGGCATTGGGCAGCACGTGGCGCAAGATGATCACCATATCCGAGACTCCGAGGGCGCGCGCCGCCCGCACGTAATCGAAGTTGCGCGCACGGAGGAACTCGGCGCGTACAACATCGACCAGGCCCATCCACGAGAACAGCAGCATCAAGCCCAACAGCCACGAGAAATTGGGCTCGATAAAGCTTGCCATGATGATCAGCAAATAAAGAACCGGCAGCCCCGACCAGATCTCGATAAAGCGTTGGAAGCCGAGATCGACAAGCCCCCCAAAATATCCCTGGACCGCTCCCGCCGCGACACCGATTAGCGAAGAGAGAGCGGTCAAGGTGAGGCCAAAGAGCACCGAGATGCGGAAGCCGTAGATCAGCCGGGCCAGCACATCGCGGCCCTGGTCGTCGGTACCCAGCCAATTGACGCTCGAGGGGGGCGAAGGTGCGGGACTCGGAAGATTATAATTTATCGTATCGTAGCTGAACGGGATCACTGGCCAAACCATCCAGCCCTTCTCCGCGATCAGCTTATCTACCGCAGGGTCCCGATAGTCTGCCGGCGTCGGGAATTCGCCACCGAACGCCGTCTCCGGGTAGTCGACGAACACGGGAAAATACCAACTGCCCTCGTAACGGACGACAATCGGCCGGTCGTTGGCGATGAACTCGGCAAACAAAGTGACGAGAAACAGCGCGAGGAAAATCCACAGCGACCAGAAGCCGCGTCGGTTGCGCCGAAAGGCGTCGAGCCGCCGCCGGGTGAGGGGAGTGATGCGAAAGCTGAGAAAGCGGTCGCCGATGGGTGGAGCGAAGCGAGCCAGTTCCGGCTGGATCAGCGGAGTGCGTCCTTCGAGACGGCCGCGGAGCCTGTCCTCGGGCCGGTCAAAGACCGGACCCGGGGGCGGCCTCCTCAGGATGAGGGTAATTTGATAATGCCATCAAAGATATACCTCATGCTGAGTAGCACCTGAAGGGTGCGTCTCGAAGCACGCACGGTCTCAATGCAGCCTAAGCGGCTCGACATTGGAGCGCCTGCCGCGTCGCCCGCCGAGGTGCTCCTTGACCAGGAGTTCCGCGATCTGGACCGCATTGAGCGCCGCGCCCTTTCGCAGGTTGTCGGCGACGACCCACAAATTGAGCCCATGCGGCACGGTTGGATCGCGACGGATGCGGCTGACATAGACCGCGTCCTCACCGGCCGCCTCAGCCGGGGTCACATAGCCTTCATCGGCGCGGTGATCAACGACCGTGATGCCGGGCGCCTGACGCAGCGCGGCGCGCGCCTTTTCTTCGCCAAGCGGCCGCTCGAATTCGACGTTGATCGCTTCGCCATGCCCGATAAAGACAGGAACCCTCACGCAGGTGGCGGTGACCGCGATGTCGGGATCAAGGATCTTGCGGGTCTCGACCGCCATCTTCCATTCTTCCTTGGTCGCGCCGTCATCCATGAAGATGTCGCAATGCGGAATGACATTGAACGCGATCTGCTTCGTGAAGTGCTCGGGTTTCAGCGGGTCATTGACGTAAATCGCTCGGGTCTGGTTGAACAGTTCGTCCATCGAAGCGCGGCCCGCCCCGGAGACCGACTGGTAGGTCGCGACGACTACCCGTTTGATCCGGGCAAGGTCATGGAGCGGCTTCAATGCGACGACCATCTGGATCGTCGAGCAGTTCGGGTTGGCAATGATGCCGCGCTTCGAGTGTTGGGCGATTGCCTGTGGATTGACCTCCGGTACGACCAGCGGCACGTCCGGCTCCATCCGGAACCGTGAGGTGTTGTCGATCACCACGGCGCCGGCCTTCGCCGCACGCGGCGCAAACGCTTCCGACACCTTGGCCCCCGGCGAAGAAAGGACAATATCGATGCCGCGGAAATCGTAGGTGTCGAGGCCCTGAACCTTGAGGACATCATCCTCGCCGAACGAAACCTCGCGTCCGATCGAGCGCGACGACGCCAGCGCTACGACATCATCGGCGGGAAACTCGCGCTCGGCGAGCGTGGTCAGGAGCTCGCGTCCGACATTGCCGGTCGCGCCGACGACCGCTACCCTAAAACCCATCTCGAAACCCCGCGGGTCAAAATGACGATAAAAGATTATGGCCGCTGACTTACGATGCCGGCTGGCGCTTTACAAGGATTGCCTGTCATGACGTATCCGGAGTTTTGGCGGCGCTATCTTGCGGCGCATTCCGACCCGCGCACCCGCGGGGTGCACTACGTCGGCACTTCATTGGCGATAACGGCGATCGCTGCGGCCGCGGTCGAGCGCGATTGGCGCTGGCTGCTCGCTGCGCCTGTCGCCGGCTACGCTTTGGCGTGGTTCGGCCATCTCAAATTCGAGCACAATCGGCCGGAGACGTTTGGGCATCCGATCTGGTCGCTGATCAGCGATTTTCGTATGCTCGGGATGTTCCTTACCGGGCGGCTCGGCGAAGAATTGCGGGGTGTTAGGGCGGGAGACGGGCATGATGGTGCGGTTGATCGAGTACGGTGAGGCGAGCGCCGAAGTCCGCGCCGTCTATGACGACATCATGACGACGCGCGGCACCGACTGGATCAATAATTTCTGGAAGGCGCTGGCGAACGACCCGCCGACCCTGCGGCGCACCTGGGAGAGCATCAAAGAGGTGATGGCGCCGGGCGCGCTGGATCCGTTGACCAAGGAGCTGATCTATCTCGCGGTCAGCGCGAGCAACGGCTGCGCCTATTGCATCGCCTCGCATGGCGCCGCCGCGATGAAGCAGGGCATGACCCCGGCGATGCTCGGCGAATTGATGGCCATCGTCGGTATGGCGAATGAAACCAACAGTCTAGCCAACGGCTATCGGGTTCCAGTAGACGAGAGGTTCGAAAAACTGTTTTGATGGCGGGTGTTTACCGCCGAATTATGGCACGGCCGCTCAGCACCGGCTGATCGGCAACTTTGGAGGGCCCCCCATGGCAGCACAACAACAACTCTACGACCGCACCGCCGAGGATCTCGGCAACCTCGTCGGTCTCGAACACGTCAATCTCAGAATCAACAATCAAGGTCTGGCGCACGAGTTTTATCTATCGGGGCTCGGCCTGACCCGCGACCCCTTTATGTTCCCCGGCACCAACAACATGTGGGTCAATGTCGGCAAGAGCCAGTTCCATCTGCCGACCGGCGACCCGAATGTGCTGCGCGGCCATGTCGGTCTGGTCGTCCCCTCGCTCGAGGAGCTGTGCGAACGTCTTAGCGAAGCCAAGAAAAAGCTCGCCGACACCAAGTTCGACTGCAAGCAACACAACCAATATGTCGAGGCGACCTGCCCGTGGGGCAACAAGTTCCGCCTCTACGAGCCGGACGAGGAAAGGTTCGGCGCGATCAATCTCGGCATGGGATATGTCGAGTTCACCGTGCCGGAAGGGACCGCCGACGGCATCGCGCGGTTCTACCGCGAAATCTTCTACACACCAGCATGCGTCAAAGAGAACGGCGAAGGCCGCGCCGCGCATGTCAGTGCCGGGCACAAGCAGGAGCTGATCTTCCGCGAGACCGACCAGAAAATACCGGAGTTCGACGGCCATCACCTGCAAGTCTATGCGCAGGAGTTCTCGGGACCGCATGACGAGCTCGAAAAACGCGGCCTGATCACCGAAGAGAGCGATCAGTACCAGTATCGCTGGCAGGACATCGTCTGCCTCGAAACCGGCAAGCACCTGTTTACGATCGAGCATGAGGTGCGCAGCGTTACCCACCCGCTCCACAACCGCCACATGGTCAACCGCAACCCATCGCAGAACAATCGCCACTATCAGATGGGCGCCGACGAGTGGGATTGGACATTGCCGCGCTCGACCAAAAAGATCCAGCCAGCCCCGGCTCCCGAGCCCGCCACGCCGCTCGCCAGGCGCCGCGCCGCCCGCATGGCCGCGATGTAAAAGCCTCGCCTACGGCTTTCTGGTTCCAATGACGCTCCCTTTACCCTCTCCCCCCGCCGGCCGGCCGGGGGAGAGGGCACGGTGAGGGCGCGCCCAACCGGGTCTGCCGTCTCGCCCACCCCGCCCTCGCGCTCCCGCGGATCAAGTCCGTGGGCGCGACGAGGGCCTCTCCCTCTCCTCCCGAGTCGGGCCGTGGGCTTGCGCCGATCAGCGTCACGGATCGCGGTTGAAACAGTTTATCAAGATTGCGAACAGGCATCGGTTGCGAGCGATCTCTCACGCCTCGACGCGAAGCGCCGTTCTCTGATCGGCCGGAACGGTGGTCCAACGGTCGAAGAGCTGGTTGACCCTGTCGGCGACCAGATCGTACTTCACCTGTGTCAGGCTGAAGCCCTGAAGTAGTTGACCAGATCGCCCCATGGGTCGTTCAGGCGGCCAGCGCCGGTATAAACGCGACGACCCCACCCACTTCGAGCTGGTCGGTATGCACCATCCAGCCGCCGATCAGCAGTGCCGCTACGACTTGAAGATGGCCGCAGATGCTCATCAGGAAATTCATCGAAGATTTTGTTGACCGGGGCGGCGGTAGTTGGCGTCGGCCTGCCGAATTATTGGCTCAGCATCGTGCTGGTCATCGTTTTCGCCGTCGAATACATGTTGCTGCCGGCGACCGGCATGGGGCCGAACGGATGTACCGCGTTCAATCTTTTGCAGTGGAGCAACCTGCAGTTCCTGATATTGCCGGTGATCACCTTGGCGATGATTCCGATCGGCATTCTCGCCCGCACCACCCCGCCGCGGTCGCCGCAGTAGGCAATCAGGATTTCGTGCAGACCTTGCGCGCCAAAGGTCTCTCGGAGTGGGCGGTGACCCGTCACGTCCTGAAGAACGCAATGCCCAGGTCATGGCCGTAATGGGGCTGCAATTCGGTTATCTGCTCGGCGGCTCGATCCTGGTCGAGACCGTGTTCACCTGGCCGGGCAGCGGCTTTCTATTGAGCAAGGCGATCATCAACCGCGATGTGCCGGTATTGCAGGGTACCATCCTCGTACTGTCTCTGGTCTTCGTTGCGACCAACCTTGTCGTCGACCTGCTGCAATCATTGATCGACCCCAGGATCCGGCGAGCGTGAGGCACTGGATCTGCCCTGCAACTACCGTCATTCCGGAGCGGCCCGCCGCTGTGGAAAGACGGTGTCGGAAGCCGACGATGCCCGACACGGTCGTTCTCGAGCAGCCGCGCGAGGATTTTGAACAACAGGCGCTGCCGGCACTTGGGTGCGCGGTTACTGGCAGTCGGTATTTTTCCGATTGCGGCACGACCGGGTCACGCTACTTTTTGCCACCGTCGTGCTGTTAATTGTGTTGGCGGCGATCTGTGCGCCACTTATAGCGCCGTTTGATGCATCCAAGGAAAGCATTGTCGGCCGGCTGAAGCCCTTCGGCTGGCACGGCCATCTGCTCGGCACCGACGAATTAGGCCGCGACATGCTGTCCCGGTTGATCTATGGCGGTCGCGTGTCGCTGATGATGGGCGTCGTGCCGGTGCTGATCGCGTCCTTGATCGGCGGCATGTTGGGTGCCGTCGGCGGGTTTGTTGGTGGCCGCACCAACACCGCGATCATGCGCACAATGGACGTGTTCTACGCGTTTCCGTCCGTGTTGCTGGCGGTCGCGATCGCGGGGGCGATGGGCGGCGGCATGGCCAATGGCATGCTCGCGCTGACCCTCGTTTTCATCCCGCCAATGTGCCGCGTCGCCGAGACTGCGACGACGCAAATCCGCGCGCTCGTTCATCACCCGCACCCGGTCGCTGATGTATTGGACAACGTTCAGATCGTGGCTGATGAAGACATAGATCAGGTTGAACTGGCGCTTGAGAGTGCGTAGCAGGTTCAGGACCTGCGCCTCGACCGATTTGTCCAGCGCCGAGACCGGCTCGTCGAGAATCACCATCCGGCTGCTGCTTTCACACGCGCTGCCCGTTCGCGGAAGAGGTTTGCACAACGACCGATCCGACGCTCGGCAACTGGCAGGGGCCGCAATCGCACGTCGCGGCCTGCCATATGCACGATCCTTTATCCGGCCACAGCCGGGCAGGGAGCGCCTGAGATGGCATTGACCGAAGTGCGCGACCTCAGGGTGCGCTTTGTGACGCGAGAGGCCACGGTGCACGCTGTGAACGGCGTCAGCTTCGTGGTGCAACCGGGCGAGGTGCTGTGCATTCTCGGTGAATCAGGATCGGGCAAGAGCGTTACCCTGCGCGCTTTGATGCGCTTGCTGCCGCCGCGGAGCATGCGGATCGAGGCCGAGGTTAGCATAAACGGGCAAGATGTCTTGGCCAAGCGGCCGCAGGCGCTGCGCGACCTGCGCGGCGGTTTGGCCGCAATGATATTCCAGGTACCGATGACGGCGCTCGACCCGGTCTACACGCCAGCAGATCGGCGAAGTGGTGCGCCGCCATACCGGCTGTGGCTCTCGCGGCCCGCGCGCGCATTGGAGCTGTCGGAGCTGGTGCGATTCCTGTCCCCCGAGCGGCGGCTCGACGCCTATCCGCACGAACTATCTGGCGGCCTGCGCCAGCGGGCGATGATTGCGAATGGCGCTGTCGTGCAGTCCCCGTTTGCTGCTGGCCGACGAGCCCACCACTGCGCTCGATGCGACAGTGCAGGTGCAGGTCCTGATTCTGCTGCGCCGGCTGCAGCGCGAACTGGGCATGGGAATGATCTTCGTTACGCACGATCTCGGCGTCGCCTCCGAGATCGCCGATACGATCGCGGTCATGTATGCCGGCCGCATCGTAGAGAGCGGGCCGGTTGCCCAGATCCTGAGCGCACAGGGACATCGCTACACCACCGGCCTCCTAGCCTCGACCGTGCATGGTCAGCAGCGCGATCGCGATATAGACGCGATCCCTGGCAGCCCGCCCGACCCCCGCCGCCTGGCGCAGGGCTGTAGCTTCGCCCCGCGGTGTCCACGGCGCATGGCCGAGTGCCGCGTCGTAGTGCCCCAACCGCGCGCTTTCCCGCACCCGGCCCCATGGCCGCGTGTCATGCGGTCGACGACGGCCCTCCGGCAAACCAGGTCACGAAGACATCGATCATGTCGGGGCTGCGCCCGATCACTTCGGCTCATTAGCCGGCACCTAATTGCCGGAGCGCTGCGCTCTGGTAGCTGCCGCTGGCCCGACGCACAAAATTCTCGGAATAAGGCGCCGGCAGATACGTTGGTAGCTTCCGAGAGGTTCAGTAATCGCCCACAGCTCTTCTGCCGAAGGAACGGCTGCTCCGAGGTCGCGCGGCGTCCGGGCCGACGACTTGCAGCAGTTGCGCTGGCTATCGACCAAACCGGCACCCATTGTTCCAGATCAGCCCGACGTAAATGTCTCGAGATGAATTTCGCGAAAAATTTTTCTGAGACGCATGCCGTCCAACACGATTATTCGTATAGGACTCGGAAGAAATCATGCGAAGAGAGGCCCAGTCCAATGGACTAGAGGATTAAGGAGACCTTTGTCTCGAGGTCGCTTAACGGTGGTTCAGAAAAAATCGCTGATGGGCGCTGTTATCTGCGGGACGGCTGACTGACGCCAGTAGAGTAATAAAAGTCGCGACCCAAGGGCGCTAGCTGCAGCCGGCGTTGAGAGGGCGGACTTGGCTTTCAGCTGAGGTTCGAGCAGACAAAATTTTGTCGGCAGTGTGACGCAGGTCACACTACTCGATCACGAAGTGTCCGAATGATCGTCAGGCTTGCAGACGTGAGTCGCGAAAAAGGAGGGGGTTGATGTCTCTCATGCTTGAGTTTCGGACACCGCAAAACCCGGAGGCGATGTCGGCTGGAACTGGAACAGATTGGTTTTTTCCAACGATAACCTGCCTACCGATGCAATTGACTGCAAAGGTGGAACGACTGCGCGGCCCAATGGGAAAGCCGCGAAGGACGCCCAATCCACCAGTCACCCAAGCCAATCCCCGCCCACTCGGTTTCGCGATCTTCCGATCGCGAGCGTAACAATTCGGAATTACCAGTAAACGACTTGTTAACTAATTCTGGTAATTCTGATTAACCAAGGCCCGCCGGCATGACAACCCGGCCGAAACCCGGAGGTTCCAATGCGCGTGCTTTTAGTCGAGGACGATGCACAAACCGCAGCCAGCATCAAAATGCTGCTGATTAACGAGAATTTCATTTGTGATACGACCGATCTCGGCGAGGATGGCCTAGAAATCGGCAAGCTCTACGATTACGATATCATTCTCCTCGATTTGATGCTGCCGGACATCGACGGCTATGAGGTGCTCCGGCGCCTGCGCGCCGCGCGGGTTCGCACGCCTATCCTAATCCTCTCCGGTCTGGCCGAATTGGACCACAAGATCAAGGGGCTGGGGTTCGGCGCCGACGACTTCCTGACGAAGCCCTTTGATCGGCGGGAGCTGATCGCGCGCATACAGGCGATCGTGCGCCGATCGAAGGGCCACTCTGAATCGACAATCCGGACCGGAAAGCTGGTCGTCAATCTCGACACCCGTGTCGTCTCGGTGGACGATCAGCCCGTGCACCTCACCGGTAAAGAATACGGAATCCTCGAGCTGCTCAGCCTGCGCAAGGGCACGACCTTGACGAAGGAGATGTTTCTCAATCACTTGTACGGCGGCATGGACGAGCCGGAGTTGAAGATCATCGACGTCTTTGTCTGCAAGCTGCGTAAAAAGCTCGCCCAGGCCACCGGCGGCAGCCATTACATCGAGACGGTATGGGGCCGCGGCTATGTTCTGAGGGATCCAATGCCGCTGCCCGGCACTCCGACAGCCAGTGCCAGCGCCGACATTTCGGCCGCGCGCCGCAACACGGCAGCAGCCTAACGGCCCGGATGAGCTAACCCGGGTCCTTACCGGGAACGATTACCCCGAGCCGGACCCGTCCGGGTTCCGCGGTCGCGGTCAAAGAGCGCTCGAGCGCTTTGGCGAGCAGCCCAGTGAAGTAGGGCTGCACCGTCCGAGCGGTGAGATCGGCGATGGGTGTTATGAGCATCAGCGCCTCGCGCGCTGCAGCAGACAGCGCGGCGGGTTCCCCGACCGCTTCGAGGCTGAGCGGGCGGTCGGTCAGAATCAGGCGACCGCCGCGCGGCAACGCATCGGCCCCGACCGAGAGCAGATTGCAGGCCAGCTTCTGCCAGTCGGGTGACAGCACCCGGATGGCCTCGGCATAATCGCCTATGATGTTGGTCGCTGCCAAAAAGCCCGTAGCGATCTCGTGCGGCGGTGGGCCTGCGATCGCGGAGCCCGAGCTGAACCCGTAAGCAAACCGGTAGAATTGCAGCCGGAAGCGGGCGCGGCGCGCACTCTCGCCGACCAGCGCGACGGCATCGTGCAGGAAAGCCGGGTTGGGCGACGACCCCAGACCAGGATCCTCCTCGGAGAGCAATTCGACCCCATTATTGATCGCGGCGATGGGCCCGCTTAACTCATGACAAAGGCGCGCCGACAGCAGTTCCACGACCCGCAAATCGATCGGGCCGGTCGAAGCGGCATACCGATTATCGGGTGAAAAAGATGAGGGCTCGATAGCGTCGACGACAGCCGTTTGCGGTCTGAAAGGGTCTAAACCGTACCGGGCCATCTGCGATCATCCGCACAGGCTGCAAAGCCGTGCTGGTATCACCGCAAGCGTCAGTCTGCCGTCCAGAATTGGACCCACGTTTCCCCAACTGCCCGACGAAAAATCACCTCGTCTTCCTCAACCCGATTGCGACGGCATTTAGGTCGCGGGGGCCCGGTCGCTTTCGGCAGCGAGGAGCGCCTCGGCGGTCGCGAGGTCTTCCGGCCGGTTGGCATTAAAGAACGGGTCTATCGGCTCGCTGGGGAAGGTCACGGTCGCGAGGCGGTGGCGCGCCGTCCACACATCGACCTTGCGGACCGTTTCGTCCACGACAGCGTGGCGCAAGTCTTCGCGCAGCCGCACCGGCCAGAGGCCGATCACCGGATGCGGCTGACCGGCGGACGCTGCGCAAGCGAGGTCCGCACCGGATTTTTCCAAACCGCCCACGAGCCGTGACACGAGATCTCTCGGCAGGAACGGCGCATCGGTTGCGACGCTGACGATATGAGTACAATCCGGGCGGTGCTCGGCCGTCCAGTCGAGCCCTGCGAGCACCCCGGCCAACGGGCCGGCATGATCGGGAACGCTGTCGGGCACTATCGAGAGGCCGAAGCTTGCGAACCGGTCGGGGTCGCCATTGGCGTTGAGCACGAGTGTTTCGACCTGCGGCCGCATCCGCTCGATCACCCGTTCGACCAGCGGTATTCCGCCGATAACGCGCAACGCCTTGTCGCCGCCGCCCATGCGGCGGGACTGCCCGCCGGCGAGCAGCAGGCCGACAATTTTCACGCCGCGTCCTCCTCGACGCTTGCCTTGCGCGCGAGGCGGGGATGCTCGTCATCAACGGAACGCAGATCGCCGTCGAAGACGATGCGCTCGCTCCCGGCGAGCGCGACGAACCGTTTCCCTTTGGCTCGGCCGATCAGGGTCAGCCCGGCCTGCCGCGCAAGATCGACACCCCAGGCGGTGAAGCCGGAACGGGAGATCAGGATCGGGATGCGCATCTGCACCGTCTTTATCACCATCTCGGAGGTCAGCCGTCCCGTGGTGTAGAAGATCTTGCCCGTTGGGGAGATGTGATGCCGGTGCATGTAGCCGGCGATCTTGTCGATCGCGTTGTGCCGGCCGACATCCTCCATATAGATCAGCGGCCGGTCCTCCTCGCACAGCACGCAGCCATGGATCGCCCCGGCGGCCAGATAGAGGCTCGGCACGGTGTTGATCTTGCGGGTCAGCGCGTAAAGCCACGAGGTCCGAAGCACCGCATCCGGGTCAAGCCGGACCTCCTCGAATTTCTCCATCAGATCGCCGAACACGGTGCCCTGCGCGCAGCCCGAGGTCAGCGTCTTTTTTTTCAGCTTGTCCTCGAAATCGGTCTCGCGGTCGGTGCGGACCACGACCGTCTCGAGCTCCTCGTCGTAATCGATGCCGGTGATCCGGTCATCGGCGCGCAGCATGTTCTGGTTTAAGAGATAGCCGATGGCGAGATAATCCGGATGATCGCCGATCGTCATCACCGTGACGATCTCGCGCCCGTTCAGGAACAGGGTCAGCGGCCGCTCCATGACGACGGCGGTATCAACCCGCTGTCCTTCGTGATCGATGCCGGTGACGGTCCGCGTCAGCCGCGGGTCGTCGGGCCGGGGCCGGACAGCAAATTCTTCCATATGCCCGATGATGGGGCGGGAAAGCTTCCGCCGCAAGGCGGCCAATGCCATATTGAGGTGGTCATGACAGATCTGAAAACCCTGTATGAAACTGATACGGTTGCTTGGTCCGAGCAACAGGCGACAGCGCTACGCGCCGCCGCTCGGGGAGGTTCGAACCAGCCTCTCGACTGGGAGAACTTGGCCGAGGAGATCGAAAGCTTGGGCAGGTCGCTCAGACTGGGGTTGCGGAGCCAGTTAGTGCGGATCATTCAGCACTTAGTAAAGCTAGCGCATTCGCCGGCCGTCGAGCCGCGCGCCGGTTGGCGCCGTACAATCCGCCAGGCGAGGGTGGAGATCGACCTTATACTGGATGACAGCCCGAGTTTGAGGCGCGAACTTCCGCGTCACATTAGAGGCGAGACCGACCGGGCTGTTCAGCTCGCAATCAGAGATCTGGAAGAGCACGACGAGCTTAGCCGACTTGAATTGCCCACACTCCGAAAGGCATCGTTCACCGAGGAGCAGGTTTTGGGGAATTGGTTCCCGGAGGAGCGGCGGGGTTAGCTCGGGAATAACCACGACGATATCGGGGGCGACATTCGTGGGCGGCGCCCCTATCTTAACGAGACAAGCCGCGCCGCGAGCGAGCCAGGCATGATCGACCCGTTTGGACGAACGATAACTTATCTGCGCGTATCGGTGACCGACCGCTGCGACTTCCGCTGCGTTTATTGCATGGCGGAAGAGATGACATTTCTGCCGAAATCCGAGCTCCTGACCCTCGAAGAGCTCGACCGGGTGTGCAGCGCCTTCATCCGGCTCGGCGTCAAAAAGCTCCGTCTGACCGGCGGTGAGCCGCTCGTCCGCCGCAACATCATGAGCCTGTTCCGCTCGCTCGGCCGACAGATCCGCACGGGCGCGCTCGACGAGCTGACCCTGACGACCAATGGCAGCCAGCTCGCCCGTTACGCGGGCGAATTGCGCGATTGCGGTGTGCGCCGGGTCAACGTTTCGGTCGACACGCTCGACCCGGCGAAGTTCACCGAGATCACGCGCCGCGGCCGGCTGGAGGTGGTTCTCGAAGGGCTCGCGGCGGCGAAGGCTGCCGGGCTCGCGGTCAAGATCAATGCCGTGGCATTGCGCGGGGTCAATGAGGACGAGCTCGACGAACTCGTGGCATGGACCGGCGCGCAAGGCTTCGATCTCGTATTCATCGAAGTCATGCCGATGGGCGATATCGGCGGGGAAAACCGGCTCGACCAGTACCTGCCGCTCTCCATGGTTCGCGCGCGATTGCAGCGGCGATGGACACTCGATGAGACGGATTACCGTACCGGCGGCCCCGCGCGCTACGTCACGGTGAGGGAAACCGGCCGGCGGCTCGGCTTTATTACCCCGTTGACCCACAATTTCTGCGAGAGCTGCAACCGCGTCCGTTTGACTTGCACCGGTACCCTCTTCATGTGTCTCGGCCAGGAGGATGCAGCGGATCTGCGCACGCCGCTGCGCCAATCCGAAGGCGACGAGGTGCTCGAAGCTGCGATCCGCGAGGCGATCGACCGCAAGCCGAAGGGCCACGACTTCATCATCGACCGCCGCCACAACCGGCCGGCCATCGCACGCCATATGAGCGTGACCGGCGGGTGACCACGCCGCCATATCGGATCGCCGCCGTCGCAGCGGATACCGATCCCGCGCAGCGCGCGCTCAGAGAGCTGTGCAGCCGTTATTCCTGCGTTCCACCGGAGCGTGCCGATATCATCGTGTCGCTCGGCGGCGATGGCTTCATGCTGGAGACGCTCCACCGTTTCTTGTCCACCGGCCTTCCGATTTACGGCATGCATCTCGGCAGCGTCGGGTTTCTGATGAACGCCTACCGGCCCGACGGGCTGACCGAGCGGCTCGCCGCGGCTCAGCCGGTCGTGCTGCATCCGCTCGAAATGATCGCGACCTGCGAGCGCGGCGAGATATGCCAGGCGATCGCCTTCAACGAAGTCTCCTTGCTGCGCGAGAGCCGGCAGGCGGCGAAACTTCGCGTCACTGTCGACGGCATCGTGCGTATCGAAGAGCTGATGGCAGACGGCATTCTGGTAGCGACGCCGGTCGGCAGCACCGCCTATAATCTGTCGGCGCATGGGCCGATCATCCCGCTCGGCGCCGGCATTTTGGCCTTGACCCCGATCACGGCGTTCCGCCCGCGGCGCTGGCGCGGCGCGCTGTTGCGTCACCACGCGAAAGTCCGCATCGACGCGCTCGAAACCGACAAGCGGCCGGTCAGCGCCGTCGCCGACTTCACCGAGGCACGCGACGTCGTCGCCGTCGAGATCCACGAGAACCGGCACACCAAAACGACGCTGCTCTACGACCGCGAGTTCAACCTCGAAGAGCGGGTGATCAAGGAACAATTCGCTTCCTGAACCATCGCTAACCGCGGATTGCGGAAAGCGAGAAGGCCAGCGGCAACCATGGCCTGTCCGGCCAATGATAGAGGCCGGAGGTGTCTTTCACGAGAACCTTGAACATATGCCAGGGCACCGCATTGTGCTCGTGCAACCAGTCCAGCGTCATGCCCGAGGCGATCAGGCCGGTGACGACGTCGCCCAAAGGGTGGATCCAGTTGTAGATGGTCGCATTGGCGAGCCGAGCATTGGAATCCACGTAATCGTAGCCTTCCGTGTCGACCACCGGCTCATGTGAGAAGTACGGGGCGGACAAGCCCGGCATGCCGTCCGGAGACCGGGTGGCGTCATCAAAGACGTATGCCGTGGGGTGGCCTTCGGCGAGGTAGAGCGATCCACCCGGACGCAGCAGCGCCGCGACGATCCGCGCCCATCGAGAGATGTCGGGCAGCCAGCAGATGGCCCCCCAGGTGACGAACACCATGTCGAACCGATGGGGCGGCGGGATCACCTCCAACGCATCATAGAGGTCCGCATGAACAAAGCGCGCGCGGTGGGTGAGACCGAGCTCGCCAGCCAGCTGGCGTGCCACCTCGATGGCTGCGGCCGAGAAATCGAGGCCGACTACTTCCGCGCCGCGCTGCGCCAGTGTTAAGCTGTCCGCCCCGAAATGGCATTGCAGGTGGGCGAGGCGCTTGCCTTCGACCGGAGGCAGCTCTGCCTCCTCGATGGCATTCAACTTCCCGCGACCGGCCCGCAGGTCGGAAAGATCGTAGCCGCCCGGACCGACATGAACGCTGACACGCTCGTCCCAATTGGCACGATTGGCGCGATACCACTCGGGTTCGGTCATGATGAGATGTGCTCCAGTGGCCGATCAGGAGAGCCGCTGCCGAGCGACAGCCGGTGGCGGGGGTTTCCCGAGCAGGAGGTGGAGGGCGGTACGCAGTTGGGCTTTCAGCGCCCTTTTGCGGGGCTCGATGAGGCTTGCCAACCCGAGCGCTCCGCCGAGAGCGAGACCGAAAACAAGGACCCGGTGCAGAGCTGCGTCGGGCGGCCCCGGCACCACTGTCCCGAAGAAATTCAGCAGCGGGTAATGCAGCAAATAGAGCCCAAAGGATGTCCCGGCGAGCCCGCGAACCAGCCGTTCGAATCGAGCTCTCGGCATCGGGAGCTGCACATTGGCAAGACCAATGATAAAAAGCGCGACGAGGGCACCAAGGACGAAATCATAGGCCGAAAAGTTGGGCGGCAGCCACCCGCTTGTCGGGTGCAAAAACAGCCGCTCGCCGCCGAAGGCTTCGAGCGCGATAAAACCGGCCAGGCATACGACCAGCAGCGATCCCCCCAGCTGATGCGGAAGCTCGGCTCGCCATCGCCACGCCGCAACCTCCATCAGCCACACCGGAAGGAGGAACAGAATCCTCGGTCCGGCCAGCAGCGCAGCCACGATGACGGCGGCTATTCGTGGTCCTCCCCGAAGAAAAATGGCGGCTGCGAATAGGACATAATACCAAGCCTCGTAATTGAGCGACCAATAAGGGACGTTGAAGCCGGGGAGAACTCGTGCCGTCCAGCTCTCGCCGAGAAACACCGCCGAGAGCGCATAATCGATCATCGGATGGGCCATGCTGTGGCCCCATTCCGGGCTGTACAGTCTCGGGTCGATTGCTTTGCCGATGCTGTCGAGCACCGCGGTCAGGACGAAAGCGGGGATGATCACCGAATAGAGCCGGGCAACACGGCTCAGACCGTACTCCTCGAGAGTACGTTCCCGCGTATCGCTCACCCAGGCGATGACAAAACCCGACAGCACAAAGAACACGAGAACGGCGGTTCGCCCGCCATCAAACTGCCAGAACAAACCCCCGCTGATCCGTCCTGTGGAGTAATGCGACACGAACACAACAAATGCCGCGCCGAAGCGCAGCGCGTCGAGATAGAGCGAAAGGGCGTTGGTCATCGGAGGGGCGGGGCGACCCCGCCCGATCGCTGCGTTGTCCGGCGTCAGGAGAGGTTCAGCGGCTGTCCGTCGAGATCCTCTGCCTTGTCCACTTCGATCAGGACGGCATACCCGCTCTTTTGCGGATCACGGTCCTTCTCCGGCTGGACGAGACGGCGCCACACCTCCTCGTAGATCGGGCCCGAGCGGTAAATCCGCGCACGCCCGTAGAAACGCGCAATCCCGCCTTTGGGAAGCACGCCCTCTTCGCGCAGCTGCGGCTTGCGGAAGTACACGGTTAATGCAGTGCCGTCGGCGAGGTTCTCGTTTGTCGAGCCTTTGCCGCGCTCCCACAGCGCGATGTGCGTATCGTCGAACACCATCGTGCTCCCGCGCGGGCTGATCTGCGCGAACCCGTTGGGCAACACGCTGCCGACGAGGCACACATTGGCCGGAAAGGCGGTGTCGATATGAGGCTTCAGGATCTCCGGAATTTTTGCCATCAAGCCTCCACTGGTTCCGCTCAATTCGTGAACCTGAAGAGCGGGTGCAACCGGCCGAACGCAACCGGCATGTCAATCATCCGCCGCGCAGGCGCGTTCCTCAACCCGGGCCCTAGCAAAACCTTTCAGTGCCTCGATCATAGAGGTGATGTCAGCCTGCAATCGGCCGAAGCCGCGGGTCTTTTCTAGCGTTTTCTGGTCCATATAGAGCGCGCGGTCGACCTCGATCTGGAGGCTGTGCCGGTTGGCCGCAGGACGACCTTGCCGCTTGACGATCTCGACCCCTTTGTAGATCTCGTTGATCCGCACCGTGTAGCCGCGCCCACGTAACACCCCGGCGACAAAATCAGTGAATTCCGGAGCGCAGGTTGTGCCGTCGCGATCGCCCAATACAAAATCCGCACATCGCCCGCCCTTCTTGCCGCTGCGCTGCGACGGCATCGAATGGCAATTCACATGCCAAGCCGTACCGAACTTGCGGTGCACCCGGTCGCAAGCCTCTTCGAGCACGCGATGGTACGGGGCGTGGCAGCGCTCGACCCGCGCCATGATCTCGGCGGCGGTCAGCTTACGATCGTAAATCGGAATGCCCGGCCTGGCGACGCGGCGCACCAGCCCCAGACCGGCCCGGGTCCTGTGGGAGGGTGAGAGAGGCATCGGCCACGTGCCGTCAATGTGCATGTTGTCGAGGTCGTCCGCGGCCCGGTTGGGGTCGAGATAGCTGCGCGGAAATACCGCGCCGATTAGCGTTGCGCCGAATTCCGGTGCGGCCGCGTAAAGCTCGTCGACATAGGCGTCCTCGGCCGTCCGCAAGACGTCGAGTGGGCAGCAAAAGCGAAAATCCTCGGGATATTCGGACCCGCTGTGCGGCGAGTCGAAGACCAACGGCACTTCAGCCGCTCGCGGGTCGCGGCGCCACAACACTCCGGGAATCTCGAAGCTCATGCTGTCAAGCTCGTTGGTTGCGGTGATGCGCCAGGCCTTTGCGCTCGAGCGCCGCCAAATCGACTCCACGCCTGATGCGCATCCGGCGAATTCCGAGCCTTGTACTCATCGCACAAATCTACCCATGCTCCTATCTGCGAGCAAGCAACGAAGGTCACCGCGCGGAATCTAACGAGTTGACTTCCCCTCCGGGATGGAGTTGGATTCAGCCTCCTGCGGCCTGTTGCGGGCGTGACGACAGCGGCGATCGCATGCAAGATGACGCCGATAATTCGCGAAACCGGGAGCGCCGTTTGCCCGAACCTACCTATGCAGTCGAGTTGACCCCACCCGACATCGAACCCTACCGAGTCGGCAACACCGGGATCGATTACGTCACGACGTTCGATAGCGGGGTTGCCGGACCGCATGTTCTGGTCACCGCCTTGACCCACGGCAACGAGATTTGCGGGGCAATTGCGCTCGATCGCTTGTTCCGCGCCGGACTGCGGCCGAGACAGGGCAAGTTGACCTTGGCCTTTGACAACCTCGCCGGCTATCGCAGCTTTGATTTGCGGGTGCCGACCGCGTCGCGCTATGTCGACGAAGACTTCAATCGACTGTGGTCCCCCGCGACGCTCGACGGTCCGCGCCAGTCGGTGGAGCTGACCCGCGCGCGGGCCTTGCGTCCGATCGTCGATGCCGCCGATTTTCTGCTCGACATACACTCGATGCAGTACGCGACGGCACCGCTGATGCTGGCGGGAATGCGGGACAAATCGGTGGCATTGGCGCGGCAAGTCGGGATTCCGGAGCTCATCATGTGCGATGCCGGCCACGCCGCCGGCCCCAGGATGCGCGACTATGGCGGGTTCGGTGACGCGAACTCGGCCAAGACCGCGCTGCTGATCGAAGCGGGGCAGCATTGGGAGCGCCGGGCCGCGGAGGTCGCGACCGACGTCATGCTGCGCTTTCTGATGGCCCTCGGCACCCTGACGCGCGACGCCGCCGAGGGGCTCGCCGGCCCGGATTTCGACGCGCAGCCGCGGCAGCGGGTCATCCAAGTCACCGAAGCCGTCACGATTACCGGCGACAAATTCGAGTTCGTTCAGGATTTTCGCGGGCTCGAGGTGCTGTCGCCCAAGGGCACCCTGATCGGCCGCGACAACGGGCGCGAAGTGCGCACGCCCTACGACGATTGCGTGCTGATTATGCCGTCCCGCCGCCTCGCCAAGGGCCAGACGGCGGTGCGCCTCGGCCGATACTTAGAGTGAGAGGCGGCCCCGACGAAAGCACAGCGGCCGCACCCGCCAAACGCAGCTTTCCGCCTGTCGTCGACGCGCAGGCGCGCGTGCTGGTTCTCGGCACGCTTCCGGGTGAGGAATCATTGCGGCGAGGCGAGTATTACGCCCATCCGCGCAACCTGTTCTGGCCGATCATTTTCGCTTTATTCGGTGAGCCGCCGGCTATGAATTATCCGGAACGGCTGGCTTTTCTGACGACGCATCGGATTGCCGTGTGGGATGTCTGCGAGATCGGCGAGCGCGAGAGGAGCGCCGACACGACAATTCGGCGGGAACGGCCTAACGCGATCGATCGGCTGCTCGACCAACATCCGCTGATCCGCGCCGTCGCCTTCAACGGCACGACGGCGCGGCGCTTATACGACCGCCATTTCCCGCGCCGCCGGGCTCTCACATACCTCGCATTGCCCTCGACGAGCCCGGCGCATGCCACGATCGACTTTCCCGCCAAGCTCGCGCGCTGGACCGCCTTGCGCGAGGTCATAAACCAGGACAGGCTCCCGTGAAAGCAAGAAGCCGGAAATTGTCGAACCTGGTCAGAGCGTCCCGGTTATAACAGCAATGTGTATAATCTGAAAAGTTCGTACACCCGCGAGGATGCGATGCGAACCAATATCGAGATCGACGACGAGCTCATGATGGAAGCCCTCCGCCTCACCGGGCTTAAAACCAAGCGCGCCGCCGTAGAGGCAGGGTTAAAGGCATTGATCCGCCTCAATAAGCAGAAAAAGATATTGGATCTTGCCGGCAAGGTTCATTGGGAGGGTAATTTGGACGAGAGCCGGGAAGGCCGCTTTCCTCCGTGATACTTGTGGACAGCTCCGTGTGGATCGATCACCTGCGAGACACGGTGACATGGCCGGTAGGCCATTTGCGCTCGCTGATTTCGAGGGAAGACCTGCTGGTTGGGGATCTTATCCTCTGCGAGGTGTTGCAAGGCCTGCGCAACGACACAGAGGCGAAGTTTGTGGAAGAGGCGTTGCGTGAATTTGAGATCGTGTCTCTGGTTGATCCCGAGCTGGCCGTGAAGGCCGCGTCAAATTACCGGTTCCTGCGCACTCGAGGGTATACGGTTCGCCGAACGATCGATCTAATCATAGGCACCTTTGCATTGCACGGGGCCATTCGCTGCTGCATGGCGATCGGGATTTCACTCCGATGAAGCGCTTTCTCGGCTTGCAGACGGTCTGATAATCAGCCTCAGCGCCGATTCTACGCGAGCGGCTCGAACAAGCGCTCGATGTCGTTGGCTTCGAGGCCGGCGCCGGTACCGCCCGCGGCGTCGTAGATTCCCGCGGCGAGCGCTTTCTTGCGCTGCTGTAGTTCGAGCATGCGCTCTTCGACGGTGCCTTGCGCGACGAGCTTATAGACGAAGACGGGCTTGTCCTGGCCGATGCGATGGGCGCGGTCGGTCGCCTGGTCCTCGACTGCCGGGTTCCACCAGGGATCGTAATGGATCACCGTGTCGGCCGCGGTCAGATTGAGGCCGGTGCCGCCGGCCTTGAGGCTGATCAGGAAGAGCGGCACCTTGCCCTTCTGAAACTGCGCGACCGGGCCTGCACGATCCATCGTGTCGCCGCGCAATTCGACAAAATCGATGCCGGCTTCGGCCAGGGCCGGCTTGATCAGGTCGAGCATGCTGGTGAATTGGGAAAACAACAGGATCTGCCGGCCTTCCTCGATCAAGGGCGGGAGCATCTCCATCAGGTGCTCGAGCTTGGCGCTGGCACTCACTTGACGCGCCGCGCTGAGCTTGACGAGGCGCGGGTCGCAGCACACCTGGCGCAATTTTAGGAGCGCATCGAGGACGATGATGTGGCTGCGGGCGAGTCCCTTCTCGGCGACCTCGCGGCGGACCTTCTCGTGCATCGCGACCCGCACGGTCTCATAGAGATCGCGCTGCGGCCCCGCGAGTTCGAGCGGGCGCAGGATCTCGGTTTTCGGCGGCAGGTCGGCCGCCACCAGGCTCTTGGTCCGCCGCAACAGAAACGGTTTCAGCCGGCCCGACAGCACCGTGCGCCGCTCGGCGTCCTGCTTTTTCTCGATCGGGGTGCGGAACACTCGGGCAAACCGTTTGGCGTCGCCGAGCAGGCCCGGCATCAAGAACGCAAATTGCGACCACAGCTCGCCGAGATGGTTTTCCATCGGCGTGCCGGTGAGACACAGCCGATGGCGTGCGTCGAGGCGGCAGACCAGCTGCGTCGTCTTCGCGGCGGCATTCTTGATCGCCTGCGCTTCGTCCAGCACCGCCATGTGCCACTGGACCGGCAGCAGACGGTCGGTATCGCGCGACAGCAGCGCGTAAGTCGTCACCACCAGATCGGCATTATCGATTTCGGCAAAGCGGTCGGCGCGATCGGGCCCGTGCAGTGACAGGACCCGCAACTCGGGCGCCAGCCGCGCCGCCTCGGCCAGCCAGTTCGGCACGACGCTGGTCGGGCAGACGACGAGGCAGGGCCGATCGAGGCGACCTTCGCGCTTTTCGACCAGAATATGAGCGAGGGCCTGCACCGTCTTGCCCAGCCCCATGTCGTCGGCGAGGATGCCGCCGAGCTCGTATCCGCGCAGAAATTGCAGCCAGTCGAGACCGTCGCGCTGGTAGGGACGCAGCTCGGTCAGCAGCCCGGCGGGCGGCTCGACCTGGGCGATCCCTGAAAAGCTCGACAGCCGCTCCGCCAATTCCCGCAATCGCTCGCCGCCGAGCCAGCGCAGCCGGGTGGCTGCTTCGAGAGCGGCGAGGCCCGTCATTTCACCGGCCGAAATTCCGAGCTTGCCCTCGGCGGACAGGTTCTTTGGGTCGTACAGCTCGACCAGGGTGGCCATGATTGCCTTGGTGCGCTCGAGCGGGAGCGCTACGTGCCGGCCGTCTTCGAGCCTGCCGAATACCGTGCCGTTACGGGCGAGCGCGTCGAGTTCGCTCGGCACGTCGAGAACACGCAGCCGGGCGAGCAAGGAACTCAGCACCGGCAGCAGGGCCACGCGCTCGCCCGCGACCATAATTCCGAGATCGAGCGAGAACCACCACCCGCTGCCTTCGCCCAGTTCGGCGGTCCAATCGCCTGCACCATCGACGACGCGATGGCGAAAACCGTCTTCGAATTCGATCCGCCAGCCTTCGCGTTCGAGTTGCGGCACGGCGTCGTAGACGAAATGCGGCCAGTCCTGTTGCCCCTCGGTGAAGCCGAAGGCGATTCGATCCTCGTCGCGGTCCTGCGCCTCGAAAGTTTCGACGGCCCGCAGCCCGAGTTCCTGCA
The DNA here is from genome assembly GCA_963732095.1 of uncultured Alphaproteobacteria bacterium. GTDB lineage: Bacteria > Pseudomonadota > Alphaproteobacteria > ATCC43930 > CGMCC-115725 > AP-15. The sequence goes on from CAVSZA010000014.1 coordinate 146,656, forward strand.
ACCGCTTGAGCGCCGCGCGCTCGGCGCCGCGGTTGCGGCGGCGAACGACGATCCGCCCCTCTTCGAAAGCCCGCACTTCCTTCCGCCGATCTTCCGGATGGATCGCAATGCCACCGTAAGAAAAGCCGAGGAAGGCCAGATCGACGTTGTCGTCCCAATCCCTCGTCCGCACGCCCCAATAGTTCCAGCCGCGCCGGCGCTGAGCGAGACTTAGGACCGGAACGGGCGGATCTTTGCGGGTCTCCTCGACGATGTCGGAGCGCGGCCGCGGCAATGCGAGACCCGGTAGCTCGCGTTCGAGGGCGGCGCCGACCGCCTCGGCCTGCGCCTTGGTCACCGGCGGCGCCGACAATGCGATCCTGACAAGCGGTCGCGCCAAATCGAGCTCGACCGGGCCCGCCAAATGCTCGGCCGGAAGCACATACCAGGGCGAGGCCGAGGGCAGCACAACCGCCGAGGGATCCTCGAGGGCGACCCCGACCGTCTGCCGGCCGTCGCCGCCGACTTGCCAGGAGAACCGCCCCGGGCGGCCCGGCCCCAACGCCAATGGCGGCGAGGCTACATTCTGCCAACGGCAGCGGCCGGTCGCGAGCATCCGGCGCATTGCCAGATCGGCGATCTCGGGGTCTTCGGAAAGCTGGAGTTGCGAGTTCCAGGGGCCGCCGTGCAGCAACCTGATGACGCCGCGGTCGGTCGGGGTCACGTAGTTGGCGGTTGGGTTTTGCAGTTGCTGGGAAGGCAAAGCGCGATCGGCGCCCCACCCGCCCGATTTCAGGATGCGCACGACCCGCAAATCGATGACAAAGGGGAAGCCAGGCGCCGTGGGCAAGTCGAGGCGGTAGGCGATTGTCTCCGGCGATGCCGGCGGTTGCACCGCCTGCCGCAGCTGATGCAGCCAGCCCCCGACCGCGCCGTCCAGTAAGTTCTCATCGGCCCGCTCGACCGACGGAGGATTGCGCAACGCCTCGAGCAGCACGGCCGCTGCGTGCTTGCAATTCCACCCGACCGGACAACTGCATCGACCGGAGATCACAACCGGATCGGCATCATCGATCTCGACAAAGACGTGATACGGGCGCGGCCGCGTTCCTCTGACCGAGGCAATCAGGCGTTGTCCGCCTTTATCCGCCCGCAAGTCGCGAACCGCACCTTCGCGATAGTAGGAACGTCCCTTCTCGAAGCTCCCGGGAAGGCAACGCCGGATATCGCCCTCATCAAAGGCGACTGAATTGAATGCAAGATCCTGCAACAAGCTCGTCCGGTTGAAGGTAGGGCTATGGCAGTCTCGACCGCGCCCGGTTGGTGTCAAGCGGCAGCCGTCATGCGTGGCCGATCGGCGCTCTCCCTCCGGCAGGTAATGCGGCTGGGCGACGAATTGTAGAGCTACCGCGAGAATGCGGCGAGAAATGCGGAAACCAGCGGTTTCATGAAATAGCCGTGATCGGGTGTGACCGTCACCTCGATCCCCCGCCGCCGCAACTCCTCGGCGACGATCGGACCGACAGCGCCGATTTGGATCCCTCGGAGTGCGGCTGCCAACGCCTCTTCACGCCGGGTTGCTGCGGCGACCTCAAAGAGCCGTTGCACCTGCGGCGAACTGGTGAAGGCAATGGCATCGACGGCGCCATCCTCCATCCGATCGATCAGCTCGATGACCTTCTCCTCATCGGCCGCGGCGGCGTAGACGTAGGGCAGGACGGGGTCGGGCTCCGCCCCCGCCTGCCGCAGGAAGTCGGTGAACCTAGTGTTGGGGTTGCCCGGATACAGCTGCACGCCGACCCGCCGGCCCCTGAGATCGAGGCTCGATAAAGTCGCGATCAGGCCGTCGGTCGTCGGCTCCTCGGCGCGCAGGTCGGACTTGAGCCCGAGTTCGCGCAACGCCCGCTCGGGCTTCGGCCCGCGCGTGATCTTGCGCGCCTTTCGCAACCCGTCGAGGAAGACCGGTTCAAGTTCGAACCGTTGTGCAAAGCCGTGCAACCGGCGCAGCCCCTCGCCGGTGAAAAGCACCAGATCGTCGAACGGCAGGCGCATCAGCCAGTCCCGTACCAGCGCGGGATCCGGAGTGTCTCGTATAGCCACCAGCGGGCAGCGCACTGTTTCGGCGCCCTGCTCCTCGAACATGCGGGCGAGCCGATCGAGCTCGCGGGTCTCCGGCAGGACAATGCGGCGGCCGGAAAGCGGGCCGATTGCGGATTGGTCGCTCATCGAAAAGGAAGCTGATCTCGGCAAGGCCGTCGTGCAAGACTATAGTCCCGCGGGAGCACCTCAAGGCGGAGGCATTGGAATGGATCGCGACTACCAGACGGTGCGGGTCGACGACCGCGGCGAGGGGTTGCTGCTGCTGACCCTCAATCGCCCCGAGGTGGCCAATGCGTTGAACACGCAAATGGGGCGCGACCTTCTCGCGTTTTTCGACGCGATCAATGCGGCGCCCGGAAATCAACGCTGCATCGTCGTGACCGGCGCGGGGGAGCGGGCGTTTTGCGCCGGCGGCGACCTCAAGGAGCGTAACGGCATGACCGACGAGGCCTGGCAGGACCAGCATTTGTTGTTCGAGCGGATGATCCGGGCGTTTATCGGTTGCCCGGTCCCGGTCATCGGTGCGGTCAACGGCGCCGCCTATGCCGGCGGCTGCGAATTGGCGCTGTGCTGCGATTTCATTTATGCCGCCGAGACCGCCCGCTTCGCACTGACCGAGGTGACGCTCGGCATCATGCCCGGCGCCGGCGGGACGCAAAACCTGCCGCGTGCCGTCGGTGAGCGTCGAGCCAAGGAGATCATCCTGACTGGACGCCCGTTCACCGCCGCCGAGGCTCACGAATGGGGCATGGTCAACCGCCTCTGCGCGCCGGGCCGGGTGGTCGAGGAGGCGATCGAGACCGGGCGCCGCATCGCCGACAACGCGCCGATTTCGGTGCGGCAGGCTAAGCACGCGATCCATTTCGGCATGCAGATGGATCTCGCGAGCGGCATGACGCTGGAGATCGAAGCCTACAACCGGATGGTCCCGACCGACGACCGGCGAGAGGGCGTGCTGGCCTTCAACGAGAAACGCAAGCCGCGCTTCAAGGGCCGGTGAGGCGCAGCGAGGGTATCGGAGGAGAAAAATGGACGTAACAAACCTCACCCAAGTTCTGGCGCGTAAATCCGCGAGCCTCGAATACGAGGATTTGCCTCCGCGGGCAAATGAGCTCGCCCGGCAATGCATTCTCGACTATTTCGGTGTGGCGGTCGCCGGGGCCGGCGACGAACTGGTGCGGCTCCTGCTCGACGAGCTGATGGAGGCCGGCGGCGCGCCACAGGCCAGCGTCATCGGCCATCAGACCCGTTTGCCGGCGCTGTCGGCGGCGCTCGTCAATGGCGCCGCGGGACACGCGCTCGATTACGACGACGTCAATATGGCGATGCCCGGCCATCCTTCGGTGGCGATCCTGCCCGGCCTGCTCGCCTTGGCCGAATTGAAGCGCAGCTCAGGGCGCGAGGTGATCACCGCCTTCGTCGCGGGGTATGAGACCGCCTGCCGGATCGGCGCGGCGCTGCAGCCGGGACATTACAATCTCGGTTTTCACTCGACCGGCACGGTCGGCGCCTTTGGCGCCGCGGCGGCATGCGCCCAACTCCTCGGCCTCGAAGCCGAAGCAACCGCCATGGCGCTCGGAATCGCCGGGACGCAGGCGGCCGGGCTCAAATCGCAGTTCGGGACAATGTGCAAGCCGTTCCACGCGGGCAAGGCGGCGCAGAACGGACTCCTTGCGGCGCGCCTTGCGGCCCGCGGATTTTCTAGCCGCGCCGACATTGTCGAATGCGTCCAGGGCTTCGCACTAACCCACGGCCCGAACTTCGCACCCGAAGCCGCTTTAGCCACGCCCGAAGCCGGGTTGCACCTCTTCGCCAACCTCTTCAAATATCATGCCGCGTGCTATCTGACGCATGCGCCGATCGAATGCGCCCGCCGGTTGCGCGACGAGCACCGGCTGAACCCCGAGGCAGTCGCCGGCCTCACTTTGCGGCTCGACGCGAGCTGCGAGCGGGTCTGCAACATCGCCGCTCCGGTCGATGGGCTGCAGAGCAAATTCAGCCTGCGCCAGACCGTGGCGATGGCATTGGCCGGGGTCGATACGGCGAGCCTCGGCGCCTACAGCGCCGAAAATGCATGCGATCCGGCCCTTGTAGGCTTGCGCGAGCGGATCGAGATTGACTGGCAGGACAGTTGGTCACAGACCCTGAGCGAGCTCGATATCAAGCTCGCCGACGGAAAGCGCCTCACGGCGCGTCATGATGCCGGTATTCCCGCCGCCGACATTTTCGATCAAGGCCGGCGACTGGCCGCAAAGTTCGATGCGTTCGTCGAGCCGCTGCTCGGCGCCCCCCGCACCCGCGAATTGCGCGAAACGATCGCCGGCCTCGACCGGCTCCCCGATGTCGCCGAGCTAGCCAAACTCGCCGCGGGGTGAAATTGCCCCTCACCCTGACCCTCTCCCCGCAGGCGGGGCGAGGGAATTTAATGCCACGCTCCCTCGCCCCGCTTGCGGGGAGAGGGCTGGGGTGAGGGGCAGTACCATGCAGGACCCGGTCGTCGACAAGATTGTCGCGCATGTAGAAAGGGTGGCCGAGCATGGTGTGCCGGAGGCTGCCCGTGCGGCGGCCAAGACCTTCATCGCAGACACATTGGCCGTTGCGATAGCCGGCTGCTTGACGGCGTGGCGCGGCGAGATCCTCGACATGCTCGCCGGCATCGGTGGTACGGAGGAAGCAACGGTGTTGGGCGGCGGCGAAAAGCTGCCGCTCGCCCACGCGGCGATGCTCAACGCCTATCAGGTCCATGGCCAGGAGTTCGACTGCGTGCACGAGGCGGCGGTCGTCCATCCGATGGCGCCGGTATTGCCCGCGCTCCTCGGATGGGCGGAGCGCGAAGACGGCGTCTCCGGCGCCCGCCTGATCCGCGCCGTAGTCGTCGCCGTAGATGTCGCGGCGACATTGGGCTTGTGCTCGCGCGCGCCGATGCGGTTCTTTCGGCCGGCCAATACCGGCGGATTGGGCACCGCTGTGGGTCTCGCAATGCTGGTGGCTCTCGACAGCGAACACCTGCGCGACGCGATCGGGATCTATTACGGGCAGTGCGCCGGCACGATGCAGGCGCACAGCGAAGGAACGCCGCAACTGGCGATGCAGATGGGTTTTGCCGCACGCAGCGCCGTGACCGCGGTCGAGCTGGCCCGCCGCGGCATGCCGGGGCCGCATGCGCCGATTTCCGGCGAGTTCGGCTATTTTGTTTTGTTCGACGGCAAGGCCGATCCCGAGCCGTTCGACCAGCTCGGCGAGCGCTGGCGCATTACCGAGCTCAGCCACAAACCGTTTCCCAGCGGGCGGGCGACGCATGGCGGCATCGACGGGCTGCAGCGCCTGACGAAAGAAGACGGGGTGACCGCCGATCGCGTCGTCGCCTGCCGTTTTCGCGTGCCGCCTTTGACGGCGCGGCTGGTCGGCCGCCCGGCGGTCGAGGGGATGAGCGCCGGCTACGCCCGGCTGTGCCTCCAATATGTCGGCGCCGTCTGCCTGCGCCGCGGCGATGTCGGGCTCGGCGATTTCACCGCGGCAGCGCTCGCCGATCCGGACACGTTGAGGTTGGCCCACCGGCTGACCGTCATCGAGGACGGCAACCCGGACCCCAACGCGCTTCTGCCACGGCGTGTCGAAATCGATCTCGCCGAAGGCCGCACCGTCGCCGCCGCGGTAACATCGGTGCTCGGCAGCCCCGAGCGGCCATTGTCGCCCGAAGCCGCCCGCGCCAAGTTCAGGAATTGCTGGCAATCTGTGCACAATCTTCCGCCGGAGCAGGGTACCGCGCTGTGGGATGCGGTGTTCGCGCTCGAAACTCTCGACGATGTTCGTCCTCTTGCCGGGCTCAGCGCCCCACGACGAGCGTCATGACATCGGACTGGGCAGGGTTCGGGGTCGAGCCGGGATGGTCGTTTGCGATCCGGCACCGGGTGAGGTGGAGCGAGTGCGACCCGTTCGGACACGCCAATCACCGCACCTATTTCGAGTGGTTCGAGGAGGCGCGCAACCGCTACCTCGAAACCGTCGGCCTCGCGCCGCTGTCGCTCGATACGCCGGGCCCGGTCATCGCCGAGACCGGCATCCGCTACCATCGCCCGCTGGTTTACGCCGACGAGATACTGGTCACCGCGCGCACGGTTCGCCTCGGGCATACCAGCTTCGATATGGAATACGCGGTGTGGCGCGACGGGCTTTGCGCGCTCGGGCGCGCGGTGCTGATCCTGGTCATTAACGCCACCGGCGAAAAGACGCCATTGCCGCCCGACCTGCGCGAACGCATTCTCGCCCGCGACCCGGACGCTGGCGAGGCTGTCATTCCGGGGCGTGGGCGCAGCCCACGAGCCCGGAACCTATGAACACGGACCGAGAACGGATGCGCGCGGACGGTGTTCCTGGTTTCCGGGCCTGCCCCTTCGGGCCTCCCGGAACGACGATTACCGCCTGATCGGGAGATCGAAATGAAACGCGCCGTCATCGTCATCTGCGACAGCCTCAGGGCGGACCTTATCTCGCCCCGCGATGCGCCGTTCCTGAGCGAATTCGGGCAGCGCTCGGCGCGGTTTGCCGACCACAGGAGCGTCTTCCCGTCGACGACGCGAACGAGCGCCGCGTCGATCGCCACCGGGTGTCTCCCGGCGCGCCACGGCCTGCTCGGCAACACGATGGCGATCGATGAGGGCGAGGGGCTCGTCTGCCTGTCGGTCGGAAAGCCGGATTTTCGCGACCGGCTGCATCGGGCGACCGGCCACACCCTGCACCGGCCGACCCTCGCCGAGCGGGTCAGCCGCGCCGGCGGTAATGCGATCGCGATCTCGAACGTCTCGCCCGGCGCGGCCTATTTCCTCGACCCCGACGGCTTTGGCTGGGTCTACAACCCGGCCGGCAGCTTCGGCCCGAGCCGCCGCCCGCTGCCAGCGGCGGAGGGTCTCGCCATCTCGAAGGGCGCCGAAGGCGACGGCACCGCGACCGAGCGCTTCTGCGAGGAAGTGCTCCGCGGGCGCGCCCCTGCAATCGCGCTCTTATGGCTCTCGGAGCCGGACTATACGGGCCACCACACCCCGCTCGGCTCGCCGGCGCATCGCCGCGCAATCACGAGCGCCGACGAGAATGTCCACCGCGTTGCCGAGACCGTGGCATCGCTCGATCCGACAGGCGAGGACATTCTCTTCGTGGTCGGCTCGGATCACGGAATGGAAACGGTCTCGGAGACCATCGATCTCGATGGACTATTGATCGAGGCCGGGCTGAAGGGTGCCGCGACATCTTCGGAGGTCGTCGTCGCACCTAACGGCACATCGGCCTTGCTCTATTTTGCCGATCCTGCCGGGGCTCTCGTCGGCGAAGTGGCCCGCTTTCTCGAAACAAAGGACTGGGTCGGCCGCATCTTTGTCGGCCCGGACCTGGCCGCGGCCGGTCTACCGACGGCTTCCCCGATGCAGATTGCGGTGACACTCAAGCCAGACGACCGCACCAATCCGCACGGTGTGCCGGGCTACAGCCACGCCGTGCGCGACGCGCTCGAGCCCAAGGACGCCACCGGCTTCGGCCAGCATGGCGGCCTCGGCAGAAACGAGCAGAGCCCGTTCCTTTTCGTCGCCGGCGGCAGCTTCGCCCCCGGCACTCGCCGCGGCCGCTCCTCGCTGATCGACATCGCACCAACGGTCCTGCAGCATCTTGGGGTGTCCAAGTCGGGGATGGACGGACAAGCATTGCCGGCAACCTGAACCCGATCTCATTCCCTGCCCCGCAAGCCGACACGAGTATTGAGCGACAAGACGAGCGCCGCGCGAGCCGCCGCCCATGTCACCCCTTGCTCCCCTGCAATGCTCGCTTCGGGATTGTAAAGTCTTTCGACGAACCGCAAGGCTGACCTAGCTAGCACTGAACCAGACCAGTCCGCTCGGCCGGTTCTCTCGCAATATGAGAGATATAAATGATGGCGCCGATGACGATGGTTATCAGTTCGACACGGCCCGAACTGACCATCTATCAGAAAATTTTACACTCGGCCGACAATATAAATCGATCGATTTGATTTAGTGCAGCTTTTTGGGATGGTACGGGATTTGCTCGATGTCCTTCATTGGCGTGAGCGACTCCACAAACGTCAGACAGAAGGATCAAGACACATGGTAAATAGATTGGGAATTGGCCTACTGGCTGGTCTGGCATTGCTGCTTGGTCATCAAGCTAATGCCAACCCCTGCCCGCCGGGGAACCCCCCGACTAATTGCGGGCCGCCCATCGGGGCAATCTTGGACCTCAACGGTACCCCGGTCCCGCACACCTATCAGCTGTACACGACCAGCTTCACGGCGACAGACGCGTCTACCAACATCAGCTTCGCGTTCCGTGAAGACCCCGCCTTTCTTGGCCTCGACGACGTGTCCGTTACGACCGGTGGCGGGCCGAACCTGATCACGAACGGAGGCTTTGAGGCCGGTCCATTGGGCGCAAGCGCGCCAACTGGTTGGACCTACCTCAACTCATTCGGCGCCACCTTCGGCGGCGTAGTGTCGAACACCGCTTCTCCGGGGCCACATAGCGGCAGTTTGTTCTATGACGACGGCGCGGTTCAGGCTTACGATGGGATCACCCAGGCTATCGCAACCACTCCCGGTAGCTTGTACACGATCAGTTTCTGGCTCGACGATAACAGCGGCCTCACCACTTTTTCCGATCTCAGCACGAATGGCGACGTCACGAACACGGGCGGTAACGGAATAGATGTGCTCGTTTATGCGGGTGCGGTTCCGACGATAACCCCCACCCCCGAGCCCGCCTCGCTTGCGATGTTGGGCGTCGGTCTTGCCGGATTTGGCGTCCTTCGCCGGCGCAAAGCCAAGTGATACGACCAACCTGATGAAACGGCGCCTTCGGGCGCCGTTTTCATTTGTGCGTCAAGAGGCGAGTAGCAGCGGAGGTCTCGGGCGGGTCATGCAGATGCAGCGGATCGTGATAATCTATGCAAGTTTTGATTGTGCAGGGTAAGTGGCTGGGCCGCGGCTCGGAACGTTCGATCGCGTGGACCGGCGGGGCACAATCTGCTACGCCCTAACCATGCCGCTGACCCTTTACAATACCTTGACGCGCCGCAAGGAAACCTTCGAGCCGCTCGATCCCGAGCGGGTGCGCCTCTATGTCTGCGGTCCGACCGTTTACGACCGCGCCCATATCGGCAACGGCCGCGCAAACGTCGTGTTCGATGTGCTCTACCGGCTATTGCGCAATGTCTACGGGCACGAGCACGTGATCTATGTTCGCAACATCACGGATGTCGAAGACAAGATCAACGCGGCCGCCCGCAAGAACAACGAGCCGATCGCGGCCCTGACCGCGCGGACGACGGCGGCTTTTCACGAGGACATGGCGGCGCTCGGCGCCCTGCCGCCCGATATCGAACCGCGGGCGACCGAGTATATTCCGCAAATGATCGCGATGATCGAACGGCTGATCGCTGGCGGCCACGGCTATCTGGCCGAAGGGCATGTCCTGTTCTCGGTCACCTCCGACCCGCATTACGGCCAGCTCTCGGGTCGCAGCCGCGACGAGATGATCGCCGGCGCCCGCGTAGAGGTTGCGCCCTACAAGCGCGACGCCGCCGATTTCGTGCTGTGGAAGCCATCCGACGCGGATCTGCCGGGATGGGACAGCCCCTGGGGACGCGGCCGGCCGGGATGGCACATCGAGTGCTCGGCGATGAGCGAAACGCATTTGGGCGAAACCTTCGATATCCACGGCGGCGGTCTCGATCTCGTCTTCCCGCACCACGAGAACGAGATTGCGCAAAGCACCTGCGCGCATGGCGGCCGCCCGTTCGTGCGGTATTGGATGCATAATGGGATGCTCACCGACGCCGGCGCCAAGATGTCGAAATCGCTCGGCAACATCCGTACCGTCCGCGAATTACTCGACGAGGCGCCGGGCGAGGCGGTCCGCCTCGCACTGCTGACCGCGCATTATCGCGACCCGCTCGACTGGACGAGCGAGAGGTTGCGCCAGGCGCGGCAGACGCTAGATCGCTTCTACCGCGCGCTGACTTTGCCGCGCGACGCCGTCTTCGAGCGGTTTGGCGAAGCCGACGCGGCGCTTCGGCCGGTGCGCGACGCGCTCGAAGACGATCTCAATACGCCCCTTGCCCTGACGCACCTCCATGAGCTCGCCGGCGCGATCAACCGGACGAGCTCGGACGCCGAGCGCTCGGCATTGCAGCGGGCGCTCGAAGCCGGCGGCCAGTTGATGGGGCTGCTCGGCCAGCCGCCCCTCGATTGGCTGCAAGGCAGCGCGAAAGCCGATGCCGAGCGGATCGAGCAGAGGATCGCGACGCGGACGGCAGCGCGGCGCCAGCGCCGTTTCGGCGAGGCCGACCGTATCCGCACCGAACTCGCCGCCGAGGGCATCCTGCTCGAAGACCGGCCCGACGGCTCGACGACGTGGTGGCGGAAGAACTGAGCATGGCCGGCACGGATCATCGCCGGCAGGCGGTGACCGATGGTCCCGCGATCATCCTGGTCGAGCCGCAGCTCGGCGAGAATATCGGCACCGCCGCGCGGGCGATGATGAATTGCGGCCTCGACGATCTGCGGCTGGTGCGCCCACGCGACGGCTGGCCTTCGGACAAGGCGATCGCCGCGGCGAGCGGGGCCGATGCCCTCCTCGCGAAGGCGCGGCTCTACCCGGACATTCCCGCGGCGATCGCCGATCTCGTCCACGTCTATGCGGCGACCGCCCGCGATCGCGGCATGGTGCGGCGCGAGGTGACGCCCCGCCACGCGGCGCCCGAGATGCGGGCCCGGCTTGCGGCGGGCGAGGCGTGTGGGGTGTTGTTCGGGCCGGAGCGGACCGGCCTCCTCAACGACGATGTAGCGCTCGCCGACACGGTGTTGACCGTGCCGCTCAACCCCGGCTTCTCATCGCTGAACCTCGCCCAGGCGGTGCTGATCGTCGGTTATGAGTGGTTCACGTCAGGCGTCACCACACCGCCCGAGATTCTGCGCCGCGGTGGCAGCCGACCGGCGGCCAAGGCGGAGCTCCTCAACTTCTTCGAGCATCTCGAGGAGGAGCTGATCCGCAACGGTTTTCTGCGCAATCGCGAGAGCCGTCCGAGCATGGTCCGCAACCTGCGCAGCCTTTTTCAGCGCGCGCAATGCACCGAGCAGGAATTGCGTACCTTGCACGGCGTCGTCACCGCCTTTGCCGGCCCGCGCGAGCGAAAGGCGCCCGGAGAAATGGCGGAGCCGGTTGGCGGATCGCCAGGCGAATCGGCGCAATGAGAAGGAGCGCGGGCTCAGTCTGCTCGCTGCGCGAGCCACGCGGCAATGGCCCGGCCGATCTCCGGCCCCGAATCTTCCTGGATGAAATGGCTGCCGGCCACGGTCACTTCCGTCTGGTTGCGCCAGCCGCGGCAATATTCGCGCTGCTCTCCGACCAGAATGGCGCCGGGATCTGCATTGACAAACAGCTTAGGGACATCGTTCTGCACCATCCAATCGGCGTAGCCGGCAACCAGCTTGGCGACCGCCTCGGGTTGCCCGTCGATCGGGATCTCGCGCGGCCAGGACAGGGTGGGCCAGCGATCCTCCCGGGAGCCTGCAAAGGGACGCCGATATTCCACCATTTCCGCCGGTTCGAGCCGCCGCAAGATCGACGCCGGGAGGACGCGATCGACGAACATGTTCTTGTCGAGGATCATCTCTTCGCCGGCCTCGGAGCGAAATCCCTCGAATACCCGCCGCGAGCTTTCCGGCCATTCGCTCCAGCCGAGCGGGCGGACGATCGCCTCCATATAGACGATGCCCACGACCCGAGCGCGATGGTGGTTGGCCCAATCGAAGCCGAGGGCCGAGCCCCAATCGTGAAGGACGAGCACAACCGGGCCGTCGTGACCCATCGCCGCGTCGATTAGCCCCCAGAGAAACTCGCGGTGGGGGCCATAGCGGTAAGTGTCGGGGCCGGGGTTTGCGAGCTTGTCGGAATCACCCATCCCGATGAGATCTGGCGCGAGGCAACGGCCGAGGCCGGCGACTTCCGGCATCACATTGCGCCACAGGTAAGACGAGGTTGGGTTGCCGTGCAGGAAAAGAAACACCGGCTCGCCTTCGCCGAGCTCGACATAGGCCATTCGCTTGCCGTGGACCCCGACGAATTTCTTGGGGTGCGGCTCCAGGCGATGCGGCATCGTCATCTCCCTCCGGGTGGGGATATTGTGTGAGATTATCATCCGAGGGCAACCAGCGAGGAAATCCACATGCCAAAGCCGAGCTATGAGACCGCGTTGATCGTGGGGGCCGGATCTGGTTTGAGCGCGTCATTGGCACGCCTATTCTCCCGCGAAGGCCTGCGGGTGGCGCTTGCGGCGCGCAACTCGGAAAAGCTGGGCGCTCTCTGCGCCGAGACAGGCGCAAAGGCTTTCACTTGCGACGCAACCGACCCGGGCCAGGTGGCGCAGATGTTCGCGGCGGTCGAGGCCGCGACCGGCGCGCCGGATGTGGTTGTCTACAATGCCAGCGCCCGTGCACGCGGCCCCGTGGCCGAGCTCGTGCCGGCGGAGGTCGAGCGCGCCATCATGGTCAGCGCCTATGGGGGTTTCCTCGTGGCGCGAGAGGCGGCGGCCCGAATGCTTCCAAAAAAGCACGGCGCGATCCTCTTCACCGGCGCCTCGGCGAGCGTCAAGGGCTATCCTTTATCCGCACCGTTTGCGATGGGCAAGTTCGCGCTGCGCGGTCTCGCGCAGAGCATGGCGCGTGAGCTGGCGCCGCAGGGCATCCATATCGGCCACTTCGTAATCGACGGGGCGATCCGCAATCCCGGCCGCACGGAACCATCGGACCGCCCTGACAGCATGCTCGATCCCGACGCGATCGCTGCAAATTATCTGCACTTATTGCAGCAGCCGCGCTCGGCCTGGGCTTGGGAAATCGAACTGCGGCCCTGGGTGGAACGGTTCTGACGCAACCCCGCGCAGCCCTCCGGGTCTGGGGCGCCTTTGCGCTGCTGATGCTTCTGGTGGCGGCGCCGTTGTTCTCGACGGTGCTGCCGCCGCTCTTCGATTACCCCAATCATCTGGCGCGCATGCACCTCCTCAGCGAGGGCGGCAACCAATTCTACGCCGTGCATTGGGAGCCGCTGCCCAATCTCGCGCAAGATCTCATCGTGCCCCCGCTCGCGCGGCTGATGCCGCTCGACATCGCGTCGAAGCTGTTTCTCGTCGCGATCTTCGGCGTGATAACAGGCGGAACGATATTGTTGAATCGCGTGGCCACAGGGGCGTGGAGACAGTGGCCTCTGTTGGCGTTCCTGCTGCTCTACAACCGGATGTTCCTGTGGGGCTTCCTGAACTACCTCTTTGGGATCGGCGTCGCCCTTGCCGGTACCGCGCTGTGGCTGGCGCTCGAACGCGAACGCTGGTGGGTCAGGACCCTGGCTTCGTCCATCGTCGCGCTCGCCTGCTATCTCAGCCATGTCGCCGCCTTCGGCTTTTACGCACTGGTCATCATCGGGATCGAGCTGCCCCCAGCCTGGAGCGAATTGCGTGCCCGGCGCTGGCCGGCATTTGGCCGCGGAACAGCGATCGCGGGAGCGCAGTTCGCTATTCCTGCAGTGCTGTTTTTTGCCTACTGGCACCCGGCCGCGGCCGGCGCCATCAGCTACGCGGCGTTCTGGCGCAAAGCCGATCTCTTGTTCAGCGTCTTCGACAACTACGATCGCGCCTTCGACATCGTCTGTTTTGCCCTGTTCCTCGGGCTCATAGGGTGGCTCGCCGCAACGCGACGGCTTCGGCTGGCGCCTCGACTGGCCGGAGCTGCAGTCCTCGTCTTTGCAGCCTATCTGTTGTTGCCGAGCCAAATCTACAGCGGCTCGGGCGCCGATCACCGGCTGCCGGTGGCGATGTTTCTGTTGCTGATCGGCGCGAGCGCGGTAGAATTTCCCAATCGCCGCAGAGCAGCAGCGATCGGCGTTGGGGTGGCAGTACTGCTGGTCGCCCGTATGGCCGTCATTGAACACGTCTGGCTGCGGGCCGATCGCACCTACTCGGCCGATTTGACCGGCATCGACAGGTTGCCGCGCGGCGTCAAGCTGGCCGTCGCGCACCCGGCCAGTGCGGTCAATTTCGCGCCTATTCCGGAAGTGCATCTGGCGGTGCTGGCGGTGGCACGGCGCGAGGCCTTTGTGCCGACCCTGTTTGCCAATGAAGGACAGCAGCCGATTGCGCTGAAACCGTCGTACGAGATGCTCGCGGACGCGGCGTCTCCACGGGATTTGTGGGCCGTTATCGCAGCGGGCCGTGATGCGGCAAAAACGGCAGGGCTATCAAGGACGCTCCAGCAGTACGACTTTGTCGCCGTGACCGGAGGCGAGCCATTGGATGTCCCGCCAACCCGGTGTCTGCGGTCTCTCTTTAGACATCCGACCTTCGAGATATTCACGGTCTCCCACGATATCGCATGTGGAAGCCCAGAAGGATAAGGCGCGAGGAACTACTGGCTGCGGCAGAGCGGAGCCCAGGAAAGTATGTGTTGCCATCGACGCTGGGCAGCATGCGGAGGGTAGGGCCAAGCCGCAATAAGATGCCAACCATCCGGATCATGGCGGAGAAGAACCGCCTGGTTGGCGGGCAGATCCCCCAATCCGTCCGGAGTGCATGAAATCAAGGTGAGAGGGTAGCCGAGACGGGCTGCTTCATCCAATGTTGCCGCATCGGCGGTATTGCGGCGCAGCAGATCCAGCATATGACGGCGCGGCGGGGTGTCAGTCAGAACCCCGGCGATCATCGTGGCGACGCTGTCGTTGTCACCGGGGAGCAGCAGTGCCAGGCGGCCGCGATCGCTCAGATAAGGCGATAGCTTCTTTGCAAGGTCCCAAACTAAGGGCTGGGGCATGTCGAGATCAAAGCGCAGCCGTTTTGCAAAAGCAATCGGCGCCACAAGGGCAAGACCCAATACAGCCGCACTGGCGGCACGCAAGGGCCTCTCCCAGATCCGGGCCGCTGCGCCGAGATCACGGACTGTCAATGCCAGAGACAGAACCAGAACCAGCGAGAGCTGTGTATTGTAGCGGAAATAGGAATGCGCCGCACTGCTCATCTCGGTCGGAAATACGGCAATATAGGTCGTGAAAATAAATATGTTGTAGAGGCCAAACAAAGACGCGTTCAATGTCAGAAGTCGAGAGGTGGCCGTCCAACCCTGCCGGTACAACACCAGCGGCAGGGCCAGGATCGCAGCGGCGGCGCAGCCGAAGTAGAGCGGCTTTTCCGATACGACGCTGAGAACGCTCACCGCCGTGTCCGAGAGATGGGTCCAGTTCCAATCACCAAAAGGCAGCGTTGTCAGCTCGTCGACCCCCGCACGCCCGACGTGATACCGCCAGATCGCAAAAAGGAACAGCGCAGGTAATACCGCCAGCACAGTGCCCCTCAGCGCAGCCGCAAGCTGAACCCTTCGCTCGGCACAGGCACTGATCAAGGCGGCCCCAGCGAGCGCAGCAACAAGCGCGATCCCCGTCTGCTTCGCATTGGCGATTGCCGCCATGGCCAAGGCGAGCGGCAGCAGCTGCGATGGCCGATTGCCTTCGGCGAGCTCGCCTTGCGCCAATACGAAGAGCCAAGCGGCAAGGACCGCCATTGCGGCGAGCGCCGGCTCGCCATAGGCAGCAAAATGGATGCGCGGCACGAAACCCGGGTTGAATAGCGTCGCCAGCAAAAAGCCGAGCGCCGTGAGGCCCCAGCCCGGCGCCGTTCCCGACGAGGTCTCGCGTTGACCGAGTGCGCGAGCAATTGCAAGGCCGGCCACGAGTTGGAGCATGACATTAACCAGCGACATGCCCGGGGCGGGATAGTCGGCGTCGAGCAGCGAGCCGAGAAAACTCAAGAACTGTGTGTTGTAGGGGGCGGCCGGCAACAGCGAATAGCTCGGCGGCCGAGTTGCGGTCGGCAGCAAGCCGTAGTCAACCAGATAAAAAACATTTGGTAAGAGGTTGAGAAAGGTATCTGGCTGTGAGGGTCTGAGCGGCGCGACAACCAGCCACAGCGGCAGAGACACGGCGAGCATTCTACCTAGCGCGAGCCACGCGCCCCCGCTCGGCCGCAGTTTCGGCACCAACACGATAGTCAGGGCGCCGATGCCGAAGGCGATCGCGGGGAGTTGCATGCTCAACGGCACGAAAACGCCCCAGCTAGTCAGCACCAGGCATAAGGCGCCCCACCCTGCAGCGATCTGAAATTCGGGTGCGTCGCGATTGCCGGTCAGGCCGGCGCCGGCGAGAAGAAGTGATCCGCCAACCGCCCAGGTTACACAGAGCGGGAGGATATCGGCTAAATGTGGAAAGTAGGGATCCACAGTTCCGCTGGTTAGATCACTTGGCTGGCGTAGCGGCGGTTGCCATGCAAGCGGCGAATACCGTCTCGACCGAAATATCGCCGAGATCGGGTTCCATCAGAACCTGGACGAGTTTGCCGCGCGGCGCGCACAGGCGTGGATCGGAGGCCCGCGAGAACAGGACCACGACGGGGTTTCCGCCGGCGGCGGCGACATGAGTGGCGCCGGTGTCGTTTCCCACAGTCACCGCGGCCGAGCGTACCAGGCCGGCCAACGCCGCAACGTCGGTGCGTCCTACAAGGTCCACTGCGTCGGGGCAAATATCGCAGATCGTGCGGCCGAGATCGGCTTCGCCATGGACACCCACCAGGACAGGTAAATAGTCGGCGCGGTTCAGTCTTATCGCCAGCTCACCGTAGCGACTTGCCGGCCAGCGCTTCGCCAAGTGGCGAGGCGACGAGCCCGGTATCAACACAACAAAGCGCTTACCGGCAAGCGCAACCGGCAGAGATCCTGCAGCTGGCAGCCAAGGCACCAGAGAGACGGGGTAGATCCCCGCCATCAGCAATTGCTCGGCTTGGCGGTCCATCGTGTGCTGCCGGTCCCGCTGCGGATTGGCGTGCGGATGAGAACACCGCCAAACGATTCCTGACCATTCCGGCATTCGATCCGGCCGGAAGAGCCAGGCATAGATGCCGGACCGGTCCGACGTCTGGAAATCATAGATCCGGTCGAATCGGCCGCGTCGAAGCGAGCGGCGGAGCGCGAGCCAGCCTTTGAGATCGAGCGCCTTTGGGCGACGGTCGATCAAAATGTCGTCGAACAACCTCGTCTGCGCGGCGAGTTCGGCATAGCGTGGCGTCGTCAGCAACGTGATCCGGTCGTCGGCGTGATGGCGCCGGATGTCCGGCATCGGGCCGAGCGCCTGGATGAAATCGCCGAGCGCGCCGAGCTTAATGATCAGGACCTCCTGTGGTAGCCGGGGAGCCACCTTTCGGGAGGGCCGCAAGCGGGACACGCTGTCCAGATCGACATGGTTCGCCAAATCTTCGAACGCCCGGAATACTGCGGCATGCAAGGCTGGATCGACCGCGCCGATGCTGGCAATCAGCGAATAGACTAGGCGGCTCGCGGCCGCCACGGTTGGCGAATGCCGGCATTGCTCGACGAGCTCGCGAGCCGCGCGAATGCTGGCAAGGGACAGTCCGATTCGCTGGCCGAAACGCCAGCGAATAATCGGCCGACACGCCAGATGGGCGAGACATGCCTCGGTTTCACCCTCAAACCTTTGAAGGAGCCTATGGATATCGCAGGCGATGACATATCTGCGGTCGCGCAAATACCGCGCCTCGTTCCAAGCGAAGAATGCGTTGAGCGGCGTGTCCGCTGGAAAGGCGCTCGCGTCGAGGCGAGCCTGCAGCGGTGCGGTCGAATGAGGCACGGAACGATGATGGACCAACTTCGCAGAAGAATGCCTGTCATCGGGTGTGCCGTTCAAGTAAGCCCGATGACGCAGATCACTCTTTCACAACGATCATGGATTGGGCATCGTTGCACTTTCCGGGGGAGCGATCGAGATCGCGATGTTCGAAGCCGAAGCCCGCTGGCTCCGCCGCGCGCTCGACGCGTTCCCGTCCGAGCGGCTGTCGCCAGTGCTAAACCTCGGCAGCAGCTCGGGCGTAGTTCGCGAAGGGGTGCAGCCCTGGATCGATGCCGAGGTGTTTTGTCCCTTGCGTAGCCGCGGCGTCGAGACCTTTCACATCGATATGCGCGAATTGCCCGGGGTCGATATCCGGGCGGATCTGACCGATGCCGCCGATGTTCGCCGGCTCGGCGCGCTTGGGCCGAAGGCGCTACTATGCTGCAACCTGCTCGAACACGTGCTCGAGCCCCGGGGGTTGGCGCGGCATTGTCTCGATCTTTTGCCAGCAGGCGGGCTCGTCTTTGTCACGGTGCCGTTCAGCTATCCCTATCATCGCGACCCCATAGATACGATGTACCGGCCGAGTCCCGCGGAACTTGGCGAGCTCTTTGCCGATGCCCGCCTGCTCGAAGCCACAATCCTCGGCGCCGGGGTGTCATATCGAGATACGGTTCGTGAGCGGCCATGGATTCTACTTCGACACTTCTGCCGCTTTCCCGTGCCGTTCCTGTCCTTCGAAAGATGGAAGCGCTCGATGGCGCGGCTATACTGGCTGGCCGCCGAATACCGAATTACCTGCGCCGTGTTCGAAAAATTATAAACTCGGGCGGTCCCTTACGAATGCTTGGCGGTCTGCGCCCGCTTTATCGCCTGCACCACCGCCGGGCGGTGGCTCTCCGCCGCCCACCCTGCAGCATCGCGTCCGGTAAAATCCGTCTTGGTGACGCTGGCGCCCTTGGCCAGCAGAGCCAATACGACATCGATATTCCCGCGATTGGCGGCCATCATCAGCGGCGTCATGCCGTTCTTGTTCTCCGCATCGACCGGGGCGCCGACATCGAGGAGGAGGCGCGCCGCCTCCACTTGATTGCGGTCGGCCGCCAGATGCAACGGCGTGTTGCCGAGCTTATCCCTGGCGTCGAGCTTGGCGCTCGCCTTGATCAGGATTGCGATAATCGTGAGATTGCCGTTCATCGCGGCATAATGCAGCCCGGTGCGCGCCTCTTCGTCGGTCTGGTTCGGGTTCCCGTCATCAGCTAATATCGACCTGACCCGGGCCGCATCGTTCTGGCTGGCTGCGCGCGCCACGTTCTCCCAATATCCCCCAAATAGACCGACATCGGCATTTGCCGCAGAGCCGAGCACAGCGGTACCGAGCGCCGCCAGCATGAGTGCGGCGGTCAGGCGAGTTTTCATGACACCCTCCTTTCCTCGGCAAGGCGGCAGGAGCTGGCGAGCCAGTCGAGCGCCGCCGCCACGGTGTCCACCCCTTCGCCGGGCTCGGGCGGCGGCCGACGAACCATGATGACCGGCAAACCGCGTTCCCGGGCGGCGATGATTTTCGCCTCGGTCGCCCCGCCACCACTCGACTTGCAAACGAGCACATCAATCGCATGGCGCTCGATATGGCCGTGCTCTTCCGCCACAGAGAACGGCCCACGTCCCACGATCACCTCGTAGGAGCGCAACGGCAGGGGATAGCGCGGCGGATCCACGAGGCGTACCAGAAAGTGGACTGCGGTCGTCACAGTGAAAGCACCAATCTCGGTGGCACCCAGGGTGAGCCAGGCGCGCCGCCCCGTGCGATTGACGATCGCGGCGGCGCCCGTGACACAATCGACTTCGATCCAACGGTCGCGCGGGTGACGGCGCCAAGGGGGCCGTCGCAACACCAGCCGAGGGACATTCGCCTGCTCGCAAGCCAGGCGTGCCGAGGCCGAGATCCGGGTGGCGAAGGGGTGAGTGGCGTCGATCAGCCGTCCGATGCCGTGCTGGGTCAAGTAGGCGGCAAGGCCGGCTGGGCCGCCAAATCCGCCAAAGCGGATAAGGCCTGCCACAGGGCTCGGGCGTTCGGTCCGGCCGGCCAGCGATGTCGTGACCTCCAGCGCATCGCCAAAACGCGCCGCAGCGGCGCGCGCGAGTTCCGCCGCCTCGCCGGTTCCTCCCAGGATCAAGAGCCGCTCTGTCGTCACGCGCCGACCCGCGCAAGGAAGCTGCCCTGGCGGTCCACGATTGCAATTTCGATGGCGGTCTTGCCGCATATCGTCGCCAGCGCCACCTCGCGCGCCCGACCCGCTATGGCGCGGGCCAGTGTTTCCCGCAATTCGCCAGCGGCGCCAAGGAGTTCGGCTGCTCCGTTGGCAGTGCGCGCGGTCGCCAGAGTGGCGGGATCGGCGCCGAGCTCGCCGAGTGTCCTGGCAAGCCAGGCGGTGTCAACTCGGCTTCTCGCCGAATGCAGATCGAGATGTCCGGCGGCGAGCTTGGCAAGCTTGGCAAATCCGCCGCAAATGGTCAGCCGCTCGACCGGGTGACGACGCAAATACTTCAATGTGCCGCCGACGAAATCGCCCATATCGATCAAGGCATGATCGGGCAAGTCGTAGAGGCGTTGAACGGCGCGCTCCGAGGTCGCTCCGGTTGCCGCCGCAATGTGGTCGAGGCCAGCGGCGCGAGCGACATCGATCCCGCGCTGGATGGAGTGAATCCACGATGCGCATGAGTAGGGGACGACAATGCCAGTGGTGCCGAGGATCGAGAGCCCGCCGATGATCCCGAGCCGCGCGTTCATCGTCCTCTCGGCAAGGCGGTTCCCGCCAGGAATAGAGATCGTCACGGTTAGGTCAGGCGGGGGTGCGCCAATTTCCGCGGCTGCATCAATGAGCATGTCGCGGATCAACGCACGCGGTGCGGGAGTGATCGCCGGCTCGCCGACGGCGAGTGAAAGACCAGCCCGGGTGACCGTGCCCACACCTTCCCCTGCAACGAACCCGATGCCCGCGCCTGGCGCGGCCCAGGCAGTTTCGGCGACAACCAGCGCGCCATGCGTGATATCGGGGTCGTCGCCAGCGTCCTTGACGACACCGGCGCGGGCACCGGTGCCGCTCAGCTCGGTCAGAGTCAGCGGAAAGGTCGCCGAGCCGCCGCGCGGCAATTGTATCGCGACGGGGTCGGGGAAGCGGCCCGTGAGCATCGCGGCGAACGCTGCCCGCGAGGCCGCGGCAGCGCAGGCGCCGGTCGTCCAACCTCGGCGCAGCGCTGGGATCTCTTCTCGTGCCATAACCGATCTTAGCAAAACCGGAGAGGATGACTACCTTCTGGCCTGCCGACAGCACCACCACCCTCCTTGCATAAGGATGGAGATTGGGCTCGCCGGTCTCTTCGGGGAGCGATCTCAAGGTGATCGACAGTGCCCTTCTCGGTCTGCCGGAGTTTGAACCTGGCAGCGTATGGCTCGTCGGGGCCGGTCCCGGGGATCCTGGGCTTCTCTCCGCGCTGGCGCTGCATGCGCTGGCGCGCGCCGACGTCGTCGCTTATGACGCGCTGGTCGACCCGCGCATCCTGCGTTTGGCCCGGCCCGGCGCGACGCTCGACCATGCGGGCAAGCGCGGCGGTCGACCCTCGCCTAGCCAGCCGGACATCTCGGCGCGGCTGATCCGCCTCGCGCAGGCCGGCAACCGTGTCTTGCGCCTGAAGGGCGGCGATCCGTGCGTTTTCGGGCGCGGCGGAGAGGAGGCGCTGGCGCTCGCAGGCGCCGGCATCCCGTTCCGCATCGTGCCTGGAATTACCGCCGGGATCGCCGGCCCGGCTTACGCCGGGATTCCTGTCACCCATCGCGATACCAATTCTGCGGTCACTTTCCTGACCGGCCATGACAGCGACGGCGATGTTCCCGGGGGGCTCGATTGGGACGCCATCGCCCGAGGTGCCCCGGTTCTCGTGCTCTACATGGCATCACGGCATCTAACGAAAATTACGGCACGGCTGCTGGAGGCCGGGCGGCCACCCGACGAACCGATGGCCATTATCAGCAAGGCAACCACACCCGCTCAATCGGTTCTGGTGTCGACGCTCGAGGAGATCGCGAAGACGACGGTCGATATTCAGGTCCCCGCGATCGTCGTCATCGGCCGAGTTGTGGGCTTGCACGCCGCGCTCGATTGGGTTGGCGCGCTTTCGCGACAGGAGCGCGCCGAGCCGTCGTGACTGGGCGCGGACTGATCCTCGCCGCCCCCGCTTCCGGAAGCGGCAAAACCTTGGTTACCGCGGGTCTGGCACAACATTTATGCCGGCGCGGGCTGAGCGTCGCGACGGCGAAAGCGGGACCCGATTTCATCGATCCGACCTTTCACGCTGCGGCCACGGGCAACCCTAGTGTGAACCTCGACGTCTGGGGGATGCGGCCGGCGACCCTCGCGGCGCTCGTCGGCAAACTCGAGGCGAGCGCCGATATCGTCCTCTGCGAAGGCGTCATGGGATTGTTCGATGGGACGGGCAGCGACGGCGAGGCCGGTTCGACTGCCGAACTCGCTCGCGTGACCGGCTGGCCGATCGTCCTGGTCGTCGATGCACGAGGGCAAGGCGCGTCAGTCGCCGCGTTGTTGCACGGTTTCGCGAGCTATCAGCCCTCGACGCCGCTCGCCGGCGCCATTTTCAACCGGGTTTCGAGCGAACGCCACGGCGCGCTGCTCGTAGCCGCGGCGAACCGGCATCTGCCGCGTCTCGCCTGCCTCGGCTACGTGCCGGCCGATCCGGGTTTGGCTGTCCCCTCCCGTCATCTCGGCCTCGTGCCGGCAGGCGAAAACGGCGATATCGAAGCCGTCATCGAGCGCTGCGCCGCCCATATCGGCGCCTCCGTCGATGTCGAGTGGCTGTTGAGCCTGGCCCTCGGGTCCGTTCTCACGGCTGCGGCGGGAGCCGCCCCGGTGCCGCCCCTGGGTCGGCGAATTGCGGTAGCCCGTGACGAGGCGTTCTGCTTCGCTTATCAGGCGGTGCTCGAAGCCTGGCGGAATGAGGGCGCAGAACTCGCCTTCTTCTCGCCGCTGGCGGACGAGCCGCCGGACGCCGCGGCCGATGCCGTCTACCTGCCGGGCGGCTACCCCGAGCTTTGGGCGGATCGGCTCGCATCGGCGGAAGTGTTCATGACCGGCCTGCGCCGGGCCGCGGCTAACGGCACCGCGGTCTATGGCGAATGCGGCGGCTACATGGTACTCGGCGACGCTCTGATCGACCGAGAAGGGCGCCGTCGGCGGATGTCGGGACTGCTGTCGCTGGTTACGAGCTTTGCCGACAGGCGGCTGCATCTTGGTTACCGACGGGCGATTTTGCGCATCCGCAGTCCGCTTGGTACTGCCGGTGCCGTATTTCGGGGACACGAATTCCATTACGCAACAATTACCCGGCAAGGCGCCGCCACCCCGCTCTTTTCGGTATTCGGCGCGGCAGACGAACATCTCGGTGCCTATGGCTTGCAGCAAGGATCCGTCCTCGGTTCGTTTATCCACCTCATCGATCGCGAGACTCCGTGGTGAAACCAATTCGGCACCTGGATCCTCCCGAGTGGAGATTGTGAAAGACTAGTACCCGCGTTTCTAAACCGACTTCGCGCGTGCTTCTCGACGCACCGCCGCCGGGCTAGGCTCGTAATTCACTGAGATCGCCGAGGCAGTCTGTGGCGGCAAACGATTCCGACGCTCGCGTTTCGATCCGGGTCAGTCCGCGGGCGCGGCGGATCGCTCTGAGGATCGATGCGGCCGAACGCAAGGTGGAGTTGGTCCTGCCTCTCGGCGTGCCGCAGAGTCATGGTTTGCGGTTTCTCGCCACCAAGCAGGAATGGATCGCCGCCCGCCTCGCAGCACTCCCGCAACCGGTGCGGTTCGCCGAGGGGGTCATCGTGCCGGTGCTCGGCATCTCCCATCGCATTCGGCGCGAGCACGACCCGGCAGCTCCAGCTGTGGCGATCCGTGATGGCGAGATCCGGGTGCGCGGCGATCCCGCGCACCTCGAGCGCCGCGTCCGCGATCACCTCGTCGCTATGGCGCGCGCCGAGTTCGCTGAGCGGGCGCGGCCCCTCGCAGCGCGGATCGGACGCAAGCTGGCGCGGGTCGCTGTACGCGATACGAAGAGCCGATGGGGGAGCTGTTCCGGCCGGGGGAACCTTTCGTTCAGTTGGCGGCTCATCTTTGCGCCCGAACCGGTCCTCGACTATGTCGTCGCGCACGAGGTGGCCCATCTCGCCGAGATGAACCACGGACCGCGCTTTTGGCGCCTGGTGGAGAGCCTCTCACCCGACAGCGCGGCGGCGCGGGCATGGCTCAAACGGCATCGTAGCCGGCTGTTCTCCTACGGCTGATCGGTGGCCCCGCGGCCGGTTCCGACCGCATGATCCAGACGAGGAGGAGAAGTCCCGGCAGGCAGGCCGCAGTTGCGAGCAAGAAGAACGGGCTCCAGCCGAAGGCGTCGGCCAGCACGCCGCCCGATGCCGACAATGTCGTCCGGCCGATCGCCGCGAGCGAGGTCAGGAGCGCATATTGGGTCGCGGTGAAGGCGATATTGCAGAGGCCGGACAGATAGGCGACGAACGCTGCCGATCCCATGCCGCCGGTCAAGTTTTCGACCCCGATGGTCAGCGCCAAAGTCGGCACATCGTGCCCGACCCAGGCTTGCAGCACATACATCAGGTTCGAGAGCATCTGGAGCACGCCGCAAACGAGCAACGCCCGGAAAATGCCGAACCGCAAAACGACGACGCCCCCGGCGGCGAGACCGGCGAGGTTCGCGACAAAACCGTAGGCTTTGCCGATATTAGCGACCTCGACCTTGGTGAACCCGAGTGACACGTAGAGCGGGTTCGACATCGTTCCGGCGAGCGCGTCGCCGAATTTGTAGAGGACCACAAAGGAAAGAATCGCGAGCGCGCCGCGGCGGCCGAGCATATCGGCAAAGGGCGCTATGACGGCGCGCTCCAGCCAGGCTGCGATGCGGACGAGCGGCGAATCACCGGGGAGCGGATCGAGCGGGCGAATGCCCCCCGGCTCGGGGGTGAACCAGACTGCGGCCATACCGACGAACATCAGCCCGGCCATCAGCGCGTAGGCGAAGCTCCAGCTGCCAAAGCTCGCGGCATAGAGCGCTCCAGCCGAAGCGGCGAGCATGCCGAAGCGGTAGCCCCATTGCGTCGCGGCGGCGCCGGCGCCCTGCTCTTCAGGCCGCAACAGCTCGATCCGGTACGCGTCGATAACGATGTCCTGGCTCGCCGACAGGAAAGCGACGACGACGGCGGCGAGCGCGGTCACGCCGGGATCGGATCTCGGATCGGTGAAGCCGAGCGCCAGAATGGCGAGCGCGAGCGCCGGCTGGATGGCCAGTGCCCAGCCGCGTCGTCGCCCGAGGCGGGCAGTTAGGATCGGGATCGGCAACCGGTCGATCGCCGGCGACCACAGAAATTTGAGGCTGTAGGAGATGCCGACCAATGCGAAGAGGCCGATCGAGGTGCGCGAGACGCCAACCTCCGACAGCCAAAAGGACAAGGTCCCGAAGGTCAGTGCGAGCGGCAATCCGCTCGCAAACCCCATCAGCAGCACCGCGATCAGCCGCGGCTCGCGGTAAACGGCGAGCGAGGCGACCCAACCGACGGCACTCCGCCGCAGCCCACCCGGTCTCGAAGGCCCCTCACCCCAACCCTCTCCCCGCGAGCGGGGAGAGGGAGGGACCCGCGCAGTGGGAGGGTGAGGGGCTACCACCGGCAGTAGGCTACGATTTCTTCTCGGCGTCGGCGGCGACCTGCATCTTGATGATCTTGTCGGGGTTGGTGACCGCGCCGTTGCGGGCGGTATCACCCTTCTTGATCTGGTCGATATATTCCATGCCGGAGACGACCTTGCCCCAAATCGTGTATTTGCCGTCGAGCGATGGAGCCGGCGCGAACATGATGAAGAACTGGCTGTCGGCGCTGTTCGGGTCGGAGGCGCGTGCCATCGAGACGACGCCCCGCACATGCTTCTCATCGGAGAACTCGGCCTTGAGCTTGTGGCCCGAGCCGCCCGTCCCGTCGCCCTTGGGATCGCCGGTCTGCGCCATAAAGCCGTCGATCACCCGATGGAAAACGATGCCATCGTAGAAGCCCTGTCGCACCAGCTTTTTGATTTGCGCGACCGTTTCGGGCGCGAGATCGGGCCGCATTTCGATGACGACGCGCCCGGCGGGCACATCCATGTAGAGGGTGTTTTCCAGATCCGCAGCCATCGCCCTGCCTCCCAAAACGAGCGCGGCGATGAGCCACAGAACCTTGCCCAGCGCTGCCATGATGTCGTCCCCATCAGGAAAATCGGCGCGACCTTAGCGAAAGGGGTCCGGTTGTCAAAGCCAGCTCACGCCGACTGCCGCCGCTCGTACCAGCCGCCCTGCCGAAAACGGTCGAGATAGGTCGGCAGAATCGCTTCCACAGGGGTCGGCGCGATACCCAGGCTCGACAGGGTCAAGGCGCCGGGTGAGACGACGTTATCGCGCTTCAAAAGCTCGACCTGATCTAGTGTCAGCGGCGGGTTCGGTAGAATCGACATCAATCGCGCCTGCAGCCCGGCGACGCCGAACGGGAGGTCGATCAACAAACGCTTGCGCCGGATCTCTTGCAGAAGCAGTTCGAGCAGCTCGCGAAAAGTATAGATCTTCGGGCCCCCGAGCTCGTAGGTGCGCCCGGCGGTCGCCGGATCCTCGACACATTGGATCACCGCATCGGCGACATCGCCGACATATACCGGCTGGAACCGGGTTTCCCCGCCACCGATCAGCGGCAGCGCCGGCATCATCATCGCCATCGCGGCAAAGCGGTTGAAGAACTGGTCTTCCGGGCCGAACACCACCGAGGGCCGCAGGATCGTCGCGGTGGGGAAGGCATCGCGCACCGCCGCCTCGCCGCCCGCCTTCGTGCGGGCATAGGCGGAAGCGGACCGCACCTCCGCCCCGATCGCCGAGATTTGGACGAATCGCTCCACCCCGGTGTCGCGCGCGATCCGCGCGAGCACCGCCGGACCAGTGTGGTGAACCCTCTCAAAGCTCTGCGACCCGCTCTCCCGCAAGATGCCGACGCAATTGACCAGTGCGCCGCTCCCGGCAAGAAAGGCGGGGAGCACGACCTCGTCGTCGATCGCGACGCTCAGCGGCTCGACCTGCCCGACATCGCCCATCGGCCGCAGGAACTTGGCCTCTTCGGCATTGCGGCAACCAACCGCGACCACATCGCCGCGAGCGGCCAGCCGCTTGACGACATAGCGGCCGATAAACCCGGACCCGCCAAGCACCGCCGTGCGACGATTTCTCATGTTCTCCCCCACGGTCCGGCGCGCGTAAGCCGTCTTCTATGGCACAGCGTCGCCACCGACAAAGCTTTTGGGTTGGCTCCGCGGATCAGACCCCTCGAGCCGATGCGCTTGGTTGCCGTCGTCTGCCAGCTTAAGTTGATCCAACGATTAACCGCCGCTGCACCTGCAGCAAATCTGCAGCGAGAACTCTCCGTCAGGTTAAAGTATTCCGATCGAGCCTTCTTCATCCCTCTTTCGCAACCAACCGACTTTCGATCCGAGATTACGATACGAATCAGGCAATTTCGAGATCGTGCCACTCCTCTAGTCGATCTGGGAAGCTTCCATTTTTCTGCTACTAAAGAGGGCGTTGCAAACCTTAGGGCGGAGATGCGGGCCGGCGCGGCGTCGCAGATTGACATCGCGGGGTGTGGGGCTTATTTCGGCTGTCCCGAGACGCCCAGGTGGCGGAATTGGTAGACGCGCTAGATTCAGGTTCTAGTGGGCGAAAGCTCGTGGAAGTTCGAGTTTTCTCCTGGGCACCACCTCGGGGCGCGGCGCGCCGCTGCCCGGGATGACCAATCGACTTTATTGCGGTGATCTGCCTGAAGGGCTCGACTTCGGACGGATTGTTGCGGTCGACACCGAGGCGATGGGGCTCAACCCGCATCGCGACCGGCTATGCCTTGTGCAGCTGTCGGCCGGCGACGGGGACGCGCATCTCGTGCAGTTTGCGCCCGGGGCCTATGCGGCGCCGCGGCTGCGGGAATTGCTGGCCGATCGCGGCGTGACCAAACTGTTCCATTTCGCGCGCTTCGACCTCGGGATGATCTATCGTTACCTCGGTGTCATGGCGGCGCCGATCTACTGCACCAAGATCGCCTCGCGTCTGGCGCGGACATTTACCGACCGGCACGGGTTGCGCGATCTGTGCAAGGATCTTCTGAACATCGACTTGTCGAAGCAGCAGCAGAGCTCCGACTGGGGAGCGGGGACCCTGAGCGAAGAGCAGCTTCGCTACGCCGCTTCGGACGTGTTGCACCTGCACGCGCTGCGCAACCGACTCGACGCGATGCTGGCGCGCGAGGGACGCGAGCAGCTGGCCGGGGCCTGCTTTGATTTCCTGCCGCATCGCGTTTTGCTTGATCTCGAAGGCTGGTCGGAGCAAGACATCTTCGCGCATTAACCGCGCGTGCCGGGCAAGGGGGGTATCGATTTTGCAAACCGACCGGGTCATCCGGCCGCGATGAGCGATTTCCGGGTGGCCGAGAAGCGCGTGCGGGAGGGTATGGCGGGCGCCGATCTCGCCGTCGCCCGACGTGTCATCCGCGCCGAAATCTCCGGGCTCGAAAGCCTCGCCGAGGCGCTCGACGGTGCGTTCGAAGCCGCCGTCGACGCTTGCGCTGCCGTCCGCGGGCGCATCGTCGTCGCCGGGCTGGGGAAGAGCGGCCATATCGGCCGGAAGATCGCCGCGACGCTCGCATCGACCGGCACCCCGGCGCAATTTGTCCATCCCGTCGAGGCGAGCCACGGCGATCTCGGCATGATCGGCTCCGAAGACGCCGTTCTCGCCTTGTCGAATTCGGGTGAGACGACCGAATTCGCTGACATCGTCGCCTATTCGCGTCGCTGCAATATTCCGCTGGTCGCGATTACCGGTGGCGCGCGATCGACCCTCGCCGCCGCGGCCGATGTCGTGCTGCTACTTCCGGCTGCCGCCGAGGCCTGTCCGATGGGTCTGGCGCCGACGACCTCGACGACGATGATGGCGGCGCTCGGCGATGCGCTGGCGCTTGCGCTACTCGAGCGCAAGGGCTTTTCCTCAGCCGATTTCCGTCTTTATCACCCCGGTGGCCGGCTCGGCCGGCTGCTATTGCGGGTACGCGACATCATGCATCAAGAGGACGAGGTGCCCTTGGTGCCGCCAAATGCACCGATGTCCGACGCCATCCTGGTCATGACGGCGAAGAGTTTCGGCTGCGTCGGCGTGTGTGGGATGGACGGGCGCCTCATCGGCGTGATCACCGACGGTGATCTGCGCCGGCATATGGGGGATTCGCTCCTTCGCCAGACGGTGGGAGCGGTCATGCACCAGAACCCGAAAACCATCGCTGCGGCGGCATTGGCGGCTGATGCGTTGGGCGTGATGAACCGGTTCGCCATCACCTCGCTTTTTGTCGTAGACGAAGGGGGGCGACCCGCCGGCTTTCTGCATATGCACGATTGCCTGCGGGCCGGTATTGCATGACCTGGCAGCGGGCGTACCCGTGAGCGCGTTGAACAGCCAGGCGGGGCACACGCTGCCAGCCGCATCGCCGAGGCCGCCCCGGCCCGCGGCGGGTTGGCGCCCACGCCATACCGACCGTTACAGCCGCCGTGTCGCATTGTTGAGGCGCCTGTTGCCCATCATCGGCATCGCGCTGTTGGTGCTGGTCGCGATTTGGCCGCGCCTTGTTCCGCTGCTGGAGAGCGTGCGGTTCGGGTTTCCGGTTATCGACTTGCGCGAAGCGCACGAACTGCGAATGCTCAATCCCCGCTATGCCGGGGTGGACCGCGAAAACCGTCCCTATGTCGTGACATCGGCGATCGGCCGGCAAGCATCCGACCGAGACGATCTGATGTCGCTGGAACGCCCGCGTGCGGAAATGACCATGCACAGTGGCGCCCTGGTCGTGGTGACCGCCGCAACGGCGATGTACCAATCTCAGGCGCAACTGCTCGATCTGTTCGGAGACGTCAATCTGGTCCACGAGAACGGCACGCGCTTCGTGACGAACACCGCCCACGTCGATGTCGCCGCCGACAGCGCGGCGGGTAACGACCCGGTTACCGGGCATGGTCCCTCGGGAGACATCACCGCGCAGGGGTTTCGTGTCGTCGATAAAGGCAACACGATCATCTTTACCGGGAAGTCGAACCTCTTGCTGAAAGGGACGAAGCCGAGCGTCCACCCGGCTGCCACTCCCCCCACCCTTCCCGCCGAGGTAGCCGAGACAGCGGCGGCGCTAGAGGCGGCGGCCGTGGCACCCGGGGCCCCTGCACTCGATCCCGCCGTCAAGTCCCACAGCTTGGCCAAACGCGACGCCAAGCCGCCATCGGCAAAAGCCCTATGAGCGTCAGGACGAAGCCCGATGCAAGCTGACCGCTTCGCTAGAGCGACAGTTTTAATAGGCCTGCTCTGCGTCGGCGGGCTGTCCGGCCCGCCGAGTGCGGCCGCACAAGGACTGAGCCTTAGTGGCGTTTCGGAGGATCGGCCCATCGAAGTTTCGGCCGATCATGGCATCGAGTGGCAGCAGGACGCGCAGGTTTACATCGCCCGCGGAAACGCGATGGCGAAACGCGGGGCAACTGAGGTGCACGCCGATACGTTGACCGCGCATTACCGCCCCATCAAGGGGACGGGGGATAAGGGAAGGGGGGACAAGGCGACGGGCGACAAGGCGACGGGGGAGGGAGGCGAGACCGAAATCTACCGCCTCGACGCCGACGGCCACGTCACGATCAAGGGCGAGCGGCAGACCGTTGTCGGCGATCAGGCCGTGTACGACGTCGACCAGCAGATCGGCATCGTCACCGGCAAGGCGCTGAAGATGACGACCGCCACCGATGTGGTTACGGCGCGCGACAGCCTCGAATGGTACGATCAAAAACAGATCGCCGTCGCTCGCGGCGACGCGGTTGCGGTTCGGGATGTAAAGGTCATCCGCGCCGACGTGCTGACCGCTCACATGACAAAAGACAAACCGCCGCCGGCCGCCAGCAAGCCCGACAAAGCTGCCCCGGCGGCGGCGCAGGCAAAGCCGCGGAACGCGGCGATGCCGCTCGGCGACACCGATGAAAGTTCCAAGATCAGCCGCGTCGACGCCCAGGGCCACGTCCTCGTCTCGACCGAGACCGATGTCGGCCGCGGCGATTACGGTGTCTACAACGCGGACAGCGGGATCGCCACGCTCCTCGGCAACGTCACCGTCACGCGCGGCCCCAACACCGTCAGAGGAGAGTATGCGGTCATGGATCTGAACAACAACGTCAGCCGCATGATGGCCGCGCCCACGACGCCGGGCGCTGCGGCGACGCGGGTCGAGGGGTTGTTCGTCCGTCAGGATCAAGCGGCCGCCCCCACCGGGGCACCCCGTAGCAGCGCGCCAAAACCATGAACCGGAGCGGTGGCGGGTACCAGTCACAGGGTGGGTTAGCTGGCGTAGAGCGCCGGCCGCGGCTGGTTGCGGACAACCGCGGTCTCCTCGGAATGGGCCTGGGCAAAAGCTTCAAGAGGCGGCCGGTATTACGCGACGTCAACATCTCCGTTCAGCGCGGCGAAGTCGTCGGCCTGCTCGGCCCCAACGGCGCGGGAAAGACCACCTGCTTTTACATCATCACCGGCCTGATAGCCGCCGACACCGGGGCGGTCAGCCTCGACGGCCGTGACATCACCGATCTTCCAATGTACCGGCGCGCCCGGCTCGGCATCGGTTATCTGCCGCAGGAGGCCTCGATATTTCGCGGCCTCACTGTCGAGCAGAACATCCGCGCGATCCTCGAAATTGCGGAGCCCGCGGCCGATTTGCGCGAGTCAATGCTCGATGGATTGCTCGCCGAGTTCTCGATCACCCATCTGCGGCGGGCGCCGGCGATGGCATTGTCCGGCGGCGAGCGGCGGCGCTGCGAAATCGCCCGGGCGCTTGCAACCCAGCCGCATTTCATCCTTCTCGACGAACCGCTGGCCGGAATTGATCCGATCGCCGTGGCGGACATCCGCGAGCTCGTCGCTCATCTGAAGGACCGTGGCATCGGCGTCCTGATCACCGACCACAACGTGCGCGAAACCCTCGAAATCGTCGATCGCGCTTATATCCTGCACGAAGGTCGGGTGCTGATGGAGGGCGCGCCCGCTGCGATCGTTGCCGACGCGGATGTCAGACGCGTTTACCTGGGAGATAGGTTTAGCCTATAAGCCGCTCTTGAACGGAGCGGGATGTGAACAGGACGGGTTATTCGCAGCGGCTCGAGCTTCGCCAGACCCAGACGCTGGTCATGACGCCCCAGCTGCAGCAGGCGATCAAGATGCTGCAGCTTTCGAACCTCGAGCTGACGCAGTACATCGATGGGGAGATCCAGCAGAACCCGTTGCTCGAACGCCGCGAGCCGCGGCTCGAACAGCCTGCGCCGGCTAACGGTGCCGCAAACGCTGAGGGCCCGGCGCCGCCCTTGCCGGAGGCGATGGCAGGCAATTTCACCCCAGAGGCGGCCGAACATTGGCATGCCGCAGGGGGTGCGGAGGGGGATGGATCGGTCGATTTCGGCGGCGAGTCTTATTCATGGCACGGCCGCAACGGGATGGGTGACGGGGCTCGGCTGGACATCGACCAGACGGCAACCCGTCCGCGCACCTTGCGCGAGCACTTGCTGGAGCAGATCGGGACCGATCTCAACGATCCAGGCGACCGGGTCATTGCGCTTCACCTTCTCGATCTGATCGATGAGACGGGTTACCTGCGCGCCGGGCTCGACGGCACGGCGCAACTCCTCGGGTGCGAGATCGAGCGGGTCCAAGCCGTTTTTGCTCGGCTGCAGCAGTTCGACCCTCCGGGCGTTTTCGCCCGCGACCTGGCGGAATGTCTCGCGCTGCAATTGCGCGACCGTGACCGGCTCGATCCGGCGATGCAGACTTTGCTCGATAACCTGCCGCTGCTTGCCGCCCGCAACATTGCTGCGCTGGTCCGGCTGTGCGGCGTCGATGCCGCCGACATGGCTGAAATGATCGGCGAGATCAAATCTCTCGATCCGCGGCCAGGGCTGGCTTTCGATCCGCCGCTCGCCCAGCCGGTCGTGCCGGATATCTTGATGCGAGCCCAGCCCGATGGCGGGTGGATCCTCGAGCTCAATTCCGAGACCCTGCCGCGCGTTCTGGTCAACAGCAGATATTGCGCAGAAATCCGCCAGGCGACGCGCAAAAAAGAAGAAAAGGATTACCTGACCGAGCGGCTGCATGCGGCGAATTGGCTGGTCAAATCGTTGCACCAGCGGGCGACCACAATTCTCAAAGTCGCAGCTGAAATCGTCCGCCAACAGGACGCCTTTTTCCGGCGCGGCGTCCAGTCGCTCCGACCGCTCATTCTGCGCGACATCGCCGCCGCCATCGGCATGCACGAGAGCACGGTGAGCCGGGTCACCAGCAACAAATACATGGCGACACCGCGGGGTCTCTATGAACTCAAATATTTCTTCACGTCATCGATCCCGGCTTCCGGTGGCGACGGGTCGCATTCGGCGGAAGCCGTGCGCCACCGTATCCGCAGCTTGATCGGTGCGGAGCCACCCGACAACACGCTGTCGGACGAACGCATCGTCGAATTGCTCAGGAAGGACGGGGTGGACATCGCCCGCCGGACTGTTGCCAAATACCGCGAAGCCATGCGGATTCCTTCTTCGGTTCAACGCCGCCGGGAAAAACTGCTCGAAATGTAAAGGCGTGGCAGTCTTAGCCGTCGACCTCGACGGCGGGAGGAGGATGGTGCCAATGCTTGATCGGGCAGAGCGGCGTTCCCACGTCTTTGATCGGGCGGCCGAGCCCGGCCCGCAAGGGGTAATTGGAGCCATGCAGCTCAGTGTAACGGGCAAGCAAACCGAAATCGGCGAGGCATTGCGGCGCCATGTCGATGGGAGTCTCGGTTCCATTCTCGAAAAATATTTCAAGACGGCGATCGAGGCCCATGTCATCATCTCGAAGGAAGCGCATCTGAGCCGGGCCGAAATTTCGATCCACATCGGCCGGGGCATTGTGGTCAACGCCCGCGCCGCAGCTTCAGAGGCCTACTTGGCGTTCGACGCCGCGGCCGAGCGTTTGGCGAAGCAGCTGCGCCGATACAAGCGGCGGCTGCGCGATCATCACGCAAAGGGGCGCGAGCCGGCCGACGTCAGCGAGCGGGCAATGGATTATGTGCTGGCGCCGGTCCAAGAGGAAGAGGCCGAGGCGGCAGCTGCCGAGCGGGAAGAAACCGAATCGGACGGCGCCAACGGCGCACCCGCGGTCATTGCCGAGATGAGCACCGAGCTGCCGAGCCTCACCGTCGGCGAGGCGGCAATGCGCATGGATCTTGCCGAGGCACCGGTGCTGCTGTTTCGCAACCGCTCGCACGGCGAGCTCAATCTCGTGTATCGTCGGAGCGACGGCAATATCGGATGGATCGACCCCGAATTGGCTGCGGCGCGACCGATGCGTCGAACCGCCTCCTGAGCCCATACGCCGCTAATGATCAGCGCTGTCGAGCGGTCGGCCAGCCCGGTGAAATTCAATGCCCGGCGCGGGCGCGGCTTGACCCAATGCGCGCGGGAGTGCGAAATCTGAGCGAACGCTCACGGGGTCGGGGGAGATGGATATCGCCGATCTGATCACGCCGCGCAGCGTTGTCGCCCAATTGCGCGCCGCGAACAAAAGGCATGCGCTGCAAGAGCTTGCCAGACGCGCTGCGGCAATGAGCGGCGTAAATGAGCGCGCGATCTATGATGTGCTGATCGAACGTGAGCGGCTTGGCAGCACCGGAATCGGTATGGGGGTCGGAATCCCGCACGGCAAACTGCCAGGGCTCACGAGGCTCTATGGCATCTTCGCCCGGCTCGAGCGGCCGATCCCGTTCGAAGCAATCGACGACCAGCCGGTCGATCTGATTTTTCTGCTGCTCGCCCCGGAAGGCGCCGTCGCCGATCATCTAAAGGCGCTGGCGCTGGTATCTCGATTATTGCGAGACCGAACCGTCTGCGAAAAACTGCGCGGCACCGACAATGCC
Organism: uncultured Alphaproteobacteria bacterium; assembly: GCA_963732095.1. Taxonomy (GTDB): domain Bacteria; phylum Pseudomonadota; class Alphaproteobacteria; order ATCC43930; family CGMCC-115725; genus AP-15. The sequence goes on from CAVSZA010000014.1 coordinate 181,538, forward strand.
GACGCGCTTTTCGCGCTCCTCACCGACGCCGCCACCCACCCTGCCTAGCCGGTAGCCTTTAAGCCGACGGCACTCATTCAGTGAACGCTCAACGGCTCGAGGTCGTGCTGGCGGACCGTCGCCAGCGCGATCTCGCGGTCGGGGAGCACGGTGACCTGCGTGCCGTCCGCGGCGTGCACCGCAAAGGCGGTGACGCCGTTGACGAGCACCGGCTTTACATAGGCGAGGTCTTGCATCCCGAATAGTGCGAGTTCTCGCGACGACATGTGCCGGATGCGTTCGAATTCCTTCATTTCGTACCCTTTCTCGGATCGCGTCAGCGCCGACCCGCCTCACGAGCCCGAACCGACTGGCGCGCGCTTGGCCGCGGTCGAGCCGCTCTTTATCTCGACGTTGCGCACCCGGCTCTCGGCCTCGGGACGGACCAGATCGATGTGCAGCAGTCCATTGTCGAGCAAGGCGCCACTGACTTCGATGCCTTCGGCCAGGACAAAAGACCGCTGGAACTGGCGCGCCGCGATGCCGCGGTGCAAGTAGACACGCTGCGTATCGTCGGTTTGCCGGCCGCGCACTACCAGCTGGTTATCCTCGATCGTGATGCTGAGCTCGCTCATCTGGAACCCGGCGACTGCGAGGGTGATCCGCAATGCGTTCTCGCCGAGCTGCTCGACATTGTAGGGCGGATATCCGTCTGCCGATACCTTGCTGACCCGATCGAGCGCCCGCTCGAAATGGTCGAACCCCAAAAGCAGCGGCGAGTTGAACAGCGACAGCCGCGACATGCATCCTTCTCCTCTGCACCGAGCGAGTGTGGGCAACGGGCCCGTTCGGCACCCGTCACCCATCATGCACCTGGCAGAATATTTGGGACGAACGAAACCGACAATCAAGCAAGCCGGCCCTCTCGCCAGCTTTGCCGGCGGTTCGCGAGGCCGCGCCTTCGCTGAAAAATCATTTCGCTACGGCGAGCGGTGCTACCGCCGGTATGGGCACGTACCCATATCGGGCGTATCCTGGCTGTGCCCGCGGACTTTTGGACGAGCATACCATGTCGAACCGGATGCTGACCCGGCGCACCCTGAACTGGCGCATCCTGCTGGCGGTCTTTATCACCGCGACTCTCGCGCTGGCCCCGGCGATCGCCGAGGCGCGCGCCGGCAGCTCTGCGGGCGGCCGCTCTTCGAGCATGGGAAGCCGCGGATCGCGCACCTTCGAGAACAACGGCGCGCAGCCATTGAGCCGTAGCGTCACCCCGGTTCCCGAGCCGTCGCGGCCGCCGGGCCTTGCCCCTGGGTTGCCTGCCTTTGGCGGTGGCAGCTTCTTTCAGCGCCACCCGTTCTTGACCGGGCTGGCCGGCGGGTTCATCGGTTCCTGGCTGTTCGGGCACAGCGGTTCGGCGGCGGGAGAGGGCGGCGGGTCTGGGGCCTCGATGCTCGGCATGCTGTTGCAGCTCTTGATCATCGGCGGGTTGATTTATTTCGCGGTCCAGCTGTTCCGCAGGCGGGGATACGCCACCGGCGGGCGCGGCGGCGGCATGGGGTGGCCGCCGCGCTCGGCGGGCGCCGCCGCCGTTCCGGCGGGAAGCGGGCGCGGGCGCGACATCAACCTGTCCGACGCCGACCTGCAGGCGTTTCAGGCGATCCACGCCGCGGTGCAGGAGGCCTGGAGCACGGGCGAGCTGGCGCGGTTGCGGCCCCTGATGACGCCCGAGATGCTGAGCTATTTCTCCGAGGAGCTGACCCGGAACGCGAGCCAAGGGGTGCGCAACATCGTCTCCAATGTCGAGCTCCTCAAGGGCGAATTGACCGAGAGCTGGGAGGAGGGCGATCTGCAATACGCCACCGCCTATCTCAAGTGGCGGGCACTCGACTACCTCGTCCGGCTCGGACGTTCGCCGGGCGACCCGGACTGGCTGGTCAGCGGGGACCCGCGCACCCCGGTCGAGGCCGAGGAGATGTGGACCTTTGTCCGCCGCCGCGGCGGCCAGTGGCTGCTCTCCGCCATCCAGCAGATCTGATCCTCTCGCCCCGCGTGAGGGGGCGAACACCGCTACGCCGCCGATATGCTGCCCTATATCGAGTTCGAGGAGCTGCACCGTGGTGGTGACAATCAGCGGCGCATCCCAATTCTCTCCCGCGAGTCGGGAGCGCGCGGTCTCCGCTTCCGGTCCAACTGCTGCACCAAAGCTTGCGTCAGGTCGCACAAGGATTAGTTTTGCTAGCAAGCTGGGCCATGATGATGTACAGATTGTTTGTGGAATTTCGACAATGACAAAACTTCTCGATCGAGCGCTTGAAGCGGCGCGCGACCTCCCTCCGGACGCGCAGGACGACATTGCTCGTGTTGTTCTTCGCCTGGCCGGTGCCGACGATGAGCCGCCGGTGCCGCTCACGCCCGAAGAGCAAGCCGCGATCGCTGCCTCAAAGGCTGCCGCTGCCCGTGGCGAATTTGCGACCGATGAGCAGGTGCGGGCAGTCTGGGCCAAACACGGTCTGTGAGGCTGCGCTATACCCTTCCGGCGCTTGCCGACCTCAGCGCGATTCTCGATTACATCGCCGCCCGTTCACCGCAGCGCGCACGGCGGGTTCAGGCCCGCATCAAAGCCCTTACCGATCTTCTGTTGCTGCATCCCCACATTGGCCGCCGCACGAACGATCCGGCTATCCGCCGGATGACCACGGCGCCTTACCCTTATCTGGTTTTCTACGAGGCGACGCAGACCGAGATCATCATCCACGCCGTCCGCCACGCGGCGCGTGACCCGTCCGACATGCCAGGCTCCGCTTGATCAACCTCTTTGTGGTGGAGCTGAGTCAGCGCGACCCAATGAAAGTGACCTAAATTGTTTGCCGACAATTTAAATATATCTCCGAGTTATGCTTCATTTTTCGAGCCCGGTCGCAAGCGGTATCGATATTTGCGACCGATGCGATTACTTCACGCGCGACGGACACAACGTCTTGATGCCGGTTGACCGAAAGCTGGGAGGAGGGCGACCTGCAATACGCCACCGCCTATCTCAAATGGCGGGCGCTCGACTACCTCGTCCGGCTCGGGCGGTCGCCGGGCGACCCGGACGGGCTGGCCGGCGGCGACCCGCGCCGCCCGGTGGAGGCCGAGGAGATGTGGACCTTTGTCCGCCGCCGCGGCGGCCAATGGCTGCTCTCCGCGATCCAGCAAATCTGACCCGTCCACAGAACGGAAGGGGGCCTTCGCGAAATAGGCACCTGCGAGGAGGTAACGGCAACCGGTAGGCGTAATTTTTGTTGTGTTTTCGGTGAGAAGCCTCATTCTGCGGCCCTCGATAGTTTGGATTCGCGCGAGTTTACTCGGGCACCGGGTTTTGGGGGTCAAACTGCCTCGCCTTGTCATCATCGCGGTTCTGGCCGCCGCCTTGCCGGCGGTTTTGTCGATGCAGACCGCGGGTCCGGCCGCTGCCCCGCTCGCCGAGGCGCAGCCTGCCGAGTTCCTTGGGCCACCGCCTCTCGCCGGAGCGGAAACAAGGGCGGCGCATCCTCACTCCATCGACCCCGCAACCGCAGCGGGCGCGATCGATGCGACAGCCGAAGCTGACCCGATCGCCGGCTGGTTCGATAAGCGAGAGTTGAAGCTCGGCGCTGTCGGCGACGACAAATCCGCCATGTACGTCGATCCCGCCGCCTGCGTTTACCCCGACGCCTTGCTGCGCAGTCTCGCCGGGGGCCGGGACGATTGCGGGCTCCTGAAGCCCGGCGCCGACGAATATGAAATTCTAACCCTGCCGTTTCTGGCGCTGTCGGCTTGGGTTGTGGTGATCTGCGGGGTCGCCGGACTGTACCATTTTTACCGCAACTGGCGTGTGTGGCGGTGGCTGCGCAGTATGCGCGCTCAAGGATTGGTGCCGAGCGGGAATTGGCGACGTCGGCTCCACCGCCGGCACCGGCGGTCGAGCCGGCATCGCAGAACAGCGTCGCAGCGCTACGCGGGCTGAGCCGATCACACGACCGACAAATAACGCTCGGGCGGAGTGGCGAGCAGCGCCGCGAGCCGAGCTATGCCGCGCTCGACCCGCTCGGCTGTAGTCTGGGCGCCGAGACAGATGCGCACCGCGTTGGGCGGCTGACGGGTGACGGCGAAGGCGGCGGCGGGGACGATCCCGACCCCGCAGCGCCGCGCCGCCGCGGCAAAATCGTCGGCGCGCCACGGCTCCGGCAGCGTCAGCCAGAGATGGGCGGCGGCAGGATCGCCGGTAACCTCGACGCCGGCGAGGATTTCGCGCGCTCGGCGATTCCGGCTCCGCGTCTCGCTGCGCTTCTGCGCGACGAGCCGCTCCGCAGTGCCGTCGGCGACCCAGCGCGCGACGATGCGCGCCATCAGCGGCGGTGCCGAATAAATGGTGGCGCGCACAGCGCCGGCAATCGGCTCGATCTGGGCCCGCGGGGCATGCACGTAGCCGACGCGCAAAGCCGGGACGAGGCTCTTCGAGGTCGAGGTGATATAAATGCCGTGCTGTGGGGCGTAATGCGCGAGCGGCGGCAATGGCTCATCCAGCAGAAAGCCGTAAACGTCATCCTCGATCAATAATACCCCGTGCCGTTGCGCCATCTCCGCCAAGGCTTGCCGCCGCGCCACCGGCATCGTGGCGGTGGTCGGGTTGTGCAATGTCGGCATTGTATACAGGGCGCGCACCGGCGCGGCGCGGCAGACCACGTCGAGCGCATCGGGGACCAGCCCCTGCTCGTCCATCGCAATGGGGACCACCCGCAACTGCAGCAGCCTCGCCAGCGCGCGCAGGCCGGGGTAGGTCAACGCCTCGGCCGCCAAGGTGTCGCCGGGCTGGGTCAAGGCGCTGATGACGCAGGCCATCGCGTGCTGACCGCCGGCCGTCACCACTACCTGCTCGGGCGTTGTCACCAGCCCGCGACGCTCAAGGAAATTGGCTCCTGCGATGCGGTCGTCGCAGCGGCCGGCCGGCGCCTGATAATCGAGGAGAGCGGCGAGGTCGGGCTCGGCGGCCAGTGCCTGCAGCGCGGCCGCAATCGCCGCCCCCTCCCCGGCGGCGCTGGGCCGATTGATCGTGAGGTCGATGAAATCAGGATCCGGCGTCTCGCCGAGGATGTCGCCGGGCATCATCGGAGCCACAACAGTCGAATGCCGTACATAGGTCCCGCGACCCACCTCGCCGGCAATCAGGCCGCGCCGCTCGGCCTCTGCATAGGCGCGGCTCACCGTGCCGATCGTGACGCGCAGTTTCCACGCGAGATCACGCTGCGTCGGCAGCTGCGTGCCGGCGGCCAGCCGGCCGCGCCCCACATCTTCCGCCAGGGCCTCGGCGATAGCCCGATAGCGCGGTCCATTGCGGCCCGATAGATCGGGCATCCAATTTGTCATGGTGACAAGTTTATGATTGACGAATCATTCCGAGTCAATTTGATTTAAGTCGGCCTGAAACGACGAGCTTAGACCTATGGCATATCGAGATTGTATCGATACAAAAAGTCTCTTCCAGCTGCGTAATGTCCGCGGGCCCGCCGCTCCGCGCCGCTTTCTGTCGAACCTGCTGAGCCGGTTTCTGGGCTGGCGGGAACGGGCGCGGAGCCGACACTTGCTCCTGCAACTCGACGACCGCATGTTGCGCGATGTCGGATTGAGCCGTTCGGACGTCGATCGCGAGTGCGCCAAACATTTCTGGCAACCCTGAGGCCCCCATGCGCATCCCGCTCTACCAAGTCGACGCGTTCACCAGCCGGCTGTTCGGCGGCAATCCCGCAGCGGTCTGCCCGCTCACCGAATGGCTCCCGGACGCGACGATGCAGGCGATCGCAGCCGAGAACAACCTCGCCGAGACCGCGTTCTTCGTGCCGCAGGGAGATGGCTACCTGCTGCGGTGGTTTACGCCGACCGTCGAGGTCGACCTGTGCGGTCACGCGACGCTCGCTTCGGGTTATGTGGTGACCCGGATTCTCGCGCCCGAGCGACGCTCGGTGACTTTCGACACGCTGAAGGCCGGGCCGCTGGAGGTGACCCGCGACGGCGAGTTGTTGGCCATGGACTTGCCGTCCTGGCCGCCGGAAGAGAAATCTGCCGATCCGCGAGTGCTTGCCGCGCTCGGCGCCTGGCCCGCCGAGAGCTTTGTCGCGCGCGGCCGCACTCTGGCGGTCTACGACCGCGCCGAAGACGTGGCGGCGCTGCGGCCCGACTTTGCCGCAATGCGCCGGGTCGAGGGCGCCGATGCGATCGCGACGGCCTCCGGCCGCGATGGCGTCGATTTCGTTTCGCGGTATTTCGCGCCGAATTACGGAGTCGACGAGGACCCGGTCACCGGATCCGCCCATTGCGTGCTGACGCCCTATTGGGCGGCGCGGCTCGGCAAAGGGCAGCTGACGGCGCGGCAGATCTCGGCCCGCGGCGGCGAGCTCACCTGCACCTTGCGCGGCGACCGCGTCACGATCGCCGGCCACGCGGTGCTCTATCTCGAAGGCGCGATCACTGTATAGCGGCGGGAAGGGACCGGCCATGGCCGAACACTTCAATGAATTGGGGCAGCCGATCGGGTTTCCTTTACCCCATTGGACGGCGTGCCCGCGCCCGCCGCGCAGCGCAATGGAAGGCCGCTATTGCATTGTCGAGCCGGTCGACCCGGCGCGCCACGCCGCCGATCTCCACGCGGCCAATTCGCTGGACCGGGAGGGACGCAACTGGACCTACCTGCCCTACGGGCCCTTCGACCGGCTCGAGGATTATCGCGCCTGGCTCGACCGCGCATCTGCCGGTGACGACCCGCTGTTTCACGTCATCATCGAGCGCCAGAGCGGCCGCGCCGTCGGCGTCGCCAGCTACATGCGCATCGATCCCCCGGCTGGTGTCATCGAGGTTGGCGGCATCAATTACGCGCCGCCCTTGCAGCGCACCCCGGCGGCGACCGAAGCGATGTACCTGATGATGCGCCGCGTCTTCGACGAATTGGGCTATCGCCGCTACGAATGGAAATGCGACGCGCTCAACGCGCCGTCCCGCGCCGCCGCGCAGCGCCTCGGTTTCCAATACGAAGGCATGTTCCGCCAAGCCACCGTCTACAAGGCCCGCAACCGCGACACCTGCTGGTTCTCGATCCTCGACAGCGAATGGCCGGCCCTCAAACATGGATTCGAACGCTGGCTCGACCCCGCCAATTTCGATGCCCAGGGGCGCCAGAAGCGGAATCTGGCAACCTGCACCGAACCCCCGCGGGGCTGACTGCACTCGCGGAGCCGGTCAGTGCATGGCATCATTGCCGGCACGAGCTTGCCAGGAGGCAGCCATGAATATGACGCTCAAAGAGCTGGGTGCGCTGGAGCCCTTCGTGCGGGCAGTCTTGAAACTCGCGCTCTAGCAGCGAGGATCTGAAAGTCCAATTTCGACCCTTTGCCGACATTGGCCCGGCGTATCGAGATCCTCGAACGACCCGACTTTCTAGAAGGGCGCAATGCGACAAAGACCGGTTCCCACCGGCCCTTGCCACCCACAAAATGTAGATTTACGAACTGATCAGCGCGACGGCGGCGATTGCCGAGCGGCGCGATGCGCTTCGATCAGGTCACGAATAGTCCCTGTGCCGAGAACGAGCCTTTCACCGGCAGCAATCTCGCGCTCGGTAAGAGGCCGTTTCGACTCTTCCAGAACATGCTTGAGGATAGGCGGTAACTTCGACACGATTTCATCCTTTGATGGATGACAGGGGAGCTACGACCACGATGGGAGTTCTACCCCGCACCCTATTATAAATGGACGTGATGTGAGGCTTCAAGGCACGGTATTTCAACCCAGCTGCAATAGATCGCGGGCCGTCTCTTTAAGCGGGCTGGCGTGGTTGAATAGCCGTTCGGCCTTCTGCTTTGTGCGTCCGGAAGCGTCAACCCACACATAAACATCAATTTCGGGAATGCCGTCTCGAACCGGCGTCCCGACCTGGCCGATACCGGCTATCTCGCCGGTTATTGCTTGCGAAAAGTCATCGTACAATGACATCGTGTCGTGATTCACCAACAGCAAAATATTGGGAACCGAATGACCGGGGTTGACGGCAGTAAATTGCACTGCTGCCTTCGTTGCGGCTCTGGCGATGCACCGGGCTTGGCGATAATCGTTCCCGTAGCCTGTCTCGATGATGCCGCTCCCTCCCTCTTTGATGGTGTCCTCTACACGCCCGACGAATACATCTTGCGGCGACTTCAATTCGCAAAAAGCTATCACATCGCCGCCTTGGAGGATTTTGACATCGGGGGTTTTGGTAATCGCTTCTGGTATCCGCTCTGTCTTCAACCCACGCTCCGCAAAGAACTGTTCGACCAATTGGAGGTCGCTTTCCTCTTGAGTCTGACCTATTGCCATATACGCCTCGGAAGCATAATTGTACGGCGAGGTGGTGTGGAACGTGCCAGCTGTCAAGGGTGGATGTTCGCCTGACGCGGATCGACCGGCTGGCGCGCAGTACCTTCGACCTGTTCGGCATCGGAGGGCCTCGCCGATTTTGGAGCGCGACCTAATCCGCACCCGCACCGCCGAGGGCGGCAGCCGGGCCAAGGCTCGAGGGCAGCACAAGGGCCGACCCCCGGCACTCACTCCGGCGCAACAGAAAGAGGCCACTCAGACGCCGCGCGCAGGGCGCTACGTTGCAGTAATTGGCGGACAGCTAGGACCACAGCATATCCACCATGCGCCGCGCTACCCGCGCCGCCTGACTAAACCGCAGGATTTTGCCTAATGACAACCTCAATCAGAGAGAACTCTTTGGATCGGTTTTTAGAAGTATTGCCCAAAAACCAACTCGCTAATCGCGCACGATTTCCCGGTCAGTACCAAATAATTCAACGGGTCGATCAGTGCTTTGTAACAGCGGGGAAGCATCTCTCACATCTAAAACCGGTGCTTGTCGGCCCGCTCTTTTTGAGGTCCCAATATGCCTACAAAACTGCAGCGGGTATGACCTTGGCAGGCCAAGTTGCCGAGTCATTTGTTATGACCCGCTCCTGCCTAGAATATGCAGGCTATGCCCTGGCGATTTTTGCCGACCAGCGCCCTGAAGGCGCACCGAGCCGCGAGGAAGTGTTTGTAAATCGAAACGTCGATAAGGAGAGTTTGAAGGCTCAAAAGGCCGAATTTCAGGTGAGCAGGATTCGCGCCATCATCTTAAATTATGATCAAAAGCTTGCTGCGAATTTCAAGCTGCTCTACGACTGCAGCATTGAGTATGGCGGCCATCCGAACCCATATGGCGTGCTGACCGCGATGAAGATGGAGACGAAAGACGACCAACTGACCTCGATAACTACACTCGCCCTCACCGATGATCCAACGACCACGCTGTTCGCGCTAATGAATGTTGCGCAGGTTGGGTTGACCTCATTATGTATTTTTCAAATTATGTGCGAGGCGAAGTTCGAGTTGCTCGGCATTCGAGCAGAAGTAGATGCATTGAAAAGGACAGGACTTTTCCCAGGGTAGCGAAGGCGATAGGCGGTCGGAAACAGGGACAATGGAATTCCAAGAGGCTCTTGAAGACATCGAAATTGCATTCCGGCAATTGGAGTTTGCAATCAAGCTGCTTTCATTTTGTGAGCTTAGCAGCATTAACCCCGCAGATTTTGATACAGATCACGTAGTGTTGCTTGAAGGCGGGAACCTCCACTTTCCAACCGGCCAGTTCAGCGATCAGGATAGCCTCAACCGGCGGCAAGCATCTCTGTGTTGCTTGCATTTAGTGCATCTGTACTTGGCAGCGGCGGGCATGCGATACCAGTTCTCGTATCCGCCTAGCTGGTCGATGTGAAACCTCTGACCGTGCATCGCCTGTAAATCGAGCGATATTTGGGTCTCGCCGAGATCAACGGTTATGCATCGGATATTTCTCAGTAGAACACCCGGCCCGGTTTCTTCCTGAAAAGGTGGGATTTCCCACCGCCGGCGGTGTTGTCTGGTTCGAGGGAACGGATACGGTAGCGCGACAGGATGCATTCTCCCGCGTTCCATCCTTCCTCGCGCGCTTCCTGATGAACTGAGCTAACCGTTGGAAACGTCATGAAAAACCGGTTCGCTGGAACTGAGGGCTTGACAGTGATCGCGGCGCGCTACGTGCGGGGGCTTACTTCGCCCTCGGATCGCGTAACAGATAACCAGATAACCTATTGAAATATCACCAATACGGGTCTGCGTACACCGTACTTTATGTGTCGCCTCCGGCACTCCGAACCGCTGCGGAACGTCAGCTATCCACCCGTAGCTGCCCTTTGAGGCGAGCGGAGTACGAGGTTTCCCTTTGTTCGCCCTCGGCAGGGAGCGATATGAAGTTCGTCGAGACGGGTCAAGAGCCGACTGCGTTTTGAATCCGCGACGGGGTGGCGGGCCCCTGAGATCGGTAGCGCCGAAAGGCGCAAGCGCATCTGTAATGACGTTGACCCGATGGCGGGGAAGGCGGCGATGGCGCCGGCTTCGGCCACAGCCTTTTACGCCGAGTGGATTGGTCGTGCAGCGGGTGCCGTTGAAGCTGAGGTCGAGGGAGGGAAGTCATCGGCGCGGGGCATCGCGTAATCCCTAAACGAGCCGGCGACATTCCGCTAGCGAGATGGGCCCACAACGCCGAAGACCTTGTCGTCGGCGGCAGATTTTCACGCGGTTGGTACCAAAGTCACTCCCACGTGGTTGGCCGCCCGCGCCAAATCGTTATCCTTGGTAGCAAGTGGGACGCCGCGGCGCATTGCAAGTTCGAGATAGCTGGCGTCGTAAGCGCTCAACTGTTGGCGGCAACTCAACTCAAGCACAGAGCTCAGGGCGAAGTTGGGGGTCCGCTCGTCGATCACGATTGGAAGGCCGTCGATCAAGGCGATGAATTCGCTCGCCCGCGCCGGAGTGATGCGTCCTTTCCGCTCGCCCATCGCGAGAGCATTGGCCAGTTCCAAATGCCATAAAGAGGGAACCTCGGCGCGCTCGTCCTCGAACCGGTCCAACAGTGTGCGAGTTGCCTGCGTGGCCTCGTCGTCAAAGCACCAGGCAAGTGCGACGGAGGCGTCAATGACGAAGCCGCTCACCGGCGGCCTTCCTCGATCAAGTCCTTCACTTTCAGACCACCGAGAGTCTGGCCTCGGCTGAACTGCTTCAGCTTGGCAATGGTCTCGCGGATCTGCCGCGAACTGGTGGGCTTCACGGGAACCAACCGAGCAATCGGGGTGCCGTGACGCGTGATTGTGATTTGCTCGCCGGATGCCACCCGGTCGAGAAGCTGGGTCAGGTGTGTCTTGGCCTCGAAGGTGCCTACCGTGTCCATTTTCGCCTACTAGTTTGACACTAGTTGATATCGGCCGACGGGCCGTCTATTTCAAGGCGTCTGCCTACCCAGATCCCGGATCAGGCGCGCAATGAGGGTCAACGGCCAATTGCCTTTCTGATCTGCGACGGGGTGGTGGGACCGGTGAGATCGGTGACGCCGAAGGGGGCCAACGCCTTGAGGATAGCGTTGGCGATGGCGGGGAAGGCGGCGATGGCGCCGGCTTCGCCGCAGCCTTTGACGCCGAGCGGGTTGGTCGTGCAGCGGGTGCCGTTGAAGCTGAGGGCAAAGGAGGGGAGGTCGTCGGCGCGCGGCATGGCGTAATCCATGAACGAACCGGCGATCAGCTGCCCGGAACCGGGGTCGTACACGGCGTGCTCGAAGAGGGCTTGGCCGACCCCTTGGGCAATCGCGCCGTGCGCCTGGCCAGCGGCGATCATCGGGTTGACCAGCACGCCGTAATCGTCGACGGCAGTGTAGCGGGCGAGCTTTACCTCGCCGGTGCCGCGGTCGATCTCCACCTCGACGACATGGGCGCCATTGGGGAAGGTCATCCATTCGCGGGTCCAAGCGTGGTAGGTGTCGAGCGGCGTGCCCTTGTCGCGCGCGATCGCCGCAATATCGAGCAATGCCACCGAGCGATCGGTGCCCGACACGACAAACCGGCCGTCCGCGAAGCGGATGTCGGCTTCCGCCGCCTCCAATGCGTCGGCGGCGATGCGGGTACCTTTAGCGACGATCTCGTCCGAGGCGCGCCAGATCGCGGTGCCGCCCATATAGGTCGCCCGCGAGCTGCCGTGCCCGCCGCCCAGCGGGATCAGGTCGGTGTCGCCCTGCACCAGCCGAATTCGCTCGTTCGGCAGGCCGAGGCGGTCGGCGAGGATCTGCGGGAACGTCGTCTCGTGGCCCTGTCCGATCGTCTGCGTGCCGGTGATCAACGACACGGCGCCGTCCGCCTCGAACCGGATGTCGACATTCTCGTGCGGCGAGCCGCCGGTCCCCTTGATGTGATACGCGAAACCGAGGCCGCGCAGAAAACCTCGCGCCTCGCTCTCCCGGCGGCGCGCCGGAAAGCCCTCGACGTCGGCCGCCGCCAGTGCGCGGTCGAAGGTCTGCACGAATGCGCCGCTGTCGACCGTATTGCCAAAGGCATTGGTCACCGGCATCGCCTCAGGCGGGACCATGTTGCTGCGCCGCAATTCGGCGCGGTCGAAACCGCATTGCCGTGCCGCCGCATCGATCAGGCGCTCGACGATGTTAACCGCCTCGGCAAAGCCCGGACCGCGGGTGACGCCGATCGGCGCCGTATTGGTCAGCACGGCACTGACCTGCAACTCGATTGCCGGGATGCGATAGACTGTGCCCGGCAGATGAACGTATTGGAAGGTCTGCACACCCCCGGCACTCACCAGATAGGCCCCGGCATTGGCGGCGCTGATGACGCGAAATGCCAAAAAGCGGCCATCGACCTCGAGCGCCAAGGCAGCCGCGGCGCGGTGATCGCGCGCCTGATGGTCGGAAAGAAAACCCTCGCTGCGGGTGGCGATCCATTTGACCGGGCGGCCGACGCGTCGCGCCGCCCACAGGATCAGCACATGCTCGGGATAGATGAAATTCTTGGCGCCGAAGCCGCCGCCGACATCGGGCGCGACAAATCGCACTGCACTGGGCGGCACACCCAATGCGCGCGCGGCATTGTCGCGCGTCGCATGAATGCTCTGGCTCGAAACGTAGGCCGTGTACCGGCCGCGATCCGCATCCCAAAGCCCAATGACGCCGCGCGGCTCCATTGGGTTGGTGACGATGCGGTGATTGTCGAGGTCGAGCTCGACGACGTGTGTCGCGGCGGCAAAAGCGGCATTTACCGCAGCGCTGTCGCCGGTTCGCCAATCAAAGCAGAGGTTGCCCGGCGCTTCAGGCGAAATTTCGGGCGCTTCCGGCGCACGGGCGACCGCGGCGGTCGTCACCGCCGGCAAGGGGCTGTAGTCGACCTCGACCTGCTCGGCGGCGTCGAGCGCCTGCGCGCGGGTCTCGGCGATCACTAGTGCCACCGGCTCGCCGACATAGCGGACCTTGCCTGAGGCCAATAACGGCTGCGGCGCGAAGGCGAACCGCTCGCCGGTCGTGGCATTGGCCTCTGCCGAGGGGCGCAATGGTAGCAGCCCGTCGCCCTGCGCGTCCACGGCGGTCAATACCGCGAGCACGCCGGGCGCCGCCCGTGCCGCTTTGGTGCGGACAGCCCTGATAACCGCATGCGCGTGCGGCGAGCGCAACACGACCGCGTGCGCCAGCCTCTCGAAAACCAGATCGTCGAGGTAACGCCCACGGCCGGTGACGAAGCGCAAATCCTCCCGGCGCTTGGGTCTATCACCTATAACCGAACGCATGAGCACAACCAGGAACGCGGTTCATAGGCTGTCCCGGCGTTTGAGCGGCGTCGGAAGATCCGGTTCAGGTCTTGTCCAGCCAGAACGTATCCTCGCGAACGACGTCGTATATGCCGAAGTAATCGTATGGGTTGTGGCCTTTGACGTAGTTGTACCAGACGTCGTTGATCTTTTCCCAAGCGACCGGCAGCACCGGCGGGTTCTCTTCCATGATGGCTTCGGTCTGCCGGACCAGTGCCGAGCGTTTGGCGGGATCGACCTCGCGGTCGATCTGATCGACCAGGGCGTTGAACTTTTCGTTGTCCCAGAACGAATAGTTCTGCGGGCCGCCGGTGCGATACCAGGCATTGAAATAATCCGATGGGTCGAGCAAGGTCGACACGATGGCGCCGATCGCCAGATCGTAATGGCCGTTTACGGCGTCGTCGAACCACACCGACTCGACAACCGTGCGCAGGTTGCACTGGACATTCAGCCCTTCCTGCAACATCGCCTGAATGGCTTGCGCCCAGAGCTTGAAGCTGGCGACGTCGCGAACCAGGAAGTCCAGTCCCTGGAGGCCATCGGCATGGCCGGCCGCAGCCATCAGCGCACGGGCTTCCTTGAGGGCGGCCGTGGAATCCTCCTGGTAGCCGAGCCGCTTGCTGAGTTCCTCCGGCGGCGTGGCGAATTCCGAGAACGGATAGATGAAACCGCCGACCCGCATCGGCGTCACGTCCTTGACGACATCGATCAAGGCCGGCCTATCAAATGCCAGGTGCAGAGCGCGGCGCACCCGCGGATCGTCGAACGGCTTTCGCTTGCTGTTGACCCAGGTCCCTTGTATCACGCTCTGGTTGAAGGCGGTGGTGGACAGCCCCGGAGTAGCCTTGGCCTTTCGCGCCGTGACCGGATCCGTTATCCGGATATAGTCGACCCGCCCGGAAAGTATTGCCGACCCGAGCTCGGTGGAAAACGGCAGCGCGTGGTAGAACTCGATCCCGTCGAGATAGGGCAGACCCTTGTTCCAATAGTTGGGGTTCTTTTCCATGACCCAGACTTCGTTCTCGACGCGGCGGACGCTGCGGAACGGGCCGGTGCCGGGGTAGATCTCGACTTTGCGCAGATTGTAGTTGTTGTCTTCGAGCGTCTTCTTGCGGACGATCACGTTCCACCCGCTGGCGATCGCCGCCATCATAAAGCTGGGAGGGCGGGGCTCAGAGAGCTTGAATTCGACGGTGTAAGGATCGCGAGCATTGATCTCGCCGACCGTCTTGAACAGGATGCTGCGCGGAATATTGATGCCTTGCGGCGGTTTGGCGATCCGGTCGAAAGTCGCCTTTACGTCTTCGGAAGTCAGCTCGGCTCCATCGTGAAACTGCACGCCTTTGCGCAAGAAGAACGTGTAGGTCTTGCCGTCTTTGGCAATCTCCCAACTGTGAGCCAGATCCGGGATGATCGTCTTGCCGCTGTCACGCGGATCGTGCCGGACCAGGTTGTCGAACATGCACCCCTGGGAGCCGAGATTGTTGATGGTCCCGGATTGGTGAACGTCGAAATGCGGCGGCCGCATCGTAATGCCGTAGCGCAAGACGCCGCCGGATTTGGCGTTGGGCTCGGGGGCCTTCAGCTGAAATTTCGAGCCGTCGAATTCATTGGGAGTTTCGGCAGCCTGGACGAGATGTCCGGGTAGACCGTAAATGCTCGCCGCAACAGCGGCGCTCCCTTGCAAGAGGCCGCGACGGGTCCACCACGGGCGTCCAGATTGCGGGTTGTTCATAACGCCTCCCTCCCTTTGGGTCTTTTCAAGACAGCACACGGCGTGCTCTGATGGCTTCAAATATCATAACAAAATCTCGGGAGTCACTTGTTGAATCAAGCAGCATTCGCGGAACAGGGCATAGCAAAGACGAGCGCGGAGCAGGCCCGCATTGTCTTGGAGATCGACAACCTCCAGACATATTTCTTTACCGCCGGGGGCGTCGTGCGGGCGGTGGACGGCGTGTCCTATGGGGTGCGGGGCGGCGAAACTTTGGGCGTGGTCGGCGAGTCCGGATGCGGCAAGAGCGTGACGGCGCTGTCTATCCTGCGGCTCGTCGCCGACCCGCCGGGCCGGATCGTCGGCGGAGCGATCCGTTTTGCGGGGACCAATCTCTTGGACCTGACCGAAAGCGAGATGGAGGGCATTCGCGGCAACGACATCTCGATGATTTTTCAGGAGCCGATGACGTCGCTCAATCCGCTGATGACCGTGGGCCGCCAGATCAGCGAGGCAATCGCGCTGCACCGCGGGTTGTCACGCCGCAATGCGATGGACCGGGCAATCGAGATGCTGCGCCGCGTCCATATTCCTGAACCGGAGCGCCGCGCGCACGCCTATCCGCATCAGCTCTCCGGCGGCATGCGCCAGCGCGCGATGATCGCGATGGCGGTATCGTGCAATCCCAAGCTGCTGATTGCCGACGAGCCGACAACTGCGCTCGACGTCACGATCCAGGCCCAGATCCTCGACCTGATGCGCGAATTGCAGGAGACGTTCGGCACCGCGATCGTGCTGATAACCCACGATATGGGGGTCGTCGCCGAGAATGCCGACCGGGTGGTGGTGATGTACGCCGGGCGAAAGGTCGAGGAGGCGAGCGCCAAGGATCTGTTCGAGTGCCCGGGGCATCCCTACACCAAAGGACTGCTGGGCTCGATACCCAATGTCGAAGTCGCGGCGCATACCCGTACTCGCCGGGCGCGGTTGAACGAGATCAAAGGAATGGTCCCGTCGCTCGCGAACCTGCCAAAAGGCTGCACATATGCGCCGCGCTGCGCATTGGCGAGCGAGGAGTGCCGTGCGTCTTATCCTCCGCTGTTGCAATACCGGACCGGCCATTGGGTCGCCTGCTGGCATGCCGAGAAGGTGCTCGGAGGCGCCGCATGACCGCGCTCCTCGAGGTCGAGGGGCTGAAAAAGCATTTCCCGATCCACACCGGCATGTTTTCCCGGATTTCCGGCCAGGTCTACGCGGTCGACGGCATCTCGTTTCACATCGACCGCGGCGAGACATTGGGGCTCGTCGGCGAGAGCGGCTGCGGCAAGTCGACGGCTGGCCGCACCCTCCTCAAATTGCTCGAGCCGACCGCCGGGAAAATCCGGGTTCGCGGCGAGGACATCACCGATCTCGACCAGGACCGGATGCTGCCCTACCGCCGCGAGATGCAGATGATCTACCAGGACCCTTACGCCTCGCTCAATCCGCGAATGTCAGCCGGAGATATCGTTGGCGAGCCGTTGATCATTCACCGGGTCGGCACCCCCAACGAACGCCGCGAACGGGTGGCCGGCCTGTTCGAGCGGGTCGGATTGCGGCCCGAGCTGACCCGGGCCTACCCGCACGAATTTTCCGGCGGACAGCGCCAGCGCATCGGGATTGCCCGAGCCCTCGCTTTGAGCCCGGAATTGATCGTCGGCGACGAGCCGGTCTCCGCCCTCGATGTGTCGATCCAGGCCCAGATCATCAATCTTCTGATGGATCTGCAGGACGAGTACCAGCTGTCCTATCTGTTCGTCGCTCACGACCTCGCAGTGGTCGAGCACATCAGCGACCGGGTCGCGGTGATGTATCTCGGCCGCATTGTCGAGATGACCGACAAGACCAGCCTCTTCGAGACGCCGCTGCACCCCTATACCGAGGCGCTGCTGTCGGCCGTGCCGATCCCGAAATACGGTGCGAGGGACCGCAAGCGGGTGATCCTGACGGGCGACGTGCCGAGCCCGATCAACCCGCCGCCGGGCTGCCATTTCCACACCCGCTGCCCCTATGCAATGGCGCGCTGCCGGCACGAGGCGCCGGCTCTCCGCGAGGTCCAACCGGGCCACTGGGCCTCGTGCCACCTGCACGATGCCGGTGTGCGCTACCCGCTGGCGAGGCCGATTGGCGAGTGAGATGAGGCTTCCGCTTTCGTCATGGCAGGGGCTGACCCGCTATCTCTGAGCTCAGGCGAGTTGTTCTCCCAGCCGGTAGAACTTGGTTGCGGTGCCGGAGAAGAGGGCCCGCTTCTCGGCGGCGGAGCAGCCGGCGGCGATGCGCTTGAAGGCGTTCCACAGCGCGGCATAGCCGCAGCTGCCCTTGTCGACCGGGAAGTTGCTCTCGAACATCGCGCGCTCGGGGCCGAAGGCGGCGATGCAGGTTTCGATATAGGGTCGCCACGCGGCGGCGAGCTCTTCCGAGCTCGGAGGCAGTTCGCGCATGTGGAGGTCGAAGCCAAACATCCGCATGCCGAGCCCGCCCAGCTTGACATGGACATTGGGGCACGCCGCCAGCTCGCGGATCCGCCCGCTCCATTCGGCGAACACCTCGTCGCGCTTGCCGGCATAGCGGCCGAGGCCGATCGGCCCGCCGACATGGTCGAGCACGATTTGTGTCTCGGGAAAGGCGCGCGCCAGATCGAGCAGGTCGCCCAGCTGCGTGTGGTACATCCAGGCGTCGAAGCTGAGGCCAAGTGGGGCGAGGCGGGCGAACCCGTCGCGCAAACGGTTGTCGCTGAGTAGGCCTTCTGGCCGGGTGACCATCGACCCCCACGCCGCCTGGTCGGGATGCGAGGCGGTGATGAAGCGGATGCCGCGAGAGCGGCCGCCGCCGGCCACGATCATCGCTTCCAACACCTTCTCGACCGCCGAGCCGAGCGTCAGATCGGCATAGCCGACCATACCGGCGCAGACCGGCGTCTTCCCGTAGGTCCCGCTCGCAGCCATCGCCGCGACGCCGTTGGCGAACTCGATTTCGCCGACCGGGCGCAGCTCGGCGGGGCCGGTTGCGCGGTACATAGACAGCCATTCGAGGTACACGGTCGCGCTGATGTTGTGGCCGCTCCCCAGATCCGCGAGCAGTTCCGGCAACAGGTACCGACCGGTCTCCGGGCGGTCGACCAGGTGATGGTGCGGGTCGACGATCGCCAGGTCGGGCTCGATGATCTCTTCGCGGCGCCGGTCGAGCCACTCTTGCCGGACCGGCAGGTGCAAGCTGAGCGCTGCCGCGGTTGTCGCGGATTGCATCGGACCCCCCCGAACTTGTTCACTGCAGTGTGTCGGTCTCACGCCTGCCGGTGCGCTCGCAGGCGCGCTCCGCCAAACGGTCATACCCTTCGGCTATATCGAACATGATCTGTCTCGCCTCGGGGTCGGTCATGATTTCGGCGATGGTCCGCGTTTCTTCGGCGCGGCTCCACCAGTGTTCGGCGTCATCGAGCAGAGTCTTCATTTGCACACCTCCGCCACTGATCGAATCCTATCGCCGATTCCGTCTGCGGTCAAAAAAAGGCGCTACAATTTGCCGCGGGGATATTTCCGGTGGTGAACGAGCAAAAGCGCCATAAGTTGCTCACAGCCGTCGCGATCTATTTCGTCGAACCGCGCGGGCAGCGGGCTGTCGAGGTCGAGCACACCCAAGACGCTGCCTTCCTCGATCAGCGGCACCACAAGCTCGGAGCGTGAATCCGGGTCGCAGGCAATGTGCCCCGGGAAATCGTGCACCTCCGGAACGAGTACCGTTGCGCCTCGGGCGGCGGCGGTGCCGCACACCCCTTTTCCGACAGGGATTCGCACGCAGGCCGGCTTACCCTGGAACGGGCCGAGCACCAGCTCGGCGCCGTTGCGGAAATAAAATCCGGCCCAGTTGAGATGCGGCAATCCGTGATAGATCAGCGCGGCCGTATTGGCGGCGTTGGCGATCGGATCCGGCTCCCCGGCGATCAGCGCCGCGAGCTGCCGCGCGAGATCGCGATAGAGCTCCGGTTTGTTTGCAGTCATCTCGATGACGGGTAACCCTGGTCTGCGCCGATGCTGGTTTGGCCGCCTTGGCGCCTATATGATTAAAGCGTCACTACCTGCGGCTTACAATGCTGCTCGGCCTCAATATTCGCGACATTGTACTGATCGACCGCCTCGACCTTGCGCTCCGCCCCGGCCTCTGCGTGCTGACCGGCGAGACTGGCGCCGGCAAGTCGATCCTGCTCGATGCGCTGGGTCTGGCGCTCGGCAAGCGGGCGGAGACCGGGCTGGTCCGTCCGGGGGCTCAGCAGGCCGCGGTATCGGCGGAATTCTCGGTCGGGCGCAACCACCCGGCGCATGCGATCCTGCGCGAGGCTGGGTTCGACGGCGACGGTGAGGCGATCGTGGTGCGCCGCCTCATTGGGGCCGACGGGCGCAGCCGCGCCTTTGTCAATGACGAGCCGGCGAGCGTCGGGCTGTTGCGCGAGCTCGGCGACAGCCTCGTCGAGATCCAGGGCCAGTTCGAGCAGCGCGGGCTGCTCGAGCCCGCCAACCACCGGATGATCCTCGACGCCTTCGCCGAGCACAGCGTGCCTCCGAATGCGCTCGCAAATGAATGGCAAAACTGGCGCGAAGCCCGAGAGCGCGAAACCGAAGCAGCGCGGCGGCTCGCGGCGAGCTGCGACGAAGAGGACCTGCTGCGCCACCATCTGGCCGAGCTCGATTCGCTGATGCCGGAAGAAGACGAGGAGGATCGCCTCGCCGCCCGTCGCACCTTGCTGCAGAGCGCCGGGCGGCTGGCCGAGACTTTGACCGAGGCGATCGGGGAGCTCGACGGCGATGCCGGGGCGCAAGCTGCTCTCGCCCGCGCCGCGCGGCGGCTGGAACGGGCCCGCGAGCGCGCTCAGGGTTTGCTTGATTCGGCCTTTACGGCGACCGAAAGAGCCGCCGCAGAAACCGCCGAGGCGCTTGCCGTGCTGGAGGCGACCGCGCGCGATCTCGAGGCCGACCCGCGAGAGCTCGAGAAGGTGGAGGAGCGACTCTTCGCGCTGCGTGCGGCGGCTCGCAAACATCAGGTGGTGGTTGCCAATCTGCCGGGGTTGCGCGAGCAGATGGCGGCTCGGCTCGGCGAGCTCGAAGCCGGCGCCGGAAATGTCGAGCATCTCGTCCGGGCTACCGCCGAGGCTCGCGCCCGTTTCATTTCCGCTGCTGAGACGGTGTCCCGCGGGCGTGCCGCCGCCGCTGCGCGGCTCGATGCGGGTGTCGCGGCCGAACTGAAGCCGTTGCGCCTCGACAAGGCGCGGTTCCGCACCGTGCTGACCCCGCTCGCCGAGGACGATTGGGGGGAAAATGGCTGCGAACGCGTGCATTACGAGGTCGCAACGAACCCCGGCGCCGGTTTCGGGCCGCTGGCGCGCATCGCCTCGGGTGGCGAGCTGTCGCGCTTCATGCTGGCGCTGAAGCTGGTGCTCGCCCGCACCTCCTCGGTACCGACCCTGATCTTCGACGAGGTCGACAGCGGGATCGGCGGCGCCGTTGCGGCGGCGGTCGGCGAACGCCTGCAGCGGCTGGGCACAAATCTGCAGGTTCTCGTCGTAACACATTCGCCGCAGGTGGCCGCCCGCGGTGCCTATCACTGGCGCGTCGCCAAGAGCCTCGCCGCGCGCGAGACCGTGACCCGGGTCGAGGAGCTCGACGACGATACGAGACAGGAGGAGATCGCCCGCATGCTGTCCGGCCGCAACGTCACCGCCGAGGCGCGCGCTGCGGCGGCGAGCCTGATTGCCGGAGGCCGCGCATGAGAGCTTCGACCGCCTCGCGGCAGCGCCGGCGTGAGGACCCGGAGCTGGGGCCGGTCGATGCACTGACCGAGGACGAAGCGCGCGCCGAACTCGCCGCGCTGGCGGAGGAAATCAAGCACCACGACCGGCTCTACTACACCGATGCCGCGCCCGAGATCTCCGATGCCGATTACGACGCGCTGCGCCGCCGCAACACCGAGATCGAAGCCCGCTTCCCGGAGTTGATCCGCGCCGACAGCCCGACGCGCCGGGTCGGCGCCGCCCCTGCCGCCGGGTTCGCCAAAGTCACCCATAGCCGGCCGATGCTGTCGCTCGAAAATGCATTCGAGGAACAGGATGTCCGCGATTTCTTCGCCGGTGTCCGCAATTTCTTCCGGCGCACAGCGACCGAGGCGCTCGTCGCCGAGGACAGGATCGAGATCATGGCGGAGCCCAAGATCGACGGGCTCTCGCTTGCGCTCACCTACCGGGATGGCCGTCTCGTGCTGGGGGCGACGCGCGGCGACGGCACGACTGGCGAGAATGTGACGGCGAACATCCGCACGCTCGACACCGTGCCCGAAACCCTCGCGGGTAAGGGCTGGCCCGAGGCGGTTGAAATCCGCGGCGAGGTCTATCTAGAGCGCACCGGGTTTTTCGCGTTGAACGAGGAGCGGGCGGCGGCCGGCGAGTCGGTTTTCGCTAATCCACGCAACGCCGCGGCCGGCTCGTTGCGCCAGCTCGATCCGACGATCACCGCGCGCCGGCCGCTCAAATTCTTCGCCTATGCCTGGGGCGAGGCGAACGCGCCGTTCGCCCGTACGCACGGTGAGGCACTGGAGCGATTTCGTGATTGGGGGTTCTCGGTCAATCCGCGTTCACGGCTGTGCCATGGCGTGGACGAGGCGCTCGCCTATTATCGCGACATTGCGGCCGAGCGCGCGTCATTGTCCTACGACATCGACGGCGTCGTCTACAAGGTCAACGACCTCGCGCTGCAGGACCGGCTCGGCATGGTCAGCCGGGCGCCGCGCTGGGCCGTCGCGCAGAAATTCCCGGCACAGCAGGCGCAGACCGTGCTGCGCGACATCTCGATCCAGGTCGGCCGCCAGGGCTCATTGACCCCGGTGGCGATGCTCGAGCCGATCACGGTCGGGGGTGTCGTCGTGCAGCGCGCCACCCTGCATAACGAGGACGAGATCCAGCGCAAGGACGTGCGCGTCGGCGACACTGTCGTCGTGCAGCGGGCCGGCGACGTGATCCCGCAGATCGTCTCGGTCGTGCTCGACCGCCGTCCGAAGGACGCGGCGCCGTATCAGTTTCCAGATCATTGCCCGATCTGCGGCAGCATCGCGGTGCGCGAACCCGGCCAGGTCGCGCGTCGTTGCACCGGCGGTTTGATCTGCGCCGCACAGGCGGTCGAGCGCCTCCGGCATTTCGTGTCGCGCCATTGCTTCGACATCGAGGGCCTGGGTGAGAAGCACATCACCGCCTTTTGGCAAGATGGGCTGATCCGCCGGCCGGGCGACATCTTCCGTCTCGACCCCGCAGTGATTGGTAAGCGGGAAGGCTGGGGCGAGCTCAGCGCTCGTAACCTGATGGCCGCGATCGACGAGCGGCGGCGGATATCGCTCGAGCGTTTCATCAACGCGCTCGGCATTCCCCAGGTCGGCGAGGCGACGGCTCGGCTGCTCGCCCGCCATTACCGCTCGCTCGCCGCGTGGCGGCGCGAAATGGAAGCGGCGCAGGACCCGGATAGCGAAGCGCGGGCCGGGCTCCTCGACATCCACGGCATCGGCGAGGACATGGCCGCGGACATCCTCGGCTTTTTTGCCGAGCCGCATAACCGCACCGTGCTCGACGACCTCGCGCGCGAGGTGACGGTCCTCGATTACGAGGCGCCGGCGCAGCGTGCCGCTTCGCCGCTCGCCGGCAAGACGATCGTCTTCACCGGGACAATGGAGGCGATGAGCCGCTCCGAGGCGAAAGCCAGAGCCGAGGCACTCGGCGCCAATGTCACGGGCTCGGTCTCAGCCAAAACCGATTACGTCGTGGCCGGCGCCGATCCCGGCTCGAAGGCGACAAAGGCAGCCGCGCTCGGCGTCACCTTGCTCGACGAGGCCGCCTGGCTCGCCCTCGCCGGCGACGCGGCGGGATGATGGCGTCAGGTGCTCGACGTCACTGACGACGAACGTCTGGAGCCGGTGCTCGACCCGGCGGCGGCGCCGGGTGCCGAGAGTGGGCGAGAGCCGACGATCTCCTTCGTCACACCGGAACAGGGTCATTCCGGGGCGCGGGCGCAGCCCGCGAGCCTGGAATCCAAGAACACCGACCGGACAAACTTGGAAACGGGCGGTGTTCATGGTTTACGGGCCTGGCCCTCTGGGCCATCCCGGAATGACCAACCTCCCGGTCAAAGTGAGCGCTGGTGGGTGCGGCTGCGCGGGCCGGTCGGCTCGCTGGTATTGCACCTGCTGCCGTTGTTGCTGCTGATCAATTGGCCGATGTCGCCGCCTGCCGAGACCGAACCGATCCCGGTGCAGCTTGTATTCGAGCCGCCGCCAAAGGCTGTGCCGGCGCCGCCGCAACCGCAGCCCAAACCCACTCCGCCGCCACCGCGCGGTCGTCTCGCATCCGAGGATCTCGGCGAACCAGAGGCCAAAGAGGTTGACAAGCCGAAAGGCGACCCGCCGGCGGCCGAAAAACCGGCCAAGGACGAAACTCCACCCGCCGAAACGAAGCCGCCCGAGAAGCCGCAGCAGATGGCGGCGATAGCGCCGCCGCCGCTGCCGCAGGCGAAACCCGATGCACCAAAGCCCGACCCCATTCCCAAACCCGCGCCAAAGCCGACGCCGGCGGCGCATCAGGTGCCGCGACGGGTTGAAGATCCAGGGAATTTGGCGCCCCACCGGGCGAGGTTCCCCGGTCCGGCGGCGACCCGCGACGAATACCTCGCCTATATGCATTCGCTGATCCGGCAGCACTACAACTTGTTGACGCACGCCGCACTGGGCGACCGCCGCGGCATGACGGTGATCGAGTTCGTCGTCCTCGACGACGGCAAGATCGCGCTCGTCAAGGTTCGGCGCAGCTCCGGCTACCCCGACATCGACAGCCGGGTTGCCGAAATGATCGAGGCGGTCGGCCATTTCCCACCCTTGCCCCAGTGGTTCCAAGGCCTCGCCATGCCCTTCGAATTCGGCTTCCCCTTCCCCGAGGCCCTGCGAGAGTAATATTATCAGGCCGATAATGGATGCTCCGCTAGAGGAGCAGAAAGGGGAGGCCCATGAGCGGTCGAAACGTCAACATCGGAAGGGACGCCGTCGGCAACATCATCCAGACCGGCGACAACAACACCGCCGAGCTTCGCTACAAAAAGGTACAACTGCCGCCGCCGGAACAGGTCGACATTCGCAAGGAGATCGAGGCACTCAAGCAGCTGTTGGGTCAGCTGAAAACCGACGACCAGCAAAAGATCGTGAATGCCCTAGGCGAAGCGGCCGGGGACGCGGCCAAGCCCAATCCCGACAAGGACGAGGTCGGCAAGGCTCTGGAGCGCGCTCTAGGCTACGCGAGCAAAGCCGCCGATTTCGGCGAGAAGACCGGACAGATCGCCACGCACTTGCAGAATGCTGTCGGCTGGCTCGGCGACAACTGGCACAAGCTGCTGCCGCTGGTCGGGCTCGTCTAAAGCACGCTTCCATGTCGGGCAGCCGCAACGTAACGATCGGTCGGGACGCGTACGGCAATGTAATTGTTACTGGGGACAATAACTTAGCGGTAATCCTGCCCGGATTGGATAAGATACCAGACGATCTCCTTGCGGCGCTCAAGAGTGGACAGATACGTCCGGCAGATGTTGAAGGAGCCGTTCCATTACCGGATCCGGATGTTTTCCTCAGTCACGCGAGTTCGGACGCGGAGTTAGTAGAAGTTTTGGCAAATGCGCTTGTAGATAAGGAAAAGCTAAACGTTTGGTTAGACAGATGGGTCTTGGTTCCAGGACAGCATTGGCAGCAAGATATGGCAAGAGGTCTCGAAATTGCCAAAACTTGCGCTGTATGTGTCGGGAATAAGACGCCACAGGGCTGGTTCCGGGAGGAGATAGAGCGAGCAATTAATAGGCAGACAAAGGACACTAAGTTCAGAGGTTATACCAGTTATTTTACCAGGCGGGGATAGCCGTTATATAAATAATTTTTTAGAATTGCGTACGTGGGTTGATTTTAGGAATGGGTTGAATGATTCTCGGGCATTCCATGTGCTTGTTTCGGGAATACGAGGCATCCAGCCAGGCAGATTTTACGAGGAGCGAGCCTCTAATACCGACAAGGCGGATATGATAAGAACAAATCTTCAGATTATTCGCGATCTTGGAGATTTAATTGAAAGGGAAGTTCGGATTGATTATCAGAAAAAAATATTGGATCTAATCATAAAAATCGAGCAGGTGGGATGACTTCATCCCATAAACATAATGTCTTTATAAGCTACTCTCCAGCGAATGCGCCTGAGGTTGAAGCGCTCGTGCGCTATCTTGCCGATGCTGGTGTGCGAGTTTGGTTTGACAAATGGGAACTTGTTCCTGGGGCCTCTTGGGATGTGGCCATTCATGAAGCTCTGCGTCAGGCATCCGCTGTTTTGATCTGCATCGGGGCAACTGGTTTAGGACGGCACCAGTTGCGCGAGGCTGAAACCGCACTGGAAGTCGAGGTAGGCTCGGCACGACAGAAGGCCGTCATTCCCATATTGCTTCGGGGCGCGGATCAGAGTGTGCTCCCCTCCTCATGGCAAACCCGCGGTTGGGTTGATCTTCGACAAGGGCTCCAGGAGGAGGCGCGGGTAGTGCCGCTTATCGCGGCAATCAAGAGTATCAACACTCAAGGAAAACCTTTGTCGCTAGCAGAGCTCGAGCGCCCTAGCGGCCAAAGGATGCTCGCGACTTCGTACGCCAGTATTGGCGACCGATACCGCGTGATCGGGAAGACCACGCTCGCGGAAACAGCCTATCTAAAAGCACAAAGCATTCTCGAGAAGCTTGTCTCTGCTGACCCAAATAATGTCCTTTGGCAACGCGATCTGTCTGTGATTTAGGACAGAATCGGAGACATCCTTTTGATGCAAGGGCGGCTCGACGATGCGCTCGCTGCTTATCGCATGAGCTTGGGCATTGCCGAGCGCTTGGCGGCAGCGGATGCGGGCAACACGACCTGGCAGCAGGACCTATCGGTCAGCCAAAACAAGATCGGGGACGTGCTATCGGCCCATGGCCGCCTTGGGGACGCGCTGACCGCCTATCGAGCTAGCTTCACTATTCGGCAGCGTCTGGCGTCGGTCGATCCCGGCAACACTTTGTGGCAGCGCGACCTGTCAGTGAGCCAAGAGAAGCGAGGAGACATACTGTCCGCCCAGGGTCGGCTAGACGATGCGCTCGCCGCCTATGTGGATAGCCTTAAGATTAGAAAACGGCTGGCGTTGGCTGATCCTAGCAACTCTGGATGGCAGCGCGATCTTTCGGTCAGTCAGGAAAAGGTTGGTGATGTATTCGCAGCCCAGGGCCGGCTTCCGGAAGCGCTCACTGCCTACCAAACCAGCCTTGCAATTTTCGAGCTACTGGCGACGGCTGATCCAAGCAACGCCAGATTGCAACGTGATCTCTCGGTCAGTCACAACAAAGTGGGGGGTGTACTCTCATCTCAAGGTCAGCTTCCAGAGGCGCTCGCTGCCTATCGCGCCAGCCTCGGGATTGCCGAGCGACTCGTTGCGGGCGACCCTGGCAACGCTGGGTGGCAGCGCGATCTCTCGGTGACCCAGAACAGGCTTGGTGACGTGCTTTCAGCCCAGGGACGGCTCGATGACGCGGTCGCTGCGTACTCTGCTAGTCTTAGCATCGCGAAGCGATTGGCGACGACTGATCCGAGCAACGCTGGGTGGCAGCACGACCTCTCAGTGAGTCAAGAACGTGTCGGCGACGTGTTCTCCGTCCAGGGCCAGCTCGAAGATGCGCTCGCCGCTTACCGAGCTAGCCTTGCAATTCGGGACCGGGTCGCGATGGCTGACCCGAGCAACGCTTTATGGCAACGCGATCTCTCCCTGAGCCACACAAAATTAGGTGACGTACTATCGGCCCAGGGCCGGCTGGACGACGCGCTGAGCGCCTACTGCGCCGGTCTGGCGATCAGGGAACGGCTGGCGGCGGCCGATCCGAGCAACGCGGGTTGGCAGCGCGACCTGTCGGTGAGCCAGAACAAGGTCGGCGATGTGCTTTCGGTCCGTTTCCGGCTGTCCGACGCCCTCGCCGTTTATCGGGAGAGTCTCTCGATACGAGAGCGGTTGGCGGTAGCCGATCCGAGCAATGCAGGGTGGCAGCGCGACCTGTCGGTGAGCCAGAACAAGATCGGCGATGTGCTGTCGGCGCAGGGCCGGATGGAGGACGCGTTGAGCGCTTACCGCGCGGGCCTGGCGATTGCCGAGCGGTTGGCGGCGGCCGATCCTAGCAATGCAGGTTGGCAGCGCGACCTGTCGGTGAGCCAGAACAAGATCGGCGATGTGCTGTCGGCGCAGGGCCTGACGGAGGACGCGTTGAGCGCTTACCGCGCGGGCCTGGCGATTGCCGAGCGGTTGGCGGCGGCCGATCCTAGCAATGCAGGTTGGCAGCGCGACCTCTTCATCTTATTCGCCAAGCTCGGATTGGTGGAAGAGGGCAAGCAAAATCCGAAAGGTGCGGTACCCCTTTATGTAAAAGCCGCAAACATCATTCGCCGATTGGCACCCCACGACCCCTCGAATGCCGCGTGGCAACGAGATCTTGCTTGGATCGAGGAGCGGCTCGCGGCAGTGTCCGTAGCATCTGCATCCAACGACCGGGAGAAATCCGGATGATGGTCGGGGGCTGTGGAGCTGGTTGAAGCGGTGATCCGAGGCCGCGGTCGGTGGTAACGAGGGGCGCCCCGCATGTCGCCATCTTCGCACCAAAATCGAGGCTTATTATGTGCGCGAGGATGAGGATTTAGGCGGCCAACCGGCATATTTTGGCGTTTCCCTGCGATCTCCCTGTTGACCCGATTCGGTTCCCTGCTAGACGCACAAATTTTCCCTGACAACGCTGTCCCCAATCTGCCGTAAGTATCTCGTACAAATGATTTTCCATAGCGATAATCCAGCTTGGACGAGAGTTTTTCCCTGTGCGGCAGGGACAGCAGGGAGGCGAGACCCGTGACAATCCCGGTCGACCCGATCGTCACCTCGGTGATCCAGCATCGCCTGTTGGCGATCGTCGAGGAGATGGGGGAGGCGATGCTGCGCACCTCCTATTCGCAGATCCTCAATTCGAGCCGCGATTTTTCGACCGCGATCTGCGACCTCGACGGCCGGCTCATCGCGCAGGCCGAGCATGTGCCGATCCATGTCGGCGCGCTGCCCTTTGCGGCGAAGGCGATGACCGAGTTCTTTGGCGACGACATCCACAAGGGCGATGTCTTTCTGCTCAACGATCCCTATCACGGCGGCAACCATCTGCCCGATCTGACCGCCTTCGTGCCGGTATTCGAGGGGGCCAATGGAGATGAGCGGCCGCGTTTCTGGTCGATCAACCGGGCGCATCAGAGCGACATCGGCGGCGCGACGCACGGCGCCTACAACGCCGCCGCGACCGACATCTGGCAGGAGGGCATCCGCATCACGCCATTGCGGCTCTACGACCGTGGCGAGCTGCGGCGCGATCTGCTCGAGATGATCGCGACCAATGTGCGCCACCCGCGCGACTTCCGCGGCGACCTCGCGGCGATGATCGGCTCGGCGCATGTCGGCGAGCGGCGCCTGTTGGCCTTGGCGGCCGAATTCGGCTGGCCGTTGGCCAACGCGGCGATCGAGGCGGTGCTCGACGGCGCCGAGCGCCAGACCCGCGCCGTCATCGCCCAATGGCGGGACGGCGTCTACCAAGGCGAGGCATTGCTCGACGACGACGGCCGCGGCAACAGCGACATCCATATCCGCGCGACCGTCACTAAGCGCGGCAGCGACCTCGTGATCGATCTCTCCGACTCGCACGAGCAGGTGACGAGCTTCATCAACTCGTCCTACCCGAACATGTATTCCTCGGTCGTCGTCGCGCTGTCCTACCTGATCGACCCCGACACGCCGAAAAACGACGGCACCTTCCGCGCCCTGACGGTCGTCGCGAAGCCAGGCACCGTGGTGTGGGCCAACCCCGGAGCGCCGGTCACCCTGGCGACCAACCATTGCGGGCAGGAGATCATCGAGGCGATCATCAAGGCATTGGTGCCGGCCTGCCCCGACCGCGCGATGGCCGGCTGGGGCCGGCGTTTCCGCATCGCCATCCAGGGCAAAGATCCGCGATCCGAGAAGCCTTTCATCTGGCACTTCTTTCAGGCGCGGCCCGGCGGCGGGGCGTCGCCGGCTGGCGACGGCTGGCCCGGCGCCGGCGAATGGCAGGCCGCCGGCGGGATCAAGTTCGGCAGCCTCGAAGTGACCGAAGTGCGCTTCCCTCTGTTCTTCCGCCGCCACGAATTCCGCGCCGATTCCGGCGGTGATGGCAAATTCCGCGGCGGTCCCGGCGGGGTCGTCGAGATGGTCGTCGAAACCACCGAGCCGGCGGTCGGCAACACCGCTGGAGACGGCGTGCGCCACGGCGCCTGCGGCATTCTCGGGGGCAAGGACGGTCTGCCGCACAGCTACACTCTATACTCCGATACGCAGCCGCCGCGCGCGATCAAGACCAAGGAAACCGGCCTGGTGATCCACCCCAACGACGTGCTGATCCTCGAATCCGGAGGCGGCGGCGGTTGGGGACATCCCGCCGAGCGCGATCCTTCTGCGGTCGCGAGGGATGCCGCAAATGGCTTCGTGACAAATGGCAAAGCTGTCCCTCACACTCCCGCGGCGCGGGTCCCTCCCTCTCCTCGCGACGGCGGGGAGAGGGCTGGGGTGAGGGGCTAACCGATGTACCGCGTCGGGGTCGATGTCGGCGGAACGTTTACCGATCTCGTCGCGGTCGACGATTTCGGCAAGGCGACCCTGGCCAAGGTGCCCTCGACACCTGACGATCCCTCCATCGGCGTCCTCGACGGGTTGCAGCTGCTCTCGGTAACGCTCGGGACCGAGCTCGCGGTACTGCTGGACGAGACCGAGCGGGTTGTGCACGGGACCACGGTCGCGACCAATGCGCTGCTCGAGCACAAGGGCGCCCGGGTCGGGCTATTGACGACCGAGGGCCATCGCGACGTGATCGAGATGCGCGAGGGCTTGAAGGACGACCGCTACAATCTGCGCCTGCCGCCGCCCGAGCAGTTGGTCCCACGCAAGCTGCGCCTCGGCGTGCGGGAGCGGCTGCGCGCCGACGGCAGGGTCGAGACGCCGCTCGATCCTGTGTCGCTGGAGTGTGCCCTCGATGCGCTAAAACGGGAACAGGTCGAGGCCATCGCGGTCTGTTACCTGCACGCCTACCGCGACCCGCGGCACGAGCTTGCGACCAAGGCGGCGATCGAAAAAGAACTCCCCGGCGCATACGTCTCGCTGTCCTCGGAGGTGCTGCCGCAGATCAAGGAGTACGAGCGGGTCTCGTCGACCGTCGTCAACGCCTATGTCGGGCCGGCCTTGTCGCGCTATCTGGCGCGGCTCGAACGACGGCTCGCGGAAGCGGGCTACAGTGGCCCGACCCTGATCATCCAGTCGCATGGCGGCGTCGCGCCGATCGCCGAGTCCGGGCGGCTCGCGGCGGGGGCCGTGCTGTCCGGCCCGGCCGGCGGCATCGCCGGCAGCGTCCATGCGGCACGGTTGCTCGGGGAACGCAACCTGATCCCGTTCGACATGGGCGGCACCAGCACCGATATCTCGCTGATCGTCGGCGGCGAGCCGACCCTGGTCACGGGCCGCCGGATCGCCGGCCACGCGATCGCGCTCAACAGTCTCGATATCGCCAGCATCGGAGCGGGCGGCGGCTCGATCGCCCGGGTCGACGCCGGCGGCATCCTGCATGTCGGTCCGCAGAGTGCCGGCGCTGTCCCCGGCCCGGCCTGCTACGGCGCCGGCGGCGCCGCCGCGACGGTTACCGACGCCAATCTGGTGCTCGGCTATCTCGACCCGGCGAACTTTCTCGGCGGCAGGCGCCGTCTCGACCGGTCGGCGGCCGAAGCCGCGGTCGACGGTATTGCTGCGAAGCTCGGGATCGACCGGGTCGCCGCGGCGCGCGGCATCCATCGCGTCGTCAACACGACGATGGCCGAGGGGGTGCGGCTCGTCTCGGTGCGCCGAGGCGTCGATCCCCGGCATTTTGCCCTGCTCGCCTTTGGGGGCGCCTCGGGGCTGCATGCGACCGAGATTGCGCGCCAACTCGATCTGTCGCGGGTCATCGTGCCGCGGGTTGCCGCGGTGCTATCGGCCTGGGGCATGCTGACGACCGATCTGCGCTTTGAAGTTGCGCGTACGCATATCGGCGATATGCGGGCGCTCGACGGCGGAGCGGTGAAGCGGCTGTTCGCCGAAATGGAAGTCGACGGGCTCGCAAGGGTTCGCGCGTCCTTCGACGGACCGGTACGAACGGCGCGCTCGGTCGATATGCGCTATGGCGAGCAGGTCTTCGAGATCGCGGTTCCGCTCGACGGCGTCGATTGGGAAGCCGCCGACCCGCTGCCGCAGATCGTCGAGCGGTTTCATCGTCGCCACGAGGAACTCTACACCTATTCGTTGCCCGATCAGGAGACGGTGCTCGTCAATGCCAGGGTCGCGGTTGCCGGCCTCCTGTCGGCGCTGCCGCAGGAGCCCGATCTGCCCGAGGCGCCCCCGGCTGCCCCGCGCAGAGAGAGACGGACCTATCTCGACGATTGGGTCACTTCTCCGGTCTACGATTTCGACGCGCTGGCGCCGAAGCAGACCATTGCGGGGCCGGCGATAATCGAATCGCCAATGACGACGGTCCTGTTGCGCCCGGGCGAAGTCGCCACGGTTACCCCGCTCGGCTGGCTCGATATTATCCTGCCGCCCGGCGCCACGCGGATGGTGATGTAACCGCGAGTTGCCGCGTATAATGCCGCAAACGGCTGTTGCGAGGTGTGGGAAATGGCTCGCAATCCGCAAGAGGCGGCGCTGGCTCTGCATCGGTTCGGGTTCGGGCCGCGCGCCGGATCGATCGAGGCGATCGCCGACGATCCGCGCGGCGCGCTGATCGCCGAACTGGATAGGCCAGGTGCGGGGCAGATCACGAACCCCGATCTGCTGACGAGCGGCGCGGCCAACCGCGCCGTCTTCGAGTATAACGCGGAGCGCAACGCCGAGAAAAAGCGTGCGAAGCGCGACGCCGCGCAGGCCGTGATGGAGGCTGCCCCTGCCCAGCCCGAGGCGGTGCCGTTGCCGCGGCAGCTCTTTCGCAACGAAGCCAGGGCGCGGATCGACGCGGCGCTCAACGCCGAAATTGGCTTGGTCGAGCGGCTGGTGTGGTTCTGGTCGAACCATTTCTGCGTAAACCAGGAAAAGACGGTCATGGCCGGCGCCTATGAGCGCGAGGCGATCCGCCCGCATGTCTTGGGCCGGTTCGCCGACATGCTGCTCGCCGCCGAAGGCCATCCGGCAATGCTTCTCTACCTCGACAACGCCCAATCGATCGGCCCCAACTCGATCGCCGGCATCAACCGCGACAAGGGCCTCAACGAGAATTTGGCGCGCGAGATCCTCGAGCTGCATACCCTCGGCGTGCGCACGGTATACACCCAGGACGACGTCACCAATTTCGCCAAGGTACTGACCGGCTGGACGATACGGCAGACTGTATCAGACCCCGATCACGGCGGTGAATTTGTCTACATCAAGCGTGCGCACGAGCCCGGCCCAGAAGTGGTGATCGGCAAGGATTATCCGGATACGGGGCCGGAGCAGGGGCGTACGGTGCTCGCCGATCTGGCTCGCCATCCGGCGACGGCCAAGCACGTCGCGACCAAATTGGCGTGCCATTTCATTGCCGACGATCCTCTGCCGGTTCTGGTCGAGCGGCTGACCCAGCGCTTTCTCGATACCGACGGCGACCTGAAGGAGGTGACGAGGGCGCTGATCGCTTCTCCGGAAGCCTGGGAACCGCAGCAGGCCAAAATCAAGCGCCCCGGCGAGTGGATTGTAACGGCGCTGCGAGCGACCGGGATCTCCGGCGACATCCAGCGGATCGTCGGGGGGATGGCGCTCCTCGGAGAACCGTTGTGGCGGCCGCCGGCGCCGAAGGGTTTCTCCGACGAGAATGCCGCGTGGCTCGACGGCTTGGCGCAACGCCTCGACATCGCCAACACCTTTGCCCAGCGGGTCGGCGATAGGCTCGACGCCGAGGCGGTCGCCGATACGGCGCTCGGCCCGCTCGCCTCGGCCGAAACCCGCCGCGCGATCGCCACTGCCGAGAGCAAACCGCAGGCGCTGACTTTCCTGCTGATGGCTTCAGAATTTCAGCGGAGGTGACGATGCCGGTAACCTTCCACGCTCCCACACGGCGCGAATTGTTGGTCGGCTCGGGCGTGCTGTTCGCCTGGGCCACTGTCCCGCGTGTCGCCCGCGCCGAGGGCCGCGACCCGCGGCTTTTGACGATCGTGCTGCGCGGCGGACTCGATGGGCTTGCGGTCGTCGCACCGGTCGGGGATCCTGATTGGACCAAGCTGCGCAGCGAAAAATCGCTGACCGCCGAAGGCCAAACCCCGGCATTGCCACTCGACGGTTTTTTCGCGCTGAACCCGGCGATGCCTAACCTGCATCGCCTCTATCAGGCGGGGCAGGCGACGGTCGTGCATGCGGTCGCGACACCCTATCGTGAGCGCTCGCATTTCGACGGGCAGGACGTGCTCGAAAGTGGGCTGGCGAAGCCGGGCGCCGCGGATACCGGCTGGCTCAATCGTGCGCTCGCCGCGCTCGAGCCCGAAGGGCAGTTGGATCCGCATACCCGGCAGGCCTTTGCGGTCGGCCCGATCACGCCCCTCGTCGTGCGTGGTCCGGCACCGGTCCTCTCCTGGGTTCCGCCGCGGCTGCCGCCGGTCAGCGATGACACGACGATGCGTCTCCTCGACCTTTACCGCCATACCGATCCGACCTTTGCGCGCGTGCTCGAGGAGCGCGTCGGGCTCGCGGCGATCGCCAAGGTTGGGAGCATGAACAGCGAGCCGGGTGACGAGCGCCCGGTGATCCAGGGCGGCGGCATCGCCCAGGTTCGCACCTATTTCGCCGACGCGGCGGGCGCGGCGGCCAAATTCCTCGCCGAGCCGGAGGGTCCGCGGGTCGGCGCGCTCGCCTTCGACGGCTGGGACACCCACGTCAACGAGGGCACCGTCCAAGGCCGGCTCGCCGACCTGCTCGGTGCGCTCGATGGCGCGATTGCCGCGATCGAGAGCAATATGGGCGACGCCTGGCATGAGACGGTGGTCGTGCTCGTAACCGAATTCGGCCGCACCGCGCGCCTCAATGGCAATGACGGCACTGACCACGGCACCGCGACCGTGGCGTTGCTCGCCGGTGGCGCACTGAAAGGCGGGCGCGTCATCGCCGATTGGCCGGGCCTCAAAGAAGCCGATCTCTACGAAAAGCGCGATCTGAAGCCGACGGCCGATCTGCGCGCCGTCCTCAAGGGGTTGCTGCGTGACCACCTCCGCGCCGACGAGCAAAGGCTGGAGGGGGCCGTGTTCCCCGACAGCGCCGCGGCGAAGCCGTTGCAGGGGCTGCTCGCCTGAGGCTTTAATGGCGTCCCTATCCGATTAGGACGCCCGATGAACGATCTGAGCCTACCGAGCCCCGCCGCGCGAGCGCGCGATCTCGCCCGATTGATCGCCGCAGAGGCGGACGCGATCGAGCGCGGCCGGCGTCTGACCGAGCCGGTGGTCGAAGAACTGCACGCGGCACGGCTTTTCCGCATGCTCTACCCGCGCTCGGTCGGCGGCGACGAGGTCGAGCCCGCGGTCTATATCGACGCGGTCGGCGAATTGGCGCGGGCCGACGGCTCGGTCGGCTGGTGCGCCTCGATCGCCAACAGCACCGGGCTCTTCGCGCCCTATCTCGACCCGGAGGCGGCGCGCACCGTGTTCGGGCCGCCGCGGGCGACCTGCGCCTGGGGGCCGCCCAACGAGTGCCGCGGCATTGCGGTGCCGGGCGGCTACCGGGTGACCGGCCGCTGGGATTTCGCCAGCGGCTGCCGGCACGCCAGCTGGATGGGCGCGCACGGCACGGTCGTCGAGCCCGACGGCTCGCTGCGGCTCAACAATTTCGGCCGGCCGACCCTGCGCACCTGGCTTTTCCCAGTCGAGCAGGCGAATTTGCTCGACAATTGGGACCCGATCGGATTGCGCGGCACGGCGTCGGAATCCTACACGGTCGAGGACCTCTTCGTGGCCGAGGAATTCACCGGCACGCGCGAGGACCCGAGCCTGCGCCACGAGCCCGGCCCGCTCTACGCCTTCCCGCAGCAGACCCTCTATTCGGTCGGCATCGCCTCTGTCGCGCTGGGCATCGCCCGCGGCATGCTCGACGCCTTTGTCGAGCTGGCCTTGCGCAAGACCCCGCGCGGCACCGGCCGCCTCGCCGACAGCGCGGTGATCCAAGCCGAGGTGGCGCGCGCCGAAGCCCGCCTGGGCGCGGCCCGCTGCTACCTGATCGACACGGTGACCGAGATCTACCGCCGCGCCGGCCAAATGGCGTCGACAGATGCAGCCCCGATCGACATCCCGGACCGCGCCCGCGCCCGCCTCGCCGGCTCCAACGCGATCACCAGTGCCGTCGCAGTCGCCAACCGCACCTACAAGGCCGCCGGCGTCGACGCAATCTTCCCCGGCAGCCCCTTCGAGCGCCGCTTCCGCGACATCCATACTTTGTCGCAGCAAATCCAGTCGCGCGACGCCCATTACGAAACCGTCGGCCAAGTCCTTCTCGGCAACCCGCCCGAGGTGTTCCTTTAGGGTCGCCCAAAGGTCGGCCCCGCGCCTCATTCCCTGCCATACGGGAAAACTCAGGGAAAAAATCCAAAATCATCAGTTTAACCGTCGAATATATTGTTTTAGTTCAAGGGCTTGTGGAAAATCCCTGACGCGCGCAGCAGGGAATTGCATTTCCCTGCCAAGCGCCTTCGCAGGGAAACGGCAGGGAAATCCGAACGGGACGCGATCGCCGAGGGTTTCATGACGGCGTAGGCTACACTTCGATCTTGGCATCAGCATGGCCGAGGATGCCGGTCCTAACTCTAAGCGAGCCTCACGCCGTGGGACCCGAGTGGACAAGCCAACTGCGTCGACACCCTCGATACTGAACTGTGGGTCCGCTTAGTGCCAGCCGACGCCTCGTCGGGCCTCCTCAAACCGCCGCAGTCGACCCACAAGGCCATCGTCGCACCCGCGATCGAACGGCTGGATCTGGCCCTTAGCCGCCATTAAGGGTGAGACGGAGCAACGCGAACTCGGGTGGAAACCGGCCCCCGATTGTCTCTCACCGGCACCGAAACCGGTTATCCCGTGCCGGCACGGCAAGCCACTCCCTGCGCTAAATCGCCGATGGAGAGGGCGCCGGACGATCACCGGCGATCGATCTGTTCGCGCAAAGCCAGTATCCGGCCGCGCATGGAGTTCCACAATAGGCGACAGCTCTGGAGCTGACGGGACTCGTCAGGTCGAAGAGCAATCCGATTAAACCACTCCCGCAACCTCATCTACTGTCCTTAATAATGGATTTTTAGGCCACTCGAAAGATTTAATGATTCGATGCAATAAAGAGAAAAAGGGAAGCACTACAGGCGCGACAGACATCGCCACCGGGCTGTTAAAAATACTGGCTACTGCCAACATTGGGAACATCTATAGAAAAAACACGCTTCTTTCGGTGGATGAATGAATTTTAACACGGACTCTAAAGTCTCCAAAGTCTCTGTTGACTGATTTGCGAACATCTGACATCGAATCTACTCTGAAAAACGCTAAAATGCCAAACGCTACAAGCCCTATCCCTGAAAATGCCAATTTTATAACTGACGGGTCGATTGTGAAAGGATAGCCAAGGTCAATATTACTCACATATTTCCTCAGAATCCTTACAGCATCGCCCAGATCGCTTAAAGACACCGTCGACACTATGTCCCCTAGACCTAAAACAGTGTCATATTCACCTTGAATACTTAATGGATCTGTTCGGAGAACTATGCGGGATAACGACCGATATCCTTCAATCTTGCCGGGCGGCACCTCTGGGTCAACAGACCAGTTCCAAGGGAGTATCCGTCTCCAACCGTATGGTCTCGGCGGAAAGGCAGTTTCGATCTCAGTTTTGATGAGACTAGCCCTGTCGGTGACGGCGCTCAATACCTCTCTATCAATGCCGATCACCTTTAATGGTAATATCGAGATCACAAGAGTTTTTCCATATATGTATCCAAATAGCAGCGCCAGGCTTGCAACTAATAACACTAAGCCGAAGGCGAGAGCTCCTACCCTGAAAACTACCTCCACTGATCGCTCGCGGTACCGTTTAAGTGTCGCATCGATAGCGACGCGCTCCCATTTCCTTGAGAGCGGGTCTCGTGTACCATTGGCACGTGCATGCAACGCCTTTACAGCTTGAGTGATCGCTTCGCTATCGTCTGCCGTATGTGGCGCTAAGGCCTCAGCTATTGGAATGGCAATGGTACCCGGAAAAAATTTCTCTAGTGGCCAGATTGTGTTGTCAGTTCTTGCAGGTAAAAGAGAGGCCCTGCGCCGAAGTGCAGTATTCCGAGTTCGAATCATTCCAGCAAGAACGCCGGCCGCTTTACCGCGCACAAAAGGGTCTTCGTGTTTTAACAGCTGTACCAGATTGTCAAGCGCCTCGTCCGTTCCGATATCTCGCAACAGCTGCACCCCCGCTGCCTTCCAGCGTTCCGAATGATGCGTTACCAGGCTTGGTATCAACTTAAAAGCTGTTTCAGGTGAAGTCGCAATCGCAGATTGTAGTGCAGCCGCTGCGCTTTCATCACCGAGGGTCAGCCGCTCAATAGTGGAAGCGAAAATCACTCGAACTGGTGCAAATTCTGGCTCCTGCCGACTCGCCAGCGAAGAGAGTATGGCTACCGCCTCATTAATACGCCCCTCGCCAACTATATAGTCCTGAAGGGCCACTGCGATCTGTTGTATTACCAAATTTGTTGGAGGTTCCTTCATCGATAATAATGCCTGCCCGGCCTCCAGCCACCTGAGCTCATGCATCAGCTTTTCGAGAATAACAAAGAGAGCCGGCAAGTTTCTTTGCAATCCACAATAGAAATATAGAACCTCTATAAGCTCTGGCCGCTGACCAAACGTTACGAGAACTTTGAACGGCTCCCGAGTTCGCAACGCCTCGCGGGCAGCAAAAAATTCTAAAATCGTACGATGCGCAAAGGAGTAACTGGCCTCATTCGTAGGCTTTACAATGCCGTTGATGTCCACAAGCTCTCGCATGAAACTATGGAAGTCCACCTTATCGTTTCGTGTAACTTCAATAACTTTGTCCCGTAGTGCGTCTTGCGTGAGCTCCTCAGGATCGTCTGTACGGGCCATTGTTTCCAAGCGGCCTAAGGCAACGCGCTCCAAAACCTGGCGCTTATCATCTGCTTCGAATTGTTGCTTGATTTGTCTTCTAGCCGGACGGCGACTAAGCAATTCGTCAATCGCATTCTGGTAGAAAACTTCGCGGGATGTAGGAAGTCGGAAATCATCTGTGTCAAGATAGAGACCAGTCAAAATGGTCAATAATAAGGGATTGCGACATATGTCCCGTATCTGTGGGTCCCTCTGAATGAGGCCGTAAAGGCCAATGGCTGACCTTCCCCTGTGGGTCGGCCATCCTTCTAAAAACACTCTCATGTGGTGATTGGTAAACGGTTCGACCTTAAGAACGTCGGCTATTCCTTCTCGTAAATCTTCGGACCGGTAACTATGTTCCCGACAAGTGACAAGTAACCTATTTGAATGTGCCCTCTGATCATCGAATCGGCAAAAGGATAGGATTTGGTCAGCAACAAACTCACGGTTTGCGCCAACTTCATCTAAGCCGTCGAGGACTATCAGAAATTTGCCAGCCTCAAGGGTCGATTCGACATAGTTGCCTGCTCCTGGGAAATGATGCTCGGCAAGTGCTGTTACGATTGCTTGCTGGATACTGTGTTGCTGTTTTGCTAGATTTCGAAGGACTATGAATACCGGGATTAGATCGTTGAGTTTTTCATGACAGCGGCTCGTCGCAATGCTAATCACCAGACTTTTCATCAACGTGGTTTTCCCGGTCCCAGGACCGCCCAAAATCATGCAGCGTCGCGCTCGGGCAACGTACGCGTAAAGATCGACACTTTCCTGCGTAGTATTGGATCGGACCTTGACAGGCGCAAATGCGTATTCAAGCGGAACGTCGAGATTGGGACCCACGGGGTTCTCCATTCGCGCCAGATTCGAGCGAAGGAGGTGCCTCCGATAGCTACGAAGAGAAATCGAAAATGGATTTCGGGGCGCAACCCACCGATACACTAACTCATAGACTACTCGAACCGGCCATATGAGCAGATCAAGCAAGTGTTCAGCAAGCCGTTTCCCAAATACATTTACGACTAAACCGGTGATGACGGCGGTGAGTAGAATTAACGCGATCGTTCCCTGTTCGGGTGCTTTGCCCAGATCCATGTGCCCCCCAGAACTGCGTGTTTACTGGAACGGGCGCATTTCGCTGACCCCATTGCAGTAGAAAAACCGGGTGCCCGGTGTGTTGCCTATACGAACGTCCAGCTGATCTCATTCTGCAAAGCCTACATCCCTAGTCCGGTGAGATGAAGCGTAAATAGGGCATCCGGTCCGGCCCGACGTTCCCGATCATACACCCACCCTTAGTGTCCCGACCGGAAGTAAAATTGCCTTCAAGCACGATGTCGTTAGCAGTGCCCAGCACGACGAAGGGAGCATTCGGTGAAGTGAGGGTCTTGAGACGATCGCGGTGACCACGTAAGTTCCTGAGAACAGTGGGCAGAGCGTCAGGTGTTTCGGGAGACTGGTTGCCGGCTTCGGCTATGAATTCGGTCATGGCTTGCCGTGCTTCAGCATTGCTTTGCGCAAAGAGTGCATCAATTTGTTCAAGATCGAAACCGGCATTTTTGAAACTAGCTTCAAGAAGCTTGTTGACGGCTTTGAATGCCGGGCAATTTCCTCATGCCGGATGAGGACTTAGAACGACGGAGACTCGGATCACGGTTGGACAGTGTGACCTTGCTAATTTCTTCCATGACAGTTCTCTTGTCTGACCCGGAGTGGACTTGCCCGGTCTGGTGGCCAATCCACCACACTCAATAATTAACCCAGTAGAGCTCTTAAAAGTGTGAGGCAATTCACACAGATCGCGGTTTTAAAACATTTTGCACACAGTAACTTCACATGGGCGTGAGGCTGTGCGGTTTCCGCCACTGACTCCGAATTCGAATTCGCCGGAGCAAGTCAAAGTACGGAGGTGCTACAATTAGTAGGCCGTGGTAGGCGAAAATTGCTATGCCCATAGTTTCAATGGGTTAAGCGTGCAGAAATCCAGCGCAAATGTCCGGCAAGGGGTCAAAATTCGCGGTTAGGTCGGCTCGATCGGAATGACTGCTCTCGGCGCAAAGGTGTCATCGACACGCGGTAGCGGATCGTCGCCTCGCCACCATTCCGATCATTTGCCAGCGCTCCCGCAACGGCCCGGATCGGTTACGAGCAGCCGTTCAGCGGTCGAGGTCTTCGGCCCTATCTTGGGCTGGAGGCGGCGCGCAAGGGGTTCAGCAACCACCGCCCGGACCGCTGAACGCTTTGGATAGTAATCAGAGTTTCACGTGAAACCTCGACACGTCATGCACTGGTCCATACATTCCCCGGCCATGAACCAAGCTTTTGCGTCGTATGACGTCGTCGTGGTTGGGGGCGGGCATGCCGGGTGTGAGGCGGCGGCGGCCGCGGCTCGGGTCGGGGCGCGCACGTTGCTGCTGACGCACAAGCGGGCGACGATTGGCGAGATGTCGTGCAACCCGGCGATCGGCGGGCTCGGCAAGGGGCATCTGGTGCGCGAGATCGATGCGCTCGACGGAATTATGGGCCGGGCGATCGACCGCGCCGGGATCCAGTTTCGCATCCTGAACCGCAGCAAGGGTGCTGCAGTGCGCGGGCCGCGCGCCCAGGCCGACCGCAAGCTCTATCGCCGCGCCGTCGCCGAATTGCTGGCCGAAACGCCTGATCTCGACATCGTCGAGGGGGCGGCCGAGGATCTGCTGCTCGATGCCAGCTGGCATGTCTGTGGGCTCTTGCTGGGCGACGGCAGGCGCGTTGCAGCGGGGCGGGTCGTATTGACGACCGGCACCTTTCTCAACGGCTTGATCCACATCGGCGGTGAAAAGATCCCGGCGGGCCGCGTCGGCGAAAAGCCGTCGCTCGGCCTGTCGCAAACCCTCGCCTGCCACGGCTTTGCGCTCGGGCGGCTCAAGACCGGCACGCCGCCGCGGCTCGACGGCCGCACGATCGACTGGGCCGGGCTCGATGTTCAGCCCGGCGACGACCCGCCGCCGCCGTTCTCGTTCATGACCGGGCGCATCGCGACGCCGCAGGTCGTCTGCCACATCACGGCGACGATCCCCGCGACGCATGCCGTCATTCGCGCCAATCTCGACCGCTCGCCGATGTATTCGGGGCAGATCGCCAGCGTCGGCCCGCGCTATTGCCCGTCGATCGAGGACAAGGTCGTGCGCTTTGCCGAACGCGAGCGGCACCAGATCTTTCTGGAGCCGGAGGGGCTCGACGACGACACGATCTACCCGAACGGCATCTCGACCTCATTGCCGCGCGAGGCGCAGGAAGCGATGCTGCGGACGATCCCGGGGCTGGAAAGGGCGGCGATGCGACGCCCCGGCTATGCGATCGAGTACGATTTTGTCGATCCGCGCGAGCTTTACCCGAGCCTCGAAACGCGGCGGGTTCCCGGGCTCTATCTCGCGGGCCAGATCAACGGCACGACCGGCTATGAGGAGGCGGCGGCGCAGGGCCTCGTCGCCGGTCTCAACGCGGCGCTCGCGGCGGGCGGAGCGGAGTCGCTCGTGCTCGACCGCGCCGACGCCTATATCGGCGTGCTGATCGACGACCTCGTGACTCGCGGTACGAGCGAACCTTACCGGATGTTCACCTCGCGCGCCGAATACCGGCTCACCTTGCGGGCGGACAATGCCGATCAGCGGCTGACGCCGATCGGCATTCGTCTGGGCTCGGTCGGCCGAGAGCGTGAGCGGCGCTTTACCGCGAAAATGGCGGCGCTCGATGAGGCCCGCCGCCGGCTCGGCGAGTTGCGCATGACGCCCCCAGCGTTGAAGCGCCACGGGATCATCGTCAACGAGGACGGGGTTGCCCGCAATGGCGCGGAGCTGCTGGCCTACCCCGGCGTCGATATGGTCCGTCTCGCCGCAGTTTGGCCGGAACTCGGCTCGCTGACGATGGAGATTGCGGAGCAGCTGGAGATCGACGCCCGCTATGCCGGCTATCTCGAACGGCAGGAACGGGACATCGCCTCGTTCCGGCGCGACGAGGCGCTGCTGCTCCCGGCGGACCTCGACTATTCGGCAGTCGGCAGCATGTCGCGCGAAATCAGCGGCAAGCTCACCGCTGCGCGCCCTGCCACCCTGGGCGCCGCTGCCCGGATCTCCGGCGTCACGCCGGCGGCATTGGTCGCGTTGTTGAAGCACGTCAAGCGCCGCGGTAGCGATGCCCTCACCCACCAACCCCATTCGGGCTTGGTCCCCCCTCTCCCGCAATGCGGGATAGGAGCTTTTGAGCCGAATTCCCTGGAGCCCCTCTCCCGCACTGCGGGAGAGGGTGCCGAGCGGAGCGAGGCGGGTGAGGGCGAAGCGGCGTGACGTTGCCGCTCGGCCCGCAAGGGTTTGCTGAGCTCGTTCCTGTTTCACGTGAAACACTTGCGCGGCTGGAAGCGTATGCCGAGCTGCTGACCCGGTGGTCGGCGCGTATCAATCTGGTCGGCCGCGACACTCTCGCCGATCTGTGGCGGCGGCATATCCTCGATTCGGCGCAGCTCCATCGTTTCGTCCCGAGCTCGGCGCGAAGCCTGATCGACCTCGGCAGCGGCGCGGGATTGCCGGGGCTCGTGCTCGCGATCCTCGGCGTCCCCGGCGTCGAGCTTGTGGAGGCGGATTCGCGAAAGGCCGCGTTTCTGCGCGAAGCGGCTCGCGTGACCGGAGCGGAGGTCGCGATTCGGCCGTGCCGCATTCAGGGAGTGCCGCCGCATCCGGTAGATGTCGTGACCGCGCGCGCCTGCGCG
Organism: uncultured Alphaproteobacteria bacterium; assembly: GCA_963732095.1. Taxonomy (GTDB): domain Bacteria; phylum Pseudomonadota; class Alphaproteobacteria; order ATCC43930; family CGMCC-115725; genus AP-15. The sequence continues at coordinate 225,013 of CAVSZA010000014.1, forward strand.
CCGCTCGCCCGGTTGCTAGATTTGGCCGCACCGTTTCTGGCGCCTGATACCCTTTGTCTCTTTCCCAAAGGCGAGCGTTTCAACGAGGAATTGACCCTGGCCCGCAAAGCCTGGACAATGAATGTGTCGGTCGAACAGAGCCTGTCCGACCGGCGGGGGATCGTTCTTCGATTGCAACAGGTTGCCCGTGAGCCTCGCCAGGCTTGACGCGGAGCTGCGCGCCACCCCGGCCGCGCGCCGTGCCCGCACGATCGCGCTCGCCAATCAAAAAGGCGGTGTCGGCAAGACGACGACCGCAATAAATCTCGCCACGGCGCTCGCAGCTGTTGGTCACCACGTGCTGCTGATCGATCTCGATCCGCAAGGCAATGCCAGCACCGGTCTCGGCATCCAGCGGCCGGCGCGTGCCGTGACCAGCTATGAGCTGATCCTCGGCGAGGCCGAGGTCGATGACGTAGTGATAAAGACTGACATCCCCCACCTGGCCATAATCCCCGCGTCGCAGGATCTGGCCGGCGCCGAGTTGGAGCTGGCGTCTCGCGAGCGGCGCGAATTTCTGCTGAGCCAGGCCATTCGCAGCCGTGTGCGCGATTATGATGAGGTGCTGGTGGATTGTCCCCCGTCGCTGAACCTGCTGACGATCAATGCGCTAGTCGCCGCCGATTCGGTACTGGTCCCATTGCAGTGCGAATTTTATGCATTGGAGGGGCTCAGTCAATTGATGCGGACGATCGAACGGGTGCAGCGCGCGCTCAACCCCCGGCTCGATCTGCAGGGTGTGCTGCTGACCATGTATGACCAGCGCAATAATCTCAGCGACCAGGTTGCCGCGGATGTGCGCGGTCATTTCGGAGCCAGAGTCTTCGACACGGTGATCCCGCGCAATGTGCGCATTGCCGAGGCGCCGTCGCATGGCAAGCCGGTGCTGATCTACGATCACGGCTGCGCCGGCGCGCAGGCTTATATCCGGCTGGCCACCGAGGTATTGCGCCGCAGCGGAGCGGCACTGCCCTCAATGGCCCCACAATGAGCGAGCGGGCGAGACGGCGTCAGCTCGGCCGTGGCCTCGCAACCCTGTTCGGCGAGACCGATGGCGGCTCGTCCGCCGATCCGGCGCCACAGCGCCGCGTGCCGATCGAGCTGATCCGCCCCGGGACATTCCAGCCGCGGCGGCGCTTTGATGAGTCCGAACTCGATGCGCTCGCCCAGTCGATCCGCGAGAAGGGCATCATCCAGCCCCTGTTGGTCCGGCCGCTCGCGGGTGAGGAAGCCGCCTTCGAGCTGATTGCCGGCGAGCGGCGGTGGCGTGCCGCGCAGCGCGTCGGGATGCACGAGGTGCCGGTGATCATCCGGCCGCTGACGGATTCCGACGCGCTGGAAATCGCGTTGGTCGAGAACCTGCAGCGCGAGGATTTGTCGGCGCTCGAGGAGGCCGAAGCCTATCGCCGGCTGATGGACGAGTTTGGCCGCACCCAGGCGGGTCTCGCCGAAGCCGTCGGCAAGAGTCGCAGCCACGTCGCGAATACCTTGCGCCTGCTCTCGTTGCCGGCATCGGTGCACCGCAGGCTCGACGACGGCGAGTTATCCGCCGGGCATGCCCGAGCGCTGCTCGCCGCGCCGGACCCGGCCGCGCTCGCCGCGGAAGTGGTGCGCCGTGGGCTCAACGTCCGCGCCACCGAGCGGCTCGTCCAGCGGCGCGCTACCGTGCCGTTCCCAAGACCGCGCCTGCGTGACGCCGACACGCTAGCGCTCGAGCGCGAGCTCGCCGCGACCCTCGGCCTCCGGGTCACCCTCGACCCAAAAAAGCGCGGCGGCGCGTTGACCCTACACTATGCGAACCTCGACCAGCTCGACCGAGTGTTGAGCCTCTTGCGCGCCGGCTGAAGCGGCCGGTCTCAGTTTTCTAGTATGAAGGTCACCTCCATGGTGACCCGGTACTCTTCGATCTTGCCGTTCTCGACGCTCGCCTTGTGCTCGACGACGTGCAGGCCGGTAATGCCCCGCAAGGTCCGGTTAGCCCGCGCCAATCCCTCGCGCACCGCGGCATCAAAGCCCTCGGATGAAGCGGCAGTGATCTTTGTGACACTTGCAACTGCCATCAATTCCTCCCTGAAAATTGGCCAGCCGGAGAATTTTCTGCTGCCAAGCCGGCGATGTTAACTCTTCGAAGTTCCTTTCGAAAGGCTCCAGCGTGGCCCGGAAGTCCGGCTTGCGCTTAACGGCGCCGCTCCCGTGCGGCCTGGGCCACCGCCAGCATCGCCTCGCGGCAGATCGTCTCCGCGGGCAGGCCTGTGGTCTTCATGTTGAGTTCGGCATTCGCAATCCGGTCTAGTTGCGGGCGCAGCCGTTCCTCGGTCCACAGGCCGAGCTGGCGCCGGAAACTGTCTTCTTGCTTGAAGAAGATCGGCGGGCGCGACGTGTGCAATACTTCGTCGATGCTCGCGCCGCCCACCAGACGGGCGGTCAGCACATGCAGTCGGTGCAGGTGGCGCAGCAATGCACGGATTATCGAAACCGGTGACTCTCCCTGTTGGAAGACCCGGCCGAGAACGCGTTCGACCCGCACGGGATCGCCTTCCGCTGCTGCCATTACCGCATCGTCCAGTTCGAGCGCCGCAGTGTCGCTGACCGAGAGCCGTGCATCTTCGAGCTCGACCCTGCCGCCTTCGCCGGCATAGAGTGCGAGCTTTTCGAGCTCCGAGCGCGTGAGCAGACGATCGCCCCCGAGATGCTCCACCAGGAACTGGCCGGCGTCGCGGCTCGCGGTCACTCGATGCGCCGCCAGGGCCTCGCGGATCACCGCTGCGAGCTCGCGTGGCGTGTCGGGATAGCAGCCGATCGCGACGGCCGAACCCGCCGCCTCAAAGGCGCGGCGGAGTGCCGAGCGGGACGGCAGCTCGCCCGCCTCGACGACCACCAACGCCTCGCCGGGCGTGCGCTCCAGAAACTCGGCCAACAACTTGGCGAGCGCATCGCTGGCGCCACGCACGCGTACCACACGCCGTCCGCCGCCGAGGCTCAGCTGGGCGGCTTCGTCGGCGAGCCGCGCAGGATCGGCGGCGAGCGCAGCCGCCATCAGATCGGCGACGCGAAATGGATCTCTGAGGTCGGGGCAGACCGAACGCGCCACCGCTTCGGCGCGCTCACGCACGAGGCCCTCATCCGGGCCGTGCAGCAGCACGGCGCGAATTTCGGGATCGGGCCGCTGCAGGAACGCGGCAATCCGCGACGGGGCGAGCCTCATAACCGCTCAGCTCGGCGCTGGGGGCTGCTCGGCGAGCCGTCGCTCCATGAACAGGACGAGCCGGGCCACGATCTCCTGGTTGAGTTCGGCGGCGCTGCGAACCGCGGCATCGTCTTCGCCGACCACCGTCGAGTACTGGTTCGGATTGAGATTGAAGGAATTTGCGACGTGCACCGTGTTGACCTGCAAGGTCTTGCCGCTCTTGGTGTCGATCAGGTAGTAGGTCGCGTAAACATCGAGCTTGCCAAGCGACGCCAGACCCTGTGATTCGATACCGAGATTGCTCAGACCCGTGACGAGCGTGGTGCGCAGCCGATAGCGCACGGGGGTGGGCTCGCCGGTAGGATTGAGCGAGCTGCGCAACGCGATCTGGAGCCGCTGGCCAATGCGTTCGAGGATCGGCTCGACATAGATCGCGCGCAACTCCTCGCTTGCCGGGCCGCTCGTGGCTTCGGCATATAGCGGGGCCCAGCCGCACCCCGAGAGCGCCAGCGGCGGGCCGAGCGCGAGCAGCACGCGGCGCCTCGCAATACCCCTCGCGGCGCGAGGGAGAAGCTTACAGGTTTGCTCGCCCGGCAATCTCACGCGACGATATTGATAATGCGGTTCGGCACCACGACGACCTTGCGCGGCGGCCGCCCTTCGAGCCAGCGTGTTACCTGTGGCAATTCCAGGGCGGCGTTCTCGACAGCAGCTTTGTCCATATCCCGCGGGATTTCGAGCGTGCCGCGCAGCTTGCCGTTGACCTGGATGGCGATCGTCACCTGCTCGTCGCGCGTCAACTGTGGATCGGCAACGGGCCAGGGCTGGTCGGCGAGCAGGCCTTCGCCGCCGAGCGTCTGCCACATTTCCTCGGCGAGATGGGGCATCATCGGTCCGAGCAGCCGGGCCAGGGTTTCCAGACCCTCGCGAAGTACCTCCGGTGCGCCGGGCTCGGACGACGGGAACTCTTCGAGCGTGTTGGTAAGCTCGCGGACGCGCGCGACGGCGCGATTAAAGCGGAATTTGTCCAGATCGTCGGTGACCGCAGCGATCGTCTTGTGCGTCACCCGGCGAGTCGCGGCGAGGCCCGGCGGCAACGCGGCGGGCATCGGTGAACCGGGCGCCGCGAGCGGGACGGAAGGTTCGCTGACCATCCGCCAGAGCCGGTTGACATAGCGCCAGATCCCTTCGATCCCGGTCTCGGTCCACTCGAGGTCGCGCTCCGGCGGGCTGTCGGACAACAGATAAAAGCGCGCCGTGTCGGCGCCGTAGGTATCGACGATCGGGTCGAGACCGACGACATTTTTCTTGGACTTGCTCATCTTTTCGTGCCGGCCTGCGGTAACCGGCCGGCCGGCCAGGTCGACAATGCGTCCGTCTTCCCCGATCTCAACTTCTTCGGGAAAAAGCCACTCGCCGGTCTCGCTCTGGTAGGTCTGGTGGCAAACCATGCCTTGCGTGAACAGCCCGGCAAACGGTTCGTCGAGATCGAGGTAGCCGCATTGCTTCAAGGCGCGGGTGAAGAACCGCGAGTAGAGCAGGTGGAGAACCGCGTGCTCGACGCCGCCGATGTATTGATCGACCGGCATCCAGTAGTCGACTGCCTCGCGCCCGAACGCGACCGGCGCGCGCGCCGAACAGAAGCGCAGGAAATACCAAGATGAAATCGAAGAACGTGTCCAACGTATCGGTCTCGCGCCGCGCGAGTCCCCCGCAGCACGGACACCGGACGTGCTTCCAGGTCGCATGGTGATCGAGTGGATTTCCCGGAACCTCGAAGCTGACATCCTCCGGCAATGTGACGGGCAGATCCTTCTCGGGCACCGGGACGATCCCGCATGCACTGCAATAGATCACCGGGATCGGGCAGCCCCAGTATCGCTGGCGCGACACCCCCCAGTCCCGCAGCCGGTAGACTGTCGTCCGTTCGCCAAGCGCGAGTTTTTCGAGCCGCTCGCCGGCGGCCCGCTTGGCATCCGCCACCGACAGGCCGTCGAGGAAGTCGGAATTGAACAATATCCCGTCTTCGACATAGGCCGTGTCGCCGACCGTAAAGGTCGCGGGATCCTCGCCGGGCGGCAGCACGACGGGAATCACCGGAAGCCGATATTTTCGGGCAAATTCGAGGTCGCGCTGATCATGCGCCGGGCAGCCGAAGATAGCGCCCGTGCCGTATTCCATCAGCACGAAATTGGCGACATAAACGGGAACGTGCCGGCTCTCATCGAAGGGATGCACCGCCTCCAAACCAGTCGAGTAGCCGCGCTTCTCGGCGGTCTCGATCACCGCTTCGCTGGTCCCCATGCGGTTGCATTCGGCGATGAAGGCGGCGACACCCGGGTCGTGTTCGGCGAGGCGCAACGCCAGCGGATGGTTCGGCGAGAGTGCCAAGAACGTGGCGCCAAAGAGCGTGTCTTGCCGGGTCGTGAAGACCTCGATGCGCTCGTCCTTCCCGGCGATTGCGAAGAAGACGCGCGCCCCTTCCGAGCGGCCGATCCAATTCTCCTGCATCAGCCGCACGCGCTCCGGCCAGCGCTGGAGGTCCCCGATGGCGTGGAGTAGCTCCTCGGTGAAGGCGGTGATGCGCAGGGCCCATTGCGCCAAGAGCCGCCTTTCGACGATCGCCCCGGATCGCCAGCCGCGCCCGTCGATCACCTGCTCATTGGCGAGCACCGTGTTCTCGACCGGGTCCCAATTGACCCAGGATTCCTTGCGATAGGCGAGGCCGGCCGCGAGGAAGTCGAGGAAAATCTTCTGCTCGTGGCGGTAGAAGTCCGGGTGGCAGGTCGCGATCTCGCGCGACCAGTCATAACCGAAGCCCATGCGTTCGAGCTGACCCCGCATCGTTCTGATGTTCTCGCGGGTCCAAATCGCCGGATGAATGTTTTCGGCCATCGCTGCGTTTTCCGCGGGCAAGCCGAACGCATCCCATCCCATCGGGTGCAGAACATTGAAGCCCTGGGCGCGGCGAAAGCGGGCGACCAGATCGCCCATCGTGTAGTTCCGCACGTGTCCGACATGCAGCTTGCCGGACGGGTAGGGGAACATCTCGAGGATGTAGTATTTCGGCCGCCCCCGCTTGGCCTCGACCTCGAAGAGCCGCTGCTCGCGCCAGATGCGCTGCCACTTTGCTTCGCTTTCGCGGAAATTATATCGCGACATGGTTTACGATCTGGCCACGCTGGGGCCCGCCTGCAAGCCGGTTTCGCCTGCCTCCCGGGACGGCGTTTTCAACTCGGCGCCGGCGTCCAGGCGCGCTTCAGTTGCCGCGCCCGGCTGAGGATCGCGTTTTCGAGATCAGTCTCGACCTGCCTCGCGATCGTAGTCTCCGCCCACTGCCCGTCCGCCGAACGCTGCTGGCGATCGACCGTTACGGTCAGCGAATCGGAATGCAACGCCCGGGACAGGATGAAGACATTCACCCGGTAGCGGAGATTAGGGTTACCCGGTGGCGAGTACCAGTCGGTGACAATCGAGCCGGTCAGCGGATCTTCCGAGGCGTATTTGACGAAATCGAGCGTGTCGTGCGCCGCTTGCCACAGAATGGGGCTTACCGTACGGCCGGTCTGCGGACCTGGGTCCTTGACGGATTCCTTCTTGGCCAAACCGAGCACCGTCCAGATGGTCGCTTCGGTGTCGATCTCCTCGGGCTCGCTCGATGCCGTCTTCTGGGTCTCTGCCGCCTTAGGCTGCTCACGCGCCTGCTCACTCGGCGGGGGGGTCGCCACGCAGGCGGCGAGCGCCAACGAAAGACTTGCGGCAAGGGCGAACGAGGCGCGGTAATGGGTGGCCGACATCGAGCGATCTTTGCCAGGAATGGAGCTGCTATGGAAGGGGTTATCGCGGCCAATCTCGCGGCCGTCCAGGAGCGGATCGCGGCGGCGGCACGGGCGGCGGATCGGGCGGCGGATCGGGCGCCCGAAAGCGTGACGCTCGTTGCTGTCAGCAAGACTCATCCGGCAGCCAGTGTGCGGCACGCGCTGATGGCGGGGCATCGCGTGTTCGGCGAGAACCGGGTCCAGGAGGCGCAAGCAAAATATCCGGAGCTGCGCGAGGAATTTCCGGACCTTGCCCTGCATCTGATCGGGCCGTTGCAGACCAACAAGGTGCGCGACGCCGTCGTGCTCTTCGATGTGATCGAGAGCGTCGACCGGCTGCGGCTCGCGCAGGCGCTCGCGGGGGAAATGGAGCGCAGCGGCCGCCGGCCACCCTGCCTGATCGAGGTAAACACCGGGGAAGAACCGCAAAAGGCCGGCATCATGCCGGCCGATGCGGACAGTTTCATCATCGAGTGCCGGGAGCGACTCGACCTACCGATCATCGGCCTGATGTGCGTGCCGCCGCTCGAAGAAGAACCAGCCCCGCATTTTGCGCTGCTGCGCGAGATCGCCCGGCGGAACGGGCTCGAAATCCTCAGCATGGGCATGAGCGCCGATTTCGAGAAGGCGATCCGCTTCGGCGCCACCCATGTTCGTGTCGGCACCGCAATCTTCGGCGCCCGCGGCGGCAGAGGATGACCCCGCCGCTTCTCATTGGCAAAAGATAGTCATTCCGGGGTGCGGGCGAAGCCCGCGAGCCCGGAATCTATGAACACCGGCCGATGATCTGTTGGCATAGGCCTATGTTCATGGCTTCCGGGCCCGGCCTACCGGCCGTCCCGGAATGACCTGTTCGGCTACGAACGCCGGAGCTAGAGAAAATGGCCGCTGCGGGTTGCTTTGGTGCGGAGATACCGCTCGTTATGGCCGTTTGACGGGAAGACGTGCGGCACGCGCTCGGCGACGCAGATGCCGTAGCGTTCGAGTGCGATTACTTTGTCCGGGTTGTTGGTCAAGAGCCGGACGGTACCGAAACCGAGCTGCCGCAACATTTCCGCTGCGGGGAGGTAGACCCGCTCGTCGGCGTCGAAACCCAGTTGCTCGTTCGCGTCGAATGTGTCGAAACCGACGTCCTGCAGCCGATAGGCTCGCAGTTTGTTTACGAGCCCGATGCCGCGTCCTTCCTGCGCAAGATAGAGCAGGACGCCGCCGCCGGCCCCGGCGATCGCGGCGATCCCACCGCGGAGCTGGTCGCCGCAGTCGCAGCGCAGGCTGGCAAGCAGGTCTCCGGTAAAGCATTCCGAATGCAGCCTCACCAAGACCGTCGCTGACGGATCGGGCGACCCGATCAGGATCGCGAGATGTTCGAGGCCGCCATCGCGCGGGCGAAACGCGATCAGACGCGCATTCTCGGCATCGGCGAGCGGGACGCGCGCCTCGGCAACGCGTTCGAGCCCGGCGGTTGCCGCGTCACGCTTGAACACGGCGGCAGCATCGATGACGGCAATATCTCCGCGGCGTGCGAAAAACGCCGCCTCGCTCTTGCCGGCGCGCAGGACGAGCGCTGCGGGCAGCAGTGACGCAAGCTTTGCCAGAGCCACCGCGGCGAGGGCACCGCCTTTGGCGGGAAGCGGCTCGGGGCCGAAACCGGGCGGCTCCGCGCCGAGCGATGCTCCGGGATCGGCGAGGTTGCGGATCACCGCCGCGGGCAATTCGTCCGATACCGAAATCGTCAAGGCGCCGGACAATTCGTCGCGCGCGGCAAGACCGAGCGCCACGGCACGCCGGCGCGTCAGAACCACTCGTGCCGGCGCCCGGGAAATCTCGCGCAGCCGCTGCAGGTTTTCCTCGGTCGCCAACTCGGCGGCAACCGCAAGAACATTGATTACTTTGTCGCGGATCAGCACCGGCTCCCCGCGGCGCAGCGCGGTGATGGCCTCGCCAAGGGATGGCTGTGCAGGCGTACTGGATTCGAGCACTCTCTTCTCCTTCCCGCCCCGCATCATATGGCGCGCCGTGGCTCGCGCCAGCAACCTTATTCGACTTCTCCTATGCGGCCGAGTGGACAGCAGAATGACAACGTCGGCGGCAAAAGAATAGGCGAGCAGCCCGAGCGCCGTCGCGCAGATGACCGCGGCCCAGCTCGCCGAAGTCATGGGCACCAGCGCGATCGTCAGGCCGACGCTCTGGACGACCGCGATCGTCTTGCGGCGCCGATCGGCGACCCGCCGCGGCGGCAACGGCCGGCGCAACAGCGGAAAGGCCAGCGCGGCGGCGAGGTAGAGATAACGCATGCCGCCGATCGCGAGCACCCAATAAGGAGCGGCCTGCGCCTTTAAAACGGTTATCGCGAGAACGAGGATGGCAAGCGCATCGACCTCCATGTCGAAACGCGCGCCAAAGGCGGAAGTCAATCCCTGACGCCGGGCCGCCCATCCATCGGCGCCGTCGAGCATCAGCGCGGTCCCGGCAATCGCGGCAAGGAGCCATCTTTCCGGCGAGTTCGAGCGGCGCCGGCTCGATCGCTCGCGCGGCGATCAGGCAGGCGATTGCCGCCCTGACGAGTGTGATCCGGTTCGCCGTGCCGAGCCGGGGATGAGGATGGTGCGCGGCGAGCCCGCGCTCGACGGCGAAGAGCAGGCCGGCGAACAGTGCAAGACCGCTCAGCGCGGGAACCATGCCGATCGCAACGCCTAGCATCGGCACTGAGATTGCCGCGAGCGCGAACGAACGCGCGAAGACCGAGCGCACCTCGCGAACGAGCGGGGAGAGTGAAGGTGAGTTGATCGCGGTCGACATATCAGGGGGTTCGGTGTATCTGGCAATCGTGCCCCGCCGGGGCTTGATGAACAAGCGACCGTCCGTCAGACCCTTCCGGGACCGGATTTATTCCAATGGTTGAGGCGCGGGCGTTTTGGGTGACGTCGCCGGGCCACGGCGAAATCAGGGTGCAGCCGTTGCGCTCGCCAGAGCTCGGCGAGCTGTTGATCCGGACACGCTGGAGCGCGATCAGCAGGGGCACGGAGAGCCTCGTTTTCCGCGGCGAGGTCCCGGAGAGCGAATGGCGGCGGATGCGCTGTCCATTCCAGGAGGGCGAGTTCCCGGCGCCCGTCAAATACGGCTATTCCTCAGTCGGGATTGTCGAGGACGGTCCAGCCGAGGCGCTCGGACGCCGGGTCTTTTGTCTGCATCCCCACCAGGACCGCTTCATCGTGCCGAGCGATGCCGTCGTCGATGTCCCCGACACGGTTCCGGACCGGCGCGCGACGTTGGCCGCCAACATGGAAACGGCGATCAACGGGATGTGGGATGCGACGCCGGGTCCGGGAGACCGCATCGCGGTGATCGGCGCCGGCGTCGTCGGCTGCCTCGTCGCCGCGCTCGCGGCGCGGCTGCCCGGCGCCGAGGTCGAGCTGATCGACATTGATCCGACCCGCGAAGGGATAGCCGCGGCCTTGGGCTGCCATTTTGCGACACCCGAGGAGGCTTCCCCCGAGGCCGATTTGGTCGTCCACGCGAGCGGATCCCCCGCCGGGCTCGCCACCGCAATGACAATCGCCGGCTTCGAGGCGACGGTGCTCGAAATGAGCTGGTATGGCACCCGGATTGTGCCGCTCGAACTCGGCGGTGCCTTTCATTCGCGCCGCCTGACCTTGCGTTCGTCCCAGGTTGGCGCCGTTCCGGCGGCTCGTCGGCAGCGCTGGTCACACCGGCGCCGCCTCACCCTCGCGCTTTCGCTGCTGCGCGACCCGGTATTCGATGTGCTGCTCACGGGAGAGACCGAGTTCACCGAGTTGCCCGCATTGATGCCGCAACTCGCCGCATCCTCCGCAGGAGTCCTCTGCCATACCTTACGGCACGACTAACCGCTGCTCGCCTTTGGCCTGAGGAGCCCAGCCATGTACAGCATTACCGTCAGTCATCATTTCATGATCGCCCACAGCCTAGCCGGCGAGGTGTTTGGTCCGGCGCAGAGGCTACACGGGGCGACCTATGTGGTCGAAGCCGAGCTGCGTCGCGATTCGCTCGACGCCGATGGGATCGTCTGCGACATCGGCCGTGCTCTCGATCTGCTGAAGGCGGTTCTTGGCGAGTTCGAGTACCGCAACCTCGACGAATTGGAAGAGTTCCGGAGCCGGAACACGACGACCGAGTTTCTCGCCGGCGAAATCCATCGGCGCTTGGCGCGGCGAATCAAGGAGGGCGCATTGGGCCCGCAGCCCATTGCCAGTCTCAAAGTAGTGCTGCGCGAAAACCCGGTAGCCTGGGCCAGCTACGATGCCGCGCTCGAATGACCGAGGCCTCCTTCGTCGTCCTGGGCACGCTCGATCAGCTGACCGGCGGTTATCTCCAACGATTGTGCAGCGGCGTTGGCCGAACTCGCTGACGGTACCACGACGCCAATCGACCGCCTCGCGCTCCCCGATCGCGCGCCGCGGGTGGCCGCCTGCCGGATTGGCGGCGAGCGGCGCAACGGTGGGAACAGGCTCTGGACCTGGTGGCCGTCCCTTCCTTTGAAAACGGGGACGAGTGACGCAATTTTGACGCATAATGGTCGCGCTGCTTCCCCGTCGGGCGGGAAATGATGAGGGTTGGTCGTACAATATTAATCGTCGACGATGACGGCGCCTTGCGCCAATCGCTCGCAGAGCAGCTCGAGTTGCATGAAGAATTCGCCAGCGTTCAGTGCGACAGCGCGGCTCGGGCATTGCAACTGGCGAGCACCGAGCGGTTCGACGCCATTCTGCTCGATGTTGGGCTCCCTGATATGGATGGGCGAGAATTGTGCCGGCTGTTGCGCCGTACCGGGGTGCAGGTGCCGATAATCATGCTGACCGGAGCGGACAGTGATGCCGACACCGTGCTCGGCCTCGATTCGGGCGCGGACGACTATGTGACAAAGCCGTTTCGCCTGAGTGTGCTGCTGGCCCGGCTGCGCGCCCATTTGCGGCAGAGCGAGCACAGCGACGACGCGGTGTTTACGATCGGGCCCTACACGTTCCGTCCCAGCGTCAAGCTCCTCCTCGATGCGACCGGCCGCAAGAAGGTTAGGTTGACCGAGAAAGAGACGGCGATCCTGAAATATCTTTACCGCGCCGGCGATCATGTGATCGGGCGTGACACTCTTCTCGGCGAAGTATGGGGCTACAATGCCGGAGTGGCGACCCATACGCTGGAGACCCACGTCTACCGCCTTCGCCAAAAGATCGAGCGCGACCCGACGCGCGCCGAGATCCTGGTAACCGAGCCCGGCGGCTACCGCCTCGTACCGTGAGCATCCTGCAGCTGAGGCGCCCAGAATACTCCGACCCGGGCAAGAACTCCTCTCCACCCTTCACGGGGGAGAGGGAGGGCCCGTCGCGCAGCGGGGCGAGGGTGAGGTGGGCGATGCCGCAAACCGGCTCGGCGGCCCCCCTTACCCTGCCCTTTCCCCCCGGCCGGCGGGGGGAGAGGGTAGAGAGAGCGCCGTTCGACGATTCTCGGCGGCAGCAGTGGCGATGGACGGCGGGCGGCTGCTGATCGCCAGCGGCGCGGATCGCGAGTATTTTCCACTGTTGCGAGATACGGTGCTGTCGATCCGGGCGCAGCGCCGAGACGTCGCGGTCGGGATCCTCGATCTCGGGCTCGACGGGGAACAATGCGACTGGCTGTCCCCGCGGGTCGAACACGTCGTGCGGCCGGGTTGGGATCTCGATTTTCGCGGCCGCGCGCGCAAGCCGGACACGTTCAAGGCGCAGGTGGCGCGCCCGTTTCTGCGGCGGCACTTTCCGGGGTATGAGGTTTATCTTTGGGTCGATGCCGATGCTTGGCTCCAGGACGGGCGGGTGATCGACCTTTACGTGAACGCAGCGGGTCGCGACAGGCTGGCGATCACGCCCGAGATCGACCGCGCCTACAAGCGCCATTACAAGCGGCCGAAGCCGTTCGGCTGGACATTGGCGTGGAAGAATTATCGGCAAGCGTTCGGCTGGCGCGCTGCCGATCGTCTGGGGCGCAACCCGATGGTCAACTGCGGGGTATTCGCATTGCATCGCGACGCACCGCATTGGGACGCCTGGGCGCGTGTCCTCGCGCAAGTGCTGCAGCGGACGCAATTCTTTTTTGTCGAGCAGACGGCCCTCAATTATGTGATCTTTGCCGAGCATCTGCCAGTCAACCTTCTCCCGGCCTATTGCAACTGGATGCCGGGGGATGCCCCGCCGGCCTTCGACGCCGGCCGCGGCCTCTTTGTCGAGCCCTACGCGCCCCATGCAGTGATCGGCGTCATGCATCTCGCCGGCCGCGAGCAGAAGACGCACCTCTTCCGGCTCGACCGCCTCGACGGCGGGACCGTCGAAACCTCGCTGCGGTACAGCGAGAGCCGATCGTTGTGCGGCCGCTCTCTCGGCGGGGCTTCCGGTTAGGGTATCGGGGAATGCTGGGCGAGCTCGGCCGGTTTGTCGTCGCCCTGTGGCATGTGGTCGGGCTGCTGTTGCTGGCAGTGATCGTCACCGAGTTCGGCATCGAGGGGTGGCGACGCCTGAGCCGCCTGTTGCGCTATCGCCGCTCGACCCGCCCGGACCGTGCCGCGACCGCCGACGCCTACGGCGGCGCCGATTGGTCAGCACGGTATTTCGACGAGTTCCGCCGCGCCGTCCGCGTCGACTGGAAGCCCTATGTCGAATGGTGGCAGCGCCCGTTCCGCGGTGCCTACGTGACGCTTGACGAACGCGGGCTGCGGCCGACGCCAGGCGAGAAGACTGCGGATGGCGAGACAATCCGTATCCTTTGCTTTGGCGGCTCGACAATGATGGGAATGGGGGCGCGCGACGACCAAACCATTCCGGCGGTACTGGCACGCCGGCTTACCGAGCGCGGATACCGCGTTTCAGTAACGAATTATGGCCAGCTCGGGCACAACAGCACGCAGGAGGTCATCACCTTGCAGCAGCTGTTGAAATCCGGAGAACGGCTCGATATCGCCTTGTTCTATGATGGCATCAACGAGATGGCGTGCGCCGAGCAGACCGGCCGTGCCGACGGGCTGTTCAACGAGGCGCGCCGGCGAGCCGAGTTCAACCTGCTTCATCCGGATCGACGGCGCGATCTGATTACCGTGGCTTTGATCGGTGCGGCGCCGCGCACCCTGCGGCGCTTGCGCCGGCTGACCGACCTTCGATTGCGGGGCCCATTGCCGGTGGAGCAGGCCGGTCTCTCGCAGGTCGACCTGGTAGAGCTCGCCCGCAAGGTCATTGCGGCGTATGTCGGTAATGTGCGTCTGGTACGCCTGCTGGGACGTGAATACGGCTTTCAGCCGATCTTTTTTTGGCAGCCGATGATCACCACAAAGAAATCCAAAACCGAGGACGAGCAGCGCTGGCTCGACGACTATACGAACGATCCCGAGCGTCGACGTCTACTCTATGAAGCCATCCTCGGCGAGCGCCGCTGCAATCCCGACCTCGTGAACGCCGCAGATGCGGTTGATCTGTCGGCACTTTTTGACGATTGGACAGACCCGGTTTATATCGATCTCTATCACTTGTCGGAGACCGGCAACGCGGCCGTGGCGACGGCCATACTGCCGATCGTGGATGCGGCTCTCGCTGTACGATGCCGGGCCAAGGATGCTGTAGGGAGAGGGTACTAGGATGGAGTGGGGGATTTTGCTCGGCCTGGCTGTTACCATCCTGGCAGTCGGCGCGCACAGCCGCATGCGCCGAGTAAGACGCCGTCGACCCGACGGTGGAGCCAACAATATTTACCCGCTATGGTAGATACCCGGGCCGGCAGATTTCTACTTCGCGATCCACCGCTCCGATAATACTCTTCGAGCGAGTCGACCTGATGGGAGGATAAAAATATGCAGCGTGCGCTATTACTTAGTTCTGGTTTCCTCGCGCTTTTCCTGACCGTGGGGCTCGCGCAGGCTGATCAAATGAAGTTCAACGCGGTGCTCGCTCCTGGACCGGGGGTGACCAGTTCGGGCAAAGGCACCGCGACGGCAATCCTCGACACTGCCACCAAAACGCTGACGTGGGATGTTAATTATTCCGGCCTCAGCGGACCCGCGACGGCCGCGCATATCCACGGACCCGCCGATCCCGGTGCGAACGCCCCGATCGTCGTGCCGTTTACCGGCAACCTCACGAGTCCGATCAAGGGTTCGGCGACATTGACGGATGCGCAGATCGCGCAGCTGGAGGCCGGGAAGTGGTACGTCAACGTCCACACCGAAACCAATAAGCCCGGGGAAATTCGCGGCCAGCTGGTCCGATCGTAATCGCCGGGGCGCCGTTCAGCCCTGCTGTTCAGCCCACCGGGCGGCTGTGGCGTACGGCGAGCGAACAGGGGTCGGCGCTGCCGTCGGGCGGCTCGATCCTGACCAACAGCTGACCATGCAGCCCGCACCAGCCATTGGCGGGGCCGAAGAGGCAGCCTTCGAACGCTTGCAGCGTAGTATCGCGAAAAATAGCACTGACGACGGCCCCGTCGCGCAGCCATTTTTCCTCTGCCGCGGCCTGGTAGCCCCCCGAGGGACGCGGGGGAACTTCGCAGATCTCGTCAGGTCGTCCGTAAACCGCGTTCAGCGCCGCCGAAATCGCACGGAATGCCGGCGGGTTGACGCCGTGCGGCGGCCGCTCCAGCTGGACGCGTTTCAGACCATGCGTTGCTTTATCCATTTGAAAGAAGGTCACGACCGGAACGCCGCCCAGCGTTTCCTTCTCCAGCACGACGTCGACGTAGCTGTCCCCGAAATCCAGGCTTTTGGGAAGCCGCGTCGCTGCCGCGCCAAAGTGCTGCAATAGCTGCTGCGAAGTCTCGCCCCAATGCACCTGGTTCAATAATTCTGGAAGGCCGTCTCCTGCCGACGCGTCGCGGTGCGGCGATGCGATAAAGAGCGCGATGAGAAAGACAAGGGTGGAGACGAGCGCTCGCCCCTCTCCACCGTTCGCCTTCACCGGAGCCAAACTCGTCGGTGCCATTAAGAAGCTTTGAGTTCGATCTTTCTGGCCTTTGCGGCTTCAGCCTTTGGCAGGACGAGCTGCAAGACACCCTCCTTGAGGGTGGCCTCGATGCGGTCGCGGTCGATGTTTTCCGACAGCGTGAAAACGCGCTCGTAGTCCCCGTCGGCATACTCGTTATACACCCGCTGGTACCCGCCATGCTCGTTGGCGGCGCTGCGTCCGCGGATCGTCAACACGCGCCGTTCGAGGCTGATATCGACCCCTTCCGGGGAAACTCCGGGCATTTCCGCCAGCACGACGATGCTGTCCTTGGTTTCATAGATATCGGCCGGTGGCAGAAACACCGGCCGCGGCGGTGTGCGTTGGCCGGCTTCCCTGGTGGATTCCCTGGTGGCCGGCGTCTGTTGCTCGACGGTTCTGACTTCCTGGGCCATGATTGCACTCCTTCCGCTCGGGTCAAGCAGCGCGGATTTCGATCTTCCTCGGCCGATCCGCTTCCAGCCGCTGCAATTCGATTTCCAGGATGCCGTTGTTGAAACGAGCCTGGACCTTCTCGGGATCGACACGGAACGGCAGCTGGACCGCGCGCGAGAAAGTGCCGTAGGCACGCTCGCGGCGCTGCCAACTGACGTTTTGCTCTTGTGACTTCGGTTCGCGCTTGCCCGCGAGCGTGAGGACATCCTCTTCGAGGCTGAGATTTACGTCATCGCGGGTAATGCCCGACACTTCGGCCGTCACAACGACACTGTTTTCGCCGAGCCAGATGTTGATCGGCGGAAAGTCGCGTGCGGCAGTCGCGTTGAACCCGGAAAAGACCCGGTTCATTTCGCCCTGCATTCGCCGCAGTTCGGCAAAAGGGTCGAAACCCAATCGCGGAAATTCCGAAAGCGCCATGGTTCACCTCTCTCTGCATATTCACCCTGGTAACGCATGCGGATGGCGACTAGCGCGGCACACAAGGAAAAAATCTTCAGCGGCTGTGGCGACCCGCGCGGGAGGAGGTTGGATAACAACTCGGATCACATCCTCCCAGCGAAGCGACATGACCGCGGCCGACCATCTCAGGTCCGACCGACATTCCCTGCCGAGACCCGTTAGTAGGCATCCGGCACGCCTTCGATTTAGTGACCCCGCGGTGATCTTCAACCTCCTCCCCATGCACTAAATCCGTCAGCAAAAACAGCGTGCTGGGCGGTCGGACAAGGTCTTGAATGGCGTTCCGGATCGCTTACATCGTTCAACCGCAAGATTGGCGGGTGCCGCCCGCGGCCACAACACCTGTGGGTCGGGCTTGAGCAGACGAAAGCAGCACAACTGCGATCTGTGCCGCGAGCTACCAATCTTCTTTGGACCCTGGAACTTCCCAATTCCAAAAGAGTTCTTGATTTTGCGGTCGCTATATTAGCGAGTTCAATTGCAGGTCTGGGAAATGAGGATCGCGCAAGTTTCACCTTTGTACGAGAGTTGTCCGCCGCAGCTTTACGGCGGCACCGAACGGGTTGTCTCCTATCTGACCGAAGAGCTGGTACGCCAGGGTCATGAGGTCACTCTGTTTGCCAGCGGCAACTCGCAGACGCAGGCGAGATTGCGACCCGCGTGCGGTCGCGCGCTACGTCTCGATCCTCGATGCAGGGATCCCCTTCCTCATCACCTGGTGATGCTGAATCGCGTCGCGCGGAGCGCCGAAGAATTCGACATTATCCATTTTCATGTGGATTTTCTGCATTTTCCATTGTTTGCCCGGCTCTGGGGCAAGACCTTGACGACGACGCACGGCCGCCTCGATCTGCCGGATTTGCCTCCGCTCTTTCGCGAATTTCCGATGATGGCGCTGGTGTCCATCTCGGACGCTCAACGGGCGCCGGTGCCGTGGGCTAGCTGGCACGGCACTGTTCATCACGGTCTCCCGACAGATCTTTATCTTCCTGGCCGTGGGGACGGCGGCTACCTGGCCTTTATCGGCCGGATAAGCCCCGAGAAGGGGGTGGAAAAGGCGATCAAAATTGCGCGCCGCGCAGGAATACCGCTGAAAATCGCGGCTAAGGTCGACAACGCCGATCTTGATTATTACAATAACAAGGTCAAAAGACTGCTGAAGGAACCGGGGGTGGAATTCATCGGCGAGATCGGCGACCGCGACAAAAGAGAATTTCTCGGTCAGGCGATGGCGCTGCTGTTCCCGATCGACTGGCCGGAACCTTTCGGGCTGGTCGCGATCGAGGCGATGGCCAATGGCACCCCTGTAATCGCGCTCAGACGCGGCTCTGTTCCGGAAATCATCGACGAGGGGGTGACGGGCTTTGTGGCCGACAGCATCGATACGGCGCTTGCCGCAGTCCCGCGAGCCGCAGCGCTTGATCGGGGCGGAGTTCGTCGTCGCTTCGAAGAGCGGTTCTCGGTCGAGCGCATGGCGCGCGGCTACGTCGAGCTTTACGACGGTGTGCTGCGCCGCAGCGCGATCGACACGGTTGTCTTGAGCACCAGCGCAGCCGGTCAGCGGGAAGCGGCCTGACCTCCCAGAGCCATACCGACGAGACTGCGCTGGCTGCTGAGCGGGCCGGCGATGAGGAAGCGTCACCGTTTTACATCGAGTTCGAACGTCTCCTTCCAGGAGCGCCGGACGCGCACCCTCAAATCCGGCTATACCTTTGCCTTGTTTGATCACCGGGGCGATATCGTGCCGGGTGAAGGCAATTCCGACGGCCTCTATCTTCACGACACGCGTTTTCTCTCGCAACTCGAGCTGCGGTTGAATGGTGCGCCGCTCCTCCTGCTCAGCTCGAATGTGCAGGAAGACAACGCGGTCCTGGCCGTCGACTTGGCGAACCCCGAACTGATCTCTCGCGATGGGATCGCCTTCCGAGGCGAATTGATCCATGTGAACCGGCTCAAATTTATTTGGCAGAACGCGTGTTACGAGCGGCTCCTCGTTCACAACTTCGATACCCGAGCCCGTGATGTGAGGCTCGGGATCAGGTTTGCCGCTGATTTTGCCGACCTCTTCGAGGTGAGGGGGCAGAAACGGGCCCGGCGAGGCCAAGTCTTCACCGAACGCAGGTCCGCATCATCCGTCGTCTTGAGGTATCTCGGCCTCGACGAGGTAGAGAGGTTCACGAGTATCGAGTTCGAGCCGGCCCCGACCCGGCTCGATACCGCAACTGCCCTCTACGAGTTTGCGCTCGGGCCGGGCGAGGGGATGCGATCCGTGCTTCGGATGGCGTGCCGGGACAGTGGCAATCAGAAGATTGGCGTCAGTCGGCAATTTTACAGCTCACTTCGCACGGCGCGGCGTGCCCTCAGAGCTTCCAGCGGGCGGGCCGCCAGCGTCGACAGCTCCAATTCGCTTTTCAACGAGTTTGCGCGCCGCTCGGTCGCCGATCTTTACATGCTGCTGACCGAGACCGCGTTTGGTCCCTATCCGTTCGCTGGCATCCCGTGGTTCAGCACGCCGTTTGGGCGCGACGGCATCCTGACGGCCCTGTTCACCTTGTGGGTCGATCCGTCGATCGCCAAAGGCGTATTGCGCTTTCTCGCGGCGACGCAATCGACCGATTTCGATCCGGAGCGCGACGCCGAGCCGGGCAAAATTCTGCACGAGATGCGGGACGGCGAGATGGCGCGGCTAGGCGAGGTACCGTTCGCGCGTTACTACGGCAGCGTTGATGCGACACCGCTGTTCGTACTGTTGGTTGGCGAATACTTCAGACGCACCGGAGATCTCGGTACGGTTCGGGAGCTATGGCCGAACGTCCAAGCTGCCCTCCATTGGATTGACACCTATGGCGACCTGGATGGTGACGGGTTTGTGGAATATCAGCGCAGGAACGCCGAAGGGTTGGTTAATCAGGGCTGGAAGGATTCGAACGAGGCAATCTTCCACGTGGATGGCCGCCTGGCTGAAGGCCCAATCGCTCTGTGCGAAGTTCAGGCTTACGTTTACGGCGCCAAGCGACACGCAGCGACTCTGGCTTCGGCGCTCGACCATTCGGTAGCCGCCGCCACCCTCTCGCACCAGGCGGACGCGTTGCGCGAACGGTTCGAGGCGGCGTTCTGGTGCGACGACCTGGCGACCTACGCGCTCGCGCTGGACGGCGCCAAGCAGCCATGCCGGGTGATTTCATCGAATGCCGGGCATGCGTTGCTGACGGGGATCGCCGCCCCCGAGCGCGCCGCACGCGTGGCCGACACGCTGCTCGGCACCAGCTGCTTTTCCGGATGGGGCGTGCGCACGGTGGCGCGATCGGCCGCGCGCTACAATCCGATTTCCTACCACAACGGCTCGGTTTGGCCGCATGACAACGCGGTAATAGCCCTGGGTCTCGCCCGTTACGGCCTGAAATCCGGTGTCCTGCGGATCTTCAAGGGCCTCTTCCAGGCCGCGAGCTACATGGATTTGCGGCGGCTCCCGGAATTGTTCTGCGGGTTTGCCTGGCGGCAACTGACCGCCCCGACACTCTACCCGGTCGCCTGCGCGCCGCAGGCTTGGGCGAGCGCCACCGTGTTCGCGTTGTTGCAGGCGAGTCTCAGTCTGGGCTTCGATCAGACCGGTGATGAGATCCGGTTCGAGCGACCGGTGCTGCCGGATTTTCTCGACCACCTGCACCTGCGCGGGCTGCAGGCGAGGCACGGTGTTGCCGATGTCCTGCTGCGCCGCTACGGCAGCGAGGTATCGGTCGACATCACGCGCCGTCAGGGAAAGGTGCCGATCGTCATTGTTCGTTGAGGTCATCGTTTGTTGAGGTTGGGTCGGCTTCAAAACCCGACCTTTAGGGCCGCAACGGTTCCGCCGAAATAGGCCTGGGGCTCGGAGGGTTGCGCCCCGAGGGCGTGCTCCATGCGCCCTACGCATCGATCGGTTCCATCGGACACCGAGCGCCACGTCGCCGCTTGCGGCAAGACCCCGAGCAGGCATTCGTCAAAGAAGTTGTAGGTGCGGTGGGCTTGACAGCCGAAAGATGGACGGTCTCCGCGGGCGGCGGTCAGGATAATGCGATTGGATCTCGCCATCTTTCCTGTTGCAAAGCTGCCGCTGTAACAGGCCGAGACGATCACGACGGTGGGTACCGCGGCGCAGCCTCGCGACAACGCGCGGGCGAGCTCGTCCGGAGTAAGTGCCCGGTTCGAACGAGCGAGCCATACACCGCTGCCGCGCTCGCCGTGCGAGGTGAGAAAAATCAGGCACTGGTCCCCCGGCCGGGCCGGCAGGTCGGCGATCCGCCGCAACAGAACTTCGGCGGTGGCGGGTTCGGTGCCGGCGGCGAGCTCGGCGGCGCTGGCGCTGAGCCGATGGATGTTGCCTGCCGGGATGCCGGCCGCGGCGAGCCGCCGGCCCATTTCATGAGCCGCATTATCGAATACCGGTTCGGCATCGTCTCCCGCGGCGAGCACGACTTGCCAAGTCCCGGATCCGCCGGCCGCGCCGGCCGGCGCGGCGCTCGACCAGCCGAGCGCTCCGAGAAGCAGCATCGAGCGAAGAAGGTGGGCACATATCCTCAATTTCATCGGACAGCGTCTCGTAAAGAAGCACCGCGGCATGGTGGCGCGTGTCGTGCTATCCTGCCGCAAATCGAGGAGATCATGAGATGCCGGTATTACTCGCCGAAAAGAGTTGCACGCCGTGCCGCGGCGGCATACCGCCGCTGACCGAACAGGAAGCCGCAGCCTATCATGCGCAAGCGCCTGACTGGGCGCTTCTCGATGAGGCCAGGCGGATCGAGCGAACCTATCGGTTCAAGAACTTCGCCGAAGCCTTCAGATTTGTCGAGCACGCGGGCGCGCTCGCCGAAGCTGAAGGACACCATCCCGATATCGGTTTCGGCTGGGGTTACGCGAGGGTCTCGCTGCACACCAAGAAGATCAAGGGGCTGCACGAGAACGATTTCATCATGGCGGCAAAGCTCGATCGAATCGCAGCCGAGAGCGCATCCTAAATGTAGAGAAGATCAAGGGAGGAGGAGACCCATGCCGACTTATATCATGCTCGCCAATTGGACCGACCAGGGCGCCCAGAAGGTAAAGGACTCACCGCGCCGGCTAGAAACCGCCAAGAAGGCCCTGTTCGATATGGGGGGCGAGTTCAAGACCGTGTACATGACGCTCGGCGAATATGACCTCGTTGGCGTTTACGAAGCGCCCGACGATGCCGTGGCGGCCCGGTTCAGCCTGATGCTCGGAATGCTCGGCAGCGTGCGGACCAAGACCTTGAAGGCCTTCCCGGAGGCGGCCTATCGGGAGATCATCTCTTCGCTCGGGTAAGAGAAGCCCGCCTCCGATCTCGGCGAGGCGTATCTTCCGGGCGAGCAGCCCAATATAACCTTTCGCACAATATCTTTCTGGACAAGCTACGAAAGGTTGAATATCCTTCTCGACAGAGGCGCCGCGGCGGCCTTGGACGGCTGATAACAAAGCAAAAAATGCCGGACTGGCGGTTGGGCGAGCGGGCTTCCGCGCAGAATTGCGCGACCGGGAGGATGGGCTGTGGAGGTAAACGTCGCGCCGGACCAGGCTGTCGTTTCTAGCCGCGCCGGTCGGGGTATACGCATCCTGCTCGTATGGGGCGTGCGCTTCACCGGCGAATGCCTTGCCGAGCTCCTTGAACGCGACCCCTCGGTGTCGGTCGTCGGGTTGTGCGCCGATCTCTTTGAGGCGGTGGCGCTGAGCGCGTCCATGCAGCCAGATATAGTATTATTGGATGGGAGAATGCCCGAAGGTGCGGCCGCAGCGAGGCGCGCTCTCGACGAAGCTCCCGGCATGCGCATTGTCGTCTCCTCGGTCAGCGAGACGGAGGACGACGTCGTTGCCTGGGCGGAGGCGGGGGTGATCGGCTACATCCCGAGAACTACACCGCTGTGCGATTTCATCCGCCTGATGATGGAAATCCATAGTGGCGAGCAGGTCTGCTCGGGCCGAGTTGCCGCCGGCCTGCTCCGGCGCATCGCTCACACCGCGAATGGAAGGGCCCGGCGCAGCGGGCTGGTTGCGATGCCCGCACTTACCAGACGCGAGCGCCAGACCGCCGAACTGATCAGGAGCGGGCTCACCGACAAGGAGATCGCTCGGCGGTTGAACATCAGCGTTGCGACGACGAAGTCACATGTTCATAACTTGCTCGGCAAGCTGAACGCGCGGCGTCGAACCGAGGTGGCTGAGTACTTGCGCAGGTAAGCCGGGTATCTACGCTACCGTCAGCAGGAAGTGCGGTCCGCCGGACCTTCAGATGCCGGTGCGGCCGCGGGCGATTTCGGCCTGTGCAACCTCTTGCGGGATCAACCACGCGTAGAACGTGTCGCGCACACAGTTTCTGCAGGCGCCGTCCCAACTTTGCGAAGAGAGGATCTTGATGTAGAGCTGTTGGCCGGGGGCGACATCGACATCCCTGTCTTGATTCAAATCCCGGTTATAACTCACCGGCGCGATGTGATAATGCCCGGGCGGAACGTCGCGATAAAATACGCTGCCGTTTGCGACAGACCCGTAATAGCTGCCATTCACGTCGATATTCGCGAGATTGAGGCTCTCTGAGGGCAGCCAATTACGGTAAAACCAGATCCGCGCCTGGCCCGCCGGGACTGTGGATGCCGCGACCGCGACCTGAGCCGTCGCCGGCGGCTCGGCGCAGCCCGCCGCGATCAGTAGCAGGCCGCTCGCCCATAGCATCCTTTTTGGTGGTTGTGGAGTGGGTTCCCTCCTCATCGGCTTCTCCCTCTTCTCACGCGCCCGTGAGCAGCCTGAGCCCTACGACTTGCCAAAACGGCATTTATTCCCGCAGGGTGGATATGCATCATCCTGTTGCGGTATCAAGGTTTGATGAACCGGAAGCAGCGGCGCGTCGAAGCCCGGCTGGGGCAGCAGGGTCGCGCAGCAGGTGGCGCGGCGGCGCCAATCGCCCGATGGTTCGGCGCGGCGCTCGCGCATCAGCGCGGAGGACGCGTGGCTGAGGCAGAGCGGGTGTGTTCTCAGATCCTGTCTGTCGCTCCCGGTCACGCGCAAACCCTTCACCTGCTCGGTCTGGTCGAGCACCAGCGCGGGCGTTCCGACGAGGCGATCGAGCACATCCGCATGGCAATCATGCGAGACGGCCGGGACCCGGCCTTTCACCACAATCTCGGCAACATCCTCAGAGCACTCGATCGGCTCGCCGAGGCCGTTAGTTGCTACGAGCGGACTCTCGCCCTCGCGCCGGCCTCGGTGGATACCCTCTACAATCTCGGCAATATATATCAGGACCTCGACCAGCCGGAGCGCGCCGCCGCTTATTTCGAGCGAGCGCTGCGCCTCAACCCGGAAGCGATCGAATTACACAACAACCTCGGCACCGCGTTGCAGGATCTCGGCCGGCTCGACGAAGCGATCGGCTGCTATCGCAAGGCATTGGCGCTTCGGCCGGATCTTGTCGAGAGCCTCGACAACCTCGCTGGTGCGCTGCAAGCGCAAGGGAAGTGGAGCGCGGCGCAGGCCTGTTACGAGCGCGCGCTCGAGCTTCGGCCGGATCGTGTCGAGAGCCTTATCGGTCTCGGCGTCGTTTTGCGCGCCCAAGGCCGGCTGGAGGAAGCCGTCACCCGCTACCAGCGGGCTCTGGAATTGTCGCCTGACCATCCTGACGCGCGCAACAACCTGGGCGTCGCACTCGTCGATCTGGGGCGGCGGGAGGAGGCGGTCGCCCATCATAAAAAGGCGCTGGCGCTGGAGCCGGGTAGCGCCGAACTGCATTACAATCTCGGCGGCGCCCTCCAGCGTCAAGGCCTGTATGCCGAGGCGCTCGCCTGCTACGAGCGCGCGTTGGCCCTCAAACCCGATTATGCCAAGGCGCATCTCAACCGCTCGCTCGCCCTGCTGCTGACCGGCGAACTCGACGAGGGCTGGCGGGATTATGAGTGGCGCTTTGCCGTCAACGTATACGACCGGCGTTTTGACCGGCCTCTATGGTCCGGCGAGCCCCTCGTCGGAGCGAGCATCTTGATCCACGCCGAGCAAGGGTTCGGGGACACGCTCCAATTCGTGCGCTATATCCCCGCCGTTACGGAGCGCGGCGGCAGAGTCGTCTTAGAGGTGCCGGCATCGCTCGTCCGTCTTGCGCGCACCATCGCCGGCGCATCCGAGGTCGTCGCGGCCGGCGATCCGCTGCCGTCTTTCGATTACCATTGTCCGCTGCTCAGCCTGCCTCGGGTATTCAAGACAAATCTGGCGACCATCCCCAACGCGGTGCCCTATCTGAGGGTCCCGGCGGAGGCGTCGGCCGCCTGGGCCGAGCGGATCCCCGCTACACCCGGCGCCAAAGTGGGTGTCGTATGGGCCGGCACTACAGTTGGCGCGATCGATCTGCGGGTGCTCCAACCATTATGGGAAGTCGACGGCCTAAGCTGGTTCAGTCTTCAGGTCGGCGACAGGTCGGGCGACGTCTCGTCGCTCGGCGGCGTCAAAATCACCAGCCTCTCGCCATGGCTCACCGATTTTGCCGAAACTGCCGCCGCGGTTTCTCGCCTCGACCTGGTCATCAGCGTGGACACTTCGGTGGCGCATCTGGCGGGCGCCCTCGGCCGACCGATATGGCTCCTGTTGCGGTATCCGCCGGAATGGCGATGGCTGCTCGCGCGCGAAGACAGCCCCTGGTATCCGACCGCACGGCTGTTCCGCCAGAGGGAGGAGGGGGATTGGCCTGGTGTGGCGCGCGAGGCTGCGGCCGCTCTTGCGCAGATGGCCCGTTGAAGGGTCCTATGCCGCTCCTAAAAGCTTTTGCGTAGCTGAAATGCGCTCTCTTCTGCTGACCGCGCTGGTCGCCCTCGGCGCTTGCACCGAATCTTCGATCAGCAAGATCGACAACCGCACTTACCTGATCGAGAGCGCGGGCATTCCTGGAGGGTCAGAGGCCCCGAACCGTCGTCTGGCTGAGCGCGTCTGTCCGGGCGGGTACCGGGTCATGGACAAGACGGTGCACCAAGGCACCCCCGATCGAGCCCGCGACGAGCCTGGCATCTTCACGAACTGGACGATCCGATGCCTCTAAACATCGCTGCTCAAAACATAGACATGAGCAAATACGCTCTCCCGCTGGCAGTGCTGCTCGTCGCGTTTATCCTCGTGCTCACCGACTGCACACCGCAAGCCAAGGTCACGACCGCGGAAGCGCAGATTCCGGCGATCGCATCGGGATCGGCGCGGGTTTGGTTTTTCCGAGGGTGGGATGCGCCGAGCGGTCAAGGCTTTGTCTACGGGGCAGCGCCGGTAATATACGCGAATAGCGCACCGGTCGGCGACATCCCGACGGGCAGCAGCTTCTTCCGCGATTTCCCGCCGGGGACCTACAGCTTCACGGTAGAGCCCATTGGCCTCCCTACCCCTCAGGCGGCGAGCGTCCAACTGGCGGCGGGGACGCAGAGCTATCTGCAGGTCCAGTGGGTGGCCAGCTGGCAGTTCGGTTATCCCGAGGCGGATTTCAGTTTCGCACCCAATACCTTTGCCGTCCTGACGGCGTCGCCGCAAGTGGCACAAGCCTATCTGCCTACCTTGGCCTACCTCGGCCAGCGCTAGTCCGGTCTCGGCCAGTTCCAGTCCGGAGGGGCCCGTCATAGCACGGTTTCCGCCACCGGATTTTGCTCCACCTGTCGTTGCTGAATTTCGGGGCTGAATTTCGCGCGCGGGCAACGGACGCCGCATGAACCACAGCTGAGCGTCCCAAGGAAGGGACGGGCGTCCTGCCCGTCGCTTCTATCGTGTTGCATATCTAGCACACTCACGCGCATCCGTTGGTATCGACAACCTGAGACCTCGCCGACGAGGCGGAGGTAGCCGATGCCACCCGATAACAGGCTCGACTATGAGGTTGGCTACGGCATGCCGCCCCGCCACACGCGCTTCATGGAAGGCCAATCCGGCAATGCGCGAGGGCGACCAAACGGATCGAAAAACCTGCCGACCCTGCTGAGCGAAACGCTGAACGAGCCGGTCATCGTCGCCGAGAATGGCCGCCGCCGGAAGAGATCAGCAAGCGCCGGCACAGCTTGTCAACCGATCGGCCAAGGGCGATCTGCGCGCCCTCAAGATCCTGCTCGACATTCTCCAGGAGATCGAGCGCCGCACCGAGCCGGCATCTCCCGAGACCTCCTCCTTCAGCGAGGCGGACAAGAAGGTCATCGCGCAGCTGGAGTCACGCCTGCAGGGAAAGAAGTAAGAAGCCAATGGCTTCCACGACCTCAACCCGCAGACCCATGCGTTCGTTGCAGGTAAAACGGATGCTTCCGGAAGGGTGGCCGCATCGCCAACGCCGACTGGCACCCGATCCGGATCTCAACCCAATACGCCGACGACCGGGAATCGTCTCTCAGCGCCAATGCATCGTTTTGTGAGGCGCAGGCATGAAAAATATGGTTCATGACACCACCTTCACGGTGTTCGGGTTTCGGAACACGCCTACGCGCGCGCATGGGCCGGTGGAATTTGGGCTGTGTCCTCTGATTTGATCGCCCGAGCTAAATCCTCCATAGCGACGCAAAATGCCCACAGCGCAACCACAGAAGCGTTGGCGAAGTTTGGTTGAATGCCTTTGTCGATAATATCATCCGCAATATCATCCGCCATCCGCTGGATTTTTGCCTCGAGGCTGGTCCGCGCGTCGCCGCAATCATCCAGATCACTATGCGTGAGCGCCTCATCAGCCGTCCGTAACGCTTCCGAATCCGGGATCGCAGCAAGTTCGGCCGCCGCTTCTTCGCCCACGCGCAGGCTGACGGCCAGCGCCGGATCCAGCCCCATGAGCAAGAACCGCTCCCGAATAAACTCGCAGATCTTGGTACGCACGCGGAGTGATCGTCGGTTGCTTGCCGCCTGCAGATCGCCGGGGTGTACCGCCGACGCCGTAATTTCCGCCCGGGCCAGCCGTCGTTTGAAATCTTGCTGAACAGTACTCATCTTCGGAATACCCAAGGAACATTACAGGGCTGATCTGCGCACGACCCGCAACCGACCGAGGTCGCGTTCTAACGACCGGCTGATCATTCCACCGCTTTCACCGGCCAGGAATTCAATCGCATTTGATCGGCCGCCCGCGATCTAATCTAACAACCCTAGATTGAGGTATTGGCACATCAATTCTAGTTTCAATAGCTTGTAGCCTTTCGTGAAACTCGGTTGCCTCTATCGCCCTCATGCAAGTCTCGACCAGCTTCGACAGGTTAGCTGCTTCGCCCGGCGTAATCTCGCCGGCGGCGACGGCGGCCGCGATTGAGATCATCGCGGCGGCGGCATCGGCCGCCGAGTGCAGGACCGGTAATTGGAAGGGCACCGATCGCTCACGTTGAGGTGGCCGGTGTGCCTTCATCAGCGCGAGGAGTAGGTTATCCGAGTAGCGCCGGATGGTGATTGGTTGACCCTCACTATCGCGAACAAGTTTGCCGCTGCTGACGAGCGGTTCCTCCACCCCTTTGATGGCGCGTCGTCTGGCCTCTTTCTCGAGTCCATCGGCGGCGATCTCCTCAGCATCCTCCCAAGCACTGGCGAAGGCTGGATCTGTTTTCCGGAGCTCGTAAACGCGGGTGCGGCTGGTCCCCGCGACAGCGGCCGAAGTGGCCACGCTACCGGTTTCAGCAAGGGCTTTCAGAAACCTCACCTGCCGCGCCGGGGTCAGCTTCAATTTTCTCATCAAGGTGGCCTCCGGCGGAGGTCGACCGCGGCACACTGCGTCGGGCGAGATGCGTATTCAATCCCACCCGCTAGGTCAGGCACGACGACCGCGATCAGCGCGGCCGTGGGATTGATAAATGACCTAGGCTTGCGGCTACGGACGCGTATTAGTCCAGCCGGAACCGGGTGGGAAAAAGCAACCAGCAGCGATGTCAAAAGACAGTGTAGATTTCGAGCAAACATTATAAAAATCCAAAATAAGTGATCCTCCACTCTGGCTGTCTCACCACGGAGCGGTTCGGTTAAATCAAATTTGGAGGCCAGAATATTTCGGCCGGCCCCGTTAAATTAGTTCTCCAAAGCGGAGGCGGCCTTATTGCCGCTTCCCGCTGATCAAAATCGATCCGTGCGAACATATCATTAAATACCAAAAAGGTCAAGTCCAGATTCGGGCGAATGCGCTTAATCAGATGAAATGCCCGGTTGTTGCCAGCCGATTTCTCCGGTTTTCGGGCTGCCAAGCCGCGGGATCAAGACGCGGTCCACGCCCGGATCGCTCGGCGGCAAAGCCGCGATGGCTTGCCAGCCCGTCATAATTGGGCCACTTGCCATCGCCCGAAGAGGCTGCGGTATCCGTGTTCGCACTCAACGCGCGCACGTTTCGGTGGGTCGGCACCGCCTCAATACCCCTCTGCTGGTCGACAGGACTCGTAAGGCCGGCAGGGTGCCGGTCATAATATTCGCTGACAGAGCGCGATTTATTGATTGACACTACTACGTCATTCGTAAATAATTCTCTCTGAAACATGCATCTGGGAAAGGATGCGCGATGAACCAATTTGATGACAGTGCACCAAATATATTTCGTCGTGGAGATCTTCAGCTAAGGCAAACCACTCTCCCCATCCTCTCGTTAAACGAAGCATGGTTGCGTACCCTCGACAGCTGCGTCCTCGACAGCCCCCTGAGCGAGGTAATCCTTCCTCTGATGCATAACTGCTTTTTTGGCGGAGCAATGCATGCGGTTCTTTTGCTACAAAAGGGGCATGGTGATGAGCTAGCTTCCGATATTACTGACTTTTTTACCGACCAGCCGCAGTCGTGATTACGAAGTCTTATGTGGGCCTGCATCATCTCGATTAAGATGGTTAAGAAAACGATTTAGTGCGATCCCGAAAATCCGCCTGCAAGAGTAGCCTTCGCGAGGATTGGGGGTGCTCAACCACCCAGCCTGGCCCGATAAGAGGATCCCGAAGTGCGGCAGCCTCAAACGCAGGGCGATGCTGAGCCCGAGTTGGAAAGGAGGAATTCTGATGGAGGAGCAAGCTGACCTCATGCCCGATACAGAGCAAAGCGAACGGCCGGTCGAGCGGCTCTTGGCCGCGCCACCAATCGACACCCTTTCCACGGTTTTCGGGTTGCTTGAAAGGGTGGCGCTCGACCCCTGCGCTGATGTCGAAAAGCTCAAAGGCGTCATCGCGATGTACGAGCGGCTCAAGGCGAAAGAGGCCGAGCTCGCCTACAACTCCGCTAAGGGCCGGATCCTGAGAAAGCTTGCCCGCATCAAGATCGTCAAGAACAGGTCCGCTCTTTATCAAATCGAAAAGGGAAAGCCGTCAAAGGGCAGCTCCTTCAAATACGCCCCCCTGGAGGAGATCGACAAACACCTGCGGCCGCTCTTGGTGGAGGAGATTATGGATCTCTCCTATTCCGACGAACCACGGGAGGATGGCGGGATCCTGATCCGCGGCCGTCTGAAGCACTTACCGAGCGGTCACTTCGAAAATTCCTTTATGCCGGCTCCGCTGGACACCACGGGCGGCAAGTCAGACGTGCAGGCGGTCGGGAGCACCAATTCTTTCCTCCGCCGATACATCGTCTGCAACATCTTCAACATTGTGGTTGTCGGGGATGATGACGACGGAGCCGGAGGAGCGATAGACGAGGGCCAGACCAAGACAATTCTCGATCTGATCAAAAAAGCCAAAGTCGGGGCGAAGTTTCTGAAATACATGAAGGCTCGGAGCATCGAGGAAGCCGGTTCTCTCGAAGCCGCGGTAGCGACGATCGCAGCCCGGGATTATCGCAAGGCCGTTAGCACTCTAGAGGAACAGATAGCCAAGGCGGAGGCTAGTCATGGCGATCTTTCATCATGACGTGACGCAATATTCGGAAAAGTATGACCGCCTCAGGCTTGGTATCCCAACGAGCTCCAATTTTCACAAGATCATCACACCCCAAGGCAAACCGTCGAAGCAGTGGCGTGAATACGCGTGCGTCCTGATCGCCGAGCGAATATTGCAGCAGAAACTCGAGTTTTACAATTCGCCGGCGATGGAGCGGGGATTGATCGTCGAGGCCGAGGCGGCCGATTGGTATGAATTCGATCACGACGTAACCGTTCAGAAAGTCGGCTTCATCACCGACGACGATCACACAATGGGATGCAGTCCCGATCGGCTCGTCGGCGATGACGGCCTATTGGAAATCAAGGCACCGCTACCGCACACTCAGGTCGAATATTGGATTTCAGGAGAGATCAGTGAACGCTTCCGGCCGCAATTACAAGGCCAGCTCTACATTTCCCAGCGAAGCTGGGTCGATATCGTCTGCTGGCACGATGTGCTTCCAAAGTTGGTCATGCGGGTTGAGCCAGATGAAAAATTCATCGAAGCCCTCGACCGCGAGCTCCTGATCTTCAACTACTTCATCGACCGGGTGATGGAGAAGATCCGCGCGACGCATGACCTGCCGATCCCGCCAAGCAGATTCGCGCTGAAGGCCGCGCTGCGCGCAAGCGTGGAAATGGTTCCATGATCCGCGAATCTCTTATTACCGCCGCGCGGTCAGCGTGCAACGCTACCGTTGCTCACCCGCATTTGATCGGAAGGAGCCGCCACTCGATCTCAGGTAGCTGGAGGACGAAATGCGCGATCGACTAATGAGATTTAAAAAACACCGCGTCAGCAACCAGGCAAGGGAGCCATTTTTGTACGGTTTCTGGAAGTATGATCGCAATCTTTTCGCGGCCGTGTAAATAGCGCAAAAAACGTAGCTCGTTGGTTTTGTGTGCGAGTCATGCCTGCACCCCGCATCCCCCGCACCACGGCGCGCGGCAAGCCCAAGCCGGATCGTCGGAAGCGCACGCGGCACTTAGCTTTTGTCAGACAGCTTGCCTGCGTTGCCTGTGGCAAAGCAGCCCCCTCAGAGGCCGCGCATGTACGCTCGGGATCTGACGGCGGAGCGGGAATGAAGCCGTCGGACCGCTATTCCGTATCTCTCTGCACCAGCTGCCATGAGCTGCAACACCGGTTCGGTGAACTGACATTCTGGAGCGTGCTACGTATCGATCCGGTCAATGTAGCTTTGCGTTTGTGGACGGTATCAGGAGATCTTGAAGCCGGGGAGAGGATCGTCTTCCGGGCGCGCCAGCACATTAATTTAATGAGGGTCGCTGACCGAGCAACGCACAGTCCCGCCGTAATCAAATCCTAGCCAAACATATTTGAAATTTCCCGATCAAACCGCCTGGGTGAGCTTGTCGGTCGGGTAGCCGAGTATGGTGGCGACCTGGCCGGTGTCGTCATCCGAGTAGACGAACGCCGGTCCCTCGATGCGGTAGAGGCCCCTCCAACCGATCGCGAACGTGGTATCGGTTTCCTCGATGTGGATAGGTTCGCTCTCGCCCTGTCGAGCCAGCCTTGCGGCGAGCTGATCGGCGGGGTCGAGCAGCCAGGCATCGCCGGTTTTGGTGGAGAACAGGATTAGTTGACCGATGGTGACGATGCGGCTGTCGTAGTCGGCGGCGCGGCGCTGAATATAGCGCACTTCATCGGCGAGACGAAAACTCTTGCCTTCCACGATCCGCCCGCCCGTCCACGCTTGATGGTTTTTCGACCCCGAGCGGGTCGTGCGGGGATTGCCGTGGAATTGTTCACCTAGTTGTTCGGCGACCTGCTCGCCTTCGTCTGCCACTGCTTCGACCGCATTGTCATTTACGGCTACCTCAGCGGTCTCTCTCGCCCCGAGCAGGTCGTGCACTTCTTCCGTCAGAGATGCTGTGGGGCGAGCGGCGAGGACAAGGCATCATCGTCGCTGGAAACAACCGACGGGGTGCCCATGCAGCAGCCGAATGACCTGAGCAGATCGCTCGCCGCTCTGGATCAGGATAGCACACTTATCGCCGTCATTGAGATGAGCCGATCGACCTGGCTGGTCGCCGGCATAGTTCAGGGGATCGACCGACAGCCGCTGAAGAAACTTGCGGCCGATGAGACGGCGCTGCTTCAGCTGCTGTATCGCTGGCGGGACGAAGCGACCAAGGCAGGCCGCACGATCGATCGGATCGCGGTGGCCTACGAAGCCGGCCGGGACGGCTTTTGGCTGGCACGGTGGCTGCGAGGACGCGGCATCGAGGCTTATGTGATCCACCCGACAAGTGTTGCCGTGTCGCGCGAGCATCGCCGGGCGAAGACGGATCGGCTCGATACCGAGTTGCTCAAGCGTGCCTTTCTCGGATGGCTGCGCGGCGAGCCGCGCCATTGCAGCATGGCAAAGCAGCATGGCAAAGATCCCGACGCCTGAAGAGGAAGATGCCAAGCGGCCCAACCGTGAGCGCGAGAACCTGGTCAGCGAGCGCACCCGCATCGGACCGCCTGTGTCAGATCACCAAACGCAATCGGGTGGTTAGCCTGGCGCAGATGATCGGCGAGGCGAATTCCTTTCTGGCCGGATGGCTCACGTATTTCGGCCATGCACACTCGAACAGCGAACTGCGCGGCCTTGATGGCTGGCTGCGCCGCAACCATCGCCTGGTTCGACCAGTTCGGCCTAATCAATCTGACAGCCCGCCATATCGTATTAAACGCCCAGGGAAACCACCGTGGTACGTAGCCCGTATGCCCGGTGGTGTGAGAGGGGGGGACCGTGAGGGACCTCCCTACTCGATCGTTCCGCCGCACGAGCTTGTCATCGTTGGTAAGCCACGCGATGGCTTGAGAAGGTCGAGACTACGCGGCCATGGGTCCCGGCTTTCGCCGGGACGGGTACTTTGCATATCCGAACCTCGGTTCCGATTTTTTCACACGCTCGGAAGCGCGAATCCAGGGCAGCAAACCCGCAGCGGTTCGCCTGGATCCTCGCTTTTCGCGAGGACGACGAAAACACCTGTTGTGAAGAAGCGTGGACGCTTCGCCCGAGGCGCTTCGCCTCTGTTGCATATCTAGCACACCCACCAGCATCCGTTAGCCTCGACGCCGCGCTTCCAGCTAAACGGATCGCAAAATCGTGATCTGTCGAATCGACGGAATTCCTAATAATTCCGTAGGTTGCGTGACATAGGTCTAAACCTAAGCAAACCTGGATTTAGACCTCTTACTACACCTCTTTTCAATCTCACGATGGATAGTGCCGGAAGCCCACACTCGGTCAACATCAACCTGTGATTTCAGAGGTTGGTCTCCGGGGGAGCGGCTAACGATGACGAAAACGCGTACTATCGGCACTTTGGCGGCGATTGGCGGCGTGACCGCGACGATCGCATTGCTGACCGGTCTTCCGGCCGCCAACGCCGACGAATTGGCGGATCTGCGCGCCAATCAGGAGCTGTTGCAGCGCCGCATCGACCAGCTTGCACAGGGTCAGCTGCCGCCGACGAATAGCCTTTCCGGCGGACCCGGTTCGGCCTACGGCGCCCAGCCGACGCCGGGCGTGC
The DNA here is from genome assembly GCA_963732095.1 of uncultured Alphaproteobacteria bacterium. Lineage (GTDB taxonomy): Bacteria > Pseudomonadota > Alphaproteobacteria > ATCC43930 > CGMCC-115725 > AP-15. Next base: position 259,333 of record CAVSZA010000014.1, read on the forward strand.
CGGTGGGCGGCGGCAGTTTCCCGCGGTCGTTCCTGATCCCGGGCACCGACACCTCGATCCGCGTCGGCGGCTTCATCGACCTCACCTCGCTCTACTTTCTGCAACGGCGCCAACAGCTCGAACCCCGGCACCCCCACCTCCAACTCCGGCCAAAACGGCAACCTGAATGGGATACCGCTCGGCCAAATCAACATTCCGGGGCTCGGCCCGATCGCGCAGTCGGCCAACCATTCGCGCGGCAACGGGGTGTTCACGATGAGCCCGCAGCAATCGCGGCTCAACGTCGAGACCCGCACCCCGACAGCCTGGGGCGAGTCGCGGACGTTTATGGAGTTCGACTGGGCCGGCAGCAACAATTTCAGTCCCCCTGAGCGCCCAGCAGGGCGGCGGCGACAGCCTGGTCCCGCGCCTCAGATTCGCCTACGGCACGTTGGGCGGGTTCCTCGCCGGCCAGGCCATCTCGAACTTCTCCGATGCCGACGCCGACACCGAATCGATGGAATTCGGCGGCGCCGCGGGCTCGACCGGCGGCTATCGCGTCCCGCAGGTGCGCTACACCTTTGCGGGTCCGTACGGCAGCGCCTTCTCGGTCTCGGCGGAACAACCGACCACCGGCCTCATCGTGCCGAGCGGCACCATATCCAACGACCAAGTCCTCGCTTCCAGCCCGTTCGGGGCCACGGGCCCGACGGCCCCGTTGTCCCCGCGATCTGCAATGGCGTCCCCTGCACCGGGACCGGGATTACCCCCGGGACCACCACGCAGAACAACCCGGCCCAGGTATTCGCGCCCGTCCTGACCGCCGCCTCCTATTGGGCGCAGCCCTGGGGGCATGTCGACTTTGCCGCCATCCTCGTGCCGAACAGGATCAATGACGGCCATTTCGTCGACCGGACCTTCCTCGGCTATGGCGGGCATGTCTCCGGCGACGTGAAGCCCGGCTGGTTCGGCTATGCGAAGGACGATTTCCTGTTCAGCTTCATCGCCGGCGAAGGCATCGGCAACTATTCGAGCGGCGGGTTGAGTACCGCTTTCAACGAGGCGACCAACTTCAGCATCGCGACCGCGTGCGCGACGCCCACAGCGGGCTGCACGGGCTTGGCCGCAGCGTCGAACGTCCTCGTCGAGCAGATCTTCGCGTATAGCGCGAATGGCGGCTACCAGCACTGGTGGACGCCGAATTTGCGGTCGACCATAGCGGCTGGCATAGCCGCGCCAAGACGTCCCCTTGCAACTGATCGGGCCGACCGAGGCCAACTCGGCGAACAAGCAGCTGTGGAACGCCTTTGTCAATCTGGTCTGGAACCCGGTCGCGTTCATCACCACCGGCGTCGAATACATGTATGGCCACCGCGTCGTCGTCTCCAACGCCAAAGGCAACGAGAATGTGCTGATCGGCAAGTTCCGCGTCGCCTTCTAGGAGGAGGCGATGCTCGAACTGATCGACGGCCTTCCCAGCAACATAGTCGGCATCGCGGTGAGCGGACGCCTAACGATGCAGGACTGCCAGGACGTCTTGGTCCCGGCGATGCAGAAGTCCCTCAAACGGCACGAAAAAATCCGGCTCTATTACGAACTCAACTCGCGGTTCCCCGGTGCCGCGTGGGACGAGCTCGACCTCGGACTGGAGCATGCTTCACGATGCGAGCGGGTTGCGATCGTGACCGATATCGGCTGGGTTAGGCTGACCGTAAAGGCGCTTCGCTTTTTGATACCGAGCGAAATCCGGGTCTTCCCGACCGTTCAGGCCGATGAGGGCCGTGCTTGGATCAGAGCCCGGCCGCGGCCTCAGTTGGAGGCCGGGACGGCGGCGCCGGTCCGGGCACGGCGGATCCGGCCGCGCCGCGTGAGGCGATCGTCACCCGTGCCTGCAAGCTCGCGAATTGCGCGCGAACAGGAGCAAACGGCTGCAATCTGAGCACTAGCGGGCATTTGCGCTTTCGCTTTTGACAAATGGACGCAGTTGCCGAGTGACCGGCAGCTGCGTCTTCGCCGGAGCCGGGTGATCCTCGATCTGCGACTGGGTGGCCGTCAGCTCGCGCTCAAGCGCCTGGATGCGCCGCCGCAGCGCCCTGAGCTGACGCCGGGTGCGGTGGCCGGCTGTCCAGGCAACGGCCGAGCCGATCAGAGCGCCGATCACGAGGCTCAGGAAACACAGCAGATAAAGCGGCACATCGGCCAGGAACGGCAGCGGCCAGAACCCGACCGATACCGTGTCGCGATTGGAAACGGCGAACAGGATCAGAACAATCGCGATGACGAGAAAGCCCGCCCGATAAAGGATCCTCACTCGCCGGGCCTCAGGGTATCACGGGAGCGTCAGGCTTGGCTTGCGCTCTGGTTCAAGCGGTCGCGCAACTGCTTGCCCGTCTTAAAGAACGGGATGTGCTTCTCGGCTACCGGGACACTGTCGCCGGTCCGCGGGTTGCGGCCAACGCGGGCATTGCGGTGCTTGACCGAAAACGCGCCGAAGCCGCGCAACTCGACCCTGTCCCCCCGCGCCAGCGCCGCCGCGATCTCGTCGAAGATCGCCGTGACGATGACCTCGAGGTCGCGCTGGTAAAGATGAGGATTGCCCTCGGCAAGCCTCTGTACGAGCTCCGATTTCGTCATCGCGACCGTCGCTCCGCGCCTTGTATCCTGCAGGGGATCAGCCTGCCAAACCGACCGGTAGGCGTCAAGCGACCCCTCAAAGCCCCCTCCCTAACCCTCTCCCGCATGCGGGGGAGGGAATGGGTAGGGGCTGCTGACGCGGGTGAGGGGCGGACGGCCTAAACTAGCTCTTCTCCTCGCTCTCCTCCTGGCGGCGGGCGCGGTTGATCGCGGCGCCGAGGATGTCGCCGAGACTGGCGCCGGAATCGGAGGAGCCGAATTCCGCCATTGCGCGCTTCTCCTCATCGACCTCGCGGGCCTTGATCGACAGGGACAGCTTGCGGGTCGTGCGATCGATCGCCGTCACCTTGGCGTCGACCCTTTCGCCGACCGCGAAGCGGTCCGGCCGCTGCTCGCTGCGGTCACGCGACAATTCGGACTTGCGGATGAACCCGGGCATGCCGTCGCTAATGGTCACCTCGACGCCGCCCTCGGTGATCGCCGAGATCATGCCGGTCACGACATCGCCCTTTTTCACCTTGGCCATCCCGGCTTCGAAGGGATCGGATTCGAGCTGCTTGATGCCGAGGCTGATCCGCTCCTTCTCGACATCGACATCGAGCACCTTGACCCGCACCGCGTCGCCCTTGCGATAGTCGTTGATCGCGTCTTCCCCTGGCCGGTTCCAATCGATGTCGGACATGTGGACCATGCCGTCGATGTCGCCGGGGAGACCGACGAAGAGGCCGAATTCGGTGATGTTGCGGACCTCGCCTTCGAGCTCGGTGCCGACCGGGTGCTCCTCGACAAAGGCTTCCCACGGATTGGCGAGCGTCTGCTTCAGGCCGAGGCTGATGCGCCGCTTTTGCGGATCGACATCGAGCACCATGACCTCGACCTCCTGGCTGGTCGAGACGATCTTGCCGGGGTGCACGTTCTTCTTGGTCCAGCTCATCTCGGAGACGTGGACTAGCCCTTCGACACCCGGCTCCAATTCGACAAAGGCGCCATAGTCGGTGATGTTGGTGACGCGGCCGCGGAATTTGGCGCCGGCCGGGTATTTGAGCTCGACACCCTCCCACGGATCGGATTCGAGCTGCTTCATGCCGAGCGAGATGCGCTGCGTCTCGGGGTTGAAGCGAATGACCTGAACCTTGACGTTCTGCCCGATATTCAGAGCCTCGGACGGGTGATTGATGCGCCGCCAGGCAATATCGGTAACGTGCAGCAACCCGTCGACGCCGCCGAGATCGACAAAGGCGCCGTAATCGGTGATGTTCTTGACGACGCCGTTGAGGATCTGCCCCTCCTTGAGGCTGGCGACGAGCTCGGAGCGCTGCTCGGCGCGGCTCTCTTCCAGAACGGCACGGCGCGACACGACGATATTGCCGCGCGAGCGGTCCATCTTGAGGATCTGAAAGGGCTGCGGTGACCCGAGCAGCGGAGTGATGTCGCGCACCGGCCGGATGTCGACCTGGCTGCCGGGCAGAAATGCGACGGCACCGTTGAGATCGACGGTAAACCCGCCCTTGACCCGGCCAAAAATGGTCCCCGTCACCCGGTCGTTCGTCTGAAAACTCTTCTCGAGCTGAGTCCAGGCCTCTTCGCGCCTCGCCTTCTCGCGCGACAGTTGGGCCTCGCCGTTCTTGTCCTCCATCCGCTCGAGGTAGACCTCGACGGTGTCGCCCACATGGATCTCGGGTTGCGCGCCTCCGGCGGAGAACTCCTTCAGCGGAACGCGGCCCTCCGATTTCAGGCCGACATCGATGAGCACTGCGTCGTTCTCGACCGAGATGACCCGGCCCTTGACGACGGTACCCTCGAGACTGTTGACGACGCCAAGCAACTCATCGAGGAGCGCGGCAAAGCTCTCTTTTGCAGGCGCCTCCCGGGTTTGTAATTCTACTGCTGCCATTCCTTCTCCTCGAGCGCACGCGCGACGAGCGCGCAGACGCGCTCGAACACCACATCGGCGTCGAGCGTCGTCGTGTCGATGATGTAAGCGTCGTGAGCCGCCGTTAGCGGGGCTTCCCCGCGGCCGCTGTCGCGCGCGTCGCGTTCATTAAGATCTTGCAAGACATTCTCGTATATAGCGGGGGCGCCCTGCTCGCGCAACTCCCCGACCCGGCGGGCGGCGCGCGTTTCGGTGCTGGCGGTGATGAACAGCTTAACATCCGCCCCCGGGCAAACCACCGTGCCGATGTCGCGTCCGTCGAGAACCGCGCCGCGCGCCGATGCCGGAGGGTGCGCAGCAAAAGCCCGTTGCAGCCCCAGCAAGGCGTGGCGGACTTCCGGTATTGCGGCGACTATCGAGGCCGCCGACGCGACCGTATCGCCACGCAGCCGCGGATCGGCGAGCAGCCGCGGATCGACGCGCCGCGCGGCCGTTTCTGCAGTCACCGGATCGTTGGGGTCACCGTTCTCGTCGAGCACGAGGCGCGCCGTCGCGCGATAGAGCGCGCCGGTGTCGAGATGGGCCAAGGCGAAACGCTCGCCGATACGCCGCGCGAGCGTCCCTTTGCCCGAAGCCGCCGGACCGTCGATCGCGACGACAAACGGACACCGCCCCTCACCCTCCCGCTGCGCGGACCCCTCCCTCTCCCCGCTCGCGCGGGGCGAGGAGTTGTCCTCACTCCCTCGCCCCGCTTGCGGGGAAAGGGTTGGGGTGAGGGGCAAGTCGCCGCTCACCCTGCCTCGCCGATGGCGGCGCCAAGCCGGTTCATCAGCTCGATGAAGCCGGGGAAGCTCGTGGCGATTGGCTCTGCATCGTCGATCCGCACCGGCTCTTTGGCAGCCAGCCCGAAGATGAGAAACGCCATCGCAATCCGATGATCGAGCTGCGTCTCGATCAAGGCGCCGCCCTCGGGCGGGCCGCCGGCGCCCTCGACAATCAGATCGTCGCCGTCGACCGCGGCATGCACACCGCAGCCGGCAAGACCCACGGCGATGGCGGCGAGACGGTCGCTTTCCTTGACGCGCAGTTCGGCGAGGCCTCGCATCACCGTGCGCCCGCACGCGCAGGCCGCGGCGACCGCGAGGATCGGATATTCGTCGATCATCCGCGGCGCCCGCTCGGCGGGGATATCGGCGCCCGTAAGGGTACCCGCCCGGGCACGAATGTCCGCCACCGGCTCGCCGCCCTCCTCGCGGCGGTTCAGCAGAGCAATATCGGCGCCCATCTCGGAGAGACATTCGAGAAGACCCGTGCGCAGCCGGTTGATCCCGACGCCTTCGACCGTCACGTCGGAGCCTGGAACGATCAGCCCCGCGACCAACGGAAAGGCGGCCGAAGACGGGTCGCCCGGCACGGTGATCGGCGCGGCCGTCATTTCGGGAAAACCTTCCACCGTGACCCGGAGCCCGCCTCCCGCCTCAGGCTCGGTCGAGACTGCCGCCCCGAAATGGCGCAGCATCCGCTCGGTGTGATCGCGGGTCGGTTGGCGCTCGATCACGGTGGTTGCCCCCGGCGTGTTGAGCCCGGCGAGCAATACCGCGGATTTGACCTGGGCCGAGGCTACCGGCAGAGGATAGACGATCGGGATCGGATCGACGGCGCCGCTGACGGCGAGCGGCAGCCGGCCGCCTTCGCGGCTGACAAAGCGCGCCCCGAAGCGGCTGAGCGGCTCGATGACGCGGCCCATCGGCCGGCGCCTCAGCGACCCATCGCCAGTGATGAATGCGGTGATCGGGTGCGTCGCCAGAATGCCGAGGAGGAGCCGCGCTGCGGTTCCGGAATTGCCCAGATCGAGCAGGTCTTCGGGTGCGGCGAGCCCGCCCACGCCGATGCCGTCGACACTCCATCGTCCATTCCCACCCCGGGTCACGCTCGCCCCGAGCGCATTCAACGCTGCGGCCGTCGCGAGCACGTCCTCGCCTTCGAGCAAGCCGGTGATCTCGGTCCTGCCGATCGCCAGCGCGCCAAGCATCAGCGCGCGGTGCGAGATCGACTTGTCGCCGGGGACGCGGATGGCGCCGGCGAGCGCGCCGCAGCGCCGTGCAGCAGTTGGCGGCGCAGGCCGGCGGGAGGAGGCGGGGTGAGCCATGGCAGAACGAATGCCTCGCAATGCAAGAAAATGCGGTTGCGGTCACGCCGGCCGCAGCCCATATCGGGAGCCCGCACGGCGCGGTTTCTTTAATCTACTTTCGTAACTTTGCTTTTGACAGGGTAGCCGCCCTGTGGCAATGCCGCGCCGGCGAGACTTTGCTGAACTTTCTGTGGGAGCGAATGGTGGCCAAACCCGAGTGGGGGTCCAAACGGATTTGTCCGAGTTGCGGCGCGCGCTACTATGATTTGCTGCGCGAGCCGGTGATCTGTCCGAAATGCGCGACGCCGTTCGATGCCGAGGCATTCCTGCGATCGCGCCGCACCCGCCCCGCGCCGCCGGTCGAGAAAGAGCTGGAGCCGGTCGGCGCCGACGAAATCGATGCCGAGGTTGAAACCGAGGAGGCGGAAGCCGCGGAGGAGGAAGAGGAGGCCGTGCCCCTCGAGGAAGCCGAGGAGGAGGACGAGGAGCTTCTCGAAGACGCCTCCGAACTCGGCGAGGACGAGGACGACATGGCCGAGGTCATCGAGAACGTCGAGGAGGAGGAGCACTGAGGCGTGCTATTTTCCCCCTTGCCGGGCCGTCGCACTATTCCTAATTTCGGCTGACGAATCCCTGGGGCCATAGCTCAGCTGGGAGAGCGCTACAATGGCATTGTAGAGGTCACCGGTTCGATCCCGGTTGGCTCCACCAACCAAATAAGGGCTTAGTCGGATGGCAGACTAGGCCCTTTTCGATGCCCGTGGCGGTCCTAGCAACAATGGGACGGTCGTCCCAGCTGCAAGCTGGGGCTCGGTGTTCGGCTCTCCGGTTAGTGCATTCCGCTGGTGTCTCGAGGATCGCCTTGCCGATAGGGGGCATCCGGCGCCTGTCCCGGCCCCCCTGACCGGGAGGCGCACCCGGCAAGCGCCAAGAAGAGCGCAGCAAGCCATCTCTACCGGTGCATCAGCCCCCTCCCTAGATGGGCGGGTGGGATTACGAGAGAACCATGCCTCCGCGCACCCTACTCGCCCTCGCCCTGGGTTCCCCAGCTCCAGCGGCCGTCCACCCAGGCCCATCCGCCGGAGTATTGTTGCCAATGGCCGGGATTGAAGGTCGCCCCGTTGGTGGGTTGCACAATGTACTTCCCGGGCTCCCAGACGTATTGACCCCCATCCCACGCCCAATGACCGGGATCCCAAGCGTAGCCGGGCAAGGGCGGCGGTACGTTTTCCGCCAATGCTGCCGGCGTGGCGATGTCACGATAGCGTCGGGCGATGGCACCGGCGCCAGATCATCGACCTGCGCGAGCAATCGCTGGACTTTGGCGAGGTCAACCACCGAAACGATTGGGATAGCTATCGTTGCGGACACTGAAGTCTCAACGAGGGACACGCCTCCGAGCAGTAGGAGGGCGAACCCGAAACTGCCGGCCAGGATCGCCGCTACCCGAGCCGGCCTTGCAGTGGTCACCATCTCAGACCTATTCCTCCGGACGAGGGTGCATCAGCGTGTCACCTCAGGGGGCAATCAGTCGAGAGGCTTAGCTAGAAAGGGCTAGGGCGCTAAGTTTTATCCTTGAACGTCGCCAAGCACCTGCCGGAGCCGTTGTACGAACGCTTCCAGCGAAACCGGTTTTGATACGTAAGGTTGACCGGCTCCATCGTCGTCGGCGGGCTGGGCGCGGTCGCGGGCGCTGTTACGACGCCGGCACGCACGCGTCCGGCATATCGCCGCCACTATCGTTACGCTCACCACCTTTACTACTGAGCCTAATAACCGCGCTGCCAGTCGATGACGTTGCGCAACGGGCGGCCGTCGATATGGGCGCGCAGGTTCTCGCAGAACAGCTCGATCCCGCCGTGGCGGTCCTCGTCGCTCGCGCCCGACACATGCGGCGTGATCACCACTTTGGGGTTGGACCAAAGGGGCGCCGGCGGCAAATGCTCGAATTCGCCGACATAGACGTCGAGCACCACTCCGCGCAAGCGATCCTGCTCCAGCGCTTCGGCGAGCGCGTCCTCGTCGACGATTTCGCCGCGCGCGACATTGACCAGCACGCTCCCCGACTTCATCAGCGCAAAGCGGGTCTTGTCGAAGAGCCGGTTCGTCTTCGGCGTCCATTGGCAGCAGATCACGACAAAATCGCTGTCCGGCAGAAACCGGTCGAGATCCGCGGAGCCGCCCATTTCGCTGAACCCCGCCGGCAGGGGTTCGTCCGCTCGCGGGTTACGCCTGGTGCCGACGACCCGCATGCCGATCGCGGCGCACAACCGGCCCACATCGCGGCCAATGCCGCCGGCACCGACGACGCAGGCGGTCTTACCTTCGATCAGCAGCGGCCGATAGGCGCGGTGGTCGAAGGCGCCGGCGGCGCGATCGAGGACGGCGCGGTCCAGGTTTTTGGCAAAATGCAGAATGCCGGCGAGCGCGTACTCCGCCATTGCCAATGTGCTGCCGACGCCGCGTGAGGTTGTCACAATGACGTCGCTGCCCCACAAATCGCCCCGCAATAGGTTGCTGGCGCCGGCGGGCCGCTGATGAAACCATTTGAGCCGCGGCGCCCGAGCGCGCAAGTCCAGGGGGAACGGCCAGCCGCCGAGGATCACCTCGGCTTCGGCAAGGAGCCTGTCACGCTCCTCGCGGGTGCCGGCGCCGGCTGAGCCTGGCCGCAGATAGCGCGAAGCGGTGTAGGCCGGCCAGGTCTCCCGATATTCGCCGTCGAACCAGCCGCCGGCATCGGTCAAGCGGATCGCCGGATCGACTGCCTCGATATTTCCCCGATCCTCGGCACCGAGGCGCTGAATTAAAAGAACGTCGATCCTTCGCACGGGCTCTTCCCCGATTAAGTGGCAGCGCAGGGATGCACGATAACGCCGGGAGCCAGGCTTGTCCCGGCGGCTTTACGAAGCCTATGCTGAGGCAGGGATTTCGAGGCAGGAGGGTCGGATGAAACAGGGGTACCGGTTTGTCGATTGCGACATGCACATCATGGAGCCACCGGACCTGTTCGACAAATATCTCGATCCGGCCTTCAAGCACCGCATCACCTCCTCGATGCGGCGCAGCGACGGCGGTCCCACCGGCATGCGCGGCCGGCCGTTGTGGTTCTTCGACGGCACGCCGACCAGCAATGACGGCAACATCTCGCAATACAACCGCACACGCGGCCCACTCGTGTCTCGCCGCGCCAACACCGCTGTGATGTTCGCGGTCGAGCGCGGTTACGATGCCGAAGCCCAGGTCATGGGCATGGAATTGGAGGGGATCGACATTGCTGTGCTGTTCCCGACAGCGGGTCTGTCATTCCTCGCGCGGGACAATATGGACCCGCAATTCTCCGCTGCGATCTGCCGGGCCTACAACGACTGGCTGCACGATTTCGTCCAGCACAGTCCGGACCAGTTGAAGATGGCGGCGATGCTGCCGGTCCACGACGTCAACCTTGCCTGCCAGGAGCTCTACCGCTGCGTCAAGGAGTACGGCGCGGTCGGCGCCTTCGTGCGGCCCAATTACGTCAACGGCCGCTATTGGCACTCGAGCTATTGGGATCCGCTTTACGGCCTATTGCAGGACCTGAATGTCCCGCTCTGCTTCCACGAGGGCACTGGCTCGTACTACTCGACGATCGAGCCGCGCTTCGGCGAGAACCGTTTCATGCGGCATGTGGCGAGCCACTCGACCGAAATGCAATTGGCGCTGATCGCGCTGATGCTGGGCGGCATCCTCGAATTCTACCCGCGCCTGCGGGTCGCCTTCCTGGAGGCGCAGAGCTGGTGGGTGCCCGGCCTCTTGGGGCGCATCGAATGGGACCTGCGCCAGCACCACGATTCCGACGCGCCCTATCTGAAACTCTCGCCACTGGAGTACTGGAAGCGCAACTGCTTCTCGGCGATCGAGAGCGGCGAGCGCGAGGTCGGCGCCACGGTCGATCTGCTGGGCGGTGCCGATAACATCTGCGTGTCGAGCGATTTCCCGCATTTCGACTCGAGTTTCCCCGAGGTGTCGGCGCGCGTGCTGACCAATTCCAGCATCACACCCGAGATCGGCGGCAAGATCTTGAGCGGCGGCGCTCGCCTCTATGGCTTCACCGACGCCGATTTCGATAAGGCCGCGGCCGTCGCCCGGCGGCGCGACAACGTCGCCGTGGCGCGGGCATAGTTTCCACGAAGAGCCCTCTCCCTTCCCTCCGCCGCGCGCGGACGCGCGCGGGGGAGGGTTAGGATGCGGCGTTATGCGACGCGGTCGTAAGGAAAGCGCTGGACCTTCTCCATGTTCTTGCCTTCGATGCGGATCAGCCGGGTCGTGCCGGCACGGCGCGGCGAGTGCAGGTCCCCTTCATTGTAGAGATAGGCAGCCCCGGGCTTTAGCGTGTAGTCCTTGATGCGCCGCGCCTTCCCCGGCTTTCCCTCGCCGGGGCGCGCTACCGCCTCGTAATCGGTCATCACCGTCTCGCCGCGCGCCTGGCCATAGATTGCCCAGGATGGACCGTGGTCGTGCGGGTTGCTGTCCTTGGCGCCGTGGTAGACGTGGCCGAGGATGCAGAAGCCGAGCTCGGGGTCCTCGTACAGCACTTTGCGTTCGGGAACGTCGTCGCCGAGATGCGTTTGGACGAAGTCCTCGTCCTTTAGCACCTGCTGAACCAGGACGCACACCTGTTTACGTCCCTCGACACCCGGATCTTGCTCGAGGATCCGGTGGCATTCCGTGGAAAACTGCTCGAGGCTATACCCCATCTGACCAACTCCTTGATGGCTTTTGCAGGCGGCGAACGCCGCCCGCAACCAGGGCGCGATGTTATCCGAAGCCAGGCCGAACCGCAAAGCGGCACGCAGAGCGGCTTGACTTCCCGATCAGGCGAGCCTCACTTTCGCCGGAAAAGCCGCCGGATCGCAGTCAGGGAGGACATGTACAGCTATATCATCCGCCGCTTGGCCTTCGGCGCCCTGACGGTGATCGGCGTCTCCATCATCGTGTTCGTCGTTTTGCGGATTCTGCCGGGGGACCCGCTGGTCGCGATTTTCGGACCGGAGGGCTTTACCAAGCTCAGCGAGGCGGAGCGCGCCCGCTACATGGCGGATCTCGGGCTCAGCGACCCGCTTGCCGTGCAGTATCTGCGCTGGGTCGGAGATATTGCCCGGGGAAATTTTGGGCGATCGTTCTTCCGCGCCGAAAGCGTCGGCGACATGATCCTGCGGCGCGGACCGTTGACCGCCGAAATTGCCATGCTGTCGGTGGTCCTCTCCTGGCTGGTCGGAATACCGGTGGCGATCGTCAGTGCGCTGCGGCCCAACAGTCTCGGAGACAACGTCTCGAGATTTCTCAGCATCCTGTTTCTCGCAGTCCCCGGGTTCTGGCTGGGGATGCTGATCGTGCTGGCCGCGCTATTCCTCTTCGGCTACCGCGCGCCGCTGACCGGCCCCTCATTGCTGGCGGATCCGTGGAGCAATCTGCAAGTCGTGATCGGGCCGGCGGTGGTTCTTGGGCTAGGCCAGGCCGCCTACATCGCCCGCATGGCCCGTTCCAGCCTCTTGGAGGTCATCCGGGAGGATTATGTGCGCACGGCCCGCGCCAAGGGGCTGAGCCGGCGCCCGGTAATCACCTTTCACGCCTTGCCCAATGCCTTGCTGCCCGTGATTACCTTGTCGGGGATTCTTCTCGGTTTCGTGCTCGCCGGCTCGATCCCGGTCGAACGTGCTTTTGGGACACCCGGGCTTGGTTATGCGATGTTTACGGCGGTCAGCGAACGTGACGTCTTCGTGATGCAAAACTTGGTATTTCTCTACGCCGTGGTTTTCGTGCTGCTGAACATACTGGTCGACCTCACGATCGCCTGGCTGGACCCGAGGATTCGGTATCGATGACGGTTACGGAGCCCGAGGCTGCCTATCCGGTAGAAACGCCTGCGCTGGCGGTCGAGCGCTCGCCCGCGCTGCTCGCACGGGGCGGACTGCACAGGTTCATCAGACGCTCGCCACTGTCGGCCTTTTGGGGGTGCATCGCGGCGGCGATCATTCTGATGGCGCTGGCGGCGCCCCTCTTGGCCCCGTACGAGCCGTTGAAGTCCGACTTCCGGGCAATGTCCAAACCGCCGAACGAGCGTCATATTTTCGGCACCGACCAGATCGGTCGAGATGTACTGAGCCGGGTCATCTACGGCAGCCGCGCCTCGTTGGCCGTGGCCTTCGGGGCCGTGCTGTTCGGGACGACCCTCGGCGCCTTATGGGGTCTGGCCAGCGGCTATTTCGGCGGACGCTTCGACATCGTCAGTCAGCGCATCATCGAGTTTCTCCAGTCCTTCCCGGATCTGATCCTGGCGATGGCTATCGCTATGGCGCTCGGCGCCGGCTTCGCAACCGTCATCGTCGCGATCGCGATCACCCGCATCCCGTTTGGCGGGCGGGTGATCCGGGCGGTTGTTCTGTCCTTGAAGGAGTTGTCCTATGTCGAGGCGGCACGCGGCCTCGGCGCGTCGCACCTGCGCATCATGACGCGGCACATCCTGCCGCAATGCGTGGCGCCCTACCTGATCCTCGCCACGACCCATCTCGGCGTTGCAATCATCATCGAGGCGGCGCTCGGGTTTCTCGGAGTTCGGCATTCCGCCGCCGACCCCGACCTGGGGCAACATGCTGGCCGACTCGCTGAACGCCGGTCTCGTGCCGCCGTGGTGGCTGGTGCTGTTTCCGGGCCTCGCGATCACGATCACCGTGCTCGCCTTCAATCTGCTCGGCGACGGCATCCGCGACATGCTGGATCCAAGACTGCGCCGCGCCGTGTGAGCGGCAGACCTTATGCGCTACTCGGTCAACCCGCCTCGACCAGCTCCAGCGCTTCGCGGCTCGGACCTTCTATTATGGCGGCTCGGGTGTCGCCGAGAGCGTAGGGTTCTTCGAGGAAGGTGACGCCTTCACTGCGCAGCTTGTCGATCCAGGCGTCGAGATGAGCAACGCTCAACGCGATGTGATCCTGTAATTGGCCGCGCGAGCCCGCGAGTGGCTGGTCGCTCTGATTGGCGTACCAGATCAGCGCCACGTCGCCGAATTCGACGCCGGCCCGAGGCGACCGGAACATCCCTTCGCGGTTGAGCGCCGGCCAGGTGCGGTCGGCGCCGCGCGGCACCTTGCAGTCGGCCTCGGTCATGGGTGCGCCGCCCCAGTCGGCCCGCGGCGGCGCATTCAAATGCTTCTGATACCACAGCTGCGCGCACAGCGGGTCTTCCTGATAGAGGTGCACGTGATTGAAGCGCTCGGCCGGGTGGTCGCCGGCATATTCGACGAGCGCGTCATCCGGCCCCTTCATATAGGCGAAGCCTCCGCCGCCGGCCGGCCCGAGGCCCTTCTGCCTCGCCTCGGCAATCTGCACCTTGGTCAGACCGAGGACGCCGCCCTGACCCGGCCAGGTGGCGCTGCTGATTAGCACCGAGCCGCCTTCCTCGCTCGTATAGAGCGGCAGCAGCTCGACCTCGCGCCGGGTCTTGTAGGTTTCAAGACACCCTCGCGAGTCGGTGACGTGCCAGCCAAAGTGCCAGATTGCGCTTTGCGGCTCACTCGCCGCTGGCCGGTCGACCTTGTCGAACAAGACCATGACGTCATTCGGCGATCTGAGCGCCGCAAAGCCGCCCCAGCTCCCCTTGGAGGTGCTCGGAAACTGCCGTGTGTAGAAGTCGATCGCGGCATCCGGATCGGTCGAGTTCAGATGCAGGTGGTGAAATTTCGGGGTCGGCAACATGACAGTGCGTCCTTGCGGCGGATTTGGTCTACTATGCGCCCAACGCCTCGGAAATCAACGCAGTAGGGAGACCGCCATGAAGGCCGGGAGAGGGATCCGCGCAGGAGCTGTGCTGGTCATTGCGATGCTCGCCGCCGGCTTTCCGGCCCAGCTGCGGGCTCAGCAGAACCCCGCCCCGACGGTTGCCATCGACAACGACGATATCGGCGGCGTGGTTACCAGCCGGTTCGGTCCCGAAGCCGGCGCTTGGGTCATCGCGCAGACCACCGAGCTCGGCACCCGGTTCGCCAAGATCGCGGTCACCGATGAACGGGGGCGATACGTGGTGCCTGATCTGCCCAAAGCGCATTACCAGGTTTGGGTGCGCGGCTACGGTCTGGTCGACTCGCCGAAAGTTGCGGCCGAGCCGGGCAAGATCCTCAACCTGACGGCCGAGACGGCGCCGAACCTCGCCGCCGCAGCGCAGTATTATCCGGCGATGTACTGGGCCTCGATGATCAAGTTTCCGGACCAGAGCCGGTTCCCCGGCACCGGCGACAAGGGCAACGGCATCCCGGAAAACTTCAAGACGCCGCAGCAGTGGCTCAATTTCATCAAGACCAATGGCTGCGGCAATTGCCATCAGATCGGCAATTACGCGACGCGGTACCTGTCGCCAAAACTCGGCCAGTTCGAGTCTTCGCAGGACGCGTGGTCGTATCGGCTGTCGGTCGGACCGGCCGGACACGACATGGTGAACTTCATCACGCAGCTGATGACGCCGGATGGCGGCCATCTGAAGGCGCTCGCCGATTGGACCGACCGCATCCAGGCGGGCGAACTGCCGAGCCGCACCCCGCCGCGGCCGGTCGGCGTCGAACGCAACATCGTCGTGACGGTGCGCGACTGGCTCGACTCCAAGCACTATCTGCACGACCTGACAACAACCGATCGGCGCAATCCAATCGTCAACGCCTACGGCCCGATTTACGGCGACACCGAGCTCAGCAGCAATGCGCAACCGGTGCTCGACCCGGTGCACAACACCAAGACGACGATCCAGCCGCCGGTCCGCCCCGATACGCCCAGTTCGGCGCTCGCCAACCAGGTCGTCAATCCGTCGCCCTATTGGGGCATGGAGCAGACCTGGGACAGCAAGGTCAATGCGCACACCTCGGTGATGGACCAGGACGGGCGGGTCTATTGGGCCGCGCAGAATCGCGCGCCCAACGATATCCCGGCCTATTGCAAGAAGGGATCGGCGCTGCGCTCGGCCCAGCTTTATCCGCTCGACGTGCCGCATGAGGGCTTTTTCCAAAATTCGCGGCAAGTCACGGTCTATGAACCGAAGACCCAGAAGTTCACGACGATCGACACCTGCTTCGGCACGCATCACCTGAATTTCGCCGAGGATGCCAACAACACGCTGTGGCTCAGCAACAATACCGGGATCGGCGGAGCCCCCGTGCCGGAGCTGGCGGTCGTCGGCTGGATCAACACCAAACTGTTCTGGGAGACCGGCGATGCGGCGAAAGCGCAGGGCTGGACACCGCTGATCGTCGATACCGTCGGCAGCGGCAAGCGCACCGAGAGCTGGAACGAGCCGGGTCAGCCGGCCGACCCCAACAAGGATACCCGCATCCCGTTCGGGATGTACGCGATCGCGTGGTCGCCGGCCGACGGCTCGGTCTGGGGCTCGAGCTTGGCGCATCCCGGCTACGTCATCCGCCTCGCGCCGGGAGCTAACCCGCCGGACACGGCCTTGACGGAGATTTACAAGATCCCGCTGCCCGGCTTTGGCATCCGCGGCATGGATATCGACCGCGACGGCGTCGCATGGCTGCCACTCGACAGCGGTCACCTCGCCAGCTTCGACCGTCGCAAATGCAAGGGGTCGCTGACAGGGCCGGACGCCGAGCAAGGCGAGAAATGCCCCGAGGGTTTTACCTTTTACCCATTGCCGGGGCCCGGCTTTCAGGGCGATCCCGGCGCAGAGGAGAATCCGTATTATGTCTGGGTCGACCAGCACAACATCCTCGGCCTCGGCGCTAACGTGCCGTTCGAAACCGGCAACCAGTCGGACGCGTTGCACGCCCTGGTCGCCGGCCAGATCATCGAGTTGCGGGTGCCCTATCCGATGGGATTTTTCGCCAAGGGTCTCGAAGGCCGCATCGATGATCCGAACGCCGGGTGGAAAGGCCGCGGCCTCTGGGTGACCTCGGGCAACCGCACCCCATTCCACATCGAAGGCATCGATGCCCCCGCCCCCGGCGCCCCCGGCAAGACCCAAGCAACCCTCTCGAGCCCGCTCGTCGTCAACTTCCAGCTCCGCCCCGACCCCCTGGCGCATTAACCGAGCTAGCGCTTCGTCTGATCCGAGAAGGCGCGCGGTAATAATTCTTCGTCTTCTCCGGCGAAGGATAAGCGACGCAAAGAATTCCTTTGCTCGCCCTCTGGACAAGGGCGCGGCTCGAAGCCCGCGCCGTGGCGCAGAGCGAGCGGTGGTTTGGGTTGATCAGGCGGGCCGCTTCCAGCCGAGCCAGTCGCACACGGCCTGTCCCATTACCAGCTCTTTGTCGCGGCCCTGCAGCCACGGCAGCTCTTCGGTGAACATCGTCACACATTGCCGGTAGGAGCACGGCATGCGGGTAATGTCGGTCCCCCAGAAGCAGCGTTGCGGGCCGAACGCATCGAACATCTGCCGGATGTATTTGTGGATGTTGCGATAGGGGTAGGGCTCGCTCGAATAGCTCGGCGCGCCGGAGAGTTTTAGCGCGACATTCGGATATATGGCGACGGCGAGCATCTCGCCCAGATCGGCAAAAGCTGCGTCGTCCTTTTGGGCGCCGCCGCCCCCGTGGCGGCCCATGTGGTCGATGTGCAGTTTCAATCCGGGATGGCGCTCGGCGATTTTGGCGAAAGCGGCCATGTGTCCGCCCGCTAGAAGCCCGACCGGCAATTTCTCCCTTTCGCAGGCCGCCCAGAACCAGTCTAGCGAACCGTCGGTCCACCAGCTCTGCTGATGCGGCTGGTTGAACGTGAAACGAAAGCCGAGCATGCCGGGGCGCTGCCGCCAGTTCTTGACGATCGCCTCGCGATCCGGGCTCTGCAGGTCGAAATGCCCGAGAATGCAGAACTTGTCGGGATGTTTACGAACCGCGTCGACCGCCAGTTCACTCACCTTCTCGCCGAGCGTGCTGGGCGGATGGATCACCGCCGCGTCGACCCCGGCTTCCGCCATCTCCTTGAGCGCGTCATCCATGGAATAGGTCGGGATCTGCCGGTGCTGCGGCGACATCCTAGCGTCTTCCCAGATGTGGATTTGGGAATCGACGATCGGCATCCGTTGTCTCCTCCGGTGCGGTTTCTTGCCGGCCCTCATGGCCGGCGTAATAAACTCTCAGGCAGCGGCGGCGGCTTGAGGCGCCTTTTCGAGCGCGGCCTGCGCGGTCGCGGCGATCGCTTGAAAAGCCTCGGGCTCGCGGATTGCGATATCGGACAGTACCTTACGGTCGAGATCGAGCCCGGCCAGCTTGATGCCGTGCATGAACTGCGAGTAGGTTAGCCCATGCTGCCGCGCCCCGGCATTGATCCGTTGGATCCACAAACCGCGAAAGTCGCGCTTGCGGTTGCGGCGATCGCGATAAGCGTAGCGCAACGCCTTCTCGACCTTCTCGATCGCCACGCGGTAGGCGGTGCTGCCGCGCCCACGATAGCCCTTGGCGAGATCGAGAACCTTTTTGTGACGGGCGTGGGTGGTCACCCCGCGTTTGACGCGTGCCAAGGCTCAGCTCCGGAGATAGGGCATATAGGTCAAGACGAGCTTGGCGTCGCCCGGCTCCATCGTCGTGGTGCCACGTCGCAGTCGCTTGCCCTGGGTCGATTTGCTGATCAGCCGGTGGCGCTTGTGGCCCCAGTTCCGCTTGATCTTGCCTGTGGCGGTGCGGCCGAAGCGCTTCTTTGCGCCGCTCTTCGTCTTCAGCTTGGGCATCTCGAGATCCGTTTCAGGCCTGCGGCGCGGAGGCACGCGGCCCGCCGCCCATTCGAGCGGCGCTATATAGCGATGCCACGCAATTAACGCAAGCGCGGCACCTCGCCTCTCTTCTCAAATGTTGCTGAAAGAATAAATGAACTAGCAGCGAAAGCGAGAGGAGACCTGCAATGCGCCGCGCAAGACGGTGGGTCCACGCCCTGCTGTTGACGACCACCACGGTCTCGACCCTAGCGGCTGGAACCATCGCCGAAGCAGCTGCTTCGCATTCCCCTTCCCCCGACATCGTCTCGTCGACGCTCGTATTGCGCGGCTCGACAGATTCTCCCGAACAGGTCGCCGCCGCTTCCGATCTCGACGCTCCGACAGTGTTGCGCGGCTCACCGCCGTCAGCTGCGCAACCGCATGCCACCCCTTATGCCTGCAATCCAGGCCTCGACTTCGATCCGAACTATGGCTGTGTGCTGCCCGGCTACTCCTACGCTCCCGATTACGGATATTGGCCCGATTACGGGTATTGGCCGGGTTTCGGGTTCGGCGGGTTCGACGCCGGCCGCGGGCACCGCGGGTTCCGCCACGGTTTTGCGCACGGAATTGGCCACGGTACTCCCCGGGGACGAGCGTTTCGCTTTGGTCACGGTTTCGCTCATGCTGGCGGGTTCGGACGACGATAGCCGCCTGGAGGTACAGTACTCGGACTAGACTGCCGACTGCGCTCGGCCGGGCCCGCTGCAGGCTATTTTGGCGACATGACCATCGTCATCTGCCGCCCTTCCATCCGCGGCATCTGCTCGACTTTGGCGATTTCGTCGAGATCGCCGCGGACCCGCATCAAGACATCCATGCCCAGCTCCTGGTGCGCCAGCTCACGCCCGCGGAACCGCATGGTGACCTTGACCTTGTCGCCTTCCTCGATGAATTTCGTCATGCTGCGCCGCTTGACCTCGTAATCGTGGTCGTCGATGCTCGGGCGCAGTTTGATTTCCTTGACCTCGATGATCTTTTGCTTCTTGCGCGCTTCATTCTTTTTCTTTTGTTCTTCGTATTTGAATTTGCCGAAATCAAGGATCTTACAGACCGGGGGATCGGCATTCGGGGCTATTTCGACGAGGTCGAGACCGGCATTTGCTGCCATGGTGAGCGCTTCGCTGCGCCCGACTACTCCCACCATCTGCCCCTTCTCGTCGACGAGGCGCACGCGAATGCCACCGATCTCGTCATTGATGCGGGGCCCCTCGCGGGTGGGAGTAAAGTTAAGGGGTGGTCTGGGTATGTACAATCTCCTCTTGACGGTTGATAGAACTCATCCGCAATCACACGGAACTGGTTAGGACGACGACGGGACCGTCGCTTCCGCTCTCAATCTAGCGACGGCTTCGCCGAGCGCAAGGGCTTCCTGCTCCTTGCCGCCGAGCCGCCGCAGCGCAACCGATCGGTTTGCCGCCTCGCGTCGCCCGACGACCAGCATGACGGGTACCTTCGCGAGGCTGTGCTCGCGCACTTTGTAGGTGATCTTCTCGTTCCCGGTGTCTAGCTCCACCCTCAACCCGGCCGCGGCGCATTCCCGGGCAACCTCCGCCGCATACTCCGCCGCCTCCGAAGTGATCGAGGCGACGACGATCTGCACGGGGGCCAGCCACAACGGAAAGCGACCCGCGTAATGCTCGGTCAGAATGGCGATAAAGCGCTCCATCGAGCCGAGGATCGCCCGGTGCAGCATCACTGGAGTATGGCGGCCGCCATCCTCGCCGACATAAGTGGCCCCGAGCCGCCCCGGCATGTTGAAATCGAGCTGAACCGTGCCGCATTGCCATTGCCGGCCCAGCGCGTCGCGGAGGTGGAATTCGAGCTTCGGTCCGTAGAACGCGCCTTCGCCGGGGCTGAGCGTATAGGCGAGGCCGGCCGCCTCGACCGCCGCTTTCAAATCGCGCTCGGCCCGGTCCCACACCGCATCGCTGCCGACCCGTACTGCCGGCCGGTCAGCAAATTTGATTTCGACATCCTCGAAACCGAAGTCGCGGTAAATCGACAACAGCAGCTTGCTGCAGGCGATCGCTTCCCCGGTGACCTGGTCTTCGGTGCAGAAGATGTGAGCGTCGTCCTGAATGAAGCCGCGCACCCGCATTAGGCCATGCAGCGCGCCCGACGGCTCGTTGCGGTGGCAGCTGCCGAATTCGGCCAGGCGCAGCGGCAATTCGCGGTAGCTTCTGAGCCGGTTGCCGAAGATCAGCACATGGCCCGGGCAGTTCATCGGCTTGATCGCAAGCACGCGGTCGTCGCGGCTTTCGGCGATGAACATGTTCTCTCGAAAGTTCTCCCAATGACCGGAGGCTTCCCACAGGCTGCGATCCAGGAGCAACGGCCCGCGCACCTCCTGATAGCCCGCCGCGTCGAGCCGGCGGCGCATGTAAGCTTCGATTGTCCGGTAGAGGGTCCATCCCTTCGGATGCCAGAAGACGCTGCCGACCGCCTCCTCACCCAGGTGGAAGAGGTCGAGCTCGCGGCCGAGGCGGCGATGGTCGCGGCGCTCGGCTTCTTCGAGTTGAAAGAGATACTGGTCGAGGTCTTTCTGGCTCGCAAAGGCAGTGCCGTAGACGCGCTGCAGCTGGGCATTTCTCGGGTCGCCGCGCCAATACGCGCCGGCAACATTCATCAGCTTGAAGGCCTGGCCGAGATAGCCCGTCGACGGCAGGTGCGGGCCGATGCAGAGATCCACGAAATCGCCTTGCCGATAGAGGCTGATCTGCTCGCCCGCCGGGATCTCGCCGATGTATTCGGCCTTGTAGCTCTCGCCGATGCTGTCGAAGAACGCGACCGCGGCGTCGCGGTCCCAGACCTCGCGCGTGATCTTCTCATCGCGGCGCACGATCTCGCGCATGCGCGCTTCGATCCGCTCGAGATCCTCGGGGGTGAACGGCGCGGCGCGGGCGAAATCGTAATAGAACCCGGTTTCGGTCGCCGGCCCAAAGGTGACCTGGGTATCGGGATACAATTCCTTGACCGCCTCGGCCATGATGTGGGCCGCATCGTGGCGCAAAATCTCAAGCCCTTCCGGCATCTCCCGAGTGATGATCGCGACGGCGGCGTCGTGGTCGACCACGGTTGCGAGATCGCGCGGCCGCTTGTCGATCTGAACGGCGATTGCCCCTTTCGCCAGACCCGGCCCAATAGCGGCGGCGATTTCGGCGCCAGTGACCGGACCGGCAAATTCGAGGCGTTTACCGTCCGGCAAGATCACGCCGAGGGGCGCCTGACCCCGGTCTAGCGGTTCATCAAGGATTTTGTCTTCACTCATCGCTGACACTTGATAATTCGAGTCTTCCCGGCAAAGGCCGGGACCCAAGATGAGATGGGCACCGCGCTTCGCCGAAGCCTGTGCTGCTTTCTAAGCGGTTGGCAGTGCGCCTGCCAGGACCATTGTCGAAGTTTCTCGGCGATCACGAAACAGCAGCTCTTCATAGACCCGGAGCGTGCCGGCGCACATTGCCTGCCGGGTGTATCGGGCCGCGATGTGCCCGATCGAGCGCTGCGCAAGCTGCTGCCGCTCCGCGACAGTAATTGACAATGCTTCACCGATCGCCGCCGCGAGGGCGGCAGGCTCGCGCGGCGGCACGAGCCAGCCGGTGACGCTCGGGACGATTGTCTCGCGCGCGCCGCCGTGATCGGTGGCGACAACCGGACGCCCCATCGCCTGCGCCTCGGCGATGACGCGGCCGAAACCCTCGGGATCGCGCGAGGCCGAGACGACGACATCGGCCAGCATGTAAGCGGCCGGCATATCCCGGCATTCCTCGACGATGCGGAAGACGCCGGGGAGCCCAGTGTCGCGGATTGAGGCCTCGAGCTCGCGGCGGAACCCGGGGCGCTGTTCGGAGCCCGCGAGAACACAACAGACATCGTGCCGGCCGAGTTTGGTAACCGCTTCTATGAAATCGAGCCCACCCTTCCATCGCGTCAGCCGGCCGGGAAGCATCACGACAGGTATGCCGTCGGGCAGGCGCCATTGGCGGGCAAGGTTGATGATGCGCTGCGCGCCGACCCGGTTCGGATCGAAGACTTCGAGATCGACGCCGCGCGGGATCGTTCGCAACCTGTCGCGGCCGACCCCATAGACCCTGGCGGCGTGGTCGGCGACAAAATCGGAAATCGCAATCACCCGATCACCCCGCGCCATGACGGAATTGTATCGCCGCTTCAACGCGGTGCGCGCGCCATACGCATTGTGAAAGGTCGTCACGAAGCGGCGCCCAGTG
The DNA here is from genome assembly GCA_963732095.1 of uncultured Alphaproteobacteria bacterium. Taxonomy (GTDB): domain Bacteria; phylum Pseudomonadota; class Alphaproteobacteria; order ATCC43930; family CGMCC-115725; genus AP-15. The sequence goes on from CAVSZA010000014.1 coordinate 281,901, forward strand.
GCACGAGCGGCTGCGCAGGCGCTCCAGGCCGGGGCACGGCTGCGGGCATGGACGATGTCGACGCTGAGCTGCCGTATCAGGCGTACCAGCGCCACGGTGTTCCGCTGCATGACCAGCGGGTTTTTCGAGGCGAGCGGCAGGGTCAGATGCGTCGCACCTGCCCTTGCGATTTCTCCTTCCAGAGGACCCCCTTCCGAGGCGACATAGGACGTCCATCCCGCCTCGACCAGCGCTCTCGCGAGTTCGGTGGTGCCGCGCTCGGCGCCGCCGGAGACGAGACTGGGGAGGACCTGCAGCACCGCTGGCGGACGCCCTGTCGGCCCGACGGGCACGATGATATCGTCGACGCTCATTCCGGCTGGCCGATATCCCCGATGAGTTCTCCCGCCAATCTACCACGTCGGGATGGCGCAACCATCGCCTACCACCGGCTCACCGGGTCGGGCCCGGGCGTCGTGTTCCTCGGCGGGTTTCGTTCCGACATGACCGGCGCCAAGGCGGTTTATCTAGAGGACTACTGCCGCCGCCGCGGGCAAGCCTATCTGCGGTTCGACTATTTCGGCCATGGCGCATCGAGCGGCGACGCCACGCTGGGCACGATTGGCCGATGGTCGGACGACGCCATTGCGGTTCTCGATTCGCTGACGGAAGGGCCACAGGTGCTGGTCGGGTCGAGCATGGGCGGGTGGATCATGCTGCTCGCCGCGCTCGCAAGGCCACATCGAGTCCATGCGCTCGTCGGCATCGCGGCGGCGCCGGACTTTACCGAGGACCTCGTCTGGCCGCGCCTCGATCCGGTCCAGCAACGGCAGTTGCGCGAAAACGGGGCCGTGAGGTTGCCGTCCGAATACGACCCGGCCGGCTATACCTATCGGCTGAGTCTCTTCGAGGACGGCAAACGGCATCTGGTGATGCATCGGGCTATCGCACTCGAATTCCGGGTGCGGCTGTTGCATGGCATGAACGACTCCTCGGTCCCGTGGCAGACGAGCCTATCGCTCTCGGAGCGCCTCGCGAGCCGCGACATCGTGGTCACCCTGGTCAAGGATGGGGACCACCGACTGTCGCGCGATGCCGACCTCGAGCGGCTCGGCCGAACACTCGATGAGCTGCTCGGAAGCATGCGCTGAACTCGTTGCTACGAGACGCTGAATTCCAGCCTCTGATCCGTGAGGAAGGTCGCGTAAAAATAGGTTTCGGCATCGAGCGCGCGCTTGATGTTGTCGGCCCGGCGAAACCCATGCTGCTCGCCGTCGAACAATAGATAGAGAAACGGGATCCGCCGGCGGCGGAGCGCATCGACCATCTCCTCGGCCTGTTGCGGGGGGACGACCCTGTCTTCGGCGCCCTGGAAGAAGGCGACCGGCGCCGCGAGCAGCCGCGCGCTGTGGACCGGGGATCGCGCCACATAGAGGTCCCGGCGCTGCGGGTAGGGTCCGATCAGGCCATCGAGATAGCGCGACTCGAATTTGTGCGTATCTTTTGCCAGCGCCTCCAGATCGCTGACGCCGTAGTAGCTCGCGCCGGTCTTGAATTCCTTGCGGAACGTCAGCACTGCCAATGTGGTGTAGCCGCCCGCGCTGGCGCCGCTGATCGCCCAGCGCTCCGCGTCGACCCGTCCTGTTGCCGCAAGGTGGCGCGCACCATTCACGCAATCGGCGACGTCAATGACGCCCCAGTTCCCCTGCAACCGAAGCCGGTATTCGCGGCCATACCCTGTGCTGCCGCCGTAATTGACGTCGAGAACGGCGAAGCCGCGGCTGGTCCAATATTGGGTCCCCCAACTGAGGGTCGGGGACGCAGCCGCGGTCGGTCCGCCGTGGCAGTGCACGAGCAGCGGCGGAAGCTCACCGGCGGGAGCGGCGAGATCGGCGTTTTGCGGGGGATAGAACAAGCCGTGCGCCTGCTGCCCGTTATCGGTGTCGAATGTGACCGGCTCCGGCACGGATAAGTACTTGCGGTAGGCCTCGACTTCCTGAGTGGTCGAAAGCTTCAAGATCTTTGCCCGCCCGGAGGGTAGGTGCAGCTCGACGACCGCGGGCGGCGTGGTCGGCGAACCTCCGGCGAAATAGACCTGGTCCGCGCTCGCACGGACGAAGGAGATGTCCTGATATTCCGTCGAAATGGGGCGCGCCTCGAGCGAGGCGAGGTCGACGGCGCTCAGCCGGTGGACCCCGTCCCGCACATGACTGCACACCAGCTGGCTCGCCGAGGTGAACGCGAAGGTGGACAGCCGGAACAGCCACTGCGCTCTGCCGAATTCCGCCGCGAGCGGGTAGACCGGCTCGATCCGGACGGAATTGTCCAGGGCGTCACCGCGGACTCGGAACAGGTTCCACCATCTCCCCTCGAGTGAAGGCTGGGCGCGATCGGAGACGAAATAAAGCGTGCCGTCTGGCGACCATTCGGGTTGGAAGATCAATTCGTCGTCTCCGCCGGCGACCAGGCGCTTGTTGTCTACCGAGCCATCGGCGGCACATGCGCCCACCCATAATTCGCACCCGATCCAGGGCATGTTGGGGTGGCTCCATTCTAGCCAGGCGAGCCGGCTGCCGTCCGGATTGAGACGCGGCGCTGCATAAAAGTCCCGTCCGGCCTGCAGCACCCGCTGCGACTGCAATCCGTCGAGCGGAATTTCGACCAACGTATTAACTGGCTCGGAAGCGGCCGTGGTGTGATCCTCGCGGACCCAAATCATCCGCCCGCGCCGCGCGTCCATCACACCGTCGGCATAGCGCAATCCTCGCGGCCGAGCAGGCTCAGCGGTGATTGCAACGGGCGTCCCTCCCAGCTCCTGGCGATAGAGGCGCTGGTCGGCGTCGTTGCAGAAATAAACGATGCCGTTGCTGACGAGGTAAGAGCCGCCGCCATATTCATGGACCCGGGTTCGCACATTGAAGGTCGTTTCGCCGTCACCTCCTAGCGGCGGGGTGACGTCGGCCGAGCTGCCGTCGGCGGCGCGGCGGACGATTACCGATCGCCCATTCTCCTGAGGGCGCGACTCCAGCCAATAGACATCCGGGCCGTTGAGCTGGATGCCGCCGAGCCCGATCGTGGACGCGACGATCAGGTCGGAAGTGATCGGCGACGACCAAGAACCATACGGCGCTGTCTTTCGTTGGGGCATCGCAGCCTCGCGCAACCGAGCAGAGGCCTGCGCTTAAAACTCGTATTTGTCGATGATCATCGGCTCGTTGCGGGCGGCGGCGATCCATTCCTGCATTGCCGGCAGCGCCATGATCGTCTCGCAATAGGTGTCCGCGTCGCGCTCGAGTTCGAGCTTGTAGGTCCGGAACCGGGTCACGACCGGGGCGTAGGTCGCATCGGCAATGCTGAAGTGACCGAACAGGAAATCGCCTTTGCCTTCACCAAAGCGTTTGCGGCAGTCGCGCCAAATCGACATGACGCGATTGACTTCCGCCTGAACCTCCGGGGTGACGCCGCGATTGGGGAAGCTCGAACGCACATTCATCGGCAGATGGGCGCGCAAGGCCTGAACACCCGAATGCAGTTCGGCGCAGACCGAGCGGGCCACCGCCCGCGCGTCGTGATCCCGCGGCCATAGCTGAAACGTCGGGAACGACTCGGCCAGGTACTCGCAGATCGCCAGGCTGTCCCAGACGACGAGCTCGCCATGCCGCAGGGCAGGCACGGTTCCCGACGGCGAATATTTCATGATCGTCGCCTTGCTCGTCGGCTCGTAGAGCGGAATGACGATTTCGTCGAACGCTACCCCGGTCTGCTTGAGAACGAGCCAGGGCCGCAGCGACCAGGACGAATAGTTCTTGTTTCCGAGATAGATCGTGAAATCAGCCATCAGGCGCGCCCTGCTCAACTACCCGAAGTCCACTCTGACGAGAACCGGCGCCGCACGCAACGGACGGCCGGAAGAGGCAGGAGTTGAACCTACCGAGGACGCCTGGCGCCCTCCAACGGGTTTGAAGCCCGCGCGAGTCACCGGACCCGATGCTCTTCCGAGAGCGATATTGCAGGTTCTTCGCACCGGATCAAAGGTCGAAACGCCCGCCTGTTCCGGTCAGGCGAACACCTCACCGCCACGCAGCACGGTGCGCGTGTCGCCGATCCGCCGGGTCGCCCCCATCTTATCGAGGTACTCGAGGATCTGGATCGTCACATTGCGGCCGAGGCCGCAATGGTCCTTGAAGGTCGCGGCTGTGAATGTGCCCTCGGGCGAGCTGTCGGCAAGCTCGCGCGCGATTTCGGCGAGGTGCGCAAGGGTCTCGGGCAGAAAGAACCGGTTGTCGGCGACCCGGGCGACTCGGCCCAACCGCTCGGCGCGGTTGAGAAAGCGCTCTACGGCTGTGGGATCGAGCCCGAGCGCGGCGGCCAGCTCACGGATCCGCGGCGCCCGGAGATCCGCGTCGGCGAGCAGCGGGCGAACACGTTCCCAGAGCCGCTCATCCGACCGGGTCAGCCGCGGCTGGTGCTCGGGCAAGCGCCATATCGGGCCCTGGCGCACGACGCGACCCGCGCCCGCGAGCTCGGCGAACGCCGCGTCGAGCGCGACCTCGGGAGCCGCCCCCCGCAATTGCATGACCAAGGCCGGCCGGCTCGGCCCCAGTGCGTCGGGTTGCGCCCGATGCCAGGCGCCGAGCATGTCGACGATCTTGTCGCCCAGCGCGGCCAAACGCTCCGAGGTCACCGCAACCGGAGCTCGCGCCGGCCCAACATGCAGAAATTCGCCAGCTTCGATCAGACGATCGAGTTCGCTCGGCGCCACGTTGCGAGCCAACGCGAATTGCGCCAGATCGACCACACCTTCCACCGCGAGCAGCCCAGCCAGCGCTTGCGCCGGGTCTGTCGCGGCGAGCGCCTCGAGCACCGCGAGCCGCGCCGGTTGCCGGCGCCCGCGGCGCGGCGCAAACGGATCGACAACGTGGCCGCCCGCCAAGGTGCGCCGGGCGGCGTGGTCGCGCAGCACCGCCCGATCGCCGCACAGCGCACCGACCGGGTGCTCCAGATCCAGCTGCACGAAGCCGCGCTCGCCCGGAGCAATCTCCCGGGACCCGAGCACCGCGGCGCGACCGACGGCGTCTGTCGTGCCGAGGTGCAGATGGACCGGCAGCCCGTCGCGCAGCGGAGCTTCGGCATAGCGCGAGACGCGCAACGAGAGGTCCAGCCGCGTCGTCGGCGCGTGCCGTCCCGCCGCTAGGATCCAGTCGCCGCGGCGCGGCTCGGCGCCGTCCGGGAACGAACCGGCGAGGTTGATCGCACAGCGTTCGCCGGTGGCGGCGGCCTCGATGGGACGATTGTGGCCGTGCAATCCACGGACCCGCACGGGTGTGCCCTGCGGGCTATGCAATAACCGATCGCCCGGCGCCACCGTACCCGCGGTTATCGTGCCGGTGACGACGAGCCCGATCCCAGGCAGGGTAAAGGCGCGGTCGATCGGCATCCGAAACAGACCCGATGCGGAAGCCGCCCCCCGGCTGCGGGCAGCAGCCCGCGCGCTTTTTTGCAGATGCCCGGAGAGAGCGGCAATCCCCTCGCCGGTCCGGCTCGACGCCGGGAAAATCGCCGGTTGCGGAAAGCCCGCCGCTATCAGCAGCGCACCCGTTTCCGCTGCCACGGCCTCGGCCCGGCCGCGCTCGACCCGGTCGATCTTGGTGACGACGCCCGTGATCTCGTCGATCCCGATCAGCTCCAATATATCGAGATGCTCGAGGGTCTGCGGGCGCGGCCCGTCATCGGCAGCGACGACCAGCAATACCCGGTCGATCGACAGCACGCCGGCCAGCATATTGGACAGGAAGCGCTCATGGCCGGGAACATCGACAAATCCGAGCTCGGTGCCGTCGGGCAAGGTCGCATAGGCGAAGCCCAGATCGATCGTCAGCCCGCGCCGCTTCTCCTCGGGCAAGCGGTCGGCATCGACCCCGGTCAGCGCGCGGATCAGCGCCGTCTTGCCGTGATCGATATGACCGGCCGTCGCCAGGATCATGGGTCTGGCCCAAACGGGCCTGCATCGGGCCTCTGGCCGTCGTTCCCGCGAAAGCGGGAATCCAGGGCGGCCGGCTCCGGCGATAGACGCCCCCTGTTCAGGCCACGGGCAGGCTCTGGACCCCCGCTTTCGCGGAGGCGACGGTGATGCGTGGAAAGCGCGTCGAGTTGCGCGATGAACGCCGCTTCGTCTTCGAGACAGCGCAGGTCCAGAATGACGCGGCCCGCCTCAATGCGCCCGATCACCGGTATCGGCATCGTCCGCAAGTCGCGGGCCAGCGCCTCGACCGCGCTGCCCGAATGACTCGCCAAAGGCCGCAAGGCCAGCGCCGCGCTCGGCAGCAGCGAAATCGGGAGCGCGCCGCTGCCGATCTGGCTCTTGGCTTCGATCAGAGCGACCTCGGCAACGTCGCGGAAGGCGCGCTCGACGGCGGGAATCAGCCGCTCTCCGACCGCGCGAATCTGCTCCATTGGCCGGGCGAGCAGGCGCAGCGCCGGCAGGCGTTCGGCGAGTCGATCGGGGTCGGCGTAGAGCCGCAGCACCGCCTCGAGCGCCGCGAGCCGGATCTTGTCGAGGCGCAGCGCGCGTTTCAGCGGGTTGCGCGCGAGCCTGTCGATCAGCTCGGCGCGGCCGACGACGAGCCCTGCTTGCGGGCCGCCCAGCAGCTTGTCCCCACTGAACGTGACGAGGTCGGCGCCGCGCGCCAGCGCTTCGGTCACGGTCGGCTCGTGCGGCAGCGCCCAGCGCTCGAAGTCGACGAGCGAACCGCTGCCGAGATCCTCGACAAACGGGATCGCATGATCGCGGGCAAGTGTGGCGAGCTTCGGCGTCGGCGCCGCCGCGGTGAAGCCATCGATGACGTAATTGCTGGTGTGCACCTTAAGAACGAGGCCGGTCTGCGCGCCGATCGCCGCGGCGTAATCGGCGAGATGCGTCCGGTTCGTCGTCCCGACCTCGCGCAGCCGGGTTCCGGCCCGCGCCATGATGTCGGGCAGGCGAAACGAGCCGCCGATCTCGATCAATTCGCCGCGCGACACGATCGCCTCGCGGCCTTCGGCGAGAGTGTTCAACGCCAGCACCAATGCCCCGGCGTTGTTGTTGACGGTGAGCGCCGCCTCCGCCCCGGTCAGGCGGGTCAGCCAACCCGCAACATGGTTGTCGCGTTCGCCGCGTTTGCCGGTCTCGATCTCGTATTCGAGCGTCGTCGGATCGCGCATCGCCTCTACCGCCGCGGCAATCGCCTCCTCGGGCAAGGGGGCGCGTCCGAGGTTGGTGTGGAGCACGGTGCCGGTCAGATTGAACACGCGGCGCTGCGAAGGCTGCATATCGCGCGCGAGCGATGCGGCGCTCTCTTCGAGAATGGCCTCGACGGAGGCGGGGGCATCACACCGGCGCCGCGCCGCCAATGCCGACCTGACCGCACCGACAACGAGCGGCCGCCCGTATCGGGCGATCATCGCGGCGGCTGTTTCGGACCGCAGGACGCGGTCGACCCCCGGCAGCCCCAATCTGCCGCGGCGCTCCTCCGTGGTCATTTCGCGGCAACCAAATCGGGGATCGACTGCGCGGCGCCTGCCTCGAAACGGACTCGCGGCCCGCTGCCGCTCAGACCTGCGACACGACCAATCAACGCTGCCCGATAGCCACATCTGCGCAATTCGGCGACGCACGCTGCAGCGCGATCGGCCGGGACGCCGGCCAGCAGCCCGCCGGCGGTTTGCGGGTCTATCAGCAGCGGGGCTGTCTGATGAAGCTGAGCCGCGGGGTCGAGAGCCGCCAGCGCAGCAATGTTGTCGGCGTGCAGCGAACTGGTGACCCCGCTGCCGAGCAGTGGCAGCGCGCCGTCAAGAGCTGGAATTGCTTCCGGATCGAGAACCGCGTCCATTCCCGAGGCGCGCAGCATTTCGAGAAGGTGGCCGAGGAGTCCGAAGCCGGTCACGTCGGTGCAGGCGCTGGCCCGATACTCTAAGAGGCAAGCGGCTGCGGAAGCGGCCGACTGCATCATCGTCGCGATCGCGGCTTCGACCAGACGCGACGCGACAAGCCCGCGCGCCGCCGCGGCCAGGATCACGCCGGTGCCGAGGGGCTTGGTCAGGACCAGCCGGTCGCTCGCACGCAGCCCGGCCTTGCGCAGCAGCTTTCCGGGCCGCGGCCGCCCGGTCACGGCAAATCCGAGCGCAAGTTCGGCGCCCTCGGCGCTGTGCCCGCCGATCAGCACGGCGCCCGCCGGCTCCAGCACGTCGAGGCCACCGCGCAGCATGTGAAAGAGGTCGTGCTCGACGATCGGCGGGCGCGCCGGCGGCAGGGTCGCGATCGCCAGTGCGCTCTCCGGCGTTCCTCCCATCGCATAAATGTCGCCGAGCGCATGGGTCGCGGCAATCCGGCCGAAAAGATATGGGTCGTCGACGATCGCGCGGAAGAAATCGACGGTCTGCAGCAGCGGTGGCGCGCCGGGGAACGAGATCAGCGCCGCATCGTCTGGGCTGTCGAGGCCGATCATCACGGCGCTGCTCGTCGCCGGATGGAGCCGCCCCATGACCCGGCTGAGCACCGCCGCCGGGACCTTCGCCGCGCAACCGCCGCAGCGCATCGGATCTTCCCCGGCCTCGGGCTGCATGTCGGGCAATTCGCGATAGCGCCGCATCCAGCGGCGGTCGATCCAGTCCTTCAGTTGCCACAGGCGCGGGCCGTACGCCACAAAGGGCCCGCGCGAGGCTACGGCCTGCTCGTCCCCGGTGCCGATCAGCGCCAGCGCGCGCTTTTGCGGCACGGCGCGCCGTAGCCGCCGCCCGGCAAGGGCGCGGCGCAGATTGGCGGCGAGCGGCGGACCCTGCCGGACGGCGTAGACCCCGGCCTTCTCGCGCGGATGGGCGAGCATCGTCGCGACGTCGCCGGCCGCGAAGATCCTGACGTCTCCCGGAGAGCGCAGCCTGTCGTCGACCGCGATGAAGCCCTCCGGCGTCAGCGGCAGCCCGGTGTCGGCGAGCCAAGGTGCCGCACCGGCCTGGGTCACCCAAAGCGCCTCGTCGAATTCGACCCGCCTGCCATCGGCGCAGAGCAGAACACCCGGCGCGACACGCACGACGGCGCTGCCGGCGAGCACGGTCAGCCGGTGATCGGCGAGGATATGCTCGAACAAGCGGCGGACCCGGGCATTGTGCGACGGCAACAACGCCTCGCGTGTGACGAGCGTCACCTCGGCCGCGTCGCCCTTCAGTCCGGCCAGGCGATGTTGCGCCGAAAGCGCGAGCTCGACGCCGCCCGCGCCCCCGCCGACGATGGCGAGACGCAGCCGCGGCATCTCGCGCGCCCGCGCCAGCAGCGCCTCCCAGCGCATAGCGAACCGGTCGATCGGCTTGACCGCGATCGCGTGCTCGGCGGCGCCGGGGACATCATCGGAGCGGGGCGCCGAGCCGATATCGATCGACAGAACATCGTACCGGATCGGCGGATGGGCATCGCAAAGCAACGCGCCATCGGCCCTGTCGATCCCGATCGCTTCGTCGCGGATCAGCCGCGCGCCGGCAAACCGCACGAGCCGGCCGAGATCGATATGGCATTCGTCGAGTGAATAGTGCCCGGCGACATAGCCCGGCAGCATGCCCGAATAGGGCGTCTCTACGTCGCGGGTAACGAGCGTCACCCGCACCCCGGGCACCGGGCGCATGCCGAAGCTCTTCAGGACGTGCACGTGCGCGTGCCCGCCGCCGACGAGGACGAGATCCTGCGTAATCGCGACATGTTGCTGCATCGCCACGACTATGCCCAAGTGCTGTCTGCTACTCCAGTCGTCAGGAGGAAATATGCAGATCGGGTTCAATTTGCCGATCAGTGGTCCGTTGTCGTCCCCAGAGAGCATGACCCGGGTCGCGCAGCAGGGTGAGGCGCTCGGCTACGATTATTTGACATTGACCGACCATGTCGTGCTGCCGAACCTGCGGGTGCCGGGGTATCCGTATTCCGAGAGCGGCGAATTCTTCGGGGAGGGCCCGGAACGCCGGCACGAGCAGCTTACCGCGGCGGCCTTCATCGCCGCCAAAACCACCCGGATCCGTCTCGTATTGGCGGTAATGGTCGTGCCCCACCGGCCGGCCGTGCTGGCCGCCAAGATGCTTTCGACGATCGATGTTCTATCCGGCGGGCGGCTTGTGGTCGGGATCGGGGCCGGTTGGCTGCAGGCAGAATTCGATGCGGTCGTCGGCCCGCCTTTTGCCGCGCGCGGCCGGGTGACAGACGAATATTTGAGCGCGTTCCGCAGTTTGTGGACCGAGGAGGCGCCGCGCTTCGAAGGGAACTGGGTCAAGTACGGCGGGATCTCCTTCGAGCCTAAGCCCGCGCAAAAGCCGCACCCGCCGATCTGGGTTGGCGGCGAAAGCGGGCCGTCGCTGCGCCGCGCCGCGCGGTTCGGCGACGCGTGGTATCCAATCGGCAGCAACAGCAAGCATCTGCTCGACACGCTGCCGCGGTACCGTGCCGGGATCGCCCGGCTGCGCCAGTTGACCGCCGAAGCCGGACGCGAGCCGGCGAGCGTCGCCCTGACCTACCGCATCAAGCGGTACGGCGAAGCGGTGCCGGCAAAGGCCTCGGACGGCGAGCGGCGGCTATTTTCAGGGAGCAACGCCGACATTGTCGCCGATTTGCGGGCGTTGCGCGATCTCGGGGTCGGCGCCGTCGATATCGATTTCGAGCGCTCCGATCCCGAGGAATCGGTCGCAGAAATGCGTCGATTTAAGGAGCAGGTGATTGCTCGACTGTAGCTCCGGGTTCAGCAGATCTCGTTCGCTTGAGTGGCAATCGCCGCCAGCAATGCGTCATCCTGAGCCGTGGCTAAAGCCGGATGGCGGGTGCCGGGCTGGCGTCGAATCCTGATGCGGCGGTCCGGCATTATTGTCTCCTGAGCATGCCGGACGATCCTGTCCAAATGCGCCCACACTCCGTCGAGCGCCTCGGCCATGATCCGCGCGTCGCGCAATGTCTCGTCGAGCAGTTCCGGGCGCGCGCGGAGAACAATTTGCGTCACTTCGAGTGCCTCGGCGGCATGGCGTTCCTCGACCTGCTGCGAGAAGCATTCCTCGAAATACGGTTCGTGCCTGAAATGCGGGAAATGAACCGATAGGGCATCGGCAAGCGCCCGCATCCAGTCGGCCGACAGCATCTCGACGGCGCACCACGCTCCGAGCGACCGCGCGTAGAGTTTGGGGGCCAACCGCACAAAATCGGCCGTTTCGCCTTCGAGATAATGGCAAAGCTCGCCGAGTTCCCCGAACTCCTCGTCGTCGAGTAGGCATTCTGCGCCGATGCTGCGAAATGCTCTGGTCAGCTGGTAATGATGGGTATTACCATCTGCGAGCCCGTCATCGTCGATGAATATCCGAAGCTTGCGTTTTCGCAATGCCGGGCGGTCGAGATGCGGAAGATAATAGACCGCCGCGCGGGTTGCGTGCATGGCAGACTGGTAGACCAGATGGATCTGGCCCAAGAGCCCGGAGTCACTCGCCAGTGCGTGAGGCAGGCCAGGCAGGCGTAAAAAAAACGGCATGCGCGACGCGCGGTGTTCCTCGAGTATGGCGGCCAAGGCGTTTGGCAGATTCTCGATCGCAGAAGGTGTTGGCTGATATTGTCTCGATTTTCTGCCAGTCGGGTCGTCGTCTCTCATGGCCATATCCCCAGGTTGTAGCCGGTTACAGTTAACCGCCGCAGCCGAGCTCAGCTTCGGTACTGGTCACGGACGCTATTGCCGATCCGTAAACTTAAGGTTAAGCCTCTAAAATCCAAAACTCGTTAGCCGAATTAATTATTCATTTATCGAGAGATTGTAGCGTTGGCTGTTTCTCGTATTGCGAGTGTCAATGGAAACTGCCAACCGAAGATCCTCCGATACGGCCGGCGCATTCGCCCAGCTGGCAATCGCCTGGCTGACCATGTTCGTGGTCGGTAGCGACCTGTTCGTGGTCTCGCCGCTGCTGCCGCTGATCTCGGCCGATTACGCAGTGCCACCCGCTTCGGCGGGTTTGAGTGTAACCGTATTCGCGGTCACCTATATGCTGAGCGCTCCGGCTCTTGGCCATCTCGCCGACCGGGTTGGGCGCGCTCGCGTCCTGACCCGCTGCCTTTGCGCCTTTGGGGCAGCCAACCTGCTGACGGCAATCGCCGGGGATTTCACTTGGCTGCTCGCTACGAGGATCCTCGCGGGCGCCGCGGCCGCCGGCGTGTCGCCCTCCATATATGCGCTTGAGCGGCGCGCCACCCGGCTTGCGATCGTCGTATCGGGTCTCTTGATGTCGCTTTCCGTTGGCACACCGCTAGGCCTGCTGACCGCCGCGTCGCTTGGGTGGCCGGTTGTCTTCGCCGCACTCGCCGTGCTGAGCCTGGTCCTCGCATGGGCGAACAACCGCGTTTGGCATCATTCCCCGGTCGCCAAGAGCGGTGCCGCGCTGCCGGATCGGCTGACGCCAACGGTCCTCGCCGCACGGCTTGCTCCGACGGTGCTGTGGAGCGCGGCGCTCTACGCCGTGTACACCTATCTCGGCGAAGGGCTGAGCGCATCGGGCTATTCGACCGAGCAAATCGCCGAGGCGATCCTGTTCTACGGTTGCGGGGCGATCGCCGGCACCTTGATCGGCGGGCGCCTCGCGGACCGGCTCGGGGCAAAAATGACAATCTCGATCAGTCTCTCAGGGCTGAGTTCCTGCCTTCTCCTGCTGTTGGTTGCGCTGCACCTCGGGCCGATCGTCGACTGTGCCTTTGGGCTCGCCTCGCTATCGGCGCAGCTGTTCTTCCCGGCTCAGCAGCTCAGGCTGGCGAACCAGTTCCCCAACAGCCGGGCAGCGATACTGGCCTGGAACAACAGCGCCCTCTTTTTGGGAATATCGCTGGGCTCGTTGATTGGCGGGCAAGCCATCGCGTTCGGCGGGTTTGAGACCGATTTGATAATCGCGGCGGCCATCGCAATTGTCGGATGGATCACAAACCAGGATGGCCGTCGATGCCATGCCGAGGTCAGGATCACGCCACCGCATCAGCCCTGCGGGGTAGAGGCAGGTTGATCGTCACCGTCGTCCCTGATCCGAGCTCGCTTTCGATGTGGAGCGTGCCGCCGTGCAGGTCGACGACGGACTTCGCGAAAGGCAGCCCGAGACCGGCGCCTTGATGCGTGCTGTCGAGCACCGAATTTACGCGGTAGAAAGGCTGTACCACCAGCGGGATGTCCTGGGCTCGGATGCCGATGCCGGTATCCCGGATGCGAATATGCAACGCGGCCTCGTCGATTTCGCTCGATATCGTGACGCGCCCCCCTGCCGGCGTGAACTTTACCGCGTTGCCGATCAAATTGACGAACACCTGCTTCAATTTAACCGGGTCGCCCTCGATCACCGGCCAGTTTGACGGATCACCGTCGATGACGATCAGGACCGCGGCCGCCGCAGCAGTCGATTGCAGCATCATCAGGCTTTCGGCAAAGAGCTTCCCGGGTTCGGTCGGAACACGTTCTATCTGCAGCTTCCCCGCTTCCACCTTGGCGAGGTCGAGCATTTCCTCGACGAGGGAGAGCAAGTGCAACCCGCTCTCGTGAATGTGCTGCGCGTATTCCTTGTAGGCCGGAATGCCGATCGGTCCCATGATCTCGCGATGCATCATTTCCCCAAACCCGATGATCGCATTGAGCGGGGTGCGCAATTCGTGGCTCATATTGGCGAGGAACATCGACTTTGCCCGATTGGCATTGGCCAGCTCGACCGTCCTTTCCTCGACGCGGGTCTCCAGGGTCGCATTCAGCTCGCGCAACTCGGCTTCGGCCCGCTTCTGCGCAGCATAACGGGCAGCCAGGGCGTCTGCCATGGCATTGAAGGTCGCTCCCAAATGGCCGATTTCCGATGCGGGGTGGCGAACTTTTACCCGCGAATCATAGTTGCCGTGGCGCCACTCCGTCGCGAATTGCACGAGACCGCTTATTGGTTCCTGCAGAAACCTGCGACCGCCGAGAACCGCCGCAAAAGTTGCCGCGAGCAGACCGAAAACGATCAGTGCGACGCCGCGCGCCGTCGCGCTGTCGATGGCCGCGAAGGCTTCCGCTTTCGACTGCCCGGCGCTCAGAAAGAAGTCCCGAGGCGGCAGGGCTGCCGGGACATAGCCGAATATTCGCGTGAGGCCATCGACGCCGACCGACTCCTCCCAGCCCGCGGTGTTGCCGTCCATGATTTCTGCATGGCCTTTCCTCATGTTCTTGCCGACCAGAGCCTCCGGGTTGGGCAGTCGCGCGATGATGTTGCCCTCGCGATCGGCGATCAGGATCGAGGATGTCGGCGAAAGCCCCCTTTCCTTCAGATGTTCAGACAGCCAGCCCAGATCGAGCCCAGCAAAAACGACACCGGCCGTGTGGCCGTCGCCGCTGTCGAATTTCAGCGCAAAATGGATCATGCGCGCGCCGTTCGCCGGGTCGGCCCAGTAATTGCCGACGGCTAGCCCGTCCTGCGCCATTGCGCGCTTGAAGAACGGCCTGTCGGCAACGGAGGAATAGCTAAGCGGGCTGCTCGAGCAAAATATTCGGCCGCCGGTATCCGCCGCTGCCAGCAGGCTATAGTTCGCGTATTGTGAGGCCAATGACCCGAACAGTGCGTTGCAGGCGTCACTCTCCCGTGACTTGACGGGAGTGAGTTGTGCGAGCGCGAGCAGTAGTTGGCGAGCGCCTTCGCGCAGCTCGCCGATTTCTTCGCCGAACTGCTTGGTAATCTGTATAACCTGTTGGCGAATGTCGGTTTCGCGCGCTTTGCGCAGTTCATATTCGTTGTAAGCTTGGATGACCATGGCCGGGCAAATGGCGATCAACACGAGTATAATCAGACGAACCGTCAAACTGACGTGCGGTATGCGCAGCCAGGCAGGTCGGTGTTTAGCCGCCATGGTTTGGCCGAGCGACGGGCTTGCTTCATGCGTGCTCATTTGCCCCATCTCCGAAACCTCGGGCACCGCTCGGAATCGAGGTCGTCGCCCCGGGACACCGCGGACAGAGGCTCCCTTGCTAGCCTGCAACTTGGCTAAAATTAGTTAATGAATGATTAACGGAGTATACCGCGGTACCGAGCTTTTTCGCCATGGACGGTGAGGAATCCCTCTCCGCCCTTTAGGGTGGGAGGGAGATGGCATGTCCTCTGTCGCTCCAGAGTGAGCCAAACTGTTTAGACCGGCACATCGCCTTGCAGCATGATGCGGAGAAGGTATCGCAGCTGATTCATGTCGTAATCGCCGTTGGCCTTGTGCAGCAATGAGCGGTTGTCCCACATGACGAGATCGCCTGGCCGCCATTGGTGACGGTACTGGTACTGCGGCTGCGTCGCGTGTTCCAGCAGGTCGGCGAGCAAGGTCAGGGCTTCCCGTTCCGGCATTCCGACAATGCCTTCGGTGCGGATCGGATTGATGTAGATCGCCTTGCGACCGCTTTCCGGATGGGTGCGTACGATCGGATGGACCACTGAGTCGGGGACAAGACTGTGGCTTTCCGAACTCAGCTCCATCAGCTTCCGCGCGCTGTGGCGGCTCTGGTAGACGTGGATCGCTTTGAGCTCGTCGAGGCGGCGTTTGGTTTCTTGCGGCAGTTCATCATAGGCGAGCCTCATATCGACGTACTGGGTATCGCCGCCCCGGTCGGGCAGGCTCACCGCATGCAGAATGGTGGACTTTGGCGGGCGGGGCGCGTTCGAGTGGTCGGTGTGATAGCCTTCGCCCGGAATGTAACGCCGGCCGTCGGGATAGAAATCCCGGTTTGAGATGTAGTGGACAAGCGGACACTCGGGCAAGGCGAAGCGCGAATTGTGCTGTGGGAAGGGTTCGCCGAACAGGCCGACGGCCTCGAGCAGCTGCTGGGGCGTCAGATGCTGGCCGCGAAACACCAGCACCGAATGATCGACAAAGGCGCGGTTGAGCCGGGCGCGCGTAACCTCGTCTACCGGCTCGGTCAGATCGATGCCGTGGACCTCCGCCCCGGTATGCTCGGAAAGCGGCGAGATGGTATATTCCATCAACCGGTTTCCATCGGCAGGCTCGGATCGGTCGCCCATTCGCTCAGCGAAGCGTCATAAAGCCTGACATCGGGATGCCCAAGCATGACCAGAGCGAGGGCGTCGGCGCTCGCGGCAATGCCACCGCCGCAATAGGTGATGACGTTTTTGTCGAACGCCCCGATCGCCGCGAAGCGCCTGCGCAGCTCGTCGGCGGGCAGGAATTCGTTGGTCTCGGGATCGAGCAGATGTGCCGCCGGCAGATTGACGCTGCCCTTGATGTGACCAGGCCTCCCATAGCTGTTTCCGCCGGTGCCGGCGTGCTGTTCGGGCGTCAGCGCATTGATCGTGCACGCCCCGGCATCGCCGATCGCCTCGAGGATCTCCTTTTTGCCGACCATGAGGCCGCGTTGCTCGCGCAAGACAAAATGTCCCGGCGCGCGGGATTTCGCGAGGCCGGTCTCAACCGGACGCCCTTCGCGGCTCCATTTCTGCCAGCCGCCGTTCAGCACCGCTGCATTGTCGAAGCCGAAAACGCGCAACACCCACCAGACCCGCGTCGCCCACCACGGATTGGCGGTGCTGTAGAGCACGACCCGCGTGCCGTCGCCGACGCCAAAACTGCTCATCGCGGCGGCAAATGTCTCGGCGGAGGGCAGCATAAAGCGGAAGCGATGAGTTCTTATCCGAGAGATCGTCCTGCAGATCGACGAACTGCGCGCCGGGGATATGACCTTTTTTGAAATCGGCCCGCCCCGGCACGACCTGGTAAGTGATCTTCGGGTCCGGAACGAGATGCGTCGTGCAGTCGAGAATTCGCAGATCGGCGCTACCGAGCTGGCGTTCCAGCGCCTCCGTTTCGATCAGAAATTCGGGATGGGAAAACCCTTCGCCTGTGCTCATGACCGCCTCGCGGTGATGGGACCTCGTCTCATTCAGCCGCCTCGGCCAGCCGAGTTCGGGCGGAAATTCTTCGGCAGCCCGGCCTTGGCGATCGCACCGTGCTGGACGACGTTCGGCAA
This sequence comes from uncultured Alphaproteobacteria bacterium, assembly GCA_963732095.1. Lineage (GTDB taxonomy): Bacteria > Pseudomonadota > Alphaproteobacteria > ATCC43930 > CGMCC-115725 > AP-15. Next base: position 298,880 of record CAVSZA010000014.1, read on the forward strand.
TGCATTGTGGACGAGCTCGCGGACGGCGATCAGCCGGTCGAGGTCGATCCCGGTCTCGAACCCGATCGCTTCGAGCATGAAGGCGAGGTCCTCGGTGACGATGTTGCCGGTAGCGCCGGGGGCGTAGGGACAGCCGCCGAGCCCACCCAGCGAGGAGTCGAAGGCGCGCGCGCCAGCGTTGAGAGCCGCCAGCACATTGGCGAGGCCGAGCCCGCGCGTGTCGTGGAAATGCCCGGACACCGGCAAAGGTGCGACATCGGCCATGACCCGGCGGAAAACGCGCTCGACCGCCGCCGGCTGGCCGTAGCCGACGGTATCGGCGAGAGCGATTGCGTCGGCGCCTGCCTCGGCGACTTCGACGGCGATACGGCGAACCCGGTCCTCGTCCACCGCACCCTCGATCGTGCAGCCGAAGGCAGTGGCGAGCCCGCAGGCGATGCGCGGGCGCCGGTCTTCCGCCGCGGTTCGGCACAGAGCCACGACACGGCGAAAATCCTCGACCGATTCCGCGGTGCTGCGGCGGACATTCGAACGGTTGTGCCCCTCGCTGACCGACAGCACGAAGTTCATCTCGTGGACGCCGAGCGCCAGACCGCGCTCGGCCCCCTTGAGGTTGGGGATCAGCGCCGAGACGGTGAGGCCGGGCAGGGTCAGCGCATGACGCACGACCGCCTCGGCATCCGCGAGTTGCGGCAGGAGCTTTGACGGAACAAACGAGCTGACCTCGATCTCGCGCACCCCGGCGGCGTGCTCGGCATCGAGCCAAGCGATCTTCTGTCCGGTCGGCAAGACCTCAGCGATGCTTTGCAATCCGTCGCGGAGCCCCACTTCGCGGACATGGGCACGTTCGCTCATTCTTTCCTCCACGGAAGAACGCCTGAGATGGATCAAAGCTAGTACCCGCGGGCCGCCGGGGCAACGCCTCACACGACGTGTTCGGGGGTTAGCGCGCAGGTCTCGTCGCTATCGGCGAGTTCGATCTGGATCGTGGCGTGCTGAATGCCGAAGCGATGGTAAAGCTGCTGCGCCATTTTGTTGAGCACGGCATCGCCGGGGTGGCCATCCGGCATGATCAGATGGCAGGTCAGCGCCGTCTCCGTGGTGCTCATCCCCCAGATGTGCAGATCGTGCAGCCCGGTGACCCCCGCCAAGCTTAGCAAATGCGCCCGCACGGCCGCCGCGTCGACCCCTTCGGGAACCGCATCCAGGGCGAGCCCGATGGCGCTCTTCAGCAACCTCCAGGTGCCCAAGACAATGACGGCCGAGACCACGAGGCTGACGACGGGATCGAGCCACAGCCAATCGGTCAGCCATATCACGACACCGGCGGCCACGACGCCGGCAGTGACCAGCGCATCGGCAGCCAAATGCAGAAAGGCGCTTTTCACATTGAGGTCGGCCGAACCCGAGGCGAAGAGCAGCGCCGTACCGCCGTTGACGAAAATGCCGACGGCAGCGACCGTGACGACGATGCCGCTCGTAACCGGCACCGGGTGGCTGATGCGCCAGATCGCTTCCCAGGCTATCCCGCCGGTCACCACCAACAGAATTATTGCATTCGCGAGCGCGGCGAGGATCGAGCTGCTGCGCAGCCCATAGGTGAACCGGCCGCTCGGCTGGCGTCGGCTGAGCACCGCGGCTCCCCAGGACAGCGAGAGGCCGAGGACATCGCTGAGATTGTGGCCGGCATCGGCGAGCAGCGCGAGCGAGCCGGAAAGGATTCCGGCAACCGCCTCACCACCGACGTAAGCGAGGTTCAGAGCGATCCCAGTCGCAAAGGCGTGCCCGTAACTCAGCTGGGCGTGGCCGTGAGAATGGTGCTGCATTGGAGGGCCCCCGCGATTACGCGAAGCCCGGTTACTGAACTCCCAGCAGCTCGACGTCGAACATCAAGGTGGCGTTCGCCGGGATCACCCCACCGGCGCCGCGGGCGCCATAGCCGAGCTCGGGCGGGATGATCAGAGTACGCTTGCCGCCGACTTTCATGCCGGCGACGCCTTCGTCCCAGCCCGCAATCACCTGATGCGCCCCGAGGGTGAATTGAAACGGCTGGCCACGATCGACCGAGCTGTCGAACTTCGCCCCCTTGGCGCCGTTGTTGTACAGCCATCCGGTGTAATGCACTGAGACCTTGTTCCCCGGCGTTGCCGTAGCGCCGTCGCCGGTCTTGGTGTCGGTGTATTTCAATCCATTCGGCATCTCGATCACCTGATTGGTCGCCGCGTCTACGCGCCCGAGCGGGGGCGCAGCGGCGGCAATGACGAGCGCCAAGACGGCGCAAGCGAAGCGGATCAGTATCATGAATTACCCGTTGCTGGAGGGAACACCGATTTCGGCGGCAATTCTCGACGCGCGTGGATGATCGATCGAATTCAGGGCATCGAGCGCTGCCGCCGAGAGGGCAGGCATGGTGCGGCCGATCCGCCCGAGCAGGATAATGCACTCCTCGTCGGCGACCGGAGCGACGGCATCGATGAGCTGCGCCGACGGTTCCTCCCGAAGATAGCGGGCGAGGAGCGGCCGGACCTCGTTGCGTCCCATGAGCCCGAGAGTGCACGCGGCCGCCATCCGCACCGGCCATTGAAGGTCGTCCAGCAGATCGCGCAGTTGCGCAAACACAACCGGCGAGGCCTGGGCGAACCGGCACGCGTCCGCGCAAATCTGCGCATCATCGTGGCGCAGCAGCTCCAGCACCATGGCCGCTGGCAATTTGGTCCCAAGGCATGCGGCTGCGGCAACGGCTCGTTGCAGACACGGCCCCTGAACGGTCCTCCTGGCGATGAGCCGAGCGAGCGCTCCTGCCGCATCCGCGCCGGCAATCTGGGCGAGAGCATCAATCGCGGCCGCCTGTTCGGGCACGACCCGGTCGGCGCCGAAACCGGCAAAACGGCGGCACAGAGCTTCGAGGACGGGGACCGCGGCGGTCATGCGCCGCCGCCCCGCCTCGGCGGCGAGAGCGTGACTGTCCGTGATCGTCGCCTGGGGCAGCGCAGCCAACAGCTCGTCATCTTCCATGGTATCCGGCGCGAGAGCCGACCGCGCCAACTCGTCAGAGGGAGGGGGTTCGGCCGGAGCCGGGACGTAACGGAACAGATCGAGCTGATGGATCACGCGAGCAGAATAGGCAAAATCGCCGAACAGCGATACCGAGTACGCCGCCATCACTTCCCACTCTCTAGTAAAAGGTTTGCCGCCGGAATCTGGCTACAACGACGCTCCCTTTACCCTCCCCCGGCCCGGGGGAGAGGGGGCGATTTCAGCGCAAGACGGATCTGTCTGGGTTAGAACATGTCCGGGGGGATCACGTTCTGCGGGCGGTTGGTCAGTAAGGCCGCGCGCATCGTCTCGGCGGATTTGACCCGCGTGTCGTGCTCCGATTCGGGCGTGAACCAAGCGGCGTGCGGGGTGATGACGAGGCGGCCTTCGAGCCACGGCTCGCGGGCGCGGTAGGCGCGCAACAGCTCGGGGATCGGCTCGACCGGGGGCTCGACCGGCAATACGTCGAGCCCGGCGGCGGCGATATGGCCCTCGCGCAACAGCGCCAGCAGCGCATCGAGGTCGATGATCGGCCCGCGTGCGGTGTTGACCACCACCGCGCCCTTGCGCAGCAGCGCGAGCTCGGGAGCGCCGAGCATGCCGCGGGTCTCGGGTGTCAGCGGCGTGTGAACCGACAATGTATCGGTTTGCCGCAGCAGATCCTCGAGGGTGGCGGCGCGGCCGATGCCGAGCGCCAACTCGGCGCCGTTCGGCAAATGCGGATCGTAAAACGTGACCCGAAACCCGAAGGCGCGCGCACGCAAAGCGACCGCGGTGCCGATCCGCCCGAGCCCGACGATGCCGAAGTTCTGCACCCCGAAGCGGCGGATCAGCTCGCCTTTGACGGGTCCCCACGGCGCAGGCGGGTCCCGACGCTGCCGCTCGTGATAGAGGATCACACCGCGGCGTAGTGACAGCGCCAGCGCCATCGCATGATCGGCGACCTCGGTGGTGCCGTAATCCGGCACATTGCAGACGAGGATATTGCGTGCCGCCGCGGCCGGCCGCGCGATTCTGTCGTATCCGACCCCCATGCGCACGATCGCGCGCAGTCGCGGAAAACGCTGGATGTCCTCGGGTGTGACCGCATAGCGCATGATCATCAACCCGTCGATTTCGGCGCAATCGGCGGGGTCGAGGTCGGCGAGGGTCTTGGCGTATCGCCGCATGAGTTGGACTTCGGGACCGAAAATCTCCGCTTCCAGGCCGTCGTCCGGGATCTGCCGTTCCTCGGGGTAAAGGACGGTCACAGGCATTACGAGACCTTAACCGGCTGGTGGAGCGCCGCCGAACGGACGATCGCCTCGAAGACGGCAACACCGTGCAGAACTTCGTCGGCGGTAATCGGGTAAAGGCTTTCGCCGTTGATCGCCGCCGCGAAGCCTTCGAGCTCGGCGGCCAGTGCGTTGAAGCCTTTGTAGTCGATGATTTCGGGGGCAGGCGCCGTATGCCGGCCGATCGGCGGCCGCTCGGTAACCGGCGTAAAGCGTAATTCGAGCTCCGGTGTCGCGAGCTCGACGGAGCCCTTCGTTCCGTAAACCGCGAAGCGATAGGCTGGTGCCGTCACGAGCGAGCAGTAGAGGGTCCCCGAGATCCCGTTGGCGAGGCCGAGCAGAACCGTGGTCGTATCCTCGAGCCGCGGCATGACCCGGCGCAGGCTGACGCAATAAACCTCGTCGATCCTGCCGAACAGATAGATCATTGCATCGAGATTGTGCACGCCGGTCGCGGTCATCGCCCCGGCCGGAGCCTCTTGCGGGTCGGACCGCCAATAATTCGGATCCATCGAGAGCCCGGTCGGCGATGTCTGCGCGCTCTCGCAGTGACTGACGGTGCCGAGACGGCCGTCTGTTATCCGCGTCTTCAGCTCGATCATCGCCGGGTGAAATCGTCGAGGGTAGGCGACACCCAGCAGCACCCCGGCTCGCGCCACCGCGTCGAGCGCCGCTTCGGCGCTCTTCACGTCCAGGGTAAACGGCTTTTCCATGAAGACGTGCTTGCCGGCCGCCGCGGTGCGCTCCACCTGGGCGCCGTGCTGGCTGTGCGGCGTCGCAAACACGACCGCATCGATTGCCGGGTCGGCGAGGATCTGGTCGAGATCATCCTTCAGCGCGATCCCGTTCTCGGCACAGAACGCCTCGGCCGAAGCACGCGTCCGGGTGTGGCCGGCAGTGAAGCGGATCGCGCTGCTCTTCCCTTGAATGGAGTTGACCAGCGTCCGGCCCCAGCGGCCGAGGCCGACGATGGCGGCGCGGATCACTTCTTTGCTGCCAACATGTCGCGCAGGCCGCGCAGCGCCAGATAGTATCCCGTCAATCCGAAACCGGCGACGATGCCGTGGCTGACCCGCGCCGTCTCGGAAGCCGGGCCGCGTCTTATCGGGTTCGAGATATGAACCTCGATGGTCGGGAATTTGACCTGCGAGATCGCTGCGACCAGAGCCGGGTAGCCGGTCCCGAACGCTGCCGGGTTGAACAGCGCCGCGTCGAAGCCCTTGTCGTTCGCCTCGTATATCCGGTTTACGATCTCGCCTTCGATGTTCGAGTGGAAGATCTCGACCTCGAGGCCGAGTTCAGCGGCATAGCCGCGAATCCGCTCGTCATATTCGGGCAGGGTCATCGGACCGAAGATTTCCGTCTGGACCTTGCCGCGCATGTTCATCCCCGCGCCGTGGATCACCAGAACCTTTGCCATCCCCTTCTCCTCACAATCCGATGTGTAAGCGATGCTAGTTGATCGCGTGATTCGGTGACAAGCCGTTCGGCAGTCTCCAGCTCGTGGAATTTTCGGTCGAATCCTGGAGCGTTTCAGCTAGAGTGCTTCGCCTTGGGGGTGATTTGGATCACCCGCGCCGATCGAGGGGGCGATGCGGGGCGGAATTTGGGCGATCCTGTTCGTCTGCACGGTCACATGCGCCGCGGAGGGTGCATCGAAGGCCAAGCAGCAAATCTCGGCAGAAACCCTCAAACACGCGATCGAAAGCAAAAGCGGAAGCGTCCAGCTGATCACCTTTCCCGATACCGCATGGAATGCGGTTAAAATCGTGCGCGGCGGTTCGCCGGCGCGCGACAAGAGCGGGCAGAAGCCTGTGGCCGAGAAGGCCGAGAGACCCGAGATTGTGACCTTTGCCGATCCGCGAAGGAGCCCCGTCCGGGTCCTGCGCGGCGACAGCGAACGCGCCCTGATGTCGCCGGGCCAGGTCCACCCGACGGCAATGACTATGCAAGTGGTGACCTTTGCAGATCTGCGGGATCGGCCGGTCAGCATTCTGCGGGGCGCGGGACTTCCGGCCACCACCGAAACGGAGTTGTTCGGCCCGGCTTCCGCGGCCGATCTCGACCGGGTCGCATTCGCCGTCGACGGCGCCGAATCGAGCCATGGGGCCGATCTGCGCATGTGGCGCCCAGAGCCGGGCGGACCGCAGGGACCGATGCAAGTGAGCGCGGCGGCGGCCTTCGATGTCGGCGGCGGCGACCGGTTCGACCTCGCCCAAAACCGGGCGTTGGGCCGCGCCTATCTTGCCCAGATGTATCGGCGTTACGGCAACTGGCAAGACGCGATCGCGGCCTACAACTGGGGTCCGGGCAACCTCGATGCCTGGATCGGTGGAGGACGGGCCGCGGACAAGCTTCCTCTAGCAGTCGAGCGCTACCGCAACCGCGTGCTGCGCGAGGCGGTGCTTGCCGAGCCCGGCATTACGATAGCGAGCCCCTGGGCGTCCGGCGCCGCCCCGTCCCGCGGGCCAGCGGACAGACCGCCAGTGCCGGCATCGGTCGCGGCAGCATTTGTCGCCGACGCCGTGCAGCGCGGGGCGGACGCAGGCAACTCCGCTCTTCGGGAATTTGCCGCGGCCCTCCATGCCCGGGCTGCCGACTGGAAATCGGCCTATGCCGGCTTGGCCGGCCGCATCGTCTCGCTGGCCAGAAAGCCCTCCGCGTCGGCGCCAGTCGCCGAGGCCGAATACGCCGCGACGTCCGAACCAGCCGACTGACTGGACGTGTCCTTGATCCGCTGATCGGGATCGCCCGGGCGGCGCACGCCTTTTTTTGCCGTCTTCATAGAGGCCGGTCTCGGCCATCTTGTCGACGCGGTAGTTCTGGCCGGGGATGAACTTGCCGCCGACCGAGCCGATGCCGCCGACCAGCCCCATATTGATGCCGGATTTGGTCGTCCAGCGCGGCCCGTCGGGGCCATCCTCGACATAGGGCATCCGCTCCCGCAATTCCCGTTTTGCCTCGGAAACGAACAATTCCGCCGGAAGCCAGGGCAGATCGAGATGACAATCCGCCGAGATTCTTCTGTACTGCATGGCGCGTTTCTCCGCTCGCAGAATTGGCGAAAAGTGTAAAGCGGATTGCCTGTCCCATGACGCGATTTTTTCGCCTTGCCGACCTGCCGAATTAAGATGGAGCGTGTAGCGTGTAGGATGGGTGGAGCGCAGCGAAACCCATCATCCCGTGCGGCAGGAAGCGATCCTGATGAGTTCGTATCGCTCAACCCATCCTACCCGCATAACAACTGCGGCGTTCAACCGCATTCGACGGTCGTAATATTGCCAGATTCGTATTGCACGCTTGCCGGCGATGGCGATATCAGTGGGGATCGGGTTGGCTTCAACTTTTAAGCGCAACTCCGCTGCAGATTTACTGCAGGTGCAGCGGAGGGCGATTGTCAGAACAACGTTTAATTGCAGTCGGCGGGCACGGCTGGGGAAGGGCCGGCTCGATTGTGCAGCGGGAATAGCCTGGGGCGATAACCGTTCGCTAATCCCGGGGGATGATCAATATCCTCACGTGCTTCCTCGGGCATGGTTTTTGCGACAGAGAGGCACAGGGCGTTGCCCGTGGGATGTTCTGGGGTTAGCTATGGGTTTCATTTTCGATGACAGCCTGCGCTTTACACCGCAGATAATCAAGAATTGACAGGGTCTTGACTGGATGCTGACGAACGTTAGCGGGGGTGATTCTGCGGCACCCGTGCCGTCCGCGTTGCCCGATACGCCGCTGCGGGACGAGGACATCGAGGAATTCAAGGCGACGGTCCTCGCCAAGCTGACCTTGGCGGTCGGCAAGGATGCGGCGAGCGCGACCGACCGGGACTGGTTTGTCTCTGCGGCGCTCGCGCTGCGCGACCGCATCATTCACCGCTGGTTGACGGTTGATCGCGTCAGCGATTCGAAAGGGCGCAAACGCGTCTATTACCTGTCGCTGGAATTTCTGATCGGCCGCCTGTTCAACGATGTAGTCGGCAATATGCGATGTAGTGAACTCGTCAGGGTTGCGCTCGGCGACCTCGGCGTCGATCCGGACCGGATGCGCAGCGCCGAACCCGACGCCGCCCTCGGAAATGGCGGTCTCGGGCGGCTTGCCGCCTGCTTTATGGAAAGCATGGCGAGCCTCGGCATCCCCGGCTGCGGCTATGGGATCCGTTATGACCACGGCCTCTTTCGGCAGGTGATCAAGGACGGCTGGCAGCAGGAGCATCTAGAGCACTGGCTGTCTTTCGGCAATCCATGGGAATTTGAACGCCCCGAAGTGATCTACGACATCCAGTTCGGCGGCTGGGTCGAGAACACGGTTTCGCCCAAGGGCCGCTTGCAAAGCGTCTGGCATGCGGAAGAAACGATCAAAGCGGTCGCCTACGATACCCCGGTCCTCGGATGGCGGGAACGGCACGTCAATCCGTTGCGGCTCTGGTCCGCTCGTGCCGTCGATCCGCTGCACCTCGCCGTGTTCAACAAAGGCGATCACCTGGGCGGCCTGTCGCCGCAGGCGCGCGCCGAAGCGCTCTCCAAAATTCTCTACCCGAGCGACGACACGGCGTCGGGGCGCGAATTGCGGCTGCGCCAGGAATATTTCTTCGTGTCCGCCTCGCTGCAGGACCTCGTGCGCCGCCACACCCGAACCTTCGGCAGCATCTATACGCTTCCGGAACGGGCAGCGATCCAGCTCAACGACACGCATCCGAGCGTCGCGATCGCCGAGCTGATGCGCATCCTCGTCGATCTGCACAACGTGCCGTGGGACGAGGCCTGGAGAATCACCGTCGAGACATTCTCCTACACCAACCACACTCTGTTGCCGGAAGCATTGGAGAGCTGGCCGGTGCCGTTGTTTGAGCGACTTCTCCCGCGGCATCTCGAAATCATCTACGCGATCAATGCGCGTCACCTCGAAAACGCGAGGCGGACGGGTCCGCTCGACCCCGATCTCTTGACCGAGATATCGCTGATCGACGAGAGCGACGGGCGGCGGGTCAGGATGGGGCACCTCGCCTTCGTCGGCTCGCACCGGGTCAACGGCGTCTCGGCGCTTCATACCAAGCTGATGCGCACCAGCGTGTTCAGTCAGCTGCACCGGCTCTATCCGGACCGCATCGTCAACAAGACCAACGGCATCTCGTTTCGCCGCTGGCTGCACCAGGCCAATCCGGGGCTGATCAGGCTCTTGTGCGAGGCGTGCGGTCCCGTCGTCCTCGACGACCCTGCGGCCTTGGGCCGTCTTGCCGAGCAGGCGGACGATGGAGCGCTGCAGGAACGCCTGGCTGCGGTCAAGCGCGCCAACAAGGTTGTGCTCTCCCGGATTGTCCGGGAGCGCCTCGGGCTGCAGATCGATCCGAGCGCGCTGTTCGATGTGCAGATCAAGCGCATTCACGAATACAAACGCCAGCTGCTCAACATATTGGACGCGATCGCCCGTTACCGTGCGATCCTAGCCGACCCCCACCGCAACTGGGTCCCTCGCGTCAAGATATTTTCGGGAAAAGCGGCGCCGAGCTACTCTCGCGCCAAGTTGATCATCAAGCTGGCGAACGACGTCGCGAGCGTAATCAACAACGATCCTTTGGTCCGAGATCTGCTGAAAATCGTGTTTCTGCCGAACTACAATGTCAGTCTGGCCGAACTCATCATTCCGTCGGCCGACCTCTCCGAGCAGATATCGACCGCCGGAATGGAAGCCTCCGGAACCGGCAATATGAAATTGGCGCTGAATGGCGCCCTGACGATCGGAACATTCGACGGCGCCAATATCGAGATCTGCGAGCATGTCGGTGATGACAACGTCTTCATTTTTGGCCTACGCGCCGCGGGGGTCGCGGAGCGACGGCGGCGGGGGCTCGACGCCACCGCCATCATGGCCGCATCACCCGATCTCTCGGAAGTCGTCGACGCTGTCGCAACGGGTTGCTTTTCGCCCGAGGACCCGCACCGCTTCGCCGGACTGGTGAACATCCTGAGATATTCGGACCCCTATATGGTGGCCGCCGATTTCGACGCCTATCGCGAGGTCCAGCGCGATATCGACGAGCTTTGGCGTTCACCCCGGAAATGGCGCAGGGCTGCTCTGCTGAACATCGCCGGAATGGGCTGGTTCTCTTCCGACCGCGCCATCGCCGAATACGCCAGGGACATCTGGGATATCCCGGTGCCCGGCAAGCCCGCTTAACTCTAAGCGGCGGCGTCTTCGAGGATCACCGCGGCGCATTTTTCGCCGATCATGATCGAGGGGGCGTTGGTATTACCGCCGGGCACCTGCGGCATGATCGAGGCGTCGGCGACGCGCAATCCCTCGATCCCGTGGACCCGCAGCCGCGGATCGACGACGGCGTCGATCTCGCGCCCCATCCGGCAGGTGCCGACCGGGTGCAGGTTGGAGACGCCGCGCACGCGGATCTCCTCGATCATATCGTCTTCGCTTTCGCACTGGGGGCCGGGCAATACCTCCTCGGCAACGAACGGCTTCAATGCAGGCTGCGCCGCGATCTTGCGGCTGAGCCGCATCCCGTAGATCAGCGCCTGAAAGTCATAGTCGCTGGCGAGGAAATTGAACTGGATCGCCGGCGGCGCGAGCGGGTCGGGGCTCTTGATCCGCACCCATCCGCGGCCATCGGGGCGCAGGTGCACCGGGCTGAAGGTAAAAGCCGAAAACGGGTGCGGTTTGATCCCGGTGCGCAGCCGCTCGATGGCGCTCCAGCCGGACATGTTGATCTGCAGATCGGGCTGCTCCAGCCGCGGGTCGGTGCGGACCAGAGCGCCGGCATAGATCCCGGCATTCGACAGATGACCGGATCGGCTGACCGCGTACTGGATGGCGGCTTTGAGCTTGAGCGCCGGGCTCATCGCCATATCGTTGACGGTTATCTTTTGGGGGCAACGGAACACCAGGTATGTGTTGAAGTGGTCGTGCAGGTTCTTGCCGACGCCCGGCATGTCGCGGACCACCGGAATGCCAAACTCGCTGAGGAGATCGGCCGGGCCGAGCCCGGAAAGCTGCAGCAGTTGAGGCGAGCCGTAAACGCCGCCGGAGACGATGATCTCGCCGCGGGCCCATGCGGTCTTCGGGCCATCCGGCGTGTGATATTCGACACCGACCGCGCGGCCGCCCTCGAACAGGATCCGGGCGGCATGCGCATTGGTTGCGACGGTCAGGTTCTGACGGCCGCGCGCCTGGCCCAGATAGGCCCGCGCCGAGCTCCAGCGCCGGCGGTTGGTGGTCGTCGTCTGGTAGTAGCCGACGCCTTCCTGGCGGGCGCCGTTGAAGTCGGGATTGGCGGGAATGCCGGCCTCGATCGAGGCGGCGACCATCGCGTCGCCTAGCGGCGAGCGCACCGGGTTGGAAACGTGCAGCGGCCCGCCGACGCCGTGGAAATCGTCGGCGCCGCGCTCCTGGTCCTCGGCCTTCTTGAAGAGCGGCAATATCGAATCCCAGTCCCAGCCCTCGCAGCCGCGCTGCCGCCAGTTGTCGTAATCGGCCGGAGTGCCGCGCATGTAGACCATGCCGTTGATCGAGCTGGTGCCGCCGAGCACCTTGCCGCGCGGCTGGTAAAGGGTGCGGTTGTTGAGCTCCTTTTCGGGCTCGCTTTCGAACATCCAGTTGACCCGCGGGTTGGTGAAGGTCTTCGTGTAGCCGAGCGGGATATGAATCCACGGGTTGCTGTCGCGCCCGCCGGCTTCCAGCAGCAGGACGCGCCACCGTCCGGACTCACTGAGCCGCCCGGCCACGGCGCAACCCGCCGATCCCGCCCCGGTCACGATAAAGTCGAAGGTTTCGTTCGCACTCGTCGTCATTCTCGTTTCCTCGAAGATCCGCCGGAAACGATAGCGAAGCCGACCGGCATCGTGAAGGGCACGCCGGCCAAAATCGGAGGATTGCTGGGATCGGCATGGCACGCCATCTAACCGCAAATGTGTGGCCGCGCCCAACTCTCTTCCGATGTCAGCGAGATCAAGCTGGTTTTCTCGATCCCGCCCGAGCGGCCGACTCCGAACATTCCGGCCAATTGGAATGCGGCGCCGACCGAGGGTTTGCCCGTCGTTCGCTATGACGCCAGCGCCGGGCAACGCGGCCTGGACGTCATGCGCTGGGGCCTGGTGCCGTTTTGGGCGAAGGACATCAAGGTCGGCTTTGCGAACATCAACGCCAAAGCCGAAGGGATCGACACGAAGCCGGCATTCCGCGAGGCCTTCGTCCGCCGGCGGTGCCTCATCCCGTTCGACTGCTTTTACGAATGGAAGAAGCTCGGCAAAGACCGCGAGCCATACGCCGTCGGCCTCGCCGACCGGAAGCTGATGGCGCTCGCCGGCCTGTGGGAGACGTGGCGTTCGCCGGCCGGTGAGCGGGTTCGCAGCTTTGCGATCGTGACGACCGCCGCGAATGCCTTGCTTGCTCCCATACACGACCGCATGCCGGTCATTCTCGCGCCGGGGAACTGGCCGGTATGGCTCGGTGAGAGACCGGCCGACCCACAGGAGCTGAAGTCGCTGCTCGTTCCCTACCCGGCCGACGGCATGGCTGTCTGGCCGGTCGACAAGCGGGTCGGCAACGTCAACAACAAGGATCCCGTGCTGATCGAACCGCCGGCCGCGGCGTGATGCCAAGGAGCGGCGCCGAGCCACCGGGGTTTCTCCTGCCGGTGGATTTGCCGCCGATGGAGGCTCGGCTCGTCGACGATCTGCCGGACGAACCCGGCTGGCAATTCGAGCCGAAATGGGACGGGTTCCGCTGCCTCGCGTTCCGGGCGGGAGATGCGATAGAATTGCGGGCCAAATCGGGCAAGCCGCTGGCGCGATATTTCCCCGAGATGACGGCCGCGCTACGCGGAGTGGCGCCGGACCGTTTTGTCCTGGACGGCGAGCTCGTCATTCCGACGGGTGATACCTTTTCTTTCGATGCGCTGCAGATGCGGCTCCATCCGGCGGAAAGCCGCATAAAGAAACTCGCCGCCGAGACGCCGGCCGTCCTGATCGCGTTCGACCTGCTCGCGACACCCGACGGCGAAGCGCTTCTGCAAACGCCGCTGTTGGAGCGCCGCGGCGCGCTCGAAGGCTTTTTCCACAATATCGGCGCCGGCAATTCGGTGAGGCTGTCGCCCTATATCCGCAACCTCGCGAAAGCGCGGCGCTGGCTCGAAGCGAGCGGCGGCGCGCTCGACGGGGTCATCGCCAAACGCCTCGACGGTCCCTATCAGCCAGGCGAGCGGGCGATGCTCAAGGTGAAGAAACGGCGGACGGCGGATTGCGTCGTCGGCGGCTTCCGATACGAGCGGAACTCGCGGCTCGTAGGGTCTCTGCTACTCGGCCTCTACAACAGCGGAGGCAAGCTGGACCATGTTGGGTTTACCACAACACTGCATGACCTGGACCGCAAGGCGCTGACGGAGCAGCTGGAAGCGCTGATCGAACCCCCCGGTTTTACCGGCAACGCGCCGGGAGGCCCCAGCCGGTGGAGCACCGAGCGCTCCGGCGAGTGGCAGCCGCTGCGCCCGGAGCTGGTCGCCGAGGTGCGCTACGATCACGTGAGCGGCGGCCGGTTCCGCCACGGCACCCGGCTCTTGCGGTGGCGGCCGGACAAAGCGCCGCGCCAATGCACGTTCGAGCAGATCGAGCCGCCGGCGCCTATGGCCCGGACGCCGGTGGCAGCGGGCGCGGCCGGCGGTTCTCGCCGATCGCAACATAGGTAAAAATCGCTTCGGTGACCTTGCGCGCCTCGTCCGACGGGAGGTGCCGGCGCCACGCCTCGATGCGCACCGTCATCGAGGTGCGCCCAGTCTTCACCAGTTCGCCGTAACAGCTGACCTCGTCCCCGACAAAGACCGGCTCGTGAAACACCATGCCGTCGACCGCCACCGTCGCACATCGCCCGCGGGCACGTCGTGCCGCCAGAGCACCGCCGGCGAGGTCCATCTGCGAGAGCAGCCAGCCGCCGAAGATGTCGCCGTTCGGATTGGCGTCCGCCGGCATTGCCATGACGCGTATCAGCGGCATGCCCAGTGGCAGTCTCGGCGAGGTGTCTTGCGATGATTCGCCTGCTACCGGTGATGCCATAATCCCTCCAATTGTACATGCGAGCGCTTGCGGCAAGGCTGGCCGCGGCGTTGTTGCTCGGAATTGCGTCGCCATATATCACGTTGTCTCGTCGGGTTTTCGGCCTGACCGATTGGAGGTAGCCATGTCTGTTCCCGCCAAGCAGAGCCGTCTCCGGCGCGCCCTTTTTGCCGGGGCCGTCGTAGCCACCGCTGCGGCCACCACAGTCACGACGCTGCAGCCGGCCTCGGCGCAGTATTACCCCGGCTATGGTGGCGGTTATGGATATGGCTATCCGGCCGCCTACCCAGGCTATGGTTATCCTGCTTACCCGTATTACCCGTATTACTATCCCTATTATGCCTACGCTTACCCCTGGTGGGGTTGGGGTTGGGGCTGGGGTGGTTGGGGCTGGGGCGGACGCGGTTGGTGGGGTGGTCGCGGTTGGGGCGGACGCGGTTTCGGAGGACACGGTTTCGCCGGGGGCTTTCACGGCGGCGGCTTTCACGGCGGCGGGGGCGGGCACCGTTAATAGCTAAGGGCGCTGCAAGTGCTGGACCGGGAAGCGCTAGCTGCGCATCTCGGTAATGTCCTGTTGGATGCGACGATCCCAGAACTGCCGAACCACTACCGGGGTAAGGTTCGCGACAATTACGACCTAGCCGACGGCCGCCGGATTATCATTGCCACCGATCGGTTGAGCGCCTTCGACCGGATTCTGACGACGATCCCGTGCAAGGGGCAGGTACTTACGCAGATCGCCCGGTTCTGGTTCGATGCGACGCGCGATGTCTGCCCGAACCACGTCATCGACTATCCGGATCCGAATGTCGTGGTCTGTCGGCGGCTCGACATCCTGCCCGTCGAAATCGTCGTCCGCGACTATCTAACCGGCACGACCGGTACATCGATCTGGCCGATGTACCGGGCAGGCCGGCGGGAAATCTACGGCATTCGGTTACCCGACGGACTGCGCGAGAACCAGAAACTACCCGCAACTATCATTACGCCAACCACGAAGGCCGCCGAGGGAGAGCATGACGAGCCGGTCACGCCGGACCAGATCATCGCTCGCGCCCTGCTGACGCGAGAGCAGTGGCAAAAGGTGTCGGAGCTGGCGCTGGCGCTGTTCGCGCGCGGTCGCACCATTGCCGCCGATCGCGGCCTGATCCTCGTCGACACGAAATACGAGTTTGGTTTTGACCGGGACGGACGGATCATCCTCGCGGATGAAATACATACGCCGGACAGCAGCCGTTATTGGGTCCGCGATTCCTATGACCTCCGTTTCGCGGCTGGGGAGCCGCCGGAGACGCTCGACAAGGATTACCTGCGCCGTTGGGTGAGCGCTCGCTGCGATCCCTACCATGACCCGATACCGGAGATCCCGAGCGAAGTCATTCTTGAAACCGCCCGGATCTATATCGACGCGTACGAGATCATTACCGGGAAGACGTTTGAGCCGCCGTCGGCGGATATCCCGATACTGACCAGGATTTGCGCCAATCTGGCGCAGTATTTTTGAGCGAATTACCCCGACGGCGGATCAAACGCCGATACGCCGGTGCGGGCCCGCCAGCGATTTTTCTTTAGCCCCGCCCTTTCGAGCGCGTCGCCGAATTTCCACGACCATATGCTGCGCCGTCCCAACGCGCTCGTCGTCCATGGGACGAGCGCCGCCCAGGGCAGGAACGGGCTGCGCCTGCCATAGGCCCAGATCTCGACGCGCAGCGACGGACGCTCGCTCGGGCCGCGCGCATGGAAGCCGAAGGTGTCGGCAACGATCAGCGTGTTGGCAGGAACCGCAAAGACGCGGGGTTGCGGCAGGCCGAGGGAGGCGAGTTCGGCGGGATCGATGCGGAAAGAACCTTGCCGGTCCTCGACATTTGGCGAAAGGCGGGCCAAAAGGCTCATGCGCCGTTCCCACTCGAGCCGCTGAGGCGTCAGCCGGTGCGAGCCGGGAACGTAGGTGAAAGGCCCGGCATCTTCGGCGACATCGGTTAGGAACAGCCACGCCTTTACCGTCGGGTGAAAAGTGTCGGCGTGAAGGAACGTTTGCGGATCCGCCGGGCCTGCGCAGGCGTGGCGCAGGATGCTCTGCACCCACACCGCCGGCTCGGCGTCGCGGCTGCCGGCGTAGCGAATAAGCCCGCGCCATTCTCTCGACTGCAGTACGGCGCCGAGCGCCGGGAGTGCGGCGAGGGTCCTACTGTCGAGCGCGATCTTGCGCATGATCGTGTCGCCCTCGGAGATCTCGCGCAACGGACCGCGATAAGCTCGGACCTGGGCGACCAAGGCGGCAAATTGTCGGGGCGGCAAGAAATTCGGGCGCAGCACAAAGCCGTCCCGGTCGAACGCCGTTCGGTCCTCCTCCGAGATGAGGGCGGTGAGCTTGCGGCGGCGAGCCTGCGCCAGCCGATAAGCGAGCCCGACGCGGGCCGCGTGGAGGCCCCATTCATTGAGCCGCCGGCTGCCGATGACGGCATTATGCTCGAAGGATTTTGTCCCGGTCGCCAGCTGGGCGATCCAAACCGGGGTCATCGCCGCGCGGCGCATTTCCGAGAACACCTCTCGTTCCCGCGCTAAAAGGGGACCGTGCCGATGACTGTAGTGCGGTGCATAAGACGGCGCTGCGGGAGGGCGTAATCGCAGATCGCGAGGTGCATCGAAGTGGCGTTGTCCCACATCAATAGATCTCCGACCTGCCATTTATGCCGATAGAGAAATTCCGGCCGCACGCAATGCGCATCGAGCTCCGCGATCAGGTCGACCGCCTCGTCCTCCGGCATGCCTTCGATGCCGGCGCACTCGCCGGCCGTGACATAAAGCGATTTGCGCCCGGTATAGGGATGGGTACGGACAATCGGATGGGCGATGTCGGGGGTTTCGGCGAGCTGCTCCGCGGTGAGCTTGGGACGCGGGCTATCGGCGACCCGCCGGCGGGCCGAATAGCGGTGGATCGACTTTAGCCCGTCGATGCGCTCTTTCATTGACGTCGGCAGCGCCTCGTAGGCGGCGATGGTGTTCGCGAAAACCGTGTCGCCGACCGGCTCGCCGTCGCGATGCGGCACTTCCTTGGCGTAGAGCAGCGAGCAGCGGCTCGGCCGACGGCGATATGAGGTGTCCGTGTGCCAAGTGAAGCCCGCATCGGCGAGGCCGATATGCTCGCCGGCCGCATTGCGGAGATTGGAGATCAAGAGGATCTCCGGAAAACCCGGGAGCAGGTATTTCTTCACGATGTGGGTTTCGAGCTCTCCGAACCGAGAGCTGAATTCGATGTGCCGCTCGTTGGTAAGCTGCTGTCCGCGAAAGACAACGACAATATTGTCGTGAAAAATGCGCTCGATCTCACGGAATGTTGGATCGTCGATGTCCTGGGCGAGATCGAAGCCGATTTCCGCGCCGCAGGCCGCACTGCTTTTCTTCACCGCAGGCCGCATCGAGCCCTCCGCGCCGTGACACCGGAGCCGCAAAATGTCTTTAACGCGTTATTAAGCCATAAGGGGTTCGATGTCCCTAGCATGGATTCTTGAGATCGAGCAGCCTATGGCGCGCATTCTCTTGACCGAGCCGGATCGAGCAATTCGCGAGTTCATCGCCGGCATTCTGAGCGAGTTCGGCCACGATGTCGTTGCGTCGGCGAACATCGTCGAAGCGGAAGTGTGGCTGGCGACTTCGCCGATCGATGTTCTGGTCACCGACCTTGTGCTGCGCAGCGAGCACGGGGTGATGTTGAGCAGAAGCTGCTCTGCGCTCGGGATTCCCACGGTCACCCTGTCTGGGGGGAATTTTCTCCCCGGTCAAGTGTCCCGGCCCCCGCCGTTGCTCGAAAAGCCGTTCCGGTTTTCCGATTTGCAGCGTGTCCTCAACGCCATCGAAACAGCCCAGTCGGCGGCGGCCGTTCACCGACCGACGAGCAGCGCCGCCTGATCATCTGGGGGCGCAGTGGGCAGCTCGGTATTTGCCGTGCTTTGCGTAACCGGCGGGGACCCAGTACTGGCCCTGGCCGCATTTGTGATGAGCGACCGGCACGCTTGCCGATATAGGCCCGGCTCCAGCGCTGCTCGACAGTGATGGCGCGCCACTTGCGGTCTGAAATCCCGCAGCCAAGCCGAAAGCGACGAGGCATCCCAATAGACTAGTCCGCATCTATTTCTCCGCGAAAATTATCGCTGCCGCTCATCCGGCGAAGGTTCGACAACGGTTCCGGACACCGGTTCGATCCAGACGAGATGGTCCTCGACGGCTCTGACTCCCGGTGTGTTCTCGGCGACGACGCGCAACGCTTCCCGTTCCTTTTCTTCGAGTATCACGCCGTTGAGCTCGACGACGCCGTCCTGCACCGAGATCGAGAGCCCGTCTCTCGGAACCCAGGCCGCTTTCGCCAGCTCCGCGAGGATTTGCTCCAGGATCTCGTCGTCGCGACGGACCTCGGCATGATGTGCCTCCATGGCTCGCAACAGGGAGCGGAGCAGATCGGCGCGGCTGATCACGCCGACCAGCAGGTCGCCCTCGATGACGGGCACACGTTTGATCCGGCGGCGCTCCATCAGCCCGACCACCTCGTCCAGCGGCGTGTCCTCGGCCACGCTGATCAGATCGGTGGTCATGATCCCTTCGACTTTGCGGCCGTGGGTCCTGACATACTCGCCGGCCATGCGTCCGGGGCCCATCAATATTTCGAGCCAGCGCGGCCGATGCCTTTCGGTGCCCGTCTCGGTGCGGCGCAGGAGATCGCCTTCAGTCAGGATCCCGATCACCTTGCCGTCAGCCAAGACCGGCAACCCGCTGACATTGTTGTCTAGCATCAGCCGGATGGCATTCGCCACCGATGCTTCCGGTCCAACCGTGATCACATTGCGGGTCATCACATCCGAGGCTCTCATTTTTCAGCTCCTCGCGATGCCTGGCTGAGTGCGGCGACTCCGGGCAGCTCGCGGCCTTCCAGCCATTCGAGAAAGGCGCCGCCCGCGGTCGAGACATAGGACAGCTCATCGATCTCTCCCGCCGCCGCAAGCGCCGCAACCGTGTCCCCCCCACCGGCGACGCTGAGCAATTTCCCGGCCTGTGTCAGCTCGGCGACTCGTTTGGCAACCGCAACAGTGCCACGATCGAAAGGAGGCGTCTCAAAAGCGCCGAGCGGCCCATTCCAGACGAGAGTGCGCGCCTCTTCGAGGGCGGCGCCGATGCGGGCCACGGTTCTTGTTCCGATATCGAGGATCATCGCATCTTGCGGCACCAGATCGATCGCGACCTCGCGGGTCCTGACCCCCGACGCCAGCTCGGAGGCGACGACGGCATCTTCGGGAAGAATGACGCGGCAGGCCTGCTCTCCGGCGAGCGCCAGCAGCTGGCGGGCCGTTTCGGCCATGTCGCGCTCGCAGAGCGAGCGGCCGACCTCCTTCCCTTGGGCCAACAGCAATGTGTTTGCCATCGCCCCGCCGATCGCGAGGACGTCGACCTTCCCGGTGATGAAGCGCAACAGGTCGAGCTTTGTCGACACCTTAGCGCCCCCGATCAGGGCAAGGACCGGCCGTGCCGGGCTGTCGAGAGCGGCGGTCAGCGCGTTGAGTTCAGCCTCCATCAGTTTCCCGGCCGCAGCCGGCAGCAGATGCGCGAGCGCCTCGATCGAAGCATGCGCCCGATGTGCCGCGGAGAAGGCGTCGTCAACATAGATATCACCGAGCTCGGCCAGCGCCCGGGCAAAATCGGGGGAGTTCGATTCCTCGCCTTTGTGAAAGCGCAGGTTTTCCAAGAGCGCCACCTGCCCGGGCCGGAGTGCGGCGACCGCTCGCTCGGCCTCCTCGCCTACGCAGTCAGCGGCGAAGGTCACCTTGCGGCCGCCGATTGCCCTCTCCAATGGGCCAATCAAAATCCGTAGAGAAAGCCGCGGGTCCGGCCTGCCGCTCGGGCGCCCGAAATGCGACATCACAATAACCTTGGCGCCCTTGTCGATCAGCGTCTCTATCGTCGGGGCGAGCCGCTCGATCCGGGTTGCGTCGGTAACCACACCGTCCTTGACCGGGACATTCAGATCGGTGCGCAACAACACTCGTTTGCCGCGCACTTCAATATCGTCGAGAGTGCGAAACCTGACCATCGAATACTCTGCTGATGTCGCGAGTTGAGTTATGCCAACAGATCTTAGCGCAATGCGATTACCGCCGCCACCTCAGCTCAGCTTCCACCCGGACCGTGCTACGCCCCGTTCCAAAGCAGATCGATAGCGGGCGCTATCGTTCCAGATCTCCGTCCTCCTGGTTCACAAAGATCAGGACGGCGAGAATTGTCAGATAAAAGCGAAAGGCCCCTTGCTGGCCATTCCACTTCTGAGATTGCCACATCTGAAACCACTCGCCGCCGACCACCATGAACCCGAAGAACCAGACGAGAAACCCCAAGGTGGCGCCGATGAACACAAAGCGTTTGGCCCGGTTGAACCGCGCCCCGTCGGATCGCAAATGGCGGAGCAGCGCTAAGGCTGCGATCCCGAGCGCCAAAGACGTGATGCCCTCGCCGATGATGATAAGCCAATAGGCGAAATTCCATAGAGTGGGAGACATCACCCGCCGATAAAGCAGCGTGCTCCCAGGGGATATCGCATCCATGCTGAGGACATGACGAACAAACTCGAAGTTAGTGTCGTAATCAGTGATATTGTCGAAAGTGACGACAAAGGCGAATAGCGCGAGAGATGCGACCATCGCGATCTTGGCGATACGGGCTTCGATCACCGCCGTGGTCCCGTTAACCGACAAACGACAAGATCGATGATGCGAGGAGCCGCAATCATGGCTGCCGACATTTTGGTGAGAAACGCTTGGTACGTCGCCGGGCTGTCGCACGAATTCCCGCGGCAGCAGCTGCAGGGCCAGGTGATTGCGGAAAAGCCGCTGGTCATGTGGCGAACCGCGAAGGGGGGCGTCGTCGCGTTCGACGAGCGGTGCTGCCACAAAAGGATGCCGCTCTCACAAGGGAGGCTGATCGAGAGCGACCTCCTCGAATGTGCGTATCACGGCCTGTGCTACGACGCGGCCGGCCGCTGCGTCCGGGTGCCGTCGCATCCCAATGGGCGCATCCCGCCGCAGGCGCGGCTGCGTGCGTTTCCGGCCCTTGAGCAGGATGGGCTCGTCTGGGTGTGGACCGGCGACCCGGTCAGAGCCGAGGCCGTCCGGCCGCCACGGCTGCCGGAGATTGCCGACCCGGCATGGGAAACGGCCGATACCGGGCCGATGGCGGTGCCTGCCAATTCGCTGCTGCTGATCGAGAACCTGCTCGACATCTCGCATTTCTACCCGCTGCACGACGGCAATATCGGTGATGTCGAGAACAGCCGGATCCCGGTCGAGCTCGACGAAGGGACCCGCGACGGCAACCCCTATATCGGGACTATCCGCGAGGCCCGCGGCTACAAGCAGCCACCCTTTCTCGAAGATTACCTTGGATACGACATCGTCGACCGTGACCACACGCATTACATGCTCAGCCCGGCGGTAACCCGAGTGGACATGCGCGTGTGGCCGGCAGGCCGTCATGGCGATAAGGGCGCCGAGCGCGGCTACATCATCGTCCACACCCATACGCCGGTCGACCGGCGCAACCACGTGTGGCGGCTGATCATCAACATGCCGGCGGGACAGAAATGCAAATCCGACCCAACGAGATCGGCGGTCGGGCGCTTCATGGAAACCTTTCCCGCCGTTATCGCCGAGGACCGCTGGGCGCTCGAAAAGCAGCAAGCGATGTTCGACTACCCTGACGACGGGTATCGCGAAGTGTTTCTGCGGCCCGACCGCGCTCTGCGCCGGGCGCGGGAAATCCTTACACAGCTGGAAGCGGCTGAAGCCAATCCCCGGCCGCCCAGCCGGGCCGCGGCGGAATGAGCTACGAGGGCGCTGCCTAGACGGCTCTCCCTCCGGCATGCGACGAGGTGACCGTGAAGTCGTACCCGTCGGGTCCCGTGAGGTGGAAGGAGTCGTGGATCCGGCCCCTGCTGATCTCGGAGGGCCCGAGGTCTTTCGCCGCATAATCGCGGCGCGCCGCCTCGATATCGTCCACCATCAGGTCGAAGGGCGCGGCGGAACCGGCCGCTGGCGGCTGTTCGATTTTCCTCACGACAACATGCGTGCCGCCGCGAAGCTCGAGGACGGCCAGACCATCATCGGCGAATATCGGGCGCAAGCCGACGGATTGGAGCCACCGCTCGGCAGCGGCGACATCGGTTGCCGGAAGCCGGACATGGCCCACCGCTACCGGCGGCCTCTGATCCACAGTCTGCGACATGATACCCCTTTCGTTTGAGTGCAGTCCGAGTGCGGCCTAGGCGGTCAGCACCTCGAGCAGGTGACCGTTCGGGTCGCAGAAATAGAAACCGCGGCCACCATTGCGATGGTTGATCTCCATGTTCTCCGCGGAGCGCGGGCCGCTACCATAGGTAAGGCCCTCCCCTCGCACCCGGTCGAAAATCCCGTCGAATTCGGCCTCGCTGACCTTGAAGGCGTAGTGGTGCCGCTCGAAGCTGTCCCAATTGTCGAAATCGATCGTCAAGGTCTCGTTGATCCGCACGGGAGCGAAATGCGAGACCGGGCCCTGGTATTCGAGGCCAAAGATCCTGGCGAAGAAGCGTGCGGATTCTTCCTTGTCGCGGGCCGGGACGATCGTGTGGTTGAGGACGATGGTCAAGAGCGCCTCCTCCTAACTGTCTTTGCTAAAATGAGCCCGATCGCCGCAATCGGCAAGCACCAGCGGCTCTCGATGGGACGCCCCGCACTCTTTCTAGATGATCGGGAGCAAGGCTTCGTAACGAGCGTTTGCGAGGGGCGCAACCGCACTCGCTTATTTCAAGGGAGGCGACAAAAATGGGTCCTCGCGCAAACTTCGTAACAGCATGGCCGACTAACGCCCTCGCTACCTTTCTGGCAGGCCTGCTACTGACGACCGGAGCAGCGTCCCATGCTCAGACCACCGGCCAAGCCTCGACGGCGGGATCTGCCGCCTGCGTCGGGGATAATGGCGGCATCACGCTGTCTCCAGACTTCTGCCCTACCGTGTTCGCAGACAAGCTGGGCCATGCCCGGCATATGGTGGTGGCTCCGAACGGGGTCGTCTACGCCAACACCTGGAGCGGGCGCTATTACCACGACGACACGCCTCCTCCCGGCGGGTTTCTGATTGCCCTGCAGGACACCAAGGGCGACGGCCGGGCCGACAAGATCGTGCGCTTTGGTCCAACCAAGGCGGAAGGCAACGCGGGAGGAACCGGCGTCGCCATCTACAAGGGCTACCTCTATGCCGAGACAAACGATCGCATCGTGCGGTACCAGCTGCCGTCGAGTGGGATCGAGCCGACCGGAGCGCCCGAGACCGTCGTGTCGGGGTTGCCGCTGACCGGTGATCATCCGATGCATCCCATCGCGATCGACCCCGAAGGCAATCTCTACGTCGACCTCGGATCGGCGACCAATTCGTGCCAAAGCCAGAATCGCATGCCGAATGTGCCGGGTAATAACCCTTGCACTGAATTGGAGACCCGAGCCGGCACCTGGCGCTACGACGCCAATCGGCTGGATCAGCATTTCTCGCCGGCCGAGCGCTTCGTCACGGGTCTTCGCAACGGCGAGGGGATCTCGTTTGATTCGGCGGGGAGGATTTTAGCGACCCAGCATGGCCGCGACCAACTTGGACAGAACTGGCCCAAGCTCTACACATTGAAGCAAAACGCCAACCTGCCGGCGGAGGAGCTGGTCCAATTGCGGCAGGGCGCCGATTTCGGCTGGCCGGAATGCTATTACGACGCTGATCAAAAGAAGCTCGTATTAGCCCCCGAATACGGTGGTGATGGTGGAAAAGCGGTGGGTGTCTGCGCGCAGAAGGACGGGCCGATAGCGGCGTTCCCGGCCCATTGGGCGCCCAACGACATGCTGATCTATGAGGGCAGCCAGTTCCCGTCCGCCTATAAAGACGGCGCCTTCATTGCGTTCCACGGCTCCTGGAACCGCGCGCCGGAACCGCAGGGCGGCTACAATGTGGTGTTCCAGCCCTTGTCCGACGGCAAGGCTTCCGGCCCGTTTGTGGTTTTCGCGGACGGTTTTGCCGGGGCGATCAAGCAACCAGGTCAGGCGGCGCATCGCCCGACCGGGCTGGCGGTCGGGCCTGACGGTGCACTCTATATCGCCGACGATCAGGGCGGTCGGATTTGGCGGGTCACCTTCCAGGGTGGGAACAAGGCAAGCGGAATTGCGGCTGCGGCGCCTCCGCCTCCTTCCGCGCAGGCCTCGACATCCGCCAACGCTTCGCCGCCGGAGGGTATCCATCCGAACGCCGGTGCCAATCCGCTCCCGATACCGCCGGGCGCATCGCCGGACCAGGTCGCGTTGGGCATGCGCATTTTCGAGGGAGAGGCCGCTGGAGGGACATGCGCGGGATGCCACGGCACGGACGGCAAAGGCACGGGCATGGGTTCCGATTTGACCAACGGCAAGTGGCTATGGGGCAATGGCAGCGTCCAGGCGATTAGTCGGACGATCGCCCATGGCGTACCGAAGCCCAAGGAGCACACCGGCGTGATGCCGCCCATGGGTGGCACCCAGCTCTCCCAAGCCGATCTCGCCGCGGTGGCAGATTACGTGTGGGCGATCGGTCACCAAAAGCAGCGCTAGCCTTGCTTACACACAGATTTTGTCGGCAAGCAGGCTTCTCGGCGTGGATCGCCGTCTAATGATGGCAGCGTTTGATTGTTAATTGCGTCTTGTGTGAGCGTCCCACGTACCTTGGGGTCAATGCATACAATCAGTACACAGCATCCGCTGGGGTCACCCTGCCGACCTCGATCATCGGGTCATTGCCGCGGCCGAGGTGGTATAGGGCGGGCCTCAGCTCACAGAGCTTTCTTGGATCCGGTCGAACGGGTCTGGGCGATCAGTTACGCGCTGAACGGTGAGCTCGGCGACTTGGCCGATGCCGGCTGCCCGGTGGTCCGGTTGGAGGAACTCCCGAAGCCGAATGCCTGGCGGCCGACCTC
Organism: uncultured Alphaproteobacteria bacterium; assembly: GCA_963732095.1. Classification (GTDB taxonomy): domain Bacteria; phylum Pseudomonadota; class Alphaproteobacteria; order ATCC43930; family CGMCC-115725; genus AP-15. Next base: position 324,238 of record CAVSZA010000014.1, read on the forward strand.
CGCTTTTCGCTGGCTGGTGATCGGTAGCCGACAAGTTCGCACGAATGGAGCGCGGCCGGTCGGCCAATGCCATATCCAGAATTATTTATTGACAATTAGCTATGTTGTGTATATTATAGCTTCAAGCCAGGGGCAGGCACTGGACTCCCGCTTTCGCGGGGCGACGAGGGCCGATGCAACCTGATCGGATGATGCTCCCAAGAATCGTGCAGCAAGAACAGCGAGAAACACCCAAAGAACAGCGAGCGATTTGGCTGTTGTCTCAATCTGTGGACCCCTCGACAGCCGAGGATTTCCTCGGAAGATGTGATGCAGCTCGCTGATAATGCCCCCGGCAGAACAGCAAAAACAGCCAGCGGTGCCGGAGGCTGGCTCAGCGGATCGCGGCGGTGACCGCGGCGCCGAGATCCTTGGTGCCGGCGTTGCCGCCGAGGTCCGGGGTGCGGGTGCCGCCTTCGGCGAGAACCTCGGCGATGGCGCGCTCGACGGCTGACGCCGCCGCGCCCTCGCCGAGGTGGTCGAGCATCATTGCCCCCGACCAGACCTGGCCGATCGGGTTGGCGATGCCGCGGCCGGCAATGTCCGGCGCCGAGCCGTGCACCGGCTCGAACATCGACGGGTACTCGCGCTCGGGGTTGATGTTGCCGGAGGGCGCAATGCCGATCGAGCCGACGACCGCCGGCCCGAGATCGGACAAAATGTCGCCGAACAGGTTCGACCCGACGACCACATCGAACCAGTCGGGATGACGCACGAAATGCGCCGTCAGGATATCGATGTGGTACTGGTCGGTCTTGACGTCCGGGTAGTCGCGCGCGACCGCTGCGAAGCGCTCGTCCCAGAACGGCATCGTGTGGATGATGCCGTTCGACTTGGTCGCCGAGGTGACGTGCTTCTTGCGCGTGCGGGCCAGCTCGAAGGCATAGCGCATGACCCGATCGCAGCCGCGCCGCGTGAAGACTGATTCCTGCACCGCCATTTCGTGTTCGGTGCCGTCATAGAGCCGGCCGCCGATTTCCGAGTATTCGCCCTCGTTGTTCTCGCGCACGACATAAAAATCGATGTCGCCGGGCGCGCGGTCGCGCAGCGGCGACTGGACCCCGGCGAGAAGCCGCACCGGACGGAGGTTGACGTATTGGTGGAAGCCGCGCCGCAGTGGGATCAGCAACCCCCACAGCGAGACATGGTCCGGCACCTCGGGGTGACCGACCGCGCCGAGATAGACGGCGTCGTAGAGCCGCAGCCGTGCGATCCCATCCTCCGGCATCATCATGCCCATATTGACGTAGCGTTCGCAGCTCCAGTCGAATTCGTGCCACTGGAAGCCAAAACCGTAAGCCCGCGCCGCCGCCTCCATCGCGGCAATCCCCTCCGGCATCACCTCGCGCCCGATGCCATCGCCGGCGATCACCGCGATCCGATAGTTCTTTGCCATGCTGCACCTCCGCTTCCGGACCGGAGCATAACGCGAAACCGACATTTTTCGGACCGGGCAAAATTTGATGGGTTTCGACCCATCCTACCGAGTTCCGCGTTCCCGACCCTAGCCTGAATGGAGGGGATGAGAGTGGTCGAGCGGCCCGTGGCCGCGTCCCAAGCCCGGCGCGCTGGCGATGGCTTGCTGGACGTAGGCGTGGGCCCGCTCCACCGCCCCTTCGACGTTGAGGCCTTGGGCCAGGCCCGCAGCAATCCCCGAGGCCAGGGTGCAGCCGGTGCCATGAGTATGGCGGGTCGAGAGCCGCGGGCTCTCCCAGACGCGGGCGCCCGCTTTGGTCACGAGCACGTCCGACACGGTCTTCCCGGATAGGTGCCCGCCCTTGACCAGCACCGCCCGGCAGCCGAGCGCCAGCAGGCTTTCGCCTGCGGCTCGCATTTCGGCGACGCTGCCGATCGAGGTGCCGCACAGAATTTCGGCTTCCGGCAAATTCGGGGTGACTATCTCGGCGCGGGCGATCAGCAGCTGCTTCAGCCCGTCGAGCGCGGCGGGATCGATCAACCGGGCACCGCCCTTTGCTACCATTACCGGATCGACGACGAGCGGGATGCCGGCGGCGCGTTCGCCAAGCGCGGCGGCGATTGTCTCGATCACCGGCAAATCGTGCAGCATGCCGGTCTTGATCGCATCGGCGCCGATGTCGTCGAGCACGACTTCGATCTGGCGCCGGACAAACTCGGGCGGGATCGGCAGAACTCCGAATACGCCCTCGGTGTTTTGCGCGGTCAGCGCGGTGATCGCGGTTGCCGCATAGGCGTCGAGCATCGACACGGTCTTGATGTCGGCTTGGATGCCGGCGCCACCGCCGGAATCGGAACCGGCAATGATCAGCACCCGCCCGCGCACGGCTATTCGGCCGCCTGCGACGGACTGAGCCGCGCGATGCGGGGCCTGCTATCTTCGGTACCGGCCGCAGCGCGCAGGATCGCCTCGCAGATCTCGTCTACTACCGCGGCGACGAGTTCCGCGTCCTCACCTTCGGCCATGACCCGGATCATCGGCTCGGTGCCCGACTTGCGAATTACCAGGCGACCTGTCACGCCCAGCCGGTCTTTGCCGTCATCCATGGCGCGTTTGACGGGGATCGACGCGAGCGGGTCACCTTCCGCAAATCGCACACTGCGCAGCCGCTGCGGCACCGGGGTGAACAAACGGCAGACCTCGCTCGCCCGCCGACCCGTCTCGACGATCGAGGCCAGCACCTGGAGGGCCGCGATCAACCCATCCCCGGTCGTCGCATAATCGGACAGGATGATGTGGCCGGACTGCTCGCCGCCGAGATTGCAGCCCAGCGCGCGCATTTTTTCGACGACATGGCGGTCCCCGACCTTAGTGCGGTGCAGCTCGATCCCATGGTCGGCGAGAAAGCGTTCGAGGCCGAGATTGGACATTACTGTGGCAACCAGAGCGCCGCCGGCGAGCCGTCCGCCCCGTGCCAGCCCGGTCGCGATCAGCGCCATCAGCTGGTCGCCGTCGAGAATGACGCCGCGCTCGTCGGCGATAATCAGCCGATCGGCGTCGCCGTCGAGTGCAATCCCGATATCCGCCCGCCGCGCCAAAACTTCGTGCCGCATCTGTTCGGGAGACAACGCACCGCATTCGCGATTTATGTTGAGGCCGTCGGGCGAGACGCCGAGTGAGAAGACCTCGGCACCCAGTTCCCAGAATACCGTCGGGGCGACCTTGTACGCGGCGCCGTGTGCGCAATCGACGACGATGCGCAGCCCGTCCAGCCGCAATCCGCGAGGAAAGCTCTGTTTAACGAATTCGATATAGCGGCCGCCTGCATCATCGAGCCGCTTCACGCGTCCGAGCTCCGCCGGGCTCGCCCGCCTGCTCGGTCCCTTCTCGAGACAAGTTTCGATCTTCTGCTCGAATTCGTCCGACAGCTTGTAGCCGTCGCGGCCGAACAATTTGATCCCATTATCCCCGTAGGGGTTGTGCGAGGCCGACAGAACGACGCCAAGATCGGCGCGCAAGCTGCGCGTCAGCATGGCAATGGCCGGGGTGGGGAGAGGACCGACCAGCACGACATCCATGCCCATCGTCACAAAGCCGGCGGTCAGCGCGGGTTCGAGCATGTACCCAGAGAGCCGGGTGTCCTTGCCGATGACGACGAGGTGCTTGTGGGCCCCGTTCTGGAAGCATTCACCGACCGCCATTGCCACTTTTAACGCCGTCTCCGGCGTCATCGGTTCACTATTGGCGGTCCCCCGAATCCCGTCGGTACCGAAGAGCTTCCGCGTCATGGCGCCCCCGTTAATAGTAAGCAGGTAGCCCGACTGTACTGCGCGGGAAATGCTCTCACAAGTCAAAGGACATTTACAAAGTACCACCTCATAAAATTAGTATAGTGCTTAACCAATAAAGGAAAGTTAATTACCCGTCGCGGCGCGAGTCTCTTGCGGGTTCAGCCGCCCGGCTGCGGCTCGGGTTCAAGGCCGGTCGGTCGGCCGGAGGGCGGCACCGAGCTGCGCCGTCCGGGGCGCGGTTCGTCGGTTACGGGACCCGTGGAGGTCTCGCGCACTATCCGCTCACCCTTGATGATCCGTCGGATTTCATCGACCGCCAGCGTCTCGTATTCGAGCAGCCCCTTTGCCAATGCGTGCAGCTCGTCCATGCGAGAGCTCAGAATTTCTCTAGCGGTCTGCTCGCCTTCGTCGATGATGTGGCGGATCTCCTCGTCGATGACCTTGGCGGTCGCCTCGGAAACGTTCTTGCGCTGCGTAACCGAGTGACCGAGAAACACTTCTTCTTCGTTTTCGGCGTAGCGCAACGGTCCGAGCTTCTCGCTGAACCCGAACTCAGTCACCATGCGGCGTGCGAGACCGGTGGCACGGCGGATGTCGTCGGCTGCTCCCGTCGTCACCTTATCGGGCCCGAAGATCAACTCCTCGGCGATACGGCCCCCGAACAGGCTCGCCAGCATGGCTTTGATCTCGATCTTGGACTGACTGTATTTGTCGCGCTCCGGCAGGAACATCGTCACACCGAGGGCCCGGCCGCGCGGGATTATCGTCACCTTATGGAGCGGCTCGTGGCCCTCCGCATAGAGCATGCAAAGCGCGTGCCCGGCCTCGTGATAGGCGGTCAGCTTCTTCTCGTCCTCGGTCATGACCATCGAGCGCCGCTCGGCGCCCATCATGACCTTGTCCTTCGCTTGCTCGAATTCGCTCATCGCGACCGAGCGCTTGCCTCTCCGCGCGGCCATCAGCGCCGCTTCATTGACCAGATTGGCGAGGTCCGCCCCGGAGAAACCGGGTGTGCCGCGCGCAATGATCTTCGGATCGACGTCCGAGGCGAGCGGGACTTTCCGCATGTGCACTTTGAGGATCTTTTCGCGGCCGAGGACGTCCGGGTTGGGGACGACGACTTGGCGGTCGAACCTTCCGGGCCGCAGCAGGGCCGGGTCCAGCACATCGGGGCGGTTGGTCGCCGCTATCAGGATGACTCCTTCATTAGCCTCGAAGCCGTCCATCTCGACCAGCAGTTGGTTCAGCGTCTGCTCACGCTCGTCGTTGCCGCCGCCGAGGCCGGCGCCGCGATGCCGGCCCACCGCATCGATCTCATCGATAAAGATTATGCAGGGCGCGTTCTTCTTTCCTTGCTCAAACATGTCGCGCACGCGACTCGCGCCGACACCGACAAACATCTCCACAAAATCGGAGCCCGATATCGTGAAAAAGGGCACATTCGCCTCGCCAGCGATAGCGCGGGCGAGCAATGTCTTCCCGGTACCCGGCGACCCAACCAGCAGTACGCCCTTCGGAATCTTTCCGCCGAGTCGCTGAAATTTTTGGGGGTCCTTTAGGTATTCGACGATTTCCTCCAGCTCCTGTTTGGCTTCGTCGATGCCGGCAACGTCCTCGAACGTGATCCGGCCGACCTTTTCGGTCAGCAGACGTGCCCGACTCTTGCCGAAGCCCATCGCGCGGCCGCCGCCGCCCTGCATCTGGCGCATAAAAAAGATCCACACGCCGATCAAGAGGAGCATCGGGAACCAGGAAATCAGCACGCCGAACAATGACGGCACGTTTTCGTCGACCGGGGCGGCGGTGATGCGCACGCCCTTGTCGGTCAACCGGCTAACCAGGTTGGGATCGTTCGGGGCATAGGTCGTGAATGCCCGGCTGTCGGTAAAGTGGCCGCTGATGTTGTTGCCCTGGATCGTGACGTCGGCAACCTGCCCTCGATTGACGTCGTTCAGGAAATCCGAGAATGCCAGGGTGGCTTGCGGTCCGCGGCTGGATGAGGTCTGGAACAGGTTGAAGAGTGCGACGAGAAGCAGCCCGATAACGATCCAGAGGGCGAGATTCTTGCCGAAATTATTCACGATCAACGCCTTTCATACGAGCTGGGCATCGCGCCTCCTAGACTACCCCGTCGAGAGCCGGACCCGCGACATATTTCGCTCGATTTACAGATAAGACACGAACGGGGTTAAACAACCGCAAAGCCCGTTTGCGTCAATGGAGTAACGGGTCGAAACACAATCTGCGGCAAGTCGACCACTCCCTCGCGTCTATATCCAAGATGAGGAACGGCTGCGACGCCCTTCTCGTCCCACACGCCCGGAAGAATCGGCAACAGTAACCGGGGCAGACTCACCCGCCTCAGCTGCTGAGTGCGGCGATCGAGGCGCGGGGTTTCTGGGAGCCCCAGATATCCGATCGTAAAAGAGCCGCCGCCAGCCCGTGGGGTCATAATTTCAAATCGGCGATCCCAGATCAACTGCTCCCCCGGGCGGATGTGGAGTGGCGGCGCCGCGTTGGCGAGTTCGCGCATCACCAAGATACGCTCTCGCCAGCGAATAAACCGGCACCCCCCCAGCGTATGACCACACCGCGCGGCGTCACCCAGGTTTGCAAGCAGCCGGGCGATCCGAGCACGCCGCGGCGGATAAGAAGCGCCGCCGATCGCAGCGGTGACCGCGGAAAGCAGCCGCTCCGCCATCTCTGGTGGCGTTTCCGGCATCATAGCGGGATCCAGCAGCGCGAAGCCGGCGGAATGCAAGCTGACAAATCGGGCCAGATGCGTGTCCCGTTCGTGCTCATGGGCGGCCCGCGTACGGCCCAAGAGGCGGACCTCGCCGAGGAGGCGGGAGTTGCCCTCTTTGCCGGCGGGAGCGCTGTCACCCTGCCGCAGGCGAGACCGCTCGAAGGCGGGGTCGAGGTTGCTCGGATCGCTTATGAAGGGCTGTCGTTCGGCTTCGAGGAATGCGACGAGCCGATCGCGTGCGACACCGAGCAGCGGCCGCAGCAATCGGCAGTCGTTGAGCTCGCGAATCGCCGACATCCCGGCGAGGCCGTCCGGGCCGCTGTGAGCTCGGCGGCGGATCAGATGCGTCTCGATCTGATCATCCCGATGGTGACCGGTCAGCAAGTGCAGACAAGCGTGATCGCGGCACCAGCCGCCAAGCAGGCTATAGCGCGCAAAGCGCGCCGCTTCTTGGATACCGGTGCGCGGTTTTTCGCCTGCCCAGACCAGGACTTCGTGGCGTATGGTTCTCGCCGACAGCCAGGCTTCGAGCTGCCGAATTTCGTCGCCGCTTTCCGGCCGCAGCCGGTGATCCACGGTAAGCGCACAGATTTGCCCGCCCCTCTCGCGGGCCCAACGGTCCGCCAGAATGGCCAGCGCCAAGCTGTCGGGACCGCCGGAAATGGCAACCGCGAGAAACGGCGAGCTCTCAAACTGTGCGATCGAGGCGAGCGAGGCTGCAAACTCACCAAGGGACAGAGGCCCGGCTGCCGATCCGCTTCTCAGCAACCCAGCCGCTTCTTCTCTGCAAGCGAATGCTCTTTGATCGAGCTTCCCGGGTTAGGGAAATCGTGATCCAGCTGGGCGAACGCGACGCAGGCGTTCTGCTTCTGGTTGGCGCGCGCGAGTGACATGCCGAGTTTCAACAGGTCGTCGGCCGCTTTGGTCCCCTTTGGATAGGCCTTATAGCCCTCGGCAAAGGCGCTGGCCGCCTCCGCGTACCGCCCGCGCGTGTAATACGTCTCACCCAGCCAATATTGTGCGCTGCCGGCCAGCGCGTCCTTGGGGTGTTGTGCAATGAACGTCTTCAAGGCTTCTTCGGCAGCAGGATAGTCTGCCTGCTTAAGTAGACCGAACGCCGCGTTGTACTGTTGAGAAGTAGAACCGGCAGGCAACTCACCCGCAGAGGGGGGCCGGAAATTCCCCACGGTCGCGACGTTCAGCGTGTCCGGAACCGGTTGCGTCGCACTCAGGGGAGTTCCCGGGGGGGTCAGGGTACCCGTTCCGCCCGGGCGAGCCGGTGGCGGCGGCACCAAGGTTCCGGGCGGCATCGGATCGCTGACCAGCCCTGACCGAGGCGAGTTGGCGGTCGGGGAGGGACCTCGCATCGCCAACTGTCCCGCTGGACTGGAATCGGTTATTCCGGCGACGGCATGCGCGCTTGGTGCCGCGTTCCTGGGCGGCCCCTGACCTTGCCCCTGACCCTGGCTGAAGCGCAGGTCGATATCACTGTTTATCTGCTCGAGACGGCGCCGCAATTGTTCGACCCCGTTCACCGCGTCCTCGACGCGTCCGGTCAATTCGCGCATCTGGGCTTCCAATCGGTCCATGCGAAGCTCGGCATCGACCGCCCCTGGCGACCCGGCGCTGACCACCTGGGCAGGGCCGCCCCGGTAAACTTGCCGCTGAAGCATGCTGAGATCCCGCTCCAGGCGATCCAAGCGGTCCTGGATTGCCCGGTCCTGCGCGCGTGCGGCCGGGGTCGCCAAGGTCATGACGACGAACGCCAGAAACACGATCGAACGGGGAGGGCGCAGGATCAAACGCCGTATCATCAGTAGCCTCTCGAACCGCGCGTGAGCCGGGGCGCCTCGCTCCCGCGCCGCCCGAGGGCACTAGCGGCGCGGGTTGAGCAAGCAGTGCTACTAGGGTCCTTTTAGGGCAAAAAAAGGGCGCGCCCTCGCTTGCCTTGGGTGGTGTTGGAGATGCCCACGGTGTCGCATCGACAAGATGGCGGGGCGGTTTCGTTCTCTCAGTTCACGGTGGTCACGGCGCGCCGATTCTGCGCATAGGCCTCTTCGCTCGACCCGACAACGGCGGGACGCTCCTTGCCGTAGCTGATCGTCGAGATGCGGGATGCCGGAATGCCCGATGCGACCAAGACATTCTTCACCGCCTGGGCGCGGCGTTCGCCGAGGGCGAGGTTGTACTCTCGTGTGCCTCGCTCGTCGCAATGACCCTCGATCGTGACCGTTACGTTGGGATAGCGCCGCAGCCAATCGGCTTGCCGTTCTAAGATCTGCTGAGATTCAGGCGTGATGTCGGAGCGGTCGAAGGCGAAGAACACGCGGTCGCCGGCACTCGCCTCCAGATCCTGCTGCGATCCCGGCAGGGCGTTTCTCGAGCCGATGCCGCCGGGTCCGCCTATTCCCGCTCCACCAGGCGGGCCGGCCGGCGCTGGCTCCGGTGCGCTGGTGCAGGCGGCCAGCAGCAAAAGCCCACCGAAAATGCCGATCATTCTCTTCCACATCTAGATTCCCCCTTGATCAAATTTTCCAAGTCCATGCACGTCGGCGAGCGCCGGTATATCCCGTCCATCTCGCGACAATCGCACCCCCCGAGCGACATTCACGCAGCTAGCGAGCCGAGGGTATCCCGACTACTCAGCGGAGCAACGGTGACCACGCCGGATCTGATGCATCCTGCGAGGTCACTACCTCGCGCTGATTTGAGCCGGTCAAGTCGATCGAGAACAGGCGCGTCGACCCGTGCCCGCGTGAATTGGTCGGCGACTGGCGGAAATACATCAGCAACCGGCCGTTCGGCGCCCAAGTCGGCCCTTCCACGAGGAAATCCCGCGTCAGCAGGCGCTCTCCCGAGCCGTCGGGCCGCATTACACCGATGTAGAACGATCCACCATCGATTTTGGTGAAGGCGATCAGATCACCACGCGGCGACCAGACCGGCGTGCCGTATTTGCCGGAACCGAAGCTGATGCGTTTGACGTCGCTTCCGTCCGAGTTCATCACGTAGAGCTGTTGGGAACCGCCGCGATCGGAGTTGAAGGCGATCTTGCTGCCGTCCGGGGAGAAGCACGGCGAGGTGTCGATTGCCTGGCTGTCGGTCAGCCGGACCGGCCGGCGGGTACGCAGATCGAGCGCAAAAAGGTTGCTGACGCCGTTCTCGGCGCGGCTGAGGACCACCCGGTTACCGTCGGGCGAAAACCGCGGCGCAAAGGTCATTCCGGGAAAGTCGCCGACGACCTCCTGCTGCCCGGTATCGATGTTGAACAAATAAACGCGCGGCGCGCCGCTGCCGTAGGACAGGTAGGTAATCTCTTGCGCCGTTGGCGAGAAACGCGGCGTCAGCACCAGCGCCCGGCCGTCCGTCAGGAATTTATTGTTGGCTCCGTCCTGGTCCATGATCGCAAGGCGCTTCACGCGCTTGTCCGCCGGGCCCGATTCCGCGACGTACACGATCCGGGTGTCGAAATAGCCCTCCTCGCCGGTAATCCGCTTATAGATCTCGTCGGCAATGATGTGAGCGATGCGCCGCCAGTTCTGCTGGGTAGTCGTGTAGCCGTAACCGGTCAGCTGCTGCTCGGCAAACACGTCCCAAAGCCGGAACTCGACCCGGAGCCTCCCATCCCCCTGCGTCTTGACCGTGCCAGTAACCAGCGCCTGCGCATTGATCTGGCGCCAGTCGGGGAACCGGGGCTGTGAATCCTCCAGCGAGACATTTTGGATGAAGCTGCGCGGATCGATCGGACGAAAGAGCCCGGAGCGCTCGAGATCGGCGGAGACGACGCTGGCAACATCGCGCCCCGCTTCGGTTTCATTGGGGGCGCCGCCGGGAAAGGCGGGGATCGCGATCGGCATCGGCTCGACCTTGCCGCTGGTAATGTCGAGGCGCAGTTCGGCGCGCACCGATGCGCCGGAACATGGCAGCATGATCAACGCGGCAAGAATTGTACCCCCCAATATTCGGCAGCTTCTTTTCATCAGATGTCCCTGCTTTTCATAAGATGTCCCTGGGGCTGAAGTCGACGACGAGATCCTTCCAGATGGCGTATTTCTCGGCGGGCAGGTGTAGCGGCCGGCATAGCGGGTTGAAGAAGGCGCGGCGCGCGCTTTCTGCCGCGGCGCGAAAGAAGGGGTCGCTGCCCAGGCGGCCCTGATCGACGATCGTTGCCTGCCGAACCGTGCCGTCGGGATCGACAATGACCTTGATCTCGACGACGAGATCCTTTGCGTCGCGGGCGCCCGCCGGCACGTTCCAGCAGCGCGCGATCTGGTGGCGGACCATGTCCAGTTCGCTCGCGGTGAGCTGGCTTCCTAATGGAGCCTTGGGCTGCGAGGACGGCCGTGCTGCTGCAGGCCGCGGTTTCTCCGGCGTTGCGTCGGCCGTCATTGCCGCCTGCACCGGCGCCAGGTTCTTCAGCAACGCGTCGAACTGCCGCGGATCGTACTTCTTCTCCTCCGGCTTTCTTTCTTCCGGCTTCGGCTCGACCTTGGCCAATTGGCGCGGCGGCTCCGGTTTTTCTTGGGGCTTCGGCACCTCGAGTTTCTCGACCGGCTTGGCCTCCGGCTTGGGTTGCGGGGGCTTCGGCGGGGGCGGGGGCTTGGCTTCGGGCACAGCCGGCTCGTCGGCCGGCTGTGAAACGGCCGCCGCGGACGGTGGGATGGGCGCAGGTTTCGGCGGCTCGGGTTTGGGCTGCGGCTTCGGCGCGGGCGCCTCGGCCTCCGGCACATCTGGTTTGGCGTCCGGCCGCGGCAGGTTGGGATTTGGGTGGGTGGCTCGGGTCTCCGGCGCGATCGTGACGAGCTGAACGGCTATCGGCATCTCTTCCAGCGGCGGTGGATCGAACAGCTTCGGCAAGCCGATGATCAAGACGATTCCGAGCACCACGTGCAGCAGCACTGACAAAGCCATGCCGCGCGAGCTGATGCCCGCCGGCAGCTCGTCGGGGACCTCGGCGGCTCCGATCGGTGCCGGTTCTGCTAGCGCCAGGCTCATCGGCGGAAGGGGCGCGGCCGTGCTCAGTGCCTGACCGTCCGCGCCGATCGCTCAGATGTCGTTCCGCCGGAGGCGGTCTTGCCGGACGCTCCTTTCGGCGATTCGGCGATCAGCGACACCTTGCGGAACCCGGCGGTGCTGACCAAGCTCATCACTTCGACGACCCGGCCGTAGTTGATCGCCCGGTCGCCCCGGACATAGAGCAGCGCGTCGGGGTTGCTCCCGGTAATCGCCTGCAGCCGCGGAACCAGCGAATCGGTCGGGACTTCGGTCTCCTGGATATAGATGCGGCCTTCACCATTGATCGTGATGACGAGGGGTTCTTTCGGCTCGGTGATCGGCGGGGCTTGGGTCTGCGGCAGATCGACCGGAACTCCGACCGTCAACAGCGGCGCCGCCACCATGAAGACGACGAGCAGGACCAGCATGACGTCGACCAACGGCGTCACGTTGATTTCTGACATCGGCCGATACCGCCCGGCCAAGCGATGGCCGTTGCCGGCCAAACCGGGGGTAGCCATCGTCAGGGCCGCTCATCGAGCTGCCGCGATAGGATCGCGCTGAATTCGCTGGCAAATGCTTCGAGCCGGCCGGCGTAACGACCGAAATCGGTGGCCAGCTTATTGTAAGCGATGACTGCCGGTATGGCGGCGACGAGGCCGAGCGCGGTGGCGAACAGCAACTCGGCGATACCGGGCGCAACAACTGCCAGACTGGTGTTCTTCGAGGCGGCGATCGACTGGAAGCTGTCCATGATACCCCACACCGTGCCGAACAGACCGACAAAGGGCGCCGTCGAGCCGACCGTCGCCAGGAAGGCCATAAACCGCTCGACCCGCTCCATCTCGCGGCCGACCGTCACGTTCATCACCCGCTCGATGCGCTGCTGCAGGCTGGCCCGCATGCCGGGCGTGCCGAGCAGGTTTTTCGCTGCGCTCCGCCGCCATTCCCGCATCGCCGCGGAGAAGACTGCGGTCATCGGATCAGGCGGGCGCTGCCCGACCCTCTCGTAAAGGTCATCGAGCGAGCCTCCGGACCAGAAAGTCTCCTCGAAAGTCGACGCGGCCTGCCGCAACCGGCGGACCCGGATCACCTTGTCGAAGATGACGGCCCACGACCAGAACGACGCGAGCAACAGGATCAGCATCACCAATTTGACAATGGCATCGGATTGCAAGAACAGCCCGATGATCGAGAGGTCATGCGAAATCGAACCGGCGAGCGGCAGAGTGTCGATAGAGTTAGGCTGCATTGATGTCGGCCCTTTATGGCGTCTTTTGGATGATTGGTGGCGTCAGCATGGATTCTCCGTTTCGCATGGCAACGGCGTTAGAAGATCAAGCTGGGCGGGCATGCTAGCCGGCACCGGCAGGTCGAGATGCCGGAACGCGTTCCGCGTCAGCATGCGGCCGCGCGGCGTCCGCTGCACGAAACCCTCCTGCAGCAGGTACGGCTCGATGACTTCTTCGACGACGTCGCGCTCGTCGCCTAGCGCCGCTGCGATCGTCTCGACCCCGACCGGACCTCCCGCATAGTTTTCGGCAATGCAGCGCAGGTAGCGCCGGTCCATGCCGTCTAGTCCGCGTACGTCGACATCGAGCCGCAACAGCGCCGCGTCGGCGGCAACGGCGTCGACCCTCGTCTGACCGGTGACCGCGGCAAAGTCGCGGATGCGGCGCAGCAGGCGTATCGCGACGCGCGGGGTGCCCCGCGACCTGCGCGCTATCTCGGCGGCGCCGTCGGGGAGCAGCTCGATGCCGAGCACCCGCGCCGCTCGACTGACGATCGTCCCGAGCTCAGCCGGCTCGTAGAACACGAGACGCAATGGAATGCCGAAACGCTCCCGCAGCGGCCGGGTGATAAGGCCGGAGCGCGTGGTCGCGCCGATCAAGGTGAAGGGCGCAAGACGGTAGCGAATCGATCGCGCTCCGGGCCCTTGACCGATGATCAGATCGATCTGGTAGTCCTCCATCGCCGGGTAGAGGTACTCCTCGGCCGCCGGCGGCAGACGGTGGATCTCGTCGATGAACAGCACCTCGCGCGGGGCGAGCTTGCTCAGCATCGCGACAAGATCGGCGGCGCGCTGAATTACCGGGCCTGCGGTGGCATGGAAGTCGACGCCCATTTCGCGGGCGACGATCTGTGCAAGCGTCGTCTTGCCGAGCCCCGGCGGACCAAAGAACAGGATATGATCGAGAGCTTCACCGCGGCTTTTCGCCGCCTCGATGAAAACGCGCAGATTGTCGCGCAGCTGATGCTGGCCGACGAATTCATCGAGCGTGGCCGGCCGGACCGAGCTTTCGGCTGTGTCTTGCTCGGCCTGCTGCGGGGCGACGACACGCGGCGCGGCGTCATTCATCGCGCCAGCTCCTCGAGGCCCGCTTTTATCAGCACATCGGCGCCCGCCTCGCTGCCGAGGCGCCGGGCCGCCACTGCGATTGCGCCCAGCGCCTCGCTGCGGCCGACCCCAAGGTTTTCCAGCGCCGCGATCGCATCGGCGGTCGCTCCGCTGCCATCTGCGGACTCATTGGAAAGCGCCACCGATGGCGCCGAAACCGGGGCCGCGAGGTTCCCGATCTTGTCCCGCAGTTCGTTGACAATGCGGGCGGCGAGCCGCGGCCCAACCCCCTCGGCTTGCGCTAGGGCCGGCTTGTCCTGAGCCAGGATCGCGAGCCCGAGCTTCTCGGGCGGCACGGCCGAGAGGAGCGAGAGGGCCAGTCGTGCGCCGACGCCCTGCACCGTCGTCAACAGGCGAAACCAATCGCGTTCGGCGGCGTCGATGAACCCGTACAGGTGGATGTGGTCTTCGCGGACGTGTGTCTCGATCAGCAGGCGCGCCGACGAGCCCGGCGGTGGCAGACGGCCGATCGTCCGCGTCGAGCAGAAGGCCAGATAGCCGACTCCGCCCACGTCGATGACCGCCGCGTCCGGTTCGATCTGCTCGACGACGCCGGCGAGCTTGGCGATCATGCCTGTGTGCCCAAGAGCCGTCGCGCCGTAGCGTGATGCGCGTGGCAGATCGCCACGGCGAGCGCGTCGGCGGCATCGGGCTCGCCTCCGTCGCACCCAGGCAACAGCCGGCGCACCATCAATTGCACCTGCGACTTCTCGGCGTGACCGGCGCCGACCACAGCCTTTTTGATGAAGTTCGCCGAATATTCGGCGACCGGCAGCCCGCATTCGGCCGGGGCGAGCAGCACGACCCCGCGAGCCACGCCGAGTCGCAAAGTCGAAGATGGGTTACGGTTGACAAAGGTTTCCTCGACCGCGGCCTCGTCCGGGCGAAAGCGCTCGACGACGCCAGTGATCTGCCGGAACAGTGAGACGAGCCGCGCCGCCAGCGGCTGATCGGTGGCGGCATGGATGACGCCGTCGGCAACGTGGACCAAGCGATTGCCGGCCACATCGATGACCCCCCACCCGGTATGACGCAGCCCGGGATCGAGCCCCAAAACCCGCATTTCGGCTTCCGTGTCGGCGTAGGGCGCAGTCAGCCGCCGAGCCGCGCCATCACGTCTTCGGCCACTTCGAAATTGGCGTAGACATTCTGGACATCGTCGCTGTCCTCGAGCGTCTCGAGCAACTTAAACAGGCTCGTCGCCGTTTCCTCGCCGATTTCCGAGGCGGTCCGCGGACGCCAGACGAGGCGCGCAGAGGCGGCCGGGCCGAATCGGTGTTCGAGCGCATCGCGCACCGCGTTCCAATCCTCCGGCGCGCAGGTCACCGAATGCTGCTCTGCATCGCTCTCGATGTCTCTTGCCCCTGCTTCGATCGCGGCCTCGAACATATCATCGGCACTGGCGGTGGCCGCCGGATACGAGATCTCGCCGACCCGGTCGAACATGAAGCTGACGCTGTTGGTTTCCCCCAAAGCTCCCCCTGATTTGGTAAAGGCGGCGCGCACCTCGCTCGCCGTACGGTTGCGGTTGTCGGTCAGTGCCTCGACGATGACCGCGACACCACCCGGTCCATAACCCTCGTATCGCACCTCCTCGTAAGCCTCATCCGCGCCGCCCCCGGAGCCGCGCTTGATGGCCCGATCCACGGTATCTTTGGGCATATTGGCCTGGCGGGCCGCGAGAACGGCCGCGCGCAGCCGCGGATTGGCGGCCGGGTCGGGCAAGCCGGTGCGGGCGGCGGTCGTGAGTTCCCGGATGATCTTGGTAAAGACCTTGGCGCGCTTTTTGTCCTGCGCGCCCTTCCGGTACATGATGTTCTTGAATTGCGAATGGCCAGCCATCGATCTCCGCGCCGCTCTCCGTCGGCATCAGGGCCGGAAATGCTCGGCCCGGCGTGGCTAACAATCCAATATGGCAGCATTGCGGCGCCCCGGATTGCCGCAAATATAGCTTACGTCTGCGCTGAAGCGGTTGCGGAAGGGAGATATGCAGCAAGGTCGAGGGGGCATGGGGAGCCATAAGCACGGGGTCTCCGGCCATGCCACGCAGAGCCCGCGACTTCGGCTTAGCAAAAAGCTCGCCGCCGAACGCGGGGAGTATGACACCGCGTCAGCGCGGCGGCGGACGCGCCTCGAATTCGAGACCGTCCAAGAGGCGTTGAAGGGCGAGCGCAAGTCACGCCAGTAGCCGACACCCCATCAAAGAAAACTCCTCGGGTGGATGCAGCGGTCGGCGGTCGGCTGTGTTGACCATGGAGGCGGGACGGCCTGCTGGTCGACCCGGTACCGAAGAGGAGTATAACGATGTATCTAGCCCGGTTTTGCTATGACGTGCTGCCGGTCAACCGCCAACGCGCGATCGACTTTATCCATCGCGAGGTCGAGGCCGCGCGCGCCAACCGCCTCAATGCGCGCATGCTGCTGCCGCTGACGCGCGGCCATGGCGAGGGCGCCGCCCTGCAATTCGAGGTCGAGCTGACGAGTCTCGATCAGCTCGACCAGTTCCGCAACCGTGGCGTCGGCTCGTCGCAAGAAACCAGCAACTGGATGCACGCATTCAGTGAAATACTGACCTCGCCACCCCGCGTCGAGATTCTGCGCATAGAGGACGCGAAGGCCGCCTGACCGGCCTCACCAGCGGGTGTCGAAGCCTTCGAAGCGGTGCGGGATGCGGCGGATGTCGGCCACGAGCTCGCGTTGCAGCCCCGTAGCGGTGCCGGCCGGGAAGTTCAGCTCGATGGCGTCCGCAAGACCGCCGTAGCGTGCCTCGATCGCCGCGGCGATCTCGTCATAGGTGCCGCAGGCGGCGAAGATCCGCACGACATCGTCCGTGATCTCGGCCGGCATGTCGTTCCACCGGCCATCAACCGACATCACGTGGAGTTTCGCCCCGAGCTCTTCGAGCTCGTGCAAGGCGAGGATCGGCGCGTAGGTGCGCGTGGAGGCATAAAGAGCGATGCGTCGGCGCGCCCATTCCATGCCCTCAGCGACGGTTTTCGCATCGCCACCGGTCACCACGAACCCTCCGCCAAAGACATCGAAATTGCCCCGGCGCCGCCCGCTGCGCTGCATCCCCTCGACAATACGCGGCAGCGCCACTTCTTCCGTGTAGCGACGCGAGCACAGCGGGTGCAGCCGCACCCCGTCGCACACCTCGCCGGCGACCCGCAGCATTGCCTCGCCGACCGCGGCGATCGTGACCGGCACCATCGGGAGGCCGGTCGGCTCGGGCGAGAAATCCGGGGTCATAAGGGTCAGACGGTAGTGTTCGCCTTGGTAATCGAGCTTTTCACCGGTCTCCCAGCAATGCCACACAGCGCGCAGCGCCCGGACATAGTCGCGCAACCGTGGCGCCGGCGCGCTCCATGGGATGCCGAAGCGGCGCTCGTTGTGGCCCTTCACTTGGCTGCCAAGGCCCAGCACGAAGCGCCCATCGGAGTTGGCGTGGAGGTCCCAGGCCTGAGACGCCATCACCGTCGGGCTGCGCGGAAAGGCGACGGCGATCGACGGGGTGAGCTCGATCCGCTCGGTCGCGAGCGCGGCAAAGGCGAGCGGCGTAAAGACGTCGTGCCCGAGCTCGACGGTCATCAGCGCGTCGAAGCCCACGGCCTCAGCCGCCGCGCCGAACGGCGCCGCCTCGCGCCAATGCCTCATCGGGAGCATTGTGAAGACGCGCATTCCAGCTCACTCCACTCTTGGCCGCGGAAACCGTATCATCACCACTGAAGGCTCGCGGGCGAAACAGGAAGTGTGGATGAGCTCACTCGATTACCAAATTTTCGAGGCCGGCGACGTAGCGCTGCAATCCGGGCTCACCCTGCGGAATGCGCAGCTCGCCTACAAGACATACGGCCGACTCGATGCGGCGCGCAGCAATGTGATCCTCTACCCGACCTCCTATGGGGCCCAGCACTACGACACCGAGTGGCTGATCCGCCCGGGCCACGCGCTCGACCCGGAACGCTACTTCATCGTCATCCCGAACATGTTCGGCAACGGCCTGTCTTCCTCGCCGAGCAATGCCGGTCCGCCGCACGATCGCGGCCGCTTCCCGGGAGTGACTGTGGTCGACAACGTGCGGATGCAGCACCGCCTGTTGACCCAGCAGCTCGGCCTCGAACGTGTCGCCCTCGTCTATGGCTGGTCGATGGGCGGCCAACAAGCCTATCACTGGGCGGCGCTCTACCCCGAGATGGTGGAGCGGATCGCCGTCGTCTGCGGTAGCGCGCGAACGGCGCCGCACAATCTGGTTTTCCTGGACGGCATCAAATACGCGCTGATGGCCGACCCGGCATGGCGCGACGGCTATTTCGCCGAGCCGCCAGTGCGCGGATTGCGGGCAATGGGCCGGATCTATGCCGGCTGGGCATTGAGCCAGGCCTTCTACCGCGAAGAGCTGTGGCGTACGGTCGGCTTTTCCTCGCTCGAGGATTTTCTGATCGCCGGCTGGGAGGCCAACTACCTGCGCCGCGACGCCGACAATCTGCTGGCGATGATTTGGACCTGGCAGCACGCCGACATCAGCGCCAACGAGCTCTATGGGGGCGACCTGACCAAGGCGCTCGGCGCGATCTCAGCCGATGCGCTGATCATGCCGAGCACCACCGACCTCTATTTCACGGTCGCCGACAACGAGCGCGAGGTCGCGCACATGCGGCACGCCGAGCTGCGCCCGATCCCATCGATCTGGGGCCACCGCGCCGGCAACCCGACGCAGAACCCCGAGGATGACGACTTTATCGACCGCGCCGTCAAGGAGCTGCTGGGGCGGTAACGTTCGGTTGACCGAAATTGCAGGAGGAAATGGCTTATGAATGCAGCTCTTTTAGTGGTGCGCGCCGAGGTGCCCGATCCGGCTGACCGGGGGCCGTTCGATCATTGGTACGCGACCGATCACCTGCCTTGGGCAATCCGGGTTTTCGGAGCGCGCCGCGGCTGGCGGTGCTGGAGCCGCACTGAACCGGCTGTCCATTACGCCTTCTACGAATTCGCCGATATTGATGAGGCGCGGGCGGCGACCGACTCGGAAAAGAGCGCGCCGCTGGTCGCCGATTTCGATCGGGTTTGGACCGACCGGGCGCCGCGGCGGCGCGAGATCCTGGAAATTGTGCAAGAGATGGAGCTCGCAGACTCCCGAGATTGGAGTGCTTTCATTACGCGGAGCGCCACGCGCGACGAAGTAATCTCGACCAGATGAGTGCTCACCGGCCCGAGATCCTTTGCGCCGCGCGCGATGACCATCCCGCGGTGGCGATTCGATCTCGGCGATGTTTGCGCCAGGATGCCTGCCACGAGCGGGGCCGGGCGTTACGGGTTGCCTGCTGTCTGGCGCTGCTGGTTTCCGCAAGCGAGGGCGATGGAACAGTCGTCGAGACATTGAACGCGATCGTCAAGGCGCGGGACGGCGGGCGGTTGCGGGTCGCGTTCGCGGCCGAGGGGCAGCCGGCAGTGCTGTTCAAGTCGAGGGACGGTGCCGGGATTGGCGTCACTCGGGTAAGCTCGTCATCCCGGTCGAGAACCAGGGTGGCGAGGCGGTGACATTGCTGCTCCGTATCGGTGACGAAGCGAACCGGTCGCTGAGCGGCAAAGTCTCGATCGCGCCCGGCAGCGCTGGCGACCTCACACTGTGGATCGACGCGCCCTCCCCGCGGCAGATGGGGATGATCGCCGGCCCGTCGCTGACGGCGGCCGGGCTCGAGCCGCACACATTGCCGGTAACCGCGACCGAAGGTTCCGTCGATGCCTCGCGGATCACATCGGTCCGCCTCGGGATCGCACGTCCGACGGCCCCACGCGAGATGGTCATTGGCCCGTTGCGCGTGATGCCGCCAAGCGAGGCCGAGAGCACGGGCTATCAGGGAATCGTCGACGGCGTTCGGTCAATTCCGCCTCGGGAGCTGGCCCGAGAAGGTGGGCTCGATCGAGATGCTCCGCGCGGAGGGCGACGCGGAAGCGCAGGAACTCGGCCGATGGCTCGCCCAAGCGCCGAAGCGTGATCGCTTCGACGGGCTGAAATCGGGCCGGGTCTTCGATGCGACCGGCTTCTTCCGCACCGAGCGGCGGGACGGCAGATGGTGGCTGGTCACCCCCAAAGGGCATGGCTTTTTTTCGATCGGCATCGACGCGGTCGCGCCCTCCGGGGCGACCTACGTCGAGGGCCGCGAGTTCATGTTCCGCGATCTGCCGGCGCGTGACGGCGAGCTTGCCACGCATTGGAGCGAGGCGGACGATCGCCGCGGCTTAGGCGCCCAGCGCGGCCGCTCCTTCGATCATGGTCACGCCTTCGATTTTTATACCGCCAACCTCGAACGCAAATTCGGCGCCGAATGGCGCGGGCGGTGGCGTGAGGAGACAGCGGACCGGCTGATGGCCTGGGGGTTCAACACGATCGGCAATTGGAGCGACCCCGATTTGTCGGGGGATGCATCGGCTGCCCTACACCGTCCCGCTGTCGCCCGAAGGGGAGTACGCGAAGGTCAGTTCGGGCGAGGATTGGTGGGGACCGATGCCGGACCCGTTCGACCCGCGCTTTGCGGAAGCTGCGGACAAGATGGCACGCAACGCCGCGGCGCGGTTCGCCGGCGATCCCTACCTGATCGGCTATTTTGTCGACAACGAGCTGTCCTGGGGGCGATCGACACGAGCCTACCCGCAGCAATACTACGCCCTGGCGATCAATGCGCTCGCCGCCGGGCAAGAGAGCCCGGCGAATTCCGCCTTTATCGGGTATCTGACCGAGACGTTATCGCTCCCCGGAACGGCTCGGCGAAGCCTGGGGCATTCCACTAAACTCATGGAGTGATCTCGGCACCGCCGGGTTCGCGTTGCCTCGCAGCGCCTTCGACAACCCTGCGGTGATCGGAGATCTGGCGGCATTCAGCCGGCGCTTTGCCGACACCTACTACCGGATAGTGGCAGAAGCCCTGCGCCGCCACGATCCCGACCACCTCTACCTCGGCAGCCGTTTTGCCTGGCAGACCGCGGAGGCGGTAGAGGCCTGCGCCCGCTGGTGCGATGTCGTGAGCTTCAATCGCTATCGACGCTCGATCGCCGATGATCCCGCCGAATGGGCGAAGTTCCATGCGCTCGGCAAGCCCGCCCTGATCGGCGAGTTCCACTTCGGCTCGGCCGACCGTGGGCTGTTCTGGGAAGGGCTCGTCGGGGTCGGCAGAGAAAGCGAACGCGGCCCCTCCTATGCGCGCTACCTTCGCGGGGTCGCCGACAACCCCGACTTTGTCGGCGCCCACTGGTTCCAGTACCTCGACGAGCCGCTGACCGGCCGCACCCTGGACGGCGAGAACGCCCATATCGGTTTCGTCACGGTCGCCGATGTGCCGTACACGGGTCTGGTGGACGCGGCACGCACGGCTAACCTAGCGATACTGCGTGATTTGCAGCGTGTCGGCTCGCAATAAACGCCTCCACTTCGCCACAACCGAAGGCCGGTGCCTGTGGCAGTCATGGATCCCGGCCGCTATTCACCGCCAGGGGCAGACTTTGCCGGGAAAGCCGAATTGTCACTGCTCACGAAATTCTTTGCCGTGTCCGGTGAGCTTTTGGGCGGGGAGATAGACACCCTTGCTGTCGTCTTCTATCACCCGACCAATTACCTGCGCGCGCCGGCCATGGCGCTGCAGAACGGACAAGATGGCGTCACGATCCTTTTGGTTGGCGAGAACGCAAAAGCCGACCCCCATGTTGTAGACTTGGTACATTTCCGCGCTGCTGACTCCACCATGGCTTTGGATCAGTCGGAAAATCGGGGGCACCGGTGGCAAGTTGTCGATCATGAAGCCCACCTTCGCATCGACCCGGGGTAGGTTTAGCAATCCATCGCCGGTTATGTTGATCAGGCCTTTCACGGTCGGGACCTTGTCGATTATTTCAAGCATCTCTGGTACATAAATCAAAGTCGGGCGGAGGAGCTCTTCCCCCAAAGAAATGCCAAGTTCGGGCAGGACCTGATCGATCGATAAGTTGCCCTGCTTGAAAAAGACGTAGCGCGCCAGGGTCAAGCCGTTGCTGTGGATGCCGCTGCTCTCGAGCCCGATGACGACGTCACCGGGTATGAGATCGCGGCCGGTGATGATGCGGTCGAGCGGCACGATACCGACTGCTGTTCCGACCAGGTCGAAGCCGCGCACCACGTCCTTGAGGGGCGAGATCTCGCCGCCGGAGATCGAAACCCCGGCTTGCTTGGCACCCTCCGCCAGGCCAATCGCAATCCCGCCCAGCATGTCAGCGTCGGATTGCTCGACCCCTATGTAGTCGACCAGGGAGATCGGGCGCGCCCCGACGCAGAGCAAATCGTTGACATTCATCGCGACGCAATCGATGCCGATCGTGTCATAGCGGCGCATCATCTGCGCGATGATCGACTTAGACCCGACCCCGTCGGTGCAAATTGCCAGACCGATGCCGCCGATATCGATGACGTTTGCAAAATACCCGATATCGAGCTTGACCGCACCGATCCCGCCCGCCGACGGCCAGGTCTCCTTGATGCGCTCGACGATCTTGTGCAGGCCGGATTGCGTCGCGGCGGTATCGACGCCTGCCGTCTTGTAGAGGTCGGTCTGCGCTTTCATGCAATGCTCCGATACGCGATGTCGATTAGACGAAGGACGCTCGCCTGCGTAGAGTGAGGATCAAACGATCAAGGAGGATGATCCATGGCTACACCGGAACTGCGCCCGCTCGGCAAGGCGCTCGGCACCGAGGCGCTCGGCGTCGATCTGGCAAAGCTCGACGACGACACCTTTGACTGGATCCGTCAGGCTTTTGCCGAGCATCCGGTGCTGGTGTTCCGCGGTCAGCAACTGGGCGCCGGCGACATCGCCGCTTTCGGACGCCGGTTCGGGACGCCCCGCATCCACTCGCTGGTCAGTTATCGCCACGAAGAGCACCCTGAGGTGTCTTGGCTGCGCAATATTGACGAAGAGGGCAAGGTCGATTGGTACGGGGTCAAGCGCGCGACCGACTGGCATACCAACTCGACCTATGAGGAAGAACTGCCGCTGCTTGCGATGCTGCACGCGCTGGAGATCCCCGCGACGAAGGGCGGCACGATGTTCGCCGATATGCGTGCCGCCTACGATGCGCTGCCGCCGGCCATGAAGGATCGCCTCTCCGGCCTCGTCGGATTGCACGGCCGCACTGATGGCCCTGCCGGCGCGCGCCTTTACGATCCGGAGGAGGAGATGCGCCGGACCGACAAGAAATATGTGGAGCAGCCCCGCCCGGCGGTGATCAACCATCCGATAACCGGCCGCCCGATCCTGTTCGTCAACCCGATGCACACGCACGGCTTCGAGGGGATGGGCCGCGGCGAGGCCTGGCAGCTGATCGAGGAACTGGCCGCGCACGCCACGCAGGAGCGCTTCACCTATTACCACTCCTGGCAGGTCGGCGATCTGTTGATTTGGGATGAGCGGGCGACGATGCACCGCGGCGCCGGCGACTACCACCCCGAGGAGCGCCGCATCATGCTGCGCACTATCGTTTACCCGAACTGAAGGCGGGCTTAGCGGCGGGGGCGGGAGAGATGCGGTGCGTCCAGCCCCACCCCGACCAGATGGCCGAATAGTGTCGCGAGCTGCCGACGGTCTGCCTCGGGCAAGGCTGGCTTGAGGATCGAGGCGATATTGGTCCGCAGATGCTCCGGGTTTCCTGTGCCGAACAGCACGACATCGACGCCGGGCTCGTGGCGCACAAAACGATAGGCGGCATCCGGCACCGTGCTCGCGCCGCCTTCATGGACCAAAAAGCCTAACGGATCCGGCGCTTCGGCCAGCCATTCCGGGACCTCACCCGTTGCGGCGAGATCGCGCATCGTGGCCCGCAGACGCTCGGGTTGCGAAAAGATATTGCGCACCGCGAACATCAGCAACGTGCCCACTCGGTTGGCGCGGGTCAGCGGAAAGACGCGGTCGCGGGCGTTCTGATGCATCATGTGAAACCCGAGCATGACCACCTCCCAAACCCCGTCTTGCGCCGCCCGGTGCAGAACCTGGTGCCCGGGATCGTGCGGTGCCGTCTCGGTGATGCCGAGATGGCGGAACTTGCCTTTCGCCTTCTCCCTCAATAGCACCGGAGCCAAATCGTTCAGCGCGTGGTCATAGGCGCTCGGCGGCACCCCGTGGAGCTGATAGACATCGATGTAGTCGGTATCAAGCCGGCTTAGCGACTTGTCGAGGCTGGCGACGATGCCCTCCGGCGTCGAATGGGGGTTGCTGAAGCTGAACGGCGCCTTCGTGCAGATCACGACTTCCTCGCGGGGCATCGATTTGATTGCCTTGCCGAGCACCTCTTCGGTGCCGTATGCCGCGGCGGTATCGAATAGATTGACCCCGAGCTCCACGGCCTGCCGGATTATCGCAACAGCGTCCGCCTCGCTTTTGCCCTGAGCCAGCCCCAGCTGACTGAACCCGCCGCAGCCGAGCCCGGCGACGCTGACCTTCATTCCGGTGTTGCCGAGCGTTGTGTAATCCATCCGTTTCCTGCCGGCTGTTGCAGCCCTCCTGCCGTCGGGTCGAGCTGTCAATCATGCACAGCTCAGCCCCGCTCTGCAGGGGATTGTCGGGTAACGCAAAATTACGCAATGTTGTCCACTCGCATTTTGCCGCGCGTCGAGGAGATCACACGAACATGAGGATCGATCAGGCCGTAAATATCGAAGACCTGCATCGCATGGCGAAGCGGCGGCTGCCGAAGATCGCCTTCGATTTTATCGAAGGCGGGCTGGAAGACGAGCGTGGGCTCGAAACCAACACCTCGGCTTTTCAAAAGCACAAATTGCTGCCGCGTTATCTGGTCGATGTCTCGAAACGCGACCAGACAAAGACGATCTTCGGCCAGACGTTTGCGAGCCCATTCGGCATCTCGCCGACCGGCGGGGCGGGTCTGTTCCGCTATCATGGCGACTTGATGCTGGCCGAGGCGGCGCGCGACGCGAATATTCCGTACATTATGTCAGGCGCCAGCAACGACACGATCGAGGAGGCAGCCAAGATCGCGCCGAAGAACCATTGGTATCAGCTTTACGCAGCGCGCGATCCGGCGGTCAACACCGACTTGATCAGGCGCACGGCGGATGCCGGGCTTGGCGCATTGGTATTGACGGTCGATACGCCGGTTAGTTCGAAGCGCGAGCGCAACATCCGCAACGGTTTTGCCAACATCCGCGGCGGTTTGTTCCAGGCGCTGAGCCTCAAACCCTCGATCCTTGCCGAGGCGCTTACTCATCCCGGGTGGATCGTCGAATATTTCAAGCGCGGCGGCGGCACGCCGATGTTGGGTAACTGGGAGCCCTACGCACCACCGGGTTCGAATGCCGAAGAGGTCTATAAACACTCCAGTTCGTTGCGTCCGTTTAATACGCAGACCTGGCGCGATCTGGAGAGCTACCGCAAGCTCTTCCCGCGCGCTCTCGTCGTAAAGGGCATTATGAGCCCGGCCGACGCATTGCGCGCCGTCGATGTCGGTTGCGACGGCATCATGGTGTCCAATCACGGAGGGCGCCAGCTCGACCAGGCACCCGGATCGCTCGACGTGCTGCCGGCAATCAAGGCGGCAGTCGGCGATAAACTGACCCTGCTCCTCGACAGCGGGGTTCGCCGCGGTGCCGATATCCTGATCGCGCTCTGCCTTGGCGCCGATTTCTGCTTCATGGGCCGCCCGACCCTCTATGGCGCAGCGGCAGGCGGGCTGCCCGGCGTCAAGAAGGCGATCGACATCTTTGTCAACGAGATCGACCTGGTCATGGGCCAGATCGGCTGCCCGAGCCTCGATCAGCTTGGTCCCGATTTTCTGTGGCGCGAAGACTGGGCGCGCAACGTCTGACCCTGAGAGATCAGCAAGCCATGAATTTCGATCAAGCGGTCAATATCGAAGACCTGCATCGGATCGCGAAGCGCAAATTGCCAAAGATCATCTTCGACTACATCGAAGGCGGGGTCGAGGATGAGCGTGGCCTCGCGCGCAACGAAGCTGCGTTCCACAATCATCGGCTGTTGCCGCGGTATCTGGTCGACGTATCGAAGCGCGACCAATCTGCGATGGTTTTCGGCCACACCTATTCGAGTCCGTTCGGGATCTCACCGACCGGCGGGGTCGGCCTGTACCGGCGGGAGGGCGAGGGGATGCTGGCCGAAGCCGCGGCGGCCGCGAACATCCCATACGTCATGTCGGGCGGCAGCAACGCCTCGATGGAGGAAGCGCTGCGGGTCGCCCCGAACAACGTCTGGTTCCAACTTTATGCGGCCAAAGACTCCGACATTACGGATGCACTGATCGGGCGGGCGCGAGACGGCGGCGCGGGCGCGCTGGTGCTGACCGTCGATGTGCCGGTGCATCCGAAGCGCGAGCGAAACTACCGCAACGGCTTCTCTCGAATCCGCGGCGGCGGTGTCCTGGAATCATTCAAGCTGAAGCCGTCGATCCTGTTGGAGGCCATCACCCATCCCGCCTGGGTCCTTGAATATATGCGGCTGGGCGGCGCGCCGACCCTGGGGAATTGGGCGCCTCACGCCGGCAACGGGGCGAGCACGTCGGACGTCATCGCGTTCGGACGCGGACAGACCCCGGCTGCCGCGCAGACCTGGCGCGACCTCGAACGCTATCGGCGCCTGTTTCCGCGCGCCCTTGTCGTCAAGGGCATC
The DNA here is from genome assembly GCA_963732095.1 of uncultured Alphaproteobacteria bacterium. Lineage (GTDB taxonomy): Bacteria > Pseudomonadota > Alphaproteobacteria > ATCC43930 > CGMCC-115725 > AP-15. The sequence continues at coordinate 350,783 of CAVSZA010000014.1, forward strand.
CTGAACCCGGCCGACGCTGTTCGCGCCGCGGAGATCGGGGTCGACGGGATCATCGTCTCGAACCATGGCGGCCGCCAACTCGACCAGGCGCCCGCCTCGCTCGAGGCTCTGCCGGCGATTAAGGCGGCGGTCGGCGACAAAGTGACCGTGATGCTCGACAGCGGCGTGCGCCGTGGCGCCGATATCCTCATCGCCTTGTGCCTCGGCGCGCAATTCGTGTTCTTCGGCCGCCCGACGCTCTACGGCGCCGTCGCCGGCGGGCTTCCTGGCGTGAAAAAGGCGCTCGACATCTTCCGCGACGAGATCGACCTCGTCATGGCCCAGATCGGCTGCCCGAGCCTCGACCAACTCGGCCCCGAATTCCTGTGGCGCGAGGACTGGACGCAGAACCGCTGATGCGGCCGTGAGGATCAGTTGCCGGCGGACTACGCCGCAGGCCTGGCCAAGGCAATCGTCGGCTGGCCAAGCGCGCTGTCCATCTCCTCGAATGTGCGGCCCTTGGTTTCGGGGCCGAATGCCCAGAAGCCGATGATGCCGAGGATGTACCAGGAGGCGAAATAGACAAAGGCGGGGCCTAGCATCACGAGGTTTGGCGCTGCCGGCTTGATGATGTCGCCGGCACCCATGATTAATGCCAGGCCCGCCGGCCCAAGCACCTTGCCGCCGAGATTGCCGGTCCCATAGCTCATGCCCATGCCGCTGCTGCGCAGCCGGGCCGGCCAGATTTCGGACATATACGGTCCGACGACCGTGTAGATCGCGCTGCTGAAAAACGTTCCCGTTATCAGCAATATGTAGAACAGCGACCAACTGCCGATAAATACGTCGTGGAAATAGCCCGCGGACACCGTCAGGAGCGCCGCCATCCCGCAGACCAAAGTTCCGGCGCCGCGTCGCCCGAGCGGTTCAATCAGGGTAGTGATAAAGAACCGGCCGACGATCCCCGAAAGGCCGACAAAGACCATCAGAAACGCCGCATGCGCCGGGGTCGTATTGAGCACGATCACGAGCAGCGTCGCCCCCCATAGACCCAGCGAAGCCCCACCGGTCTGGGTCAGGCCGGTCAGGCAGCCGGCCGCGACCAGCCGCGGATATTTGAACAGTTCGAGCCAGCGTGTGCGTTCGGTGGGCGGCAGCGCCGGCGGCAAGGCGATCTCTTTGGGATCAATCATCAGTGCCCAGGCGAGCGAGCGTCGCGCCTCCTCAGGGCGCCCCACCCGGATCAGCCAGCGCGGTGATTCCGGGACCCAATAGCGGATCATGAACACCAGTACGAGCGGCGACAGGCCGACCAGGAATAGATAGCGCCAGCCGATTATAGGCAGCAGCCATGAGGCCACCAAACCGGCCAACATGCCGCCGCCCGGCAACAAGGTCGTGACCAGCGCGCTGACCCAGCCGCGCTTGTAAGCGGGGATGAATTCCTGCACCAACGGCAGATCGATTGTGAAGATGCCGGCATTACCGACGCCGACAAAGACCCGGAAGAACACCAGGAACAGCCAGCCCGGGATCACGGCACTCGGTCCCGGCGTGAAGACCATGATGCCGGTGGCGAGCGATATGGTGACCGCCGACCACATGAACACCGTACGCCGGCCGATCCGATCGCCGAGCCAACCCCAAATGAAGGCGCCCGGGACCGCGCCGAGACCGGAAGCCAGCAGGATCGCGCCGCCCTGCCAATAGGGCAGCGACCACTCCTTGGTCAGCGCCGCTGTAACGTATCCGATCAGAAAGAAATCGAAGAAATCGAGCAGGTCGGCGACGTTAGCGGTGCAAATCAGCTTCCACTGATTTTTCGTCAGCCGCTTCTGTCGCTCCAACAGTTCGATCATCGTAACCTCCCGTTCCGCCTTGCCGCTGTGCGCCGGCAAGTTTCTCAATTCAAAATATCTTGGCGGATTACTCTTGGCCGCACAAGCTGCCGCTCAATTGCCGGCGGCGGTGCTTGTCCGCTGCGCTCCGACCCGGTCGGGCCCGCTCAGTTCTCGTTCGATCTCGTCGATGGTGCGGCCGCGGGTTTCCATGCCGATGAACCAGAACGCGGCTGCGCCGAGCACGTACCAGAACGCGAAATAGTTGAAGCCCGGGATCAGTGTATCGAGAGTGGCTTGTGGGCTGACAAAATTGGACGAACCAGCAATCAATGCCAGACCGGCCGGGCCGATAAACTTGCCGAGATTGCCGACGCCATAGACGAAGCCCATGCCGCTGCCGCGCAGCCGCGCCGGCCACATCTCGCCCATATAAGGCCCGACGATCGAATAGTTGCCGCTGCCAAAGAAATTCTGGATGAGGATCATCACGAAGAACATCGACACCCCCCCGAGGAAGATGTCGTGCAGATAGCCGGCGAGCGACATGAAGAGCGCCGCGGTGAGGCAGCTGAAGATGCCTGAGGCGCGGCGGCCCCAGGCGTCCGAGATCCACGAGCAGAGGAAACGCCCGGCAATCGCCGACAGGCTGAGCCAGATTACCAATTTGGACGCCTCGGGAGCGGTGATCTTAAGCACCATGACAAAGAGCGTCACCTGCCAGAGGGCGAGCCCGACGCCGCCGGTCTGGGTCAGCCCGGTCAGGCAGCCGGCCACGATGCTTCGCGGGTATTTGAAAATATCGAGCCAACGCGTGTGCTCGATCGCAGGAACCGTCACCGGCAAGGTGATCTGAGCGGGGTCCATTTGCAGCGCCCAGGCGAGGGCTTGCTGCGCCTCTTCCACCCGGCCTCGGCGCAATAGCCAGTGCGGCAACTCCGGGACGAATGCCCGAATGTAGAGGCATAGAAAGGCCGGCAACAGCCCGACAGCGACCATTCCGCGCCATCCGATATAGGGCGCTGCGAACGCTCCCAGCAACCCGGCCAGCAATGACCCGGCGGGCAACATGGTCGTGGTCAGTCCGGTAAACCAACCTCGTTTATGAGCAGGCGAAAACTCCTGCATCAAGGTGATATCGACCGAATACAAGCCGGTCACGGCGAACCCGACGAAAAAGCGGCAAATGACCAGGTAGATCCATCCCCCCTCCGGCGTCAGCGCCATCGCGCCGGTCGCGAGCGAGACGTTCAGGACGGCGGTGATCAGAGCCGGGCGGCGGCCGATCTTGTCGGCCATCCAGCCATAAAGAAGCGAGCCGAACGGCGCACTGACACCCGAGGCAAGCAGGATCGCCCCCGATTGGCCATAGGTCAGATGCCATTCCTTGACCACGAACGCCAGAACGAACCCGATCAGGAAGAAGTCGAAGAAATCGAGCATGTCGCCGAGCGTCGCGGCGCCCGCTATCTTCCACTGGTTCGCGGTGAGCTTCTTCTGACGCTCCAACAGCTCCAGCATCTAGGCTGCTCCGATTTTGAGGCCTTGAGGCCAAGCACTTTTTAGTTGTCGGGCAGCGGCAATGGCACCGCCCTTCTTCCGAAGTTGCCGCAATCAATTCGCGCTGGCAATAGCATGTCCCGCGCAGGCCACCCAGCCTGCAGGACTGGGTGGCGAAGGTAATGGACGGACTACGACCTTTCGATAAGTTCGATGCGATAGCCGTCAGGATCTTCGATGAAGGCGATCACCGAGCCGCCATGCGCCATCGGACCGGCCGGGCGGGGGACCTTGACACCCGCCGCGGCGAGGCGCTCGCAGGCTTTGTAGACATCCGGCACCGCAATCGCCAAGTGGCCAAAGGCACTACCCAGATTGTATGGCTCGGCCTGCTCCCAATTGTGGGTCAGCTCGAGCACGGTGCTGTTCGTCTCGTCGCCGTAGCCGACAAAGGCCAGCGTGAATTTTCCGCTCGGGTAGTCGCGCTTGCGCAGCAGTTTCATGCCGAGCTGGTTGGTGTAGAAATTCAACGAGGCATCGAGATCGCGCACCCGGATCATCGTATGCAACAGCCGGGACTTGTCAGCGTCCAGCACCGGTTTTGAGGTCTGGGGCGCATCGGTCATTGTCATCGTGCACTCCTCCGTGTTGTAGAACCTGAAATGCCGCGCCGGCGTGCGGCAACGAGTTCGAGGATCTGGTCGGCGGCCCGCAGGCTCGGCGATACGCCATCCCCGGCAAGGCGCCGGACCGCTTCATCATAACCCTGCCGATGCGTCGCGCGAACCAGTTCGTCACCGATGAGCTCGGCGAGCGAGGCGGCAAGCCGTGCCGGGGTGCAGTTGGGTCCGAGCAGCTCGGAAACCAGCGGCCTTCCGAGCAGCAGATTGACGAGGTTGACCTGACGCACCTTCAGAACCCGATCGAGAAATGCCTCGGTCAGCGGGTTGAGCCGGTAGCCGACGACCATAGGCAGGCGTGCTAACGCCAATTCAAGCGCGACCGATCCCGACGCGGCGAGCGCGGCGCGGCTGGCTGAGAAGGCGTCGTATTTTTCTCGCGGGTGCTGCACGATAATGGCGCTTCCCGGCCATGCCGCGACCCCAGCGGCGACCGTCGCCACGACGGTTGCAACAGTCGGAACGACGACGCGGAAAGGCCCGACCAGATCCCGTAAGTGATTCAGCGCCACGCCGAAGATCGGCAGCAAACGCCGGACCTCGCCGCTGCGGCTGCCAGGCAATACCGTGATCAGCAGATCGTCCGGAGTGAGACCATGCATCGTGCGAAAGCGCCAGCCGTCGCCCTTTTCGGCGCCGCATTCCAGCACCGGATGACCGACAAAGCTGCAGGACAGCCCGACCCTCTCGAAGTAGGGAGGCTCGAACGGCAACAAGGTCATCAGATGATCGTACCAGCGCGCCATTCGCCGGGCCCGCCCGGCCCGCCAAGCCCAGACCATCGGGGCGACGTAATGAATGAGCGGCAAGGTCTCGCCGCGGCGGCGGAGCCCGTGCGCCACCCGCCAGCCGAACCCCGAGCTGTCGATCGTCACGACGGCATCGGGGCGCTGGGCGCGGATCGCTGCGACCGTTTCGCGCACGCGGCGCAAGATAACCGGGGCGCGCGGCAAAACTTCGGCCACTCCAATGATCGCCAGATCGCCGAGCGGGACGAGGCTCTCGAGCCCCTGTTCCCGCATGCGCTCGCCGCCGATTCCGGCAACCCGCAGGCTCCCGCCGGTGCGCTGTCGTAACGCCGCAATCAGCGCGCCGCCGAGCGCATCCCCTGACGGCTCTCCCGCAACAATGAAGATGAAGGTCGCGTCGCTTGCAGTCACGACCCGCCGACACCGACCAGGAACAGCCCGGCCTCGTCGGCTGCACGGATCACCTCGTCGCGATTAAGCACGATCGTGGCATTGGCCTCGACGGCGATCCCGCGCAATCCGGTTTCCCTCGCCAACAGAATCGTGCGCACCCCAATAGTCGGCCGGTCGGCGCGTGCTTCCTGCCCGGGCTTCTCGACCTTGACGAGCACGCCGCCCGGACCCTCGCAGCGCAGCGCAGCACAGCGCCGCAGCAGCTCGTCGGTGCCTTCGATCGCTTCGACGCCGAGCACGAGCCCCTGTTGGACGATAACGGCCTGGCCGATATCGAGCGCGCCAAGGGTCCGCGCGACGCGCAATCCGCGCTCGATGTCGGCTTGCGATAGCTCGTCCGGGCGGATGCGGCCGAGCGGTCCCTCCGCCACCAGCGCCCCGTCGAGCAGCTGATCGGGGCCGAGCACGCGAAAACCCTCCTGTTCGAGCTCCTTGACCACCGCGGACAAAAGACCGTCATCGCCCAGCGCGCGATAGCCGATCCGCGCAAACAGCTTGGCTGCGCGCCAGTCGGGCCGCAATGCAGCCAGCGACGGCCGCCGAATGCCGCCGGCCAGCACCAGCTCGGTCACATGATTCTCGCGCAACAGGGCAAGGCCGGTCGCCGCGGCGCCGAGCCGGCACCAGGCATGCGGGACGCCCTCTACCGTCGCCGGCTCGGCCGCTCCTTCGAGAGCAAGGACAAAAACGTCGCGTCCGGCGGCGCGGCAGCATTCTACGAGGTGGCGCGGCAATGCGCCGGCTCCGGCCACAATCCCGAGCCTATCCGCCATCCGCCCCTTTCGGCTGACAAATGGCCCGGCTCGAATCGGCGCGAATGAATTCGATGACGTCGTCGACAGGCCCAATACCGCCGAAACGCTCTGCTGTCTCGTTTACCCGGTCACTGAGGGTCCCATCAGCGGCGAACAGGAACTGGTACGCGTTGCGCAGGCCCTGGATATCCTCGCGGCTGAAGCCGCGGCGCTGCATCCCGATGATATTGAGCCCGCACAGTCGAGCCCGGTCCCCCATCACCTGGCCGTACGGGATGACATCCCGCTCGACCCCTGACATCCCGCCGATCATCGCGTGCCTGCCGATCCGCACGTGTTGGTGAACGGCGCAGAGCCCTCCGAGAACGGCGTAATCCTCGACGACGACGTGCCCCCCTAAGGTCGCGTTGTTGGCCATGACGACATGGTTGCCGATCTGGCAGTCGTGGGCGACATGCGCGCCGACCATAAAAAGGCTGCCGTCGCCGATCCGGGTGACCATGCCGCCGCCTTCGGTTCCGGGGTTAATCGTGACATATTCGCGGATCGTGTTGTTGCGCCCGATGAGGAGCTCCGATCTTTCACCGCGATACTTGAGGTCCTGCGGCTCGAGCCCAATCGAGGCGAATGGAAACAGCCGCGTGCCCTCGCCGATTGACGTCCGGCCGTCGACCATGACGTGCGAGCGGAGCGTGACCCGCGGGCCGAGCGAGACATCCTCACCGACGATGCAATAGGGCCCGATGACGACGGTTTCGGCGAGCATCGCCCCCGGCGCAACAATGGCCGTAGGGTGAACCTGCGGCATCGGCGGCTCGTCTAATCGTCCAGGATCATGGCGGCGAACACGGCCTCCGCCATCACGTCCGCGCCGACTTTGGCCCGACCCTCGAATTTCCAGACGTTCCCGCGGTTGCGCTGTTTGCTGACGTGGATCTCGAGCTCGGTGGGGGGGAATATGGGGCGTCGAAAGCGAGCGTTGTCGACGCTCATGAAATAGACGAGCTTCCCCTCCAATTCCGGTCCCAACGTATGGACGACGAGGACGGCAGCAGTCTGGGCCATCGCCTCGATGATCAGCACACCCGGCATCACTGGCCGCGCCGGGAAATGGCCCTGAAAATAATACTCGCTCTTTGATAGGCTCTTCACGCCCGTGGCCCGCTGGTTCGCGACGACGTCGACGACCTTGTCGATCATCAGGAACGGGTGACGATGCGGGATCATTTCCATGATCCGCTGAATGCCGATCTCTGTTCCCTGCTCCGCGGCGCTGGGCGTATCGATCATGAACCGCCTTTCTTCTTCGCAAGGCGTTGCAGCACGGCGGTCTGCCTCATGAACTCGCTCAGCGGAACTGCGGGACTGCCGCATACCGTCTCTCCGGCGGGCACGTCGCGCATGAGACCGCTTTTGGCGGCAATCCGGGCTCCGTTTCCGATGCGCAAATGGCCGGCGAGCCCACCCTGCCCTCCGACCACCACAAAGTCACCTAGCCTCGTGCTCCCCGAGATCCCGACCTGACCCGCTAGGATACAGCAGCGGCCGAGCACCACGTTGTGCCCGATCTGCACGAGATTATCAATCATCGACCCCGAGCCGATCACCGTATCGTGGCCAGATCCCCGATCGATCGTGGTATTCGCGCCGATATCGACATCGTCTCCTACGAGGACTCGCCCGAGCTGAGGCACTTTGATCGGCGCCTTCGGATCGGGTGCAAATCCGAACCCGTCCTGGCCGATCCGCACTCCGGGGTGCAGCACGACGCGCGAGCCGACCAGGCAATGGCTGAGCGTCACATTGGCTGCGATCCGGCAATCGTCACCGATCTCAACTCCGGCGGCGATCACCGTATTTGCGCCGACGCGGCAGCGCTGCCCGAGCCGCACGCCACACTCGATGACGACATTCGGGCCGATGTCGCAATCATCGGGCACGGCGGCCGTCGAATCGATGATCGCGGATTGCGCCCGGCGGGGAACCACATCGGCCGCAGGATAGAAAGCCTGGGCGGCGCGCGCATAGGCCTTATAGGGCTCCTTGCTGACGAGGAGAGCCATGCCGGGCGGCGCTCGTTCGGCGGCCTTTTCATCGACAAAGGCGGCACCGGCATGAGAGTGGACAAACGCTTCTATGTACTTCCTGTTTTCAAGAAAGCTGACGTCTGACGGTCCCGCAGTTTCGAGTGGCGCCACATCGCTGAAGAGGCGTGCGCCGTCTTCCGCACGCAACAGTCTGGCGCCACTCGAGGCGCTCAGCACATCGAGTGTAAACGGTCCGGCCCGATCAAAAAAGCGTCGGTCCGCCATCTCGGTTCGGTCCGGGCATCGAGCGCACCTTATTTCTTCTTTGGCTTGGCCGGTGCACTCGCCGCCGGCTGCACCGCGGTGGCAGCAGGACCCGGGGCGGCGGGAGGAGGAGTGGGGACGGCGAAATCGACCGTCAGCGTAGGCATCAATTCGTCCAGCTTCTGCAGCACCTCGTCCGTCACATCGAAGCTCTGGTCGAAAAGCACCAGGTCCGCTCTCTGAAACACCAAGTTTGCCTTACGGTCCTTCGCGATGTCCGCAATGATTTTCAACATCTGCTCTTGGATCTTGGAGAGTGCTTCGCCATTCGACTTCTCCAGAGCCTGACGCTTCCCCTGAACATTGCGTTCGAGGTCGTTTACCTTCTGTTGGAATTCACGCCCTTTTTGGTTGAGCGCGTCCGCCGACATCGATGCCTGCTGCCGCTGCAATGAATCGCGTTCGGCGCGCAGCGTCTCCTCCTGGTGAGAGATTTCCTTGGTGTATTCGTTGCGCTTCTGCTCGATCTGGCCGCGCACCATCTTTGCCGCCTTGGAATTTTGCAAAAGCGCCTGCACGTCGACCACCAGAACTGTCAGCGGCATCGGGGCGGCGGCTGGCGGTGCGGAAGCCGGGGGTGGCGGCGCAGGTGCGGGAGCGGGGGGTGCTGGTGGGGCTTGCGCCAAGCCGCTGCCCGCCAGGCCCGACAGGAAAGCTATTAGAAGGAGCGTGTGAAATCTGAGACACCGAACCAGCATCAAAACCTCGTGCCGAAGCTGACCCGAAACAACTGGGTCTTGTCGAACGGTTCCTTTTTTATCGGATAGGCGACATCGAGCCGGATTGGACCGACCGGAGATTTCCACGAGACGCCAACACCGGCGCTGGCGCGGATCGCCGGCGACTGCTGCACCATCGGCTGGATCCCGCCCGTTGAAAGCAATTGGGTGGGAGTAAGCACGATATTCGTCGGCTCGAGTTGGTAGAGCGTCCCAAAATCGGTAAAAACCCGTCCGCTTATTCCAAATTCCTTGGGCAGGCCTAGCGGTACTCCTAAGGTCACCGAACCGAGATAATACTTTTGGCCACCAAGAGCATCGCCACTCACCGAGTTCGCGAGGCCCGATGCCGGCGCTCTGGAAACCGCGCAAATTGTCGCCGCCGACAAAGAACCGATCCTGAATGAGAACGTTTTGGGCATCCCAACCAAATATATAGCCGGCCTCACCGGTGACGCTCAGCACCCATTCGGGAAATACAGAGTAATAGTAGCCGGCAGTTACTTTGTTGCGTACGTAATCGACCCCGAACCCGACCCCAGCGAAGTCATTGCCCAGAGAGGCGTAATAGCCGCCGCTCGGATCCAGCCGATCGTCGCGACGGTCGTAGAGCAGAACCTGGCCGATTTCGGAGGTTACGTGCTGACCCGACTGAAGTACAATGAACAGGGACGTGTTGGACTGCAGGTCGGTAATATTGTCGGATCGCGCGGTGTATTTCAGCGTCTGTCGCAAATTCTCGGTGATCTGATAACCGGTGCGGAGCGCGCCACCGTAAGAGAATTGCTGGTAAGGAGGGGTCACGCCACTAAAGAAGTTCGCCGTTGGGCTAGTCTTGATTTCGAACAAGTCGAAGCCCGCGGCGATGTTGCGATCGAGGAAGTAAGGCTCGGTGAAGCTCAGATCAACCTGTTGCGAACGCAGCGAAACCACCGTGCCGATCCGCAAATCCTGACCCCGCCCGAGAAAATTCCGCTCGCGGATATTGACGTCGGCGAGTGGACCGTCGGTGGTCGAGAAGCCGATGCCCAAGGACAGCTCGCCCGTCGATTGCTCCTCGACCTCGGCCGTGACCACGGTTTTGTCGGGCGCCGATCCCGGGCTGTTGGTGACCTCCACCTTCTTGAAGAAACCAAGGTTCTTTATCCGCTGCTGCGAGCGCTGCATCTTGGTGCTGTTGAACGCGTCTCCCTCGACCAGCTGAAATTCGCGACGAATCACTTTGTCAAGAGTACGAACATTGCCGACGATGTCGACCCGCTCGACATAGACTTGCGGGCCCTCCTGGACATCGAAGGTAATGTCGACAGTATGCTCTTCCCTATTCCTGGTGACGTTCGGCTTGACTTCGACAAAGGCATAACCGCGGTTGCCGAGGGCATCCGTCAGCACGGAAATCGATTTTTCGACAGCTTCGGCATCGTACCAGTCGCCGGTGTGAACGGTCAGAAGCGGCAACACCGCTTCGGCGGGCAGGTCCTTGATCTTGATGTTGACGTCGATTTTGCCGAAGCGGTACCGCTCGCCTTCGTCGAGGGTAAAAGTAATGATGAACCCATTGCGGTCGGGTGTCAGTTCGGCAACCGCCGAGACCACTCGGAAATCGGCATATCCCTCGGTCAGGTAAAATCTGCGCAATAACTCCCGGTCATACGTCAGTCTATCGGGGTCATAGGTGTCGTCGCTGCTAAGGAAACGATACCATCGGCTTTCCTTTGTCTGAATGAGGCCGCGCAGCTTGCCGTCGCTATACTGATGGTTGCCGACGAAATTTATGCTGCGCACGCCGGTGAATTCGCCCTCGTTGATCTCGAAGACGAGATCGACCCGGTTTTCCGAGAGCTGGATCAGCTTTGGCTCGACCGTTGCACCAAACCGGCCGTGCCGACGATATAGATCGAGGATCCGCTTCACATCGTTTTGCACACGAGTGCGGGTGTAGACGACGCGGGGGCGCAGCTGGATCTCGGCGTTTAAATCCTTCTCGTCGATCTTGCTGTTTCCCTCAAACGCGATGCGGTTGATGATCGGGTTTTCCACCACCTTGACGACTAGGGTATTGCCCACTCGGCTCAGATTTACGTCGGCGAAAAGACCGGTCGCGAATAGCGCCTTCAGCGATCTGTCCACCAACTCGTCGTCCCAGGCTTCGCCCGGCTGGATCAGCATATATGACCGGATCGTTTCCGGCTCGATCCGCTGCGCACCTTCGATCCGAATGTCTGTAACAGTGCCGCCCATCTGAGCGAGCGATGGGCCGCGAACCGGCTGGGCAATAGCCGGCGCGAGCAAAGCCATTGTCGCCGCGAGAGCAGCGCCGAATACCGCCGCCAACATGGCAGCCCAACCAATACGACGCAACTCACCCCCACCGCGGCTCGAGATCGATCCCCTGATCGATGATCGCGTTACATCACAAGGCCTTGAACAGATTTCCGATGCCAAGATGGACGAGATCGTTCCAGGTGGCAAACACCATTAATGTCAGCACCAGGGCCAAGCCGATGCGAAATCCGTATTCCTGAGCCCGCTGGCCTAATGGCTTTCCACGAAGCGCCTCCGCCGCGTAGAATAGAAGATGCCCCCCGTCAAGGATCGGGACCGGAAACAGGTTGATCAGCCCTAGATTGACCGACAGAACAGCCATAAACCACAGCACCGCGACAACACCGCCTTGAGCAACCTCTCCCGACATCTGCGCAATGCGCAGCGGCCCTCCGAGTTCGTCAGTAGCGCGCGTCCCTATGATGATCTGCCACATCGCCTGTAGGGTGCCGGCCGTCAGGTTCCAGGTCTCTGCCCCGGCCTGCTCAATCGCGGTGGCGGGATCGCGCTTGACATACTCCATCCCGCTTCGCGCGATGCCCAGCAGACCGATCTCATAGTGATTGCCGAACCGGTCGGTAAGCTCCGTCCGGTTCGGCGTCACATGCAAGGTCTGCTCCTGGCCGTCGCGCCGCACGACGATCGTCATCGGCACATTCGGATTGAGGCGTACCGCCTGCTGCACGTCCTCGAAGCGATGAACGGTCCGACCATCTATCTGGAGAATGACGTCGCCCGGGTGTATCCCACCCTGCTCAGCAGCACTCCCCGGCTGAACCTGCCCAACCTCGGCCGGCGTAAAAGGCTGGCCGTAGGTCATGAACAAAACTGCCAGGGCTACGATGGCAAAGATGAAATTCGCCGCCGGCCCTGCGGCGACGATCGCAGCGCGCTGACCCAGCCGCTTGTAGTGAAAAGAGACGCCTCTCTCGACCTCGCTGAGGCGCGAAAGTCCAGGGGCCGGCAGGCCCGAGGTGGCGTCGCTGTCGCCGAACATCTTTACGTAGCCGCCGAGTGGGATCGCGCTAAATTTCCAGCGCGTCCCCGCGCGATCCCACCAGCCAAACAGCTCAGGTCCAAAACCGATCGAAAACACTTCGATCCGCACCCGATTCCAGCGCGCGATTATGTAGTGGCCGAACTCGTGGACAAACACGAGCACCGTAAGGATCACCACGAACCACAGCACGGAATAGAACAGGTTGTGGAGCTGGGTTAAGCCTTTGAGAAATTCGACCATGACAAATCCGTTCAAGCGGTCGCCGGCGTAGAATTACGCAGGCTAGAAAAACTGGCGGCGATTTCGCGCGCCGTCCTGTCGAAATTGTAGACATCGTCAAGCGATTCAAGCGCGCCTTCCGGGATTGCCTCCAGCGTGCGCTCAACGGTCTCGACGATATCGAGAAAACCGATGCGACCTTCGAGGAAGGCGTGGACCGCGGTCTCGTTGGCCGCGTTGAGCACGGTCGGGCAGCCGCCGCCGCAGAGAAGCGCCTCGCGGGCGACACGCAAAGCCGGGAAACGGTGCTCATCGGGGGGCTCGAAAGTGAGGCGCCCAATGGCTGCCAAATCGAGCCGCTTGGCTGGAGTTTCAATGCGGTCGGGCCAGGCCAGTGCGTAAGCGATCGGCGTCCTCATATCGGGCGAGCCGAGTTGGGCCAGCACCGAGCCGTCGCGATAAACGACTGCACCGTGGACGATCGATTGGGGATGAACGACGATGTCGACCCGCTCCAGCGGCAGCTGAAAGAGGTGATGAGCCTCGATCAGCTCCAGTCCTTTGTTCATCATCGTCGCCGAATCCACCGAGATCTTGGCCCCCATGCTCCAATTCGGGTGGGCGACCGCCTCTTGTGGCGTGACGGCGCGCATTTCCTCATAAGCCCGCTCGCGGAACGGCCCGCCGCTCGCCGTCAGAATGATCCGTTCGATCGTATCGACACGGTCGAGATCGAAACATTGCCAGATCGCATTATGCTCGCTGTCCACCGGCAGCAGGGTGGCGCCGCACCGGGTGACCTCCTGCATGACGAGCCTGCCGGCGCATACCAGCACCTCCTTGTTTGCGAAGGCGACGATGGCCCCCCGTCGGATTGCGGCCAAGGTCGGCGCCAGCCCGGCGGCCCCGACGATACCCGCCATTACCCATTCCGCCGGACGCAGCGCCGCTTCGTTAAGCGCTTCGGCGCCGCAGGCCGCCTCGATTCCGGTTCCCCCGAGCGCCTCTTTCAAAGCCGCGTAGTGGTCAGGGTCGGCGATCGCGGCGAAGCGCGCCCGCAGAGCACGCGCCTGCTCGGCGAGACGCTCCGGGTTTCGGTTCGCGGTGAGCGCCTCGACTTCAAAGCCATCCGGATTACGCAATAGCAAATCCACCGTGCTTTGGCCGATGGAGCCGGTCGACCCGAGAATCGTGACTCGTCGGATTCCACCGTTGCGGTAGCCGGGGGGGGCGGGCGAGTTCATTGCCACGCCAGCAGGCTGCGGCCGCCAATCAAGGTCAGGAGGGCCACCACCGGGATAACCGCGAGCAGTCCATCGAGCCTGTCGAGGAGCCCGCCATGCCCGGGTATCAGCCCGCTCGAATCTTTCACGCCGAACCTGCGCTTCGCCACGGATTCGGCAAGATCGCCGAACTGCCCGACAATCGCAAGGCCCGCGCTGACGACAACCAGTGGCACAGTTGGGGAGGTTCCGAGCCATGCCGCGGTGGCCCACCCAACCAAAGACGCGCAGGCCGTGCCGCCGGCCAGCCCGGCCCAGGTCTTTCGCGGGCTCCAGCGGGGTGCCAATCGTGGCCCACCAAAGGTCCGGCCTATGGCGTAGGCGCCGATATCGGTCGCCCAGACGATGGCCAGCAGCCATAGCAAGGTGGTCCGACTGGCCAGACCATCGCCCGCCAGCCATAAGAAACAAACGCAAGACAGCGCAACCCAAAGCGCGCCGAAAGCCGTCCATCGGGGCTCGGCATCCCGCGCACGGCGCGCCGCCCACAACACCAAACCCGCGCCCAGCGGGGGGATCCCGAACGCCAGCCCGGGAGAGGCGAGCGCGGCGGCCGCAACCGCCGCCAGAACGACCGCGACCAGCAAGATCCCGGTCTTGCCAAAGCGACCCCCGCGGCATAGCCGCGCCCATTCCCATGCCATTACCGCAGCGGCCAGGCCGGTCAGCAGAGGAAGCCAGGGCCAGCCGAACCATATCGCGGCGACCGGAAGAGGCGCCAGCACGAGTGCCGAAAAGATCCGCAGCCAAAGCGGATTTATGTTGGATCTTGCCGAAGAAGCTTGATTCGTGGTTACGGGTTCGCGGGCGGCGCCCGTGCCCCGTAATGAGCGGTCAGCGCGATCCAACAGAGGCACCGTAGCGGCGTTCGCGGCCGCAGAATTCATCGATCGCCTGCTGCAGATCGCTTTTTGAAAAATCGGGCCACAGCGTCTTAGTAAACACGAGTTCGGAATAGGCGCTCTGCCAAAGCAGAAAATTGCTGATGCGCTGCTCGCCGCTCGTCCGGATCAGCAGATCCGGATCGGGAATTTCCGCAGTAAACAGGTGACGAGCGAAACACTCCTCGTCAACAACATCGGCAGCAAGACTCCCCTCCATCACCTGCCGCGCAATCGCTCGAACTGCGGTGACGATCTCGGCGCGCCCGCCATAGGACAATGCGATCGTCAAGATGATCCGGCTGTTGTTGAGGGTCATCGTTTCGGCATGCCCGATCAGGCTTATAATGTCGGGGTCGAGTGTGCCGAGGTCGCCAATCACCTTCAGACGAACGCCGTTGCGGTGCAATTCGGCAATCTCGCCACGCAGGTAATAGCGGAGCAGCCCCATCAGATCCTGGATTTCCGACGACGGTCGCTTCCAATTCTCCGAGGAGAAGCCAAACAATGTTAGGTAGCGAACCCCAAGCTCGGCGGCGGCGATGACGGCGCGTCGGGCCGCTTCGGCGCCCCGCCGATGGCCGGCGATCCTCGGCAGGCCGCGAGCCTTGGCCCAGCGACCGTTGCCGTCCATGATGATCGCGATATGCCGCGGCACCGGCCGCGGCCCGGCGGCGGCGCTCATCAGACCTGAAGGATCTCTCTATCCTTCTGCGCCAGGGCCTCGTCGATGCGCTCGACGTACTCGTCGGTCAGATGCTGCACCCCCTGTTGCAGCTTGCGTTGCTCGTCTTGCGAGATCTCGGCGTCCTTTTCGCGGCGCCTGAGCAGTTCGACACCGTCGCGGCGGATATTGCGGACCGATACGCGCGCCTGCTCGGCGTATTTCGCCGTCACCCGCGTCAGCTCGTGCCGCCGCTCCTCGTTCAGATCCGGAATCGGAACCCGGATGACCTGGCCCTCGGTTTGCGGATTGAGCCCCAGCCCTGCTTCCCGGATCGCCTTGTCGACCGCCTTTACCATGGTGCGGTCCCATACTTGCACCGTGATCATCCGCGGCTCCGGAACGCTGACATTGGCCAGCTGGTTGAGCGGCACGGTTCCGCCATAGGCGCTGACGGTGACCGGCTCCAGCAAGCTCGCCGAAGCCCGCCCGGTCCTCAATCCCCCGAATTCTTTGCGCAAAACCTCTATGGCGCCGTCCATCCGGCGTCGGAGGTCCTTCAGAAATGTGTCTTCCGGCATGCCCTTGTCCCGTGTTCAGTTTTGTCCGTTGATGATCGTGTACCGTCCGCGCCCCCTCAGAACTTCTGCAAACCCGCCATTTTCGAAGATTGAGAACACCAAAATAGGAATGTGGTTCTCGCGCGCCAGCGAAATCGCCGAGGCGTCCATCACCCGCAGATCGCGGGACAGGACCTCCAGATAGTCGAGTCTTTCAAAGCGCCTGGCGCGCGGCTCACGCTCAGGGTCCGCATCGTAAACGCCGTCCACCTTGGTAGCCTTAAGGAGCGCGTCGCAACCCATTTCGGAGGCCCTGAGAGCCGCCGCCGTATCCGTCGTAAAAAATGGGTTGCCGGTCCCGGCGGCGAAAATTACGACACGATCCTTCTCGAGGTGCCGCATCGCCCGCCGGCGGATATATGGTTCGCAAATCGCTTGCATCGAGATCGCCGACTGGACGCGGGTGGTCACTCCGCAGCGCTCCAGCTCGTTCTGCATGGCCAGCGAGTTAATTACCGTCGCGAGCATGCCCATGTAGTCGGCCGATGCGCGCTCCATGCCGACCGCGGAACCTGACACGCCGCGAAAGATGTTGCCTCCACCGATCACCATGCAGATTTCGACCCCGAGTGCATGCACCGATTGAATCTCGCCTGCGATGCGTCCGACCATCTCGGGATCGAGGCCGTATTCGCGCCCGCCCATCAACGCTTCGCCGGATAGCTTCAAGAGAACGCGGCGGTATTTGAGATCGGCTGACATGAGGCCTACGCTCACCCGACTAACCGAGCGCTCTCGCCGGCAGGCCAAGATAACACCAAATCGACCTACCGTTGCACCTTTCAGCTTCGGGCGGTCCTCCTCAATTCTTCAACTGCGCGGCGACCTCGGCCGCGAAATCCGTGCGTTGCCGCTCGATGCCTTCGCCGAGCGCGAAACGCGCAAAGCTGGTAACGCTAATCGACACGCCCGCGGTTTTGCTGGCCTGCTCAACGACTTTCGAGATCTTGGTCTCCTGATCGACGACAAATATTTGCTCGAGGAGAACGAACTCCTCGTAAAATTTGCGCAGCCGCCCTTCGACCATTCTGTCGACGACCGAGTCGGGTTTGCCGGTGGCGCGCGCCTGTTCCCGCAACACGTCGCGTTCGCGGTCGAGCGCGGTCTGCGGTACCGAGGCGATATCGAGATAGAGCGGGTTCGCTGCGGCAATATGCATCGCCAGCTGCTTTCCAAGGCCTGCCAGTTGGTCGGCGGGGGCGCTCGAGGCGAGGGTTACGATGACACCGATCTTACCGAGGCCCGGCGCGAGAGCGTTGTGGACATAAGAGAAAACACACCCCTGCTTGGTGGATAGCCGCTCGACCCGGCGCAACACCAGATTCTCGCCGATTGTCGAGATCAGATGTGTCAGCTCCTCCTCGACGGTCCGACCCGTTCCCGGGAAATCGGCTTCTTTCAGCGACTCGAACTCCCCATCGCCATCGAGCGCCAATTCGCTCACGCTCCGGACAAAGCTTTGAAAGGCCTGGTTGCGCGCCACGAAATCGGTTTCCGAATTGACCTCGACCACAGCACCCACAGGGCCGCGGGTCGCCACGCCGATCAAGCCCTCGGCCGCCACCCGCCCCGCCTTTTTTGCGGCCGCGGACAACCCCTTCTTTCGCAGCCAATCGACGGCCGCTTCGATGTCGCCGGCGCTATCGTCGAGCGCCCTTTTGCAATCCATCATCCCGGCGCCAGTCTTCTCGCGCAACTCCTTGACCAGCACCGCCGTTACCTCGGCCATAATATTGACCCTCGCGTAAAACCCTGTTGTTCGGGAAAGGAAATCCTAATTCGCCTCAGCCGCAGCCGTCTCGTCTTGCGATGCGCGTTGGAGACCGTCGGCCACGGCTTCCTCGGGCAGTTCCTCCGGAGCCTCCGCGACAAAAGCCCGTTCGGCGAGATCCGGCCGCGCGCCAATATCGACCCCGGAGGCCGCGAGCTCGGCCTGCAGCCCATCGAGAACCGACCCGGCGACGAGATCGCAGTAGAGGTGAATCGCCCGCATTGCATCGTCGTTCCCGGGGATCGGATAGGCGATGCCGTCCGGTGAGGAGTTCGAATCGAGAATAGCGACAACCGGAATGCGCAGGGTATTGGCCTCGGCAACCGCGATTGCTTCCTTGTTGGTGTCGATCACGAACAGGATGTCGGGCAGCCCGCCCATCTCCTTGATGCCGCCTAGCGCCCGTTCGAGCTTGTCGCGGTCGCGGGTCAGCTCCAAGAGCTCGCGCTTGGTCAATCCGGTCTGCTCCTGGGTGATCCGTTCCTCGAGTTCGCGCAGCCGCTTGATCGATTGGGAAATAGTCTTGAAATTGGTCAGCATGCCGCCGAGCCAGCGGTAATTCACGTAATATTGACCGCACCGCTTGGCGGCATCGGCAACCGGCTCCTGCGCCTGGCGCTTGGTGCCGACTAGCAGAACGCGGCCGCCGCCGGCCACGACATCACGGACTGCCTGCAGCCCCTGGTGCAGCATCGGCTCGGTCTGCTCGAGGTCGATGACGTGGATCCCGTTGCGGACGCCGAAAATGTACGGCGCCATCTTGGGGTTCCACCGGCGGGTGTGATGGCCGAAGTGCACGCCAGCTTCGAGCAGTTGGCGCATGGACGCAGTTGGTATTGCCATAGTGGTTCCTTGTTTCCGGTTGAGCCGCCGCAGGAGAAGTCGGCGCTTGAAAGCGCCGACACCGGAACGGGCGCCCGCTCGGATAGACGGCCAGCAGCACCCGCAGCCCTGCGTGAGGTATCACGGTAATACTTACGGTGCAGACGCCCGCTTCGCAAGACCGCCGCCGCATCCCTGGTGGCCTGACTCGGTCCGGCCGCCGGCGTTTAGAGCGCCGCTCCCGGATGTACGGCGGCGCGGATGGCCGGGACTAGCCTGCACTAGCCCGGCCATCGGTGCCCTAAGCTTGGTAGAGCGGGCCTCGGATGATTTGACCCGGCAGAGCATCGGTGAGCTTGCCACCTTCCAGCAGGACGGCGCCGTTAACGATCACGTGGTCGATGCCGACCGCGTCGCGCCTGACCTGCACGCCGCCCGCCGGCAGCGACGCGACCGGCTCGCGCGGCTTCGATGCGATCGTATCGGGATCGAAGATCGTGATGTCGGCGACCTTCCCGGCGGCGATGAAGCCGCGATCGGTAATGTCGTGCATCAGCGCGGTCTTACCGGTGAGCCGATAGACGGCCTCTTCGAGCGTCATCACTTGCTCTTCGCGTACCCAATGGCCCAGCAGATTTGTGCTGGTCTCGTGCCGGTCGGCGGTGTGCGGCCGGCCGCCGCCGTCGCTGGTGCCGATGACGGTGTATTGCGATCCGAGGATGTGCTTCTGCACTTTCGGATCGTGGTTGCGGTCGATCGCCTGGAAGCAGGTCTGCAAATCCTCATCGAGCGACAGGTCGAGGAAGGCGTCCATGATGCCCTTGTTCTGCTCCTGGGCGATCTGCTCGACGCTCTTGCCTTCGAGATGCCGGTTCTGCCCCTTCGTCGTCATGAACACCTCGACGAGGTCCCAGCGCCGGTTGAACAGGCCGCGCGCGCGGCCCCGCCGATCGGTCATCCCGCCCTGCTGCGCCACCGTGCCTTCGACCGCCTCGGCGGACATTGCCCGGCGGATTTCCGGGTCGCGGAAGGCGCGCATGCGCTCCTCATAGGGCAGGGCCATGACCTTGTCCCAGGTCGGCATGCCGCGGAAGAAGCCCTCGGGATGGGTGATGTCCTCGTCCTGCGGCACATTGAGCCCGCGTTGGAGATCAAAGATCGCGCCGGCGACGGTCGACAGGCACGAGCCGTAGCAGCGGGCGCCGCTCTTGAACCCGTCCTCGAGCCACTTCAAGTGCTCGACCCATTCGTCGGGGTTGCCGATCGGATCCGACATCAAGTTGTAGATCGACGGCCGGCCGGTACGCGCCGCCAACTCGCGGGCGACCGCGCGTGTCGCCTTGGTGCCGCCCGGCGCGCCGCCGGCGACCTGGAAGACGCCGGTGCCGAGTTCGCCAAGCACGCTGGCGAGTGCCCAGCGTTCGGCGTCATCGGGCACCCCGGCGGGATCGCCGCGATCCTTGGGCGCGGTCGAAAAGCCGAGCGCGCCGTCATGCATCGCATCGCGGATCAGGCGCTGCATTGCAGCCATTTCCTCGGGCGTCGCCTCGCGCTCGGCGGCCGCATCGCCCATGACGTAGCGGCGGATGCCCGAATGGCCGACCAACGTCCCGACGTTGATGCCGCGCTTCTTGCCGAGCGCATTCAGATAGTCGCCGACCAATTCCCAGGTTACGTCGACCCCGGCCTTCAACACCGGTAGCGGGATCTGTTCCGCGTCGGAGAAGAATTCGAGATACCACTCGCCGTCGCCCGGCCGAACCGGGGCGATGACCTGGCCGCACTGGCCAACGATGACCGTGGTGTGGCCGTTGTGCACCCACGAACCGCAATAGGGGTCCCAGACCGCCTGCGGATCGAAGTGGGTATGGTGATCGATGAACCCTGGGGCGACGACGCGCCCGTCGGCGTCGATGACGCGCTCGGCCGCGGCACCTTTATATTTGCCAACCCCGACGATTTTCCCTTGATGCACCGCCACATCGGCTTGGAATGCCGGCTCCCCCGAGCCGTCCACGACGCGTCCGTTGTTGATGAGCAGGTCATATGCCATGATGCGTTCTCCTCGTTGCCCCGCTCCGGATGAGCCTGGGGCCGTCGCGGCGGGCCGTTCCCACTGGGCCAGTGGTCCACCGGCACTTTTAATGGTGCAGAGCGAAGCCTACGCCTCGCGAGAGAGACCAGCAATATTTTCTCTCGACTGTGACAGACAAAGTCGGGAAAGAAACTTGCAATGAACGATGCTCATTCTACGAATGAATTTCTGTCATTCGATATTCCTCCGCACCCCCTTTTATGGGGATAATGGCTAAACCATTTTGAGCCGCGCAGTGAGTGCCGATCCTCTCGATGCTACCGCGGGCGAACGCGCGGAACGTATTGCAAAAGTGCTGGCGCGCGCCGGGGTGTGCTCGCGTCGCGACGCCGAGCGCTGGATTGCCGACGGGCGGGTCTCGGTCGACGGCCGGGTGCTGGGGACGCCCGCGGTAACCGTTACCGCCGCCAACGACATCCGGGTCGATGGCAAGCCCCTTCCGGCAGCTGACCGCCCGCGCGTGTGGCGTTATCACAAGCCGGCAGGACTAGTCACTTCGCATCGCGACGAGAAGGGCCGGCCCACCGTGTTCGATGCGCTGCCGAAGGACCTGCCACGCCTGATTTCGGTCGGCCGGCTGGATCTGAATTCCGAAGGGCTCCTGCTGCTGACCAATGACGGCGCGCTGGCGCGGCGGCTCGAATTGCCGTCGACCGGCTGGCTGCGGCGCTACAAAGTGCGCGTCCATGGCGAGGTCGAGCCGGAGCGGCTCGCCGCACTCGAAAAGGGGATCACGGTCGATGGCGCCGTCTATGGCCCGATCCGCGCAGCCCAGGTACGACAGCAGGGCAGCAACGCCTGGATCGCAATGGCATTACGCGAAGGGAAGAACCGCGAGGTCCGTCGGGTGCTGGAGCATCTCGGTCTTCAAGTGACCCGGCTGATCCGCCTCTCCTACGGGCCGTTTCAGCTCGGCAATCTCGGGCGCGGCGAGGTCGACGAGGTGTCGAAGAAGGTGCTCGCGGAGCAGCTGGGCGACCCTCGCGCGGTGCCGGCGCATGCGGATCGTCGCCGGTAGACATCGCGGCCGTCGGCTGCTCGCGCCGCTCGGCGAGACGGTAAGGCCGACCAGCGACCGTGCCCGCGAGGCGCTGTTCAACATCCTGTCCCACGGGCAACTGGCGGCGGAAGGCATCCCGTTCGCCGGGGCGGCGGTGCTCGACGCCTTTGCCGGGACCGGCGCGCTGGGTCTTGAGGCATTGTCGCGCGGTGCTGCCGAGGCCGCGTTCATTGAACGGGACCCCGAGGCTCTCGCGACTCTTCGGCAAAACATCGCAGCACTCGGCGAAGATTCCCACTCTCGGGTCGTTCCCGGTGACGCCACCCGCCCGCCGCGCGCGCCTTTGGCATGCGCGCTGGTGTTTCTCGACCCGCCTTACCGCAGCGGCCTCGCCGCCGCCGCGCTGGGCGCGCTTGAGGCGGCCGGTTGGCTGATGCCGCAAGCGCTCGCTGTCATAGAGCTTGCGGCGCGCGAGGAACTGACGCCGCCGGCCGGGTTTTTCCTTCTCGACGAGCGGAGATACGGCGCCGCTCGCCTGCTGTTCTTGCGCCGCGGCGAAACCATGGGAGATCGGAGATGAGCGATCAGCTGCGATATGTGACGTTGCGCGATGGCGACCGGGTGCCGGCGCTGGGGCAGGGGACCTGGCACATGGGCGAGAACCGGCGCCATGCCGCCGACGAAGCCGCGGCGTTGAGGCTCGGCATCGATCTCGGCATGACCCTGATCGATACGGCCGAGATGTATGGCAGCGGGGGCGCCGAAGAGGTCGTCGCCCGCGCCGCCACCACCCGGCGCGACAGCCTCTTCATCGTGAGCAAGGTCTATCCGCACAATGCCTCGCGCACCGGCGTCGTTGCCGCTTGCGAGCGCAGCCTCAAGCGGCTGGCCACCGACCGGATCGATCTTTACCTGCTGCATTGGCGCGGTTCGATCCCGCTCGCCGAGACCTTGGAGGGCTTTCTGCGGCTCCAGCGTGACGGCAAGATCCGGCACCACGGGGTCAGCAATTTCGACCGCGCGGACATGGCGGAATGGCTGGCGCTGAAAGGCGGTGACACAGTCGCGGCCGATCAGGTGCTCTACAACCTCGCGCGTCGCGGCCCCGAATGGGACCTCGTGCCGTGGTGCCGCGAGCACCAGGTCGCGATCATGGCCTACACGCCGCTCGGGTCGGGCGGCATGCTCGGCAACCCTGCGCTCGCCGAGATCGCCCGCCGCAAGGGGGCAACGCCGGCGCAAATTGCCCTCGCCTGGCTGTTGCGGCAGGAGAACACGATCGTGATCCCCAAGGCGTCGCGACTGGAGCATGTGCGCGAAAACCGCCGCGCCCTCGACGTGCAGCTGACGGCAGAGGATCTGACCGCGGTCGACCGCGCCTTCCCGCCGCCCAAAGGCAAGAGCTCGCTGGGTATGTTTTGACGCCGCTTTATTGCGTGCCCTTGCCCGCTTCGCTAGTCTGGGCAGGCCATTGGAGGGGTGGCCGAGCGGTTGAAGGCGCACGCCTGGAAAGTGTGTAGACGGTGATGAATCGTCTCGCGGGTTCGAATCCCGCCCCCTCCGTTTCCCCGTCTCCCGCCGACGATCATCGCCGGAATACCCTGGCGAGCTCGAGATGCGGGGTCCACACGAACTGATGGACCGGCGTCACGCGCTCGAGGCGGTAGCCGCCGACCAGCCTGGCGGCGTCGCGCGCGAAGGTGGCCGGGTTGCAGGATATCGCGACGACTGTTTCTATCGCCGAGACTGTGATCGCTGCCGCCTGCGGGCTGGCGCCGGCGCGCGGCGGATCGAAGACCGCGGCCGCATAGCGGGCGAGCCCGCTCGCCGCAACCGGGTTGCGGGCCAAGTCGCGGCGCTCGACGGTAACCTTCGGCTCGTCTGCCGCGGCGCGGGCGAGCGCAGCAGCGGTGCGCACGTCGCCCTCGACAGCATGGACCAGACCACCACGCGCCAAGGCGAAGGTAAAGGTCCCGAGCCCGGCGAACAGATCCAGCGCCGGGCGGCCGGGACCGACACCTGAGAGGATCTCCTCGACGAGGATCATCTCGGCCGACGGACTCGCCTGCAGAAAAGCCCCGGGCCGGAAAGGCACGGCGACTCCGGACCGCAACACCCGAACCACCCGGCGCTCGACAACGACGATCTCGTCGGGGGCCAGAGCGCCAGACGATGCGGGCGAGATCGCAATCCTCGGCGAACCGCGCGAGCACCTCACACACGCCGAGGTCCCGCCGCTCCGCTGCCTCGATCAGCAGATCGATCCCGCTGTCGGTACGGGTTAGCGTCGCCTCCGCCGATCCGCCCGCCTGGACAACCTCGTGGGCGGACTGCCGCAGCCTGCCGATCAGCAGAAAGAGCGCCGGTTCGAGCTTGACCCGCCGGTATGCTGCGTCGTCCAGGTGCTGCAGCGCACAACCGCCGCACGTCCGGAAATGCCGGCAGCGCGGACTGGTGCGCCCCGGCCCGGAGGCGAGTTCGGTCGACGACGAAGCCTTCCCGCCCGCCATGGCGGCGGGCCCCGAGCCGAGCGCGGACGCGATCGCCAGGGACCGTGAAGGGCACGAAGACCGGCTCACCCCGGTATTGCGCAATACCATCACCGCGCGCGCCGATCCGCTCGACTGTAAGCTCGACAAGGCTTTCTCTGTTTTGCCTCCGGGCGGCTGGGGCACATTTGTCAGAAGTCGGGTTTCGGCCGCGGCCGGGACGGGGCATGGATCGGCACCGCCATCGGCGTCTCGCCATCGACCACGGCCCAGCCCCATTCGAGCAGCGGCAGGGCCGTGCGGGCGAACTCGACGATGCGGTCGACCAAGGCCGGCGACTGCATTTCTTCCTCGCTCAAAGGGGCGTGGGCGGTAAACGATTTCCAGCCGACATACCCGGCCACTTTGGTGCCCTTCGCCGCCTCAAAACCGCGCGGCGGGCGGCTCAGCTGCTCGTCGCTGGAGAGCGGGCTGCCCGCCGCAGCCAAGCCGTCGGCGACAGCGAGGAACGGCTCGGGGTCATCGAGGATGGCTTGTCGCAACCGCCGCAAAAGCTCAAGCTCCGGGTGCCAGAACCCCGCCGCCACCATCGATTCCGCCGGCGCGACGTGAAGATAGAGCAGACCCGGGTCACGTTTCCGGCCGGAGCGCGTCAGCACTGCCCCGGCGTGCGTCTTGTATAGCCGCTTGTCCGGTGAGAAACGCACGTCGCGATAGATGCGGAAGATGCCGTGTCTGGGATCGCCGACCAGGGGCAACCCGGCTTCGTGCAGGGCCGCCCCGACCGTGGCGATCAATTCGCGGACCGGCCCCAGCACTTCGGCCTCGTAGACCGCCTTGCGCGGCTTGAACCAGGCGGGATCGTTGTTGTCGCGCAGTTCGCTGAAAAACGCGAATGCAGCCGGCCGGAACCCGGCAAACCGGGTCGATGCTTCCGTCATCGCCTTTCCTCCTCGGAGGCTGTGAATCTTTCGCGCATTTTTTGGGATGAAAGGATTGCATCAAGTTCTGCCGGTGCTATGGGGTTGCGGGGCTGACTTGCGTGAAGGGGAACCAGTCTGTGTCGGGCAATAGCGAACTGTTTAGGAGATCTGCCGCAGGCGGTGCCGGAAGCGCCGGGTGGCGGAACGCCGTGGTTGCGGCAGCCGGAGCGGGATCAGCTGGGCCGGCATGCGGCGGCGATCGGCGATCTGGTGGCGCGCGATCATCCGGTGCGGGCGGTATCGGCGCTTGTCCAGGGGCTTGATTTGCAGGCATTGCGCGATGCGGTGAAGGCACGCGAGGGGGACCGGGCAGGCGCGGTGCCAACTCGATGACCGACAGTGCTGTAGGCTCAACCACAGATTGCTTCTTCCCGCCGGCATGACCAAGCGGGAACAAGGCGGGAACTTGCGGCAGCGCTCCTCTTCGATGTTGCAGGACCTGACCGTAGCAAGGCACCGGCAACAACCCTGATGTTTAATAGAAATTGAAGAGGCTTTGGTCGCCGATTATTTCACCTTTCGCGTTTTGTGATGCGGTCAGAGGGTACTATGTTCAGGCGATCGAAGGAATATTCACTCGGGGAGCTGCTCGAGCATCCGGTACTCGGTGTGCAAATGACAAGCGAAGGCATCGATCGCCGCTGCCTCGAACTGATGTTCGACGCAACGAGCAGCCAGCAATGTTTCGCAGAACCCGAGTATCGCGAGCGATTTGCCGGTTCATTTCTGCCTTGAAACTCGACGCAGGCTAATTCCGAGTTCTCCTCGATAACTTCGGAACGCGGTGCCCGGCGAAAGTGTTGGCGGGCCCGATCCCTGACCCGTCCCTCGCCGAAAGGATCGAGTTGGCCACCCGAAATCCGGCTGTGCGTGCGCCTGATTGAGACAACACTCTTTCGCATTGGCAACATCGAATACGCCAAGGCTAACAAGAGCTATGGCCTGACGGCCCTACACGATCGGCATATCGAAATTGAAGGCAGTCACATCCATTTGGACTTCCGCGGCAAACTCGGTATTCGGCACGAAACCGACATCAATGATCGCCGGCTCAGAACTGCTAATGTGTCGGCGAGTAGCCGGGCGACTTGCTTGATAGTGACCGGCCGACCGCTGCCGATGTCGAAGGTGCGACCGATCGCTTCCTCGACCTCCAATGCCTGACGGCAGGCCTCTACGACGGCGCCGGCATAGACGAAATCACGGCGCTGCTCCCCATCCTCGAAAATTAGAAGCGGGCGCTCATTGAGCAGCCACGCAGCGAAAATGGCCAGAACTTCGCTGTAGGGGTTCGACAGCGCTTGATGTGGCCCATGGACGTTGAAGAAGCGCAATGCGACAGTCGGGATCTCGTACGCCCCGCCGACCATCAGGCAGAGAAATTCCTGATCGTATTTCGACAAGGCGTTTTACTCTCATTGGTCGGCACCGCCTCGATCGGTCGTCCGCGGCTGTCCGTCGGCTCCCAATAACCTTCTTTCAGGCGGATCGGGCTGCGCTCGACATTGGGAAAGCCGGTCAAAAGGGCGGCGTTTTGCCCGCTCGATCATCGCTTCCAGCAAAACCGCGGTCCCACGGCTGTTCACGTCGGTTTAATCGGCCACCTCGTACATGCTTTGCCCGACCCCGACGCGCGCCGCCAGGTGCAGGACCAAATCCGTATCGGTCAGTGCCCGACGCACCGCTTTTGGCGAACGGATATCGCCGACGAGCAGCTCTGATCGCCGCCATAATCTCGGCGGTCAGGCTACACTGGCTGGTGCCCCTTCCATTGACACTATAGGATCAATGGCATGGACTGCCTCGCGCAACGAGAATGCCACAGCCTGGACGGAGATCACGCGTGCCATCTCCTCGACCGCAACTTCTCTCGTAGGCGATCCCCAAAAGCCGACCAATATGTGCGCCCGAGGAGCGCGCCGGCGGATACGTCTTACCAGGAAACGTGCACGCGCCGGTGAACTCGTGCTGATCAGCGACAGACACACCACCGAGGCGTTCTCGAAAAGCGGCAAATAGGCCGTGTCAGCCGACAGAGCATCCGCCGGCAGAGGCACTCCGATATCGACGTGGCGCTCCAGACGCAGCACATTCCCCAGCAAGAAGGCTGCAGCTTCGTCCAGTTCGTTGCGGCCGGCCACGCAGACAATACCTGACAAACCCTCCGGTTTCGGTCCTGCTGCGTGCTCGGGCGCGGCAATGGCATCTTCGTCTTCTGACAGGTTTTCGACCATCGTCGCGATCGCGCGCTCGAATGTGGCGCGGGCTTCGAGCTGCAGTACGCCGCGGTCGCTGTCGGCCTGCGCTCTTGCCAAAGCGGGTATCGCAACCTCGTCGAAAAATTCGATGAGTGAGCTGTTCTTCGCGAACTCTTCGGCTTGCTCCGTCGCTTCCTCGGGGTCGTTCGCCAGAATGCGCTGGTAAAACGTCTCGACCGGCGTCAACACCGGTTCGTTGCCGAGCATCACATTGAGGAATTGGAGCTGCGGCACGTGTCGGCCGAGGACGACTAGACAAACCGTCAACGGGGTCGAAAGCAGTAACCCGATCGGCCCCCAGAGCCAAGTCCAGAACGTAGCCGCGGCAATTAACGCCACCGAAGACAGACCGGTCGTGCCGCCATAGACCAGGGGTTCCACGAGGTTCGCGACGACGAGCTCGATGCCCAGAAACAGCAGAGCAGTCCAGACAAACAGCATCCAATCAGGAGCAACGGCGATCGCCAATGCCAGCGGGAACGCCGCAGCGATAACAATCCCGAGATATGGGACGAATCGCAGTAGAACGACCAGAATGGCCCACAGCGCCGCGTTCGGGACGCCGATCAGTGTCAGCCCGATCCCGATCGGCAACCCGCAACTGATGTTTACGACGAGCTGAGACAGCAGATAGCGGCTGATCCGTTGAGCCGCATCGTTCATCGCTTCAGTGGTGCGGTGCAGATCACGCCTTCCGGCGAGCCGCAGCAACCGATCCCGAAGGTCCTCCCGCTCGAGCAGGATCATGATGACGAAGACAATTACCAACCCACCAGCCGCCATTGGTTGGAGTAGCGGTCCGATGATGCTTTGAACGATCTGCAGCGGTCCTGGTTCGGGCTCTACTACTTGGACCGGTATTGGTTTGGCCGGGGGAGGCTCGGAAGCGCCGGTGGCGGACGGGGTGCTCTCTGCCGCAACCTGCGTTCCCGCCCTCGAAAGCTCCTTGCTGAGCTCACGGAACATCTCTGTCGCCCGACGGAAGACGCCGCCGCCGGGCACCAGTGCGGGAAGCGAGCGGATTTTGGTTTCCAGGTTATATCTGTATTTCGGAAGCTGTTGCGCTAGTGAAGACACTTCCCCCACCACGACCGCCGCGAATGCGGCGAGTGCGATGAAAGCGAACAGCGCGGTGAACCCGACCGCGGTGACCCGACCCACCCGTAACCGGCGGAGCGCTCGTACTGCCGGCGCCAGCAGAAAGCTCAGCAGGGTTGCCAGCGTAATCGGGACAAAAACTTCGCGGGCGAAATAAAGAGTAGCTATGACTGTCGCCGTCACTAGGACGGCCAACATTCCGACTACGCCTCGCGGCAGGTCGGGGCGGGCGCGTCCGTCAAACTCTGGAGCCTGATCGGCCATTTTTGTTACCCGCGATGAGTTAGGGCGGCGGCACGATACCCCGCCCTGATCTCTGGCTAAGCCCGTCGTCCTGCACCAACCGCCATCAGGCTCCACCGCCCTCGCGGCGTGCTACCACCATATGGAACTCAGTTCAGCGGCGGTGAATCAAATAGGCGAGCCCGTAACCGATTGCGCCGGCCACCAGCAAAGCGGTGACCGGTTGCTCCGCCACATATTGCGTTATGAAGTCGCCCGCTCGGGAACCTTGCTGATAAAGGTTTGTCGCCGCTTGCGTCGCCTGGTTGCCCGCTTCGCGCGCGGCACCTTGCACCAACTCCCCGGCTTGAGCCATCGTTTGCCTGCCTGCCTCGGAAGCCTGGCGCGCCAATCTGGCGGCGCTGGTCTGGGCGTCTTGAACCATCGCCTTGCCCTGATCGAGCTTGCCTTGCATTGCTGCCCCCGCCTGCTTCGCGGCATCGCTGGCCATCGTGCCGACTTTCTCCGTCGTCTCCGACACGCGGTCCTGAATTCGCTGCTCGTCCATTCTCTCCTCCAACGCGCATGACACCGTCGCGCTATCCAACACTCCGCGCGGCAAAACGCTCCCCCGGCTCAAATTTTATTCGGGGCGCAAACTTATTCGGGGCCCAAAACTTAATCAATGCAGAGCGCGTTCGAGTTCATGCTTGTTCATCTTCGATCGCCCGGGAATATTTCGCCGCTTCGCCTCTTCATAGAGCTGCGACCGCGTAGGTTCGCGCCCGCTTCCGCGCTCAGTGCGGGCCTTCTCGGTCGCACCGCGCCGCTCGCGAGCCTTGGTACGCTTTAGGTTCTGGCGGTTCTTCTCCTGACTCTCGTATTTGGAGGCGCCCGCCTCGCGCAGCCCGATCGCGATCGCCTGTTTCGGGTTCTTGACTTTTCTGCCGCGGCTGGTTTGGAGCTCGCCGTGCTTGAACTCGTGCATGACGCGCTCGACGGTTTCCTTTTGTACCTTCGATTGGTGAGTCGCCATAGGCTGACCTCGCTCTATTAGATCCTACGCGGAAATCGTCGTTCGGTAATAATTAGTTCCGGGATCAGCATTGGAAACCGACCTGACGCTGTCACCCAACGTTGGACTGGGGAACCGTCGCGCAATGAGGGTTG
This sequence comes from uncultured Alphaproteobacteria bacterium, assembly GCA_963732095.1. Classification (GTDB taxonomy): domain Bacteria; phylum Pseudomonadota; class Alphaproteobacteria; order ATCC43930; family CGMCC-115725; genus AP-15. Next base: position 380,707 of record CAVSZA010000014.1, read on the forward strand.
TTGGCAGAACGTCAATCAACAATAGAGGATTAATATCGTGTCGAAAATCCGTCTGACAGCAGCTGTCGCGTTGGCACTGGCCGCCGCGGCCCCCATAGCCTACGCACAAACTGCTACTACCCACGAGACGCGAGTTGTAGCAGCGAATGACATGCTGCCTCACAGCATCCAGACTGACGAGATCCGCGCCAGCAAAATGATCGGCAGCGCGGTCTACGACGTACAGAACCGCGATATCGGCAAAGTCGCCGACGTGATCCTCAACAAGGACGGAAAAGTCGACGCCATCGTCGTCGATGTCGGCTCGTTCCTTGGAATGGGAGGCAAGAACGTCGCGGTCCTGCCCAGTGACATCAAGAGCGACAACAACCGGCTGACGCTCGACCGCACGAAAGAGCAGTTGCAGCAAATGGCCAGTTATAACCTCGAGAATCGGAATACCGGTGCGGGTAGTTCGACATCACCGGTTGAGGGCGGAAGGCTTCAGAACGGAACGTCGACCGGTCGCTAAAGTCTGAAACATATCGGCGTGGACCGGATGGGTCCGTCCGGTCCACGACGAGCCGCAGGCGATCTGCACGATTTCCGCGACTTGCAGCAGTCTGGGCGCCAGCACCACCTCGACCCCAAACCCGAGCTGAGCCGCGAGGCGACATGCGTTCGAAATTGCTCAATGCCGATCTCCGGATCACTTATGCGGTCGTGCTCGACACCGGTGACGAGGTCATCGTCGAACTCGGCAAATTCATCCGGGAGCAGGAGGTCGAGGCCCGCCTCGCTCCGCCGCGATCGGCGCATCCGGCCGCGCCGTCCTCGGGTATTTCCAGTGCGAAACGAAGCAGTACAAGAAAATACCCGTCGACGAGCAAGTCGAAGTCTTGTCGTTGGCCGGCGATGTCGGGGTCGGCGACCAGGGCCCGACCCTGCATCTCCAATGCGGTTCTCGGGCAAAGCCGACTGTAGTGTCGTCGTCGGTCACCTGATCGAGGCATATCCGGCCGACCCCGGAAGTGATCTTGATCCAGCCGCCGAGCTATCTGCGCAAACGCAAGGATCCCGAAACCGGCCTCGCCCTGATCGTCATTGCTTGATAGGGTCGGCTGCGGCCGCGCCCGATTGGGTTGCGGCAGGACGAAGGAGTCGGGCTTTGGCGAAGACGCGCGGGACCGGATTGCTGATGGTGTGGACCGATATCGATCCGGAGTTCGAGGCGGAGTTCAATCATTGGTATGATGAGGAGCACCTGCCGCGCCTGCTCGCGGTGCCAGGTTTTCTCAGTGCCGGGCGCTACATCGCGGTCAAGGGAGCGCCGAAATACCTCGCCATGTACGAACTCGAGGACCACAACGTGCTGCGCAGCACGGCCTATCTCGATACGGTCAAGTATCAGCCCTCGCCGCAGCGCACCAAGGTCGGGACGAGCCGGATCGGGCGCAATTTTCTGCGCAACCTCTACCGGCAGATCTTCCCGGTGCACACCGACCCGATCGAGCAGACCGTCGAGATGGCGCCCTTTCTGCAGATGGGGCGGATCGATGTGTCGTCCGCCATCGAGGAGGAATTCAACGCCTGGTACAACACCGCTTATATCCCGGGCTATCTGGCAGTGCCGGGCTGTCTCGGCGCCCGGCGGTTCGTCGCGGTCGAAGGTCAGCCCAAATACCTGACCGTCTATGAATTCGAGCATGCCCGGGTATCGGAAAGCGACACTTGGAGCCGAGCTCGCGTCAGCAATCCGTGGACAAGGCGGGTGCACCCCCATCTGCGCCACGACGAGGGTTCACCCGGCGTTTATCAGCGCGTGTCCCCGAAATAGTGGGCGGCGGAGATCAGTGCACAGTTTGGCGGATCAGCTCGGCCCAGCGGTCGAGCACGGGGAGGGTTTCGTCGCGGTTTGCCGAAGGCAGGCTCACTACGACGCGGGCGATCCCCTGATCACGGTAGCGCTTTAGGCGATCCAAATCTTCCGGGACGCCCCATATCGTCACTGAAATCGACGCCGGGTCCCGCCCGGCCGAACTTGCCATTTCCCGGAACTCCGGCAAAAACTCGGTCACATCGGCGTAGTGCGCCCGGCTCGCATTGGGTATCCACCCGGCGCCGTAACGGATCGCGCGGCGCGCGCTGTGCGGGAAGGCGCCGCCGACGATAACCGGCGGGTGCGGCTTCTGCACCGGCTTCGGCCAGGTCCGCATCTTCGGTACTTCGACGATCTCGCCGTGATATTCGGGCTCGGATTTGGTCCAGATCTCCTTCATCGCCTCGATCTGCTCGCGCATCTTTTTGAAGCGGGTTGTGAACACGGTGCCGTGGCTCTCGATCTCGTCCTGGTTCCACCCGCCGCCGATCCCGAACAGAAACCGGCCGGCCGAGACCTGGTCGATCGAGGCGACGAGCTTCGCGGTCTGGATCGTGTCGCGTTGAATGACGAGGCATACCCCGGTCCCGACCTTCAAGGCCTTCGTGGCCATCGCCGCCGCGGTCAGAGTGACGAACGGGTCCATCACGTCGTAGTACTGCTTGCCGAGCTCGCCGCCGCCCGCCGGCGGCGTCTTGCGTGTGCTCGGAATATGCGAGTGCTCGGGCGCCCAGACCAACTCGAAGCCGCGCGCCTCCAGCGCCTGGCCGAGCTCGGCCGCGGTCATCGAGTAATCGGTGAAAAACATCGCCGCGCCAAAATCCATCATCCCTCTCCCGTACCGGTGATGGTGCGAGCTTACCCGCTAGCCATCAGTTTCGGCCAGCATTGCGAGACTACAGCCATTACTCGAGTCCGATATCGCCGTTCGCAGTATCTACAGCAAATTTACAGCGATAACTCTCCTTCAGGTTGAACACGTCTAACCCATCGGCCATGCGGTGATGCGCCACTATGGGATGATACAACGCAATTACGGCGTTTTTATAGGGATAGGTCGCCCCAGCTCGTCACCCGCTCGATGCGGATGGCGATGACCGGGAGACCGGCGAGTTCCATCCCCCGATACTGGTGGTAGCGCGACCGCAGCAACTCCTGCGCCCGGTCGTGTTCGGCGCCGTCGGTCAGGACCTCGGCCGGGCCGCGCAGCATGACCCAGCCGAGCCGGTTCCAGTCCTCGTCCCAGCGGTCGGCGGCAAAAGCGGCAGCCGGATTTTCGATGATATTCCGCAGCCGCTTCAAAGCCCGAGCGTCGCCCTTCGGCTTCTGGTCGATCGTGATATAGAGCGCGCCTTCGCTGACAACAAAACAGACCGGCACGAGATGCGGCGTTCCCCGCGCATCGGCGGTAGCCAGATGACCGACCCTGCGATCGGCCAGAAAGCGGGCTTGGCGTTCGGACAGCATGCAAAAATCTTGCACGAACTCGGCCCCGCTGGCCAGACGCCTGCGTTCCGTGCCAAGCTGAAGAACTTTTCAAACCGACGAGGGCCGGCCATGAAGATCGAGCGCATAGACCATCTGAACCTGACCGTCGCCGATATCGGCCGCAGCGTGGAGTTCTACAAGCGCGTGCTCGGCATGAAGACCGAGAGCATGGGCGAAGGCCGCGCGGCACTCTATTTCGGCCAGCAGAAGATTTATCTCGACGCCGCCGGCGGTGCTGCGGCAATGAGCGGTGAAAAACGGATGCCGGCTCATATTTGCTTTATCACCGAGGCGCCGATTAGCGAGGTCACAGCCCATCTCGAACAATGCGGCGTGCCGGTGCGGATGCATGGTCCGCGCGCCGGAGCGATCGGCACGATCCAATCGGTCTATATCGACGACCCCGACCAGAACTCGATCGAAATTTCGACCTACTGAGCCGCGTCGTCATCGGTCACCGTCACCCCCGCGAAAGCGGGGGCCCCAGCCCTAGGTTCCGGAGTCATCCTCGCCCCGCTTGAGGGGAGAGGGCTCAGTTGCGGGGCTCCTTTTGAATGCAGCCGCTTGAATGCAGCCGCTATTTGTTGCAGTCGGTGACCCGGACGACGCATTCGCCGGCTTTGTTGTTCGCGCAGCTCTTCAGGGCATCGAGGCGGGCGGTGTCGCGATTTTTGCGCCACGCGGTTCCCGCTTGCTTGTTGTCCTCGGTCGTTGCCAGGGCACCGCACATCCCCTGTCTGACCCTCGCCACGATTTTGCAACCGGTCGCGCCGCATTCGCTGCGAGCCTTCTCTTCAGCGGCTTTCCCCGTCGGCTCGTTCCAGCTCGCGCCGTATTTGCCGGTTTCCTGGTCCCACGCAATAGCACCGTAGCCGGCGGAAGCGGGGATCGTCGGGAGCAGCGTGTATCCGAAGGCCAGCAAGGCGACTAGGATCCACAGCCGGCGCATCGATCTGTTCTCCGTCAGTTGTCGAACCATACTCGATCCGGGGCGGGTTGCCCCGCCCCGGCGGCAGCTCAGCGCAGTGGGGAGAACGTGGCCGGGACGACCAGCATGTTCTCCTGCTTGAGCATCATACCGGGCTGACCTCCCTTGGGCGGCCAGATACCTTTGGATCTCGCTTCCTCGCGGATGCGGAAACGCTCGCCGGCATCCTTGTAGGCCCAGATGTGACACCATTTGTTGAGGCCGCCGAGCTCGGAGTACCAGGCGCCGGCCAAGGGCGACAGCTTGGTGCGCTCGGCGATCTGCGTGCTCCAGCGGTCGATCGTGGCGGGGATGCCGCCCGGCTTGAACGTGTAGATGCGGATCTCGTAGAGGTTGCCGAGCTGGCGCGGTTCGAGCTTGGGCGAGAACGGCGCCGGCAGATAGATGTCGCTCTGCTGCTCGACGACGAATTCGCGGGTATTGGGCGGCCAGCCTTGCAATTTGGTCGCCTCGGCGCGCAGCCGGGTGCGCTCTTCGAGGTTCTCGTAAGGCCAGACATGGATGACCCGGTTCAGCGGCCCCACTTCGGTGTGCCAGAAGGCGGCGAGCGGCGATACTTTCGCCCGCACCGGCAGCGCCTCGGCGAAGCGTTCTTCGAAGGTCGCAACCGTGCCCGGCTGCAACGTGTAGGTGCGCATTTCGATGATCATCGGGGTTCCTCCGTTTCGGGCTCAGCAGGCCGACGCTAAACGCTGAGGGTGACCTGTCAAGTGCGCCGTGACGTCCGATCGCCGCGAGCGGCCGGGCTTTCTTGCCAACCTGGATGAGACCCGGTACTTTTTCGATCTATTCGGTCCCCGTAGCTCAGGTGGATAGAGCAACAGTTTCCTAAACTGTGGGTCGCAGGTTCGAGTCCTGCCGGGGACGCCATTCACAGGGTGATCCATTCGGTGGGATCGGTGGATAAGACAGAGTTGAGCGGGCGTGAGATCCTGGCCGGCCAGGCGCCGCCGGACACGCCGGTCACGACCCGGGGCTGGGTGCGCACGCGGCGCGACTCGAAGGCGGGGATTTCGTTTGTGCACATCTCGGACGGGTCGTCGTTCCACCCGGTGCAGATCGTCGCGCCTAACACCTTGCCCAATTACGAGGGCGAGGTGTCGAAGCTCACTGCCGGCTGCGCGGTCGAGGCGACGGGGATGATCGTGCCGTCGCCGGCGAAGGGGCAGCCCTTCGAGATGCAGGCGAGCGCGCTGCGCGTCATCGGCTGGGTCGACGACCCGGACACCTATCCGATCCAGCCGAAGCCGCACACCTTGGAGTACCTGCGCGAGGTCGCGCATCTGCGGCCGCGCACGAACGTCATCGGGGCGGCGACGCGGGTGCGGCACACCTTGGCAAAGGCGATCCACCGCTTTTTCGACGAGAACGGTTTCTTCTGGGTCAACACGCCGATCATCACCGCCTCCGACGCGGAGGGCGCGGGGGCATTGTTCCGGGTCTCGGCCCTGGATTTCGCGAACCTGCCGCGCACCCCCGAGGGCAACGTCGATTTCGCGCAGGATTTCTTTGGCCGCGAGGCGTTCCTGACGGTCTCGGGGCAGCTCAATGTCGAGGCCTACTGCCTGGCACTGACCAAGGTTTATACCTTCGGGCCGACCTTCCGCGCCGAGAACTCGAACACCAGCCGCCACCTCGCCGAGTTCTGGATGATCGAGCCGGAGATCGCCTTCGCCGACCTCTCGGACAATGCGGCACTGGCGGAAGCGCTGTTGAAATACACCTTCGCAGCGCTGCTGAACGAAAGACAAGAGGACCTCGCCTTCTTCGACCAGCGCATCGAGAAGGGGCTGGTCGCGAAACTCGAGGGGATCGTCGGCTCGCAATTCGTGCATATGGATTACGGCGAAGCGATCCAAGTGCTCGAGCGATCGAACGAGAAGTTCGAATTCCCGGTCAACTGGGGCATCGACCTGCAGTCGGAGCACGAGCGCTACCTGACCGAAAAGCACGCGAAGAAGCCGGTCATCGTGATGAACTACCCAAAGGACATCAAAGCCTTCTACATGCGCCTGAACGATGACGGCCGCACGGTCGCGGCGATGGACGTCTTGGCGCCGGGGATCGGCGAGATCATCGGCGGCAGCCAGCGCGAGGAGCGGCTCGAAATATTGGACCGCAATATATCCGAGCGCGGTATCGACCGCGAGCACTACGCCTGGTACCGCGACCTGCGCCGCTACGGCACGGTGCCGCATGCCGGCTTCGGCCTCGGCTTCGAGCGCACGCTCGCCTACGTCACCGGCCTCGCCAACGTCCGCGACGCCATCCCCTTCCCGCGCACGCCGGGTAACGCGAGGTATTGAGGCGCACTAGCGCAGCGCCCACGTCTCCACGCAGACACACAGCCTAACCCTCCCCCGCTTGCGGTCGCTTGCGGGGGAGGACCCGCCACCGGGCTCGGCAAAGAGACCCAGAGGCGACATTCCGACAGCCAGCGATTAGGCTTGCCGCAGAGATGGGAAGGGAAGAAAGCCCCATGTCGGTGAAGCGTATCGTGACGAATATCGCGACTGAACAGGTCGGTTCAGCCCACGCCTTCTACTGCGGCGTGCTGGGCATGAGTGTCGCCATGGACCTCGGATGGATCTTGACCTTTGCAGCGGATGGCGCTGCCGCACCATGTCGACCATTATTGCGGTCATCATTCATCACGGGTCAGAGCCATGATGGCATCGGTGCTCATGGCTATGTCGCCGCGTCCCCGCAGGTGGGCGACCAGGCGCGCGCCTCAACTGGGGTGTCGACCTGCAGTCGGAGCGCGAGCGCTATATGACCGAGAAATCCGCGAAGAAGCCGGTCATCGTGATGAACCACCCGAAGACCACCAGAGCCTTCTACATGCGATTGAGCGGCGACGGCCGGGGGGCGAGGCGATGGAGGTGCTGGCGCCGGGGATCGGCGAGATCATCGGCGGCAGCCAGCGGGGATCGACTCGAAGTCTTGGACCGCAGTATGGCCGAACGCGGCATCGACCGCGAGCACTACCACACCCTTCCCGGCGAGCGACGGCGAGCGGGGGAGGGTTAAGGAGGGGCGATCCGAGGCGCTATGGCACGGGTGCCCCACGCCGGCTTCAGGCGAACCCTCGCCTACGTGACCGGCCTTGCCAACCTCCGCGACGCCATCCCCTTGCCGCGAACGCCGGGGAATGCGCGGCATTGATGCGTGCTACTTAGCGATCGTGCCGGCGTTCGCCGCCGGTGGGCGCTCGACACCTATGGGGCCGCAGCTGCCCTCGCGGCTTTCGGTTTGTTCGGAGTGCCACAGATAGTCCGAACAGCGATCCTAGTCTTGAAGGGCGCCGATGACGCGCTTCAATCGAACTGGGCGCCGAGGAGTAGCGCAGCGGATATTATAGAAGACCAGTTTTGCGATTTTTGCCGCTGTCTGAACGCTCAAGCAACAACGTTCTCGTGGGGATGGCTTGACGTTCCAATCAGCCTCCTGTACGAAGTTTTTGCACTCCTTCGATAGGATACTAGAGAAGACTTAAGCTACAAGCCGTTTTACCGGCGGGGGATCGTCAGTGAGCCAGAATTCTTCGCTGCACGAAAACTATCGTGATGAGGAGCCGACAGAAGCTGGCAGCGACCGAGCGTTCGGCTGCACCGTCGGCAGCATATTGATGCTGATCGGTGCAACAAAAACCTTCGTGGCGGGAGCAATCTCGTCGGTTGCATGCTTGATCTTTGCTTCGGGCGCTTTACTGTTGTTGTTTGGAATTTTTGTGCCCTCGCGGTTGTCTACGCTGCACAGGCTGTGGTTGAAAGTAGGTGCCGGGATTGCGAAGGTCGTGAATCCCATCATCTTGGCGCTACTCTTCTTTCTGGTAGTCACCCCGATGGCGTTGTTTATGAGAATAGTGGGCAGACGGCCATTGCGTCTCGCAGCCGATCGGACTGCAGCCACCTATTGGATCGAGCGCGAGCCGCCGCCGGGCGGGGCATCGACTATGAGGCGGCAGTTTTGAGGGGAATTGAAATGGGCAGCTTTATCGTCGAGTTCTGGTATTTCTTGCGCGTTCGCAAGAAATTTTGGCTCGCCCCCATAATGATAACGATGGCGTTGTTCGGCGCGCTGCTGATAGCAAGCCAGGGCTCGGCGATCGCGCCGTTCATTTACACGTTGTTTTGACGAGAAGGGGGCGCTGCGTGCGCATTCTCGGGATCTCCGCCTTTTATCATGACAGTGCCGCGGCGCTGGTCGAGGACGGCCATATTGTTGCTGCGGCGCAGGAAGAGCGCTTTACCCGTAAAAAACAGGATGCGCGCTACCCTGAGAATGCGATTCGCTACTGTCTCGAGGAGGGCGCCCTGTCCCTCGACGAGCTTGATTATATCGTGTTCTACGAGAAGCCGTTTCTGAAATTCGAACGGTTGCTCGAAACGTATCTCGGCTTCGCGCCGCGCGGTTTTGCCTCGTTCCGCATAGCTTTGCCACTGTGGCTCAAGGAGAAATTGTTTCAGAAGGACTTGATTGGCAAGCGGCTCAAGTCGCGGGCGCCAGGCTTCGACTGGCAGCGCAAGCTGCTGTTCGCTGAGCATCACCGGAGCCACGCGGCTAGCGCCTTTTATCCTTCGCCCTTCGACGAGGCGTTGATCCTCACAATCGACGGTGTCGGAGAATGGGCCACCACAAGTGCAGGAATCGGCCGAAATCACGGCATTGACATGCTGAAGGAAATCCACTTCCCCCACTCACTTGGTTTGCTTTACGCGGCGTTCACCTATTACACCGGCTTCAAGGTGAACTCCGGCGAGTACAAGGTCATGGGGTTGGCGCCTTATGGCGAGCCACGATATGCCAACGCTATCCTTGAGCATTTGATCGACCTCAAACCAGACGGCTCGTTTCGCCTCAATCAGGAATATTTCGATTACTGCGTCGGACTGCGGATGACCAACGGCCGCTTTGATCGTTTGTTCGGCGGGCCACCGCGGGCCCCGGACGAATTGCTCGAGCAGCGTCACATGGATCTGGCTGCCTCGGTCCAAGCGGTGATCGAGGAGGCGATTATGCGCATGGTTCGGAGCCTGGTTGCGGAAACCGGGCTGCGCAGGCTCTGTCTGGCCGGCGGCGTCGCGCTCAATTGTGTCGCCAACGGCAAGATATTGCGCGACGGGGTGATCGACGACCTTTGGGTTCAACCGGCCGCCGGGGATGCCGGTGGCGCGCTCGGCGCCGCACTCTCTGCCTATCATGAATTCCTCGATCAGCCGCGAAGAGTTGGAAACGTTCTTGACGGGATGCAGGGGGCGTATCTTGGACCCGGCTTCTCAAATGCGGAGATCGCGGACCGGTTCCGCAATGCGGGGGCGGTCTTCAAGATGGTGGAGGACGAGGCGGTAATAGAACACACCGTCGACGCGCTGATCGAAGAGAAGGCTGTCGGCTGGTTCCAGGGACGGATGGAGTACGGCCCCCGCGCCCTCGGGGCCCGATCGATCCTCGGCGACCCGCGCTCGCCCCACATGCAGCGGCAGCTGAATCTAAAGGTCAAGTTCCGCGAGAGTTTCCGCCCCTTCGCGCCGTCCGTGTTACGGGAAGACGTGGCCGAGTGGTTCGAGCTCGACGGCGACAGCCCTTACATGCTCGTCGTTGCCGATGTCCTCGAGGATCGGCGTCACCCGGTGTCGGACGAAGACAAAAAGCTTTTTGGGATCGAAAGACTGAACACCATCCGCTCGGAAATCCCGGCCGTTACTCATGTCGATATGTCGGCGCGTATCCAGACAGTTCACAAAGAGACAAACCCGCGTTATCACGCGCTGCTCTCCGCCTTCAAGGCGCGCACCGGCTGCCCGGCTCTGGTGAACACGAGCTTCAATATCAGAAGCGAGCCGATCGTGTGCACCCCGGAAGACGCGTTCCGCTGCTTTATGGGAACCGACATCGAACTCCTGGTTGCCGGCAATTGCGTCGCGCGCAAGGAAGACCAAGACTCTTCGCTTCGCGTCGACTACAGGGGCACGTTCGAGCCTGATTGACGAGCGCGATCGCGTCAACGGGTCAAGCCGGCCGAGCCATCCACCAGCAGAGCGCGCCCGGTTCGCGATGCGGTCGGATGTCCGTCGCCCGGGACTTGCAGCTCCTGTCCCGGGAAATCCCTTGGATCGGGCCGGGCATCGATAACGACGAACCCTCCCTCGCGCAAACGCCACATGATTTGCGCATCGGTAACGCCGGTGCGGCTGGCGTAGGCCCGTCCGGGTGATTAGTGGACTAGGCTGCTGAAGTACGCCTTCGAGACGTTCATATGGCTATAGCGAGGGGTTTGCGTTCCCCCGCCGGATGGCAAAGGAGGTTTTCGATGGCTGCTCCGATCCCGCCGTTCACACGAGAAAGCGCGATCGTCAAGGTCCGGGTGGCGGAAGACGGCTGGAACAGCCGCGATCCGCATCGGGTTTCATTGGCTTATACCGAGGATAGCCGGTGGCGAAACCGGGCGGAATTCATCAATGGGCGCGCCGAGATCGTCGCCTTTCTGACCCGTAAATGGAACAAGGAGCTCGATTACCGCCTGATCAAAGAACTCTGGGCTTTCGCCGACAACCAAATTGCCGTGCGGTTCGCCTACGAGTGGCATGACGACAGCGGCAACTGGTTTCGCTCTTACGGCAACGAGAATTGGGAATTCGATGCTGCCGGCGTGATGCAGTGGCGCTTCGCTTCGATCAACGATCTGCCGATCAACGAGGCCGACCGGAAATACCACTGGCCGCTCGGGCGGCGGCCCGACGATCATCCCGGCCTTTCCGACCTCGATCTTTGATCACGAGGTTCCGGTTGCCACCCTTACGGCACTGGCCCATCATGAAAGAACCCTGACCCGCCTCGAGGGACCCGCCTATGCAAAGTCTTTCGCCGAACCTACCGCCCGACACGCAGCGTGAGATGCTGCGCCGGATGCTGACGATCCGCCGCTTTGAGGAGCGCGCCTCGGCCGATTATCTGGCCGGCAAGATCTACGGCGTCGTGCATTGCTATATCGGTGAGGAAGCGGTCGCGGTCGGCGTCTGCAGCGCGCTCGACCGCGGCGACCGGATTATCTCGACGCATCGCGGCCACGGCCACTGCATCGCCAAAGGCGCCGACCTCAACCGCATGATGGCTGAGCTCTACGGCCGGCAAACCGGCTACTGCAAGGGCAAGGGCGGCTCGATGCACATCGCCGATTTCGGCATCGGCATGCTCGGCGCCAATGGGATCGTTGCAGGTGGGATCGCGATCGTCACCGGCGCCGGCCTGGCGGCGCAGATGGAAGGCAAGGGCGGTGTCGCCGTCTCGTTTTTCGGGGATGGCGCATCGAATGCGGGGCCCTTCCACGAGTGCCTCAATATTGCGGCGACCTGGAAATTGCCGATGCTCTATGTGTGCGAGAACAACATGTACGCCGCGCAAACCGCGGCCGCCGTGACGCACGCGCTGAGCGATGTGGCAGCGCGCGCGGCAGGCTATGGCATCCCTGGTGTGGTGGTCGACGGCAACGACATCTTCGCGGTCTATCAGGCGGCAAACCGCGCCGTTGACCGGGCGCGTTCAGGCGGCGGTCCGAGTTTGATCGAGTGCAAGACCTACCGCCAGCGGGCCCACACGGAACGCCGGGGGCAACCTGATCCCCGCGACCCGGCGGAGCGCGAAGCGTGGCAGAGAAAGGACCCGATCGCGCAGCTCGAACGCCAGCTGAGGGAGCAAGGCCACCTCGACGATGCCGGGATGCAGGCCATGGAGCGCGAAATCATGGCCGCGCTCGAGGCCGCTATCGCCTTTGCCGAAGCGAGCCCCTTCCCGACGCCTGAGCAGGCGACCGAAGATGCCTTTGCCGCCTGATTAGAAAGAAGTGAACGCTAAAAGCGTCCTCTTTTGTGCCTGACGGGAGGATCAGACGATGCGAGAGCTGACGTACAACGAGGCCGCGGTCGAGGCTGTCGCCGAGGAGATGCGGCGCGACCCCAAGATCTTCTACATGTCGACCGATGCGATTGCGCCGCTGCTCAAGGAATTCGGCGACGAGCGCGTCAGGGCGACGCCGATCACCGAGGCGGCCCTGACCGGGATGGCCATCGGCGCGGCCGGCTGCGGCTTCCGCCCGATTGTCGATTGGCGCCAAGTGACGTTCTGCTTTGTCGCGATGGACCAGATTGTCAATCAGGCCGCGAAGATCCACTACATGTTCGGCGGCCAGGTGACCTTCCCGATCCTTTACCGGGCGGCCGTCGGGGGCGGCGGCCAGGTCGCGGCGCAGCACTCGCAGTCGCCCTATTCGATGTTCATGAATGTGGCCGGCCTGAAGATGTTCCTGCCCTCGACGCCCTACGACATCAAAGGGCTGCTAAAGACGGCGATCCGCGACAACAATCCGGTCATTTCGTTCGAGTCGAGCCGGCTGATGACGCGCAAGGGACCGGTGCCGGAAGAGGACTACACGATCCCCTTCGGCAAGGCCGACATCAAACGCGAGGGCAGCGACGTGACGGTTGTCGCCCTCGCCTGGCTCGTTCACGAGACGTTGGCCGTCGCTGAAGAGCTCGCCACCGAGGGGATCTCGGTCGAGGTCATTGATCCGCGCACGTTGGTGCCGCTCGATACGGAGACGATCCGCAGCTCGGTGCAGAAAACCGGTCGCCTCGTTGTCGCCGACGAGGCGGGGCCGACGGCCGGCTTCTCGGCGGAGGTCGCCACCGTTGCCACCGAGGACGCGGCGACCTTCGCGCGGCTCCAGGCCCCGGTGAAGCGGATCTGCGCCCTGCAGGTGCCGATACCCTACAGCCCAATCCTCGAAGGCCACGTGTTCCCGGACCGCAAGCGGATAATGGCCGGGATTCGTGAGGCGCTCGACGGACGCAGGCCCGCCGAGGCGGCGTGACCGGGGCGGGAGCATGCGATGCAGATAGTCGACGCGCAAATTCACCTCTGGGGAACCGGCTTGCCGAGCAACCTGTCGCACCGCCAGGTGACGGCCTTTACCCCCCAGGAGGCCATCGCCCTGATGGATGAAGGCGGTGTCGACGCCGCCGTCATTCATCCGCCCGGCTGGGACCCGAATTCGACCGAAATGGCGTTTGCGGCGGTTCGGAACTACCCCGGCCGCTTCGCGATCATGGGCGCGGTGCCGCTCGACCGGCCGGAATCCCGCGCCCGCATCGCGAGCTGGAGAGAGCAGCCGGGCATGCTCGGCCTGCGGTATGGGTTCCTCTCCGATCCCGCGCGGCGGTTGCTGCGCGATGGCACGATCGACTGGCTTTGGGCGGCCGCCGAAAATGCCGGCGTACCGATCGCGGCGCTGGCGACGGATTCACTGACGGAACTCGGCCGGATCGCCGAGCGCCACCCTGGGCTGCGCTTGACGATTGATCACCTCGGCGGCAGAGGCGGCACGAGCATGCTGAAAGATGCCGCGGCCATGACCCATATGCCGCAGCTGTTGGCGCTGGCGAAATTGCCCAATGTCGCGGTCAAAGCGACCGGTGTGCCGCACTATTCGAGTGAGGCTTATCCGTTTCCGGCGCTGCACCCTTTTCTGCGGCAGGTATACGATGCGTTCGGCCCCAACCGAATGTTCTGGGGCACGGACATCACGAAGATGCCCTGTTCCTGGCGCCGATGCGTGACGATGTTCACCGAGGAATTGCCGTGGCTGAGCGATCAGGACAAGCGGCTCGTCATGGGCGAGGCGGTCTGCGCCTGGTGGGGCTGGGACCGGACCGCCGAGCGGCGCGGAACGTGATCAGGCCGCCTGAGCGAAGGCGGTCTGCACCTCCTGCTCGTAGGCGAGCAATTTGCGCACGCTCGGCCGCTGCTGCATCCGCTCGAAATGCGCGATGCAATTCTTGAATTGGGAAAGGTCGAGGTTGAATTGGGTGCCGCGTCGAAAACACCAGAAGAAGTGGGCATCGACGGCGGTGAAATGGTCGAAGAACCATTCGCGACCGGCTAGCTTGTCGTCCGCGATCTGGTAATTCTCGAACAGCTGCTGTTGCGCGAGCCGCCGGACGGACTCCTCCGCGCCGTGCAGGTCGCAGACCCGCGGGGGTGAGTTGATGCGCGAAAGAAAGGGGTGAATGCCCGACGCGCACCAGGCCAAAAGCGAGATTGCGTGTAATTCATGCATCGGGTCCGAAGGCAGTAGCCTCGCCTCTGGAAAATGTCTGGCGATCCAGATTTGGATCGCGACATTTTCGGTGAGCGGCGCCCCGTCGATCACCAGCACCGGCACCTTGTGCTTGGGATTGAGCCGCAAATATTCGGGCGCCATATGCTGCGACTTGCGGAAATTGAGGGGGTGCACCTCGAACGGCGCGCCAGCTTCGGTCAAGGTCACGTAGGGTACAAGCGAACACGCGTTAGGTGCGCAGTAGAGGATTAATTGCATTGCCGATCTCCTAACGGACATCCTCAGAAACGCCGCATGCGATGGCGTTGCGCAGCAACGTCACGAACGCGTCGGTTTCCCACGAGCCGCGGAAGGTGGGCGGCGTCTTGTCCGTCGGGTCGGGGGTCCGGGCGGCGCGGATCGCGGGGTTGTGGCAATGGCCGAGCGCGAAGTAGGTGACGCCGCCATTGCCGACCTTGCGGGTATAGCCGAGCACGCGGGTCCTGTCGTCGCCTTGGAGCGAGGTGTCGGAGGCGTAGAGCGTCCCGATGGCTGGTGATACCGCGCTCGGGCCGTAATCCGCGGTCAGCAGGATTTGCGTCGAGCCCGGATCCTGCAGCTCGATGAAGTACGGCTCGTCTTCGACGACGAACGATTTGCCCAGCCCTCGCGTGAGGGGGGAAGCAGCCGCGCTCACCTCGACGCGAAACTCGCAGATCGGCGGATGGGTCAAGAAGTAGCTCCCGAGGAGGGCGTGGTGCTCGGTCTTGACGGTGCGGCGCTGGCGGATGCCTTCCACCCGCTCGGCGCGGCCGCCGCTCGTGCCATGTAAAGCCAACCAATGGCCGCCCGCCTCCAGCCAGCGCTCGATCGAGCGGGTCTGCGCGGCGTCCGGATAGGGGCCGGCGACATAGGTGATCAGCAGCCGGCTGACCGGCAGCCATTTCTCGACGTCTGCAAAGTCGTTGGCGACCGAGGCCGGAACATCCCGCTCGGCCAGCAGCCCCAGCAGCCGCAGGCGGGCATAGTCGTGGTCGTGCCCGGCGTAGGATCCGGGTGGAAAACCGCCGGTAATCAGATGCGCGCGGCCGGGTTTCGTCTCTGTCATCGGATCCCTCGTTCGCTGTTCGGCGCTTGCAAAATCCCTGCGTCCAGTCTCTCACCTTCCCCTGGGTTGCGCCATGTGCGAGATTCCGCAAAGCGCACCTCAGGAGACCCATCATGCCGCGCTTGAATTTCGGCGCCTTCCTCGCCCCGCATCACCCGGTTGGCGAGCATCCGATGTTGCAGTTCCGCCGCGATCTCGACCTCGTGGAGCATCTCGACCAGCTCGGCTACGACGAGTTCTGGTGCGGCGAGCATCATTCGAGCGGCTGGGAGATGATCGGCTCGCCCGAGATGTTCCTGGCCGCAGCGGGCGAGCGGTCGAAACGGATCAAGCTCGCCACGGGCGTCATCTCATTGCCCTATCACCAACCGTTCAATGTCGCGCAGCGCATGGTGCAGCTCGACTGGATGACCGGCGGGCGGGCGATTTTCGGGTCGGGCCCCGGCGCGCTTGCATCGGACGCCCACACGCTCGGGATCGACCCGATGGTGCAGCGCGACCGTCAGGACGAGGCGATCGGCATCATCCGGCGGCTGTTCAACGGCGAGCGGGTCACGGCGAAAAGCGACTGGTTCACATTGCAGGATGCGGCATTGCAGCTTTTGCCATTGCAGGAGGAGATGCCGTTTGCCGTCGCCTCGCAGATCAGCCCATCCGGCATGACATTGGCCGGTAAGCACGGGATCGGCATCATCTCGATCGGGTCGATGTCGAGCGAAGGCCTCAACGCCCTGCCGACGCAATGGGGTTTTGCGGAGGCCACAGCCGCCAAGCACGGCAAAACCGTCGACCGCAAGAACTGGCGCGTCCTGCTGAGCTGGCACATCGCCGAGAGCCGTGAGAAGGCGCGCGCCGAGGCTCGCGAGGGCCTCATGCGCCATCACAACCAGTACGTTGTCGGCACATTGCAGCGGCCGGATGCGAAGCCGTTCAGCGATCCTGACGAGGCGGTCGACAAAGCCGCGTTTTCGGACGGGGCCTCGGCGACCATCGGCACGCCGGACGATTTGGTGGCGCGGATCAAATCCGTGCTCGAGATCAGCGGCGGATTCGGCACTCTCGTCGGTTTCGTGCACGACTGGGCCAACCCGGAAAACACGATGCGCAGCTGGGACATGGTGGCGCGCTACGTCGTGCCGGAAATCAACGGCTATCTCGCCGGGCTGCGCCAATCACAGCACTTCGTCGCCACCAACCGCGGCGTCTTCGACCGCGCCAAGGAAGCGATCATGGCGAAGATTACCGAGAATGAAGCCGCGGTCGCGGCGCTCTCGGTGACGCGCGGGTCGCGGCTGGGCGACGTCGCTTCCGCCAGCAACGTCCCCGATCTCGACAAGGCCCGCGCGCAGGCCGGCCGGCGCTGAGGGGAGCGTAGGAGAAATTTATGGCGCTGCTCATCGTCGATCTCGACAAGCGTATCGGCAATGCGAAGGCGTGGCGTGACACCTTCGCCGAAAAGCTCCCCGATCTGGAAATCCGCATCTGGCCCGATCCGGGAAGGCTGGCGGATATCGAATACCTCGCCTTCATGCACCCGGACTTCGACGCTCTTCCTGTATTCCCGAATTTGAAGGCAATGTTCAGCCGTTCGGCCGGGGTGGAGGCGTTTGTCGACCATCCAAAGCTGCCGAAGGCCCCGCTCGGCAAGATGGAGCCGCCGGGCGGCGATCCGATGATGACGGAATACGTCATCATGCATGTGCTGCGCTTTCATCGCGACATGCCCGGTTATCAAGCAGCTCAAGCCAATCGGGAGTGGCGCCGGACAAGGATTATCCGGCCCGAGGAACGGCGCATTGGGTTCCTCGGCTACGGCATGATGGCGAAGGCGCCGGCGCTGGTGCTGAAGTCGCTCGGTTTCCGGGTCTCGGCTTGGGTCCGCACGCCGCGCGAGAAGGAGGAGGTGCCGATTTTTCACGGGCCCGACCAGCTCGCGCCGTTTCTTGGTCAGACCGACATTGCCGTCTGCCTGCTGCCGCTGACGCGGGAAACCGAGGGCATCTTCTGCACGCGTACCTTTGCCATGATGCCGAGGGGATCGATGCTGGTGAATGTCGGGCGCGGCAAGCATGTGGTGGCCGAGGATCTGATCCGCGCACTCGATTCGGGGCAGTTGTCCTACGCCGCATTGGACGCGCTGTGGCCCGAGCCCCTGCCGCCCGACAGTCCACTGTGGCTGCACCCCAAAATCACCGTCATGCCGCACGTTGCGCGCCGGCCGACCGTCGCCCAGCTGGTAACGGAGATTGCCGCAAACGTCCAAAGCCTCGAGGCAGGCGGCCGCCTGTTGCAGGAAGTCGACAAGACAATGGGATATTGACTACAGGCCAACGCCAATGGCTGCGGAGACGCGGAGGAGCGAGTTTTTGTGCACTCTTACCGGCTCTGTGGTGCCTTCGTGCGACTATGCACGACCCCAGGCGGCGCGCGGCGTTACTATCCCGCGATTGGCGGCTCTTTTGAAGGTCCTCGCCTACGCGGAGAGGTGCTGCCCGACGGCGGCGACCGGCTGCTTGTCCGCCCGGATGGCGTCTTGGAACAGGACGTCCGGATCACTCTGAAAACGGACGATGGCGCCTTCATCTACTTTCGACACGTCGGAATGCGGCGCGGGCCGCCGGAAGGAATCGCGCGGCAGTCACAGGGTAAGACGGTCGATCCGAGTGAATATAATTTCGGCGTCGCGCCGATGTTCGAGGCGGGAGCCGAGCGCTACGCGCGGCTCAACAATATCTTGGCCGCGGGGGTGGGCGAGAGGCTCCCGCCGAACATGGTTTGTTACTCGATCCTCGAAATACAGTAAGTGGCGCTGGCCCCCCGCGATCCTCTCAGCACGCGTAGCAATCGTAGGGCGGGAAAGCGTAGCGCATTCCAACTCGAACAGTCGCCGGTTGACGCTCGGTTACCGCCGTAGTGCAGGCTGCCATAAAAGCCTCGCCTTAGAATATATCGGGAACCTGCCTCAAAAACGCTCCGGTTAGTTTCCCCGCCCATATGTGATCCACTTCACACGGTAGAGATTGCTCGTGCTCTATTCTACCAGCTATCAGAACAGCCGAAAAAATTCGGCGAAGCTGATGATCAAATCCAGTGGAGAAACCGTCATGAACTTCAATAAATCGCCGCTGGAGAGAGGCGAACTAGGCCGCCTCTGCCCGTCAAAACTTGAATGAAACAGGAGAACCTCGATGAACAAGCTGTTTAAGATTTCGACCGTCGCGGTGATGGCACTGATCGCCGTAGCCGCTCTCGGGATCCAAGGAGCCTATGCAGGCTACTTCGATGCGTTCGGATATTACCATCCGACCTGCGTGTGGACGATCTTTGGGACTGTCTGCGGCTGACCTTCAGGCGGGCGGCATCGCATTGCGCGGTGCCGTCCCTCATGTCTGTTGACTCGCACTGTTAGTAAAGACCACCATGAACAGGTATTTTGACCGTCGCCCGCTATTTAACGCCTTCGTCTTCGCAGTCGGGCTCATGGCTGGATTGGGTGCCATCGGTGGCGCCGATGCCACCGACTACAATCGTCTGGCTTCGAAGCCGAACCCTGTCGTCGAACTTGTTCCCGCAAATCAAGGTCCGCCAGTTCGGATCATTGCAACTCGACCCGCTTTTTAGATCGCCCTCGCTATAACCAGGAAAATCGAGTTCGACGAAATCCACAAATCGAGCTAATCGAACGTCGGCTCGCGACCGGCATCCGATGCTTGCTTCATGGCATCGACCATGCGATGCAAATCCACCGCGGTCTCGAAGGTCGGCCGCGGATCGCCGAATCTTCGGATAGACTGGGCGAACCGCGCGTACATTTGGCCGACGTTGAGGGCTTTACCCGATGGCGTCCCGGATGTGGCGATGATGAGACGCTCCGGCACAGGCATCGGTGCCAGTCTATTGCTGCCCTTCGCCGCGTGGAGGAAAACCTCCCTCAACTGCGGAGAATCCTGGCCCGTTGCGACCAGGGTCCCGTCGCGGCCGTAGATTTCCGAAGATCATCATGGCCATCGGCCAATGTTCGTGCTGCAGAGGCCCTGCCGCGCAGACCAGATCTGATCGGGCCACGCCTCATCCACGCCTCCACCGCAAACAAGTCCACCGAGGTCACCGTCTATCGGTAAGATGCGCCAAATTGCTTCTCGTTAACAATTCTGGAGCCCCAACAGCGCTTAACCTTTTCTTTAACTATCAAATTATATTCGTTTAAGTATAAATATCGTTGAAGATTTTCCCTTGTTGAGCAAGGTCGGAATCATGCTCGGCGGTGCCGAGACCTACCGGTTCGATTTGGGAACGTTAACGATGTGTCACGAAGAATATGAGGCCGCGGTGGCCGCGTTTATCCGCCGCAACGGCGTTACGCGCTGCCCGACCGCCTGTGCATTGCCGACCCAGGCCGCTCCCGCCGCCGCCGATCAGGCCGCACTGCAGCGTTACGCGGCACGGCGCAGCCAGTCCCGCCGGCTGCAGGCCGCGGGACGCGACCGGTCTTTCTGGGCCGCCAAAGTCTTGGCAGGGTACGGTGAGTAATGCGCTCGAGCGGTCGCCGCTGGAAGTCCTCGCCATGAGCGACGACCTGCCGCCGCCGAACACCAGGCGCTGGGTCGTGCGTCGCAAGGCCGCGGTCGTCACTGCCGTGCGCACCGGCCGCATCACCCTCGAAGAGGCGCTGCAGCGCTACCAGCTGACCGAGGAGGAGTACCGGTCTTGGGAGCGCGCCTTCGAGCAGCACGGCCTGGCCGGCTTGCGCAGCACGCGCCTGCAGCAATATCGCGGTCCCCGTCCGCCGCGCGGCCCGCGCTCGCGGCGCTGACCCGCAGCTTCCGGGACGGTTACCGCGAGCGGACCGGCTGCCGGCCGAACCAAGCAGAGCCGGCTTGCAAGACTGGCGACTCCCGCAAAAAATCGGCGACCAGCGCTAGCATGAGGCTGACCGACCACCACCAGCCGAGCTCGCGCAGCAGCCAGAACCCGAACCCGCCGTCGAACGCCCGCCGCAGGCACTCCCCCCACATCAAGAGCACGATGACGATCGCGCTTCCGAGACAGAGGACGCGCAGCTCGCACACGGCGGAGCGCGACAGCGCCAATAGGCCGGGCATCACGAGCAACAGGAAAATGCCGCGATACCCGATGCTTTGTCCGGCGAAGAAGCATCCGGCGATCACCGCGCTGCCGATCACCATTAAGACCCGCTCGCCATCAGGAAGCTCGGCGATGGCGGCGCGCAACTCGGCGAAGCGTGACAGCCGGCGGCAGATCGCGAGCGCCGCGCCTGCCAGCCCGCCATAGAGGCCGCCGGTTACCACCCATCCGAGTGTCGCCCCAAAGCGGGAGGGCGCCGCCGCGTTCTCGACCATCAGTCCGATCAGAACCGGCAAGTTCTTCGCCGCGAACAAGTCGGTGTTGTAGGGTCCGGTCGGGATGTTCGCCCATCCTCGCACGATCTCGACATGGTACTCCGCCCAAAATACGGCGAGCACGCCCGCCGCCGCCAGAGCGACCGCAACAAACACTGCAATCCGCTCGCGGAAGAGGAAGACAAGCACCATGATCGGGTAGTATTTGAGGAGCGTCGACAAGAGCGCCAGCCCATAGCCGATGATCCGCACCCTAGGTCCGCGTTCGGCGAGTAGGCCAGTGCCCAGCGCCAGCACAAAGAGCGCGAGGTCGGCATTGGCACGTTCCAGCGCGAACACGACCATCGTCGAGAATGTTGCGGAGAGCACGAGCGTGAGCTCGACAGAGCGCCGCGGCGGCGGCAAGAGGCTCAGGGAGGCGATGAACATGAGGTCGAGCCCCCACCCGACAGCGGTGGTGTCCCGCACGCCCAGCGGAATCGGCGCGGCCACCAGCCAAAAGGGCGAGTAATTGTATGAGATGTGCAAGAGGTTGCAAGGGTTGTCCGACATGACCTCCCAGCCCTCTCGCGTGCATTCCCACGCTGCCAACGGGCTGCTGATGTCGAGAAACGGAGTTTGGAACGGTACTATCCCCCAATATCGCAAGATCTCGTCGTACACCTCCGCGTGCCCCTGCCGAAAGAGCCAGGACATCGCGAGAAAGACCGTGAATGCTGAACCCGCCAGGGCAAATCGGCAGAGCCAGGCGGGGATTTCTCGTTGACGCATCGAGCTATTGGCCCGCGAGTTTGACCAGGGGATCGGGGAAGGGAAGGGGGGTCATTGGGACGGTTCGGCAGCTGCCGGCGCGCTGCGCGATGCAGACCTCGCCGACGCATTGCCGGGTTTCGAAACCGAGCGCCGCCGGGGGCGGTCTTGTGTAGAGCAGCGTGTCGAAAGCGCTCGCGGCCGCCGCTAACCCAGTTTCGTCCTTCGGCCAGTACATTGGCGCCGGCCGGTGGAAATAGGTGTATCCGCCATAGACGCCCCAATCTTCACCGTGGAGCCCGTAAAGGCCAATCCCGCAAGGCGGCGGACCATGCGCAACGACCGAGGCGGCGACAAGGCTGTCATGCATGCGCTCGCGGTGGCCGGCAAGGGCTGCGCCCGTCCACACTTGCAACGACGCCGCGCCCCACCATGCTGCCGCCAATGCGGCGCTGGCGACGGCCGCTGCTGTCTGCCGCATGCCACGGCCGGCCAGCCATTCGCGCCCCCAGCTCGCCATCTGGGCGAGCCCTACCCCAGCGAGCACGGTGACCGGCACGATCGCCGGGTAGATGAAGCGATATTCCTTGTGGGCGATCCCCGAGTGGACGGCGAGGATGGCGACGGCGACGACGAGCAGCATCGGCAGCCGCCAGGCCCCGATCGCGATCAGAAGCAGCATCGTAGCGCCGGCGCCACCCCAGACGCCGAGCTCGCCGAGAAGATAATACTGCCAAGGCTCGACGCCGAAGGTCGAGCTCACCCCGTAAAAGACATTATAGAGGACGTAACGCGCTACCGAGGCAAAGGGATAGCCGAGGGTCAGGGTATCTAGCACCCCCACCGCAGCCAAAATGACGGCCACCCCGGCAAGGGTCGCGGCGAGCCGTCCGCGGTCGGCCCGCCAACTCGTCCAAAGCATCACGATGGCTGATGCGGGCGCGAGCTGTACGCGGATCGCCAAGACGAGGCCGAGCAATGCCCCTCCGACAAACAGCTGGCGCCGGCAGATCACTGGATAGCCCGGTTCCAGTACCCAGAGCGCGGCGACCAGCAGATGGCCGGCGACCGTTTCAGAGAGGGTGCGGGCGCCGAAATAAACCGGCTCGGCGGCGATCGCGACAGCGAACCCCGCGAGAAGCGCGCCGGTGACCCCGAAAAGCGGGCGGCACCACAGGAAGCAGCACACCACCGGCGCGGCGGCCAACGCCGCAAAACCGACTGCGATCACCGGGAGGTAATAGTCGGGACCGTTGCCGATTATCCGCGATAGCTCCATCAGCCCGGCAATGACGCCGGGGAGTATCCAGGATCGCACGCCCAGCTGGAACTCCCACGCCACCAGCCCGCTGCCGAAGACGAGGCGGTGGGCGGGCTCGGAGGTCTGAAAGATCTCGTCTGGCCATACCGCACTGGGCTCGACGAGGATTGGCTGCAGCCGCAGCAGAATTGCCGATGCCACCAGTACGGCCAGCCCGATTTCAGCCGATCGCCGTGAGAGAGACCGCATGAGGCTATTTTGGAGCGGGCAGCGATTTACGCGCCGCTACGAAGTTCGCTGGAGGATGCCGGCCGGCACTCGAACAACAGCATCGAGCCGCGGATCAGCGAAGCCGTCAGAAGTCCATTTTTGCGCGCGAAAGAGGTTGGTGACGCTCGACGGCGCGTGAAGGCCATCGAGCGCTTTTTTAGAGCTTGGCGGCGATGGTGCTGAAGGTGGTGCTGAGATTGGTGCCGACGAGGGTGAAGGCAGCGATTGCCGCGACTGCGATCAATGCGGCAATCAACGCATATTCAATGGCGGTAACCCCGAACTCGTCCCGGATCAGATTGGAAAGAAGGGTGCGCAAGCGGGTTCTCCTTAGGGTGAGTAAAGTAATCGCAGATTGCGCCAGAATCTTTAAACATCGGTAAATCGCCAGCCCCCGTCAGCTCTCAATCAGAGACGCGCGAGCTGGTCCTCGAGAGGTGCCATGCTCGCCAGCGAGTGGGCGGTCGCAAAGCAGTCGACTTAATGGAGCGCGACCGCCATGGGGCGCGCCACCGGCGCGTAACCCTTCCACCCGAGCAGTGGATTGAGCCAGACCAGGCGGTGCCCGCGCCGCTTCAGCCGTTTGAGCTCGACCCCCAGCGCCTACGGCGGGTCGGTGTCGTAATCGTCGCTCATAACGATCACGACGCTGCGCGAGTTCGAGCGTCTCCTTTGCGTATCGGTCATTGAAGGCCTTGAGCGAGGTCGCAATCCGGGTGCCGCCGCCAAACCCGTCGGCCATCAGCGACAGCCTTGCCATGGCGAAGTTCCGGTCTCGCTCGCGCAGAGCATCGGCGATATGCACGAGCCTGGTATGAAACAAGAAGGCGTCTGCGTGCAGCCCGCCGCCCATCAGGCCGCGCACGAAGTTGAGGACATACCGGCCGTAGACCGATATTGATCCGGACGCATCGAGAAGCACCACGAGCTTGACTGGCCGCTCCGGACGATGCTTGCGCCGCAGCTCGATCGGTTCGCCGCCGCGGGACAGGTTGCGCCGGATGGTCCGGCTGAGATCGATCATCTCGTCGCGTCGGGCCGGTGTGCGCCGGCGAGTAAGGCGATAACGGATCGCGCGGGTGAGGCGCTCGGCGATCCGCTCGGCCTCTGCCGCCTCTTCCGGGGTGACGAGTGTGCGCAGATCGGTCCGGGAGAGCGCGTCACTCCGGCTTGCGATCAGTCGGAGGAATGCCTCGAATTCCTCGTCGGCCCGGTCGATCTCATCGATCAGCAGTACCGGTGCTGTCAGCTGGGATGGCTTCGAGAGGCCGCCGCTGCAGCCGGTAGTCTTCGGAGAGGTCTCGTTGTAGCGGCGCGTCGTCGAGCGTCATTTGGGATCAGCGCGACGCGCTCAGCCAGCCTACCCTCAATTCAACCGGTTGCCGGCGGCTTCCAGATTCCGCGCTCCTGCATCAGCCGAACTTGCTGGTCAATCACCTCCCGCTTGTACTCGGCATGCCGGCCGGGGATTTTGTCGAGATAGAGGTTCTTCGGATAGATCGGCTGCTCGTAGATGATCTGGGCCAGCTCGGCGCGGATGTCCTTGGTCCAGTTCGTTACTTGCGCGCTCTGCCGATGATGCCGGAGTGCCTCGATATTGATCACCCCAGCAACAAAGGTCGAGCCGTTCGAGAAGAGCTGCTTGCCGACAATTGCGCCCCGATAGTCGACAATCATTGATTGTCCGCCCACGGCATCGATTGGATGCTCGCTGTCAGGATAAAGATAATAGCCGCTGATATTGGGGGCGACCACGAACATATTGTTTTCGAGAGCGCGTGCCCGGTTTGAGATCTCGAAAAAATCGTTTTGCGCGAACGGCGCCGGGAGTGAGGCGCGATAAACCACCTCGGCGCCGTTGAGGGCGAGACCGCGGCCGTTCTCGGGGTAATTGCCCTCCATCGCCATCATGATGCCGAGGCGTCCAATTGCGGTGTCGGCGACCGGCCAGAAGGCCTGCAAGGTGCGGCCGTATTTCTCGACCCACCAGTCGAACAAATCGTGCGGTGAGATCGAGCGCTCGCAGGGCAACAGCGCCGATATCTTGTAGTGCTTCAGAACGACGGCGCCATCCGGGTCGATGACAAAGCCGATGTTGAAGAAGCGATCGGGCCAGTCCTCGTGACGCGCCTTGGCCTGCGCCATGATGAACACGCCCCAGTTGCGCGCCAGCCGTCCGAGCCGGTCGGTCTCCGGGCCCGGAATGTCGATCGCGCAGGTCCGTGCGAACTCGGTGTGATCGACGTCGAGGACCTCGTCGTTGAAGCCCTGCAATGCGCCTTCGGGGATTGCGACGAGCCGGACCGGGATGTCGAGGCTGGAGAGCCAGAACGCGGCCTTCGTCAGGCTTTCGAGGTGTTCGAGGTTTTTCGCGATGTCCTCGCGGCGGCGGATGCCCCAAAAGCTCGGGATCAACCCCACCGCGGTGTAAGGTTCGATCATTCCGATCCCCATCGTTATCCTTGGCCGCTCACCCGAGAATTTTGTCGATCTCTCGCGTTACCTCGTCTATGTCGGCCATGCCGTCGACCTGCCGCAGAATGCCGCGCTCGCGATAATAGGGCAGAATCGGGGCGGTCTGACGATGATAGACCTCGAAGCGGGCCTTGACCGCCTTGGGCCTGTCATCGGCGCGGCAGACGAATTCGCTGCTGCCGCAGACGTCGCAGATCCCCTCGCGGCTTGGCCGGTTATACCGCTCATGATAGCTCGCACCACACTGGGTGCAGGTAAACCGCCCGGACAGCCGCTCGACCAGCGCCGCCTCGTCGACGTCGAGCAAGATCACATGGTCGAGCTTCAGGTTATGTTCGGCGAGCATCGCGTCGAGTGCCTTCGCCTGCGGCACGTTGCGCGGGAACCCGTCGAGGATGAAGCCTCGGCTGCAATCAGGCTGCCGGATGCGCTGGTCGATCATCTCGACGATGATGTCATCGGGCACCAACTGGCCGGAGTCCATGATGGCTTTGACGCGGCGTCCGAATTCGGTGTCGGAGTCGGTTGTCGCGCGCAGCATGTCGCCGGTGGACAGCTGGACGATGCCGTGGGTCTGCTCGATCCGCTTCGCCTGGGTGCCCTTCCCCGAGCCCGGCGGCCCGAGCAGGATGATGTTCATCCGCGGCGCCCCCGCAGCTTCGCCTTCCGGATCAGGCCTTCATATTGATGGGCGAGCAGGTGCGAGTGGATCTGCGCCACGGTATCCATCGTGACGCTGACGACAATCAGAAGGCTGGTTCCGCCGAAATAGAACGGGACCGAATATTCCGAGATCAGGATCTCGGGGAGGATGCATACGGCCGAGAGATAGGCGGCGCCGACGACGGTCAACCTGGTCAGAATGTAGTCCAGATAATCGGCGGTATTTTTCCCCGGCCGGATCCCGGGGATGAACCCGCCGTATTTCCGCAGATTGTCCGCGGTCTCCTCGGGGTTGAAGACGATTGCCGTATAGAAGAAGCAGAAGAAGACGATGAGGCCGACATAGAGCGCCATATAGAGCGGCCGGCCATGTGCGAGATAGGCCGTGATCTCGCCGATCCAGCCAGAGCCCTGCCCGTTGGCTTCGAAATTCGCCACCGTCGCCGGCAGTAGCAAGAGCGAGGAGGCGAAAATCGGCGGGATGACGCCCGAGGTGTTGATCTTCAGCGGCAGGTGGGACGCGTCGCCGCCAAACATCTTGTTGCCCATTTGGCGCTTTGGGTACTGCACGAGGATGCGGCGCTGCGCGCGCTCCATGAAAACGATGAACGCTACGACCGCAACCGACATCACCAGGAAAATGATGATGAAGACGGTCGAGATCGCGCCGGTTCGCCCGAGCTCGAGTGTGGAGGCGAGCGCGTGCGGCAGGTTCGCGACGATCCCGGCCATGATGATGAGCGAGATGCCGTTGCCGACCCCGCGCGCCGTGATCTGCTCGCCGAGCCACATCAGAAAGACCGTGCCGCAGACGAGCGTCACTACCGTTACCAGCCGGAAGAACAGCCCGGGATCGAGCACCGCAGACTGCGCCCCGGCATGCATCCCCTCGAGCCCGACGGCGATCCCATAGGACTGGACCGCCGCCAACAGGACAGTGCCGAGGCGGGTGTACTGGTTCAGCTTTTTGCGCCCGCTCTCGCCCTCCTTCTTCAGCGCTTCGAGGGTCGGGGACACCGCAGTCAAGAGCTGGATGATGATCGATGCCGAAATGTACGGCATGATGTTCAGCGCAAAGATCGTCATCCGCCCGAGCGCGCCGCCCGAGAACATGTCGAACATGCCAAGGATGCCGCCGGCGTTGCGCGAGAACACGTCCTGCAGGATCGCTGGGTCGATCCCGGGGATCGGGATATAGGTGCCGAGCCGGTAGATCACCAAGGCGCCGAGGGTGAACCAGATTCGGCTCTTGAGCTCGGTCGCTTTGGAGAAGGCCGAGAAATTTATGCTCGAAGCGAGTTGTTCGGCGGCTGACGCCATTCACATTCCTCACACATAGCCCGGAGCGGCGCCGCCGTGTTTAGGCCGAGGCGGTACCCTCCGGCTTTTGTTCCTTAGCACGTCCCGCAGGAAGGATGACCTTGCCTCCGGCCTTCTCGACGGCGGCAATCGCCGCCTCGGAGGCACCTGCGACCGCAATCGTAATCGCCGTGCGCAGCTCGCCCTTGGCCAGCAGACGGACGCCGTCGCCGAGCCGCCGCAGCACCCCCGACGAGACGAGCGCTGCGCCGTCGACTGTGCCATCGGCCTTCAGCTTACCACTATCGAGCGCAGCCTGCAGGCGTCCGAGATTGACCACCTTGAAATCTTTGCGGAAAATTTTGTTGTTGAAGCCGCGCTTCGGCAGCCGGCGATGCAACGGCGTCTGGCCCCCCTCAAAGCCGTTCAATGCCACGCCGGTGCGCGCCGTCTGGCCCTTGCCGCCGCGCGCCGCGGTCTTGCCCTTGCCCGAGCCGCTGCCGCGCCCGACCCGCTTGGCGCGGTAATGCGCCCCGGGATTGTCCCTAATCTCGTTGAGCTTCATCGCCTAACCAATCCCACGCGAACCCTCACCCAGCCAGAGCGGCGGGTGAGGGGCTTCTCATCACTCTTCCACCACACGAACGAGGTGCTTCACTTTGTTGATCATACCCCGAACCGCGGGCGTGTCTTCGAGAACGCGCCGGCGATGCCGCTTGTTCAACCCGAGGCCCTTGAGTGTTGCTTCTTGGTTTGGCTTACGTCCAATTGGACTTCCCAGCTGCTCGACCGTGACCGTCCTCTTGCCCTCCATCACGGGTTCTCGCGAGGTTCGGTGTCGCGCCGGCCGAGGATCTCGCCGACCTTTTTGCCGCGCCGCGCCGCGACGGCACGCGGGCTGGTTGCCCGGCCCAAGGCGACGAAAGTCGCCTTGATCATGTTGTGTGGATTTGGACTGCCGATCGATTTGGCCACCACGTCGTGCACGCCGAGCGCCTCGAAAATCGCGCGCATCGGACCGCCGGCGATGATCCCGGTCCCCGGCTTGGCGGCGCGCACGACCACCTGGCCGGCGCCATAGCTGCTGACGATGTCGTGATGCAATGTGCGCCCCTCGCGCAAAGGTACGCGAATCATGCCGCGCCGGGCCTGCTCGGTGGCCTTGCGGATGGCTTCGGGTACTTCTCGGGCCTTGCCCGACCCATAGCCGACCCGACCCTTGCGGTCCCCAACCACGACCAGCGCTGCGAAGCCGAAGCGTCGGCCGCCCTTCACCACCTTGGCGACGCGATTGATGTTGACCAGCTTTTCGGTGAATTCGCTGTCCTCGCGCTCGCGCCCCTGCCGGTCGCCGTCCCGTCCGCGCCGGTCGCCTTGTGTGCGCGCCTGTGTGCGTGCCATGCCGATCCCTTCAGAAATCCAGACCGCCCTCGCGGGCGGCATCGGCCAAGGCTTTGACCCGGCCGTGAAACAGATAAGCGCCGCGATCGAAGACGACCTGCTCGACCCCGGCCGCTTTGGCCCTCTCGGCCACCAGCTTGCCGACGGCGCTCGCCGCGGCAATGTCGGCCCCGGTCTTGAGGCCGGTCTTCAGCCCGCTATCGAGTGTCGAGGCCGCCGCGACCGTCCGTCCTGTCGTGTCGTCGATGACTTGCGCGTAAATGTGCTTCGAGGAACGAAACACCGAGAGGCGCGGCCGGTCGTTGGCGGCGCGGCGCAAATTGCGCCGAACCCGCTGCCGCCGGCGCAGGAAGAGAGCTTTAGCTTTCTCGGACATCGGTTTACTTCTTCTTGCCTTCCTTGCGGCGGACGGTCTCGGTCGAATATTTGATACCCTTGCCCTTGTAGGGTTCCGGCGGACGGTAGGCTCGGATCTCGGCCGCGATCTGGCCGATCCGCTGGCGGTCAGCGCCGCTGATCCTGATCAGGGTCGGCCGTTCGCAGACGATGTTGACGTCACTGGGGATCGGATACGCGATCTCGTGACTGTAGCCGAGCTGCAGATTGAGCGTGCCGCCCTGCACCGCGGCGCGGTACCCGACGCCATTGATTTCCAGGGTGACCGAAAACCCTTTGGCTACTCCGGTGACCATATTATTCACCAACGCCCGGGTCGTACCCCACATCGCTCGGGCATGTTTCGTGTCGTTCTTCGGCGCTATCGTGACCGCGCCGTCGGCAATCGAAGCGGTGACTTCGTTGCTGACAACCAGGCGCAATGTGCCGAGACTGCCTTTGGCGCTCAGGGTCTGCCCCGACATCTGCACCTCGACCCCGCTCGGCACTGTGACGGGATGCTTGCCAACACGCGACATCGCGAACCTCAGAACACGCGGCAGAGGACTTCGCCGCCGACTTTTGCGGCGCGGGCCTCGTTATCCGACATGACCCCTCGCGGGGTCGACAGAATGGAGATGCCGAGCCCGTTATAGCTGCGCGGCAAGTCGATAATGCGCGAATAAATGCGCCGGCCCGGCTTCGACACGCGCGAAATCTCCCGAATCACCGGCTCGCCATCGACGTATTTGAGCTCGATGCGCAGCTCCGCGACACCGGGCCGAATATGTTCACGGCTAAAGCCGCGGATGTATCCCTCGCGCTTCAGCACTTCGAGCACATTGGTACGGATCTTTGAGGCCGGCGAGGCGACGACGGCCTGCCGCGCCCTCTGCCCGTTGCGGATCCGCGTCAGCATGTCTCCGAGGGGATCGCTCATCGTCATCGGCCGCGCTCCCGCCTACCAGCTCGACTTGACCATGCCCGGAATCAGCCCGGCAGAGGCGAGCTCCCGTACAGCAATTCGCGACAGCTTGAATTTCCGGTAATACCCGCGCGGCCGACCGGTCAAGGAGCAGCGATTGCGAACCCGGGTTTCGGATGCGTTGCGCGGCAATTGGGCAAGCTTCAGCTGTGCCGCAAACCTGTCTTCGGGAGGCGCTGTCCGGTCGATCGCGATCGCTTTCAGTCTTCCGCGCCGGACGGCGACGCTCTTGGCGAGCTTGATCCGCCTGCCATTTTTCTCGATCGAACTCTTTTTTGCCACCTAGCTGAACTCCGGATTCAATTGGCAAAGGGCATGTCGAAAGCCTTGAGAAGTGCCTTGGCCTCTGCATCGGTCTTCGCGGTCGTCACGATGACAACGTCCATGCCGCGCGTCGCATCGACCCGGTCGTAGTCGATTTCGGGAAACACGAGCTGCTCCTTGAGGCCGAGGGCAAAATTGCCCCGCCCGTCAAAGCTTCTGCCCGATATGCCGCGAAAATCGCGAACCCGCGGGAGCGCCACGGTGATCAGGCGATCGAGGAACTCGTACATCCGCTCGCGGCGCAACGTCACCTTGCACCCGATCGGCATGCCCTGGCGCAGCTTGAAGGTTGCGATCGACCGCTTCGCCTTGGTGATGACCGGATGCTGACCGGTGATTGCGGTCAAGTCGGCCGCTGCGGCTTCCGCTTTCTTGCTGTCCTGCACCGCCTCGCCGACACCCATATTGACCACGATCTTCTCGAGGCGCGGCACTTGCATCGGGTTCTCGTAGCCGAACTCCTGCATCAGCGCAGGGTGGACGGTCGTCTCGTAGTGTTCGTGCAGGCGTGCCCTAGCCATGCCTTCACCTGTCGATGATTTCGCCCGAGCGGCGGGCGAACCGGACCTTGCGGCCATCCTCGAGAACCTTGTACCCGATCCGCGTCGGCTTGCGTGATTGCGGGTCGACATGCGCGACGTTCGAGATGTGGATCGTCAACTCCTTCTCGACGATACCACCGGGCTCGCCCATGCGCGGCCGGGTATGCCGCTTGGCGACGTGCACCCCCTGCACGATGAGCCGCCCCTCGCCGGGAAAGACACGCAATACCTCCCCGGTCCTGCCCTTGTCGCGGCCGCTGATAACGACGACGTTGTCGCCCTTCTTGATCTTCAGCTTCGGCATCTTCCCGCTCCGCTCCGCGCGCCCTAAAGGACCTCGGGCGCCAACGATACGATCTTCATGAACCGGCGCGCCCGCAATTCGCGGGTCACCGGACCAAAGATGCGGGTCCCGATGGGCTCGTTTTGATTGGTGATCAGCACCGCAGCGTTGCGGTCGAACCGAATAGCGCTGCCGTCGGTGCGGCGGATCTCCTTTGCCGTGCGTACAATGACCGCGCGATGCACGTCGCCTTTCTTCACCCGGCCGCGCGGGATGGCCTCCTTGACCGAGACGATGATCACGTCGCCGATCGTCGCGGTCTTGCGTTTCGAGCCGCCCAGCACTTTGATGCATTGCACCCGGCGCGCGCCTGAATTATCGGCGACGTCGAGATTTGTCTGCATCTGGATCATGCTTCACCTTCCGCGGGTTCGGCGGTTTGGATGCCGACATTCGGCGGTTCGAGTTCCGCCATATCGACCGGGGCCGCAACCGGCTCGGGGGTCCTGCGAGCGGATCGGCGACCCGGCGTTGCATCCGGCGGGCCGCCGATCACGACCCAGCATTTGCGCTTGGAGATCGGACGGTTCTCCTCGATCCGCACCACATCGCCGGAGCGATAGCTGTTGTTCTCGTCATGCGCCGCATATTTCTTTGAATGCATGACAAATTTCTTGTAGACGGGGTGCATCACGCGGCGTTCAACCCGAACAATCACCGTCTTGTCGCAGACGTCGCTGACGACCACACCCTGAAGGACACGCTTCGACATTATATCCTTCCTTTAGGCGCGGCCCGACGCCGTTCGCCCAGCAACGTCTTGATGCGGGCGATGTCGCGCCGCACCTGCCGAACCCTGGCGGTGTTCTCGAGCTGGCCGTTGGCCCGTTGGAAGCGCAGATTGAAAATTTCCTTGCCGAGAACGTCGAGCTCGCCCGTCAACTCGTCGTCGGTTTTGGCCCTGGCATCGGTGGTCTTCATATCAGCCGACCTCTTCGCCTTGGCGGGCAACGAAGCGTGTGGCGATCGGCAATTTGGCGGCGGCGAGATCGAACGCCTCGCGGGCAACATCGGGGGGCACGCCGTCGAGCTCGAACATGATGCGGCCGGGCTTCACTCGGCAGATCCAAAATTCCGGGGAACCCTTGCCGCTCCCCATGCGAACTTCCGCCGGCTTCTGCGATACCGGCACATCGGGGAAGATGCGGATCCAAACTCGGCCGGCGCGGCGGATGTGGCGCGTTATTGCACGCCGTGCCGCCTCGATCTGGCGGGCCGTGATCCGCCCCGGGTCCGATGCCTTCAGCCCATAGGCGCCAAAGTTCAAATCCGTCCCGCCCTTCGCGAGACCGTGGACGCGCCCCTTATGGGCCTTACGATATTTGCTTCTTTTCGGAGCGAGCATGATCTATTACCCCAGCGCTTCGCGCCGGCCGCGCTCGTGGCTCGCGGGTTGCCCTTCGTTGAGCCGCTTGTCTTGTGCCATCGGGTCATGAGCGAGAATCTCGCCCTTGAAGACCCAGACTTTGACGCCGCATACGCCGTAGGTGGTTTTAGCAGTGCCGTACCCGAAGTCGACGTCGGCGCGCAATGTATGGAGCGGCACCCGGCCCTCGCGATACCATTCCATGCGGGCGATCTCCGCTCCGCCTAGACGACCCGAACAGTTGATCCGGATCCCTTGCGCGCCGAGCCGCATTGCCGACTGCACGGCCCGCTTCATCGCCCGGCGAAAGGCAACGCGGCGTTCCAGCTGCTGGGCGATGCCGTCGGCGATCAGCTTTGCGTCGATCTCCGGCTTGCGGATCTCGACGATGTTGAGGCTGACTTCGCTATTGGTGACCTTGGCGAGATCGGTGCGCAGTTTTTCGATATCGACCCCCTTTTTCCCGATCACCACGCCGGGCCGGGCCGAATGCAGCGTGATCCTCGTCCGTCGCGCGGCGCGCTCGATGACGACGCGGGAGAGGCCGGCCTGGCTCAGCCGCCGCTGCAGAAACTTGCGCAGGCCGAGGTCGTCGAGCAGTAAATTGCCGTATTCCTTGCGCGCGAACCAGCGCAAGTCCCAGGTCCGGTTGATGCCGAGCCGAAGCCCGATCGGGTTGACCTTCTGTCCCATTACTGAGCCTCCTCGGCGCTCTCTCGGACGATGACAGTCAGATGCGCAAACATCTTCTCGACGCGTGCCGAGCGCCCACGGCCTCTGGTGTGAAAGCGTTTCAGTACAAAAGCCCGGCCGACCGTCGCCTCCTTCACAAAAAGGCGGTCAACATCGAGCTGGTGATTGTTTTCTGCGTTGGCGATCGCCGCTTGCAGAACCTTCCTGACGTCGCGCGCGATGCGGCGCCGCGAGAAGGTCAGTTCCGCGAGCGCGGCCGAGGCAGTCTTGCCACGGATCGTCTGCGCCACGAGGTTGAGCTTGCGCGGGCTCGTGCGCAGACCCCGCATGGAAGCGGCGGCTTCGCTTTCCTCGAGCCGCCGTTCGGCGGCTGGCTTACCCATGTCAGCTCCTTCTCGCCTTCTTGTCGCCGGCGTGCCCGTAGAAGGTTCGGGTCGGGGCGAATTCGCCGAGCTTGTGCCCGATCATGTTCTCGGTGACCAGCACCGGGATAAATTTGTGACCGTTATAGACACCGAAAGTTAGCCCGACAAATTGCGGAAAGATCGTCGAGCGGCGCGACCAGGTACGGATCACCTGATTGCGCCCGGAGCCCCGCGCCGCCTCTGCCTTTTTGAGGAGATAGCCGTCGACAAATGGCCCCTTCCATACCGAGCGTGCCAAGCTTTTCCTCCCGTCGGCTAGCGCTTGTGACGGCGGCGCACGATCAGCCGGTCCGCCGCCTTGTTGTGCCGGGTCTTCTTGCCCTTGGTTGGCTTGCCCCATGGCGTGACGGGATGCCGGCCGCCCGAGCTGCGGCCCTCGCCGCCGCCATGCGGATGATCAATCGGGTTCATTGCGACGCCGCGCACCGAAGGCCGGCGACCCAGCCAGCGGTTGCGGCCGGCCTTGCCGATTACGATGTTTTGCTGATCGGGGTTTGACACGGCGCCGATCGTCGCCCGGCATTCAGAGCGCACCATGCGCAGTTCTCCGGAAGAGAGGCGCAATAACGCATAACCCTGATCGCGGCCGACGAGCTGTGCGTAAGTCCCAGCCGAGCGGGCGATCTGGCCGCCCTTGCCAGGTTTCATCTCGACATTGTGGATGATCGTGCCGACCGGCATGCTGCGCATCGGCATCGTGTTGCCGGGCTTGACGTCCACCCTCTCGCCCGAGACGACAGTGTCGCCCGCTTTGAGCCGCTGCGGCGCCAGTATGTAGGCGAGGTCGCCGTCCTGGTAACGAATCAGCGCAATAAAGGCGGTGCGGTTCGGGTCGTATTCGAGCCGCTCGACGGTGGCCGGCACATCGACCTTCGAGCGCTTGAAATCGACGATCCGGTAGCGCCGCTTGTTGCCGCCGCCGCGCCAGCGCATCGTTATGCGGCCGGTGTTGTTGCGGCCGCCCTTGCCGCGCAGCCCCTCGGTCAGGGCCTTGACCGGCTTCCCCTTCCACAGCTCGCTGCGGTCGACAATCACCAGCTGGCGGCGCGACGGCGTCGTCGGGTTGAATGTCTTCAGTGCCATCGCTCAAATCCCCGTCGTCACGTCAATCCGTTGACCTTCGCGAAGGGTCACGACCGCTTTTTTGTAATCGGAACGCCGGCCCGGTCGGCCACGAACCCGCTTGAGCTTGCCCATAACCCGGATCGTGTTCACCGCCGTCACGCTGACGCTGAACAACCCTTCCACAGCCGCCTTCACTTCGCGCTTGGTGGCGGTCAGCGGCACGCGAAAGATCACCTGACGGTGCTCGGAGACGTTCGTCGCCTTCTCGGTGATCACCGGGCCGCGGATGATGTCGTACATTTGCTGCCGCGTGAGCCGCGTGACGGCGGGCGGGATGACGCGAAACCGGCTCATTTGAGGCGCGCCTCGAGGTGCTGCACCGCCTCGCGCGTCAGAACGAGCGTGTCGCGGCGCAGGATGTCGTAGACGTTGGCGCCTTGCTGCGGCAGCACATCGACCCGCGGCAGGTTGCGGGCGGCGCGCATGAATCCTTCGTCGACAGCGGGCCCGTCGATGATAAGCACCGAGTCCCAGCCGAGCGTCTCGAAACGTGCCCGCAAAGCCTTGGTTTTGGCCTCGTCGATGCGGGCCGCGTCAATCACGATCAACTTGCCTTCGCGCTGCTTCGAAGACAGCGCGGTCTTAAGGCCGAGCTTGCGGACCTTCTTCTGCAAGGAAAATTCGTGGCTGCGGACAACCGGCCCGAAGATCGTCGCGCCCCCACGGAATTGCGGCGAACGCAGGCTGCCCTGGCGCGCGCGTCCCGTACCCTTCTGCTTATAGGGTTTTTTGGTCGTCCCCTGGATCTCGCTGATCCCCTTGGTCTTATGGGTTCCGGCGCGGCGTTTCGCCAATTGCCAGTTGACGACCCGGGCGAGGATGTCGCGGCGGATCGGCACCCCGAACACCTCGTCGGCAAGCTCGATGTCGCCGACCTCCTGGTTATCGAGATTGCGGACGGTGAGCTTCATCAGGAGGCCGCCTCCTGCGGACTCTCAGCGGCCGGCCCTTCGCGTAAGGCCGCCGGAAACGGCAGTTCGACGGGGGCCTTGCGCTTCACAGCATCCTTGATCAGCACATAGCCGCCGGGGCTCCCGGGCACCGAGCCCTTGATCATCAAGACGCCGCGCTCGGCATCGGCCGCAACCACCTCGAGGCTCTGGGTCGTTACCCGCTCGGCCCCGAGATGGCCCGCCATCTTCTTGTTCTTGAAGGTCTTGCCGGGCGACTGCCGCTGGCCGGTCGAACCGTGGCTCCGATGCGAGACCGAGACGCCATGGCTCGCGCGCAAGCCGCCAAAATTATGCCGCTTCATCGCCCCGGCAAACCCCTTGCCGATGCTGGTGCCGACAACGTCGACAAACTGGCCCGGGAGAAAATGCGCCGCGGTGATTTCCGCGCCGACCTCAAGCAGGGCATCCTCCGAGACACGGAACTCGGCAAGGCGAGCCTTCGGCTCGACCTTTGCCTTGGCGAAATGACCCCGTTGCGGCTTCGTCACGTTCTTGGTTTTGGCGCTGCCGACACCAAGCTGCACCGCCGTATAGCCGTCCCTGTCTTCGGTCCGAACCGCGACGACTTGGCAGTTGTCGACCTGCAGCACCGTCACCGGCACATGGGTTCCCTCGCCGGTAAAAACTCGGGTCATGCCGAGCTTGCGGGCGATCAGACCGGTGCGCATCGTTCTGCCCTCAGAGCTTGATTTCGACGTCGACGCCCGCGGCAAGATCGAGCTTCATCAGCGCGTCGACCGTCTGCGGAGTCGGGTCGACAATGTCGAGCACGCGTTTGTGAGTGCGAATCTCGAATTGTTCGCGCGATTTCTTGTCGACATGCGGCGAGCGCAAAACGGTGAATTTCTCGATTTTTGTCGGGAGGGGGATCGGACCCCGCACCCGCGCCCCGGTTCGCTTGGCCGTCGTGACGATTTCGCTGGTCGATTGGTCGAGGACGCGGTGATCGTAGGCCCGCAGCCGAATGCGAATGTTCTGGTTGTCGGTCGCCATCTGCTCTTCCAATCCAACTGCCGCGTGCCGCTATTTTATGATTTTGGCGACGACGCCGGCGCCGACGGTGCGGCCGCCTTCGCGGATCGCAAAGCGCAAGCCTTCGTCCATCGCGATGGGGGCGATCAGTTCGATCTCCATCGAGATGTTGTCGCCCGGCATCACCATCTCGGTGCCCTCGGGCAGGTGCACCGTGCCGGTCACGTCGGTCGTGCGGAAATAGAATTGCGGCCGGTAATTGCCGAAAAACGGCGTGTGCCGTCCGCCCTCCTCCTTGGTCAGGATGTAGGCCTCGCACTGAAAGCGGGTGTGCGGCGTGATCGAGCCCGGCGCCGCCAACACCTGGCCGCGCTCGACCTCCTCGCGCTTGGTGCCGCGCAACAGGGCCCCGATATTGTCGCCCGCCTCGCCCC
This sequence comes from uncultured Alphaproteobacteria bacterium, assembly GCA_963732095.1. Taxonomy (GTDB): domain Bacteria; phylum Pseudomonadota; class Alphaproteobacteria; order ATCC43930; family CGMCC-115725; genus AP-15. Next base: position 418,261 of record CAVSZA010000014.1, read on the forward strand.
GGTCCAGCAGTTTCCTGAACATCTCGACCCCGGTCACCACCGTCTTGGCGGTCGGCCGCAGCCCGACGATCTCGACCTCGTCGCCGACCTTGACGACGCCGCGCTCGACCCGGCCCGTCACCACCGTGCCGCGCCCCGAGATCGTGAACACGTCCTCGATCGGCATCAGAAACGGCCGATCCATGGCACGCTCCGGCTGCGGAATGTAGCTGTCCACCGCCTCCATCAGCGCGATGATCGAATCATGCCCCTGCTCGGGGTTGCGCCCTTCTAGCGCAAACAGCGCCGCGCCGCGCACCACCGGGATGTCGTCACCGGGAAACTGGTAGCTCGATAAGAGCTCGCGCACCTCCAATTCGACCAGGTCCAACAATTCCGGGTCGTCCACCATGTCGATCTTGTTCATGTACACCACCAGCGCCGGCACCCCGACCTGACGCGCCAAGAGCACGTGCTCGCGGGTCTGCGGCATCGGGCCGTCGGCCGCCGACACCACCAGGATCGCGCCGTCCATCTGCGCCGCCCCGGTGATCATGTTCTTGATGTAGTCGGCATGACCCGGACAGTCGACATGCGCATAGTGGCGCTTGTCGGTCTCATACTCGACATGCGCCGTCGCGATCGTGATCCCGCGCGCGCGTTCTTCGGGCGCCTTGTCGATCTGGTCGAACGGCACAAACGTCGCCCCGCCCTTCTCTGCCAAGACCTTGGTAATCGCCGCCGTCAACGTCGTCTTGCCGTGGTCGATGTGACCGATCGTCCCGATATTGCAGTGCGGCTTCGTCCGCTGAAACTTCGCCTTCGACATCGCCTTCTTCTCCGTCCGACCCAGCCTGGCTGGATTTTCAAACCTGTATTATTAAGCCATTTTGGCGCGGACTTCGTCCGCCACCGCCTGCGGTACCTGCTCGTAATGGTCAAAATGCATTGTGTACTGGGCGCGGCCCTGGCTCATCGACCGCAAGGTATTGACATATCCGAACATGTTGGCGAGCGGGACCATCGCATCGATGACCCGCGCATTGCCGCGCGTGTCCATCCCGGTGACCTGGCCGCGACGGCTATTCAGGTCGCCGATGACGTCGCCCATATACTCCTCCGGCGTCACCACTTCGACCCGCATGATCGGTTCGAGCAGTTTTGGGGCGGCTTTCATGACGCCTTCCTTGAACGCGGCGCGGGCCGCGATCTCGAAGGCGAGCACGCTCGAATCGACGTCGTGAAAGGCGCCGTCGATCAATGTCGCCTGCAGATCGATGACCGGAAAGCCGGCGAGCACACCGGTTTCGGTCGAGGCCTTTAGCCCCTTCTCGACTCCTGGCACATATTCTTTCGGCACGGCGCCGCCAACCACCGCGTTCTCGAAGACAAAACCGGAACCCGCCGGCAACGGCTCGAACCGCAATTTGACGCGAGCGAACTGGCCCGCACCGCCCGTCTGCTTCTTGTGCGTGTAGTCGACTTCGGACGTGCGGGTAATCGTCTCGCGGTAGGCCACTTGCGGCGCCCCGACATTGGCGTCGACCTTGAACTCGCGCTTCATGCGGTCGACGATGATCTCGAGGTGCAATTCGCCCATCCCTTTGATCACGGTCTGTCCGCTCTCGTGGTCGACGGTGACGCGAAATGAGGGGTCCTCGGTCGCGAGCCGGGCGAGCGCCTGGCTCATCTTCTCTTGATCGCCTTTGGTCTTGGGTTCGACTGCGATCTCGATCACCGGCTCCGGAAATTCCATCCGCTCGAGTATGACCGGATCGCCGGGGTCGGACAGCGTATCGCCGGTCGTGGTGTTCTTCAGCCCGGCAAACGCGACGATGTCTCCGGCGCGGGCTTCCTTGATGTCCTCGCGATGGTTAGCGTGCATCTGCAGCATGCGGCCGATCCGCTCGCGCGTCCCCTTGACGCTGTTCAGCACCTGGCTGCCGGCGGTAACGACGCCGGAATAAATGCGGACGAAGGTCAGCGAGCCGACAAACGGATCGCTCATGATCTTGAAGGCGAGCCCGGCAAACGGCTCGTCATCCGAGCAGCGGCGTACAACCGGGTTCTTCGCGCCGACCCTGATGCCGTTGATCGCCGCGACATCGGTCGGGGCCGGCAAATAGTCGACCACTGCATCGAGCAGCGGCTGTACCCCTTTGTTCTTGAATGCCGAACCGCACAGCACGGGAACAAAGACGCCGCCGACCGTGCCCTTGCGGATGCACCGCTTCAGCACGTCTTCGCTCGGCTCCTCGCCGCCGAGATAAGCTTCGAGCGCCGCGTCGTCCTGCTCGACCGCGGCTTCGACCAATTTTGTCCGGAAGGTTCTCGCCTCCTCGGCCATTTCGGGTGGAACTTCGACAATGTCGAATTCCGCACCGAGAGTCTCGTCGCGCCATTTGATCGCGCGAAAGCCAACGAGATCGACGATCCCGACGAAGTCGCTCTCGACGCCGATCGGCAATTGCAGCACCACCGGCTTGGCGCCCAGCCGATCATCGATCATCGCGACGCAGCGAGGGAAATCGGCGCCGATCCGATCCATCTTGTTGACAAAGCAAATTCGCGGGACGCCATATTTGTCGGCTTGCCGCCAGACGGTCTCGGATTGGGGCTCGACACCGGCGACTGAATCGAACACGGCGACGGCGCCATCCAGCACGCGCAAGCTCCGCTCGACCTCGATTGTGAAATCGACGTGTCCGGGCGTGTCGATGATGTTGATGCGGTGATCGTTCCAGAAACAGGTGGTCGCGGCCGACGTGATCGTAATTCCGCGCTCCTGCTCCTGCGCCATCCAGTCCATCGTCGCGGTGCCTTCGTGCACCTCGCCCATTTTATAGGCGCGGCCGGTGTAATAGAGGATGCGCTCGGTGGTGGTCGTCTTACCGGCATCGATATGGGCCATGATGCCGATGTTTCGGTACCGCTCGAGAGGTGTCGTGCGTGCCATGAAAGCGAACTCCGCCGGCGCCACGCGAGGCGGGCGCCCTCAGGGAAAATTGTGTTTCGGTCGTGGTCTGTTTCGCTGCTTACCAGCGGTAGTGCGAGAAGGCCTTGTTCGCATCGGCCATGCGATGCGTGTCCTCCCGCCGCTTTACCGCTGACCCGCGATTGTTGGCGGCGTCGAGCAGTTCCCCCGAGAGCCGCTCCTCCATCGTGTTTTCCGAACGACCGCGCGAACTCGAAATCAGCCAGCGAATAGCCAGCGCCTGGCTGCGGTCGGTCCGGACCTCGACGGGCACCTGATAGGTAGCGCCGCCGACACGGCGCGAGCGGACCTCGACGGAAGGTCGGACATTACCGAGCGCGTCATGGAACACCCGCAGGGGGTCTTGCCCACTGCGCTTGGCGATACGATCGAAAGCCCCGTAGACGATGCGTTCGGCGACCGACTTCTTGCCCTCGTACATCAGGCAATTCATAAACTTGGTTAACACGTTGTCGCCGAATTTGGCATCCGGTAGGACCACGCGTTTGACCGCGGCGCGACGGCGCGACATGGTGACTAGCTCCTACTTCGGGCGCTTGGCGCCATATTTCGAACGGCGCTGGCGCCGGTCTTTGACGCCCTGGGTGTCTAATGTACCGCGGATGATGTGGTACCGCACACCAGGAAGGTCTTTGACCCGACCGCCTCGGATCAAGACAACCGAATGCTCTTGCAGATTGTGGCCCTCGCCCGGGATGTAGCTAGTGACTTCGAACCCGTTCGTCAGGCGCACGCGCGCCACCTTGCGCAAGGCAGAATTGGGCTTTTTTGGCGTAGTCGTGTAGACGCGCGTGCATACCCCGCGCTTCTGCGGGCAAGCCTCCATTGCTGGAACCTTGTTGCGTGCGACCTCCGGCCTCCGCGGATTGCGGATCAGCTGGTTTATCGTCGGCATCGTCACAACCTCGTCAAACACGACAATCGCCCGACGCGATTTACGCCGCCGGGTCGATAAGTCTTCGCACCTAAGTTCTTACGCGCCCCCTCACAGAGGCGCCGAGCCAGGGACCAGTATAGGGCTGCGTCTAGTTGGCTTCCTACGGCCAGCCCCGGAATGGGCCAATATTAATAGTGATCCAAACCAACCCGGTCAAGTCCCACTGCCATGGAACGCATTGCGCTCCATGGGCACGGGAAAGCCGGGACGGTCTTATGCCGTTTGTTTTTCGGCTTCGACGAGCTGAGGGGGTTCTTCGTTCGCAGCGATCGCG
>CAVSZA010000015.1:0-38058 GCA_963732095.1 uncultured Alphaproteobacteria bacterium
GCGCTCTATGCCGGTCCGGAAATGGGTGCGGTTGAGGCGGCGCTGGCCAGCGGCCAGGAGACAGCGCAGACGATCCTGATAGGGTGATTCCACTTCCCAGGGTTTCAACGAGGAGCGTAGCAATGGCGTCGTTTCCGCTGGTTTCGGCGCGGGATGCTGGGTTCAGGATTTCGCGCGGATTCGCTGGACAAGGCGATTCGCCGGCGCCCGGATGATCGGCTGCGATGCGGGCAGCACCATCCTGGCCCCGGTCCGCTTGCCACCGGCACGTGCATGTCTCCAAAGCCGCGGTCAAGCGGGACACCGAGATCACGATGACCCGCGCCGTCAAGGCCGGGATTCCGCTGATCATCGGCTCGGCCGGCACCTCGGGCTCGGAGGCCGGGCTCGCCTGGATGGTCGACATCGTGCGCGAGATCGCTACGAGCAGGACCTGCACTTCAAGCTCGCCGTCATTCATTCGGAACTGTCGCAGGAATCGTCCGCCGGCACTTGCGCGATGGCCGTGCCCGAGCCTTGCCGCCCTCGGCACCGCTCAGCGATGACGATATCGACGCGGCGACCCACATCGTCGGCATGATGGGGGTCGAGCCGATCAACAGGCATTGAGGTCGGGCGCACAGATCGTTATTGCCGGCCGCAGCAGCGATACCTCGATCTTCGCGGCGCTTCCGCTGCTCGAGGGCTACGACCCGGCCATAGTGTGGCACATGGCCAAGATCCTCGAATGCGGCGCCGCCGCAGTCGCCGTGCGGACCGCGCCCGACTGCATGATGGCGGTATTGCACGAGGACAGCTTCGATGTCTTTCCGCTGCGCGAGGACTATCACTGCACCCCGCAGAGTGTCGCCTCGCACACGCTCTATGAAAACGCCGATCCATTCGAGCTGAAGGAACCGTCAGGCACCTTGCGGACCGACAAGGCCCGCTACGAGGCGATCTCCGACCGCGCGGTTCGTGTTTCGGGGTCGGAGTTCGTGCATGACCCCGAATACACGATCAAACTGGAAGGGGTGCGCCAGATTGGATATTCAACGATCCTGATGGGCGGGGTGCGGGACCCCTACATCCTCGCGCAGATCGACAGTTGGCTGGCGCAGCTCGACGACAACATCAAGACACGCATCCGCAATACGGTCGGCGAGCGGCCTTATGAGATCGTCACCCGTGTCTATGGCCGCGACGGCGTCATGGGCGCGCTGGAGCCGAAGCGCACGGTCGGCGGCCACGAGGCCTTCATTCTCTGGGACGTGATCAGCGAGTCGCAGGAGTTGTCCCGCACGATCGCGACGAGCCTCTCGCACCTCGCCGTGCACAATCCGATTCCCAAATGGCACGGGTTGATCTCGGGCGTGGCCTTCCCGTATTCGCCGCCGGAGATCGACCGAGGCCCGGTCTACGAGTTCCACCTCAACCACGTGCTGGTGCCGGAGAGCCCGACGGCGCTGTTCCGCACCGAATACGAGGAGCTGTGATGATGGCGACGCTTGGCGAACTGGCAAAATTGGTGCGGTCGAAGAACGCCGGCCCGTTCTGGCTGACCATCGACATCATGTTCGACAATGCGGAGGCTTACCGCCGTGCCCGCGACGCCGAAATCGTCAACCGCGCCGCCATCGCCCGCCTCTACAACCGCAACCCGGCCGAGATCATCGTCGTCAATCACGACACGGCATTGGCGATCAAGGTCAGCTTTCCCCGCCCGCAAAGCTCCGGCTCCAAGCAAGACAGCGACGTCTATGGCGGCCAGCAATACGCGCCGCTGCTGGGGCTCGAGGTGCCAGGTTGAGGGCTGGCGATTGGCTTCCTCATTCCGCGGCCGCCGGCGCCGGCGCGCCGCGTGCCAGTCGGCGGCGCGCGGTATCGGCAGCCCAGATTGTCGCGCAAGGTCGGGCCGGCATATTCCTTGTGGAACAGGCCGCGGCGCTGCAGTTCCGGCACCAGCAGGCGCACCACGTCGTCATAAGCGCCCGGCATGTTGGAGGCGGCCAGCACGAACCCGTCGCAGGCCGGCGCGGTGAACCATTCCTCCATCTGATCGGCGACCTGCTTGGGACTGCCGCAAAACATCGGGTGCTCCTTTACCGTGCCGCGGCCGGACACGGCGATGAAATCGCGCACCGTCGGGTTCTTCTTGCCCGAATGCCGGATTACCCGGTCGCGGAATCCTTGAAAGGAGAATTCGGCGAGTTCCTCGTCGTTGAACGGCTCGTCGATCGGCTTCTTGGCAAATCGTAGTTCAGCACTTCGGAGAGCAGGACCAGAGCGTCCACGTCGCGGGCCGTCGCCTCGATTATCGCGCGCTTTTCCTGTGCCGCTGCTTCGGTCTCTCCGACGCACACATAGCAGGCCGGTGCGACGCGCACACTGGCGGGGTCGCGGCCGGCGGCGGCGACCGCCGCCTTGAACGCGGCGTATTCCTCGATGCCGTCCTGCAGTCCATGGTAGATCACGAACACCAGGTCAGCCCATTTCGCCGCGAAGACCTGGCCGCGGCCGGACTGCCCGGCCTGGATCAGTACTGGATGTCCCTGCGGCGACCGCGGCACGCTGAACGGCCCGCGTGATTGAAAATACCGCCCCGCGTGATCCAGCCGATGCACCTTCGCCGGATCGGCGAAGCGGTTATTCGACTTGTCCAGGATCAGCGCGTCATCTTCCCACGTATTCCAGTGCCCCAGGACCACATCCATAAACTCATCGGCTCGGTCGTACCGAGCGTCATGTCCATGTGGGCGCCGCTGCCGAAGTTCCTGGCTTCCGCGCTGTTGAGCGACGTGACGATGTTCCAGGCCGCCCGGCCCTTCAGCATCAGATCCATTGTCGCGAAGAGGCGGGCGACATGGAATGGCTCGTAATAGGTGGTGGAGTAGGTCACTCCCAGCCCGAGCCGCTGCGTTACCATCCCCATCGCCATGAGGATCGTCGCAGGGTCCATCTTCACCGCGCGCACGCCCGCGGCGACCGCCTCGGCATGATCGCCGGTATAGAGATCCGGCAGCGCCAGGCGATCGTCGAAGAACGCCATCTGGATCTTGCCGTCCTCCAGCGTACGCGCGATGCGCTGATAGTATTCCGGCGTAAGGAAATCCAATATCGTAGCCGGATGGCGCCATGACCCCGGCAGATTGGAGCAGTTCTGAGCCTGCAGAAAGGCGATCAGCGTCATCATGCGGTTCTGCGAAGCCATGGGAGCATTCTCCGATCGATCGGTAATGGCGAACGGTACTAAGGCATATTATCGCGTGGGCCGGAGGGTTTGATGTCACAGCCCCGAGCAGCTGACGATTTCAAGACAATCCGTAACCGCATGGAGGAGTTGCGGCGGGAGAGGCTGCCCCAGCAACCCGTCCCGACAACCGACACCGGCGTCGCATTTCATCGTGGCCCTTGTGCCTGCGGCAGGAGCCTGTTCCCCGACGAGTGCGACGGGTCGTGCAAGGCGTTTTGAAAGATACCCCGAGAAATTATGCCCGGCGCGTCAACTTTGGGCTCGTGCAGCGAGGGGCCAACCCAGCCAATTGCAGACGGCCTCGCCCATGACCAGCTCGAGGTCGCGGCCCTTCAACCACGACAGTTCCTCGGTGAACAGGGTCACGCATTGCCGCCAGGAGCATTGCATCCGGGTGATATCGGTTCCCCAGAACATCCGCTCGGGACCGAACGCATCGAAACAGCGATGCAGGTGCGGGTGGAGGCTGCGGAACGGATACTCGTCCTCAGCGTAGCCCGCCTGACCCGTCGCCTTGACCGCTACGTTCGGGTGCTTCGCGAGAGCCAGCAACTCTGGCTGAAACCGATAGGCGGATTCGCCTCTACTGGCCCGGGGCACGCCCATGTGGTCGATGATCAATCTAAGGCCAGGGTGGCGCTCGGCGATCTTGCCGACGGTCGGTAAAAACATCGCGGCAGCAAGCGACACCGGCACGCCGGCGCGCTCGGCGGCAGGCCATAGCCAGTCAAGCGTCCCATCTGTCACCCACAATTCCTTATGCCGTTCGTTGAAGTAGAAGCGAAGTCCGAGCATGCCCGGACGCTCCTTCCAGTGCTCCACGAGGGCGCGGTTGCCCGGCTGGTCGAGGTAGAACCAGCCCATGATGGCGAAGCGGTCCGGGTATGCCCGCACCGCTTCGACCGCCAATTCGTTCGAAGTCCGGATCCCACATAACGGGGTGTATCAGCGCGCGATCCACGCCGGCAGCATCCATGCCGGCGATTGCGTGCTCCGCCGAGTAGGGCTCCTGGCGATGATGGGCGGAAGGCGTACCTTTTTCCCAGAGATGGATCTGTGCATCGACGATCAGCATCGGGTGGCGTCCTCTTAGGTTCGAACGATGGTACCTGACTGAGCCAAGGTCAGGCACGCACATCCCGCATCGCCTGCCAGATGCGCTCGCTGGTCGCCGGCATGTCGAGGCCTTTGACGCCGAGCGGCGCGAGCGCATCGATGACGGCATTGATGATCGCCGGCAGCGCGCCGACCGTGCCGGCCTCGCCCGCGCCCTTGGCGCCCAGTGGATTGCGCTTGGTCGGCACCGGGTTCGACGTGATCTCCATGAGGGGCATCGTGTCGGCGCGCGGCATGCAATAGTCCATGAAGCTGCCGGTCAGGTTCTGCCCGGATTCGCGATCGTAGACGACCTGCTCCATCAGCGCCTGGCCCAGCCCTTGCGCGACGCCGCCATGGATCTGGCCCTTCAAACCAATCGGGTTCACCACCGTACCGACATCGTCGATGACGACGTAGCGAACGATCTCCAGCGCGCCGGTATCGGGGTCGATCTCGACCTCGCAGACATGGCAGCCGTTGGGATAAGTGTTGTCGTCGGGGGCGAAGGTGCCGGTCTCGTAGAGGCCGCCTTCGAGCCCCGGCGGCAGGCGGCCGGCCTGGAACGACGCCTTGGCGACATCGGCGATGCTGACGCGCCGGTCGGTGCCGGCGACCGAGAAATTGCCCCCATCGGAGCTGACTGCGAATTCTATGTCGGGGTCGGCGGCTTCGAGCAGATGCGCGGCAATGCGTTTGCCCTTGGCGATGACCTTGTCGGCCGCCAACCACAAGGCCGAGCCGCCGATCACCGTCGAGCGTGAGCCGTTGGTGCCGATGCCAAAGGCGACGCGGTCGGTGTCGCCGTCGATGTATTGCACCGTCGCCGGATCGAGCCCGAGCTTTTCGTTCAGCACTTGCTTGAAGGTGGTCTCGTGGCCTTGGCCCTGGTTTTTGCTGCCCATCAGCAGGGTTGCATTGCCGCTCGGGTGAAAGCGGATCTCGGCGAATTCTTGACCGGGCCCCGCCGCCTTCTCGATCGGATTGGCGATGCCGATGCCGCGCAGCTTGCCGCGCGCCTTGGCCTCGTCGCGGCGCGCCGGGAAGCCGGCCCAATCGGCTTGCGCCAGTGCATTATGCTGGTTGGCGAGGAAATTGCCACAGTCGTAATTGAGGTTCAGCGCGGTCTTGTACGGCATCGCCGAGGCGGGGATCAGGTTCTTGGTCCGCAATTCGACCGGGTCGAAGCCCAGCTCGCGCGCAGCGTCGTCGATCAGGCGCTCGATGACATAGGTCGCCTCGGGCCGCCCAGCGCCGCGATAGGGCGCAGTGCCGTTGGTATTGGCCATCACGGCCAACACGGCGACGTGCGCCGCCGGGATGTCATAGGTACCGGTCAGCGTGCCGACATTGCCGAAGGTCGCAAGCAGGTTGCGTTCGGACGAGATGTAGGCGCCGACATTGGCCAGCGTCTTCACCCTAAGGCCGAGGAATTTCCCGTCCTTATCGAGCGCCAGCTCGGCGTCGCTGACATTGTCGCGGGCGTGCTCGTCGGCCTGGATGGCTTCACTGCGTTCACACATCCATTTGACTGGCCGGCGCAATTTCTTCGCTGCGAGCAATACCAGCCGATGCTCCGGATATTGCCAGCCCTTGGTGCCGAACCCGCCGCCGACATCGCCGGCGATGACCCGGATCTTGCTCTCGGGGATTTTGAAAATACGAGTGGCGAGCGCCTGACGCACCCGGTGCGGGTACTGTACGTCGGCGTAAAGGGTGAAACGCTCCTCGCCCGGGTCCCATACTCCGATCGCACCGCGCGGCTCCATGAAATGCGCATAGACCCGGCTGATCACGTAGCGGCGCTTGACGATGTGAGCTGCCCTGGCGAAGGCCGCCTCGGTCGCGGATTTGTTGCCGGCCTCAAACAGGTTCGAGATGTTGTCCGGGCAGTCGTCCCATACCGCGATCTTGCCCTCCGCCGCCTCGGCGGTATCGGTGACCGAGGGCAACGCCTCGTAATCGATGTCGATCAGCTCGGCGGCGTCCTTCGCCTGCGCCAGCGTCTCGGCAACGACGAAGGCGACCGGTTCGCCGACATAGCGCACCGTGCCCTGCGCGAGGCCGAGAAAGGCGCGGGCGAACATTGGCGACCCATCCGGCCGCTTGCGCTGGAACGGTACGCCCATGACGCCGAGCTTGGCTTCGACAAGGTCCTCGCCGGTCATGATCAGCACGACGCCGGGCGCGGCCTTCGCCGTCGTGAGGTCGAGCGCGCGGATCCGGGCATGGGCGTGCGGCGAGCGCAGCACGTAAGCGTATGCCTGGCGGAGCAGGTTGTTGTCGTTCTGGAAACGGCCGTTGCCGCTCAAAAGGCGCTTGTCCTCGAAACGCCGCACCGGCTGCCCGATCCCGAACTCGCCCATTCCTCGACCTTTCCGTACACTCGTTGGCGGGTTGCCATTCCCCACTATAATCCAGACGGCAACAAGATCATTGCGAGGTGACCACCGGCCGGGCGGCCGACCCGCCCTCGTGAAACCGCCACCAGAGCGCTTTCCCGAGCGAACCGGGATCATTTGTCGGGCTGCCGGTGCATCCGGCACCGTGCGCGGCTCGGCCAGCCAACATCCAAATTTCCCCGGACAGCCCTGCGCCCACAGGGGAGAGAGGCTGACAGCGCGGGTAAGGAGTACTAACCCATCGCCGAGAAACCGCCATCGACTGGGATCGCGGCGCCGGTGATGAAGTCGGAGGCGGGCGAGGCGAGGAAGACGGCGATGCCGGCGAGGTCTTCGGCGACGCCCCAGCGGCCTGCCGGGGTGCGGGCCAACACCCGCTCGTGCAATCCGGCGACCTGCTGGCGGGCGTCGCGGGTCAGCTCGGTGTCGATCCAACCGGGCAGGACGGCGTTGACCTGGATGTTGTCGGCCGCCCAGGCGGTGGCGAGCGACTTGGTCAACTGGACGAGGGCGCCTTTGCTCGCGGCATAGGGCGCGGCGTAAGCTGAGCCAAACAAGGCGAACATCGAGCCGATATTAATGATCTTGCCGCCGCCGCTGCGTTTCATGACCGGGTGAGCGGCTTGCGAGCACAGAAAGGCGCCGGTCAGATTGGTATCGAGCACGGTATGCCATTCGGCCGCGGTATAGCTCTCCGGGGGTTTGCGGATCGAGGTTCCGGCGTTGTTGACGAGGACGTCGAGCCGGCCAAACCTCTTTTCGGTCTGCTCGATCACCGCCCGGCACGAGTGCCCGTCGGCCACATCCAGGGGAATGAAAGTGCTCTGCGCCCCGAGTTCGGCCAGCGCCGCCTCGGCCTTCTCCGCGTTGCGCGCCGCCACCACGACACTGGCGCCCACCGCGACGAGCCCGCGCGCCATGCCGAGCCCGATCCCGCCATTGCCGCCGGTGACGACGGCGACGCGTCCGGTTAGATCGAACATGGTCATCAGAAGTCTCCGACAAGAGCCCGGCGATCTGCGCGCCATGATGGCGCTCCTGAAGGCGCTTTGGAAGCTGCGCCCGCCGGGCGAGCCGGAACCGGCAGCCGGGCGCCTCATCCGGCGATGGCGCGAAAAGCGCCTCCTCACCCGGCTCGAACGGAACTGGCCGGGGGGGCTGGTGCTGCACCGCACCGGCGACCTCGTCAATGTGCCGAGCCCGCTCGACGCTCGCGGCCGCCATGCCCTGCTCCATCCGCCAAATGTTCACCCGGCTGTCCTCGGCTTTCTGCAGCCCGGCTCGGTCGTGATCGATGTCGGCGCCAATCTCGGCGAGTGGACCGTGCCGTTCGCCCGCAAGGTCGGGCCGGCGGGGCGGGTGCTCGCGATCGAGCCGGCGCCACGCAACGCCGTGGCCCTCGAATCGACGCTCGCTGCCAATGCCCTGCGCCATGCCGAAATCGTCCGATGCGCGGTCGGCGACAATGACGGCATCGCGCAATTTGCCGTGCCGGTCGTAACGTCGTCCCGCACCGACACCGGCACCGCGCGGATCGGACCCGCTTGTGCCGGGCACGACGCTCTCCGGGTCCCGTTGCGCAGCCTCAATTCGTTGGCCGCCGAGCACAACCTCACCCGGCTCGACCTGATCAAGGTCGATGTCGAGGGACACGAGCGAAAGGTCCTCGACGGAGCGGCCGCCATCCTTGGCCGGTACCGCCCGGTCCTGGTCGTCGAGACCGGCCACGAGGCCGACGAGGATCGTGCCGCCATCCACGATCGGCTGACCGGGTTCGGCTATCGGATAATCGGCATTCTCCTCGATTACGGAATGGCGCCGGCCGATTGGCCGGCCTATGTCGCACTCGACCCGCCGTTTCGCGCGGGCGACGCCCACAATTTGCTGCTCGTCCCTGATACCGTCAGTTCGCAAGTCTCTGAAGAAGAGCTTGTGCCGCGGCAGGGGCGCGGACCTTCGCGCCATTGATGAAATAGACGAAGCAGTCGTGCCCGCTCTCAACCGAGTGTCGGCGGAAGCGCTCGACCCAACCATCCAGCGCATCCGGCGCATAGCCGGTCGGTTCGCCCTCAACGCAGCGCCGCAGGCGAGCGTAGACGAAATCCCCGGTGATTGCTTCGAAAGCCGGATGGTTGTCGTCATCGACCAGCGCGACAGCGACGCGATGCCGGCGCAACAGCTCGGTGAAGGACGGCACCGCGAAGCTCGAGTGGCGCACCTCGACGACATGGCGTATCGCGCGGCCATCGAGCTGCTGCGGCAGCAATTCGAGAAAGGCTGCGAAACCGGCTTCGTCGAAGGCCATCCGCGGAGCGAATTGCCACAGGACCGGCCCGAGCTTGTCTTGCAATTCGAGCACGCCGGTCGAGAAGAAGCGGTCGATCGAAGGGCCTGCCGTCGCCAGGTCGGAGCGGTGCGTGACAAACCGCGGCCCCTTCAGCGAAAAGATGAAATCCTCCGGCGTCTCGTCGTGCCAGCGGCGAAAACTCGCCGGCTTTTGCGAGCCGTAGAACGTGCCGTTGATCTCGATCGCGGTGACTTGGCGGCTCGCATGGGCGAGCTCGCGCGCTTGCGGCAGGCCCTGCGGATAGAAGACACCGCGCCATGGCGGAAACACCCAGCCGCCGATCCCGACCCGGACCCTCGGCCCGGAGTTCATCAGAGCCCCGGGTCGGGCACAGTGCGGGTCGGGGTCAGATCGGCGGGGTCGCCGACGACGGCGAAACTCAAGGCGTCGGGGTCGAGCAGATTATGGGCGACCCGCTTGGCCTGATCCAAGGATACGGCCCCGAACAGCGCCGCGCGGCGGTCGAGGTAGTCGATGCCGAGATTTTCCAGCTGGATCTCGACGAGCACCGAGGCGACCCGCGCACTCGTATCGAGCGATAATGGAAAGGAGCCGACCAGGAAGTCCTTGGCGAGGTCGAGCTCGGCCTGGCTCGGGCCTTCGTCGCGCATCCGCCGCCACTCCGCCCGGATAAGGGCGATCGACTGCCCAACCCGAGCATTCTCGGTCGCGACACTCCCGAGTATCAGCCCAGCGTGACGGAACGAGACGAGCTCGGTAGAGACGCCATAGGCCAGCCCGCGCTTCTCGCGAATTTCCCGCATCAGCCGCCCGCGAAACCCACCGCCGCCGAGGATGTCGTTGACCAGCCGCGCCGCGTACCAATCGGGATCGTCCCGTTTCGGGCCGATTTGGCCGAACGTAACCGCGCTTTGCGGCACCGGCCGCCGGGTGATCAACACACCGCCATTCTCGGCCGGCTTGGTCTCCGCGATCGCGGTTTCACTGCTATCGGCGGGCAACCCGCCGAAGACCTCGTCAATTAGACCCGCAAGCTCTTCGGACTTAATGTCGCCCACCGCTCCGATCACCAGCCCGGCCCGCCGCAGCCGCTGCCCGACAAAACCGACTAGATCCTCTCGCGTAATCGCGGAAACGCTGGTTAGCGTCCCATCGACGTTCTCGCCGTAGGGGTGATCCTCGAAGGCATCGCGCATCCACAATCGGCTCGAGAGCGCACGCGCGCTGTGCGCTTGCTGGGAGAGCGAGGTGATGAGTTCGCCGCGCACGCGGTCGATTGCGGCCGGCTCAAACCGCGGCGAGGTCAGCGCTGCGTGCAGCAGACGCGCCGCCTCGGAGAGATTCGCCTTCAAGCTGCGCAAACTGCCGCCGACCTCATCCCGGCCGGCCGTAAACCCCAAATCGGCGACGAGATCTTCGAGGCGCGTCTTGAAGGCCACGGTGTCGTAGGGCCCGGCGCCTTCGTCGAGCAGCGATATGGTCATTGCAGCGAAGTCCGCCCTTGCCGGGCGGGTCGAGCGCGGCGCCACCGGGAAAGGCAAACCGGATGGCCACGACCGGAAGCGTATGATCCTCGACGAGCCAAGCCTCGATGCCGCCGGGACTGGTCACCCGCTCGATCGTCATCGCCCCGGCGGAGGACGCCCAGAGCAATAGCAGGAGCGCCAGTACGGATTTGTGCATCTGTCGTGCTTACGAGGTCGGGTCGGGGAGCAAAACGCCGGTCGCGGAGTTCCGCTCGACGAGGACCGAGCGGGCCGCATTGTCGACTTCCGCGGCTGTTACCGCCCCGATGCGGTCAGGCCACGCTTCGACCTCCTCCAATCGCTGGCCAATGGCGAGCGCCGCCCCGATGATATTAGGCGGGCCCGACAGGCTGTCCCTGGCATAGACCGAAGCCGCCTGCATACGTTCCTTTGCGCGCCGGAGCTCGTCCGGGTCGACCCCGTCCCGCACGATCTGGTGGAGCTCGCCATCGATCGCCGCTTCCAGCTCGGCAACCGAGACCCCAGGCTTGGGGGTCGCATAGATGCCGAAGATCGCCAGATCGATTGCGCCCGGCGAATAATGAGCGCCGGCCGACAGCGCCAGACCGCGGTCGAGCACCAGTGTCTTGTAGAGCCGCGAGCCCGCGCCGCCGCCGAGAATTTCGGCGAGGACCTGCAGCGGATAGGCCTGCGCCGTCTCGCCGGCGCGATAGCTCGGAGCGAGATAGGAGCGGTTCCACCGCGGCTGCGCCGCGCGTGCGCTCTTCATCTCGAGCCGCGCCGCCGCGTAGTGCTGCGGTTCCTCGACCCGCACACGCGCTGGCAGGCTTTGAGATGGGATCGGTCCAAAATAACGTTCGGCTAGAGGTCGGACCTCCGGTAAATCGACATCGCCCGCGATCACCACGATGGCGTTATTGGCGGCGTACCATTTGCGATAGGACGCGAGCGCGTCTTCGGTGCCCAGCAGGCGGATTTCGTTTACCCAGCCGATCGTCGGATTGCGGTACGGATGGTGTAGGAACGACGTGGCGCGCAGCTGCTCCGCGAGCAATGCCGCCGGCTCGTTGTCAATACGCATACGCCGCTCCTCGAGGACGACATCGCGCTCGGGCAGCACGACCTTGTCGTCGAGCACTAGCCCGGTCATGCGGTCTGCTTCCAGCCGCATGATGAGGTCCAACCGGTCGCGCGCGATTGTCTCGTGATAGACGGTGTAGTCCTGGGTCGTGAACGCGTTGTCGCGCCCGCCGTTGCGCGCGATCAGAGCCGTGAAGGCGCCCGGCGGGTTGGCGGCCGTTCCCTTGAACATCAGATGTTCGAGGAAATGGGCGATGCCGGATTTTCCGAGCGGGTCGTCGGCCGCCCCGAGCTTGTACCAGACCATCTGCACCACCGCCGGGACGCGATGGTTCGGCACGACCACGACCTGCATCCCGTTGCCGAGCGTGAAGCTCTCCGCTCCGAAACGCTCCGCCGATGCGGGCGCCGCAACCATCGCGAATGCGACGCACGCCAGAGCGACCAAGGCGATGCCTCTTCCCCCGCTATCGCGAGGAGAGCGGCTGCTATGGCGGTCGGTCAATACACCCCCTTCAGCGGGGTGGTTTCGCGTTTCTCGTCCGGCGCGGGCTGGGCTCCGGTGCTCGGCTGGTAGTCCAAAAGCTTGCTCGACAGGCTCTGCTCCCCGACCACCGCGTTCGGGTCCGGCGCCTGACCGCTGCGGGCGCCGATGTCGGGGAGCCCGTCCTCGGCGCGGCGCAGGCGGAAATCGGGCGCCTGTTTGCCCGGCTCGCCAGGCCCCGCCTGTTCGATGGCTTGGCGCGCCTGCTGGTCGGAGCTCTTCTCCTGCGGCCGGGCAGCGCCGGGCTGCGGCGGGCGCAGATTGAAGTCGGGGGGCATCGTCAGCGGCGCTCGCGATTCGACGGCGAACTCGTCGGGCGACGTTCGTTCGAGCCCGATCGCTTTTTTCAGGTCGGTGCAACCGGATATCAACAATGCGCAGGTCAAGCAAAGAAGAGCGCGGGGCGCTCGAAACCGGTATTCACAGGACATGGCACAAATCCCTCCCCACCCGGTTTTTTTAATGCGCTTTCCGTCCACTAAGCAAGCCACCCGGCAATTCCGGCTCTGGCGGAGGACTGGCTGCATCAGGTAAACGGTATTCGGATTCGCCCCACCACGGATACGATCATGCAAACGCAGATCTTCGGCTCCCGACCGGCTACCGGGTCTCAGAGCCTCCCCAGGTCCGACACTGTCGCCGCGGCGGTGTTCGCTGCTCTACTCGGTGCTTTCGTTATTTGGGCGGTCGGGTTTTCGCACATCGACATCGCCCATAACGCCGCTCACGATACGCGCCACTCCGCCGGCTTTCCCTGCCATTAAGTGGCATGGCGGTTTTCCGCAGACTAGTGTTCGCGGCGCTCTGCGCCGGGTCGTTGTCGGGCGTCTTTGCCACGCTGGCGCATCAAATCGGCACGGTGCCTCTGATCCTGCAAGCCGAGACCTATGAAAAACCGTCAGAGCGCACGATGGCGGCGGCGCACGAGCATACCAGCGCGTGGGAACCGGAAAACGGCGCCGAGCGCACGGCCTACACCCTGCTTGCGGATATCCTGACAGGGGTCGGGTTTGCACTTCTAGTGGGGGCCGGACTAACGCTGCGCGGGGGCGAGGTCGGTTGGCGGCAAGGGCTGCTTTGGGGCCTGGCCGGATTTGCGACATTCACTGTCGCCCCGAGCCTCGGACTACCGCCGCAGCTGCCCGGAAGCGAAGCCGCGCCGCTGTTTGATCGCCAGGTCTGGTGGCTCGGTACCGCTGTGGCGACCGGCTGCGCCCTTGCGCTGATCGCCTTCACGACGAGAGCGCGTTGGGCGATTCTCGCGGTGCTTCTGATTGTACTGCCGCATCTTTACGGCGCACCCGAGCTCCCTGAGCATGTTGCAGTGGTGCCCGCCGCTTTTTCCCACCATTTCGTCGTCGCCGCCACAGTAGTGAACTTTTTGTTCTGGGTGATGCTCGGAGCATCGACGGGCTATTTCCACGAGCGCCTGCAGCCGCAGACCGCTGGGGCGGCACGCGCGGCTGCATGATCTCAAGATTCGCGGTCGGGGCCGCCGTTTCGCTTCTCTTGGCCGATGTAGCGGCGGCTGGGGCGCAGGAGCTGCCCTCCCAGGGAGGACCGATGCCGGAGCTGCGGCGCGGCGCCAACGGCCAGATCGAGGTCGCTCCAACGCATCCAGCCCCTCACCAGGCGCCTGGCAGGGCCAGCACTTCTCCAGCACCGCCGCCCCCGAGTGGAGGCAGCGCGCCGCCTCCGGTTCGGGTTGCCGTCCCCCCACGATTGCCGGCCGGACCACTACGGCCGGTGATCGAGGTGAGGCCAAACACCCCAAGGGTGCAGGACACCGCACCAGGCGGGGCCGTCGTCGCGCGCTATTCGGTTAGAATGAGCGACAACTCTCCATTTACCGGGACCGTGAGGTTCGGCCCTCCCTACTATGACAACAATGGGAGATTCGCCCTCGCCGGCAGCAACATCATCGTAAATCCAGACGGCCCCGGTATCGGCCCAAACAAGGCCACCATGACCGATCACATCACCTTAGAAGCGATCCCCGGAGAAACCCAGCGGTCGGACGCTGACCGACTGGAATCAGTGCGCCTCCCGCCGCAGCAACAGGCCGTCCAGCAACATCGCCGCGACGCCGATGCAAATCGCGCTGTCGGCGAGATTGAAGGCCGGCCAATGCGCGGTTCCGAGGTGAAAATCCAGAAAGTCGACGACGGCGCCGAGGCGTAGCCGGTCGATGACATTGCCCACCGCACCGCCGATAATAAGCCCGATCGCGACGGCGAGGAAGGGGCTCGAAGCGCGGCTCAGCCAGTAGATCAAGACCGCGACGATCCCGGCGGCTGCAACTGAAAAGACCAGCGCATTCACTCCGGCAGCGCCGTTGAACAGGCCAAAGCTAATGCCGCGGTTATACGTCAGGGCAAGATTGAAGAACGAGGTCACGGTCTCGCGGTCACCGAAGGCGCGCTCGGCGAAAAAGGAAAGAACCGCGGCTTTGCTGAGCTGGTCCAGAATCGCGACGACACCCGCCGTGGCGAGCCCGCGTGCCAGCATCACCCGTTCGCCGCAACGGGTTCGAGGCCGACCCGATCGACGACCTCAGCGCACCGTCGGCAGAGATCGGCGTGACCCGAAACGCGGCCGACCTCGGGCAGCACCCTCCAGCAACGTTCGCAGCGCTCCCCCCGGGCCGGCGAAACCCGAACGCCGACTTCCGCAACATCGGGAAGCGTGAACGCATCGTCGGGTGCCGGTCCCAAACGGACCGTTCCAGCCGAGGTGATGCAGAGCTCGGCGAGATCGATGTTGCGAAGCTGATCGGCCAGCCCTTCCGGGACAAACAGCTCGATCGCCGCCTGCAGGCTCGACCCCAGCCGCTTTGCCCCCCGCTCCAGTTCCAGTGCGCCGGTAACAACACGGCGCAGATCGCGCAATACCGACCAGCGTTCGCCGAGCGCGTCATCGCGCCATCCCGCTGGGACATCGGCGAAGAGCTCGAGATGAACGCTCCGCCCGGGCAGGTCGCCGTGGCGGGCGAGCCATGCCTCCTCCGCGGTGAAACAAATGACCGGGGCCAGCCAGCGCACCAGGCAGTCGAAGCATCGGTCGAGCACGGTCCGCACCGCGCGGCGCCGCACATCGTCCGGTGCATCGCAATAGAGGCGGTCCTTGCGGATATCGAAATAGAAGGCCGACAAATCGGTCGCACAGAAGCTGTGCAATGCCGCAAACATGCCGTGGAAATCGAATGCCTCGACCGAACGCCGGACGAGGTCGTCGAGCTCAGCTAGGCGGTGCAATACCCAGCGGTCGAGCTCGGGCATCGCCTCGATACCCACCGCCTCGGCGGCGGTATAGCCGTCGAGTGCACCCAAAAGGTAGCGCAGCGTATTGCGCAATCGGCGGTAAGCGTCGCTGTGGCGCTTGAGGATCTCCGGGCCGATGCGGACATCCTCGGTGTAGTCCGAGCCCACCACCCAAAGGCGCAGGATGTCGGCCCCGCTCTGCTGCATGATCTGCTGCGGCGGAATGACATTGCCGAGCGATTTCGACTGCTTCCGCCCGTCCTCGTCGAGAACAAAGCCGTGCGTCAGCACGGCCTCGTAGGGCGCGCGACCGCGCGTCCCGCAGGCCTCGATCAGCGAGGATTGAAACCAGCCGCGGTGCTGGTCCGAGCCTTCCAAATAAAGATCGGCCGGCCACCGCAGCTCGGGGCGCTGTTCGAGTACAAAGGCGTGGGTCGAGCCCGAATCGAACCACACCTCGACGATGTCGGTGACCTTCTCCCATTCGGCGGCGTCATAGGCGTTGCCGAGGAATTCTGCCGGATCGGTGCTGAACCAGACATCCGCCCCTTCCCGCTCGACCGCGGCGGCGATGCGCTCGACGACGAGCGGATCGCGCAGCGGCTCACCGGTCTCGCGATGCGTGAATACCGCAATCGGCACGCCCCAGGCGCGCTGGCGCGATACGCACCAGTCCGGCTTGCTCTCGACCATCGCCTCGATCCGGTTGCGGGCCTGCGGTGGAACCCAGCGGACTTCGGCGATTGCCGCCAAGGCCTTCTGCCGGAGATTTTCCTTCTCCATGCTGATGAACCATTGCGGCGTATTGCGAAAGATCAGCGGCGCCTTGGAGCGCCACGAATGCGGGTAGGAATGAACGAGCGTGCCGCGCGCCAATAACCCACCGGCCTGGTCGATTGCGGCGATCACCGCGGCGTTCGCATCACCCGGCTTGCCGTCCGGGCGATAGATCGAGCGACCGGCAAACAGCGGCACCGACGGGAGATAAACTCCATCCGGAGAGACGGTGTCCGGCACCGGCAACCCGTTCGTCTGGCCGAGTTCGAAATCGTCGGCGCCGTGTCCGGGGGCGATATGTACAAGGCCGGTCCCCTGGTCGGCTTCGACAAAGCCGGCGGCGAGGAGCGGGACGTCAAAGTCGTAGCCTTGACCGCGCAGCGGGTGCGCTGCCCTCGTTCCGGCAAGGGCCTCGCCGGGAAAGCGGTCGACAATCGAATATGCCTCGATGCCGGCGTTCGCCGGGAGGGCCTCAACCAGGGTTTCGGCAACGAGCAGGGTCTCGCCGGGCCGCGCGCGGCTTCCTTCGGCCGTCCGATCTACCCGCAACACCACGTAATCGAGGCTTGAGCTGAAGGCGATCGCGCGGTTGCCCGGCAATGTCCAAGGCGTCGTCGTCCAGATCAGTGCAGCGGCGCCGGACAGCGCCGGCCGCTCGGCATGAACGATCGGAAAGCGTATCCACACCGTCGTGGATCTGTGGTCGTGATATTCGACTTCCGCCTCGGCGAGCGCGGTCTGCTCGACGACCGACCACAGGACCGGCTTTGCTCCCTTGTAGAGCCCGCCGTTGACGAGAAACTTGCCGAGCTCGCGGACGATCTGTGCTTCGGCCGAGTACGCCATCGTCGTATAGGGATTGTCCCAGTCTCCGACGACGCCGAGCCGCTTGAAGTCGCGCTTCTGAACCTCGATCCAATGGGCCGCGAATTCGCGGCACTCCCGGCGGAATTGGTCGATCGGCACGCTGTCCTTGGACTGGTTTTTCGCGCGGTATTGCTCCTCGACAATCCATTCGATCGGCAACCCGTGGCAGTCCCAGCCCGGCACATAGGGCGCATCCTTGCCGAGCATCTGCTGCGCCCGGTTGATTACGTCCTTCAAGATCTTGTTGAGCGCGGTGCCGAGGTGGATGTCGCCATTGGCGTAGGGCGGCCCATCGTGAAGGACGAACTTGTCGCGTCCGCGCGATGCCTCGCGCAGCCGCCGGTAGAGGTCCATTTCCTCCCAGCGCGCGAGGATCGACGGCTCGCGCTTTGGCAGATCGCCGCGCATCGCGAATTGGGTCTTGGGCAGGAATACTGTCGGACGATAATCCGTAGGCATCGTGAATCCCTGGATGAGAGACGAAAAAGCGAAAGCGTCCCCGATCCTCAGACGAGGACCGGGCCGGTAATTCGCAGTATCCAGGCGTGATGCCGAAACATGGCGATCATATAGCAGCCGCCCCGATCGAATTCGAGGGGGTAGTTAGCGGTGCAGTTACGCTCAGAGCGCCGGAGCGACGGCAAGGATCGTGCGCGCCTCGGCGGCGTCGGCGGCGATCTGCGCTTTCAGCTCGTCGAGACCGGCGAATTTCTGTTCCGGCCGGATGAAATCGACGAGCGCGACGCGCAGGTGGCGTTCATAGAGGTCGACATCGATGTCGAAGAGGTGGGCCTCGAGCCGCGGCACGAGGCCGCCGACCGTCGGGCGCAGACCGATATTGGCGACCCCGCCGATCGTGCGGCCAGCGAGCGGATCATCCGGACCGTCGCCGGAGACCCGCACGGCATAGACCCCGAAGGCCGGGTGCAGATAGTCGTCGAGACCGAGATTCGCGGTCGGAAAGCCGATCGTCCGGCCGCGCCTGTCGCCGGTCGCGACGCGGCCGTCGATCTCCCAAAAGCGGCCGAGCAGCGCGGCCGCCTCGCGCGGCTTGCCGGTCTTCAGCAGCTCGCGGATATGGGTCGAGGAATAGACTGTCGCATCCTCGCCGCGGACGGGTTCGAGCACGGTCACCCCGAAGCCGTCCTGCAGACCGGCGGCGCGCAG
Organism: uncultured Alphaproteobacteria bacterium; assembly: GCA_963732095.1. Lineage (GTDB taxonomy): Bacteria > Pseudomonadota > Alphaproteobacteria > ATCC43930 > CGMCC-115725 > AP-15. The sequence continues at coordinate 18,220 of CAVSZA010000015.1, forward strand.
AGATTCTGGTGTTCCGCGGCGGCGGTTGCCAAAGGTGCAATCCCAGCCGACCACGACTTGCGAGGCGCCGATCGCGCCGACGATGACTTCGGCGATGAATTCCTCGGCACTCTTCTTCGAGAAAGCGAGGTCGAAATGCTGGACGAACAGCAGATCGATGCCGAGCCGGGCCAGTTCGCGCTCCTTGACGCGAAAAGGCGTCAGCCGGAAGGGCTCGGTCGCGGGAAAGAACACGCTGCGCGGATGCGGCTCGAAGGTGAGCACTCCGGTCGGGCGGCCCGCTTCGCGCGCGAGCTCGCAGGTCCGGCCGATCAGCACGGCATGGCCGCGGTGCAGACCATCGAAATTGCCCATCGCCAGGACCGCGCCGGGAGGGTGGTTCGACCGGAGGCCCGGATGTCGTATGACTCGGATCACGGCAGCGGAAATCGCGCAGTTTCAAGGCCAGCCAATTGCTACGAAAATAGCCCGACGGGCGGCCGGAGGATAGCGGATCGCATCGCCCTGGCCGCACGCTCTACGAAAGCCGGTATAATCGGAGCGCAATCCTGCCAGATGGACGATCAGGTGAGGCCCCGCCCGATGAGACCCGCAGCGAGCGACGTCGCCACGCCATTGCGCGAGGCCTGGTACTACGCGCTGCCGAGCCGACGTCTGCGGTGCCGGGCGGTGGTGGCTAAGCTGATGCTCGGCGAGCCGATGCTGATCGGCCGCGACGAGGCCGGTGGGCCTTTCGCGTTGCGCGACCTTTGCCCACACCGCGGCATGCCGCTCAGCGCGGGCCATTTCGACGGGCGGGAGATTGAATGCTGCTATCACGGCTGGCGGTTCGACACGCGCGGGCGATGTACCCTGATCCCATCGTTGGTGCCAGGCCATAGCTTTACACCCGGCCATATCCGTACTCGCCGCTATGCGGCATGCGAAGTCCAGGGCAACATTTGGGTGTTTTTCGGCGAGGACCCGGCGGCGGCGCCGGACATTCCTGTGCTCGACGGGTTCGATGGATGCGCGCCCGCCCTCGTCGAGAGCGTCCGGTTCGATGCGGCGATCGACCATGCGGTGATCGGGCTGATGGACCCAGCGCACGGACCTTTTGTGCATCGCGCCTGGTGGTGGCGCTCGCGCCGCTCGATCCAGCAAAAGACGAAGGCCTTCGCCCCCTCCCCGTTCGGCTTTACGATGACCCGGCACGCGCCGTCGCGCAATTCGCGGGCCTACCGGCTGCTGGGTGGCGCCCCCGAAACCGAGATCGTCTTTCGATTGCCGAGTATGCGGATCGAGCAGATTCGCGCCGGCCGCCACCGGGTGACCAATCTGACCGCAATCACCCCGATCGACGACCGGGTGACCGAAATCAACCACTGCGTCTATTGGACCCTGCCCTGGCTCGGGCTGCTGAAGCCCGCATTGCGGCACTACGTGCGGGCCTTTCTGCACCAGGATCGCGACATCATGGAGCGCCAGCAGCAAGGGCTGCGCTTCAGCCCCCCGCTCACCTTGATCGACGACGCCGACACCCAGGCAAAATGGTATTACCGGCTGAAGCGCGAATACCTCCGGGCCCGCTCCGAAGACCGTCCGTTCGAGAACCCCGTCCAGCCGCAGACGCTCGAGTGGCGAAGCTGAGGGTCAAAAAAAAGCGGCGCCCGAGGGCGCCGTTCGCATTTTTCGGAGTGTCGGTTTTTTTACATTCGGTTGCGCCGACGCCGCACCAAGCCCAACCAGAGGAGAGCCGGGGCGAGCAACGCCAAGCTGGCAGGCTCTGGGATCGGGTCGGCGCTCGCGGTAGTAATGACGCCAATCGGTAGCGAGGGCAGATTTGCGGATTGATTGGTAGGCGAACCCGAGACTGTCGGCGTGTTTGTGACGTTGTCGGTGCAATTGGGTGCGGTGCCGATGCACCCCTGGCTGGGCGGCGCATTTGTCGTCCCTCCAGGGTTTGGATCGGTGCCGGTGCCCTGGCTATTTGTCGTCCCCCCGAGGTCACCGGTGCCGGTGCCCTGGCTATTTGTCGGCCCCCAAAGGCTCGCGATCTCCATCCCCGGACTGTAGATGTCGCCGGTCGACATCATCATGCCCTGGCTGTAGATCTCTCCCGCCCAAGAGCTACTTTCCGCCATCATCCCTACGCTGTAGGTCTGGCCGCTCGAATCCATCATGCCCGGGGAAATGAAATCCGCTGACGCCGGGCCCGCGAGCATCACCAGACACACGGCTCCCGAGAACGCCGCAGAGTAAGGCGAGGATCGAATCTTCATGGGCATATCAATACCCGAGTTTGCCGAATTAAGCAAGCAAACGCCGGGCCACACGGTAGATTATGGGGCAAAATAATGGTAAATTGTCTCCGGCCATGATAAGTGAAGACGGAAGTGTAAGAATTTTCGACAGGCAATCGCCATTCCAAGATCGCCAAGCAGGACATATTTGGCCAGGATCTAAGTGTCCGACAGGGCCTTATCGCCACCTCCGCGAAAGCGGGGCCCAGAGCCTGCCCCTGGCTTGGCCCGGGAGGAAACCGAGCGGTGCTTGGGGTCCCGCTCCGCGAAAATGACGGTTGACCCCTAATTATTGGGTAAATCATCAGGACAGCTTTGTAGGTGCTGTAGGTCTACTAGGCGCGATCGTAGTGTAAAGAATTCAGACACCCGACCGCGCAACGATGTGTCTAACGAGGTTTCGCGTCAGTCCGCTTCCGGAGTCGCCTCGTCAGCGAACGGCGGAAGCCCTTGCCCAGGGATAGAGGAGGGTCGAGGCCACTTTCGCGGGCAGCTCATCCGCATTCAACTGCGCTTTAGCTCCTGCATCAGCTTTTCCGCCTCGGCCCTGTCGGCGAACGAACCGGCGGAGCCGAGCAGGATTTCAAGCATCGCACGAGCATCCGCCATGCGGCCGACGCGATGCAGGGCCACCGCGAGGTGGTATTGGACATCCAAGTCTTCCGGTGCCCGCAGATTGGCCGCGTTGAGGTACGCCAAGGCCGTCTCGGCTTCCCCTTGCTCTACCAGGATCCAGCCGAGAGTATCGCCGATATGTGCGTCGCCGGGAGAGATCTTCAGCGCCCGCTGAGCCAACTCGCGAGCTATCCCCAGTTCCCCCTGTCGCTGATAAAGGCAAGCGAGATTGTTCAGCGCGGTCGCGTCGGCGGGGTGGTCTTCGGCCAGACGCGAGTATTCGGAGATGGCGGCGTCATTCTCTTTTTGCCCCGCATAATAGAATGCCAATTCCGAGCGAGCCGCCAAATCGTCTGGATCGACCTCCAGCCGGGCTTTCAGAAAGGCTTCCGCCTTGGCCGGCATGCCCATTCGAACATACAGGCGGGCAAGAGCAGGCGCGAGACCCTTGTCAGCGGGCCGCGACGCGACCGCGTTTTCGAGCAAGGAAATCGCCTCTTGGCCGCGCCCGGCTTTCTCGTATAGCTCTGCCGAAACCACGTCATAGATACTGTTGCCCGGATCGGATTCGGCGGATTCCCGTGCTTTGGAGACGGCTGCGTCTACACCGTCGATTGCCGCGTCCGCTCGGATCAGATCGGCCTTGAGCGAGGCGTTCTGCGGCTCGCGAATGATCGCCTCTTTCAGCACGTCCCGCGCCTCGCGAAAGTACTTCGCCTCCTTTAAGAGGGCGACATAAGCGGAGCGGATCGGCGTCGAATCCGGCGCGAGTTGGTGCGCCAGCTTGTAGCTTGATATGGCCGCGTCGGTGTCGCCGGATTGCAGCCGGGTCCGGCCGAACGCGACGACGACATTCACGTCTCGCGGAAATTGTGCGTAGAGCTCGGCCGCTACCGCCTTCGCGCTGCTCCAATCGCGCCGCTGCTCATATAGGGCCACCAGCTTGAGCCCGGGGGTCGGATCGTAGGCAGCGGCGGCGCGGGCGCTGTTGAGCAGGTCTATCGCTTCCGGCCATTTCCTCCCCGCGATCGCGAGATCTGCGAGACCGACAAGCGCCATTGTATCCGTCGGGTTCTTTGCAAGAACAGCGCTGTAGGTTTGCTTGGCATCGTCGGTGCGCCCAGTCGTCGCATAGAGCTGGGCCAAGTCGCGGGTGGCCGCCGAAAAATCCGGATTGCGCGACAGCACAGCGCGAAACGCCGTCTCCGCTCCGGCATAATCCCGTTGCGCGACGCGGACCTCCCCGAGCAGAATTTGATAGAGTAAATTGGCGGGATCCCGCGTGATCAGCGATTTTGCGACTTCTGCCGCCTTGTCGACGTTCCCGGCCCGCAACTCGGCCGATACCAGGGTCGGGCCGGCAACGGTCGCACCGGTCTCGCTCGAAAACACCTCTTCCAACTGCGCAAGCCCCTGCCCCGCCTGGCCGGAACTGATCTCGGCAACCGCTAGCTGCGTCTTGATGGTTGCATTCCCGGGGTCGAGTGTCACAGCCTTCTCGAATTGCTGCAGCGCCGCTTGCAGCTTGCCGTCGGCCATGTAGGCATCGCCGAGCAAGTTCAAAGTCGCCGCGTCCGGCAACGAGTTATCGGCGAGTGGTTTGAGATAGTCGATCGCCCGAGGCGCGCCGTGTTGCTGCAAAGCAGCCCGCGCGATGAGCCGCGTCGCGCTCGCATCGCTCGGGAAATGTTTGAGGTAGTCACGCAGAATACTTTCCGCTTCGCCAAATTGTCCAAGCGCAAATTTTGTCGCCCCCTGCATATAATATCCATAAGGGAAGGCCGTGAAGGTGGCGGCAATGGTATGGAAAATTTGATCCGCCGCGGTGTAGTTCTGTCGCTTGACGTACTCCAAGCCACGCAGATAGTTCGCCATGAAGTTCTTTGGGCTGGCCTGCAGGATCGGATCGAGATCCTGATCCGCCGCCGCGAATTCACCGCGCGTTACATTGACGTTGGCGCGACTGAGACGAGCCAGCTGATAATCGGGATCGATCTCGAGCGCTTCGCCGAAAAGCCGCGCCGCCCCGTTTGCATCACCACGCGACCACAGCATGTCGCCTTTGATCTGCAGCAGTTCGGCAGATTTCGGGTTGACGGCGATTGCCTCATCGATCACCCGAACCGCTTCTTCCGGGCGCGTGCCGCTGAAAAACCGAGCGAGCTGGATCCTCGGCTCCACGACGCTCGGGTCCAATTTGATCGCATCGCGCAATAATGCTTCGGCTTTCGTCTCATAACCCAGGCGGACCGCCGCGGCGCCGAGCGCCGTCCTCACCTTGCTTTCAAGAACCGGGTCGCGGTCTCCGGCCTCGATCTGATCATAAATTTCCTTAAATTCTTTCCGAGCCAGCATTGCATCAAGTAAAATGGGCAGATAGTCCGCCTCGCCGCCCTTGAGGTCGCGGGCAGCGCGAGCCTCGCGCTCCGCTGAGGAGGCATCCCCGATCTGAAAATAAATCGTTGCGAGTTTGACGTGAATCGCGGGGTCCCGAGGAGACTTCCGGATTGCGTTCTTCAGAGTGATCAGGGCCGTTTTCGGATCGTCGTCCGTGACGTGTTGTTCGGCACCGTAGACCGGGCCGGCTTCCTTTGCCGCCACGACCGGGTGAACCACCGGGCATAAGGCCATAGCGAGCACGACGGCGCGCCGGAAGGGACCTGATTGCTGGCGAGGCATCATGTTAATCTCGCACGATGATATGGTGCCAAATGCAATTGTAACGTGTCGGCTATTCAATCCCAAGTCCGTTCACGAGCCATTCGGTGTGAAGCTCGACCCGGATGATCAAGAAGCCCTCGTTAATCTCTAACCGGGATTTTTTGATCCCTGCGGTACGATTTCCCGACCGCGAGACGAAATCCCTAACCTGCCAACGCGATCGAACGCTTCCCTGTGCATCGCCGCGGATAACTCAGCCTTGACGGCTTGGACATGAAAAGCGGGCTACGCGAATTTCTAATTCCCAGTTAGTCCCCCACCGGCGTTGCCGACCCTCAGGATAAGAAACGGGTGGGAGTCTGGGATAGAGTACGGCACCGTCGGCACAGAGGTCGGTGTTTTCCCTGGTGCGAGCGAGCCCGTCAGTTAGTCGGACCCGGGATCCCTGAGCACCCCAGATTGTGCCGTGGGCTGACGACGGCCCCCGGAGCACGAGTTCTAGATTTCTTTTGACGGGAATCCCACGTCGGCGGTGTCGAGGAGGGATGATGGAAGTTCTGCACCCGCATTGCGCCGGCTTAGACGTTCATAAGGGTTCCGTCGTGGCCTGCGTTCGCCACATGATGGGTGGCGCTGTGAAGAGGGAGGTGCGGTCGTTCCAGACGATGACCAAGGGCCTGATGGCCTTGTCGCAGTGGCTGTCGGCCGAAGGCTGCACCCACATCGTGATGGAAGCCACGGGGGTGTACTGGAAGCCGGTCTGGCACATCCTCTCGGACGGCGATTTCGAATTGGTGCTGGCGAATGCGGCGCACGTCAGGAATGTGCCGGGCCGCAAGACCGACGTGAACGACGCCACCTGGTTGGCCGAGCTGCTGGCGCACGGGCTGGTCGAGGGAGTTTTGTTCCCGACGAGCCGACGCAGGAGATGCCACGCTATTGCGCACCCGCAAGCAGCTGGTGCGCGAGCGCAGCCGCCATATCCAGCGGCTGCAGAAGACGCTGGAGGCCGGGCAACCGCACGGGTGAAATCCGAATGGCCAAGAGCTCGCTCTTGCGAAGTAATCTTTGTGCGTGTCGCAGGACCTCGGTCAGCTCGGGATCATGGGTGTTATTAAGGGGGACGAGGGTGAATTCGCCTCGGCATCGGCGCCCGGCGGCGAGACATTCGACGTCGTACGCTCCCGCCAATGTGCGCGCGTCTTCAAACAGAAGATGATCGCCGGGATCTTGTCCCGCCTTCGCCGCGGTGAACATGTAGCCGTGCACCGACGAATTGGCCTCCGCCAGGTCGCGGTCGCACTCCTTGCTGCCACCGAGTTCCTGAAAGGATTGACGGGCGGCTCGATGCTCGGCGTCGCGTCCGGGTGGAGCGTTGCCGGCGCAGTGCGAGGTCGACATAAGCCGCCCGGGTCGAGCTCGAGACCGTGGTCCCCAGAGGTGGGATTTCTTGTGTCATTTTCGGGGCGGGCACGGCTTCAAGGAGTGTTAACCAATATTAATATGTTGTTAGCGCGCTTGAGTTACTTTCAGGCGCGTTCGGACGGCTGCCGGAGGATGCGAAAAGTGGGTAGAAGCGACCGAGAATGCCGGCCCCTTACATGCCCGAGGTGTGGAATTTGCGCGTACCATGACCCCGCGATGCTTTTTGGGTCAGCCCACCTTTCAGTTCGGGATGAGCAATGCGCGTATTTGGTTGAAGCAAAGGAATACGTTGCCGAATGTAAGTATCTGGCGGGTGCACGTGACGGCTTATTCTCGGTTTCAGATAGCCCATGTCCGAACCTCAAAAACGCTATAGCTTCCGTTTGGCGTGCGCATAGCTAAGCGCATAGCTAAGCTAGCCGGAAACTCGCATCCTAAACGGCGCAATCGGAGCAGCGGATCCGATGTCAGCAAACACGGATTATCAAAACGGGCGTTGGATAAGCAGATCACCTCTGCGGAATTGCAGAGCCGCAGCATTGTGATTGACCTTACTTTAGGTCTAGGAAACGGATCCGATCGCCGCTCTCCCTCTCATAAACATCCAGCGGGGATCGTCATACATTACCTCGCAGGACCGCATCATTCGAACCGGAGCGGTCATGTCCATCAAGCTGGTGGAGATTCGAGGCTGACGCTGAGGCGCCACGGATACGACGGGCGTGGGTGGATAGCCGTCTGCGGTCGGTGCACTTCAAGCGAGTAGGATCGACCGCAGGGCGGGTTGTGCTTCGGCCGGAGCACTCCTATCAAGCCTTGCGCCTTCGGCGCACCGCTGCGCGGCTGCGGGGCTTGACAGCAGCACTCCGGCCGAGCTTTGGCAATCCATGCCGTTCGACGGCGCGGTGGATCGCGTGAAGCTGGCTAGGCGCGCATGGGATCAGGCGGGGATCAGTTGCACCGGGAGCAGCGCTCAGCTCGGCCATCGCTTAAACCTGCATGTAGCGGTGCTGCAGCTGCCATTCGTCGTTTTGCTCGAGCAGCACCGCGCCGATCAGCCGGATGATCGCGGCCTCATTGGGGAGGATGCCGACGACGTCACACGGCGTTTGACTCCTTTATTGAGCCGCTCCAGCGGGTTGGTAACCGGTGACGATCGCGGTGCTCACTCGTTCGGCTGGGATCGGCTTGGTTCCGGCATATGGTGCGATCATCCCGGACGAGAGGGACCGGGCGCACGACCCACGCGGTGGTGGTTTCCGTGGGCCTCATGTTGACCACTAAATGTTAACATCTCGAGGATCATGTTTAACGGATACCTAGAGATATTGACCAGCATTCAAACAAAATATACGTTTCCGAGCGGGGAGTGTCCCTCCGCGGGAGGAAATGTTAGATGAAAGTTCTGTTTTCGTCGCTGTGGATTTTGCTCGGCGCGGTGCCGGTGTTTGCTAACCCGGGAGGCGTGCCAAACGGGGGCGTCGGCCAGGGCAACGGCAACGGGAATGTCGTTCACGCCGCACCAGCTCCGCTCCTCGGCCTTGGCACTCCATCTGCTTTGGCGGTGGGGGGCGTCCTCCTCGGGCCAAATTCTTGAGGCGCAGGCGGCGTTATTTAATCGTCTCACGCAAGTCAGCCCGAGCGTGGCCAGATTCTCCGGCCCGGGCGGATGCTGATTCGGGCACCTAAAGATTTTTAGTGTGCGGCTAAATCGACTAAATCAGGCTCGGCCGTAGCACCAATAAAGCGAACAAACGGCGGCACCCCACGTTGAGCGAAACCCTCTCGTCTTCTCTGTGAGCGGAATTGCGACACCGGATTCTGCCGAGATCTAGGCAAAGTGCCGTCTGCGCGATCCATGAGGCTTTGTCGTCGTGGATTACGTCCGGATTTTTTTGAGACGATCCTGGTCCGGAGCAATTGAATCAAGCGCAACAAGTATGGTCAGCCTACGAACGCCGGGGCGCGATGGTGACCACGCGGATAGAAGGGAGCCAGCCTATGTCAAATCCGGACGCAGTGGCCACGGCGTATATGGAAAAATTGGAGGCTGATCGATGGGCAGCCATAGAGATCAGCGAACAGAAAGCCATGGAGGCCAAATTGATTGCAGCTCGGCAGGACGGATTCCGAGCCGCGATGGATATCTTCCGCGGTGCAATTCCCGTCAATTCATGCGAGCCGCAACCGGAGAAGTTATGTGGCCGAAAGCAGCGCCGGGACATACGCGAACTCATCCTACGTGAACTATCGTTCTCTGGGGACGCCATGACAACGAGCCAGATTGCCAAGGCTATCGACTACCTTCCGGAGCGAACAGAAACAGCATTAAAGCGTCTAGAAAATAACGAAAAGATTGCGCGAAATGAAAAGGGCAGATGGACAGCACTTGTCATGTCTGTCCCCGAACCAAATGGATACGCTGTAAGCGGGGCGACCGATAAGCTCCTGACCTATTGAGCGCGGGAGCGTGGTGAAATCAATACAGAATTTGGGGTTTTCATCTTATTCTGTTGGTTATCTCGAAACTCGATATAGCGATAAAAATGTACGGCCGATCGGACCTCGTTCCTAATAGGGAGCGATGGCCTTATCCACGGTACCAATGGGTAACAAGATCGACTCTGCAATAAAATCCCGAACGGTTGCACAGCTTTCAACCCAGTGTTGTGCCTGGAAGACGCCAGTAAAAGCATAAATCCCTGCAATCATATGTCGGCTTGGGTTTTACTGCTGCACAACTCAGTTCACATCCTGAGTTATGTTGGCGTCGGCTGGATAAACTGCGACGGCCCCGGCCATAGCCGTTCCTATCTATCAAACGGTTGCGTATGCATTCGACAGCGCCGAGCACGGCGCCGCTTTGTTCGATCTCGAAGCCGAGGGCTACCGTTACAGCCGCATCAGCAGCCCAACCACTGCTGTCCTTGAGCGGCGCGGCGCTGCACTCGAGAGAGGGGTCGAGGCGCTCAGCGTTGCCACTGGGCAAGCCGCTTTACAATATGCAGTACTCAATCTTGCCGAATTCGGCAACAATATTATCTCCGTCCCGCAGCTGTACGGCACCACCCATACCCTATTCGCGCATTTGTTGCCAAGTCTCGGGGTCAAGGTTCGATTTGCCGAAAACGATGATCCTGCTGCGATTGAGAGTTTGATGGACGATGATACGAGGGCGGTGTTTTGCGAGCGTGGGAAACCCGGCCGGCAACATTTGCGATGTCGAGGCGCTGGCCAATTCAGCCCATAGCACGGCGTCCGCTGATCGTCGACAACACCGTGGCAACGCCCATTTTGCTGCACCCGATCGAATACGGGGCCGATATCGTCGTGCACTCGCTGACCAAGTTTATAGGCGGTTCTTGATAAGTACGTCTCTGTTGCGGGATTGAGTTCACGAAAGTCAGGTTCGCAATGGAGTCCCGGCTGCTGCGGGAGGAAGCCGGCCTCGAGTTTGAAGCAGCGAGTTAGCCGTCCGTAAGGGGAAACACGCTTGCTGAACAGGTTCGGACCGGATAAGGATCGTGCGCTATGAAGTGCTTAATCATGACCGCCGCCATCGCTTCATTTTTAACCATTGCAGTGGCTGCGGCGGCCTCGCATGCCGCCGCTCCGCGGCCGGAGGCGGGAACCGGCCAGGGCGTTGTTGTACTCGAGACCGAGGGTAGCGCCGGTATTTCTGTGCGCATCGCCGAGGAACTCGGAAGGGCTTATGAAATGATGGATCGAGACGGCGGCTATTACCGGCGATAGGTATTGGATCGCTGCAGAATATCATGGACCTTAAACTATTGCGCGGAATTGATATTTCAATCCTGCAGAAAGACGTGCTCGATTATGCAAAGCAGCAGAACCTCGTTCCTCGACATGGAAGTTATGGATGACCTACATTACCACCCTGTACAACGAGGAGTTCCATCTGCTTGCGCGGCCGGAAATCAAGAGCATTTCGGACCTCGCCAAGCAAAAGGTGAGTGTTGACGTGCGCGGAGGCGGTACCGCGGTTACGGCGGCTCGGCTGTTTGACCTTCTCGGGATAGCCGTAACTACACGAACGACGATCCGGAGGAGGCGCTTGAGAAGCTTCGTCAGGGCGAGGTCGTCGCTGTCGCTTTGGTCGCCGGGAAACCGGCTCCGCTCTTCTGCGATCTTATCGGCGAAAATGGCCTACACTTTCTCTCTATTCCCTCGATGCAGCGGCGGGTGCCGGGTATGTGCCAGCGCGGCTAACCGCTGGCTGACTACCCAGGCCTCATACCCTACAACCAACCGGTCGATACGGTGGCTGTGGGTACTCTCCTCGTGGTCGCCGAACTTCCGGCTGGTTCCGATCGCTATCGCAACGTCGCCAATTTCGTAGACGCTTTCTTTGGCGGGTTCCAGTCATTGCTCCTACCCGGGCATCATCCAAAATGGCATGAGGTCAATATAATGGCCGAGCTGTCCGGCTGGCGGCGTTTTCCGCCGGCGGAGCAATGGCTGCAGCGCAACGCGCAGAGTCGCCACCGGCCCCGACATAGAGGGTGCTCAAGACAAGCTTCTCCCGTTTCATCGAGGAGCGCCAGCAAGCAAGTGGTGGTGCGGCCTTTGAGCCAGCAAGAGAAGGACCAATTATTCGACCAATTCAAGAACTGGGCGTCGGAGCGTCCAGAACTATTGCAGAACCTGCGGCCCCAGTAACAGACCTCTCTGGAGGTGCTCGGCGCTGAGTTACACTCGAGTGGCCATTCGGATATCGACAGCCAGTCGCGTCAATCATTTGGCTCCGATTTTATTCGAAAGGACGGGCGGATGTTGTAACAAGACCATTGCATCAGGGTTAGTGGACTTGACGGGCACATCGGATACGAAATTATTCCTTGGATCAGCTTCATGCGACATCCGCTGACGCGAACGTGTCTCGCGAAATCCAATGCGGGACTTGAATGGATGTATCGGTGCCCGAAGCGAACGCTGTAGTCAGAGCACCATTTCATCAATAGAAAGCTCGGCGAAAAAAGCGGCCCGCGCTTAAACTAAACGAACGCCAATACCGCAGCTACAGCAATGACTTCAGCTCGTCGCCAGACCAACGGATTCGCCTTGATAATCGTGCTGTGGACACTGGTTTTGATTGGTTTCATTGTCACACACCTGAGCGAGAACTGAGATCCGGATCGACGGCAATCTTGTTGCTAATGCCGTCACGCAGGCTGCGGCCGACGGTGGCATCTTTGAGGCGATTTTCAATTTATCGGATCCGCAACCGCAGCAGCGCTGGCCGGTGGATGGAAGTGTGCGCGAGCTCGTCTTCGGGAACAGCCGGGTGAGGCTGCGGCTCGATGACGAAGCCTGGTGGATCAATCGGAATACGGCCTCCCCCGCGCTCCTCGAGGTGCTCCTGCCAACCACTGGCAGCGATCGCGAGAGCGGACGTCGTCTGGCGATCGCAGTCAGCGAATGGGTCGGGTCCGCACCCGTGGCCCGGCCGCAGAACATAGTCCTGGCGGACTATCAGGCGGCAGGGCTAGACTACGGACCGCCGGGGGCGCCGCTCGAGACCATGCAGGAACTCGGCCGCGTCCTTGGCATGACCCCCGCCGTATTCGCGGTGATTAGGCCGCATCTAACGCTTTTTGGACCCGCCCAGCCGAGTGCCAGCACCACTGATCCGGTCGTCGCGGCGCCCTCGCCGCGGCTTCGCAGGCGACGACAGCTCCTCTCGCTGCGCAGCCGCCTCCGGATGTACTCACCGTGCGGATCACCGCGATCGCCTTCGGCCTCAAGAACGCACGACCTTCGAGAGCCCGGTGCGGGAAAGCGGGATCTGCGGCGTGACCCGGTCCGCCATTGTCCGTGTTGGTCCCGCGCTGCCTCGCGGTTATGAAATGCTGGCCTTAAGCGATGGCTTCTGATTTTCGCGGCTGCCCCGCGCTCAGAGGGGCGATCACCTGGCGGGGCTGCCGAGCCGGCCCTTTTCGAAGGCTCGTCGGCGACCCCGGTTTCGCTTTTTCTGCAGCGGATCTGCACTGAGGGTTGCTGCTCTCGGGTCCCTTCCACCTTTTTGCGGGCGGATTACCGGCATCAACTGTTCCTCTCGTCCGCTGTCCAAGGGCCGCAGTCCGCTCGCGATTAGGCCCGCCGCCCCCTGGCGCCAGTGGCGAAACGTCCGCAGAAAAGCAATACCAAGATGGGCTCCAAGGCTCCCGGTTACGCCGATTTTGACCCGACTTTGGCCGCGAGATGCTGTCCTAGGTTCACGGTCTGGATCTCGGCGTTGAGACCTTGCGGCAATGGATGATCTCCGCGGTATTTGGGTTCGGCGGAAAGACCGGCTACAGCGCGTCCGCCAACCGCGGGGGAGACGTCAATGTCTCGGTGAACTGGTGCGAAGTGCGAACTGCGCCTTGGCAGGATCAGCACAATCGCCGCCGGCAACCAGGTGTTGCCGGATTTCCTGGCCGACTACAACTCCCGCTTTGTCAAGGAACCGCACTCCAAGGATCTGCATCGGCCGCTATCGGCTGGCGATGATCTTGCCGACATCTTCGCTTGACGCGAAGAGCGGACGGATTCCAATAACTTGACCCTGCAATACGACCGGGTGCTGTTCTTGCTGGAGCCAAACGAGATCACGCGCGAGCTGCGCTGCAGACGCGTCACTGTTGTCGATTACCGAGACGGCCGCCTGGCGATTTGCTACCGCGGGCTCGACCTGCCTTACACCACCTTCGACAAACTGGGGCAGGTTTCACAGGCAAGCATCGTCGAGAACAAGCACCTCGGCGCTGTCCTATCGTATATTCGCGAGCGGCAGATCGAACGCGCCGAGGCTCGCAGCCAGTCCCCCACGCCGCCAGGGACCGGTCGGCCACATGTTCAAAGTCGGCTGAAGCCGGATCAGATCGCGACAATCCGCTCACCGGCACCGCAACAGCTCGACGGCATTGTCTCTCGGTTCCGATTTTCTGCGGCGGACAAAACGCTGTAAAGCCTGACCCTGCGGGTCCCCGCCTCCGGCGGCTGTGGGCTTGACAGCGCCTTGCCTGCCGCAGCTCGTTCCACCATCAGATCAATGAATTATTGTCGTCCAGCTCGACCACTACAATCGTTCTTTTAATCCCATCTATCGGTGAGCAGTTGTGACGTTTCTATCCGTGAGAGACAACCTCAGCACCGGGAGAAAAGTTATTAGCGGGTACCCCGATGCCATAACCGGCCAATCGCCGGGATGCGGAGAAAGCGCCGGCAGAATGCTGCGGTGCAATGGCTCACTGGGCGCTCCATGCGATGTTGATCGCGACGCCGCTTGGCGTCCGGGTCTCGGCCCCGGAGGAGAGCCGGCCGTCTTAATCGTGATTGACCGGAACGCACATTCGATCGACCCCGAGCTCGGCGAGGTTTATTGCACGCCATCCTTCATGGCGAGGCGGCTGGCGGAGTAGCTGCCATTTGGCAGCAAAATCCCCCCGGAATGGCGAGGCGCATGGCGAACGCGTGCCGGTGTCCAATGCGCGTACTGCATGTCTCGATCATTCGTCGCCTCCGCGAGCGGAGGCGATTATCGCTATCACGCGATTAGCGGTGCACTTGACTCCAGCGAAGTCGGCGTTGCATATGGTAAATTTGTGCACTGCGAAGAAACGTGCACCGCTGCCTCGCTCCGTTCATGGCCTCTTGTCATGCATGAAATCAGACGTGGTTGACACTCCGGTGTATTTAATCGGCTTCGCCGAAGCGGTGCCGACGCCGGAAGTTTGTTTCTCTCTGCGGCCAACCGGTGCGCGCATCGTGTGCTTCTATAGGCTAAGCACAAGGAGGAAATTTGCCCGGCTAAATTTTGTCGAATATTATCCAGTGAACGCGCCGGAACTCGATCTTAATCGTACCGTCGACGACGTCGGGACCCTGATGACCCGCCTCCAACCAGAAGTTCTGATGCCTTTGGACGATCCGGCGCTCCTGGTGCTGGCCCGTCTAAACGGTTCCGAGGGGAATTGTGTTGTCACGGACGGAGAAGCTTGCGAATTCGCCATGGACAAATGGGCACAGATAGACGCGGCGCGTGCCAGCGGCTTCGCAGTCATGCCGACGCAGCTCGTGGGAAGTGAAGCCGATGTCGCTCGCTTCCCAATCCGGCCAGCGATTTTCTGAAGCCCCGCAACGCTCTCGACGTTAACGGCTCCGGCATAAAGAAAGGTCGCTCGTTCGTTATCGAGGATGACTACCTTTCCCAAGAAGCGCGAGCGGCGCTTTCCGAGAGACCATATCTTATCCAGGAATACAAAGTGGGGGTGGGAGAAGGTTTTTTCGGCATTGCGCATTCGGGTAAGATGCACGCGTGTTTCGGGCATCGGCGGTTGAGAATGATGAATCCTGCGGGCTCGGGAGCGAGCGCCTGCGTCTCGCGCGAACCAGATGCCGAAGAACTTCGAGCGGCCGAGACACTCGTTAGGTTAGTCGCGTGGCGAGGACCATTCATGGTAGAACTGCTGCGTGACCTTTCAGGCAAGGAATGGTTCATGGAATTCAATGGGCGCTTCTGGGGTTCGCTCGCGCTCGCGCGACGTTGCGGGCTCGATATGCCTCGACTGGCTTCCGATCTGGCGCGTGGGCTCGATCCCGAAGTCCCCTCGAAGATAAATTCCGGGTTTGTTCGACATCTTGGACGGGATCTCATTCATCTCCTGTTCGTTCTACGGGGGCCACGGGGTGACGTGCACGCGCATAGTTGGCCAGGACGGATTTCAACTTTTCTAGCAGTTTTCTCTCCTCACCGTTTGCAATCATTTTATAATTATAATGCATCACAGCCGCTTTTTTTTGTTAAAGACGCCGCAATTATGGTGGCGAACAAGATAAGTGGGAGAAGCAATTGAGGACACAGCGGGTTTTCCTGCATAATCATTCAACGTGGTCCGATGGCCACATGTCTTTGAGTGCGATCGCTCGGCTAGGCGAGCGGTTGGGTGCGTCGGCTGTGGTGATGAGTGAGCACGACTTTGATTTTACCCCGCTTAAGTGGGACGATTATGTACAGGCTTGTCATAGGGCGTCGACCCCCAAATGCGCCATGATCCCGGGAATCGAGTACAGTTCCCCCAATGACGACATCCATGTCGTTACAATGGGAACGGCCCGATTTCACGGTGCCCGCCAAGATCTCCTGGAGACGATTCGGGTGGTTCGCACGGAGGGGGGTGCAGCCGTGCTTGCCCATCCGCGTCGACGCGACGCCTTTAATAAGATCACTGGGCACCTGCTGGATGTAATCGACGGAATAGAGATTTGGAACCGCAAGGTCGACGGGCTCCTGCCGGTCGAGGCCTATTTCAAGCTCGCGCGGAACCGTGGCCTCGCTCCAATAGTCGCGATGGACCTGCATACGTGGGGGCAGGTATTTCCGATGTGGAACGAGATATCGGCAGCAGGTCCCGAGCTGCCCGACGGTAAGGCCGTGGCGACAGCCTTGCACGAACGCCGCATTGCGCCGGCCTACGTCCTGGGAAGGCTGGAGCCTGGCCTCGATGGAGACTTCTCCCTTGCGCTGAGCTCTCTTGTCGTCGCCGAGCGCTTGCGTCTCCTTCTCCGCTATGTACGGGATGCTGTACGACCGCTGTAATTCCTTTTATCTTTTACCGTGCTTTTCTTACATCTTTCAATAGATCTCGGAATGGAAAATAACAAAATGAAGCAAAATGTCTCCATTGTTGCTTATCATGACATTTCAATCGAAAAGAACCCGCTTACAGAACATTTGTCTATATCGACGCACCCAGAGGTATTTCGAGAGCATATAGCTTACTTCGTTAAGAACTTCGATCTAATCGGCGCGGATGAACTCTTTTACGGCAAGCTGCCGCGTCGTCCGTTGCTTCTGACATTCGACGACGCGTATCGCTCGGTGCTGTCCATAGCTGGCCCGCTCCTTAAAGAAGTTAAAGCACCGTCGATATTCTTTGTCATCCCGTCGATCGTCCAGGGCGCGTCGCTGCCTATCGACAACGTGCTCTCTTTGGCCGTCGAGATTATGGGGTTCCCAAGGCTCTTGGCGCTTATGGGCCGCAACGGGGGGAACGTCTCGTCGGTCGGCGACGTAATTTCCCGCCTAATCCCGACAATGCGGCGCAATGAGATTGCCGAGGTCAAGGCACGGATATTTGCCGATCTCGGAATAACTGAAACAGCGGCGCGCCAGATGTCCAAGATTTTTCTTGATGTTACAGACATGCCCAAGCTGGAAAGTTATCGCATGGAGGTCGGAAATCATTCGCTGACGCACAGTCACTTCCGCAATCTCTCTAGGGACGAGCTTGATATCGAGATCGGGCAAAGTCGGCGCGAACTGCAAAGACTTTCTGGACAGCGCGTGCGTTGCCTCAGCATTCCCTATGGTGATGAGCGCGATGCTACCGAGAGCGCCACGGCCGCGGCCCTGGCGAGCGGCCATGACGCGATTTTTCTCGTGCATGCCAGAAGCAATCGTTACCGTCGCCGCGGCGATACTTACTATCGAGTGAGCTTGAGAGATGAAGGCACAGAAAAATTGCGTCTTTTGCTTGGCGTATTACCGACTTTGCGATCGCTCGTCCATAGGCTTACCAGCTGAAGGAAACTCGCCTGGCTTATGACCGCTTCGAGGCTCTGGCCAATAAAGACTCCCTGTCACCGATTGAAGACATACTAAATCTATGTGTGCCGATCCAACAACCATGACGCAGTACTGCGCCAAATTGGCCGTTCTCATAGTCTCCTATGGTAATCCCTCGGATGTCGATCGTTGCTTGAACTCACTCGGTCGATCGACCTGGACGGACTTTGCGGTGTTCGTTTGCGAAAACGCTGGGCAAGAGGCGTTCAAACGGTTGCAGACGGTGCTCACCGGGCCAAATGGGCCGCTTGAGCAGATTGATAGTTCATTGGAAATGATCGATCAACGTGCTGGGCGGCTCGCTGCCGTGGTACGTTGCCGGCTCCGCGGCGGAACCATCGCGGTCCGGCTTGCCGCCTCTACAGAGAATTTGGGATATGCTGGCGGCGTTAACGCTTGGCTTGAGCGGCTACTGACTTATCCCGGCTGGGAGGCCTTTCTTATTCTCAATCCCGATACTGAAGTCGGGGAGAGCTGCCTATCGGAATTGATGACCAAAGCCTCCCAAGGTTTTGGAATGGTCGGCGGAACGATCGTGTTTGATGCGTCTCCCGACAAGATCATTAATTACGGCCTCATTTGGTCGCGTATAACTGGTCGGAGCATCGCTGTCGGTCGAAATTTCCCCGCAGGAAGCGTCCCATCGGACGACCTTCTAGCAAGAATAGACGCAATAAGTGGGGCCTGCACGCTTGTGACCCGCGAATTTATCGATGACGTCGGTCTCATGGCCGAAGATTATTTTCTTTATATGGAGGATTTGGACTGGGGTCTCCGCCGCGGCCGGCATCGAATTGGCTTTGCGTCTAAGGCGATCATTAGGCACGTTTGTGGAGCTTCCATCGGCTCTTCGATAGGTCTTAAGCAGCGATCATCTTTATCCGTCTACCTTACTGCTCGCAACAGCATCCTTTTTGCACGGCGGTGGGCTGGCTGGTGCTGGATCTTCCATTTTGCTGTAGGTGTCTTCTGCGCGATTAGGGATATGCTAAACGGGTCCCCCGACTTCGCAAGAGTAGCACTGGTCGGGCTGATAGACGGAGCTAGAGGTAGGACTGGACGCCCAGACATGTTATTGTACCGCCCCATTGCGCACGAGTAGATGCGAGCTGTCTATCTTCTGGCGGGCAGATGAAGTTACTTTGCGCCGGTTTGCAACATGGCGGGGACCTTTTTAGTCGAGCCATCGAGGCTTGATATAGATGCGTTCCCAATCGTCGCCCTCCCGCTGCGCCTCTCAAACTGCAATACGACGACGCTCGTCCTCGAACGGCGCATACATCATGGCCGCATACGTCTGGCCGTTCTCGCTGTGCTAGACAATGGACAATGGCGCCCGCAGTCTAGGCGCTATCTCATAGCGCGTCGGCTTCGACGTTTCATCGGTGGTCATCTCTCGCCCGCCTCCATGTCTTGCCCGCTGGGCGAGCGTTTCGCTCGACCACGCCCGAACCGTCCGAAGCCGAGATGGCTATCAGCGGCCCGCCGCGGCGGCCAGCTAGCCGTGCCCTACGATATCGAAATTCTGAAAGTGTAGCTCGCGCGGATCGCGACGCGGAGAGAACTGGCACAGACCGTGTTGATCGCGACGCTCACCGGGGCGGCGTTAGTGCTTTGCCGGGAGAGAAGCGATGTTCCGATCATAGACGATCGCGATTGGTGGCAGCTGGACGGCGGCGCGCATTAGAACGATCTCGCAACCTGGCGTCCCGACGTCTCCCGGGGATGCCGCCGTCCCGATCCGCAGACCAAGCTACTCAGGCTCGCCCGCCGCTACGAACGCATAGCCGGGCGTCTTGACTGACGGGCGCGCGGGCACGGGCGCACTTTTGACCGGCTATTACAAATACGAAGCCCTCTTTTGCCGCGTCCGGCAGAAACATCTTGCGATCGGAGAAGCGTCTGTATGGTATCTTTCGTCGTCAAGGGCAGTTGCCAATATTCTTCGGTAGCTTTACCTGGAAAAGGCGATATAGTTGGCACGCGGGGGTTACGTTGGCAACCAATTCCTGCCAGAACAGCGGCCGTCGATTACGGAGCGCTAGCCGCGATCATTGCCCGAGCCCGGCGAGGTGGAGGCCCGTCTCGACTCACCATCGGGGGTATCGTTGTACGTGACCCGTCGGTGGATCAAAATGGTTGGATTGATGGATGAGAGCTATTTTCTCTATTTCGAAGAGCTCGATTGGGATCGGCGCCGCAGCCAAGAAAAGAACCAAAGATTGC
>CAVSZA010000016.1:0-510484 GCA_963732095.1 uncultured Alphaproteobacteria bacterium
ACGGCGGCCCGGGTTTGGGGGCCGACCTTGAAGCCACCGGGGATGGCAATTTCGACTTCGCGGGCGGGGAGGTCGAGGACGACGGTGACGCGGCCGCGTCCGCCGGCCTCGCGGGCGATGGCGCTTTTGAGGCTGGAGAGCGCGCGGGCTTCGCCGACGAACACCCGCAGCCCGGCGGCGGCGAGGGCGACGACCGCGTCGAGCGGCTCGATCTTCTGCACGGTTAGCCGAAGGCTCTCTTCTTCACTGCGCACGTCGACCGTGACGACCAGCGGCTGACCGGAATCGAGCAGGGCGCGTGCCTCCCGCAAGATTTCCGAGAACAGCGTTACCTCGAAGGTGCCGCTCGGGTCGGACATCTGGACAAACGCGAAACGGTTGCCGCGGCCCGAGGTTCGCTCCTTGCGGCCAATCACGATGCCGGCCAGCCGGAAGCGGTTAGTCGGGTTGGCTGCGAGCCCGGCCGGCAGATCGGCCCAGCGAATGATGCCGGCGCGTTCGAGGCTCTTGCCATAAGGGTCGAGCGGGTGGCTCGACAGGTAGAAACCGATCGCCGCGAATTCGTGCTGCAGCCGCTCGACCGGCGGCCAATCGGCGACCAGGGGCAATGACGGGCGCGGCGCAAAGCTCGGATCGATGCCGGCGAAGAGGCTCTCCTGGCGGCTCTCGCGCTCTTCGGCGGCAAGGCTCGCCTGGCGCAGCAATTGCTCCGCCGCGGCAAAGGTCTGCGCCCGGTTCGGGTTGAGGCTGTCGAAGGCGCCGGCCTTGGCGAGGCTTTCGAATTGCCGGCGGTTGAAGCTCTTCGCGTCGAGGCGGCGGGAGAAGTCGGCGAGGTCCTTGAAGCGGCCGCGTGAGGCGCGCTCGGCGACGAGCTCGGCCATGGCCTGCGCGCCAACCCCCTTGACCGCTGCGAGCGCGTAGCGGATTGCCGGCTTATCCCCCGGCTCGACCGTGAACGTGACCGCCGAGCGGTTGACGTCCGGCGGCAAGAGCCGGATGCCGAGCCGGTGCAATTCCTGGCGGAAGACATTGAGCTTGTCAGTGTTGCCGAGGTCCAGCGTCATCAGCGCGGCGAGGAACTCGACCGGATAGTTCGCCTTCAAATAGGCGGTTTGATAGGTCACGAGCGCGTAGGCTGCGGCATGCGGCTTGTTGAAGCCGTAGCCGGCAAACTTGGCCATCTGGTCAAAGATCAACTCGGCGCGGGCGCGCTCGACCCCGCGCGCCGCCGCCCCCTCAAAAAACAGCTGGCGCTGCGCCTCCATCTCAGAGGGGATCTTCTTGCCCATCGCGCGGCGCAACAAATCGGCGCTGCCGAGGCTGTAGCCAGCCAGCACCTGGGCGATCTGCATGACCTGCTCCTGGTAGGTCATGACGCCATAGGTTTCCTTCAGGATCCCCTCGAGCGCCGGGTGCAGGTAATCGGGCTCCTCTTCGCCGTGCTTGACCGCGATGTATCGCGGGATGTTCTCCATCGGCCCCGGCCGGTACAGCGCGTTGGCGGCGATGATGTCCTCGAACCGGTCCGGGCGCAGCTTTCTCAGCATGTCGCGCACACCGGCGCCTTCGACTTGGAACACGCCGACCGTGTCGCCGCGCGCCAGGAGTTCGTAGGCGGCGGGGTCGTCGAGCGGCAATGCCGACAAATCGAGCTCAACGCCGCGGGCGGCGAGCAGCTCGCAGGGTCCGCGCCAGGACCGTCAGGGTCTTGAGGCCGAGGAAGTCGAACTTCACGAGCCCCGCGAGCTCGACCCATTTCATGTTGAACTGGGTGACCGGAATGTCGGAGCGCGGGTCGCGATAGAGGGGCACGAGCTCGGTCAGGGGCCGGTCGCCGATCACCACACCCGCGGCATGCGTCGAGGCGTGCCGGTATAGCCCTTCGAGCTTCAACGCGATCGTGATCAGTCGGGCAACGCTCTCGTCGGTGTCGCGCTGCTGCTGCAGAGCCGGCTCGGCGGCGAGTGCCTGTTCGAGGGTAACCGGGTGCGCCGGGTTGTTCGGGACGAGCTTGCACAGCCGGTCGACCTGGCCATAGGGCATCGCCAGCACCCGGCCGACGTCGCGCAATACCGCGCGGGCCTGCAATTTGCCGAAGGTGATGATCTGCGCGACGCGATCGCGGCCGTATTTCTGCTGGACGTAGCGGATCACCTCGTCGCGCCGGTCCTGGCAGAAATCGATGTCGAAATCCGGCATCGAGACGCGCTCAGGGTTCAGAAACCGCTCGAACAGCAGGCCAAAGCGCAACGGGTCGAGATCGGTGATCGTCAACGACCAAGCGACGACCGAACCGGCCCCCGAGCCGCGCCCGGGACCGACTGGAATGCCCTGGCGCTTCGCCCATTGAATGATGTCTGAGACGATCAGGAAATAGCCCGCAAAGCCCATCCGGATGATCGTTCCGAGCTCGAATTCGAGCCGGTCGCGATAAGGTCTGATGACCTCCTCCGGTTGCGGACCCAGCGGCGCGAGCCGGGCTTCGAGGCCGGAGAGCGCGGCGTGGCGCAGCGCCGTCTCCTCGTCGATGCCCTCGGCGCTCGTGAAGGCCGGGAGGATCGGCTGGCGCGGCTGCGGAATGAAGGCGCACCGCCGAGCGATGACGAGCGTGTTGTCGCAGGCCTCGGGCAGGTCGGCAAAGACCTCCCGCATCTCTGCCGCCGGCCGGAAGTAATGCGAGCGCGTCAGCCGCTTGCGGTCGGCATCCGCCACGACCGTACCCTGCGCGATACACAGCAGCGCGTCATGCGCCTCGTAAAACTCGCGATCGGGGAAATAGACGTCGTTGGTCGCGACCAATGGCACGCCGTGACGGTACGCCAGTTCGATCAGGCCCGGCTCGGACCGGGCCTCGTCGGCTACTCCGTGGCGCATCAATTCGACATAGAGGCGGTTCGGAAACACCGCCGCGAGTTCGCTCAGCATCGCCTCGGCGGCTTCGGCCTGCCCCTCGGCGAGGAGCCGCCCGACCGGGCCGCTCGCACCGCCCGTCAGGCAGAGCAGCCCGTCACCGGCCCCGGTCAGGTCGCGGAGGCTGATCGCCGGGTCGCTCGCCGCCTCACCGGCGAGATAGGACTGGCTCACCAGCCGCAGGAGGTTGCGGTAGCCCGCCTCGTTCTGCACCAGCAGCACGATCCGGTCCGGCTCGGATAGCGTGCGGCCGAGCCGGCTGCCTCCTTCGGTATTGCCGCGCTCGACCGCGATATCGCAGCCGATGATCGGTTGCAACCCGGCGGCGCTGCAGGTCGTGGCGAATTCGAGCGCGCCGAACAAATTGCCGCTGTCGGTGATCGCGACCGCCGGCATCCGCTCGGCCTTGCACAGGCCGGCCAGCTCTTTGATCCGGATCGCACCGGCGGAGAGCGAGTAGGCGGTATGGACGCGCAGGTGGACAAAACTGGCGAGAGGCATGCCGCCAACATCGCATATCCGGCGCCATCCGTCAGCCGCGCGGCCGGAAAGTCCGGGAAACGGCCGAGCAATCGTTAACAAGAGGAGCTGTGACGCGAACTTGGATTCGCGACGCCCTCACCCGCCTCGCGCCGCTCGGCACCCTCTCCCGTACCGCACCGCGGGAGAGGGTGGGAGAGGGTCCTAGCCCTGGACCTGGACGCCGAGCGCTTGCATGTCGTTGCGGCGCGTCATGGCGGTCTGCTCGATCGTCGACTGCTCTTGGTTGATCTCGCTGACCTGTTGGTTGAGCCTGTTGTAGTTTTGGGCCATCTGCCGGGTGTTCTGAGAGACTTGTCTCGTCGGCCGCGGCGCCGGAGCGCGTCCACCGGAGGATGGCGGCGGGGCACCGGCATCCGCCAGCAGCTCATTGGACGTGGTATTCATTTGCCGCGCCTCCTGGTCGAAGGCGGCCTGGTATTGCTGCGCGCTAGCCATCGACTTCTTGCCGTATTCGGCAAGGATCGCGGCGACTTCGTGCTCGCCCTGGTCGATCTCGCCAAAGCGTTGCGCCGCCTCGGGCTTCGGCACGACGCCGCGGCGGACGTTCGCGGCCAGCTGACTGTAGGCCATCCCGTAGCAATAATCGGCCTGCCGGGCGGCAACCACCGCGCGCTGCATTTCGCCGTAATCATGGGACATGTCGTTGGCGATCAACAATTGGCGGCGTTCGGCATTGGCCTCTTGCTGCATCCTCGCCGACGCGTAAGTCGTGCTCGCGGCGGCCAACGCGCCGACACCCGCCCCGATCAGCGCGCCGCGCCAATCGCCGCCGCTGGCAATAGCGCCGAGTGCCGCGCCGCCTGCCGCACCCGCCAGGGTATTGACCGCCATCACCTGCTGAAACTGCTGATCCTGTTGGCGCAGCAGCCCCACCGACTGATAGCACTGCGGATAGTAGTTGACCTGCGTCGTCTGTGGCACCGTCGTGCCGCCCGGTGCGGCACAGCCAGCCAATACAAGCGCGCCGACAACGATTATTCTCCCCGTCTTTGTCACTTTCATGCTTCCACCCTCCGGTAACCGCGTTCTGAAGTTGCCTTGAATTCCTCTACCAACGGTTTCCGACGGACGATAGATTGCGAAGGCTGGTCTTTCAACCGCAGCCTTCCATTCTATTTGGAGGTCTTGACAAAAACACCGTCCCAAACCGCGGGCGGGGCGGATTTCAGGTCGGAACACCGCTTCGCCATGATCAGCGCAGCGGAGGAGAAAGGGATCGATCCCGTCGCCTGCTGGCGCCAGATGTCTTCGGCGGTTGCGAAATCTCCTGCGCGATAGCGTTCGAGCCCGGCGCCATACCGCTCGCGGTAGCGCATTTGAGCCGACTCCGCAGTCGATCTTTCTCCGATCAGTTGAAAGACGGAAAACGCCTCGTTCTTGCCCTTTACCTTGATCCAGTCGAGCTCGCAAACCACAAAACGGTCGGCGATCGCCGCGGCCGTAGCCGGTCCGATGACAATGCGGCAGCCGTAATCCTCGGGGACGCTTTCGAGGCGCGCGGCGATGTTCACGGTCTCGCCGACCGCGGTGTAGTTGTACCGTTTTGGCGCGCCGACGTTGCCGACCACCGCCGGACCCGAATTGACGCCGATCTTCACCGCATAGCCCGGCACGCCAAGCGCATCGGCCTCGGCCTTCGTCCGCATTATGTTCTCGACGATGCGCAAGGCAGCGCGCGCCGCACTCGCCGCGTGGTCGGGATCGGCAAGCGGCGCGCCCCATAGCGCCATCACGGCGTCCCCGAGGAATTGGTTGACGTAGCCGCCGGTCGCCTCGACGGCCTCGACCATCATCGCGTGATAGGTGTTTGTCAGCGCCATCAGTTCCTCCGGCGCAAGCCTGGTCGAAAGCGCGGTAAAGCCCGAGAGGTCGGCAAACATCACGGTGACTTGGCGGCGCTCACCGCCGAGCCGCAACTGGTCTTCGCTCTCGGCCAGCTGATCGACGATGCTCGGGGCGAGATAATGGCTGAAGGCGTGTTGAACTCGACGCCGGCGGCGTTCCTCGACGAGGAACCGCACGAGGTAGGCGAGCACCATCGAGATGATCGCGGCGGCGACCGGAACCGAGATCGGAAACCAAAAGCCAAACGCCAGCACGACAACCGCAAGTCCGAAGCACGCGGCTGTCAAGACTGTGACCCCGATGACTGCGAGCCACGGCGCCGCCGCGAACCCGAGCAGTGAGCCGCCGAGACTGGCGAGCACCGCAGCCAGAGCCCGCCCGACTAATGGCACTGGGCGGACTAGATTGCCGGTCATCACCGACTGAACCGCCGCGGCATGGACGAATACCCCCGGTGTCGTCCCGCCTTCGGCATGAGAGGGACCGAGCCGGCCGAGGCGGCACTCGCCGCTCTCCACCAGCTGCGTTGTGGACTGCGGCATGAACCGGTCCGGAGTGCGCTTACGGTCTTCCTCGGGGAGATTGCTGCCGACCAGGACGACCTTGCCGGAGAATGCCTCCGCGACGGCGGTGGGCCGTTGGTCGAGGCAGCGCAAGACGTCGACGAGGCGGTAGGCCGGGATCGTTTCGAGCGGCGCCGCCGGGGCGAGCAGCACCGGGTCGGGCATCGCCGGCGCCTGCGCCCGTGCCAGCAGGGCGGCAGAGAATGTCGGAAGGAGTTGGCCGTCCAAAGCGCGCAAGTGCGGGCTTACCCGACGCTGGACACCGTCACTGTCGGCGTTGAGCTCGGCAAACGCGATGGCTGCGGGCTCATCATTGCTGGCATCGCCGTCGACGTCGTAAACCGCCGCCTCGACCGGCGCCGCAACCGGCTGTCGGGCCGAGCGGGCGAGCACCAGCCGGTCATGATGGCGGGCTAATGCATCGTAAAATTCGCGATCGTATTGAGCGTCGAGGGCCGGAAAACGGTTAGCCGAGTAGCTGAAGATGATGTCGAAGCCGATCGCCTTCACTCGGGCCTTGGCAAGCCCTTCGATGAGCTTGGCCCAGATCGGGCCGAAAAGGACCCGCGGGGTGGCCGCGAGCTCTTCCGAGTCCAGGCTGCCGCGATCCATTGCAATCACCGCAACCGGCTCGCCGCCCGTACCTGGCCTCACCCCGTGGGTGGCCAGCGACAGGTCGTAGAACAAGCCGTCGACCCAATTCATCGTGGCGCCCGAAGCCAGGCTCGCGACAAGAGCCATCGCGGCCGCCGCCATTATTGTTATCTCGCGATGGCGGCGCCGCCACAGAACCGGCTCAGCCACAGGCGGCCATGTCAGTCGACATGAAAGACGACGAGCGAGTCGGTGGCATTACCGCCCACCGTAGTGAAACCGTGTTCGAGCGGCTGGGCCGTATCGCTGATCCTCAGTATGAGCAGGTAGCGGTGGTTGGGTTCTAGCGGCGCTGCGCTGGCCGGCGGCGTTGCCCGCTGGTCTGCGAGTTCGAGATGGTAAAGAAGCCTATCCGGCGCCCCTATCTCATAAACCGCGGCGTCGGTGACTTCGCCGGCACGGCTCCCGGCGAAAATGATCTCGGGAGCGACCGGCAGCCGCAAGAGGTCGCGCGCGACCCACCCGCCGCCGGTTCCCGGTAGCTCGTAAACGCGGGGACAAGGGCTGTTCTGCTGGCTCTTGACCTCGCCATCGGTCGTAAAGGCGGTCTTGGTCAGCTTCAATGTTCCCCCGACTACTGTGACGAGCTCGCAAGTCGGGGGATAATGCAGAAAAGTCAATTCCGCTCCGGGGCCGAGTTTTATCACGGTGTTTGCCGAGACTTCTTCCCGCAGAGGCAACTCTGGATCGGTTTCGCCGGTCACCTTCATGATGATGCCGACGGCATTGGGTTCGGCCGCCCCGGCGGGTCCCCAAACCAGGAGGCCGGCGGTAAGGGTAAGCGCTAGGCGGTGTCGAGACCTCGAAGCAGATCCTCCCTCTCCGCCGTTGGGGGCGGGGAGGGTCGGGGTGAGATGGGGGATTCCAGGCAGATCGCAGAGGCCCGCCTCACCGTCCCTCTCCCCCCTAAAGGGGGGAGAGGTGCAGATCTCGAGAGTTTCTTTCATGGTTGCGAACTCTGATAAAGGTCGCGGGATGGTTACTTTACAGCGCACTGTGCTCGCGTTGTGTGGCGTAGGTCACTGAAGCGCGGCAATCGGGAAGTCGCGGATCGTGGCGGGCTTGGCCGAGGTCGCATGCTGGTGGCCTTCGGTGAGCTTCTTGACCCGCTCGGCAAGCCAATATTCGAGGCTGGCCACGGTGATGACGCCGTCGTGGAAGACGTCAGCTTCGCCGCTCAGCGCCTCGATCAGCGCCTTGCTGAAGGCGCCGTGCCCCCATTCTTCGCGTTCGAAGGCGGATTCCCGCCCGGTCGAGGCGGCGAACACCACGACGCCGTTCTCGGCGCTCGCCAGATCGTTGACAATGCCGTTGATGTCGGGTGCGACGCCCCGGCGGCCGCCCATTACCGCTCCCGAATGGCAGGTATCGAAGAAGAACAGCGCCTTTCCCGCTATCCTTCGCAAGCTGTCGTCGATGTCGGTCTCGGGCTCCGCGGTGCGCCGCAGTTTGCTCAGGTCGACGTCGGCCGGCAGAAAGTAATATTTGCCTTCCTCGTCCATTCCGTGACCCGCCATGAACACCAGCGCCACGTCCCGAGAGGTCGCCTGTTCGACAACCCAATCCAAGCCCTCGGTAATTTTGGCCAATGTCGCCTCATCGTCGCGCAGCACCTTGACGACCACCTCGCCGTATAGACGGCCCTCTTGCTGTTTCAGCACCGCTGCCACATCGCCTGCGTCATTCGCCGCATAATGCAAGGCGAGATTGGTGTCCTTGTATTGGCTGATCCCGACCGCGAGCACGTACAGCTTGGGCTTCAACACGTCTTTTTTCGTGCCACCCTTCCAGACGAGTTTGACATCGGCCGGCTCGCTCGCCCGCTCTCCGGACCGCGCCACCACGGTGATCGTCCCATTGGTGCCCAGCGGGACCGAGGCGCTTCCCTGGCCCTCGCCATCGGCGCCAGCGGGATGGTCGTCGAGAGCCGGGCCCCGCTGCTCGACCGGCCGGCCGTCCACCTTCACGTCGACAGCAGTCACCGGGTCTCCGGACGGCGAACGGACCGCGTAGCGGATTTCGACCGGTGACTTGCTTATCGCCTCGCCCTCGCCCGGCGACAAAATGCGGATCACGGGGGGCAACAATTGCGGCGTCGGCGCTTTCGCCGGCGCCCGGGTCTCGCGCAAAGCCTCCTCGATATCCTGGCCACGGAGCACCGCCTCGACGAAGTTGGGCCGGTAATAGCGATCGCGAAAGCGGCTAACACCGAAGAAATCGGCTGCGTGGTCGAGCCCGCGATTGACGGCCCAACCGATCAGGCCCTCACCTCCGGGAGACGCGTCATAGGGACCCTCCGGGGTCCACATAACCCAACGTTTGCCGTCCCGGTCCATGAACAGCGCCAGCAACGGCCGTCCGTCATGGAAGCGGTACCAGCGGATCGTGCCATCCGCGAGCGCTGCAACCGCCAGCCTGCCGTCGCCGCTGACATTGACGGCCCATGCGGCGCCGGGCAGCGGAACCGACCAGATCGGCTCGCCGCGATTGCCGAAGCGGCGCAGGTACCAATCCGTGCCGAGCACAAAAGAGCGCCGGTCTGGCGCGATCGCAAGACTGCGGGAGGTCTCGTTCTTCTCGAGCGGCAGCGTGCGGTTCGCGAGGCGCGGCGCCATGGTGTTCTGCCAATCGCGCAACGGCAGGCTTGTGCTGTCCGTCGGGATCAGCTCGCGGGGTGCAGTCTCGGGGGCGAGCCTGCGCGCCTCCGCATCGAACCACGCGGGGTTGCCGCCGCCCTTCTGCAGACCAAACGCAACCCGCTCGCCATCTGCCGACAAGCGCAGCCGCTCGAGCTGTCCGCGAAAATCAGCGGTGTTCGAGCGCAGGTCCCACACTCGCTCCAGCCCGGCGCCGTACGCGCCAATCGCCGGATCGGCGGCAACATAAACGAACCCGCCATCGGGCAACGGCACGAGAGCCATGACAGTGCCGTCCGCAGCCGCGAGCCGCACTCGTTTGCTGCGGCCCGCCTCCGCCCAGCGAAAGATCGGTGAGCCGGTCGCCTCGGACCAGTACGCCCCGGCCGCGAGCAGCGCGCCGTCCCTGGTCCAGGCGACCTGGCTGAGGCTGCCGCCGGCGAGATCCGAAACATCCGGAGCAGCGACGCGGCGCAGTTCGGGCACGGAAAGGATATCGACATTGAGCGTATCTCCGTATCCGACAGCGACGACGCTGGCGTCGGGCGAGAACGCTACCGAGTAGGGATGCCCGCCGCCCGGAGCCTTGGCTCTGCCGATCGGCCGCAGATCTGCGCCGTACAAGCGAATTGCGCCGTCGAATGCCGCGACCGCGAGCTGGCCGGACCTCGCAAAGCTCAGGCCGTAAACCGCGCCCGTATAGTCGACGTCGGCGAAGACCTCGTGCCAGTCGCCGCTCTCGAATACGCGAATGCCGTTGGCGCCGGCCAGGCCAACCGCGACGAAACGGCCGTCCGGCGACCAGGCCAGCCGGTCGACGACCTGCGGCAACCCGCCGATCCGCCGAACCAGCTGGCCGGTCCCGGTCTCGAAGACATAAAGGCTGTTGGCCCTCTCCCACTCGAACCCGGTCCAGCCCCCGGTCACCACAAAACGCCCGTCCGGCGACACGGCGACCGCGAAGAGTTCGCCCTCCTGGCCGGAACCGATGGCTGGGCGCAGCACCCGCAGCGGCTCGCCGCTCGGCAGCGACCACAGGCGCACGGTCTTGTCGAACGAGGCTGTTGCCAGCAGGCGCCCGCCGGCATCGATGGCGGCAGCGCGGATCGGCGCAGTGTGCATTCCGGTCTCGAGACGCAACACCGGCGGCGCGCTCGGCTGCTCCACGCCCCGGGCCAAACCGCACGTAAGCAGCGCGAGCACCACGAGCGAAACAATTGGTAATCGCCGCATCATCTGGGTGAAGAACTCACGAAAATCGAGCGGTGCAATCTACCTCGGGACGGGCCAATTTGGATAGCTCACGCGATCGTTTAGCATACGGCACTTAACCGCCCGCTTACTCTCATCGGTTATGCTGCCGGCGGGCTTGGCTCTCGTCTCCCGGCCAAGCCGAACCCAGCTGCGGCGCCGAGGATTCAATCTGCCTCGGCGCCGCTTTTTTCCGATACCTTCAAACCAGCGGATTCAACCGCCCGTCTTCGAGCGCGACGATACGGTCGAGGCGGCCAGCGAGCTCGAGGTTGTGGGTGGCGATCAGCGCGGTCAAGCCCGTATGGCGCACGAGGTCCAGCAGTGTGCTCAGCACGCCGTCGCCGGTCGCGTGGTCGAGGTTGCCGGTCGGTTCGTCGGCCAGCAGGATCCGGGGGTCATTGGCGAGAGCGCGAACGATCGCAACGCGCTGCTGCTCGCCGCCTGACAGCCGCGCCGGGCGATGCCGGATGCGCGGCGCGAGCCCGACGCGATCGAGCAATTCCGCCGCCTTGCCGCGCGCCCGACGGCGCGCGACGCCGGCGATCATCTGCGGCAGCATGACGTTTTCGAGTGCCGAGAATTCCGGCAGGAGGTGGTGGAATTGGTAAACGAAACCGATCTCCGAACGGCGCAGCAATGTGCGACGCTCGTCCGACAGACTGCCGCAATCTTCGCCGCCTATCAGCACGGCGCCTCCATCGGGCCTTTCGAGCAATCCTGCGACATGCAGCAATGTCGACTTGCCGGCGCCCGACGGACCGACCAGCGCGACGATCTCGCCCGGCCGCAGCACGAGATCGACACCGTTCAGCACCTTGAGCTCGGTTCCGGCCAGCCGGAAGACCCGGCGCACACCGCGTAGTTCGAGGGCCTCCTCGCTCATAAAGCCCCTCTCCACCCTTCAGGGGGGAGAGAGCGGGGCCCAGTCGCGGCCGCGACCGGGAGGGTGAGGTGGGTAGCCCCGCGCCCTACATCGGACACCCTCCTCACCCCGACCCTCTCCCCCCGCAAGCGGGGAGAGAGGGAGATAGAGGTGGACAGACATGAGTGCTTATTCGTAGCGCAGGGCTTCGACCGGGTCGAGCCGGGCGGCGCGCCAGGAAGGGTAGAGAGTGGCGAGGAAGGAGAGGGCGAGCGCCATGATCACGACAGCGGCGACCTCGCCAGTGTCGATGCGCGCGGGAATGCGGGTGAAGAAATAGATCTCGGCGGCAAATAGATCGGTGCCGATGATTCTTTGAATTGCTTGCCGGATGGCTTCGATGTTGTCGGTGAAGACGAGCCCGAGGACAAATCCAGCGACCGTACCGATGATCCCGATGCTGGCACCGCTCAACACAAAGATGCGCAAGATCATGCTGCGCGAGGCCCCCATCGTGCGCAGAATCGCGATGTCGCGCCCCTTATCCTTCACCATCATGATCATGCTGGAGATGATGTTGAACGCGGCAACGACGATGATCAGCGTCAGGATC
The DNA here is from genome assembly GCA_963732095.1 of uncultured Alphaproteobacteria bacterium. Taxonomy (GTDB): domain Bacteria; phylum Pseudomonadota; class Alphaproteobacteria; order ATCC43930; family CGMCC-115725; genus AP-15. The sequence continues at coordinate 11,881 of CAVSZA010000016.1, forward strand.
AGGAACATCACGTTACGCTCGATTTCTACCGCGTTGAATAAGCTCGAATTGGCCTGTTGCCAGTCGACGATCCGGACACGGCCAGCGAGTGCGGCGCCAATGAGCCGGCGCTGGTCGCGCACCCGGTCGGGGTCGGCGGTAAAGACTTCGAGGTTGGAGACCGCCTCGGGCAGGCGGAAGAACAGCTGCGCTGCGTCGAGCGGCGCGTAGATGAAGCTGTTGTCGTATTCGTACATGCCGACATTGAACAGCGCGACGACGTGATAGGTCTTGACCCGCGGCATCGTGCCGAAAGCCGTGGCGGTCCCTTCCGGCGAAAGCAAGGTGATCGGGCTGCCGACGGCGAGCCCGAGCCGGCGCGCCAGCCGCTCGCCCACCGCGACGCCGTCGTCGCTGAAATCGGACAGCGAGCCCTGGATGATGTGATCCGCCAGCAACGGCAATGAGCGAAGATCGTCAGGCCGGATGCCGCGCACCAGCGCACCCGCCGCAGCGCCCTCCGAGGTCGCCATGACTTGCCCTTCCGCGATGGGGATGACCCGTGTGACCCCTGGGATCTCACGGACTTTTTGCGCGGCTGTATCGAAATCGGGGAGCGGGCCGCTCAACGCGTAGACCCCGAGATCGCCGTTGAGCCCAAGGATGCGGGCGAGCAAATCGGCGCGAAACCCGTTCATCACCGACATGACGATGATCAGGGTGGCGACGCCGAGCGCGATGCCGAGCAGCGAAAAGATCGCAATGACTGACACGAACCCTTCCTGCCGCCGCGCCCGCAAATACCGGAACGCGACCATCCTCTCGAACGCGCCGAAAATCACGCCGCCTTCCCGTCGGAAGTGCCCCTCACCCTCCCGCTGGCGCGGGCCCCTCCCTCTCCCCGCTGAAGCGGGGAGAGGGGCTATTGTTCTCCCTCGCCCCGCTTGCGGGGAGAGGGTTGGGGTGAGGGGCAGTCAGCTGATTGAGGGCCACTCCGACCGAAACTTCCTGCCGCTCGCCAGAGCGGCGATCCTTGATCTCGACTGTGCCGGCGGCAAGGCCGCGCGGGCCGACAACGAGCTGATCCGGTAGGCCGATCAGGTCCATCGTCGCGAATTTGGCGCCCGGGGATTCGTCGCGGTCGTCGTATAGCACCTCGACCCCGGCGGTGAGCAATTGGCCGTAGAGGTCGTCGGCCGCCTCGCGGCAGCGCTTGTCGGCCAGCCGAAGATTGATCAGGCCGACGCGGAACGGCGCGACGCTCGGCGGCCAGATGATCCCGGCGTCGTCGTGGTTCGCTTCGATCAGCGCGCCGACGAGGCGCGAGACGCCGATGCCATAGGATCCCATTTCGAGCGCTACGGATTCACCGTTGGGGCCGGTCGCAAAAGCCCCCATCGGCCGCGAATATTTGTCGCCGAAATAGAAGATCTGGCCGACCTCGATTCCCCGCCTGCTCACGATCTTGTCGCCGTACTGCGCAGCGGCTTGCGGATCATGAACTTCGTCCGTGGCGGCATAGATGCTGGTGTAGTGATCGACAACTTGCTGCAGCGCCGACGCTCCCCAGCCGACGCTATCAAACTCCCGCCAATCCGTGTCGATGAAATCCGAATGGACATGAACGGCGCTTTCACCCGTATCGGCGAGAATAATGAATTCATGGCTGAGATCACCGCCGATTGGCCCGGTATCGGCGCGCATCGGGATGGCCTTCAGCCCCATGCGGGCGAAGGTGCGTAGATAAGCGACGAACATCCTGTTGTAGGAGTGCCGCGCTCCAGCAAAGTCGAGGTCGAAGCTGTAGGCGTCCTTCATCAGGAACTCGCGCCCGCGCATCACGCCGAAGCGCGGCCGCACCTCGTCGCGGAATTTCCACTGGATGTGGTAGAGCAATTTCGGCAAGTCGCGGTAGCTCTTGATCGAGGCGCGGACGATCTCGGTCACCTGCTCTTCGTTGGTCGGCCCGTACAGCATCTCGCGGTCGTGCCGGTCGCGAATGCGCAGCATCTCCTTGCCGTAATCGTCGTAGCGGCCGCTCTCCCGCCACAGCTCGGCCGGCTGGACGGTCGGCATCAGGATCTCCAATGCCCCGGCGCGGTCCTGCTCCTCGCGCACGATGCGTTCGACATTCTTGAGGACGCGCAAGCCGAGCGGCAACCAGGAATAGATGCCGGCGCTCGATTGGCGGATCATCCCGGCGCGCAGCATCAGCCGGTGCGAGACGATCTGCGCCTCGCTCGGATTATCACGCAGCACCGGCAGAAAATATTCGGAAAAACGCATCAAACCTCACCCCGGCGATCGGGCGGCGCACTCTAGGGAAGAGGACGGGGCATGTCTATCGAGCCTCTCGTCCGTGAACTGACGCGCCAAACCGACATCAAAATTTCTTAAAATTCGCGTGACGGCGCCCCGCCCGCACGAGTATGATCAATTTTCGTGCAGGCAGGCATGCCGGCCCGAGTTTAGGGAGGAACCGACTACTGAGAAGAGGCAGGCGTCACGCCTGCCTCTTTGGTTTTTTGGTGATACCCTTCGCTAACCCCACCGCAGGACGCGGGTCGGACGCGCGGGCGGTATATCGACGGCACATGGAAAGGAATTGGAGAACCAAGATGGCGGTCAGTCGTGGGTACCATTTCTATCAAAATCCCGGGCCGACCAATATCCCGGATCGCGTCCTGCGGGCGATGGACCGCGGGGCGATCGACTTCACCGCTGCGCAGTTCAAGGCGATTGCCGAGGAATGCTTCGCCGGCCTGAAGCGCGTGTTCAAGACCGACCAGACTATTCTCTCCTATACCGCCTCCGGACACGGCGCCTGGGAGGCGGCGCTGGTCAATCTCTTCTCGCCCGGCGACAAGGTGCTGGTTGTCGAAAGCGGCTATTTTTCGCTCAATTGGGGGATGCGGGCGGAAGCATTCGGGCTCGAAGTCGAGACGTTGCCCAATGACTGGCGCAGCGCCGTCAGTCCGGCCAAGCTTGAAAGCCGGCTGCGCGAGGATCGCGGGCATACGCTGAAGGCCGTGCTGGTGGTGCACAACGAGACCTCGACCGGGGTGCTCAACGACATAGCCGGCTTGCGGCGCGCAATCGACGCCGCCAAACACCCGGCGCTGTTTCTCGTCGACGTGATCTCGTCCCTGGGTTCGATGGATTTCCGCATGGACGAATGGGGCGTCGACGTCGTCGTCGCCGGCTCGCAAAAGGGGCTCATGCTGCCGACCGGAATGGCCTTTACCGGGGTCAGCACCCGCGCCATCGCCGCGACCGCGGCAGCCAAACTGCCGCGGGTCTACTGGGATTGGCGGCGGCTGCTCGGCGAAGCCTCGCAGGCTTATTGGAACGGCACCGCGCCGGTGCATTTCTTTTACGGACTGCAAGAAGCGCTGCGCATGATCGAGGAAGAGGGTCTCGACAACATCTTTGCCCGCCATCATCGCCTCGCCGAGGCAACGCGGCGCGCGGTGCGGGTCTGGCGGCAAAACGACGGACCCGAGATCTTCGCCATCGACCCGCGGGCCCAATCCAACTCGATCACCGCCGTGCAAATGCCCGAGGGCTATGATGCCGATAAAGTCCGCCAACTCTGTCTCGACAAGTTCAACGTGTCGCTCGGCGGCGGACTCGACCGGCTCAAGGGCCACGTCTTCCGCATTGGCCATCTCGGCGATCTGAACGAGCCGATGATCCTCGGCGCCCTCGCCGCCGTTGAAATGGCGCTCGAACTCTCCGGCGTGCCGCACGGCAAGGGCGGCGTCGCCGCCGCCATGGATTACCTTGTGGCGGGCGAGTAACCGCGTACCGGCTGCTGGACGCGTTGCCCGATAGCAAATCGGCGACGCTGTATTCGCTGAACGCAATTACTTCCAAATTTTCGGGATTTTTGCCGAAAGTGAATAGACCTCCCAGCTAGCCTCCGCCACAATCATCTCCGTGCGGTATGTGCCGCAGAGCTGTCGGCCGCACAACTCGACGCGGAGGTGACAGATGAACGCACGACATCTCAGATGGGCGAGACTCGGCGCGCTCGGCGTGCTTGCGCTTGTTGGCTGCGCCCCGCAGCCGCAAGTGGCAACCTCGCAAGCGCAACTTCCGCCGGTCGAACCCGGCATGGCGAGGGTGTGGTTTTTTCGTCAGGCCGATCCGCCGGGGGGCAATGTCTATGCGGCGAATCCGATAGTTTACGCGAATGGCGTACCGGTCGGCGACGTAAAGCAGGGAACCGCCTTTTTCCACAATTTCCCGCCGGGAAAGTACCGGTTTACGGTCCAGTCCTACGGAACCCCAACTCCCGAACACGACACCCTGCAGCTCGTGCCGGGAACCGACGCTTACGTGCAGGTTCAATGGCAAGCCAACTGGGAAACAGGCCACACGGGAGGTAGCAGCTTTACCGTCCAAACCTCCTCACCAGAGGTGGCGCAGCAGTATCTCCCGACGCTGACCAATCTCGGCCAACGCTGATCCCCGGCAAAACCTGGGTCGCGGGCCTGGCCTCACTCCCTACGAGGTCAACTCGGGATTGTGCAGCAATGGCTGCAGCCGCCGATAGGCGTAGCCGATGCCGACCAAAACTGCGCCGAGACCGATGAAGGAAAGCGCCCGCAATCCGCCGCTGAGATCGGCCATGTCGGACAGAAATACTTTGCAGACGACCAGGGCGAGGCCGAGCAACGAGGCGCGGCGCAGCCAGAGGCTGCGCCATTTGAGCGCCGCCCCGAGCCCGGCTGCGGCAAAGGCGAGCCAAGCGGCCGAGTAGGCGTACCATTCCGCTTCGCCGGTCAAGCCTTGATTCAGGCGGTCGCCTTGGAAGAAGTGGCGCACTTCGAGTGTCACCCAGAGAAAGGCGAAGCCCGCGGCGAGAACCGCCGCCGCCTGCCAAAGGACGCGCGGACCCAGCCGATAGAAGGCGATCCCGGCATAAAGCGCGGCCGGAATCGCATAGGCCAGCAACAGCGAGTCGAGGAGGAACCAGCCTTCGACCGGCTGGCCAAAAAGGGGCATCACCGGATTGAGAAAGATAGACTGCCAGCCGACCGCGAAGACGGTCGCGACCGCGAACAGGATGACGCCGCTCCAGCGCAATACCACCCGGTCGCGTCGCTCGCCGAGGTGCAGCAGCCAGCTGGCCATTGCAAGCCAAGCTATCGTCTCGACGGCGTTGAGAGCGAAATCGTCGAGCACGAAACGGAGCGGCCGATCGCTCAGCGCGTGCCACAGCTCGAGGGTTACCAGCAGCACCGAGAAGACGACGCTTCCGGCCTCGAGCACTTTCACGAGCAGATCGTCGGCACGGCTGCCGAATTGCCGGGTGGCCAAAATGAATGCCGCCGCCGGTACGCCGTAGCCATATAGCAGCCAGTTGAAGATCAGGGTGTCCGACAGCGCATAGCGCAAGACTTCCGGGTTGAGGGTTAGCCGGACCAGCACCGCGGCGGCGATGCCGAGTGCGACATGGCGCAGGACCGGCAATCGCAGACGGCCTTCGACCCAGGCCAGCGCCGGCAAGTGCAGGACGAGGGCCACCGTAAGCCACGCATTTTCGAGGACGAACACTGCGGCGAGGATCGTGCAGCCGAGGAGGCCCACTGCATAGGCTGCCAACACCAACTCGTTCTCGGCCTCCCCGTCGCGGCGCTGCGCCGCCCACCAGGCTGCGGCCAATTCCAAGGCTGCCAAAGCCAGCGCGACGACCGTCCAGTCGAGATCGAGTCCGAAGGCGGCAATTCGCCAATACGAGAGGGCGAGGAAGATCGGCGGGGCTGCCGCCGAGAGGGCGGCCCACCGGCTCGGCCGCGGCACTCGCGCCAGGGACGCGAAACCGCCGGCCCCCAGCAGAAGGCCAAAGGCGATCGCCACCGTGAGGAAACGGCCGACCTCTTCGGGCGGCAGGTTGTGCAGGAGGCCAACCCGCTGATGCGCCGGCGACGGCAGGCTCCAGAGGGCGAGCAGCGCCATCGCCAGGGTGCCGGCAGCGGCCACAACAGCGTCGATCTGGCTGTCGCAGTATGCCAATGCGAGCAGCGAGACGACGGTTAGAAACGCGCAGCCGAGTGCCGCCGTGCCATAGGAATCGACCTGCGCCAGAACGAGGACTGTGACAGAGATCGCCCAGAAAGCGGTTCTGACCACTGCGCGCACCGCCGGCTCGTCGATCACCCCTTCCAAGAAGGGCACACCCGAGACGCCAAGGCGCAAAGCAGCGAAAAGGCCGATCTGAGCCAGCAAATAGCCACCGACCACCCAGACGTCCGTGGGGTCGTAAAGCATCGCTAGCCACAGCAGAGCCCAGCCGATCGAACCGGCCAGCGCAATCCACGCCAACCACCACCATGCGCGATGCCGCAGCAGCGCCAAGGAGCCGGCGCCCACCAGGATCAGGTAGGCAAACAGTGCGACCGCGGAAGGCTGTTCATTGTTGACCATTGCCGGCACCGCAAAGCCCCCGGCCAGGCCGAGAACCGCGACAAACGGTCCGTGCTGCAACGACATCAGCACAGTCACCGCGGCTGTGAGGGCGAGCAGCGGAAAGGTCAGCGTGGGCGGCAGCAGCCCGTAGAGCTGGTAGGCGGCATAGAGGCTGGCGAAGATCGTTGCCGCGCCGGCGGCAGCAAGCGCCTGCGAGACGTTGGATGGGCGAACCTCGGCAGGTTCACCCCACACGATCCACTCCGCGCCGGCCCACAGGGCAAGCCCGAGCAGCACGCCGAGCGCGACGCGCACCGCCGGTGTCAGGAGGCCATAATCGATCGATAATTTGACGAGAAAGGCGCCGCCCAGCGCCAACGAGACACCGCCCAGCCATACCAGCCAGTTCTCGACCAAGATCTCCTCCCACCCCTTTCCGGCAGGAGGCGTGGCGATTTGGGCGGCAAAGGGGGTCAACTCGCCAACCGCTTCTTCGGGCAATGGCGCCTCGGACAAGGGGATCACGGCCGGGGGCGCGTCGGAAATCGTCGCCGGCAGATCCTCGAACCGGGACAGTCGCTGATCGAGAACCTCGACGCTGGCCTTCAGGGCGAGGATAGTCGCGGTCAGCGCGCGAGTACGGAAAAACGCCTTTGCCGCCAAAACCGAGGCAGCGATGACGCACAGGGTGAGCAGCCAGTCCATGCGAGCCCTCCCGAGGTTCCCGCCGGCTTGGCGGATGGCGCACTTGCGGAATCACTCATATCGATAGTGAACGTTCACTTACAAGCGAAAAGTGATGCCTCGATCGGCGGGAGTGAAAACAAAAGTCGAGCGCGCAGCAGTGGATCTTTTTGCCTCCAATGGCTTCGACGGCGTGTCGATCGCCAACATCGCCGCTGCTGCCGGAGTGTCGCAGGGCGCCCTCTACCGCCATTACCCGAGCAAGGAAGAACTCGGCTGGGCGCTATTCTCGACCGCCTACCTGCGCACCGGTGAGGAGCTCGATCGGATCCGCACCGGCGAAGCCGAGTTCGAGGCCGCGGTGACGGCAATGATGGCGCATTTCTGCGCGCTTTATGACGAAGATCCGGCCTTGTTCCGCTTCATGCTGATCACACAGCACGGGTTTCTGCCACGTATTCCGAGCGGCTCCCGCACCCCGGTCGATGCCGTAGCCGATCTCGTCGTCGACGCCGTTGCGAAAAACCGACTGAAGCCCATCGATCCGGCGTTGGGTGCGGCTGTCATCATGGGTGTCATTCTGCAGTCCGCCACCTTCCATATTTATGGGCGTCTCGGCGGATCTCTGGGCGCTCGGGCGCCGGCCTTGGCGCGCGCCGCGATCGCCGCGGTCGTGGCCCTTGCTCAGTGACAGCGGAGATTTAGAGGCGGGTGGACAGCCAGATGGCGACGCGCGAGCCGGTCTTGACCACCGCGCCGATCAGGTCATAGGCCGGGCTCTCCTCTGCCCCTCGCGCGATCGCGAGGTCGCGATGTGCGATCTCGTCGTCGCGAAACGACAGGATCGTCTCCCGAAGAGCCGGATCGTCCTCACCGAGTCTTGCGGCCTGAGCCCGGTAATGCTCGTCGATTATTTCCTCGACCGCGACCGTGCATGCCATCGCAGCCTGCGCGCCCAGCAGCGCGGTCGCGGCGCCGAGCGCGTAGCCGGCAACATTCCACAGCGGGTGAAGCAATGTTGGCCGCACGCGCCTCTCCTGCAACAATGTCTCGAACCGGGCGAGGTGGCGCTTCTCGGCCTCGGCCATCTGCCGGATGACCCCCGCGGCGTGGCCGCGTCCGAGCACATCCAGCTGCCCTTCATAAATGCGGGTCGCGCCGTACTCGCCAGCGTGATCGACGCGCAGCATGCGCGCGAGCTCCTCCTCGGAAGGACGGTCGCCCGGCAATCGATGTCGCCTCGCGTCGGTCATGCGGTTCCTCGACGCAACCCGGCCCGCTCCCCGACCCGCCGCGATTGCAGAAATGCCGCGAGGCAGCAGCCGACCATGATCACGGACCCAAGCAGGTTCCATCCGGCGAGCGAGATGCCCCACAGCGACCATGCCGGCTCGTCGCATCGCACCGGCTGCTGGTGCAGGATTTGCGCCTTCAAGGCCTCGAGCGTATCGGCCGCGGTGGCGGCTCCGCTGCAAGCGGTCGGGCCCGCGAACCAATGCTGCTCGACCCCGACATGATAGAAGGCGAGCCCGCTGCTCACGACAAAGACCGCGGCCAGCAGCAGCGCCACCCAGGGCAGCGCCGAACGGCTGCCGACCATCGTCGCGACAAACGAGATCACGATCGCGACACCCCAAGGCCAGCGCTGCAACAGGCACAGCTCGCACGGGGCGAGCCCGCCCCAATATTGCGACGCCAACGCCCCGCCTAATACGACGGCGCTCGCCGCGAGCACAAACACCGGAAAGGCACGGGTCGCGGCAATCATGCCCTCATAAATAGCGCAGTACCAGGAACCCGCCAACCAGGGCCGCCGCTACGGCGCTCGTCACCAGCATCAGCCGCCGTTCGATAAAGTCACGGACCGGTTCGCCGAAACGCCACAACAGAGCGGCCAACAGGAAAAATCTGAGGCTGCGCGAGACGAGCGAGGCCAGGGTGAAGGTGAGTAGGTTGAATTTCGCGACGCCGCTGGCGATCGTAACGAGTTTGAACGGGATCGGCGTCAATCCCTTCAGGATGATGATCCAGGCGCCCCATTGCGCGAAGCCTGCCTTCAGGGCCTCGTATTTGTCCATCGCATGGTAAAATTCGAGCACCGGTCGGCCCACCGCGTCGAAGAGGAAATAGCCGATCGCATAGCCGACAAAGCCGCCGAGCACCGAGGTGATCGTGCAGACGGTAGCGATCAACCAGGCGCGACGCGGCTGCGCCAAGATCATTGGTACGAGCAGGAAGTCCGGCGGCAGCGGCAGGAACGAGCTTTCGGCAAAGGAGATCGCCGCCAGCGCCATCATCGCGTGCCGGCTGGCGGCGAGGGCGAGCGTCCGGGAATATAGATATTTGAGCATGGCTTGGGGGTCAGGAACCAACAGTCGCGGTAGGGACGGCGACGCCTTCGTACAGCTCAGACATCGAGATCTGGATGTCGACCGAGGCTAGGAACAGAGTCGCTTCGATAACGCGAACGAGCTGGATGCCCCAACGGTTGTTCTCCCGTCTATAAAGCTCGGCATGATGGCTATCGGCATCGATCAGCATGATCTCGCGGACGCTCTCCATGGCCTGATAGACAGGAAGTTTTAGTCGCCGATCGGTTCGCTCGGTGCTCGGCAACAGGATCTCGACGACAAGGATCGGGTCCACCATCGCCTGGCGGCCGACTTCGTTGGGCTCGCAAGTGGCGGCAATGTCGGGGACATAATAAGAATTGGCACGATCGGGGCGCACCACTCCTGGCTCGATCTGGCCGCCGGCCTGCGAGGGCCACATCGATCCGGGAAACGAGCCGCACGGCGAGAATGCGATGCGCCTCTGCCGGCGGGGCCATCGCGACCGGAAAGCCCTCGATCAGCTCGTAGCGCGTGTCGGTCCCGTCGTCCCAACAAAGGAACTCCTCGAGGGTCATATGTCTAATTGCCGGCTCGGCCATTTCTAACCTCCGAGCGTAAATATAGTGCTATTCGGCGGCGGCGAGGCCGGACGAGCGGGCCGGGTCGAGGAAACCACCGGACTGCCGCCGCCACAGGCGCGCATAGGTGCCGCCGGCGGCGAGAAGCTCGGCGTGGGTCCCCTCCTCGACGATATTGCCTTCGTCGAGCACGACGAGGCGGTCGAGGCGCGCGATCGTCGACAGCCGGTGCGCGATCGCGATGACCGTGCGGCCCTTCATCAGCCCGTCGAGCTGTTCCTGGATCGCCGCCTCGATCTCCGAATCGAGCGCCGAGGTGGCCTCGTCGAGCACCAGGATCGGCGCGTCCTTGAGGATGACGCGGGCGAGGGCGATGCGCTGGCGCTGGCCGCCCGACAATTTGACGCCGCGCTCTCCGACATGCGCGTCGAAACCGCGGCGCCCGTACCAGTCTTCGAGCCCCTCGATGAATTCGAGAGCATGCGCCTGGGCCGCGGCGCGGCGCACCTCCCATTCGCTCGCTTGCGGCCGACCGTAGCGGATATTTTCGCGGATCGAACGGTGCAAGAGAGAAGTATCTTGCGTCACCATCGCGATCTGTGCGCGCAGGCTTTCCTGCGTCACCGTCGCGATATCCTGCCCGTCGATCAGGATCCGGCCTCGTTCGAGGTCGTAGAAGCGCAGCAAGAGGTTGACGAGGGTCGATTTGCCCGCGCCCGAGGGTCCGACCAGACCGACCCGCTCGCCGGGCGCGACGAAAAGGTCGATGCCATGCAGGACGCCTCTTGCGGTGCCATAACCGAAGCGTACGCCTTCGAATTGCGCCGCCCCGCGCTCGACCTGCAAGGCGACCGCATCAGGCCGGTCCGGCAGCTGGTGCGGCACGGCGATCGAGCGCATGCCCTCCTGCACGACGCCGATATTCTCGAAGATCGTCGTTACGTTCTGCGCCACCCACCCGGCGATGGCTGAGATGTGCCAGGTCAGCGGCAACGCCATCGCGACGGTGCCAACCGGGATGCGCCCGTCGTTCCATAACCAGATCGCGATTACGCCAGTCCCAACGACAAGCATCGCGTTCAGGGTGGCGAGAGACAGCCCGAGCGTCGTCGTCAGCCGCAGCTGGGCGCGGAAGGCATCGGTCAGATCGTCCATTGCTGCGCGCACGAATTCGTCCTCGTCGCGCGGCCGGGCGAAGAGTTTGACGGTCTGAATATTCGTGTAGCTGTCGACGACGCGGCCCGTCAACGCCGAGCGCGTCTCGGACATCCGCCGCGAGCGGGTGCGCAGCCGCGGCACAAAATAGCGCAGCAGCGCGGCATAGCCGCCGAACCAGAGCAGTACCGGGACCGTCAATCGGACATCGTTCGACGCCATCAAAATAATCGCGCCGCTGCCGTAGACGAGGATGTACCAGACCGCGTTGGTGGCCGAGACGACGCTCTCGCGCAAAGACGGGCCGGTCTGCATGACCCGCTGCGCGATGCGGCCGGCAAAGTCGTTCTGGAAGAACGCCCAGCTCTGTCGCACGACGTGCCAATGGCTCTGCCAACGAATGAGGTTAGAGAAGCCGGGGATGATCCCCTGGTTGGTAATCAAATTCTGCAGCAGCAGCGCCGCGGGCCGAGCTACCAGCAGGACGAACGCCATGCCGACGAGCTGCGGCCAGTTGTCGTGCAGCAGCGATCCCGGGGCGCGGGCCGAGACCAACGTCACCACGCGGCCGATGAAGACCGGGATCGTCGTGTCGAGAATCGCCACGATAAAGCCGGCGACGAAGAGGGCGGCAACCAGGTGCCGCGCCTGCCGCGCATAATGCCAATAAAACGCCCCGAGCCCGGCCGGCGGCGCTGTCCCGCTCGGGACAGCCGTAGGCTCCAGGAGGCTTTCGAAAAACCGGAAGACGTGCATGATTTTGACGATTATCCCTACACTATAACGGCGCGCCCCGGCAGCTCGGCTGAAGACATACCGTCTCGGCGACGGTTTTTTTTGCCGGCGGAAAGCGCTGCACGCCGCAAGTGTATCGCGGTTTTATCCGATTTTCACGGTTGACGCCGCCACTTCGCCCGGTCGAGGTACGCGATCGCCCGCGCTGCAGTTCCGGGCAATCCGGACGGGGGCTTTGCAATTCGTTGGAGACTAGTGTCGCGGCAGGCGAGCATGCGCCCCGGGCCTCGGCGAGAAGAAGCGGTTTTCGAGCTTCAGATCGGCAGCATGATGCGTCCTGGGCAAGACGACTCCCATCAGGCTGGGAACGCCCTATCAACCGCACCCGGCTGCTGCGGTTCCGCGGTCGCCTTGCTGTCCCGATCCGGCTCGATTGGCTCGGGATACTACATTTGCATCGAAATCGAGAAATGGTACTTGCCTAAATTTTTATTTTCTTATAGTTCCGAATAGGTCTTGCCGCCGTGTAATGTGAGCACGGTTAATTTTGGTTAATCTTAACGTTTCTGTCGGAAGTTCTGTGGAAAGCACCTTCGGACTGCGGGCACGGTGACAATTGCTCCCGGATGATGCTGTGGCGCTGTTCCAGCGGCTCGGGATAGACGTCCGGTCGATCTCCACCAAGGAGTTCACCGCCGCCTATTTTGTGCTGGCCAAGCGCTACCACCCCGACCGCGGCAATCAGCAAACCCATGAGCTGATGGCCAACATCAACGCCGCCCGCACGGCCATTTTGAAGTGCCGCCGAGTGGCCTGAGCCTTGCCGCCAAACGACGAGCGAGCGGAAGGAGAGAGACCCCCGGAGGCGGGCACCTGGCGGGCATGTGGAAGAGAGAGGCCTACCCGCCGAGAAAGTTCTTCGTCCAACCCTTGTATTCGGCGTCGCGAGTTGCCTTCGCCATGAAATCGGGAGACGGCACGCCCTTCAGGTCGTTGGGCTTAACGCCGTCGCGCAGGGCCTTCAGCGTATCGTGGACCGCCTGCGCCGCCGCCATGATCGGCTGATGGCCTTGCAAGGCGACGCGCGCCCGCCTGCTGGCCAGGTAATCGAGATCGGACAACTCCGGCGCGCCACCGCCGATGATGATGGGGATGTCGATCGCCGCCGCCGCAGCGTCCAGCTGCGCGCGGTCCTTGATGCCGACAAAGAAAAACGCGTCGACGCCCGCCGCCGCATAAGCTTTGGCGCGTGCGACCGCGTCTTCGGTGCTGGTCGATCCCATCGCGATGGTTCGCCCGACGATGACCAGGTCGGGGTCCTGCCGCGCCGCGAGCGCGGCTCGCATTCTGCCGACGCCCTCCTCGATCGAGGTCAATCCTCGGCCGGCCGGACCGTAGGGCCGCGGCAGCACGGTGTCCTCGATGGTCAGCGCTGACACTCCGGCGGTTTCCAACTCCTGCACCGTGCGCATGACGTTGAGTGCATTGCCGTAGCCGTGATCGGCGTCGACTAGCAGCGGCAGGTCAAAGGCGCGGTTGATGCGGTAAGCCTGCCCGGCGAATTCACTCAGAGTAATGAGGATCAGGTCGGGGGCGCCGAGCACCGTCAGCGACGCGGTCGAGCCCGCGAACATGCCGACTTCGAAGCCCAGATCCTGGGCGATCCGCGCCGACAGCGGGTCGAATACCGATGCCGGATGATAGCAGCGATCCCCTTTAAGGATAGCCCGGAAGCGCCGCCGCCGATCGGTCCAGTTCATCGCGTTCCTCCCTCGGTGGTTTCCGATCAGCCTCGCCACGGCTGAGGCCGGCGAAGAGGATGCCGCAATCTCCGGAAATGGCAAGTCGTGCGGCGGTCACCCGGGCCTGCTATGCGTTCAGTCCATTCCGGATACCGAGACCGGCTCGATCTCGTACATCACCCGCACCTCGCCGGGTTGGCGGAAAGGATAGGTGTCCTTGCCGAGGTACTTCTTCGCCAGCGAGTTGATATGTGCGTCCGCACCTTGCTCCACGGCGCGTCTGACGCGGCCGCGTATCTGGATGTAGCGGTAGGCATTGTCGGGATCCATGATCGCCAGCGCGACCGGCGCCCCCGGCCGCAAGGTGCGGGACTTGACCCGTCCCTTGGCCGTGTTCACGCGGATCACCGCATCGGTGTAATCGAACCATACCGGGGTCACCTGGGGCGATCCGTCGGCCATGACCGTGGCCAAATTGGCAAAAGCTTTCTTGTGCTGCAGCAAATCCAGGTATTTGTCGGGAATAACTGCCATCTGGCGGGCTCCCTGTTGCGAGGAAAAGCGTCTTCGTGCTAACGCCCAGCGGGTAAGTCGATCCCGCGCCGATCAGCCATGCGGCGGAGTAGCGGCTCCCGGCAAACCGGGCCGTTGCGATTGCCGGTGAATTAGGCTTACTTCGCGTTATGCCCTCTTAGTGCCATGCAACTACCGGGATAATTTGGTGGAGGATATGCTTCGAACCGTCGAACAGTCCACAATGCGCAAGGTCTATTTGCGAATCCTGCCCTTTGCGGTCCTGACCTATTTCTTTTGCTACCTCGACCGCATCAATGTCGGCTTCGCGTCGCTGACGATGAACAAGGATCTCGGCCTCGATGCGGCGTGGTACGGCATGGCCGCCGGTGCGTTCTTCTGGGGCTATGTCCTGTTCGAGGTGCCGAGCAACATCATTCTGGAGAAGGTCGGCGCCCGCATTTGGATCGCCCGCATCATGATCACCTGGGGGATCGTTTCGGGCTGTACCGCCTTCGCGACCGGCCCATACAGCTTCATGGCGATACGTTTCCTGCTGGGTCTTGCCGAAGCAGGGCTGTTTCCCGGTTTTGTGCTGTATTTCACTTATTGGTTCCCCGACCAGCATCGCGCCCGGATCAATTCCGGCTTTACTCTGGCGTTGCCGATCGCGGTCGCAAGCGGCGCGCCGGTCTCGACCGCCCTGTTGGGGCTTAATGGTCTGTTCGGCCTCAGGGGATGGCAGGTCATGTACATCCTCGAGGCTATCCCGACGGTGCTGATCGGGATTGCCGTGTTCTTCTACCTGACCGACCGGCCGAGCGAGGCTCACTGGCTCGCGCCCGAGGAGCGCGAGTGGCTGGATGGCAGGATGCTCCATGAGCGCCGCCAAATCGAGGCCCATCACGGCGCCGGCTTGCTGCGCGCCTTCTATGATCCGAAGGTGATCATGCTGTCGCTGAACTACATCGGCATCGTCACCGCCAGCCTCGGCATGCTGCTTTTCCTGCCGCAGATCATCAAGGAGCTCGGGGTCAGCAATATGGAAGTCGGCTGGCTGACGATGATCCCCTACATTTGCGGCGCGATCAGCATGGTGTTTTGCGGCTGGCTATCCGACCGCATCGGCGACCGGCGGTGGAGCCTGTTTACGACGTGCGTCATCTCGACGGTCGGGCTGATCATCGCCGGACTGACCGTTGGCACCTGGTGGGCACTGGTCGGCATCACGATCGCCGCAATCGGGTTCTACGGCACGAAGGGGCCGTTCTGGTCGATCCCGACGATGTTCCTGACCGGCGGGGCTGCCGCTGCAGGGATCGCTTGGATCAACTCGCTCGGCAATCTGGGTGGGTTTTTCGGCCCGACGCTCGTCGGCTGGGCCAAGGACTTGACTGGCAGCTTCGCCGGCGGGCTCTATGCGCTAGCCCTGTGTGCGCTCGTCTCCGCGGTTATCTCACTGTTCTGGCTCCGTATACCGCGGGGCGTCGTCCCCGGTGAGGTGGCCGCCCTGGCCGAGTAACATTCTCCGCATCCGGGAGCCTGTCATAGGGTCACGGACGGCGTTCCGGCGACCCAGGTGGCGAATACGTCGACGGCATCGGGGTCGAGCGCCACCAGGTCGGCGCGGCAGCCGGGCGCGAGGCGCCCGAGCCAGCCGTCGATGCCCAGAAAAGCTGCGGGGGCTATGGTGGCAAGCGGTAATGCCTCGGCGAGCGGCAGATCGAGCATACGCACGCAGTTTCGGACTGCCGTTGCCATATCGAGGACGGAACCGGCGAGCGTGCCGTCCGCTGTTGTGCACCTCCCGTCGTGCACGGTAATCCGCTGGCCGTATAGCCGGAAATTCGCGGAGCTGCCGCCGACCGGCGGCATCGCGTCCGTCACCAGCATCGCCTTGCCGGCGCCGCGCAGCGCCAGGCGAAGCATCGCGGGAGAGACATGTTCGCCATCGACAATCATGCCGAACCACGCGCCGGGCTCCTCGAGCGCGACCGCGATCGGTCCCGGTTCGCGGCTCGCCAATGGCCGCATCGCATTGAAGAGATGCGTGAAGCCGGTCAGCCCCTCGGACAGTGCGGCGCGGGTTTGCGCATAGTTGGCCATCGAGTGGCCGAGCGACACCCGAACCCCGGCCCCCGCCAGCTGCGCAATAAAGCCCCTCGGCACCTGCTCGGGCGCCAGGGTGACGAGGGTCACGCCGTTGCGCAGCGGCGCCAGCAAGCCGACGTCGCCCGGCTCCGGACGGCGGAGCATGCCCCGATCGTGCACGCCGGCCTTGTCCGGGGACAGGTACGGTCCCTCATAATGAAGCCCGATCACACTCGGATCGATGCCCGCCGCGGCCTCGATGGCATCGCGGGCAGCCCGCATCTTTTCAGGCGTGTCGCTAAGCAATGTCGGCAACAACGCGGTCGTCCCGAACCGCCGATGCGCCGCCGCGATGGCGGCAATTCCGCGCGGGCTCGGGTCGTCGTTGAACAGCACGTCTCCGCCGCCGTTCACCTGAGTATCGATGAACCCCGGCGCCAGCCAGGGCACCCCGGGGCAGATGATGGATGGGCATCGCCGCCGGCAGTTCATTCCTGCCCATGACGGCGCGAATGCACGAAGCTTCGATCACCACAGCACAATCGCGGCGGAGCATCGTGCCGTCAAAGACGTGGTCGGCGGCGACCGCGAACGCCATATCGAATTAACGCTCAATAGTTATCTCAGAGTGTAA
Organism: uncultured Alphaproteobacteria bacterium; assembly: GCA_963732095.1. Taxonomy (GTDB): domain Bacteria; phylum Pseudomonadota; class Alphaproteobacteria; order ATCC43930; family CGMCC-115725; genus AP-15. The sequence goes on from CAVSZA010000016.1 coordinate 28,739, forward strand.
CGTGCCCTGAGCCGAACCGATGGAAACCGAACGTCATAGCCCGCGCTATAGCGCAATCGAAGCTTGGAGTCCCGCCGACATCCTGGAGGCCATGATCGAGGGCCAGTTCGCTGCGGTCGCCGCCGTGCGGGCCGCTCGTCCAGCGCTGGAAGAAGCTGCGCTCGCGATCGAACCACGGCTGCGCGACGGCGGACGTCTCGCTTACGCCGGCGCCGGCACCTCCGGACGCCTTGCGGTCCAGGACGGCGCCGAGCTGATGCCGACCTTCAGCTGGCCGCGGGAGCGGTTGTTGTTGCTGATCGCGGGGGGCCGCGACGCGCTAGTCCAGTCCGTCGAGGGCGCCGAAGACGAGAGCGAAGAAGCGATCCGGCTGGTGCGGCGCTATGAAATGGAGACGCGCGATGTGCTGATCGCCGTCGCCGCGAGCGGAACGACGCCGTTCACCCTCGCTTGCCTGCGCGAGGCAAAACAATGCGGGGCCTTGACCATCGCCATTGCCAACAACCGGGACACGCCGCTGCTCGCCGAGGCCGGGCATCCGATATGGCTCGACACCGGCCCGGAGCCGATCGCCGGGTCGACCCGCATGAAGGCCGGCACCGCCCAACGGATCGCGATGAATTTGTTGTCGTCGCTCGTGATGATCCGGCTCGGCCGGGTCTATCGCGGGCTGATGGTCGACCTCAAAGTCGTCAACAAGAAGCTGCTCCGGCGCAGCGAGAAGATCCTGCTGGAGCTGTCGGGCCGCAGCCGCGAGGAAGTGCACGATGCGCTCCACCGCGCGCAAGGCAACGTCAAGACCGCGCTGTTGCTGCTCGAAGGTTGCGACCTCGACGAAGCCGCAAGGATGTTGGACCGGTCGGGCGGTCACCTGCGCACGGCGAAAGCGCTGATCGAGACCCGAAGGGGCGCGAAGAAGCAGAGCTGAGCGGACCCACCCCGCCCTCCTGAGCCCCCTCCAACTCCCTCCCCCGCTTGCCCGCTTATGGGGGAGGGTTAGGGCGGGGGCAGGTGAGGGCATCGCGATTGCCCGCAAATGCAATAGAATGTCCGTGAAATGGACGGCCTGCGACAGACGCCCGATGACGCCGAACGCGCCTTTTGGTCTTGGCTCGGCTTCTGGCTCCAGATCCTCGTTCTGGGTGTGCTCGCGACCGTCGGCGCGTTTGCCGCCAGCAGCGCCGAGCGGCCCGGCGATTATGCTTGCGGAATGGTGCTGAGCCTGGCGGCGATCGCGCTCGCCTTTTTGCGGCTGAAGCACCGGCTGGACGGCGACGGATCTGGCTGGGCCGAACTTCTGCTGGTCGACGACATGCGGAACCTGGCGCTCGTGATCCCGCTCTTCACGGTGATTGGCCTCGCCGGCTTGTTCATCGCCCATGCCTGGGCAGCGGGCGCGATGCACTCGGCGGGGATCGCACTTTTCATCGTCAGCGGCGCGATCATCTTTCTCGATATGAAGCACGTGTTCGACCGCATGGAGCGCCAAAGGGCTGATATGCCAACGGGGCACTGACATGCCGACCGTGTTGTCGATCCAGTCCTGGGTGGCCTGCGGCAATGTCGGGAATACCGCGGCTCTCTTTCCATTGCAGCGCCTGGGATGCGAGACCTGGTCGCTCAATACGGTCGCCTTCTCGAACCATACCGGGTACGGGAAATGGCGCGGCGCCGCCGTACCGGCGCAGGAGATCGCGAGTTTGTTCGAGGGCATTGCCGAACTGGGGATATTGCCGCGCTGCGATGCGGTGCTGTCCGGCTATCTGGGAGATGCCGAAGCGGGCTCGGTGCTGCTGGACATCGTCGGCCGGGTCAAGGAGGCGAACCCGCGGGCATGGTTCGCCTGCGACCCGGTCATGGGCGATGTCGGGCCCGGCTGGTATGTTCGCGCCGGCGTCCCGGAATTCTACCGCGATCATGCGATCGCGGTGGCCGACATCGTAACGCCGAACCGCTTCGAGCTCGAATGGCTGACCGGGCGTTCGGTCAACACCTTGGCCGAAGCCGGCGCGGCGGCGGCCGGGCTGCGCGAGCGAGGCCCCGGCATCGTCCTTGTCACCAGCCTCGATCTCGCCGATGAGCGCATCGCGGTGGTCGCAGCTGGCCCCGACAGTGTCTGGGCGGTCGACACCCCGCGCCTGCCGATCGAGGCGACCGGGTGCGGCGATGCCGTCGCCGCGCTCTTTCTCGGCTGGCTCCTCAGAGGCAAACCGCTGCCCGAGGCGCTCGCCCTAACCATCGCCGCGATCTATGGCGTGATCGAAGCGACGATGCGCTCCGCCAGCGGCGAATTGGCGCTGGTCGCAGCGCAGGACGAGCTTGTATCACCGACAAGGTCGGTTTTACTGCAGCAACTGTAGGGGTCTCAAAAAATGGCGACATCAGACAAGATCGCCGTCATCACCGGCGCCGGCAGCGGCATCGGACGCGCGTCGGCGCTCGCCTTGCTGGAGGCGGGCTTTGCGGTCGTGCTGGCGGGGCGACGGCGCGGCATGCTCGAAGAAACCGCCGCACTGGGCAACGCGCCGCCGCCGCGCTACCCTGGTCGTGCCGACCGACGTCGCCGACCCTGCCTCGATCGCCGCCCTCTTCGAGGCGGTCAAACACACCTATGGCCGCATCGACCTGTTGTTCAACAATGCCGGGACCAGCACCAGGGGCATCCCGTTCGAGGAATTGACCTTCGAGCAATGGTCGAACGTCGTCGCGGTCAACCTGACCGGCTCGTTTCTGTGCGCGCAGCACGCCTTTCGCATGATGAAGGAACAGGACCCGCAAGGCGGGCGCATCATCAACAACGGCTCGGTCTCGGCGCATGTGCCGCGGCGCCATTCCACCCCCTATGTCGCGACCAAGCACGCGCTGACCGGGCTCACCCGGTCGTTGTCGCTCGACGGGCGCGACTACAACATCGCCTGCGGCCAGATCGACATCGGCAACGCTGCGACGACGCGCAACGAGGACACCGCGCGAGGCCGATTGCAGGCCACCGGCCGGGTCGAGGCCGAGCCGCGCATCGATGTCGAGCACGTCGCGCGGGGCGTCCTCTACATGGCCACCCTGCCGCTCGAAGCCAACGTTCAGTTCATGACTGTGATGGCGACCAAAATGCCCTATATCGGCCGCGGCTGAAGCGCCGTCTCGCTCCTCCGCCGATAGCAACTACAGATTGAGGTAGATATGACATTTCGCTGTTTCTGCAGCAGGTCTACAGCGGGATTCCCCGCTTGGTTGTAACCGTCGGCTAACTCCGCCAGCAAACCCGGCGAAATTGTCTTACGGCGTCACCTGGATTATGAACTGGCCGTCTTCCGCGTCGTAGCCCGAGACCATCGCCGCCGCTGGCGCCGGCATACGAAAAATTCCCAATCACAGTTCCGGTCGCGGCCTTAGCCGATACGCTGTTGGCAGATAGAATATTCATCAATATCACTCCAGGGGTCTAAACCTCGGCCTTCACCACACTTGGCGTCATAAAGCCGTCTTGCCGACGATCCAGGTTGTCTCGTTTCCACTGGAATCCAACGTGCAGTTCATGACCGTGATGGCAACCAAAATGCCCTGTTTCGCCGCGGCTGATCCGCCGCCCCGACCGTTGGCCATTGCAATTGGAAATTGCACCGGGACGGCCCGTCGTGAAGTTGACATTTCGTCAGCTCTTTTCTGCTAAGGAAATTCGGCGTCAACCCGCGAAGGAATTAATTTGTCCCCGATTGCCAACTCTTTGGCGCCCTCAATTCTGCGACCTAACCATTTGAAGCGCCTCGAAGCAGAGTCGATCGGCATCATGCGCGAGGTCGTGGCCGAGTTCCGCAATCCGGTCATGCTCTATTCGATCGGCAAGGATTCGAGCGTGATGCTGCATTTGGCGCGCAAAGCGTTTTTTCCCGGCAAGCCGCCGTTCCCGCTTCTCCATATCGATACCGGCTGGAAGTTCCGCGAGATGATCGCATTCCGCGACGAGACCGCGCGCCGGCTCGGCCTCGACCTCCTCGTCCATACTAACGAGCAGGGGCGGGCGCGCGGCATCAACCCGATCACGTCCGGCTCGGCGTTGCATACCGCGGTCATGAAAACCGAGGCCTTGAAACAGGCGCTCGACCGCCACGGTTTCGATGCGGCGTTCGGTGGAGCGCGGCGCGATGAGGAGAAGAGCCGCGCCAAAGAACGCATCTTCTCGCTGCGCAACGCCGAGCATGGCTGGAACCCGAAGAACCAGCGGCCCGAACTCTGGCGGCTCTACAACACGCGACTGCGCCAAGGCAAGTCGATGCGGGTCTTTCCGCTGTCGAATTGGACCGAGCTCGACGTCTGGGAATACATCGCCATAGAAGAAATTCCTGTGGTGCCGCTCTATTTCGCCAAAAGGCGGCCAGTCGTCGGACGCGATGGCGTTCTGATCATGGTCGACGACGACCGTTTGCCGCTCGAGCCCGGCGAGCGCCCCGAAATGCGCCTCGTCCGCTTCCGCACTTTGGGATGCTATCCGTTGACGGGCGCTATCAAGTCGGCGGCGGCCACACCGTGGGACATCCTCGAGGAATTGCGCCAGTCGCGCCAGTCGGAGCGGCAAGGGCGGCTGATCGACAATGACGAGGAAGCCGCAATGGAACGCAAGAAGCGCGAAGGCTATTTCTAATGGCTGCTGACGGCGGGCCGCTCGCGACGCGGCGGGAAAAGGATCTCCTGCGGTTTTTGACCTGCGGATCGGTCGACGACGGCAAGTCGACCCTGATCGGGCGCCTGCTCTATGATTGCTCTCTGGTGCTCGACGACCAGCTCGCGACATTGGAGCGGGACTCGCGACGGTTTGGCACCAACGGGGCCGATGTCGACTTCTCGCTGCTGCTGGACGGGCTCGAGGACGAGCGCCAGCAGCGGATCACGATCGATGTCGCCTACCGGTTCTTTGCCACCCGAGAGCGGGCCTTTGCTGTCGCCGATACGCCGGGCCACGAGCAGTACACGCGCAACATGGCGACCGGCGCCTCGACCTGCGAGCTCGCCGTGATCCTGGTCGATGCGCGAAAAGGCGTGCTGCCACAGACCAAACGACACGCCTTTATCAGCTCACTGCTCGGCATCCGTCACCTGGTGCTCGCCGTCAACAAGATGGACCTCGTCGGATTTGACGAGCGCTGCTTTGAGGAGGTTGCCACCCATTTCTCGGCCTTCGCCGCAGGTCTCGGCAACCTCTCGGTCCGCGTCCTCCCTGTCGCAGCGCGATCTGGTGACAACATCACCACGCGGTCGTCGCGAATGCCCTGGTACCACGGACCGACCTTGCTCGAGCTCCTTCATACGGTCGACGTGGCTGGCGGCGGCGGGAGCCCGTTCCGTTTCCCGGTCCAATGGGTCAACCGCCCGAATGGCGAATTCCGCGGTTTTTCCGGCACCGTCGTCTCGGGCTCGATCGCCCCGGGGGATGCGGTGCTGGTCGCGGGCTCGGGCCGATCCGCGCGGGTTAAGGAGATTTTTACCTTCGACGGCACGCTCGCTCGCGCGGCCGCGGGGGACGCCGTCACCCTCACCCTCGCCAGCGAGATCGACATCGCCCGCGGCGATCTCCTCGCCGACCCGCATGATCCGCCGGAATGCGTCGACCAGTTCGCGGCGCATGTGATCTGGCTGAGCGAGCAGCCGATGGTGCCCGGCCGATCCTACCTGTTGAAGATCGGCACGCGCACGGTGCCGGCCACCATCACCACTCTGAAGCACCGGATCAATACCGATACTCTGGCGCATCTGGCGGACAAGACCCTCGGCCTCAACGAGATCGGGTTCTGCAATCTGTCTACCGCAGTACCGGTGGCGTTCGACCCCTACGCCGCCAATCGCGATACCGGCGCCTTTATCCTGATCGACCGCTTGACGAACGAGACGGCCGGCGCCGGGGTGGTCGCATTCGGCCTGCGCCGGGCCAGCAACATCCAGTGGCAGGCGCTGACCGTGGGTCGCGAGCAGCGGGCCGCCCTGAAGGAGCAGACCCCCGCGTTGCTGTGGCTGACCGGGCTTTCGGGCGCCGGGAAATCGACGATCGCCGACAGCATCGAAAAGAAGCTGCTGGCCGCGGGCCGGCACACGATGCTGCTCGACGGCGACAATGTGCGGCACGGGCTCAACCGCGACCTCGGCTTCACCGATGCCGACCGGGTCGAGAACATCCGCCGCGTCGGCGAGGTCGCGCGGCTGATGACCGAGGCGGGGCTGATCGTGATCTGCTCGTTCATCTCGCCGTTCCGCGCCGAACGCCGGATGGTGCGGGAGCTGACCGCCCCCATCGCCTTCTTCGAGATCTTCGTCGACACCCCGCTCGACGAGTGCATCCGGCGCGATCCCAAAGGCCTCTACGCCAAGGCGAAGGACGGCAGGATCGAGAACTTCACCGGTCTCGACTCCGCTTACGAGCCACCCGACTCTCCGGAAATCCGCATTGCGACGGTCGGCGCGACACCCGAAGCCGCCGCCGAACACATTATCGAGGAGCTGCGCCGGCGCGAGATCATCTGACCGAAGCAGCCGCTCGGTGCATGAGGGAACCGGCTCCAATGATCCACTCGGTCAACCTGCTCTATGTGATCTCCGGCTTTTGCGTCGGGCTGCTCGTCGGCATGACCGGGGTCGGCGGCGGCTCTCTGATGACCCCGCTGTTGATCCTCCTCTTCGGCATTCACCCGGCGACCGCGGTCGGGACCGACCTCCTCTATGCGGCGGCGACGAAGAGCGGCGGTACTCTGGTCCACGGCCTCAACCGGAATATCGATTGGCGCGTCGTCGGCCGGCTCGCCGCCGGCAGCGTTCCGGCGACCGCCTTGACCTTATTGGCGTTGTCGGGCTTCGGCCTCTACAGCGGCGCGGCCCGGGAACTGATCACGGCGGCGCTCAGCGGCTCCCTGGCTGCGACGGCTGCGGTGCTGATCTTCCGCAAGAGGATACAGGCGTTCTTCGCCGCCCATGTCGGCGAATTGAGCCCGCGCCGCACTGCAGCGCTGACCGTGCTCCTCGGCGCGGCGCTGGGAGTACTGGTGTCGATCTCCTCGGTCGGCGCCGGCGCCCTCGGCGTGACCGCCATCATCCTGCTCTATCCGCGGCTGCCGACGGCGCGCATCGTCGGCTCCGACATCGCCCACGCCGTGCCGCTGACCCTCGTCGCCGGCATCGGCCATTGGATGCTGGGCTCGATCGATTGGCATCTGCTCGGCTCATTGCTCGCGGGCTCGCTCCCGGGCATCGTCATAGGCAGCTACATATCGGTGCGCGTGCCCGACGCGGTCTTGCGCTTCGCATTGGCGGCGACCCTGCTCCTCGTCGCGGGTAAGCTCGCGTTGTAGGGGGCGATCGCCGGCCCGGCTCCGACGACCGCGAATTTCCCTGCCGGCCGGGAAATCACGGGAATATTTTCTCCGTTTGCGGTACTATGTCCTGCAAAACCAACAGCTTGCGGGCGAATCTTCGTATCATGGCAGGGAAATTTGGTTCCCTGCCGCGGGCTCCGGCAGGGAAGTGGCAGGGGATTGCGAGGTGGATGAGTTTGGTCATGTCCTCGGGAACATCTACAACGAAATCTGACAGCGCTGGCAGAGCTTTCGCCACACTTCGGTTTGCCGGTGATGCGCTCGACCCGGACGAGATCTCGCGCCTCATTAAGCAACAGCCAACCAAGGCAGATCGGAAGGGTCAGACGTATCGGTCTGGTCCACACGGCCCGGACATTACCGGCAGAACCGGAGTTTGGTACTTTAGCACGAGGCGAAAAGTGCCAAGCAAAGATCTTGCTGATCATTTGCATGCGTTGGATACACTTATTGCCCCGTTTGGGGATCAAGATAATCGCTTGAAGGAACTGCGGGACATTATGGAACGCAGAAACCTCCAGGCTCATGTGACCTTTTTTTGGCGCGGCCCTCCCGGCACGCCATACCCTTCTGTTCCATCGGTCGCGACTGCTGTGCTGCAGCGGCTTCCGGCTGATATCGAGCCCGATTTCGCTAACGAAGATTGTTAATTCGCGAAGGTCCCATTTGCGCCCGTATACCGGGGAATTGCCGACAATGCCTTGCCGCACCACGGCCGGCCGGCACGAGGGAACGAGGAACAGCCACATCTTTCCGCCCATCGAAATGCGATAAAATACGATTCAACAGCGATCGTATCCTACTGCGAGAATTAGCTTTTTGTGAGGCGGGCTGCTGGATTACCTGTGCCCGGCAAGGAACGCTCGCGAGAACGCCGCCGTGTCGTCGAGGATGCGGGCCCCATACTCGACCGAAGGTTCAATCTCGCTGCCTTCGTGCCACTCGTTCCATAAGGTGATCAGGACATAATCCGGTGCCGCGGCGATCGCCTCCTGCCAAAGCGCCCGGTAGGTCTCGCCGCCCCAACGGTCGGTGACCGGGCGCGGCGGCGGGCGCCCGGTGTTTCGGTCGTCATAGCCGGGAATAATCGTCACGGTCGATATCTTTCCGGGACCTCCCGCCGCGACCATCTTCGGATACGCGGCACGCGCCCAAGAGGAGAACTCCGCCCACCGGATGTGAGGACGGCCTCTTAACCACGATTATTGGCACGTTAAGCATCTTGTTACCTCGGCTTTATCGAAAACTTGAGCTAATTTTACAGGACTTCTTTGGCAGAGGCGCCCTCGATCCGCTGACGCAATGATAATACCTATGAGAAATCTTCTATTCGCTACTGCTTCGGCTCTAGCTCTGGGTATGGGAGCGGCCCAAGCTACCGTAGCGCAAACTCCAATTTCTGTCGTGACTACAAGTGGACAAATCGTCTGCAATGCGAGTGCTTCGTTTGCAGCGATTCCCGGTCAACCCAATATGTTTGTTGGTCGTGTTCTGGCGATCGGGTCTCAGTCGTTTTGCGGTGCTGGGAACTTCACTACCCAGCCGACATTGGGTATTTTCCAGATGAATTGGGCCACCAATCAAATGGTATTTCAGAACTATCTATTTGTCACCCCGATCACAATCAATGGAACCTATGTGCGGTCGTCTTACGATCCGAGTATCATGACCTACAATGGTGAGAACTGGATAGCGTGGGAGTGCACACCGCACTACAGCGGCTTGGAGTATGTGTCGTCCTGTGTGGCGCCGCTGCTGCCCGACCTGAGCGGGATCGACCAAACCCGTTTCAGCGTTCCGGTGCGCGGGAATACGGGACCGAACCCATACAACCCCGGTCAAATGATCGTCCTGGCGAGTGCCAGCATTCCGCAGTTGCTCAACTTCGCAGGAGCCCCATATATCTATTGGGCGATCGACCGCAATAGCGCCGTGAATACCGCGTCGAACCCGATGGTGTCTCGCGGCGCTATGCTCCAACAAGATATGAGGGGGAAATTCTGGATCTTTGGTGCTGGTTCTAACCCGGTCCAAACCGAGGATCCCAACCTGACCACTGTGGTACGTGACGTCGTTTCCGGTGATACGACCGCCGATCATGTCTCACAGGTTCGTATCGTCTATGCCGATCAGGCCGGACAGGGACTCTACACGATGTCCAATGTCGGCGGAACTGACGGTTCAATATGCCTCAATCCGGGTTCGGTTAGCCAGGGATGTTGGCGGATAGAGGTGAATTATATAACACAGCCTCTTGCCTATAATACGTTCTCTCAAAATCCCCTTCCCACCACTAACTTCCCGATTAACCCAATGGCATATCCTCGTCCACTTACCCTTCCGGCTTCTGGTCAGGTTGAGCTATTCACGCAGTTCGCTCCTCCCAAGACAAGCTGGAACATTGGATGGGCTGCGGCGGAACCGTCCTGTAATCCCTGCTTCATTCCCTTCCCGGCACTGCAGTAAAGGAAAGCTTATGTGCGGGCAAGTCGAGCGGCCCGCTAAAGAATTGGACAAGGTCTACCCTAAGAACCAGCAGTATGAACGTGTCTATGACTGGGAGCATGTTGAGGTGATCCCGGCGGCGCGTGCCGCCTCCGCCTGGCGCTCGACGACCGCCGGGTCGTGGCTGTCATACGCGCCGTATGCTGGATAGTCCGTCACGTTCTCGGCCCGCTTGTTGACCGGATCGACATTTTTCCAGTGGTGCCATTGCCCGGTGACCTGCGGATTGCCGTACCATCCGTAATAGAACGCCAGGATCTCTCCTGCGACATCCGCAGCCCAAACGACGCGAGGTAGCGTTGTGAGAGACAGGGCCACACCAACAAGGCCCGCGAAAACGTAACGGCAAATTCTTCGTTTCCCGAAAGAGAAATCGGACGCGGGAGCACTTAAGCGTGTGCATCGCCGCTCGCAGCCACTTTGCCACGATGGTGGCTTGGGGTTAAAAGCCCACTATATCGTGTCCGAAAAAGCGCGTCACCCTCTTTCGCTGCCGCTCGCCAACCGGAATTTGCTGCAAAGCATGCTCAAAGTATTGGTGGTGGTAGTCGTAGGTTGTGAGCCACAGCTTGTTCTGGGTCATTAAAAACGGAAACAATTTTATGTCAGGATTAAGCAGGAAATATCGTGCAACCCCCTCCATTACTCCAGGCCAGCCAGCATTGGTAATATCATCGACTATTATAACCGCACCGGCTGTGCATACCTGAGTTGCAAGCATCATATCGTGAGCGGTATGAAAGTGGCTATGTGCCCCATCTATACTAAATATCCGAACACCACTCGGTCCCAGGATGTCACGAATTTGCTCTGCTCGTACCACCAGCGAGTTCTTCGGAGAGAACTCGAAGTTTGTCTGAATCCTCGACTATTCGTGCGAAGTTATCTTTGACTTTTCTGAGGGTCGCCGCGCCGCCAGTCAAATCGTAATTCTTACGATGATCGTCGAAGACGTCTAGAGCAAGACAGAATTCGCTAGGCCCGGCTAATAGGCCGAAGAGAACTAGAACCTTTCCATGAAATACACCAATCTCCACCAAATTGCCTTTAATGCCTAGTTTGGCTTGTATCTCGTTATACTCAATTATCCTGCGCAGCGTAAACTCCCCGGTGGATCCCGCTATATCTTCGTGTCCCCCGCCATTGACGTAGCCTTCCAACCTGCTATCCATATCTCATAACCTCGCGTTACAGCCGTTGCTAGTTTTGCCGTTATCATTCGGCCGAATTGCGGCTCGCTTGCAAAACCGCGGCCGCCGCGCTTGACATCTCAGTCCCAAAGACTATCCGGTTGGCATATTTCATGGCGTTCGCTCCGATCTCCCGGGCATGTTCATCGTTGTCCAAGCACCACGCTACGCGCTCCTCTAGATCAGATAGATCGTTTTTGATTGGCACATAATGCTCCCATGGGCGCAAACCGTCATAATACCACTGGCGCCAGTCTGATATTACCTTTAAAATGCAGGATCCCATCATAAGTTTAGGTAAAAAACTCCAGGAATTTGAGTTTCCATCAATATCGATCTGGAAACGATATTTAAGAAAGTCTGTTTGGGGCACATGAGCCGACAGTAGCCTAAGGTTATCGACATACGCTCGAATCTTCCGAGCTTCGTCGGCGTTACTAGCCTGCACGATATCAGTCAACTTAGCATCGAGCACACTGCGCAATCTCGTATTATCCTCGCCAGCGGCGCACAGGCGGAAACGCGGGAGGTGGGGAAGCGAGTCTAATGTTATCTGCTGGGCACCGGTCGATGATCCGCGCCATAAGACTCTGCGGAAAGCGCTCCGCCCACGGCAACCAAGATTTCTTAAATTCCTGACGCAAATTGAAATAACCGTTGGAGATCCAGAAGTGTAAATCCGGCAATAACGTTAACTTTGACCCCATTGCGCAATATCCAACGGTTTTATCAACGTCGGCCGATTGATCACCAAATTGAAAAACACAAAACAATTCTGCAGAATATGGGTATGGCGATTTAAAAGTGCTGTAGTAATAATCTGGATGAAGTAGGTATTTAGATATTACCGTTTCTATATACCTAACGCTCTGCAAAACTCGGTCTACGGCTAAGAGAGAACGGTCCCGCAGATGGAATGTCGGCCGCGAACTGGGGTCTGGGCGGAATCGCGCTACGAGCACACGATCCGCCCGAGTACCGAGTGACGACACCCACCGTGCCCGTTCCGGCGTAAATGAGCAAATTTGCGGCGGGTCGAGGGGCGAATTCAACGGTTCTCCCGCAACGGCTCGCCTACTCTGAAACTCTGGCGACTGCAATAAACCTCGGACTACTCGCTCAACTCCCTGCGGCAGAGATACACTTCTAAAGAATCTTCCGTATGTCTGAAGCCCACTCGGATCCGCTGGTCGTCCGAGTAATGCCCTGTACGCAGCTGTGACTAGTTCGTCGATTAATCCCTTGGGCGCTGAATCGCCTGTAGCCCCCATGGCCGGACCCAGAGCGTTTGTCCAGGGATCAAGCGTTGTCGTCTGGCCGTCGTGCCCGGATGCTATGGCTTGGCTGCCGGTCGAGGCGATCCTTTTCATTGTTTGAATTTCGTCTGGGAAATAAGTTTTGTAATATGGAGCAAACGCGTCAACGAAAAGTGCACTTGTTTTATTATCCATCTCGCGTTCGAACCTGCGTTTTTCACCCTTATTGAATTGGCCTATTGCTGATTTATTTTCGTTAAATTCATCGAAAATCAAGCCAACGTCAACTGAGACCTCAAGACGTTCCGCGATCCTAGAAATCGCTAACCGTGTGTCGAAACAGACTTCATCGTATGACAAGAGCAAGGGTTTGCACAATTGCATCCATTTTTCAAATCTCTGTACCTGGGTTTTGATGTCTTCAAGAGTATCCGCAAGCTGGTAGAATTCGGAAAAATCCTTGATGCCCTTTGCCCTCGACCTTGCCCCGTGGTCCAAGAGGGAAAGAGCGACGTCGCGCAGATCACGATAGGAGGCGAAAACCTGCGCGGTCCCTTCCGCCACGAGCCTAGCCGCAGTGGGCGTAGCGTCTCCGTGGGTTTTTATGACAACTGGCAAATTTCCAACTTCTTCGCTGATCAAATTGAGGTTCTTCTCGGAAACCGGATCTATGTAATCCTCGGGCGAGTTCGCTCCCTTCGATTTCGAGGTTAGGGTTGCAATCGGCAGCCCGCCACTGATTGCCGTTCGTTTGATCAGCTGCCAGGCAAATGTACTGGCAGATTTAGTAATTCCATAACTGATGTAAATTTGTGTCATTAGGAATTCCGGCGCGTAACCCTAGTTTCTGCAAGGCCTTCTTTGCCAGCAGCTCCAAGGCACGGGTTCGCAGTCAGTATCGGCACAGACGACCCGGCTCGACCATCACAGAAGCAACGTGTAAAGGATATCAACCCGCGTCTTCAGGTCGTTTTCTGGCACGACCACCAGCCGCTCGAACCCGATCGTCGGCACACGGGCGTCGAGCGCGGCGATCTGGGTGCGCAGCTCGGCGGATAGAGCGAGCTCGGCTCGGATGCGCAGGCGCCAGCCGCCGGTCCCGAGGGTCTGTTTGCGGGTACGGAAATGGATGTTGCGCGACCCTTGACCGATAGGTGCGCTCCACACCGGCGTGCCGTTGGCAGAGAGCTTTACCGGATGCTCGGTGAGGAGGCCGCTGACTCGGACCCGGAGAAACACGTCGAACAGCAGGCTGTCGTTCGGCGCCAATGCGACGACAATGTCGCCGCCGGCGTGGCAAGCCCAAGTGCCCCAGTCTTCCGGATACGCCCAGAACCCGTGCGAACGGATCTCCTCGCCCCGCAGAAAATTCTGCTCTTGCAGCAATTCGCCCAAAAACAGCCCGCGCCTGGTTTGTACGATCCGGTTCAACACAGCCTCGCCGACGCCATCGACGTCGCGGTCCAGCTTGCCGAAGCTTATTTCGCTCGAATAGGGAATGGCCGTGTGGGGGTACGGCTCCTGCCAGACGACCCCGGCGGCGGTCTGGCAGGCAGTAACGACGCTCTTTGCCACCGAATGCCACGTGACCGGCTCGTAGCCGCGGCGGATTTTCGCTTCCAATCGGCCGCGCGCCGCGTCGTCGCTCAGCAATCCGCGGATGACCCCCAGTGAGGCGTCGCGGTCGGCGATGTCGATGTACATGCCAAATTCGCCGGCAACCTCGGGCAATGAGGCGCGGTCGCTGCAGACGCAGATTTTGCCCATCGCCAGCGCTTCGCCGACCGGCAGTCCCCATCCCTCGTAGAAAGACGGGCACAGCGTAAACAGACATCGGCTGTACAGCATCCTCAGATCCGCGTCGCAGATGTCGCGCAACAGATGGATCCTGCCGCCGAGATAGCCGCTCTCGACGAGCGTGCTGATAAACCCGGTAGATTTCCAGCCCAGACGGCCGACGCAGACGAGATGGGGCGGATCGTCGCCCTCGTCGATCATGCGGCGCCAGATGTCGAGGACAAGCTGATGGTTCTTCCGTCCTTCGATCGTTGCGACGAACAGCACAAACCGCTCCGGGAGATCGCCCGCGGCGATGTCGCCCGGAGACTCTCTCCCCGGCAGGAATTCCGTGAAAGACGAACCGTTCTTGGTTACGGTGATCGGCGGTTCCGGGATCTGCAGTGAGGCGGAATATCGCTTGACGTCGCTTGCCGTATTCCCGGACACGGCAAGAATGTGGTCGGCGTGTCGCAGCGCCCGGCGCATGAACGCCTCGAACACGACCACGGTGTCCTGGTCGCAGGTGTCGCTCGCGTAGATCGGGATCAGATCATGCACTGTCATGACGAACCGCGTGCCGAACTGGCGCTTCAGTGCAAGGACGCGATGCAAGTAGTCCTGCTGTACCCAGGCTGCGCCCAGCAGGCAGAGGACCGAGGTCCCGCCGCCGTCGAGGACGCCGACGCCGGTGAAGTCCTTGGCCCCGGGCAATATTCCGTAACGGGCGTCTTCGGCAGGAAAGCTGACCGTGCGTTGCGCCACCGGCAGAAACATGTCTTGGAGTAATGCAAACAAGAAGCCCGTTGGGATTGCGACCCAATTCCTGCTCCTGGCGTTAAAGCTCAGAAAGATCAGAGCAGATTGCGGCAGTACCCCGTGGCTCAGGACCGACAGGACGATGCTCGATTGCACCCGCTGGATGCCGGTGAGATTGGCGTGATGTCCGATGTAGTAAATGAGGTCCGAAATGTCGAAAAGTATCCGTGTGCCGGCAATAGGCGCCGAACGTGGGAGAGTCCTCGACGCAGGGACTGCCGCGATGCCGTTCAGCACGTCGGGTGTCTTGGCGAGCCTGTCGTAGTCGAGATTGATCGGCGAGCCCGGCATGGCTGCGCCGCTGTCGGCGCAGCGCAGGTGCAGGGTATGGCGGCCCTCCGTCAGCGCTTCGTCCGGAAATTTGATACTGAACCCGTACCCGCCATCGCCAATGCCGCGCTTCAGGAGCTCCGGCCTATGATCGCTCGCGATCGTCGTGACGAGAGAGGTTTCGCCATCGACCAACTCGAGCCGGATCCGCTCTCCGGGGGTCTTTGGATCCCAGACCCAGCCGTTGACCGCAGCCCAGTCCACCGTGTCGATTTGACCTTGAAGCCGGCGATTTGTCTGGAATGGCTCAAGAGGATTTTCGCGGCCGTTGCTGCGGAGGTCGTGGCCGTTATCGAGCACCGGGCCCAGCCGGGTATTTTCGTCCATCGCCGCGAATGCCGATGCCGTCTCCGCGGCGCTGGCTTCTTGCACGGGTAATGGAGATGGTTCCGTTGCTGCGAAGCCGAGGTCCGCAGCAGCTAGCGTCTTTGTCCGTCGTTTCGTATGCGGCGGAGTTCGTGCCATCTAACCCCCTCATCAGTAATGAGCCACCACGCCCCCAAACTCACGGGGAGAGCTTCCAGGAAAATGGTTGAGATTTTCTTATGGAGCCTGACCGCGGAAGACAGTGCTGATTGCACCACTCACTCCAATCGTCATTGCGAGCGCCAGCGAAGCAATCTCGGGCCGCTGAGCGCTCGTTGGGTCGTGATTGCTTCGCCGCGCAGAGCGCGCTCGCAATGACAGCACCAATCCGATCGAAATTTGCTCTAACAGGCTGCGGAAAAATGCTGAAATGTCGTCATTCCGGGGCGCGGGCTTTGCCCGCGAACCTGGAATCCATGAACACGAGCTCGTGAAATCAATGTGTTGGCCTGTGTTCTTGGATTCCGGGCCCGGCCCTGAAGGGCCGTCCCGGAATGACGGGCGAGTTTTTCCGCAGCCTGCTAATAGTCAGGCTCCCCGACTGTACGAGCGCGGGGCCGCTCGCCAGTGCGGTCTACGCGACCGCAGCCGTCGTCTGCCGGCGTGAACTCTCGCGGCGGTTAGTTTTTGTGGAACTCGAGGACCGCCGCGAGCGGGACCGTGCGGCCCGCTCCGGCGCAGTCGTCGAGCCGGCCGCCTGCTCCGGAATGGCGACGATCTGCGGGTCTAGGGGATAGCGCGGCATGGCAGGCAGGCAGTGCACCTCGATGATGACGCTGCCGGCAAAGGCGCGCAGGAAGCGCTCGGGAACCCGTCCCATACCGGTGGTCCAGCGCCGCGCGCCTTCTTCGTCATCGTGAAAGCCCTCGCAGAGCGCGGGATGGGAGTGCGATATCTCGACCCGCAGGTGATCATCGCGCAAGACGAGCTGCTGGACGCAGACGCCGAGGCAGCGCCGATCGCTCGACAGCGGTTCCAACTCGGCCGGGACGCCGCAGCGCGAGGCGAGCCATACCTCATCCGCCGCCCCATCGAGCCGGAAGGTGTGGCGGCCATCGGCGACCGATTGCGCCGCCACGGCGGCGCCATCGACGACGAGATGGAGGTCAGGATCGGCGCTGGTCGAATGGCCGAGCGCCGCCGCCCGCGCGAATAGCCGGGCGCGGATCGCAGCGAGCTCTGCCATCCCTGCCTCTAGCCGCGGCAGGCAATAGCCAAACGAGACCCGCGCGTCGTCCGGGTAAAGCGCGGTGAACTCATCGGCATTGTGAAAACCCCGCCGATTGTCGCACTCGACATAGCTTTCAGCCGGTGCGCCTTCCGCCAGAATCACCTCGTGGGCTTCGAATTCGAGATGGAAATACTCAACCTGGTCGACCGCGCCTGCCTTGACGATCGTCAGTGCATTGACGAGGTGCTCGGCCGGAACCAGGACACCGTCGAGAAGCAGCGCGTGCCCCGGCGACAGCCACAGATCGCGCACCGGGACCTCGGGCGCCAGCGCACCGGCGCGCACGACGATCGGCAAAACCCCGGGGTTGCCGGCGACGAACCGACCCGCATAGCTGCGCCGGCCGATCCACTTGATCGGCTTTGCCTCACCCGAAAGCGTCACCACCGCGTCACCGATGGCGAGGTCCTCGACCCTGACCTCGCCGCGTTCCGTCAGGATCAACGTCCCACGACAGTAACAGGGCGGGTCCTGATGGTGGTGGTGGTCGTGGTCGTGGTCATGATCGTGGCCATGATCGTTGGTCATGGTCATGGTCATGGTCATGGTCATGGTCATGGCCGTGGTCTCCTCCCCCGCGACCCCGATCATCCCCGGAGCCACTCGCGCCACGATCATCTCCCGGCCCTTGGTTCTTGGTCGATGCCATCGAATCACCTCTGAAACTTCTCACCCAGTGTGTCTCCTTAATTCCTAACTCCGTCTTAATAGGAAGACAGGCGCGCGCAGCCGTTTTTCATGCCGTCCTGGCGATCACCGCGAAGCGGTCGAGGTAGCGCGCGCCGACGACACGAGGGTCGTAGAGTTCGCGGATGCGGGCTCGTCCGGCGCGGCCGAGCCGCTCGGCGAGAGGGCGGTCGCCGGCAATTCTGCGCATCGCAGCGGCGGCTTCGTCGATATCGGGTTCGGCCCAGACTTGGCCTGCTGCTCCGGGATATTCATCCGGGCCCACGGGGACCAGCTCACAGCCGACGAGGAGCGCGGTCTCGGCTGTAGCGAAGTCGCGCGTACCTGAATAATCGGTCACGATGACCGGCTTGCCGAGCAGCATCGCCTCGGCGGGGCCGCGGCCGAAGCCCTCGGAGCGGTGCAGGGACACGAAACAATCCGCCAACGCCACTAGCGCGATTGCGCGGGGTCTGGCGAGTTCCTGATCGAGGACCAGGATGCCGGGGTCGCCGCGGACCGTCTCGTTCAGCGCCTCGCGCTCCTCGGGTTTCCAGGCGGAGCCGATCGTCTTGAGCACCAGGCAAACCGGAGCATCGCTGTGCGGAAAGGCGCGGCGAAACGCGGCGATGGCGGCGCGCGGGTTCTTGCGGCTGGTATAGGAGCGGAAATCGAAGCTGAAGTAGAAGATGAATTTGTCGTCGGGCAGGCCGAAATCGGCGCGCTTCAGGCCGGGTTCGGGTGCCGGGATCGCCACTGCCGGCGGCATCAGAAAAACCGGTTTCGTCGTGGCCGGCGCGATCGCTTCATAGGCGAACCGGCTGGCGACCCAAACCTCCTGGACGAAGGCGAAGGAGGATCGCCACTCCTCGGGGAATTTGGCCAGTTCCCAGGCCCAATAGCCGATCGTATAGCCCCGCTCGATGCCTCGTTCGCGCAAAAGCAGGTAATCGAAGAATGCCGTGTCGGCATTCAAATGTACGAGGTTGATCCCGGGGGGCTTGGCAAACGCCGGGGCCGGCCGGCTGTCCTCCGTCGTGATCGCCCCGGAGAGGCGGTCGAGCACCGCCCATTGCCGCGAGTGCCGGCTGAGCGCGAGCGCGCTCATGCGCAGATCTTCGGCCCGCCCGGAAATGAGGCCGGCATAACCGACCAGGCAAAGATCGCGCTTGATCGCCGGCTTTGCGGGCGCTTTTGGCGTTCGCTGCGGGAGGCAGTCATCAAGTTCGAGTTCCTCGATCCCGTCGCCGACCAGCCACTGGCGCAGAGCCGATCGCCCCTCATGGGTGCGCAGATCGCAGCGCGCCTGCAATTCAGGCCGCAGCTCGCACAGCCCTAGAGCGAGATTGTTGAGCGGCACAAAGGCGTCGCCCGCCTCCGGTGCGATCCGCGACAGCCACTCCAACGGACGGCGGACAAAGCTGCGAGGCCAGCCATAGCGCCGGCGCAGCACGCCGCATGCCCACACCGCCACGCAAAACCGTGCGTGCCGGGTATGCGGAAACTGTCCGGCGATATCGGGATGCGGCCCGTCATAGAGCGGCGCCATGATCCGCATCAGCCGGGTTGCCGGCAGCTCCGGATCGGGCATATCCAGAAACGGCGCCAGCGGGGCCTCGATCAGCTCGACCGCGACGCATCCGTCCCGGATACCCTGCGTCAGACACCAGCCGATGTAATCGCGAATTTCCGCCGCGGTCCGATTGGCGAAGTGCAGGCGGACATCTTGCCTCAGTTCCCAGAGCAGCGCCAATGCCCGCGGCAGCGGGATTCCCCCGGGCCCAGCCGGCAAATCCCATGCGATCGTCTGCGCCAGCCAATCATCGACCGTCCCGTGAGAGGGCAATCGGGCGTGCGAGGCCTGCGGCGGCCAATGCGGCGACGGCCGAAGCAGTGAGGTCCCTCGCTGCAGCAGAGCCAGGGCCGCCGCAATCGAGCGCTGATCCAGACCGAGCGACTTGCCTTCCCCGCCGACCCAAAGCGCGAAATCGCGGCGATGCAGCGGGTTTGCCAGATCGAACCGCGACCGCAGCCGAGCGTCCGCCCGCCACAGCTCGACCATCAGCCGAGTGACGGCGGGGGGCCCGAGGATCGCCAGACGCGGCTCGGGTTCGTCTAGAGTCCCGCTCCGCCTTTCACTGGGGAGAGGTCCATTGCACGATCCTCCTTGTCTTCGCCCGCTCACAGCAATGAGCGCAGCAGGTCCAGATAGGCCGGCAGGGTGACCGTTTGGACATCGTAACATTCGATCGCAGTCCGCCGCGCTGCCGCGCGAATTCTATTGCTGGCGGCCTCGTTATTGGTGGCGAGTGCCGTAACAATCCGGTCCGCCAGCGCTTCCACATCGAAGAAATCGACCAGGCGGCCGTTTTCTCCGTCGCGCATCACTTCCTCGACGGGCGGCGTGCGGGAGCCGACGACAAGGCAGCCGGCCGACATTGCCTCCAGCAACGACCATGACAGCACGAACGGGTAGGTCAGATAGACGTGAACCGTCGAGATCTGCAACACGGTCAGGTATTGCTGGTAGGAAAGGTGCCCGAGGAAATGGATGCGCTTCAGATCGAGCCTGCCGTCCAGCTCATCGAGCATTTTCGCCCGCCAGCTGACAGCGCTTTCCGGCTGGCGGCCATAACTGACGCCGTCATTGCCGACGATCAGCACCTGCGCCGCCGGCCGCCTTTCGAGCACCCTCGGCAGGGCCCGCATAAACATATGAAAGCCGCGGTAGGGTTCGAGGTCGCGTGCGCTATACGTTACGATCTCGTCCGCCCGCGACAGACGGCGACCGCTGCCGAGCCACAGGCGCACCGTCGGGTCGGGTCGCACCAGGCTCGTATCGACCCCTTCATGCACGACCGTAATGCGGTCCCGGTAGCGTTTCGGATATTGCGAGCGCTGCCATTCGGTCGGGCTCTGGCCCCAATCGGCCGCGTCGAGACCGAGCAGGTTCAGCGCATTGCGCGTCCGCAGCCGCATCGGCGCGTCCGGTTCCGGCGGAAACTCATGGTCGAAGTCGACGTCCGACCCGCTGGCCCGATAGAAGAATTCGAAATAGCCGAGCACCGGGGTTTGCGGCCATAAATCCTTGACGTAGAGAATTTCTCCCCAGCCGTTGTGGCCGATCACGATGTCCGGCACAAACCCGTCGCGGGCGAGCCATTCGCAGAGCCGCGCCACCGCCAGCCCGTTTGCCACGCCACTCTCCAATTCGTGCATATAAGCATGCCAGTCGCGGGACGGCGCCGCCGGTTGATATTCGAGCTTGCGGACGCCGGTGATCTGCGCGGCGCGCGGCTGGGTGATGAAGCTGACTTCGTGCCCGCTCTTCGCCAAATGGCGAGCGATATGGACGTATTGGCCGGGCATGTTCTGGTGGATGAACAAAAACTTCATTGGCTCAGCTGCGCGCAGGCTTGTAGCCAGTGGCCCACAAATCGAACGAGCTCCCTTGGCGCAAGGAGACCTCGACAAACCCCGCTTCGATCAGCAGCTTGTGCAGGCTTCGCGCGGTAAATCCGGTGCGGTGCGCCATAAACTGGTTGCCCCGCGCCAGCGAAGCAGTGTGTCCAAAGATCATGTCGAGCGGCGTGATCGGACCGCTCTGGGAGATGTACGCGCTGTCCTCGAGCCGGTCCTCGGCGACGAGCCGCGCCACCTGCTGTAGGTCCGGTAATGTCAGCAGCAGCAGACCGTGCGGCTTCAGCACGCGCAGGAACTCGGCGAGCGCCAGCGGCACTTCGTGGCGCTGCAGGTGCTCGAGATTGTGCGAGGACCAAACGGCGTCGACCAAATCGGCAGCAACCAGACTGATGTCGGTAATCGAGCAGACAATGTCGGGGTGCACGGCAGGGTCGAGGTCGAGCCGGATCTCGCGCCATTCAGGCCCGTGAAAATGGCGGTGCAGCTTCTGCCGTAACGGATAGCCGCAGCCGACATTCAAGACTGTCTTGGACAGTGCAGCGCCGGCGTTGGACGAGTTTGGGCTGGGCGAGGATGCCTCGTGCATCGTTTGGTACCGCGGTTTCGAGGCGTCGGATAGCGCCGGTCTTAACGATGAGACCGCCGGACCAGGCGCACATTGATCGCCTCCAGCGGGTCGTCGGCAATCGGCGGAATGCAGAGTTCGCCGTTGCGGTGCGGGCTCGCAACGCCGCTCTCGAAAAAGGCGCCCTGGTAGACGACGTCGAACCGCTCTGCGGCATGCGGCGCCAGACGGATCGCGAACCCGGTCAACGGCAGCCCCTGCCCTCGCGTGCCGCAGAGCTTGGCATCGGTGACCCAGGGCGTCTGCCGCCCTTTCGGGCCCAATGCCTTGAATTCAATGTCACGCGCCAGCAATGTGTCGACGGGGCGAATGCTAAAGGCTTCGATGCGCAATTTCTTGCCGCGGTTTCCGGCCCAGCCATCGCCTGGAAAGCGCCGGTCCCCGAGTCGCTCTACATGGAGCACGATCTCGCTGCGGATCTCCTCCGGCTCTTCGGCCGGACAGCCGGCCGAATTGGGGGATCGGGGCGCCGCGCCATTCGAACGGGGCCGATCGAGCCGTCGCACGAGGATATCAGGTACGGAGACGGCCTGCGACGGAAGACCATAGGCGGTGACCAGCACATGTGCTCCACCCGCCGGCGACTGGACGATGACCGTGCCACCCTCGCGGTCGAGCCAGCTATCGCCGCGTCCGGAAGTGCCGATGATTTCGGCACTTCGTTCCAGCTCATTCCGTAGCGCCGAGACGTGCACCGCGGGCACTTGGAGACTGGACACCTGGCCGAGCATGCCGGGACTCTCGCCGATTTCGAGAGCGTAAAGACCCTGCTCGAGGGCCACGACATTGGCCGTTGTGGAAGGCTGATCGGATCTCTCGAGCGTCATGTCCGGCACCCCGTCGGTCGGCTCGAAGCGGCTGGTCTGAATTGAATGGATCACGATTTTTTCTCGATCTGCGGGAATATCTCTGGAAACCGCTCTCAAAAAGAGCAGCCTCCCAATTAGCCCGTAAACCTGACGGCTTTGTTAATTCCGCTCCAGAGTAACCTAATGAACCATTTGTATATTTAACGAATTTCAAGCAAATGCCTAGTGAGTTCACGGTAAATACACTGATTTCAAAATATTTCCGGTTGCTACGGCTCGAAACAATTTGCTATAGGAGGTTGCAACACGAGATCATGGTCAACTCTTGATGAGCGCAGCTACAACTATATTATTTGCGCGTGAAGATTTATCGATACCGGGGGGTGCAGAGATTGCGACTCCGGGACACGATGGGGCGGACAAGGTCGAAGCCCATTTTTTTGAGCTGATCAGCCGCAGCAGCCCCGATGTAATCGTCCTCGATTTCAGCCATGCGCCGGCAGCCGGTACCAATACGATTCTCACTGTCAGGCGGCGGACTGAGATTCCGATACTGGTGGTATGCAATCCTGAACAATCAGAGATAGAAGATTACCGCATTGCGGGCGCAGCGGATTGTGTTGCTGCACCGGTCGACATCGTCAGCTTGAACCAGACGATACAACGGATCGTGCGGGTCAGAGGCCGCGACAGGCCGGTGTCGAGCAGAGCCCCCGACAATTTCCGTTTCGCCGGAGTGAGCTTTTACCCGGGCCGCAATCTGCTTACAGCGCTAAAGGGCAACAACACAGACCTGACGAGCTCAGAGGCCCGTCTGCTGACGCATTTCGTGTCGCGGCCGTGGACCCTCTTCACGCGCAGCGAAATTGGGGAACTCCTTTATGGACGCGAGCACTCGGTCGGCGACCGCGCCATCGACGTCGTGGTCAATCGGCTTCGCAAAAAACTGGTTTTGGCCGGCGGCATCGACGCTGAGCAGCTGATCAAAACCGAGTTCCGCCGCGGCTATTTGCTGGCGGCCGACGTGGCGACCTTGCCGTACGAGGCGTCAGTGCGGCCCCGTACCGTCGTGGAACCGCAGCACTCATGACCACTATAGATGGGCCGGTGGCTTGCGATCGTGCTCCGGCTGCAGGAGCGGCGCTGCTCGGCGCTCTGGCAATTGTCGCACGGCATCGCGGGATTCATCTCAGCCCGGCGCAGCTGCGCCGCGATCACCGGATCGCAGGAGACGGCCCGGCCCCGGGAGAGCTGCTCCGGATTGCTCGCGCCACCGGTCTGAGAGCAGTGCCCATACGGCTCGGCTTTGACGATCTGATGCAGATGGGACGGGCATTGCCTGCCGTCCTGCTGCTCAATAACGGCTGCGCCATGGTGCTGCTCCGGGCCGAGACAAAGGCCCAGCCGCCGCATGTCGTGATGCAGGACCCGCTGGCGGGCGAGGATGCGCTCTTGACCCTCGACGCGCAGCGGCTGGCTTTGGCATGGTCGGGCGACGTCATCCTCATCAAGCGCGACTATCGCCTTGGCGACGAGGATCAGCCGTTCGGGCTGCGCCTGATTGCAGCGCAGCTGTTCCGCGACCGCCGCCTCGTCAGGGACATTGGCGTAGCGGCGATCATGCTGAGCCTTCTGGCGCTCGGCCCGATCATGTTCTGGCGGTTGCTGATCGACCGGGTCGTCTATTTCCAAAGTCTCGACACGCTCGCCGTCTTATGCGTCACGATGCTGGTGTTGATCACATTCGAGACGATCTTCGGGTATCTACGCCGCTTTCTCGTGCTTCACATCACCGCCCGGATCGACGCTCAGCTCTACACCTACATGTTCAACAAGGTGCTGAACCTACCCCTGGATTTTTTCGAGCGGTCATCGACCGGGATGATCACCCGCGACATGAACGAGATGTTCAAGATCCGCGGGTTCTTGACCGGACAGGTATTCGGCACGGTGCTCGACAGCTTCGTTTTGCTGGTGTTCTTGCCGATCATGTTTTTCTTCAGCCCGATCCTGACCGGAACGGTGCTGGGGTTTTGCGGGCTGATCTGCCTGTGGATCATCTGGATGCTGCCGGCGCTGCGCCGCAAGGGCGCTGCCGCGTTCCGCGCCGAAGGTCTAAAGAACGCGTTCCTAGTGGAAAACCTGCAAGGCATCCGGACGGTGAAGTCGCTGGCGCTCGATGCGCGCCAGCGCCACGAGTGGGACGTCCGCGTCGCTACCGCGGCGCGGCTGCGCCTCGAGGAGGGACGGACTGCCAATGTCATCCAGACCGTCGTGACGCCGCTCGAAAGGCTGATGGTCAACGGCACTTTTGCGCTCGCCGTCTACCTCGCGATCACCACGAAAGATCAGGTCTACATCGGCGCTCTGGTCGCGTTCATGATGCTGACCCAGCGGGTGGCCGCCCCGTTGGTCCAACTGTCGCAGCTGCTGCAGCAATATGACGAGGCTCAGCTTGCGGTTAAGGCCGTCTCCAACCTTGTCAACCAACCCGCCGAGGAGGGCCGGTCAAAGGCCGGTATCCGCACCCCGCTGAACGGCCGCATCGAGTTCGACAATGTGCGATTTAGCTATCGGGGCGCATCAGCACCGGCGCTCGACGGCGTCTCGTTCACTGCTCCGGAGGGCACCATTCTCGGCATCATGGGGCGCAGCGGCTCAGGCAAAACCACCGTGACCCGGCTGCTGCAGATGCTGCACGGCAATTACGAGGGACTGATCAAGATCGACGGCAACGACTTGCGGGAAATCGATGTCGACCATCTGCGCTCCAGTCTCGGGGTGGTGCTGCAGGACAATTTTCTGTTCAGCGGCACGATCCGCGAAGCGATCGCCGCGTCAAAGCCGGATGCGAGCTTCGAGGACATCGTTTACGCCGCACGGCTGGCCGGCGCGGAGGAGTTCATCGAACACCTTCCGCGCGGCTACGAGACCCATGTCCAGGAAGGCTCCGCCAATTTCTCGGGTGGGCAGCGCCAGCGCTTGGCGATTGCCCGCGCGCTGATCGGCGACCCGCGCATCCTGATCCTCGACGAGGCGACTAGCGCTCTCGACGCCGAGAGCGAGGCGATCGTCAATGCGAACCTGCTGCGGATCGCCAAAGGCCGCACGCTCGTGATCATTTCGCACCGCCTCTCGGTGCTGGTGCAAGCCGACACGGTGTTGGTGCTCGAACGTGGCCGTGTCTACGACTCCGGGCGGCACGACGAGCTGCTGGAGCGCTGCGACATCTATCGCGGACTCTGGCATCAGCAAAACCGGCATCTCCAAACCAGGCAGACCCATGGGCTTGTTCCGCTTCGCGCCGGCACTGCAGCGTAACCCGCGTGCCGACACGCTGATCCGGATCTTTCAGTCCGAGGTCGGCGAGGTCCGGGAGAATCCCGAACCGGCACAGCTGCGGATTACTCTGCACGTGCTGGCCGGGCTGTTCGTAGCCCTGCTCGTGGTCAGCTTCTTTATGCACATCAACCGGGTCGTGACGTCGTCTGAGGGCCAGATCGTCACGACCGAACCGTCCATCGTTCTGCAAGCGCTCGATGCCTCGATCATCAAGAGCCTGGATGTGCAGGAAGGCGAGCGCGTCAAACGCGGGCAGCTCTTGGCGACGCTCGATCCGACTTTCGCCGCCGCGGATGTCACCGCGGCGGCCGCGCAGATCGCCAGCCTCGAACCGCAGATCTCCCGGGCCGAGGCGGAGCTGGCGCATCGCGACTTCAACCCGCCTTTGGTAATGACGCCGGTGGCTGCCTACACGACCCTGCAGCGGGCGTATTACGTGCAGCGCAAGGGCCAGTTCGACGCACAGCTACTCGCCTATAACGAGCAGATCGCGCAAAACAAGGCGACGATCCGCAAGCTCAAGGACGACCTCGCCCATTATGAAGACCGGGTAAAAATCTCACAGGAGATCGAAGGTATGCGGGCCAGCCTGGCGGCCAACCAGACCGGCAGCCGCCTCAACCTGCTGATCGCGACCGATCAGCGTATGGAAATTCTGCGGACGCAAGATTTCGACCGCAACGGGCTAACTGAAGCCGAGCACCAGCTCGCCTCCACGATTGCCAATCGAGACGCCTTTGTCGAGCAATGGGCAGGACAGGTCAGCCAGGAGCTGGTAACGGCGCGCAATTCGCTGGACACTGCTCGGCAGCAGCTGGCCAAGGCGTCCAGGCATCAGGATCTGGTGCGCCTCGAGGCGACGGACGACGCGGTCGTCTTGAAATTGGCGAAGCTGTCGGTCGGCTCTGTTCTGAAGGAGGGTGATCCATTGATCACGCTTGCCCCACTGC
The DNA here is from genome assembly GCA_963732095.1 of uncultured Alphaproteobacteria bacterium. Taxonomy (GTDB): domain Bacteria; phylum Pseudomonadota; class Alphaproteobacteria; order ATCC43930; family CGMCC-115725; genus AP-15. The sequence continues at coordinate 55,382 of CAVSZA010000016.1, forward strand.
ATTCGCCTGTCGAAGCGGAGGTGCACATTGCCACGCGCGAGATTGGTTTTGTCCGCCCAGGGGACAGCGCCACTGTAAAGCTCGACCCGTTCAACTTTGTCGAGCACGGCACCGCCTCGGGCAACGTGCGCTGGATCAGCGAGGGCGCGTTTACGCAGGACGACAACGGCAGCGCCGTCGACCCCTATTACAAGGCGCGAATTGCATTTACTGAAGTCAAGCTCAACGCCGTGCCCGACAGTTTCAGGCTGGTGCCTGGCATGACCCTGACCGCCGACATCAGTGTCGGGTCGCGCTCCGTCTTCATGTACGTGCTGAAAGGCGTGATCCGCAGCGTCAACGAGGCGATGCGCGAGCCGCGATGACGACTCCGCCGACGACCCCGGCTCGCGCCCCCACCCTTCCCTCCCCCGCTTGCGGGGGAGGGTTAGGGAGGGGGCAAGCGGGGCCAAGCAGGATCACGAGGCTCGATGCGAAGCCGCGCCGGCCCGGATCTGCAGTGGATCGCGGCCGCGACGCTTACGAACGTGGCGATTACGCCGCGGCCCTGAAGGAATGGTCTGCGGCGGCTGCCATCGGAGACCCTGAAGCGTCCTACCGGCTGGGATTGCTCTACGCGCGCGGACATGGGGTTCTCGCCAATCTCGCCGATGCCGCCGGCTGGTATCGGCGGGCGGCGGAAGAGGGTCATGCGGCGGCACAACACCAGCTCAGCCTGCTGCATCTCGACGGCTACCGCGCGCAGGCGTCGAGCTTTGCGCGATGGTATGGGTCCGCGGCCAAACGCAACCCCGAGGCCGCCGACCACAATCGGACGTTGCTCTTTCCAAACGGGTTCGACGTCCCGCAGGATCCGGCCGAGGCGCTGCGCTGGAGCCGGGCGGCGGCCGAGCAGGGGATCGCCGACGCGCAGGCCAATACCGGGCTGCTTTACGCGCGGGGGATCGGTTGCGAGCACGATTATCAGGAAGCTCTGCACTGGTATTCGCTCGCCGCCGCTGAGGGCAGCGCCGCTGCCGAGCTCGGCCTCGGCATCCTCCACGCCAATGGTCACGGGGTGGAGAAGGATCTTCCGACAGCCGCTGGCTGGTACGAGAAGGCGGCAGAAAAAGGCAATGCGGCGGCGCAAGTGGCGCTCGGGCTGATGTACCTTTCCGGCCAAGGCGTCTATCGTGACGCCGATAAAGCGGCGGAATGGTTCGGCAAAGCCGCCGAGCAGGGCAATGCGCGCGCGCAGTACAATCTGGCGCTGCTCACTCTGGAAGGCCGCGGCCGGGCGCGCAACGAGCACGCCGCCGAAACCTTGTTGCGCCAAGCCGCGCGGCAAAATCTCGTACCGGCCATAGCCCGCCTCGCCCAGCTGTATGAGACCGGCGAGGCTGCACTGCCGAACCTGATAGAGGCGGCGAAATGGTACCGGGCCGCCGCCGAAACCGGCCATGCCGAGGCGCAGTTTAGCCTCGGACGGCTCTACGCGCGAGGCGACGGCGTCCCACAGGAGCTCGGCGAGGCTGCCAAATGGTTTCAAAAGGCCGCCGAGCAGGGCATCGCCGCCGCTCAAGTCAATATCGCCGCGTTTCTCTTGCAAGGAACCGGCGTCGCGCGCGACACGGAGAGGGCGGCCGGTTGGTACCGGCAGGCGGCAGATCAGGGTGTCGCGACCGCCCAACTCCGCCTCGGATATCTCTACCTCGCCGGTGAGGGCGTCGCGCGCGACCCGGATGCCGGGGTGGCGTGGCTGCGCCGGGCGGCCGAGGCAGGCAACCCCGAGGCCCAGACCGCCCTCGGCATGCTCTACGCACGGGGGGAATGCGTCGCGCAGGATTTCACCACCGCCGCGTCATTGCTCTGGCAGGCGGCGGACTCGGGCCACCCCCCTGCTCTCCTCCAGCTCGGCCATCTCTATGCGCAAGGTCATCTCGAACCGCCCGAAGAGGGCGCGGCGATGCACTGTTACCGCGCAGCGGCCGATGCCGGCAATCTCGAAGCGCAGCGGCTTCTCGCGTGGAATTGTCTAAACGGCCATCGTGTTCCCCGCGACACGGCCGCAGCGGCATTGTGGTTCCGCAAGGCGGCCGAGCAAGGCGATCCCGGCGCGCAATTCCAACTGGCGGCACTGTACTGCACCGGCACCGGCGTCGTCCGCAACCTCGCCGAAGCGGTCAAATGGTACCGCCGCTCGGCCGAGCAGGGCGACCGCTACGCGCAATACAATCTCGCAGTAATGTTGCTGAAGGGCCAGGGCACGCCTCCAGACGCGGAAGAGGCGTTCCGCTGGTGCTGCCTGGCTGCTGAACAGGGCTTGCCCGAAGCACAGCTCCAGCTAGGCGACCTGTACCACGCCGGCCACGGCGTGGCCGCAGATGTTGCGCTGGCCGACGCGTGGTACGAGAAAGCAGCGAAACAAGGCGATGCCGGGGCCGCAGCAAAGCTCCGCCGTCTAAACGAGACCCGAGCGGCCGGCGCGGAGTGACAGCAGAGCGGGGAGCTGACGCGCGGCTTCGATTTCAGTACAGCCGGCTGAAAACACCGAGCACGGCGAACACTGCGACCAGCCAGACCAGCTCCAGCACCGTCCAGACCACGACCCGGCCCCATCCCTCGTCGCGCCGCGCGGCAAGACGGCGGATCTCCGCCTCGATCTCCCGGTTCCACTCTCGGGCAATGCGCCTGCTGTCCCGCTCCATGACTGGTCAGATGCCGCTGCTGTCCTGCCACAGGATATCGCAACGGCCATCGCGGTTGTAGTCGCCAATCTTGCGGCGCAAAATCACCGGCGAAATTCCGTCGTCCTGCCAATTCCGTCGTCCTGCCCATGATTCACCTGCTCTGTCTGGAGAAATCCAATGACGCCACTCCCGCTCAACGACTTCCTCGTCATCGACCTGACCGCGCATCGCGCCGGGCCGACGGCGGTGCGCCAGCTCGCCGATTGGGGCGCGCAGGTGATCAAGATCGAGCCCTCCGGCGAGCTGGTCGACGCGACCGGCAGCCGCCGCGACGGTCCCGATTTTCAGAACCTGCACCGCAACAAGCGGGCGATGACGTTGAACCTGAAGAGCGACGAGGGCCGGGAGATCTTTTTCAAGCTCGCCAAGCGCGCCGACGTCATCGTCGAGAACTACAAATCCGATGTGAAGCACCGGCTCGGCATCGATTACGAAGCGGTGCGCAAGATCAACCCGCGCATCGTCTACGGCAGCATCTCCGGCTTCGGCCAGGACGGTCCCTATGCCGGCCGGGCCGGCGTCGACCAGATCGCCCAGGGCATGGGAGGCCTTATGTCGATCACCGGCCATGCCGGGCAAGGCCCGGTGCGGGTCGGCATCGCGATCAACGACACCTCGGCCGGCCTCTTGCTGTCCTATGGGATCGTGCTGGCGCTGCTCAACCGCGAGCGCACCGGCGAGGGCCAATGGGTCCATACCTCCTTGCTCGAGGCGCAGATCTTCATGCTGGACTTCCAGGCCGCGCGCTACTTGATGAAGGGTGAGGTCGCCGGGCAGGAAGGCAATTTCCACCCGACCTCGCCGGGCACGGGCATGTTCCAGACCGCCGACGGCTACATCAACATCGCCGCCTCTGGCGACAACCTGTGGCGGCGGTTTTGCGAGGTGGCGGGCGCCAAGGACCTGCTCAGCAATCCCGATTTCGCCACTGTGGTCGCTCGGGCGAAGAACCGCGCGGCGCTCGTCGCACATCTTAACGAGATAATGCGCCGCCATCCGAACGATTATTGGGTAGAGCTGCTGACCAAGGCCGGCGTGCCGTGTGGACCGATCAACACGATCGATCAGACTTTCGCCGACCCGCAGGTCCAGCATCTCGGGATCGCCAAACCGGTCAGCCACCCGACGCTCGGCCCGCAGAAGGTCGTCGGCCAGCCGATCCATATGAGCGGCTATCCGCAGCCCGACGAGCTTCGTCCGACCCCCGATCAGGGTCAGCACACCGAGGCGGTGTTGCGCGAGCTTGGCTATGATGCGAAAGCGATCGCCGGGCTGCGCGATCGCGGCGTCGTCTAGGAACCTCGTGAGGCCCTCACCACCATCGCCGGCGCAATGGTGATGACGGCCACCCTACTCAGACGGCCTGCGATTGCGGTCCCGGGCCATTGGAGGGACGGCGGTGCTCCGCCATGAACTGGTCGAATTCCGCCTTGTCCTTGGCGTGACGCAGACGGTCGAGGAACGCCATGAATTCGCGCTGCTCTTCTTCGAGACGGCGCAAGGTTTCGGCGCGGTACTCGTCAAACGCGTAGTTGCCGCTCGAGGTTCGATAGCTGCCGCAGCCCCAGCGCTCCGCGGCCGATTGCATCCGCTGCATGCGGTTCTGCATTCTTTCCATGCGACGCTGCCAGCGGTCCGTGCCGCCGTGTCTCCAGCATGCCATCCGCCCACTCCCTATCAAGAACCCGAGAACCAAGAGGCCCAGCGGCCAGAACAGGATGAAGCTGACAACCGTCAGCGCGATCCAGGCCGGCTTGCCAATGTCGTCCAGTTGCGCCGCGAACGCCTGCATGGCGGCACCCTTATGTTAATGTGTGTCACATTCACATAAGGCCTTTCCGCTCGCTGTCAAGCGCGGATGATGGGACAATCCCGACGACATGACCGCCGCCTCTCCGCCTCCCCCGCAGCCGCTCCGCGCCGGTATCGGCGAGCCGTTGCGGCGCCTGGAAGACGCGCGACTGCTGACCGGCGGGGGATGCTACAGCGACGATTTCAGCCTCGCGGGCCAAGTCTACGCCGTGGTGGTGCGATCGCCTCATGCGCATGCACGGATAACCGCGATCGAAATCTGAACACGCCCGGTCGATGCCGGGTATGCTCGCCGTTCTGACGGGCGCCGACTATGTCGCGGACGGGCTCGGTCCGATGATTTATTCGCCGGCGGCTCGCCACCCGCCCGACATTCGTCTCGAAAACCTCGATCGCGTGCCGGCCTCGGCCAGCCGCCAATACCCGCTGGCGATAGAACGGACGCGATTTGTCGGCGAGGCGGTAGCCTTCGTCGTTGCCGAGACGCTCGCCGCGGCGAAGGACGCAGCCGAGAGGGTGCGCGTCCTCTATGTGCCGCTCGCCCCGGTAACAAGTTCGGCAGCGGCGGCCTTCGATGATGCCCCGTCACTGCTCGACGAGGGTGGACCAAACCTCGTGCTCGACGCCGGCGTCGGCGATCATGAGACCACCGAAAGAACTTTCGCGGCGGCCACCCACGTCGCCCGGCTCTCGACTTGGGTGCAGCGCGTCACCGGCGTGCCGATGGAACCGCGCGCCGCGCTCGCCGAGTTCGACCCGGCGAACGGCCGGACCACGCTCTACGCCGGCGGCGGCAGCATCGGGCGGCCGCGGCAGGATGTGGCGGCGATGCTCGGCCTACCGAAGGACAAGGTGCGGGTCGTCGCCCGCGATGTTGGCGGCAATTTTGGCACGCGGAACTCTTCCTACCCGGAATTCGCGCTCGTCGCCTGGGCGGCACGCCGGCTCGGCCGTCCGGTCAAATGGACGGCCGAGCGTCAGGAGGCGTTTCTCAGCGACCACCAGGCCCGCGATCTCAGGGTCGAGGCCGAGTTCGCCCTCGATGCGGAGGGCAACTTCCTTGCCTTGCGGGCCTCGAACCTCAGCAATCTCGGCGCTTACCTCGCGTCGTTCGTGCCATTGATCAAGGGCACCGAGCTGATGTCGAGCCTCTACCGGATCCCGGCGGCGCGGGCGCGGGCGCGGGCTGTGCTGAGCAACACGCCGCCGACCAGCCCTTACCGCAGCGCCGGACGGCCCGAGGTCATGTTCGTCATCGAGCGGCTGATCGATCGTGCGGCTCGCGCGAATGGCTTCGACCGGGTCGCGTTGCGCCGCAAGAACCTGATCCCGGCCGCCTCGCTGCCCTATGCCAACCCGTTCGGCATGACCTATGACAGCGGCGAGTACCATGCGGTGCTGGACCGGGCATTGGTGCTGGCCGATTGGGACGGGTTCGCGGGGCGCCGCGCCGAGGCCGAGGCGCGCGGCCGGCGGCGCGGCATCGGGCTCGGCGCCTATGTCGAGTCGCAGAGCGGCGCGCCGCAAGAACGCGCCGAGGTTACCGTGCGCCCGGAAGGCATCGTCGAGATGGTCGTCGGCACTTTGTCGAGCGGCCAGGGCCACGAGACGAGCTTTGCGCAGCTGCTGGGGGAGTGGCTCGGGGTGCGGCCGGGGACCGTCCAGCTCGTCACTGGCGACACTGATCGCGTAGCGCTCGGCGCCGGCTCGCATTCCGGGCGCTCGCTGCGCCTTGCCAGCATAACCGCGCACGACGCCGCGGGTGAAATCATCGAGAAGGGCCGGCGCATCGCGTCGCATCGGCTCGAGGCAGCCGAAGCCGACATCGATTTCGCCGACGGGCAGTTCACCGTCGCCGGCACCGACCGCTCGCTCGACCTGTTCGCCGTCGCGGCAGCGGCGCAGGACGATTCGAGCCTGCCCGAGGAGCTGCGCGGGCCGCTCGCCGGCATCGGCGAGGTCACGAGCCAGGTCGCCTCCTTTCCGCACGGGTTTCATGTTTGCGAAGTCGAGATCGACCCGGAGACCGGGGCCGTCGAGATCATCCGCTACACCGCCGTCGACGATGTCGGCCGCGCCGTCAACCCGATGATCCTGCACGGCCAAACCCATGGCGGGATCGCGCAGGGCGCCGGCCAGGCGTTGTTCGAGCAATGTGTTTACGATACCGAGACCGGCCAGCTCCTCTCGGGGTCGTTCATGGATTATGCAATGCCGCGAGCCGCCGACCTGCCATTCTTTACGACGGCGATCAGCGAAGTCCCGTCCACGACCCACCCGTTGGGGTTTCGCGGCGGCGGCGAAGGCGGCATTACCCCGGCGCTCGGCGTCATCGTCAATGCCATCGTCGACGCGTTGGCCGATCTCGGCGTCGCTCATATGGAAATGCCCGTCACGTCCGAGCGCGTGTGGCATGCCATCCGCGCCAAGCCCGGTAAATGACGACGTTCTTCATCAGCGACACGCATTTCGGTCATGGCGGCGCTTTGGGACTTTACCGCCGGCCGTTTTCCTCGGTCGCTGCAATGAACGAGGGAATGGTGGAGCGCTGGAACGAGACCGTCGGACGGGACGATGTGGTCTGGCACCTCGGGGATTTCGCGATCCGCCAAAGGCCGCAGGTGGTCACGGAAATTCTCGCCCGGCTGCACGGCCACAAGCACCTCGTGACCGGCAACAACGATCCACCGGAGACGACGGAGGTCGACGGCTGGGAAAGCGCGCAGCCCTACGCGGAGATTACGGTGGACGGCGTCTCAGCGGTGCTGTGCCATTACCCGTTTCGGTCGTGGCGGGGCATGGACAAGGGTTGGGTCAACCTGCACGGCCATAGCCATGGAAGGTTGAAGCCTCAGCGGCGGCAGTTCGATGTCGGGGTCGATGTCTGGGGGTTTCGCCCGGTGACTCTGCCGACCATCCTCGACAGCCGTTCCCGGCGTTAGGGTTTCACCCGAGGGTCATCTCGGGTAGCGGCACGACCCGCACGCCTGCAGCCTCGAGCCCTTGCCGGGCGGCGCGGGCGACGATCACGCCGCTCGGCTCGTCGCCGTGCACGCATAAGGTGTCGAGCCGCACCTTCAGCGGCTTGCCGTTGCGCGAGACGATCTCCTCGTTCAGCACCATCTTGACGACGCGCTCCTTGACCAATTCGGGGTCGTGGAGGACCGCGCCCGGTATCTTGCGTGAGGTCAGGTTGCCGTCATCATCGTAAAGCCGGTCGCAAAAGCCTTCTCGGGCCACCGGCAAGCCCAGCTCTCGCCCCGCCTTCTCCATCGCCGAGCCGGCAAGCGCGACATAGATGATGTCGCGGTCGACCGTCCTGATCGCCCGGCCGATCGCCAGCGCCAGTTCGATATCCTCGGCGGCCATGTTGTTGAGGGCGCCATGCGGCTTCAGATGCGTCACCCTGGCGCCGGCATAGCAGGCCATCGCCTGCAGCGCGCCGATCTGGTAGGCGATCATGTATTCGAGCTCGCGAGGGTTCATGTCGATGCGCCGCCGCCCGAAACCCCAAAGGTCGTTGAAGCCGGGATGCGCACCGATGCTGACGCCCTGGGCGGCAGCCTCGGTGACCAGCCGCTGCATCGTCACCGGATCGCCGGCATGAAACCCGCAGGCGATGCTCGCCGACCGAATGATCTTGAGCAACCCGGCATCATCGCCGATGTCGTACGCCCCAAAACCCTCGCCCATATCGGCGTTGAGATTGATTTCTTTGGCCATGCCGCCTCCTCGCTTTGATCGGCCACCGCCGCTCTTGCTGCAAGTTTACCAGGGAAATTGATGAAAGTGCGTCTCCTGTCGGCCGGTGACCGCGCGCTCGTCGTCGAGTTCGGTGACCGCGTCGACCGGGCGCTGAGCGAGCGCGTGCTCCGCCTAGATGCGATCATCCGTTCGAACCCGCCGGCCGGGATCGTCGAGACGGTCCCGACCTTCCGCTCGTTGGCGCTCTATTACGATCCCTTGTTGACGAGCCGGGCCCAACTGCAGCGCGCGATCGCGACCTTGCTCGACCTCGGGGACAACCCGCGCGTCAGTGCGAGACTGTGGCACGTGCCGGTCTGCTATGAAGGCGAATTCGCCCCCGATCTGGCGGAGGTGGCGCGCCTAACCGGGCTGACACCGAACGACGTGGTCGCGCTGCACAGCGGCACCCGGTTCCATGTCTACATGCTCGGCTTCCTGCCGGGCTTTCCCTATATGGGCGATCTGCCGCCGCAGCTGGAATTGGCGCGGCGCGCCGACCCCCGGCTGCGCGTGCCGGCCGGGTCGATCTCGATCGCCACCACGCTGACCGCAATCTACCCCTACGAAAGTCCCGGTGGGTGGCATCTGATCGGCGCGACCCCGATCCGGATGTTCGACCCCGAGCGCCTCAAACCCGCCCTCTTCGCGCCCGGCGACGCCGTAAGTTTTCAGCCGATCAATACGGCCGCTTTCGCATCGATCCGCCGGGCGGTCGAGACCCGCAGCTACGAGGTCGAAGGCGGGCCGGTTGCCCCATGACGTCCGGCCTCAAGATATTGTCGCCCGGTCTTCACACGACCGTGCAGGACCTCGGAAGGGTCGGTTACCAGAATATTGGGGTGCCGGTCTCAGGCGCGCTCGACGGCTTTGCTTTGCGCCTCGCCAATGCGCTGGTCGGCAATCCACAGGGAGTGGCGGCGCTCGAAATCCTGGGCAGCGGGCCGACCATCGAAATCGCCGCCGACACGGCGCGGGTCGCGCTTACCGGGGAGGGAGCCAGCCTGCGCATGGGCAGTGAAAGTCCGAGAGTGATCGCCGCAGGTCAAAGCGTCATGCTGCGCCGGGGCGACGTCGTACAAATCGCGCTCGGCCGACAATCCGCGTGTTGCTATCTCGCGGTCGAGGGTGGGATCGCGGTGCCGCGCGTCCTCGGCAGCGCTTCGACTTATGTGCGGGCGGCACTCGGGGGGCTGAACGGACGCGCCCTGCAACGCGACGATGTCATACCGTTGGCGATTGGATGCGCCTCCGAGCGGAACGAGCTGCGGGCGACCGCCGTGCCTTTTGGATTGCCGGACCAACCGATCCGCATCGTCCTCGGGCCGCAGCAGAAATATTTTAGAAAGGAGGCGGTGGCGACCCTGCTGGACGCCGAGTTCCGGGTGTCGAAAGACGCCGACCGCATGGGTATGCGCTTGGATGGCCCGCTGCTGCGGCACCGGCGCGGTTGGGACATCGCCTCCGACGCAATCGCCACCGGCTCCATTCAGGTGCCCGGCTCGGGCCAGCCGATCGTGCTTCTCGCCGATCACCAGACGACCGGCGGCTACCCGAAAATTGCCACTGTGATTTCCCCTGACTTGCCAAGGCTAGCGAGGTGCCGTCCCGGCGATCCAATGCGTTTCGTTCCGGTCGAGCTCGAAGCCGCCGAAGAAATGTGCCGGGAAGCTGAACGCGAATTCGCGAAGCTTGTTGGCGCGCTCGAGCCGGCGTCGAGTGAAATTGAGCTCGATATCGAGTCGCTCTACGGCGCGAACTTGATCAGCGGTGTCACTGCCGGCTTCAAATGAAGCACTAGACTTGCGCGAGGGCCATCGGCTCCCGGTCGAAGGCCGGCATGATTTCCTCGGCGAAGGTGCGCAGCCCGGCAACCGAGGCGCCAGGGGCGGCGAACAACACATTCTCGACGCCGCCGGCTTCGAGCCGCTTCAGCTGCACGATGATCTCCTCCGGTGTGCCGAGCAGCGGCGCATCGTCGAGGACGAACGAATCCTCGTCTTCCTTGATGTGCGCATAACGCTCCGCGCCGGGGCCGCGGGCGAGATCGCCGATGTTCTTCAGAACCTGTCGGCGAGTGATGATCGCCCGTTTGCGCTCCTCCTCATTGTGGACGATCTGCAATCCGCGGGTCACCCCCACCATCGTCGGATCGTAACGCCGCCCGGCACGCTCGCATTCGTTGCGGAAGGTGGCGACGCGCTCGATGATCAGATCGGTCGGAGCGATCTGGTCCAGCAGGAGGTTATAGCCCTCGCGCGCAGCGCGGCGGATCGACTCGGCGCTGCCGGCGCCGAGCCAGAAGGGGGGATGCGGCTGCTGGATCGGGTACGGCTCGACAACGACGTTGTCGAAACGCCAGCGCTTGCCATGATGCGAGAACCGGCCATGGCTCGTCCACGCCTTGCGGATCACCGCTATCGCTTCGTCGAACCGCTCGGTTGCCTCCTCGGGCGGGATGCAGAAGCCGGAGAATTCGTAAGCGCGATAGCCCTTTCCGACCCCGAAATCGAGGCGTCCATTCGACAACAGATCGAGGGTCGCGGCCTGCTCGGCGACAAGGATCGGATTGTGCCAGGGCAGCACGACGACTGCGGTGCCGAGCCGAATGCGCTCGGTGCGCGCGGCGAGATAGGCGAGCAGGCTCATCGACGCCGAGACCTGGCCGAAGCCGGTGAAATGGTGCTCGACCAGAAAGACGCTCGAAAACCCGAGCTTCTCGGCTTCGACGACGTAATGGATGAAGTCGTGATAGGCCGAACTGTCGCCCGCCGGGCCGCCGCGAGCGCGTGCCCCGCCGAAAAGCCCGAATTTCATGCCTCGGCCTCCTTTGGTGTCGCAGCCCGAATATATGACGCGATCCGAGCCGGGTCGATGACGGCGCGGGCAGCAAGGTCAATCACCACAATGTGATGGCCTGGCCGATATGGTCGCAGGGGTCTGCACATGACAAGCTGCCTACTTAATTGGGTGCGGTGCAACATCGTGAGGCAGATCATGATCGATGCCATTGAACTCGAGCCTGCGCAGCCGACCGACGACCGCCAAATCGGCGGCTGGCGCGTCGTGGCCGCCGCCTGGGCGCTACTATTGCTCTTCCTGCTGCTGCTCGCCGGGGTCAGCGCCGTGGCGTGCACCCGCGCCGACACGCATCCGCAGCGGCACCTCGCCTCGGCCGTTATCCCGCAGCACGATCCATGCGTCGGACCCGGCGTTCCGTCCGCGCAGGGCGTCGACGGGTGCAAGACTATCCCGCTCGGCCAGAGCTGGACCAGCGCCGGCACTTATTGGTGAGGAGGAGAGGCCGGCGCAGCGGTCGGTGCCGCCGCGTTGTGCACGGCGTCCACCGCGGCGAGCTGTGAGGTGATCTGGCTGCCGCTGATGGTGATCGTCTTTTCCGTGCCCGAATGTGCACTGAAGGCAACCTTTAGCCCTTGAGGATTCGCGCGCAGCTCGCTTTCCGGAATGTCGGCGGCAAATTCCTCTGTGTAGGAGCAGCCGCCATCGCAGGTGATCTGGTGTTGGGTGACCTCGAGGAAGCGCAAGGCGTGTCCGCCGCCGTCACGCGCAGCGTTCCATTGCCGCTCGGGGCCCGAGTAGCTGTCCGACACATAAAGCTGGTGGCGGGTCTCGCCGGTCTGCCGGTCGAGAAAGCTGCGCAGACAATAAAAATTCGTTTCGCGCACGCCGAGAAACGGCGGCGCGTGCTGCGCCCTGGTGCCGATCAGGCCGACGAACCGCGATGGGATATCTTCGCGTGCCGGGGCGACGGCCGCGGCGCTCGGCTGAGCGGGCGCTTCCGGCGCCGGGCGCTGGGCGCAGGCGGCGAGCGCCAATCCGAGCGAGGCGGCGAAGATGCCGCGACTGCTTGCCGTCATGCCGCCGGATCGACGATTTCAGGGTTGTCCTCTCCGAGCCGCGGCGCCAGCTTGGCCAATGGCGGACGAGAACCGTCGAACGACAGCGGAAGTCCTACCAGCGAAATCGCCCCCGATTGCTGGATGATTTCGAGGGCGGAGGTCTGCGCGTCGGCCACGACCTGGTCGACCGTCTGGATCGGCCCGTTCGGGATTCCCGCCGCATCGAGCCGCGCCGCCCATACAGCGAGAGGTTGGGTGGCAAAGAGGTCCGACAGGATCGGGATTAGCGCTGAGCGGTTGACGACCCGGTCGCTGTTGGTGCGGAAGCGCGAGTCCTCGGTAAGGCCCGGCCGCCCCACCGCGGTGCATAGGCGCCGGAACAGATTGTCGTTGCCGGCTGCCACCATGATATGCCCGTCGGCGGCTGCGAAGGCCTGATAGGGAACGATCTGTTCGACCCCGGAACCGTGCCGCGTCGGGATCTCGCCATTGGCGAGATAGGCCGAGATCGGCAGGGTCATCCAGGCGAGCGTCGTCTCGTAGAGCGACGTGTCGACGACCCCGCCGCGCCCGATGCGCCCGCGTTCCTGTAACGCGGCGAGGATACCGATCACCGCCCACATCGCCGTCGCCATATCGACGATCGAGACGGTGACCCGCACCGGCGGTCGTCCGTCTTCGCCCAACAGGCTCATCAGCCCGCCATAGGCCTGCATCATCGGATCGTAGCCCGGCCGGTCGCGCAGCGGCCCGGTCGCGCCAAAGGCTCCGATATTGCAATGGACGAGGCTCGGCTTCTCGGCGGTCAACACACCGGCGGAGAGGCCGTACCGGTCGAGCGTGCCGTATTTCAGATTGTGGATCAGCACGTCGGCGCGCTCGCGGATCAGCCCGCGCAGCTTTTCGACTTGAGCCGTATCGCCGAGGTCGATCGTGATCCCCCGCTTGGCGCGATTGAAGGCGTGGAATGCGGTCGCCGTCCCGTCGGTGAAAGGCGGACCCCAGCCGCGGCAGGCGTCGCCCCCCTTGGGGTTCTCGACCTTGATCACTTCGGCGCCGAGCTCGCCGAGGATCATCCCGGCATAAGGCGCCGCCACACTGTGGCCGATCTCGATGACGGTAATGCCGGCGAGCGGGCGGATGCTCGACATCGCTATCCCTGTTTTTCGGCAGCCGTGCGCAACGCCGCCAGATAGGCGCGCACGCGCGCGGCATTGACCCCGAAATCGCTGCGCCCGAGACGGGACGAGGAGCGGACGTCGACGCGGCTGCCCGAGCCTGACGGGGTGATGCGGATGACGATATCGTCGGTGAAGCCGAACCAGCGGCTCCTGTCGCTCGCCTCGATGCGGCCCGCCGTGTCGTCGGCGGCGACGATCGCCCATTCCATCCGTTGCGCCGCGTCGAGCGCCTGATTGAACGCGGCAGCCGGTGGGAGCGCCAGGCTCACGGGTGCGATGTCCGGATAGGCCTGCCGTTGCTGCTCAGCAATCTTGGCGCCTTCATAGGTGGCTGGGTTTCCCCCATCGGCGGTTCGCGCCGCCACGACAGCGGTGAAGGCGGGAGGGTTGTCAAGATCGGTCGTGATGTCGTGGATCGGCGGCACCGCCGTCCGCATCCGGTCGTAATGCCACGGGACATAGGCGATCAGGAGGCCGACGGCAAATGCCGTGACCGCGACAGCGACCCCGCCCCACTCGATCCGCGAGCGGCCGAGGAGCAAAGCCACCGCCGAGACGGCCAGGGCTGCGATCCCGCAATAGCCCGCCCAGGGCATCAAGTTCTGGAACGCGAACCGAAAATGCCACCATCCGGCGCGCCAGCCAACCGGACCGAGCGCGAGCAGCACCACCGCAGCCGCCGCGAGCACCGCGGCCACAACCGGCAAGTGCCGCAACGGCGATCGGCCGGCGCCGGAAGCGGTTGAAGCGAGGGTCATGAGCTTTGCTCCTGTGCAACCAGGGTATTCATTAAGACGCGTCGCGATCCTCGGCTGTCCAGTAAATTCCCCGCGATCCGCAACCAATAATTGAATCACTGATTTTCCGTTTGGCTGTATCTGCAGCGAATATACAGCGAAATCTCACTCGATAGTTGAACCACTGTCTTACCCGGCGCCCGCGATACCGGCGTCGACGAGCTGCAGTGTGCGATGCGAATTGGTCAATTTTATGGGTGACCACCGCAAAACCCTTACCCGCCTCGCTGCGCTCGCCCCCTCTCCCGCAGTGCGGGAGCGGACTACGAAACATTCAACTCAAAGCTCCTCTCCCGCACCGCTGGCCGGTGACGTAGGCGAGGGTGCGCTCGAAGCTGAGGCCGGTTTGGGGGAGGATGCTGTTGGGTGCAGATCACCCCTCCCTAACTCCCCGCACGCATCCGACCGAGGGGACGGAAAGGTGGGGAATAATGCTCCTGGTTGACGCCGCGCTCCGCCATGTTGCGAGCAAATACCTCGAGTTGCTCCTCGTGCCGGCTGCCGCCGATAATCTCACGACACCCGGCGCCAGCACGTCTATCACAGCCGGCCTGTCGTCGCAGTGTTGGCGAGAACGCGTCGACGCGCCACTCTCCCCCCGCCGCCGCATTAGGATATGCACATTTGAGGGCAAACTGGAGCGGCAGAGGAAATGGCATCTCCCTCTCCGCCCCTGGGGGCGGAGAGGGCCGGGGTGAGGTGGGGGATTCCGAGCGGTCGCCCGCCCACCTCACCTTCCCACGCCCCCCGAAGGTGGAGAGGATTCGCCGCAGAGAGAGGGTTAGATGAAGACCGATGATCGCGGACGCTCGGTTCGCCGGGTGGAGGATTTCCGGTTTCTGACCGGCGGTGGCCGCTACGTCGACGATTTCTCTCTGCCGGGGCAGGCCTACGCTCATGTGCTGCGGTCGCCGCATGCGCACGCCGCAATCGAGCGGATCGACACTGCGGCGGCGCGGGGCGGCGGGGTGCTCGGGGTCTTTACCGAAAGCGATCTGCGGGCGGACGGTATTGATCCCCTCCCCTGCATCGCGCAGGTCAGCACGGTCGATCCGATGATCGTGCCGCCGCGTTTTGCGCTGGCGCGCGGGCGGGTGCGCCATGTCGGCGATCCGGTGGCTTTGGTTGTGGCGGAAACCCGCGATCTGGCGCGTGATGCCGCCGAGCGGATCGCGGTCGAATACCGGCCGCTGGATGCGGTCGCCGATGCGGCGGCGGCGCTGTCGCCGGGGGCGCCGGCGATCTGGGACGAAGCTCCGGGAAATCTCTCCTATAGGTTTCAACGGGGAGACCAGGCCGCGACCCGAGCGGCGTTCGCTGCGGCGGCCCACATCGTCGAGATCGAGCTCGTCAACAACCGCCTCGTGCCGACGCCGATCGAGCCGCGGGCGGCGATCGGCAATTATGACGCTCCCGCCGGCCGCCTCGACCTGCTGCTGACCGGACAAGGCGTCCACAGCATCCGCAACCAGCTCGCCGAGACGGTGTTCGGGCTGCCCACCGAGCGCATCCAGCTGGCCGCGCCCGATGTCGGCGGCGGGTTCGGGATGAAGAACTTTCTTTATCCCGAATGGGTGCTGGTCTTGTGGTCGGCGCGGCGGCTCGGGCGGCCGGTCAAATGGGTCGCCGAGCGCAGCGAGGAATTCGTCAGCGGGACGCAAGGCCGCGACAACCATACGAAGGCCCGACTGGCGCTGGACGAGGACGGCCGGTTTCTCGCGCTCGACGTTTCCACGGTGGCCAATCTCGGCGCCTATCTGTCGTCCAACGGTCCGGGCAGCTCGACCAATTCGCCGGCGACGGCGATGGGCGGCGTCTACGCGATTCCAGCCGTCTTCATGGATGTGCGGGGCGCCTTCACCAACACGGTGCCGATCGACGCCTATCGCGGCGCCGGCAAGCCCGAGGCGAATTATCTGATCGAGCGGCTGATCGGCATCGCCGCGCGCCGGAACGGCTGGGACCCGGTGGATTTGCGCCGGCGCAATATGATCGACGTATTCCCCTATCGCAGCGCGCTCGGCATGACGATCGATTGCGGACGGTTTGCCGCCAATCTCGACGACGCGCTAGCGCAGGCCCGTGACACCGGTTTCACGGCGCGGCGCCTCGCTACGGCAGAGCGCGGCCGGTTGCGGGGGCTCGGGGTCGGCTGTTTTCTCGAGACCGCGCGGGGCACCCCAAACGAAGCCGCCGAAATACGCTTTGACCCCGATGGACGGGTTTCGCTGATCCTCGGCACGCAGTCGAACGGTCAGGGGCACGAGACGAGCTATCCGCAGATCGCCGCATCATTGCTCGGTCTGCCGATCGAGAATTTTCGCCTCGTCCAGGCCGATACGCGCATGGTGCAGCGCGGCGCCGGGCATGGCGGTGCGCGCTCGATGCATCAGGGCGGGACGGCATTGGTCAAGGCGGCGGAGATGGTCATCGAAAAAGGCCGACGGATCGCGGCCGGTCTGCTGCAGGCCGACAGCGCCGAAATCGTCTTCATGGAAGGCCGGTTCACCGTGCCGGGAACAGAGCGCGAGATCGACCTTCCCGCCATCGCCCGCGCCGCAGCCGATCCGGCCAACCTGCCCGAAGGCATGGCTGCCGGTCTCGACAGCTCCGTCTACAATATGTTGGACGTGTTCACCTTCCCGAACGGCTGCCATAGCGCCGAGGTCGAAATCGACCCCGAGACCGGCGTCGTGACCCTCGAACGCTATACCGCCGTCGACGATTACGGGCGGCTGATCAATCCGCTGCTTACTACGGGCCAGGTCCAGGGCGGGGTAGCCCAGGGCATCGGCCAGGCTCTTCTCGAGCATACCGTTTACGAAGCGGCCTCGGGCCAGCTGCTGACCGGCTCGCTGATGGACTATGCATTGCCGCGGGCCGACGGTCTGCCGCTCTTCGACATCACACTCGCCGAGTTGCCGACTGCCGCCAACCCGCTGGGCGTCAAGGGATCCGGCCAGGCCGGCTGCATCGCGGCGCCGCAGACGATCATCAACGCGATTGTCGACGCCCTCGCCCCGCTGGGCATCGATCACATCGACATGCCGGCCACCCCCGAGCGGGTCTGGCGCGCGATCCAAGCCGCCGCCAGCCGAGCAAAGGCTTCTTGACAGCCGGCGTTCTCCAGTTGCGGTATGCTCTCAATCAATAAGCCCGCCACGCGTGACCAGGAGAGGAAAGCGCCGACAAATGCCCGACCATCCCCCAACCTTCCATCCCGGCCGGCGCGATCTGATCAAAGCCGGCATTCTGGCAGGCGTGGGTGCCGTCCTGCCCTGGGAAAGCGCGCGCGCCGACCTCCCGCAGGTCGCGCGCAACCGCACGGTAGTCCTCGTTTGGGGGGGCCGCGAGGGCCGCTGGGTCGATTGGGATTTGTGGAACCCGTATTCGGTCGGCTCCAACCACCAAAACGGTCCCAACCTCGTCTATGAGCCGCTTGCCTATTACAGCGCCTTTGCCGACAAGACTTATATGTGGCTCGCCGAGAGCTACGAGTTCACGCCCGATTTCAAACGCCTGACCATCAGGACCCGCCCCGGCATCGCCTGGAGCGACGGCGCGCCGTTCGGCGCCGAGGATGTCGCCTACACGCTCAACACCTTGCGCGACCTCGGTCCCAAAGTGCGCTGGGGCGTCGATGTACAGCAGGCCGTGGAGAACGCGGCGGCGAGCGATGCGAATACCGTGGTGATCGATTTCAAGATCCCGGCGCCGCGGTTTTTTTTCTTCATGACCTACAAATACGATATCGGCGTCTACATCGTGCCAAAGCACATTTTCGAGGGGCAGGACTGGACGACCTTCAAACACTTCGACTTGGGCAAGAAGTGGCCTGTGACCACTGGCCCCTGGCAGGTGGTCGATGCATCGCAGCAGCAGAAGGTCTTCGACCGCCGTCCGACCTGGTGGGCGGCCGAGCGCAACCTGGCGCCGCTGCCAGCGGTCGAACGCAACATTTCTCTGCCCTTCGCGGGCGAACAGCAGGCGGCGCAGGCGCTAATCACCAACCAGCTCGATGCCGGCACCGGCATGCAGCCCGCCACCTTCCCCACCGTCTTCCGTCAGAACCCGAAAATCATCACCCACACCGGCCAGAAATCTCCCTACGGCTACATGGATTGGTGGCCGATATCGCTTTACGTCAACAATGAGCGTCCGCCCTTCGACGACAAGGATGTGCGCTGGGCCTTGAGCTATTACCTCGATCGCCAGCAACTGATCGAGGTCGGCTATCTCGGCGCCAACACCCCCTCAAAACTGCCGATGCCGCCCTACCCGCCGTTACTCCCCTATTTCGACGCCGTCAAAGACCTGCTGGCCAAATACGACACCAACGAATTCGCGCCCAAGAAGGGCGATAGCCTGCTCGCGGCCAAGGGGTTCAAGAAAGGCGGCGACGGATTCTGGACCGACGGCGAGGGCAAGCACTTAGCCGTTAACATCATCGGCTTCGGTGCGGCGGGGCCGGCGATGGGCCCGGTGCTGGTCGAGATGCTCAAGCGCCATGGGATCGATTCCGGGCTGGCGCTGCCTCCCGACTTCGACGACCGGTTCCAGAAGGGGCAGTTCGACGGCGCTATCTATGGCCATGGCGGCTCGGTTAACGAGCCTTATGCGACATTGCGGCTTTATCAGGGCGCCTCGATCGCCGTTCCCGGAGCGCATCAGGCGAACTTTGCGCGCTGGAAGAATGCCGAATACGACAAGCTGGTGGACGAGGCCTACGGCATTGCGCCCGACGACACGAAGAAGCTGATCGACGTATGGCGCCGCGCAATGGAGATTTGGCTACCCGAGCTGCCCGACATCCAGCTTGTGCAAAACTATCACCGTATCCCGTGGAACACGACTTATTGGAAGAACTGGCCCACCGAGCAGGACCCCTACGTCAACGGAGCGCATTGGCACCTGACTTTCGCGATGGTGCTGTGGAGCCTGCAGCCGGCGTGATCATACAACGCAAAACACCGCGCGCTATTGCTCCCTCTCCGCCCCTGGGGGCGGAGAGGGTCGGGGTGAGGTGGGGGATCTCCCGCCGTGCCGCGACCCACCTCACCCTCCCCATCGCTCGCGCGACGGATCCCCTCCCTCTCCCCCCTAAAGGGCGGAGAGGGCGTGAACTTTGAACAGCAGGCGGAATGCAAGCGGCCTATGTCGCGCGCCGCTTCGGCATTTTCCTGCTGATCGTCTGGCTCGCCGCCACGCTCAATTTCTTCCTGCCGCGCCTCTCGGGGCAGGATCCGGTGCGCACCAAGCTTTTGCAGCAGGCGGCGCTGGGGGGCTATGTGCAGGGCGGCATCGAGGAGATGACGCGCGAGTATGAGCAGCGCTTCGGGCTCGACAAGCCGCTGTGGCGCCAGTACCTCACTTATCTGCACGACGTCTCAAGGTTCGATTTCAACTACTCGATCGCCAACTACCCGCGCACCGTCCGCGAACTGATTACCGAACTCGCTACCCTGGACGATAGGCCTGCTCGGCACGACGACGATCTTATCCTTTGGCATCGGCACCTTGCTCGGAGCGCTGCTGGCGTGGCCGCGGGCGCCGCGCTGGATGGCTTGGCTGATGCCGCCGCTCTGGGCATTGCACGCCATCCCGTTCTTCCTGCTGGGGCTGATATTGACCTACCTCTTGGCCTTCCAGGTGCCGCTGTTGCCGATTTTCGGCGGCTACTCCGCGGGGGTTACCCCCGCCCTGCGCTGGAGCTTCATCTGGGACGTATTCCAGCACGCGCTGCTGCCGGCGCTTTCGATCATCCTGGTCGCGACCGGCGGCTGGGCGCTCGGCATGCGCGGCATGATGGTTACGACAATGGGCGAGGACTACGTCCTCTTCGCCGAGGCAAAGGGGTTGAGGACGCCGACCGTGTTCATGCGCTACTGCGTGCGCAACGCAATCCTGCCGCAGGTGACCGCACTCGCGCTGGCGCTCGGCCAGATCCTCTCCGGCGCGGTGCTGGTCGAGGTGATCTTCGGCTATCCCGGCATCGGCACGTTGCTGTATCAAGCGATCCGCGAGAACGATCATTTCGTCATCCAGGGCATTGTCTTTACCGTCATCGTCGCGCTCGGCTTCACGACCTTTGTGCTCGACGTAATCTATCCCTGGCTCGACCCCCGCATTTCCTATCGCCGAGCATGACGCACAGCGCCTTTCGCTATATCAGGCGCAACCCGTCGCTGACCGTCGGCATTACGCTGCTTGCCGTCCTCGCCCTTTTCGTCATCATCGGCAACCTCTTGGTGGACACCGAGGACGCCAGGCCGCTGTCAGCGCCGACGCTGCGGCCGCCCTCCTGGGAATATCCGTTTGGCACCGACCGGCAGGGCCGTGACCTGCTTGCGGCGATGGTCGCCGGCACGCCGCTCACGCTGCGCATCGGCTTTATCGCCGGCTTTCTCGGCGTCGGCATCGGCACCGTGCTTGCCTTTATCGGCGCATTTTACCGCGGCCTCATCGACACGATCATTCGCGGCATAACCGATATCGGTCTGACCGTGCCCGGGCTGCTGGTGCTGATCATCATCGCGGTCTCGATCAAGGGAGCGCTGACCGTCAATCAAATGGCCATTGTCGTCGCTTCGCTCGCCTGGCTCTATCCCACCCGCACGATTCGCGCCCAGGTGCTGTCGCTGCGCGAGCGCGGCTATGTCGAAGTGGCTCGCCTCTCCGGTATGAGCGGGCCGAGCATCATCTTCTTCGAGCTGATGCCGAACCTGCTGCCCTATTTGGCCGCGACGTTGGTAAGCTCCGTCTCCTCCGCGATCCTCGCCTCGATCGGCCTCGAAGTGCTCGGCCTCGGCCCGATCGACGCGCCGACACTCGGCATGACCCTTTATTGGGTCAATTTCAACGCGGCAATGATCAATGGCTGGTGGTGGTGGTGGACCGCGCCGACCGTGATCATTTTGACGGTCTTTCTCGGCCTGTTCTTTTTCACTGTCGGGCTCGACGAGATCGCCAACCCTCGCCTGAGGCGAAGTGCGTGAGCGAGCCCGTCCTGCGGGTCGAAGGCTTGCGCGTCGCATTCGACCACCCGCAGGGCCTGGTGCAGGCGGTGGACGATGTCAGTTTTGCCCTCTCGCCAGGCGAGCGGTTCGGGCTGGCGGGCGAGTCCGGCTCGGGGAAGTCGACCTTGGCATTGTCCATCCTGCGCTTGATCA
The DNA here is from genome assembly GCA_963732095.1 of uncultured Alphaproteobacteria bacterium. Taxonomy (GTDB): domain Bacteria; phylum Pseudomonadota; class Alphaproteobacteria; order ATCC43930; family CGMCC-115725; genus AP-15. The sequence continues at coordinate 76,674 of CAVSZA010000016.1, forward strand.
GGCCGCCCGGCCGGATCGAGGCGGGCGAGGTGTGGTTGACGGGCACCCGGCTCGGGGACCTCGACGAGGATGGGATGCGTGCGCTGCGCCTTGCCGGCATCGCGCTGGTGCCGCAGGGCTCGATGAACTCGCTCAACCCGGTGCTGCGCATTGGAGGACAGATCGGCGATGCCCTCGCAGAGCATGGGCTGCCTCTGACCCGCGGCGAGGCGGGACGGCGCATCGCTGCATTGCTGGCGGAGGTCGGCCTGCCTGAGAGTGTTGCGCGGATGTATCCGCACGAGCTGTCAGGCGGTATGAAACAGCGCGCCTGTATTGCCATTGCCATCTGCTTGCGCCCCAAGGTGATCATCGCGGACGAACCCACGAGCGCGCTCGATGTCGTGGTGCAGCGCCAGGTCATGGCGACGCTCGCGCGTGTGCAGCAGGAGCTCGGCGCAGCGGTGATCCTGGTCGGCCACGACATAGGGCTGATGGCGCAGTTCGTCGACCGCCTTGCCGTCATGTACGCCGGACGCCTGGTCGAAGTGGCCCCGATCGCCGAGATCATCACCCGGCCGCGCCATCCCTATACGCGGGCGCTGATCGCCTCGCTGCCTTCGCTCGACACGCGCGGCGCCCTCACCGGCATCCCCGGTCTGGCGCCGCTGCTGCGCGACCTGCCAAGCGGCTGCGCCTTTCATCCGCGCTGCACGCTGGCGGTGGGCCGTTGCCGGACCGAAAAACCCGAGCTGCGCGACATCGACGGCGCTCAGGTGGCGTGCCATCTCGCATGATCGCATGGTCGCGCTGATCGAAGCCGTCGATGTCAGCAAGCGTTTCGCCGGCGGGCTTGGGCGCGAGAGCACGCTCGCCCTCGCCGGACTGTCGCTCGCGATCCATGCCGAGAAACCCTCGATCATCGCCGTAGTCGGCGAAAGCGGCTCGGGCAAGACCACCCTCGCCCGCCTGCTCCTTGGCCTGACCGAGCCCAGCGGCGGTTCGATCCGTTACCAGGGCAGCGATCTGCGCAAGCTGACACGCGAGGAGCGACTCGCCTTCCGTCGCGATGTGCAAGCGGTATTCCAGGACCCTTACGGCGTCTACAACCCGTTCTATCGGGTCGATCACGTGCTCACGACGCCAGTGCGCCGCTTCCGCCTTGCCGCCTCGCGCGCACAGGCACGGGAGCTGATCGGCGAGACTCTGCGCGCCGTCGGGTTGCAGCCGGAAGAGATCCTCGGCCGTTTCCCGCACCAGCTGTCGGGCGGCCAGCGCCAGCGCGTGATGGTGGCGCGCGCGCTGCTGCTCAAGCCGAAGCTGATCGTTGCCGACGAGCCGGTCTCGATGGTCGACGCCTCGCTGCGGGCCACGATCCTCGGCTCGCTGCGCAAACTCACCGACGAGCGCGGCATCTCGATCCTCTACATAACCCACGATCTTGCGACCGCCTATCAGGTGAGCGACACAATCCTCGTGCTCTACCGCGCTCACGTCGCCGAGGCCGGCAACGTGGAGCTGGTGGTGAAGGCTCCCCAGCACCCTTACACGCAACTGCTGATCTCGGCGATCCCGCGTGCCCACGTGGCGCGCGATTGGCTGGCGAAGGACGAAGCTAGGCGAACGGCTCCCGCCGTCGCCACCTCGGCGGGCTGCTGCTTCGTCGATCGGTGCCCGCTCGCCGGCCCGGACTGCCTTGATGCGTCGCCTACCCTCTACCGTACAGAGCCCGGCCGCGCCGTCGCCTGCGTGCAGTTCGGCGATCATCCGGCACTCCCCGCCGGTGATCTTGGCGAGGTATTATCGGTCTAAATTCTATATGCGGAGCCTGTAAATCAGCGTGCCGCCGCGAGCGCCTTTGCTTTCCACAAATCCCAGGCGCGCACCAGGACGCCGGCATTGGTCGCGGTCGCCTTGGCCGCTTCCTCGTCGTTCAGAAAGACGACCTGGCCTTGGCCGAGCTGCAGCGCCTCGGCTTCGAGCCGTGCATTGACCTCGGTATAGACCGCGCGAAAGACCGCTTCCTGGAGGGAGGGGGCGACGACGACATCCCCATGGCCGCGCATCAGTGCGACCGGCGCGGCTCCGAGAGTGCGCGCCAGCGCCGCGCCGAGCTCGGGCGTGCGGATCAGCATATCGGTAGCGGACCCGCCCGCCCCACGAATCTCGAAAACCGGCGCCCCGCCCGCCAGGAACGAGCTCAAATGAAACACCGGCCGTAGTTTTACGCTGGTCACCCCGAACGGGATCACCGCCGGCGAATGGCTGTGCGCGACCGCCTTGACGTCGGGATGAGCCTTGTAAACCTCGCTGTGAATAAATCGTTCGAGATAGACAGCGCGGCCCGTCGGGTCGATCGCATTGCCTTCGCGGTCGAATTCCATGATGTCGGCGGCAGTGACCAAGCCGGGCGCCATGCTGCGCGCCAGCAGGAAATGCTCGGGGTTTTTGTCATGACGCACGCTGACATGGCCGAAGCCGTCGACGACCCCCTGATCATAGAGGATGCGGTTGGCGGCGACGAGGTCCTCAATCAGCGCCGGATCCGCTGTCGGCGGCTGCGCCGCGGCGGACGCCGCAGTCATGGCCAGCCCCAGCAGCACGCCCAACAACTTGCACATCGATGCATGCTTCCCTCCCGGCGACATTCACGGGCGATTTTATCTGACATTTCCGGTATTCCCGTCTCAAATCGCAAATGTTACTCCTTGTCGGGAAAACTGCGCCGCTTGCTCGGTTATGAGCGCCGGTCACACCGGAACCAGGTTAACGCGGTTCACTCTCCTCGAACAACGAGCGCACCGGTGGACGCTGACGAACCTCAGGTCTAGTTTTACACCTGTTCGGTGGTTCCAATGGGTCCCAGGCCAGTGAATCCCCAATCTTGCGCTCACGCAGCATCCGGCCGGCGGGTGGATCTGTACGGACGAGCGCGCCGCGTGTTGCGCCAGATCCACCTGTGGATCGCGCTGGTCCTGTGCCTGCCACTCGTCGTGCTCGGAGCGACCGGCAGCATCCTCGTGTTTCGTTATGAGCTCGGGAACCTGCTCGAGCCGCCACCGCGCCTGAGGGTCGAGACAGACAAGCCTCATACTGTCGCGGAGATCATCGCTGCGGTGCAGGCGCGGATCCAAAAGGAGTTTACGCCAGTCCTCTATGAGGCTCCCAATGCACCGGAGCAGCCGGCGACACTACGCTTTGTTGCGCTCGGCGACGCCGCGCGGGGACCCCGTGTCATCAACGTCCTGGTCGATCCCGGCTCTCTCGATTTTGTTACGTGGCATTATGACGCCTTCCCAGGCTTCCTCCGTGTGATCGTCCGGCTGCACGGAAATTTGCTGATGGGCCGCGCTGGCCGGGTCTATGTGGGTTGGCTCGGTCTCGCCATGCTGATGCTCGGGATCAGCGGCCTGGTACTCTGGTGGCCCGGGCGGAATTGGTGGCGGGCTGCCTTCCTTGTTAAGCGGGGCGCTCGGGGACTGCGCCTCTACCGCGACCTGCACGGCGCGATCGGCATCTGGACTTTTGTCGTGTTCATCACCGTAAGTTTCACCGGGGTATATCTCGTTTTTCCACAGACGGTCAGTGCGGCCGTCAAAACGCTGCTGCCGAGCCGCGACCCTAGCAGCCCCGCGCCGATTGTAAGAGGCGAAGGAGCGCAGCGCATTGATGCCGATCGGGCGATAGCAATCGCACTCGCGGCCATCCCCGGCGCACGACTTATCTCGATCGTGCTCCCCTCGCGGCCGGAACAGCCCTATCGGGTCTCCTTGGCCCACCTGGGTGACGAACGCGACGCGCCCGCGGTGGCTGCCCTGATCGATCCTTCGGGCAAGTTGATCGAGCTCATCGATCCGCGACGCTTCACCCCGGCCGAGACCGTTCTCGCCTGGCAGCCCGCGGTTCATTTCGGACGGGGTCTCGGCTGGGTCTGGCGCGTCCTCGTCTGCGTGTCCGGCCTCTTGCCGGCAATCTTCGCTTTCACTGGTCTCGCAATGTGGCTCATCACGCGACGCGCCCGCCGGCGGACCGTTCCGTTGCTCGCTGGATGAGTGTCGTCGGCCAAGCGGAGCAGCCAGATTGGTCCTGGCGCTGTCTTCACTGCCACGGCTCCCTAGCTCCAGACGCCTGCGGCCTCCATTGTTCGGTTTGCGGCAGGCGTTATCCAGCGCTGTCAGGCATACCCATTCTTCTGCGAGACCCGTTCGGTTACCTGCGCTCGGAGCTTGCATCCCTCACGCGGACTATTCAAAACGCCCGGCGCCGCAGGGACAGGCTCGACCGAACTGGACGCGATGCAGGCTTGTTCGAGATAGCGCTAGAACGACATCGAGACGTGATCGGAGCTGAGATCGCTCAAGCAGAGACTTTACTTGGGCTCCTCGAACCGGCAGCCCAGGCGGTGGCCAATCAGCCGGGAGAACCCTTGGGTGCGCGGCGCTCGGGTTGGACCGTGGATGCACTTCTTCCTTATCTCTTGCGGGATTGGACGAGCACGCCCGAGCTCGAGGCGATCGGCGCCAGGATCGGCACCGCGCTCAAGCAGGTCTTTCCCGAGCCGTCGGGCACTTCGGTTGTTTTCGCCGCGTGCGGCGCTGGCGGTCTGCTTGCAGAGATCCCGCCGGGATTCAAGCGGGTTTTAGGCTTTGATCTGACGTTTCCTGTATTGAGGGCCGCGCGCCACCTACTAAATGGCAACAGCCTTGATCTGGCTATGGCGCGCGCCATCAAGCAGACGGGTCACATGACTCTTCGCCGGCGTGAGGGTCGATCGTCCAGCCCCAAGGTCGGGCTGGTGGCAATGGACGCCCTCGATACCGCCTTTGCCGATGGCTCCATCGAATGCGTTGTGACCTCGTTTCTGATCGACCTTTTTCCTGAACCGCGAAGACTGGCGAGTGAGATCCACCGGATCCTCTGCGACGACGGCGTCTGGATCAACTACGGCCCCTCCGGGCCGCTACAAGCGTTCTTCCGGTTTGATCAAAGAGAAAGCGCGGCCTTTCTCGATACAGCCGGCTTCACTGTTGTCGGCGCCGAGGCATATCGTACGACGTATCTCGATCTGAGCCGCGACTGTCCCTCGTGGAGCTTTCAAAACCATGTTTGTTATCTGACATCAGCGCGAAAAACGGGAGAAGCCAAAGAAGAGTCGGTCCGGAGAAGGCCGAATGCGGCCGAGATCCCGGAGATCGTTCCACAGCACTTTCCCGGCGCCAATCTGCTTCAGCGCCAGAACCTGGAGGCGGAGCAGACGCCCATTACGATTTTGCGTCATGACGGCGTTCCAGGCCGCAGGATAAGCTTGGAGATGACTGGCGACACCGCTCGGGTGATGACTCTCGTGGACGGGCAAAGGACGGTCGACCAAATTGCAGATTTGTTCAATCGCGACGCGACGCTGCTCCCGAAAGAGGAAATATTCCGCGCCTTTTCATACTATTTCGAACAGGGTCTGCTGAGCTGGCGGGTCAATGAGAAGAGGCTGCGCGATGATCCCTAACAACTCGAGATCCGATCCCATGTCGATCAACCCGAAACGGGGTGATTATTTCATGCCGATCCACAACGACTCGATCCCGTAGCTTCGACAACGAGCTGTACGGCAGTCTCGAGCGAAGAAAACGTCAGCTCGTAGCAGTCGATGCCCGCAATCCAGCGAACGAGTTGTCGGACGTTCTTCTGATCCAGGCGCTGGCGCAGCGCCAAACATTCGTTCATTAGGCGGCCCAGCGCCTCGGACCGCTTGACCCGCTCGAGCCGGGTTGGCGCGGCCTGCTCATAGCGGGGAAAAATGATATGCCTCACAGGCATTGGAATCTGTTCCAAGCTATCCGCAGGAGGAGGGATATAGCGCAGCACTTTCTCGTCGCTGCGGACATGGACAGGAAGCGACAAGATCCCGGGGTAATAGCGGGCCATCAAATCCCAGCCCGTGCTCTTTATGCACATTGCCAGCGGCATCGGTGAAACGTGGAACGTGGTCGGTTCAATCAGGGCCACTTCGTCGGAAAAGTAGCGGAACCCGTGGTGGAGGAGGGCCGCGGTAAGCGAAGATTTGCCGCTCCCTGCAGCGGCGGGCAACAGGACGCAGCTTGCACCGGTTCCTACTACGCCGGCATGGATGTAAAAGAGAAAATCGTGCGCATTGATTGCCGATTGCCACAGCGCGGCTTTCACGATCGGAGCCACCTCGGAAAGCCGAGGCACCCACCCGACAGGGATGCCGTCTCGATAGATGTCGCTGCGCAGGTGCCCGTTGTCCATCATCTTGGCGTTGATATCGATGACGATGGTGGGCGCGACGTGATCCTCCGTCGCCAGATGGCCGATGATTGACCTGACCAGGCGCACCTGTGCCACGTGGCCGAAGCGGATCAGCGCGCAGGTCTCGAGCAGGCGGTAGCGCTGTTCCACCACCGGCTCAAAGGACGCATAAGGCGCACAGCCTGCTGCCTGGCGCGCCGCCTCCGCGTCGTCGTCGGCTGACGGTGTCGAAGCGACAGGCGCGACTGGCCCGTCTTCGAGAATGCCGCACAATTTGAAGGCATCGAGTGTCGCGGTTATCCATTGTTCAGCTTCCTCCGGCGCCACGAGCCCTTCCGACGCGAGGACGTGCACAAGTTCGGAAGCAGGGCTGCCCTTCTGCAGCTCACGAAAGAACAATGCCGCCGGCGGGTTAAGATGTAGAAGGTGCTGTGCCTCTTCGGAAAAAACGACTGCATCGCCATCGAGTGGCAGGAGCGCCAGGTTGGCCCGCAGCCTCATACGCTTCTCCTAAGCCGATGCATCACTGATTCCCGTTCCTTTCGACGCTTGCGGCTCATAGCACGTTGACCTTAAGAAATGAGGGACTATTCTAAGCGCCTCGGGAGGACCGTATTGCCGATGCTGCTGGCGGCTTGTCCTCGGAGGCTGTAATTTATGTTGCTCTTTCGACGTTATTTCCGCCCATGGCGTTTCTGTCCAACGGCAGGACCAAGCGGATCTCCATTGCCTCATCGACATAAAAGCTCCTAAATGTGACATGAGCGGGGACGCGGGTAAACGGTTTCGCACCAAGCTGCCTTTTTTTATTGGAGGAATAACCGCTCATGGTAAACCACACAATCCAAGGCATAATCGAACGCCGTGACATCGCCGGCGGCCGCCCGGGCCCGAGTTCGCGGTGATGAACGTCGCGTCGGCTGCGTCGGTTCTCGCGCCGGTCAATGGAGCAAAAAAATCTCTGATCGTCGAGGGATGGCGCTTTCTTCCGCATTCGTATGCGATCGTTAACCAGTGGCAGCTTCTCGCGCTATTGCGCCGGAATATCGGGCACTAAAGGTTGTCGACGTGCCTTGATGACCTCGGGCGATCGGGACGGTCTCTGGCGCAAGTACGCAGCCGAAGCTGGCCCTTGCCATGTTCATACTGAATACACATCGAATTGCCTAAATACACATCGAATTGCGCGGCCGACGCGCCGACTCGGAATTGTTAAATCAAAATGCTAGGATAGTCCGGGATATCGGAACGTCGGACGATATGATGGACGAGATAGCGCCAACCCGCAGCCTCGCGAGACGACTGTTGTGCCAATTGCCGCCGCTCCGCGATTGGTTTGAAGAGGTTGACCGGCTCGCGTCCGATGCACGGGTATGGCGCACCGTGCGAACTGGTCTTCAAACCGAGAGGATCATCGCGGCCGCCCGTCATATCATCGCCGACGCTGAGCAGGCGGCGATTATTGATTTTCTATCCTACCTCACGCCGCGCCGCTCGGTAAAATTTGGCAAGATCAGACTGGGCCGCAATGGCGACGGCGGTTATGTATTGTTGGACGACTTCACCAGCGTGTCCGCGGCCCTGTCTTTCGGTATTTCGACCGACTGCTCCTGGGATACTGCCATCGCTGAGCGTGACATCCATGTCTACCAGTACGACCACACCATTGACGGGCCACCGACCGCCAATGCTCGGTTCCAGTTCTTCAGGAAAAAGATCGCCGCAGTGCCCTCCGATCAAACAGAATCGCTTGGCTCTGCGCTCGCAAAACTGCCATCGACGGCAGAACGCGTTATCCTGAAAATCGATATCGAGGGTGCTGAGTGGGATATATTTGATGCCGCAACATCTGAGGAGTTGGTCCGCTTCGCGCAGATCGTCGGCGAGTTTCATGGCTTTGATAACGTCGCTGACTCGGCCTGGCGCGACACGGCACGGCGCGTTCTGGCCAAGCTCCGATCGGTGTTCGACGTCGTACATGTGCACGGCAACAATTTCGGACCGTTGAACATCGTTGCGAATGTGGCGATCCCTTCAGCGTTCGAGCTGACCCTAGCCAACCGAGCGATATACGAATGCCACGAAACCGACGAGATCTTCCCGACGGCCCTTGACCAGCCGAATTGGCACGGCCGGCCTGACATTTTTCTCGGTAGCATGCGCTACAGATAGGCAGACTTCACTTGATATCACGACGACTTCGGAACGCGAGCACGTGCTACCGGGACGATCGGGGGATCTGACATAGAGACGTTCAAGCGTGACCCACTGGTTGTCCCATCCCTCATCAAAAGGCCCGCAAATGTGGCATGTGCAAGGAAGCGGGTAAACAGGGTCCCACACCAGGCTGCCATTTTCCTGGAGGATGAACAACTCGTGACGAACCACCCAACCCAAAGCATCATAGAACGCCGTGACATCGCAGGCGGCCGGCCGGGCCCGAGTTCGCGGTGATGCCCGAGTTCGCGGTGATGAAGGTCGAGTTGGGTGCCTCGGGTCTCGCGTCGGCAAATGGAGCAAGAAAAAGTCTGATCGTCGAGGGATGGCGCTTTCTTCCGCATTCTTATGCGATCGTTAACCAGTGGCAGCTTCTCGCGCTATTGCGCCGGAATATCGCACTCAAGGTTGTCGACGTGCCGTTCTATCGCTCCTCCTGGCAAGCACAGACGGGATTGTTCGAACCGACTGCCGAGCAGGCGCTGAGATCGATCGAGGTCGCACAGCCTGCCGAGAGCGCAGACGTCACGCTGAGAGTGTTCTATCCCTTCACTTTTTCTCCGTCGCGTTCCCGCCTGACGGCGGTATTCGCAACTTTGGAACAGCAGTTGATCCGGAAAGATCATCTATCAGATTTACGGGAATACGAGCAACTGGGACGGGGTCCGCCGCCTGCCAATGTCAAGGCCGTGACCCCTTCACAGTGGTCGGCCGAGGGATTTTACAGGGCTGGCTTTGATCGGGACCAGGTCCTCGTTGTCCCGCACGGCGTGGATACCGCGACGTTTCACCCGCTGCCGGATATCCGCAATGACATCCGCAGCAGGATTCCGATTTTGGACGGCGAGTTCGTATTCCTCAGTGTCGGCGCGATGTCCGGCAACAAGGGGATTGACCTACTGCTACGCGGCTTCACACAAGTCTGCCGAAAGTTCCCCCATGCACGCCTCCTGCTGAAGGGAATGGACCACCTATACGATTCGAGGGGCTTACTACTCAAAGGTATACGGACCCTATCGACCGGCGATCAGCAAGTCATCTTGGAGAGAATGATATATGTTGGAGACTCTTTATCTCATCAAGCCATGGCAATGTTGTACCAGGTCGCAGATGCTTACGTGTCTCCCTACCGTGCAGAGGGATTCAATCTGCCGGTGTTGGAAGCTGCGGCCTGCGGGATCCCGATTATCTGCACGCGAGGAGGACCAACCGATGACTTCGTTACAGACGAATTTGCACGACGAATAGAAAGCAGAACATCGGTCATTGCGATCGACGGACGACATGCCTCACGGTTGGATCCCAGTTTGGAGCATTTGATTGACCTGATGACCTCGGCAATCGAGGGCAGTCTCTGGCGCAAGCATGCAGCCGAAGCTGGTCCGCGCCATGTTTGTGCGAGTTACACATGGGATTGCGCAGTCGATACCCTGATTAGGAAACTGCTAAACTGACGACCGGCACGGGAGAGCGGCTTGATCGGGCTTCCCTGCCCGCCGCGCAGACGCGGCGGTTTCTTTCTGACTGGCGTCACCGGCGCGACAAGGCAAGCGAGCGTCAGGTTCTCCAGAAACCGGCACGTCGCCATGACACGAACTCCTGCCCGTATGAACAATATGAGTTGAGGTCAACCGACACATGCCGGCCATTCCTGCCGCGGCGAGCATCCGTAAGCAGATCGCTACCGCATGCACTCGACCCAAGCATGGCATCCAGTTCGCGATACGCCAGCACTCCTGCAGCGGAGGTGATCACCGCGCCGTGGAATTGCAGCTTCACGCAGCGCGCGAAATCGACCCTCAGTGCGCTGCCTGATGCTACCCGTCGGGTCCGCCATGACTGCCCTTGGGCGATTTTGAATGAAGTTACTGATCCTCAACCCAGAATCGGCACCCTTATTTTGCAAAACAGCGCGTCAAATGGGGAATGCGGGTGTAAGCTCCAGTTCAACCCGCTCCAGCACGCTGTTCCAATCCCCACGCGCCTTCTGGCGAAACAGCCGCATCGAAGGATACCAGGGGCTGTCGTCCCTATCGAGCAGCCAGCGCCAATCGGGGACCCAGGTAAGCAATACCCAGACGGGGATCCCAAGCGCGCCCGCCAGATGAGCGACGCTCGTATCGACGCTTATGACCAGATCCATGAGAGCGCACAGCGCCGCCGTGTCGCTGAAGTCGGTAAACGCATCTCCGGCATGGAGGATGCCCGCACGGTCCAGCAGGACGCGCTCCGCGTCGGTCACCTCTTTCTGCAAACTTATGAATTCGAAGCGAGGATCGAACAACCGCCGGAACAGCTCAAACTCTATGCTTCGGCCCTTGTCTGGTATTGGCTTTCCGCGCCAGACTACGCCAACTCTCGATTTGTTTTTTCTGCCGAGCCGATGCTTCCACGCTGCTACTTTTTGTTCATCGGCGGAAATGTAGCTCGCGCTGGGTATGCTCGCGATGTCTGTCTTGAACGCGAGCGGGAGACTCATCAGAGGGCAATGGAGATCAAACTCGGGGATGTCCGTATCGAGGTCAACAATATGTGGATTGGCATCCAGACCCCGCATCAACGTCTGTAATTCTTTGTGCGGCGCGAACAGGACTCTTGCGCCGCCGCTCTCCAAAAGCCTTATATAACGGCAGGCCTGAATGGCGTCTCCGAACCCCTGCTCCCAAGCGACCATGATGGTCTTTCCCGAGATGTCAGTCTCGCCCAACCACAAAGGCTTGCCCCACCTTCGGTTTTCAACAGGTTGCCTCTTATACTTTCGCGCCTCGTAACCGCGCCATCCGATGTCGAACTGTCCTGTCCGGAGATGCAGGAGCGCTCGGTTCCAGGTTGCCTGATGATAATCCTGCTGCAACGCGAGCGCCCTGTCAGAACTCTCCATCGCTTCATTGAAGCGCTTAACTTCGTTCAGCGCGAGGCCGCGATTGCTGGAGACTTCGAGGTAGTCCGCACTCAGCGCAATCGCCCTATTATAACTCTCGATGGCGTCCTCGAAGCGCTTGAGTTCTTGAAGTGTATTGCCTCGATTGTTATGCAGCCCTGCGCGATCGGGCAAAAGCGTGATTGCCGTCTCGAAGTTCTGGAGGGCCTCATCGAAACGCTCGAGCCGTTTGAGGGCGATTCCACGATTGTTGTATGCTTCGCCGTAGTCGGGCTTCAGGGTGATCGCTTTCCCGTAGCTCTCGATCGCCGCATCGAAGCGCCCGAGAGACTGAAGCGCGTTCCCACGATTGCTGTACGCTGCCGCGTAATCGGCTTTCAACGCGATCGCGTTCTCGTAGCTCTCGACCGCTTCCTCGAAGCGTCGAAGGGCTTGGAGCGCATTCCCCCGGCTGTTGTATGCCTGCGGGTAATAGGGCTTTAACTCGATTGCTTTATCGAGACTAGCAACTGCATCGTCGTAGCGCATCAACTTTAGTAGGATATTGCCGCGCGCGTTGTATGCCTCCGGATAATCCGGTTTCAGCGCAATCGCCCGCTCGCAATTCAGCAGCGTGGCGTCGAGGGGCTCGCAGCTACTATTGAGTGGAGCAACGGTTCTCGGCTCGAGCAAACTATGCCGGTATCCTTCGATGGGTTCCAAGTGGCGCCTCCTAACCGGCCGAATTCTAACATGCATGCCGGTGGGGCCGTTGCCGCCGCCCAGTCAAGCGACACGCTTCAGCATCGAACTCGGAAGAACCTCGTACCATCTAGACGACGCACGCTGGTGTGCAATTAACGGCAAAACTGGCCGCCGGTAGGCCGTCCTGCTGACGCTGCCACATGATCATGTAGGCGGACTCGAGATCGTGCGTGAAGCGCCTCGTATCAAATAGGGGTTCAGTGACACGCTTGCGCATTAGCTTCGCCTTGATCGTTGCAAGCCGGTCGCGATCTAGCGCGAGCGCTGCAGCTAGCCCCTCATATTCAGCGAGCGATGCAGTCACCAATTCCGGTAGCCCGATCGCGTGCAGGACGCTCGCAGCGACGCGCCCCGGGAAAGTGTTTCCCAGGCAAGTAACCAGGGGCACTCCTGCCCAAAGCGCATCGCAAGCCGAGGCATGTGCGTTATACGGGCGCGTATCGAGAAAAAGATCGGCGAGCTGAAGCCGCGCAAGATGATCCTTTGCTTAAGTCAAGCGCGGGGCGAATACAAGCCGCTCCGGAGCAACGCCTCGGGCATTTGCTTCACGCCGCAAATTAACTATCGCGGACGGATTCGGCGATTTGAGCCATAATATGCTGCCATCGACGGTTTGCAGCAGGCGCATCCAAGTGTCGAAGACCTCGGGAGTAATCTTATATTCGGAGTTGTGACAAGCGAAAACGAAGCCTGTGGTCGGCAACCCTGCATCAGTGCGGCTTGGAGCCTTAACCAAAATATGACGCGTTCTGTCACATGACAGGTCTCGTTTTCAGACAACCGCTATTTCGCTGGGTCCGGACGATGGAAGCTTGATGCGCCGGCGGATTGCAGCTGCATTTGACCGCTTCATCGATGTTCAAGCCATGAGCGATTTCGAGGTTGCCAAGCTGTTGCGCGAACTGGAAATCGATATCGTAGTCGACCTGAACGGCAACTCGGGAGACTGTCGCACCGGGATCTTCACCCATCGACCGGCGCCGGTGCAAGTGAGCTTTCTGGGATATCCTGGCACAATGGGCTTACCATACTTCGAATACATCATTGCAGACCCTGTCGTGATTCCGCGTGGGCAGCGGATCCACTACGCGGAACAGGTCGTCTACATGCCGCACACTTACATGCCGAATGGAGATGTGGCGGAAACTTAAATGGGCATGCGACCTCGCCGCCTTCGTTGGGTCGTTCCCGGATCTCGACTGGGCCACAGTCGCACAGCGCGCGCGCACGCAAGGCTGCCTGCGCATGCTCACGCTGGTCCTCTGGGCCCGGCGCCACAGCCCGGCATAGTCGGGATCGGGGGCGCGAACAAAGAGATCCAGGTGTCCCGACAAGCGGCGAAGGCCGAGGTCGCCGTATGCGTCAATGGCTAGGATAGGGCCGTTGAACGGAACGGCCTCGAGCCCGTGGTAATAATCGGGATCCTTCCGATGCACGACCAACGGGCGCCGCTCCCATGCGAGATCGGAATCAATGAGACGAGATCCGGGAGATGGATGTAAAAGTCGCTGACAATGAATGGTTCGGCAAAACCTCGGGCGAGCTCTATCGCCTTTTGGCCGATAAATACCTGAGAGTAAGGCCTGAAATCATCGCGGAAATCAAGGCGTTCCATCGCGCGCATGTAAACGGGGCGGACCCGATCATCGCCGTCCACTACCGAGGGACTGACAAGGTCTTAGAGACCGATTATATGCCGAGTCCCGAGACTTACTTCGATCTCATCGACCGGGTCGCCGCCGACTGGCGCATCTTCCTTCTTACCGATGAGGTCCAGTGTATCGAGACTTTTCTCGAGCGTTACGGTTCGCGGGTGATCTTCACCAACGCCACCAGGAGCAGTTCAAAAATCCCGGTGCACCTAAGCCGCGCGGCCGATCGCGTGAGGCTGGGCACCGATGTTCTAAAGGACGTCTATCTGGCGCTGCGCTGTCAGAAGTTCATCGGTCTTGGTATGTCAAACCCGTCCTGCATCATCTCCGTCCTGAAGAACTGGTGCGAGGGCGACTGCATTCTCCTGGGGCCTTCCCTGCTGCGGCCCAACTTCGCGCGAAAATAATCGGCCTCTGATACCTCACGCCAATTCCCCGCCGTGCTCGTATACCAGGCACAGGCCGTCAGACCGATTGCCTTGCGCGACAATCACAGCCAGCGCATGATGGTCGCGCCGCGGAAAGCCGCGGACCCTTACGCATGCACATACACTTTGTCAACTCGGCCACAAAGGTAAAAATAGCCCCTCGCAGTCAGATACTTATCAATGGGGCTCGCTTCGTTCAGGTAATCCTCGACTACAATGTAGGCCGGGGGATGGCTCCAGTCGACCCCATTGATAACGTCAAGTTCGAAACCCTGGACGTCAATATTAAGCAAAAGGTTGTCATTTTGACTTGACATCTCGATATCGGAAAGGCGGATGATTTCGACATCTACGGATATAACGGACTCGATATAGTGGTCCATGTTTCGCACATAATATTCCCCGCGGAATCTATTCCGTTCGATCCAATATTTAACAACGTCCGGATCGAAACTTCCCTGTCCATGAGCCCAATCGTTGGGGGGTCCGTCTCCATTCATCTGGTCTGCGACACTGGGCTCGATGAAATACAATGGTGCACGACCGCCGGACGCGCCGCAAGCAACATTCAGAACGGTTATATTGGGATAGTCTGCATAGAGATCCCGCAGTTTCGTGTAATAGAAAGGGATAGGTTCGACAAGGACCGCCCGGATGTTTTGCTTCGTACTGTGAACAAGGAAGCGCCTCAGCGGGTCACACATTATGCCATCGTTTGCTCCGACCTGAATGACGCGGGCTTCCTTCCCCGAACTGAAGTATGCTTCGTAAAAGTCTCTCAATGAGCTTAGGCGGGTTAGCATGCGGGTGCCGATCCATGCGCATACAGCGTCCTCCCTATTCGATCCGGTTCTTGCACCCGGAACCTCGCGGCGCGCCTTTCGGCACAACTCTGCTATTCTCAAGGGGATCTGAACTCGCCAAGCCACCCCGCCCTCACAGCCTCATATAGCAATTTGCAGCAAGTCTGCTGCGCCTCGCACCGAGCCGATGGCTCGTCGCGACACGACCATAGGCTCGGTTCGGCGCGATCTTCAACCGTCCCATCCAGAGCGGATCGCGGCCGCGTCATGCCCGCCCGCAGGCCCAGCGGCCTGGAAAGCCGGTTTCACGGATCCTGGTCACACCAGCTCAGCGAGCCTTGCTGACGTTGACTTTAAGCGCGAGGTCGTTTTCAGAATGACCTAGAGACAGAAGGGCGATAGACTTCAACCCATGGCAACGCGGGCGTTGATCACCGGCATAACCGGGCAGGACGGTTCTTACCTTACCGAGTTCCTGCTCGCGAAAGGTTACGAAGTGCACGGCCTGATGCGGCGAGCCAGCCTCTTCAATACCGATCGCATCGATCACCTTTACCACGATCCCCATCTCGTCGGCCCCAGACTGACCTTGCATTACGGGGACCTCACCGACGGTACGGGACTGCGGCGCGTGCTCGAAACAGTGAACCCCGACGAAGTCTACAACCTCGGCGCTCAGAGCCACGTCAAGGTGTCCTTCGATATCCCTGAATATACTGCCGAGGTCGTCGCCGTCGGAACTCTGCGGCTCGTCGAAGCGGTGCGCGACCATGTCCTGCATGGTGGCCGCCCGGTGCGTTATTATCAGGCCGGCTCGTCTGAGATGTTCGGGGCCGCCCCGCCGCCGCAAAGCGAAAGGACGCCGTTTTACCCGCGCAGTCCCTATGGCGTGAGCAAGGTGGCGGCGCACTGGTTTGCAGTCAACTACCGCGAAGCCCACGGCCTTTTCATCTGCAACGGTATTCTATTCAATCATGAGAGCCCTCGCCGTGGCGAGACCTTCGTCACGCGAAAGATTACCCGCGCGGTCGGCCAAATCACCCAAGGTCTTCAGGACAAGCTCTATCTTGGAAATCTCGAAGCGAAGCGCGATTGGGGTTTTACCGGCGACTACGTCGAGGCGATGTGGCTGATGCTGCAGCAGCAAAACCCCGACGACTACGTCATAGCGACCGGCAAGGCGTACCGCGTGAGCGATCTGGTCGAGCTCGCCTTCGCGGCGGCTGGCCTCGATTGGCGGCATCATGTAGAGGTTGACCCCCGCTATTTCCGGCCGACCGAGGTCGATGCCTTGTGTGGCGATTCAACAAAAGCGCGCGACGTTCTCGGCTGGAAGCCGCGGGTTAGCTTCGCGGAGCTCGTCAAGATGATGGTCGAGCACGATATCGAACTCGCGCGCCGCGAGCGGACCGTGAATGAGGCTGGGTTTACCGACACCGCCCGAGGCGCCGCGGTGGCGGGAAGGGATTAGAGACATGACGTCGCCAACGCTCTTTCCCCTCAGCGCACGGCGCATATTCGTCGCCGGCCATCGCGGCATGGTCGGTTCGGCGCTGATCCGCCGCCTCAGGCAGGAGGAATGCCAAATTTTGACCGTCGGCCGCGATGAGGTCGAGCTCCGCGACCAGCCGGCAGTCAACCGCTGGTTCGACGAGCATCGCCCGGAGGCGGTGCTGCTGGCCGCGGCGCGGGTGGGCGGTATTCATGCCAACAACACCTATCCCGGCGATTTCCTCTACGACAACTTGGCAATCGCGATAAATGTGATCGAAGCGTCTCGGCGCACCGGCGTCGCAAAATTGTTGTTTCTCGGCTCCTCCTGCATTTATCCGCGACTCGCGCCACAGCCGATGCCGGAGAGCTGTTTGCTGACTGGCTCGCTCGAGCCAACCAACGAGTGGTATGCGATTGCCAAAATCGCCGGGCTCAAACTGTGCCAGGCCTATCGCCGCCAGCATGGCTGCGATTTCGCCTCGGTCATGCCGACGAATCTTTATGGCCCCAGCGACAATTTCGACCTGCTCTCCGCTCATGTCTTGCCGGCCCTGCTCGCCAAGATAGACGCAGCCGTCCGGGAAGGCCGGGATACGGTTGAGATCTGGGGCAGCGGCCGGCCCCGCCGCGAGTTTCTGCATGTCGATGACTTGGCCGACGCGGTAGTGTTTTTGATGAAATCCTGGTCGGACGAGGAGCCGATCAACATTGGAACCGGCACCGATGTCACGATCGCCGAACTCGCCAGCCTTATCGCCGCTGTTGTCGGCTTTAAGGGACGGTTTATTTACGATGCCTCAAAGCCGGACGGGACCCCCCGCAAGCTTCTCGACGTCTCCAAATTGACCGCGCTCGGCTGGCGCCCGAGCATCAGCCTCGAGGCGGGAATACGCCAAACTTACGAGTGGTACCGGACATCCCGCGTCGCCGGCATTGGCGGCGTTAGGCTAGGTGCGCCAAGGGTCGAAGCGAGCTTACCCCACTCGCCGGGTTACGCATGATGGATGGAGGCGCGGAGCGGCAGCGCGAGCTTAAAAAATAATGGTAGCCCGCGGCCCCCGACTTATCCCGATGGGCTAACTATATCATATTGATGATAAGTCTGACCCGATTACCCGAGCAATGGGCGCGCCACCAGGATCCGATTGCACCCGGCGAGCTCTCCTAGGGTGAACCCGACCCACCTATTCCATCCTGCTGTCGCCGAGTGGTTCGAGCGCAGCTTTGCCGCGCCGACCACAGCGCAGGCCCAGGCGTGGCCAGCGGTCCAAGCCGGTCGGCATACCTTGATCGCCGCACCTACCGGGTCGGGCAAGACGCTCGCCGCCTTTCTCGCGGCGATCGATGCTCTGGTTCGGCAGGGGGTGGACGGCGGCCTCGCGGACGAGACGCAGATCGTCTACATCTCCCCGCTGAAGGCGCTGTCCAACGACATTCAGCGCAACCTCGAAGCCCCGCTCGCCGGCATCCGCGAAGCTCTGAAGAGGCAAGGGCTGCCGGAAGTCGACATCCGTACCTGGGTGCGCACCGGCGACACGGCCCCGGGGGAGCGGGAGCGCATGCGCCGCACGCCGCCACATATCGTCGTGACGACGCCGGAATCGCTGTACATCCTGCTCGGTTCCGAATCCGGCCGCAAAATGCTGGCGACAACGCGCACGGTCATCGTCGACGAGATCCATGCCGTGGCGCCGAACAAGCGCGGCTCACATCTGGCGATCTCGCTCGAGCGACTGGCCGCGCTGTGCGGCGGCCCTTTGCTGCGTGTCGGCCTCTCGGCGACGCAGAAGCCGATCGAGGCGGTGGCCCGATTTCTCGTCGGGCCCGATGCCGAGTGCCGGATCATCGACACCGGCCATCGCCGGGTGCGGGACCTCGCCCTCGAAATTCCTTCCTCGCCGCTCGAAGCCGTGATGTCAGGCGAAGTCTGGCAGCAGGTTTACGACCGGCTGGCCGAGCTGGTCGAAGCGCATCGCACGACCCTGGTCTTTGTTAACACCCGCCGCCTCGCCGAGCGGGTGACGCGGCAATTGTCGGAACGGCTCGGCGCCGAACGGGTGACCGCGCATCATGGCAGCCTCGCCAAGGAGCAGCGCTTCGACGCCGAACAGCGGCTGAAAGCCGGTGCGTTGAAAGCATTGGTTGCAACCGCTTCGCTCGAGCTCGGCATCGATATCGGCGATGTCGATCTGGTGTGCCAGCTCGGCTCGCCGCGCTCGATCGCGAGCTTCCTACAGCGCGTCGGGCGCTCGGGGCATGCGGTCGCCGGCACCCCGAAGGGCCGCCTCTTCCCGCTGTCCCGCGATGAGCTCGTCGAATGCGCGGCGCTGCTCGACAGTGTGCGCCGCGGGGAACTCGACCGGCTGGTCCTCCCGGAGCAGCCGCTCGATGTGCTGGCGCAGCAGATCGTCGCCGAGGTTGCCGCTCAGGAGTGGAACGAGGACGAGCTCTACGCGCTGATCCGCCGCGCTTGGCCCTACCGCGCGCTGCCGCGCGAGGACTTCACCGCCGTGGTGACGATGCTGGCCGACGGGTTCAGCACCCGCCGCGGCCGGCGAGGTGCTCTCATCCACTACGACGCGGTGAACCATAAGCTGCGCGGCCGGCGCGGCGCTCGGCTGACCGCGCTGACTTCCGGCGGCACGATCCCGGACAATGCCGACTATCAGGTGCTGCTCGAGCCCGAGAACCAGATCATCGGCACGGTCAACGAGGACTTTGCGGTCGAGAGCATGGTCGGCGACATCTTCCAGCTCGGTAATGCCGCCTACCGCGTGATGCGCGTCGAGCGCGGCACATTGCGCGTCGAGGACGCGCCTGGCATGGCGCCGAATATTCCGTTTTGGCTCGGCGAAGCGCCCGGCCGCACTGACGAGCTGTCGCAGTCTGTCTCTCGCCTGCGCGCTGAATTCGCCGCTCGTTTACCCGGAGGAAATACCCTTTCGTGGCTGCGGGACGAGATCGGGATCGCCGAACCCGCGGCCGACCAACTCGTCGAATATCTGGCCTCGGGGCACGCGGCGCTGGGGGTGCTGCCGACCCAGGACACGCTCGTCATCGAGCGCTTCTTCGACGAAGTCGGCGGCATGCAGCTGGTCATCCACTCGCCGTTCGGCAGCCGCCTCAACCGCGCCTGGGGCCTGGCGCTGCGCAAGCGGTTTTGCCGTAAATTCAATTTCGAGCTGCAGGCCGCGGCGACCGAGGACAACATCGTGCTGTCGCTGACCCGGGCGCATAGCTTTGATCTTGCCGACGTGCCGCGCTACTTGCATTCCGCGAGCATCAGACAGCTGTTGATCGAAGCGCTGCTCGACGCGCCGATGTTCATCACCCGCTGGCGCTGGGTGGCCGGGGTCTCCTTGGCGCTGCCGCGGTTCCGCGGCGGAAAGAAGGTGCCGCCGCAGCTCGCCCGCATGGCTGCCGAAGACCTGATCGCAGCGATTTTTCCCGACCAGGTTGCGTGTGCCGAGAACCTGGTCGGCGAGCGCGAGATCCCGGATCATCCGCTGGTCCGGCAGACGATCGCAGATTGCCTTGGCGAGGCGATGGATATCGCGGGTCTCCAGCGGCTGCTGGCGCGGCTCGAGGCGGGTGAAATCCGGGTCGTTGCGCGCGATTTGACCGAGCCTTCGCCTCTCGCGCTCGAAGTATTGTCCGCCCGGCCCTACGCCTATCTCGACGACGCCCCGCTCGAAGAGCGCCGCACCCAAGCGGTCATCAGCCGCCGCTGGCTCGCGCCCGAGGAGGCCCGCGACATCGGGCGGCTCGACCCCGAAGCCATCGCGCGGGTGCGCGCCGAGGCGTGGCCCGACCCCGCGAACCCCGACGAACTGCACGACGCGCTGGCCTGGCTCGGTTTTCTCAGTGTGGAGGAAGCGCAGCCGGAATGGCGGGATTGGTTTTTCGAGCTCGCCCGGGAAAACCGGGTTGCCGTGGTGGCCCTCTCCGCCCATTGGGGGGAGAGGGAGGGGACCCGTCGCGAGAGCGACGGGGAGGGTGAGGTGGGTCCCCCCATAGTTGCGAGTCTGGCCTTCCCCCACCTCACCCCAACCCTCTCCGCACCCGAGGGCGGAGAGGGAGTCTGGATCGCGGCCGAGCGAGTGCCGCAGTTTCGAGCGTGCTGGCCCGGAATGGGAATCGACCCGCCGATCACTCCGCCCAAATCCCATGGCACGCGAAATTGGTCGCGCGAGGAGGCGCTGGTCGAGATCCTGCGCGGGAGACTGGAGGGGCTGGGGCCGGTCACCGAGACCGCGCTCGCCGCGCCGCTCGGGATCGAGCCACGGGAGATCTCGGCGGCGCTCACGGCGCTCGAAACCGAAGGCTTTGCGATGCGCGGGCGTTTTACGCCGGGCGCGGAGGCCGAGGAATGGTGCGAGCGCCGGCTGCTCGCGCGGATTCACCGGTATACCGTCAACCGGCTGCGCGCTGAGATCCAGCCGGTGGCCGCCCGCGACTTCCTGCGTTTCCTGCTCGGCTGGCAGCGGGTGACGGCCGATACCCGCATGGAGGGGCCGGACGCCCTCGAAGTATTGGTGCGGCAGCTCGAAGGTTTCGAGGCCCCGGCCGGTGCCTGGGAAACCGAGATCCTGCCGGCACGCCTCGATTCCTACGAGCCGTCCTGGCTCGATGATCAGTGCCTGGCCGGTCGGATCGCCTGGGCTCGCCTTCGGCCGCGCAACGGCGGCGACCGCAGCGCGAGCCCCGTCCGGACGACCCCGATTGCTCTGTTGGCGCGGCGCCACGCGGCGCTTTGGGCATCGCTGTCGGCGATCGAAGAGCCAGCCCGCCCGACTTCGCGAGCGCAGGCCGTCGTCGACGTTATTCGCCAATACGGCGCATCGTTCTTCGACGAGCTGGTCGAAGGCACCGGCCTGTTGCGTCCGCAAGTCGAGGAGGCGCTCGGCGAGCTGGTGGCCCTCGGCATCGTCACTTCGGACAGCTTTGCCGGGTTGCGCGCGTTGCTGCGCAAACCCGCTGCCGGAGCGCGGCGGCGCACGACGATGTTCGGCATGGAAAGCGCCGGCCGCTGGGCTCTTGCGCGCCGGCTTCAGCCGCAGGTGCAAGCCAGACCCGAGGCGGTCGAGCATCTCGCACGGACGTTGCTGCTCCGTTATGGCGTCATCTTCTGGCGCCTGATCGAGCGCGAGGCTCCATGGCTCCCGCCATGGCGCGACCTGCTGCGCGTCTACCGCCGGCTGGAGGCGCGCGGCGAGATCCGCGGCGGCCGGTTTGTCGCGGGTTTCTCCGGCGAACAATTCGCGCTCACAGAAGCTGTGGGCATGTTGCGGGAGGTTCGCCGCAAACCTCTTTCGAGCAGCTGGGTCTCGCTCTCCGGCGCCGACCCGCTGAACCTGGTCGGCATCCTGACCCCCGGGCCGAAGCTCGCCGCGTTGACCGGCAACCGCCTACTCTACCGCGACGGTCTGCCCGTAGCGCTATTCGCCGGCGGCGAGACGCAGTTCCTTGAAACCTTCGACCCCGCCACTCAATGGGAGGCCCGCAAGGCGCTGCTGCGCGGCGCCGTCCCGCCCTCCCTCGTCGCGCTGTCCTGACCCGTTAACCTCGGCTGGCTACAATCAGCCGCAGCCACGTTTCGATCCGATCCTGGATGGCGCGATATACATCCTGTTGCTTGACCCCGATGCTCTTTTGAACCTTGAACGAATGGTCGCCGCCGTCGACCACGAACAGATCGGCGGGTGGCTCGAGCTGGCTGATGATGGGCTCCAGCTCGGCGGGCGTGCCGAAGGCATCGCGGGAGCCTTGCACAAACAGCATGGGAGCCTTCACATCTTGCAGGTGCGCTGCGCGCAGCCGATCGGGCCTGCCAGGCGGGTGCAAGGGATAGCCGAGAAACACCAACCCGGCCAAATCGCCGGTGTCGCCCGCGGCGACCTGCGATGCGATACGCCCGCCCATCGATTTGCCGCCAAGCGCCAGCTTATCGGCGCTTGAGGTCATCCGGCTTCGTACGGTTTGGATGACGGCGCGCCAACAGCTCTCCAATCTGGCGTTCGGATCGGGAATGCGACGGCGGTGCTCGCTGTAGAGAAAGTTGAACGTGACTACGTCCATCCCGCGTTCCGCCAGCGCGTTCGCAAACGCGACCATGAAGCCGCTCTTCTGGTCGGCTCCCGCTCCGTGTCCGAGGATCAGTGTCACGCCGGCCCGGTTCCCCGCTGCAGCGGGATACCCTAAGGCCGTGACGTGATGCGAGGGCGCGATTTCGACACAAAACTGATCAGGCATCACCGAGCCGATCGCTTCAGCAGCTTGTCACGGTCGCAGTACGAGACCCTCCTGTGCCACGATGGTACCGGGCCGGGCCGCTGCTGCTTCGGCGGCGACTTGATCCATGAAGTCGTCGTCGTGGCCGGGATCGTGGTGAAAAATAACCAGCGTCTTCACATCCGCCGCATCGGCGAGGCGCACCCCCTCTTGCCAGGTCGAGTGACCCCAATCCTTGTGGGTCGGAAATTCGGCGTCGGTATAGGACGCGTCATAGATCATCACCTCGGCACCCTCGATGAGGGCGAGGACGTTGGGGTCGCGCCCGCCAGGACGATGTTCGGTATCTGTGATGTAAGCCACGACCTTCCCCGCGTACTCGATGCGATAGCCGGTGGAGCCGTTCGGGTGGTTCAGCGGGCCCGTCCGAAGCACGATACCGGGATGCGGGGTCAGCACATCGCCCGCGGCGAAATCGATGAATTTCATCTTGGCGGTGAAGATGCCCATCGGGATCGGGAACAGCGGTGCGATCATCATCTTGTTGAGCACCGCCTCGATGCCCTTGTTGCCGTTCAAATGTCCGGCCCAGATACGCATTTGGCTGCGCGCGTCATAGCACGGCGCAAAAAACGGCAATCCGCAGATATGGTCGAAATGCGTGTGGCTGTAGAAGAGATCGAGCTTGGCGGGCTTTCCGGCGGCCATCAGCTCATTGCCCAGCAAGCGGATGCCGGTTCCACCGTCGAATACCATCAGGTGGTCCCCGCAGCGGACCTCGACGCAAGAGGTGTTGCCGCCATACCTAACGGTGTCGGGGCCCGGGCAGGCTATGCTGCCCCGCACGCCCCAAAATCTCACTATGCAATCGGGATGGACCAAGGTCCAACCTCGCCCGGCTAATCCCCCCACTTCGCATATATCGTCGAGAACCGCGCGAAAAGCCAGCCGAGTCACGGGGGTTCCCCGGCTTTTCTCAAACTTTTTTAGAGGTATTGCTCTAAACCCATCATTAACCGGCCTCGCGCTATCTGAGGGCGTCGTTCACCCAACAAGAGAATTCGCGATGTCGGATGCCGATTACCAAGCAGCAGTTGCCGCCTATTTAAGCACCAGAGGGGTCACCCGCTGCCCGACTGTATGTGCTGTCCCAACCCAAGCGACCGTGGCCGACGCGGACCGCGCGGCCTACCGCGATTACGTCACGGCACAGGAGACGGCGCGGCAGGAAAAGCTGAAATCAGCCCAGATGGTCCACTTCCCGCTGCCGCCTCCTATGTAACATGGGATCCGCTGGAGCGGGGTTAGGTAGGATGTCATGATGGATCCCGAGATTTCGGTTCGCTGCTGCATTGCCGGCGGGGGTCCCGCCGGCATGATGCTCGGTTTCCTGCTCGCCCGGGCCGGGATCTCTGTTCTCGTTCTCGAAAAACATGCCGATTTCCTGCGCGATTTCCGCGGCGACACGATCCACCCCTCGACGCTCGAGATCATGTACGAACTGGGCCTGCTCGACGAGTTCCTGCAGCGCCCGCACCAGGAAGTCCGCAGGCTCGGGGCGCAGATCGGAGACAAGTCTGTCGAAGTAGCGGATTTCACGCATCTACCGACCCATTGCCGGTTCATTGCCTTCATGCCGCAATGGGATTTCCTCGATTTTCTCGCCGAGCATGCCAAGAGATTTCCGGCCTTCCAGCTGAAGATGGAGGCCGAAGCCCGCGATCTTACGGTCGACAGCGGGGTTGTAACCGGATTGCTGGCGACGACCCCCCGCGGAGAGATCAGGGTCAGAGCGGATCTTGTCGTCGCTGCCGACGGACGCCATTCCACCTTGCGCGAACGGGCCGGTCTAGATGTCCTCGATATCGGCGCGCCGATGGACGTGTTGTGGATGCGGCTGTCGCGCCGTTCTGGCGATCCGGGACAGATCCTCGGGCGGATCGACACCGGCCGCATCTTTGTGATGCTCAACCGCGAAGATTACTGGCAATGCGCGTTCGTCATCCCGAAAGGCGGGTTCGATGAGATCCGTGCGCGTGGCTTGCCGGCTCTGGGGCAGGAGATCGCGGGTCTCGCTCCCTACCTGCGCGACCGAGTCGACGAACTGAGGGATTGGTCCGATGTCAAACTGTTGAGCGTATCGGTGGATCGCTTGCGCGCTTGGCACCGGCCCGGGCTTTTGTGCATCGGCGACGCCGCTCATGCGATGTCGCCGATCGGCGGCGTCGGGATCAACCTCGCTATCCAGGACGCGGTCGCCGCCGCGAACATTCTCACCCCGCGGCTTCTCCAGGGTTCGGTTTCGCAGCGGGATCTAGAAGCCGTGCAACGCCGCCGCGAGTTTCCGACGCGAGCGACCCAGCGGCTCCAAATGGTCCTGCAGAACCGCGTGATCGGCCGCGTGCTGGCGAGCACCGCAAAGATGTCGCCGCCATTCCTGGTTCGCCTCTTGGGGTGGATGCCGTTTCTGCGGCGGCTCCCCGCCCGCCTCATCGGCCTCGGTTTTCGTCCCGAGCATGTAAGTGCCCCCGCGGCCGGTTGAAAAGCCGCTGTTATTTCAGCGGCAAATTCGTCCTTCCGGGACGGCCCGTAGGCCGGGCCCGGAAACCATGAACACCGGCTTATGAGCCCTTTCTCCGAGGTCCGTGTTCATAGGTTCCGGGCTGGCGGGCGGAGCCCGCGCCTGACTCTACGGAATCATCGGCTGTTTCATCCCGGATGGTGCACGCAGGCATTCTGCGTATTCCACGGCACGCCCAGACCAATTGCAGGATTAGGTACGGCGATGCAGCTGATTGACCATTTCGTTGTTTTCCTGTAGTCGGATGAGACTGGTTCAGGAAGGCAGCGCCAACGAGTTACGCCAGTCCGTTTCTCCTGCCGAATGTGTCGATCCTTCGGGTAAGTGCCAGCGCCGGCGTTTCGTTTGATCGCTATGCTGGTTGAGGACGGCGAGGTGCGGGTTTGACTCTCGGCCGCGGCCTATTTCGCTTGAATATAGAACGTTGGCGCACCGCAGCTTTTGACCATCGCACCTATATTTTCATCCTATTGGCGATCACGATGGGGATGTATTTCGACCTCCCAAGGCGCGGCGATATCGATTGGCCGGACGCATCGCGCCACGCGTTGAACGGTGCTTTTGTCCTCGATTTCATCCAGCAGCTTCCTTGGCGTCACCCGATTGAGTTTGCCTACGATTATTATCGCCAGTGGCCGGCACTGACGATCCTATTTTACCCCCCGTTATTTTACGGAATTTTGGCAGTTGTTTATGCGGTCTTCGGCGTCTCCGAAGCATCAGCCTTGCTGACTGAGCTGGCCTTTCTGTTCCTTCTCGCTTGGGGAGCCTTTCGCCTGTCGCGACATTGGCTCGACCCGCCCCCCGCGCTCGCCGTGGCCCTGCTGCTGCTCGGCGCGCCGGAAATGGCCTTTTGGGGCCGTCAGATCATGCTCGACGTGCCGGCCTACGCGTTTCTCGTATGGGCCGCAGAATTCCTCGTGCGCCATTTGAAGAGCGGGCAAAAATGGCCCCTCTTCGGAGCGGTAATCTGCGCGGTGGCCGCAGCCTACACCAAATACAACGCCATCTTCTTCGTCGTGCCAATTGCCATTTCGCTGCTATATGCTTATGGCTGGCGCGTCTTTCGCCAGCGCGCAGTACTGCAAGCAGCCGCGCTGGGTGCCGCATTGTTGCTGCCGCTGGTCGGCATCTTTTTCGCGTTCGGCAGCTACAATCTCGATCAAGCGGCAGCGTTCTCCGGTGCAGAGGCGTCTCGTTGGAATATCGCGGAGCTGACCTATTACGCCCGCATCATGCCGTCGGTGATTTCTTGGCCGACTCTGGCCCTTGCATGCCTCTATGTGCTGGCTCTGCCGTTCGCGCCGGCCCTGCGGCTCGCGCGCGCCGACGCCATTTTTCTCGGCAGTTGGCTGCTCGTCGGTTATGCGTTCTATTCGATGGTTGCGGTCAAAGAGCCGCGGCACATCCTCTTCATCACCTACCCGCTCGCCCTTGCGGCAGTGCTGCTAATCGACGGAACACTCGCCAAAGTAAGTTTTCGCTATGCAGTTTCTTTGGTATTTGCAGCCGCGATATTGGCATGGACGCTGACAACGGGGACCGTCCCCGCTGTTGCAGGTACGCGCGAAGCTGCGGAAAGTGTGGCGCAACTGGCGCCGCCGGAGACCAATGTCGCCTTTTGGGGGTCGCGCGACGGCACTTTTGTCTACGGGATGCGTGCCTATTCCGGACGCCGGGATCTCGGGGTCATCCGCCTCGACAAAATTTTGCTTAGCGACGTTACCGTCTATCTCGAGCACGGGTTCAAGGAGAACGTGATCGGTCCGGATGAGCTGACCGATACGCTTCGCAACCTGCACGTCCAGTATGTCGTCTATCAGACACGCTATCACGACGATCTCGCCTCGGTGAAAGCGCTGCAAGAAGCGCTCGGCTCGGATAAGTTCTCCGAAGTTGAGCGGATCCCGATGACCGCCAATTATGGTAAGGGCTATATGGCCGATCTCGTCATCTATCGCATGAAGGAAGAGGTCCCGCGCGGACGCGTCGCGCCGGCGATGCAGATCAAGCTTCTCGGCCGGTCCCTTTGACGAGCCGGGCGGTGGCGGAGAAGCGGATGGACGATGTCGCAGTTCTCAATGCGGAACCGAAGAGCGCCGCCTCTCGGCCGGTTACGACAGTACTGAGCATCATTATCCCGACGTTGAACGAGCGCGAGAACATCGAACCATTGCTGGCCCTGGTGACGGCAGCTCTGCCGCATTCCGAATGGGAGGTAATTTTTGTCGATGACGACTCGCGCGACGGCACGGCCGGGCACGTCCGAGACCTCGCGCGGCGTAATCCGCGGGTGCGCTGTCTGCAGCGGATCGGCCGGCGCGGGCTTGCGACCGCCTGCATGGAAGGCGTGCTCGCTTGCGCCTCGCCTTATGTCGCCGTCATGGACGCCGATCTACAGCATGACGAGCGGCTGTTGCCAAAGATGTTGGAAGCCCTCGACAGCGGCACGGTCGATCTGGTGGTCGGCAGCCGTTATGTCGCAGGCGGCGGGGTTGGCGATTGGAGCAGCGGCCGGGTCCGGATGAGCGGCGCGGCGACGCGCCTCGCCCGCATCATCTGCAAGGCTGATGTCGCCGATCCGCTGAGCGGCTTCTTCATGTGCCGCCGCGAAATATTCGAAACCGCGCTGCGCCGTATGTCCGGGCAGGGATTCAAGGTCCTGCTCGACCTCCTCGCCTCGTCGCCAGAGCCGCCCAGGGTCAAGGAACTTCCTTACAGCTTCCGCGAGCGGCAGCACGGCGAAAGCAAGCTCGACACGATGATCGCGTGGGAATACGGGATGCTGCTCGCCGATAAATTGGTCGGCCGGTTCGTTCCCGTGCGCTTTGCCCTTTTTGGCCTGATCGGCGGGTTAGGCCTCGTCGTGCATCTCGCCACGCTATGGGCCGCTCTCAACTTACTGGCCTTCGGGTTCAGCGCGTCACAGGCCATCGCCACAATGGTGGCGATGACCTCGAATTTCGTCCTGAACAATCAGTTCACTTACCGCGATCAGCGGCTGCGCGGGCTCAGACTGGTGCGCGGCCTCGCCATTTTCTACCTGATCTGTGGGATCGGCGCGATCGCGAATGTCGGGGTCGCCTCCTACGCGTTCACCTCGAGCCACACCTGGTGGCTGGCGGGCGTCGCGGGAGCGGTTGTCGGCTCGGTGTGGAATTTCGCGATGTCCTCCGTCTTCACTTGGCGCCCGCGCTAGTGCTGGGTGGCGCAGTCGAACGGACGACGGCTATAAAGTGATACGGCGCGGTCGGGAGAAAAGGGGATGCGTCTTTATCAAAGAGCAGGGGTCAGGGATCATCAAGCGGCGGCCGGTGAGATTCCGGTAATCGATTACGGGCCCTATTTCGCCGGCGCGCCGGGAGCCCTCGAACGTCTTGCTCGGGAGGTCGCGCGCATCTCTGGGCTGATCGTTTTGACCGGTCGCTCGAAGACGTGTTCGAACTTCAGGACCGGGTTGCAAACAGTGTCGCCGGGGTGATGGAGCCGACATTACAGGCTACCGAGATCCACCGTTCGGGCGCAGCGGTCGATGAATGATACGACTACCTATGACCTCTATCTATGCGCATTGTCGGACGACCTATCCTTCGATCCTGAACAGATAGACAGGCACCGTCAGACGCTGAAGCTCTGCAAAACGCCCCTGTCGCAGGTCATCATCGCTCCGCGTGCTCAGGCGTCAAGGCGCTGCGAAACACAAGCGGCGTTAGGCGGCGAGCCGCCAAGCTTTGCTACCGTTTCGGTCCCTTGACCCCTTCCGCGCGCTCCGCGAACCTGATCGCAGGCGACGGGACGAAGAACGGCTTTTCCGCTCGGAACAAAGAACCGGCAACAAACCAAAAACGACTACTTGACAGGAAAAGCCCCATACAGGTTCCAATCTCGCTTCCCCCGGCCGGGAGTCCGGTGCGAACCGGGCGGCGGTAAAGAGGGCCTATACTGGCTGGGGCAGATGATCGCCCAAGCCGCGCGTTGCCGCCGGGGCGCCGGGCACGACGATCGTCCCATCGCGAAGGAGCAGCTCGCGGAAGCGCGCGGCCGGGGTCACGGGTTCTCCCTTCAGCTCAGTGCTTCGGCTTGTCGCCGCGAATGGTGACGAAACACAAATGATCGGCGCGGGAACGCGGTGCGCTTGGATCGGCCAGCTCGCTCTCCAGGCGGCGCAATCCAGCCTCGTACGCCGTATCCGAGAGTGTCAGAAGCTGCGAATTGCGATCGCGGCGGCGCAGCCTTTCGAGAAACGTCGCCAGGTCACGCTCGTTGCGCCGATGATCGCGATCGACCAGGACGTCGGCAAAACCGGCCGCCGTCATCTCCGCCACGATCGCCTCGGGCGGCCAAAAATCGGCGAGGTCGCGCGTCAGCGCCTCCGGAAAATAGTCGTAATAAAGCCAATCCAGGCTGTCGTGCGGACACATGTGGAAGATCGCCAGGCCTCCGCCAGTCCGCAGCACTCGAAACGCCTCGCGCACCATTCCCGCTTTGTCGCGGAAATGGTGGAGCGCGTATTGGCAGCTGGCAAAATCGAACGTGCCGGAAGCGAACGGCAATGCCGAGCTGTCGCCGTGGACCCAGCCGATCTCCCCTGATTTGGCGCGCGCCTGGCGCAGCATGCCGAGCGACCCGTCGAGCCCGACCATCCTCGCACGCGGCGCGATCGCCAGGTTGGCGACCAGCTGGTTGCCCGTACCGCAAGCGATGTCCAAGAGCAGTGCTGTTCCCAGCGCCGATCGCTCAGCGAGGAACGCCGCGAGCGCAGGATCGGGCGATTTCTCGCGATGCGACTGGCTGTCGTAGAGTGGCGCGATCGCGTCGTAGTCGACGCGCGACGACCGCTGCATGCCACGGTCCTCGGGTAATGGATCGGCCAATGCTAAGCCCCGCACCGGGCGACGTCCAGCAGTCACCCAAGGCCACATGTTCATAACAACCGAACTTCCGCTCTCCTACCCATTGCGGTCGTTCAGTTCACCACACTGAGACAGTAATTTGTTCGACATCTCAGGTAGTTGGCGTGTTGTATAAAGCTGTTGCATTATTACGGCGATTTCTGAGCGGGCAGACCGCATAGCCAGCGAAATCGTGATCGTCTATGCTGCGACGTGCTCCATCGACGATCGCAGATGCCGGACAAAGACGACGCCGAACTGCTTGCGCAGCTGACCGCGATCCTGCGTGGCGCGCCGGCCTCGCCGGCATGCGCAAACCCCAAAAGCGCAAAGATCGGAATCGCGAAGAGTATCGGGACCACGATTGGCGCCAGTCGCGGCCAGGAGCGCCTCAACACCAGCGCCGAATAGAGACCAATCGTGCCGTGAGCCCAGACGATCACTACCACCAAGACCTGCTGCAGCGCGAAGAGCGGCGCGTATCGCCAGTAAACGGCGAGGACGTGCCCATAGTCGGAGCTGAACCGAGCCACAAGGTCGCTCGTCACCTGACCAACGCGAGGTTACTGAGGTGCCCGGCGACGAAGAGAAGCAGGAGGAGGCCGCTGACCAGGCGAACTCGCCGTACGATCAACCGAGAAAACAGCATTCCTTTGAACTGTGATATCCCGGCTCAACTCACGGGTTGCGCCGCCGGGAAGCTCCATGTGCCATCGAGGATCTCGGGTCGCGGGCGAAAGAGGCGCACCGTGTAGTTCCAGCCCTTCATGATCGGCAGGCAATTGGGAATTTCGCCGTCGCAACCGCCAAACTGGATGGCAACCGAGCCGTCCGGGTCCTTTTTTGCGGTGATGTTACTCACGGCATAGGCGTTGTATTGGTTCGGTTCCAAATAGCCCTCGGCATTGTAGACGGTGATCGACCAGAAGCCGTCGACGGGCACGTCCTTGACCGTGAGCTTGTGGACGGTGGCGCCGTCATTTTGGGCCGGCGCGACCGGGAGGTAGAGGGCGTCCTTCTCGGGAAGGCCGCCCCAAATCAATGCGGTTCCGACCAGATGACGCACCGGATCAACCTGATTCTCGGCGGCGCCAAACATGCGCCTTGTGTCGGAGATCGTCTCCCCAAGCTGCAACAGCCCGGTATGCACCTTCTTGAGGCTTGCCTGATCCCAGTTGGGGATTTCGAATGTGCCGGGACTTTGTTGGCTCGCCGTGAGCGCATCCTGCAAGGCGTGGATCTGCTGGACATCTTGCGGGTTTGCCGGATCGACCAGCATGCGCACCACGACAATGCCATACCGCGTACCGATCCCCTCCCTTGTCAGGGTGTGCCTGCCCGCGCCATAAAAGACCGCCGGGGTGTACTGGTCCTGGTTGACTACCTGCATCACCGTGAAACGTTTGCCGGCATCGGGCAAGGTGACCGTCACCGGACCGGCGTCGAAGTCGAACACCGCGAACGAATACAGCGTGTCACGGTTGGGGCGAACTATGCCGCGGCTGACGATCGGCGCCAACTGGCGGCCATGCCGGAACTTGCCGAAGGCGCCAGCTTTGACGGTTTGGCCAAAATAGACGTCTGACTGGGCCCGGTTGTAGTTGTCGACGGTAACCGGGACGGCAGCGCCCGACGGCGATTGCGCGAGCCCGGCGGAGCTCGTTGCCGCCAGAAACGAGGCGGCGCAGATTTCAGTACGGAAATTTCTCATCGCAGCGCGCTCCTTGTTCGTGTGTCAAACTGTCCACACAGCCCCGCCACGGGGACCCCCGCATCCCTTGGCCATATTTAGGCATCATGCGCGCGGCGGATTTGTGGTGCAAAAGCAGTAGCGCGCGATCTTCCAGGCGCCACCGATCTTCTGGAACAGAAAAAGCTCTTGGTTCGCCTCTGGGCCCTCGGCGCCGGTTGCATTGGTTTTGGCGCGTCCGGCAGAATTTGTTCGCGCCAACACCCAGTCCGGTGCGATCTGGCAAATTTCGGCGATCTCGAACTGAACGGTGAGCTTGATCGCCGCGAATACAGCGTCATACGCTTGGCGCAGCGCGGCGGTGCCGACGCTTGAGGGGCTATGCTGCGGCATGAACACGCCGTCTGGCGCATAGAGTCTCAGCGCCGCCTCCGTATCGGAGCCGTTCAACGCGGTCTGGTAGTCCCTCAAGATCGAGGCTACAACGGTTTCGTCGGCATTCATGAGCCTGCCCGAGCGGTGAATAATTTCGTCGCCGCAATATTGGCCGCGTCCCGCGGGTGCGACTAGCGGGTGAAATCGGGAAAACCTTTCCCGATTTTGGAAATGTCGTCCCACTCAGTTTGACGACCGTTTCGCTGAAGCTCCCACGGCCTCAGGTGAGGTCGGCGTTCAGGTCGGCAGCGACGGAAAGAGCGTTGGCGCCATCTGGGCCGCGAATTCCTTGAACATGCGCACCGGGCGCGAGTGTCGATTACCCGGGTGAAGCATCGACAGGTCAAAGGTGCGGAAGTGCCATTCGGACATAATCTCGATGAGCCGACCGTCGCGCACCAAATCCGGCTGCACCACTGGCGGCAGCTCGCCGACGCCCACGCCCGCGAGCAGCGCGGAAGCGAGACCTGCATAGTCGTTCATCGACAGAAACGGCAGAAACGAGACCCTTTCGGTAACACCGTTCTTGTCGACAAAGGTCCAGCTGTTTTCCGGCCTCCAGAACGAGAAGCTCAGCAGCCGCAGTCTAGGGAGGTCCTGCGGCTTCCCGGGCGATTCAACCTTTTCGATATAGGCCGGGCTGGCGACCAATTGGTGGCGATATGTCAATAGCTTCCGCGCAACCAGCGACGAGTCCTTGAGCGCGCCCAGACGGAAGACCAGATCCACCCCCTCGGCGATATGATCGACGAAACGGTCCGTTACCAGGATTTGCACGCGTATATCGGGGTAGGAAGCCTGGAATGCGGTGACCAGCGGCACCAGCAGCGTATCGGAAATGCTCGGTGGCGCTGACAGCCGCAATACGCCCGAGACCGTAGATGATTGATTGGAGACAATGCTGCCAACGGCCTCACTGATCTCAGTGCTGTGTTGCGCGCGCTCGAAAACCTCTGCACCGATATCGGTCAGCCGTAAATTCCGCGTCGACCGCTCGAGCAGGCCGACGCCAAGTTGATCCTCCAACTCCGCCACGCGCCGGCTGACGGTAGAGATCGGCATTTTGAGGCGCTTCGCGGCTTCCGAGAAGCTCCTCGTCTCGACAACTTTGGCAAATATCGCCAGCGAGTTGAGGTCAATCATCGCTTGCTCGCATATTGTCGGCAGCTGCCGGCTAACCGCCATTGCTGGCAGCCGGGCCCCTCGGTGGGCGGCCGCTGCGTCGCGTGACGCTAGCGCAGGCGGGGGCCCGGGTCGATTCCCAGGTACACCCTCCCGCCGATGGGGTACCATTCCGGCGCGAGCGTGACGGTCTGGCCGACGGTGTGAAGGTCGCGCCAGCACTCGGCGAGGCGGCTTTCGCGCTTGAACGACGTGCTGCCGCCGTGACGGTACACCAGGTCCATCGCCTCGCGCGCGCAATCGGCGGCGTAGACCGCGGCCAGCCGGCAGCGGGCGCGCTGCTCGAGGGTGGTCTCCTGGCCGGAAGCGACCGTGTTCCACAGCTCGGCGATCATCGCGCTGCGGTAGGCGCGCCCAGCGTTGAGGATCGCGTCGGCCCTGCCAACAGCATCCTGCACCTGCGGGTTGTCGCAGAGCAACCCGACGGGGCGGCCGCGCGGCTGCTTGCCCCCCGCCAGCCCGATCAGTGCATCGATGCCGGCGCGCGCGATGCCGGTGATCACCGCGCTGTGATGCGGCCCGACCCAGCATTGGACGGGCAATTGATAGGTGACCCCCGGCCAGCGCGACCATTGGTTCTCGAGGGGAATGCCGATTTGCGGCATCGTCCGCCGCTCCGGCAGGAAGATGTTCTCGACCGTCCAATCGAAGCTACCGGTGCCGCGCAATCCGGTGACGTCCCAGCTGCCCGGCACGATCTCCGCTTCCGAGCGCGCAAACACGCCGCGCCAGTAGAGCGAACCGCCTTCCGGGTGCCGGCGCGGCTGGCCGTCATTGCCGAGCACTTGGAAGCTGCCGAGCATCCAGCTCGCCTCCTGACAGCCGGTGCCGAATTGCCACCTTCCGCTGACGCGGTAGCCGCCCTCGACCGGCGCCGCCTGCCCGCCACCCGGCACTGCAGTGCCGGCGATGATCGTATCGGCGCGCTTGCCGTAGATCTCGTGCACGCCCTCTTCGGGCAAGCCGAGCGTCACGAGCTGGCCGACGCCGCCGTTGCCGAGGTTCCAGCCGACCGAGCCGGCGCCTTCGGCCAAGAGCTCCACGGCGCGCAGGTAGGTCAGCGGGTCGACCTCTAGGCCGCCCAGCTCGCGCGGGATGACCATCCGGTAGAAGCCGGCGGCGCGCAACTGTTCGACCAACGCTTTCGGCAGGCGCTGCTCGCGCTCGATCTCCTCACGGTGGCTGCGGAGCTCCGGCTGTAGCGTCGCCGCAGCCTGCACCAGGGGTTGTGCGTCGATATCCACCGGTAAGCGCGTCTCTTCGACCATCATACATTTCCCTCATGCGACGCCCGCCTTCAGCCGAATTGCGGCCAGCCGCGGCGCTGGTAGGCGCCGTCCCAGAACAGCCATTCATACTGGCAGGCGCGGGTAAAGGCCGCCAGCATCTTGGCGCGGGTTGCCGGGGTCGCGGCATCGGCCGCCCGATCGGTTATCGCGATGACCGTCCGTACCGCCTCGCCAAAGCGCTCGTCGGCATAGGTGTCGATCCACGCCTTGTACGGATTCTGCGGCGCGGCCGTCCGAGCGATCGCGCACCCGACATCCCAATAAATCCAAAAGCAGGGCAATAAGGCAGCGACCAACACTTCCCAAGGGTGATGGTAGGCCGCCGCGATCAAGTAACTGGTGTAGGCGAGGCAGTCCGGCGACGGCTCGGCATCGGTAATGCCCGCCGGGTCCACGCCAAAATCCCGCAAATAGCGGCCGTGCAGCGCCTGCTCGACGGCGATCGCTCCCAGTGCAGATTGCGCGAAAGACTGCATCGTCCGCGTATCCGGGGCCTTGGCCGCCGAGATCGCTAGAGCGCGCGAGAACTGGCCGAGATAGATCGCGTCTTGGACGATATAGGTCTGAAAGCGCTCGCGGCTGAGCAAGCCGGCCGCGAGTTCGGTGTTGAACGGCAGCCGATGGATCGCTTCCCGCAAGGCTTCGGTGCGCTGCCAGGCGTCATCGGAAAATCGGATCATTTCTATAGGGCCCTCCCGTGACCAGTAGAACAATGTAGCAAGGCGCGTCCATACCGGTTCGCCCGTGCAGGAAAGATCCTTCCAGCTTGCTGGCGCGTGCGTTAGGGTATGCCGCTGCGATGAAAATGCAATGAGTGACACGTTAGCCTTTAGCGCTCATCCCGCGAAACTGCCGGAGATCGCGACCGAAGACCTCAAAGCCATCCGCGGCTTCCTGCCCGGCAAGCTGCTCGGACGCACGGCCGCGCTGCTGTCGCTGGCTCTGTCGCTGACGCTGGCCTACCTTGAATATTTCGGCCCCATTCATGGCGTCACGGCGGTAGGCGAGAAACTCGGGCTCACCTCGCACTCCTGGTACCAAGATGGGGTCGTTTTCGGGCTTCCGTTCCTGACTGTTGCAGCACAATCATTCAACGAATGGCGCGCCAAATCGGCCGAACGCACACTAAAGACGCTCGCGACGCGCGACGGCGCGGAACAGTCGGGCTATTTCCGTATCGGCCCCTATCTCGATACCGCCGACGACCAGAAGAAGTTCGACCGCGCAGATCGGGCACATGTGAGGGTGCTGGATTGGATCGAAAGGTCTGCGAATGTGCCGCTTTACCTGACTGGCGATTCCGGTTCCGGCAAGACCTCGCTATTGAACGCATTCGTTCTGCCGACTTTGCGCGAGCGGGGGTGGACCGTGATCGAGGCCCGCGCTTGGCAGGATCCTGGAGCTGCCCTGCGTTCCGCTTTGGCGGAAGGGTCGGGCACCCGGCGGTCGCGACTGGCGGGGGGCAATCTGTGTGACATGATCCAAACGGCGGCGCGCCGGGCCCCTGCGGGTCTCTTGCTCGTCCTTGATCAGTTCGAGGAGTTTGTGATCCTAGGCAAGCCGGAACAGCAGCGGGAGTTCGCCGCGCTGGTGGCCGACCTTTCCAGGTCTCAAATCAAGGGATTAGGCCTGCTGGTTGTCCTGCGCAGCGACTATCAAGCCTTTCTGGAAGATATCGGCCTACCGCTCCCACGAAATGGCGACAATTTGTACCAGGTCGCGCGTTTCACTCTTGCCGCGGCCAGCGGTTTCATGAACCGGTCAGGCCTCGATCTTCAAGCAAACGACCTCGACCGCTTGCTGAGCACCGCCGCCGAACTCGACGAAACCCCCGGCCTAGTACGGCCGATCACCTTGAATGTTGTCGGCTACGTACTGGCCGCAAACCACGGCACGGCCTTGTCGCTCGATGCAGGACAGCTGGTACGCCGCTATATCGAGCAAACCGTCGGTCAGCCTGCCATCCGCGACTTCGCGCCGCGCATTCTGGAATGTTTGATTACAGAGCAAGGCACCAAGCAACCACGCTCCGAGCGCGAGCTCGTCACTGCGACCGGCATGCGTCGCGGTGAAGTTCGCGCTGTATTGAACGGTCTCGGCTCCGCGGCACTGGCGCGTCCACTGGATCCGGCGCAAGGCGTCTGGGAGCTGTCACACGATTTCATCGCTCGCGCAGTCGCCCGCTATCTGGGGCGGCGCCGGCGTAACGTGCTGCGCCATGGCGCCTTCTACGCGGCGCCTGTGATTCTGGCTATAACGCTGACGGGCGCCGTGAGCGCGACCGGTTTACAGAGATGGGACCAAACCCAGATATCGTCCGAACTAACGGGGTTAGGTCTGTCCGTGATGCCCAAGGGCGAGCAGCTGGAAGTCGAAGCTAATCATCTGTTGACTCCCGAAAGTTTCGCGAAGACCGCTGTGGCTCTAAGCAAGTTGTCGAGCCGGATTCATCGAGTTGTTATCAAAGCGACCGAATGGGGTCCCGAACTGAAACCCATTGATATTTCCAACCTTGCCCCACTGTCTGGTCTAGTCGCGTTGGAAAGGCTCGAACTCTCCCGGACCCGGGTTGAAGACCTCGCCCCGCTAAAGGGGTTGACGGCGCTGCAATACCTCGACCTCTCTATGACCGAGGTGCGCGACCTAGAACCGCTGGAACGGCTCACTCGGCTGGAAACCCTCGGCTTGGATAGGACCAAGGTCCACAGCCTCCATCCGCTTAGGGGATTGACCGCGCTTCAGCAACTTGAATTGCTAGGGACCAGAGTGGAGGATCTTGAACCGCTGAACGGCCTTATGGCATTGCGGATCCTAGATGTTTCCAGGACAGAGGTCAAAAGTGTCGATCCGCTAAAAGGATTGACTGCGCTTGAGGAGCTCAATCTGTCCGGAACCAAAGTGCAGGATATTTGGCCCCTGATCGACCTAAGGTCCCTTCAAAGGCTCGAGCTGTCCCGAACCAAGGTTCAAAACATCGAGCCATTAAGAGGGCTGTCGGTACTTCAGTTCATCAGCCTTCCCGACGAACCAATTATTGATCTTTCTCCACTCCAGGATCTGCGTCACCTCGAAGCGATTGGATATGGCGAGCAGACGCCACCCCCAGAGGCGGAAAAGAACCGTTTCCTGCGCTACCGCCAGGAGCAAGGATTATCTCCCGTGCAATTCCAACCGGCTTCCACCTTTCTCAACGCCTCGAGACCCGACGACTCTCCCTCAGAATCGAAAGCCGGTGAACGCTGAGCATCTGCATAGCAATTCGGCTTCACCAGCATTTGGAATAGTCGCAGCTGGTGCATTGGTCGCAGCCTTCGATGCGGATCAGTGCCGCCTCGCCGCATTTCGGGCATTGCGCCATGCGCGCTGTGAGGGGTCGCTGGTCGGAAATTAGCGGATTGCCAACGGCGGTTTTCTGTTCGTCAACTGCGGCTCGCTCTTTGCGCGCCGGCAGAAAGCCGATCGCAATCATGTGGCGCTCGATGACGTCGCCGATCGCCGCCAGTAGCGAGGGCACGTATCTGCCCTCCATCCAGGCGCCGCCGCGTGGGTCGAACACCGCCTTCATCTCCTCGACGACAAACGACACGTCGCCGCCGCGGCGGAACACCGCGCTGATCATGCGGGTCAACGCGACCGTCCACGCGTAATGCTCCATATTCTTCGAGTTGATGAACACCTCGAAAGGCCGGCGCCGGCCGTCCTGAACGATGTCGTTCAACGTGATGTAGAGCGCGTGCTCGCTGTCCGGCCAGCGGACCTTGTAGGTCTGCCCGGGCAGCGCCTCCGGCCGGCTCAACGGCTGCGTCATGTAGACGACGCCGCCCGCCTCGAAAATGTCGGCAGGCTTAGGGGACGCCGCCGGCACAGGCGGCGGCAGCGGCAGCTCCTGCTGTCGTGCGGCTTCCCGTCCGGCAGCCGGCGTCTCGGCCCTCACCGCCAGGACCGCCCCGGTGATCTCGTTGGGCCGATAGGTCGTGCAACCTTTGCAGCCGAGGGCGTAGGCCTGCAGATACACATCCTTGAACCGCTCGAACGGGATCTCGGCCGGGACGTTGATCGTCTTCGAAATCGAGCTGTCGATGTGCTTCTGCACTGCCGCCTGCATGACGACGTGGTCTTCGGGGGTCAGCGCCTGCGCATCGATGAAATAGTCCGGCAGCGGTGCGAACTCGCCCTTCAACCGGCGGAACCGCCGGTAGGCGTAATCGGTCACGTCCTCTTCACGGCGGGCGCCGTCGGGCATCAGCACGTTACGCGTGTGACGGAAGCTGAACACCGGCTCGATGCCCGAGGAGACATTATCGGCGAACAGCGAAATCGTGCCGGTCGGCGCGACCGAGGTGAGCAGCGCGTTGCGGATGCCATGCTGCGCGATTTGTGTGCGTACCTCCTCGTCCAGGCCCTTCACCGTCTCGCCGGCCAGATACCGCTCGCGGTCGAATAGCGGAAACGCGCCCTTCTCGGCCGCGAGGGCCGTCGAGGCGAGATAGGCCTCGCGCTGGATCGTGCCGAGCCAGCTTTCGGTCGCCGCGACAGCTGCGGCCGAGCCGTAGCGCAGCCCGCACAGGATCAGCGCATCGGCGAGGCCGGTGACCCCGAGGCCGATGCGGCGCTTCTGGCGCGCCTCTTCTTGTTGCTGGGGCAGCGGAAACAGCGAGATGTCGACGACATTGTCCATCATGCGGACACTATCCGGCACCAGCCGGCGCAGCCGCTCCAGGTCGAGTTGCGCCCCATTGGCGCCATTAGGGGGAGTGAATGGGTTTTCGATCAGGCTCGCCAGGTTGATCGAGCCCAGCAGGCACGCGCCGTAAGGCGGCAGCGGCTGTTCGCCGCACGGGTTGGTCGCGGTAATCTCTTCGCAATAATAGAGGTTGTTCCGCCGGTTGATGCGGTCGATGAAGATCACGCCCGGCTCGGCATAGGCGTAGGTCGCGCGCATGATCTTGTCCCACAGTTCGCGCGCCGGCAGCACCTTCCACGTGGTCTTGGCGCCATCGGGGTCGCCGAAGGAGAGTTCCCAGGGGGCATTTTCCTCGACCGCCTTCATCAACGCGTCAGTCACCAGCACAGAAAGGTTGAACATGCGCAGCCGGCCCGGCTCGCGCTTGGCTTCGATGAAGGCCTCGATGTCGGGATGGTCACAGCGCAGGGTCGCCATCATCGCGCCGCGGCGGTAGCCGGCGCTCATGATCGTCCGGCACATCGCGTCCCACACATCCATGAAGGAGAGCGGCCCAGAAGCGTCCGCGCCCACGCCCTTGACCGGCGCGCCGCGCGGCCGCAGGGTCGAGAAATCATAGCCGATGCCACCGCCCTGCTGCATCGTCAGCGCCGCTTCGCGCAGATGCGCGAAGATCCCGCCCATGTCGTCGGGGATCGTGCCCATCACAAAGCAGTTGAACAGCGTCACCGAGCGGGCGCTGCCGGCGCCGGCGACGACGCGGCCCGCCGGCAGGAATTTGAAATCGGTCAACGCCGCGTAGAACCGCTCGGTCCATTGCGCCGCGTCGCGTTCGGGCGCGGCGAGCGCTACCGCCACCCGCCGCCAAGTATCCTCGATCGTTTTGTCGATCACCTCGCCCGAAGCGGACCTCAGGCGATATTTCATGTCCCAGATCTGCTGCGATATCGAGCCGACGAGCGCCATGGCCGAGACTTCCTCTTGTGGGCGGGAGTTTACCACAGTTCCGGATTCGTTCGATGGGGAGTTTCCACCCGATCAGACTGCCTCTAACCCCAATCGTCATCGCGAGCGGAGCGAAGCGATCTCGGGCCACTGTGCGCTCGTTCGGTCGAGATTGCTTCGTCGCGCAGCGCACTCCTCGCAACGACAGCCCCAATTCGGTCGAGATGTGTGCGACCGGTTTCCGATCAATCATATTGGTTCGTCATTCCCGCGAGAGCGGGAACTCAGGGGCAAGCGAACTCACCGATACCCCTGTCCGAGCCAGGGGCAGGCTCTGGACTCCCCGCTTTTCACGGGGCGACGAGATCCGGCGCAACCTGATCGGATGATGCTATAGCGGGGCTCGTCCGACAGTCACACCCGCCGCACGCCGTAGAACTGCGGCCAGCCGTCGCGGACATCCTGCAGGTCGGAGTGGAACGCAACCGGCTGGTCATACATGCCGAGCGGCACATAGGTGGGGTTCTGCCAAAATTCCTCCTGCATCTCGCGGCAGATTTTCTGCTGCGCCTCGAGGTCCGGCGCATCGAACCAAGCCTCCCGCAATGCCTCCATTTTCGGGTCGGTGGGCCAGCCGAACCACGCATCGGCGCCGCTCGCACGGATCGCGATATCGGGGCCGGGCGAGATATTCCCCATGCCGCCGAGATAGGTATAGAAGATGTTCCACCCGCCCTTGTCGGGCGGCTCGCGGCTCGCGCGCCGCGCGACCACACTGCCCCATTCCATCGTCTGCAGATCGATGTTCATGCCGATGCGCTGCAGTACGTCAGTGGCGACCTGCGCCTCGGCGAAAATCACCGGAATGGTCGAGGCGGCGAGGACGACGACCCGCTCCCCCTTATATCCTGCGGCGGCGAGCTCTTGCTTTATCCGGTTGAGATCCTTTGGCCCTCGCGTGACCTCGACACCGACAGTGCTCGCCATCGGCGTGCCCGGCACAAAGAGCCCGACATCGGTCTTGATCAAACTCGGCTCGGCCCCGGCGACCGCCGTCATGATCTCATTCTGGTCCATCGCGGACAGCACGACGCGGCGAACCGCCGGATTGTCGAATGGCGGATATAAATGGTTGAACCTGAGGCAACCGATCTCACCCGTGCGGTCCTTGACCGTGATTACTAGATCCTTGCTGCGTTTGAGCTGCGGGATAAGGTCGATCGTCGGGTTTTCCCACCAGTCGATCTCGCCCTGCGCGAGCGCCGCCGAGGCAGTAGAGGGATCCTGCACGAAATTCCACACGACGCGGTCGACATAGACCACCTTGGGACCGGCGCTGAAGCTCGGTTTTCCGTCGGCGCGCGGGACATAATCCGGGTTCTTGTCGAAAACGACGCGCTGACCGGGTATGCGCTCGGACGCCACGAATTTGAATGGCCCGGAACCGATTGCCTCCTTTATCTGCTCAAAGGCGTCGGTGTTAGCCAGACGCTCCGGCATAATCGAGCAAGAGGGCTCGGCTAATCCCTCCGGCAACAACGGAAACGGCCTCTTGAGACGAAACCGTATGACCCTGTCGGACACGGCGGAGAGCTCGTCGGTGCGGGCCATCAGCGCCTGACCCAATGGATAGCGCTTGGCCCATCGTCTGATCGTAGTGACACAGTCGCGCGCCAGGACCGGCGCGCCGTCGTGAAATTTCAAGCCGTCGCGTAGTGTAAGGTCCCATTGCTTTGCGCCATCTTCCGTCGTGTGGCCTTGGACCATCTGCGGCTGGGCTTTAAATTCCGCATCGTAGCCGTAAAGCGTGTCGTAGACGGCCAATGAAAAATTTCGGGTGATATCGGCGGTGGTCCAGACCGGATCGAGCGAGGCGAGGTCGGCATGCGGTACGAAGTTGATCGTCGTCCGAGCTTCGGCGCGAACGATTTCCGGGGCCGCCAAAGCTACCGCTCCGGCTAGGCTAGTCTTTACGAATTCACGTCGGTTCATCGGCGGTGAGGCGTCCATGCTATAGGTTTCGGAGAAATCATCATATCCCCGCTTCTCCCGGTGGCCAGCTTACCGCAAAGGCGATGACGCAGAACATCTATGACAACCCGGAGTTCTTCGAGGGCTACAGTCGATTGGGCCGCTCGGTCGAGGGTTTGGACGGCGCCGCCGAATGGCCCGCTCTCATAGCCCTGCTTCCCGAGCTGCGGGGCCTCAGAGTGGTGGATCTCGGCTGCGGCTTCGGCTGGTTCTGCCGCTGGGCGCGGCAGCAAGGAGCGGCTGCGGTCCTCGGCATCGATGTGTCGGAGAAGATGCTGGCACGGGCCCGAGCCACCACGACAGACGCGGCGATAAGCTACCTCAGGGCGGACATGGAGAACGCCGAGCTGCCCCAGACGGCTTTTGACCTCGCCTACAGCTCCCTCGCCCTGCACTACGTCGAGGATTTGGGCGGATTTCTGGCCAAGGTCCATCGCGCTCTCGCCCCGGGCGGGCAGCTGGTCTTTTCCGTCGAGCACCCGATCTTTACCGCACCGACGCGGCCGGGATGGTCAGTCGGCGGGGATGGCCGCAAAACGTGGCCCGTCGACAGCTATCTTTGCGAAGGACCCCGCAGGACGGACTGGCTCGCTAAGGATGTGATCAAGCAGCACCGCACGCTAGCGACGTACCTCAATTTGCTGCTGCGGCTGGGGTTCGCGCTGTCGCACATCGAGGAATGGGGTCCGACGGACGAACAGATCGCGGCACGGCCGGCCCTCGCCGATGAACGACAGCGGCCGATATTTCTGCTGGTCGCCGCTCGACGGTAGCCGTCGTTAACGACATTGTCCGGCCCGTGCCCAAGGCCGATGCAATTGCCCGATCCGGTGTCCATCAAAATTTGGATTTGAGCACCAGAATGCACGGAATGGCGTAGGCATTTCGGCTGGCATGTTTGATGCAACGATATCGGCGCCTCGTAGGAGGACGAGATGATCGCCCGCGCCACGCTGCCTTTCACCCTTCGTCATTTTCTCGACCGAGTTGGTCTTGCCTCGACGCGACACCGCAGCGCTCCGGTCGGCGGGGTTCGTCTAAACCGCTTGCAGGGTTTGTTCGCCGCGCTCGGAGATTGGTCGTCAGGTTCGGACCTCGCTCGGCGCAGCGCAACTCTGTCCGGCGACCGACCCGAGCGGTTCCGCCGCTTCTGCCGAGATTGCGGAGAGGATACCGCGCATGAGGGCTTTGATGAGTTCGGCGCCGGCTGGTATGCCCAGATATGCCTCTGCCGCCGCTGCGGACGGCAAGGCATGAAAGT
Organism: uncultured Alphaproteobacteria bacterium; assembly: GCA_963732095.1. GTDB lineage: Bacteria > Pseudomonadota > Alphaproteobacteria > ATCC43930 > CGMCC-115725 > AP-15. The sequence continues at coordinate 120,360 of CAVSZA010000016.1, forward strand.
TTGGCCTCTTGCCTGGTGGTGAATAAATACCGTCGTCGGGTGCGATTTACGAAGCGATGTTGAGAAGCCCCAGACGTTGAGCCCGGGGCTCCTTCCCGCGGTCGGCGTCAACCCATCAGAGGCTGGCCTACGGGGTTGCGCCCGGCTTGCGGCTGGGCGCCTGCGGCCATCCTGGTAAGGCGACCGACAACATCTGTACTCTACCGCGGCTCATAGGCACTGAAGGACCCGAGGCAGTCGGCACGCAACGCGGCATCTCTGATCGGCCCGCATTCCTTTCTCATCCGGGATGCGCGAAAGCTGCTGTTGGTGCTTACGAGATGATCGTATTGCTGGCTTTTGCGGACGTTCTGCGTCGGCGTCTCGTGCCATTTTGAGTGGTGATGCGGGTTGGTTGGGACCGGGGCTGCCTGCACTGACGTGGCGGCCAAAGCTACCAAACCGACCAGCGTTGGGATGATCACACGCATTTTATCCTCTGCATTGGGGCGCAACGAGGCAGTGTGCGGGTGACTTTGTTGAGAAAAGCTGAAAAAACTCGGAAGCACAGTGCTGATCCCGGCTGCCCGCCAGCTCTGAGGAGCGAAGACATGCCTTCCAGCATCATCCGCGGCCTTGCCGTCATCACCGAACCCGCCGCCCGCCGCCATTGGCGGCAGATCGACGACGGCGCCTTGTTGCAGCGCGATGGCGTCATCGCCGAGATCGGCGCCTTTGCCGAGCTCTCGGCACGGCATCCCGATGTGCCGGTGATCGGCACCGGGCGGCAGGTCGTATTGCCGGGGTTTGTCAACGGTCACCATCATATCGGCCTGACGCCGGTGCAGCACGGGTCGCCTGACATGCCGCTCGAGCTGTGGTTCGTAACCCGGCTGGTAACCCGGCAAGTCGATCTTTATCTCGATACCCTCTATTCCGCTTTCGAGATGATCGCGTCGGGGATCACGACCGTGCAGCACCTGCACGGCTGGCTCCCGGGCGGGCTTGCCGCGGTCGAGGCCGGTGCCGGTGAAGTCATCCGCGCCTATGAGGACATCGGCATGCGGGTGTCCTATTCCTTCGCGCTGCGCGATCAGAACCGGCTCGTCTACCAGGACGACAAGCAATTCACGGCAAGCCTGCCGGCGGAGCTACAGCCGGCAATGCAGCGCCACTTCGCGCGCTTTCAAGTGTCGCTCGCCGATTACGGCGCGCTCTTTGAACAGCTCCGCGCCAAGCATCACGATAAGGAACGGGTCAAGATCCAGCTCGCTCCCGCCAATCTTCATTGGTGCTCCGACGCCGCGCTGACGATGCTCGCCGACTATTCGGAGCGCTACGATGCGCCGATGCACATGCACCTCGTCGAGACCGCCTATCAAAAGGAGTATGCCCGCCGGCGCGGTGGCGGCACTGCCCTCGATTTCATCGACCGTTTTGGGTTCCTCGGGCCGCGGCTGACATTGGGGCATGGGGTTTGGCTCAACGAAGCCGATCTCGACCGCATCGCCGCGACCGGCACTCATATATGCCACAATTGCAGCTCCAACTTCCGCCTGCGCAGCGGTCTTGCGCCGCTCAATTTCTTTGAGACGCGAGGCATCAATACTGCGATCGGCCTCGACGAGGCCGGCATCAACGACGATCGCGACATGCTGCAGGAAATGCGCATGGTATTGCGCGCACATCGCGTGCCGGGAATGGACGACGAGGATGTCCCAAGCGTCGGCCAGGTTCTGCGCATTGCAACCACTGGCGGCGCGATGACGACGCCCTTTGGCGGCCGGATCGGCAGCCTGGCGGTCGGCAGGGCCGCCGATCTCGTCCTGATCGACTGGGACAAGATCGCCTATCCCTATCTCGACCCGGAAACCCCGGTGCTCGACGCTGTGGTCCAGCGGGGGTGCACCGACGCCGTGGACCTTGTCATGGTGGCAGGCGAGATAATCTACCAGGACGGACGGTTCACCCGCGTTGACCGGGACGCCGCACTACGTGAGCTGCATCAATCATTGCAGCGCCCCCTCGCCGAGGACGAGGTCGAGCGCCGAGGGCTGTCGAAGGCGCTGTTGCCGCATGTCCGCCGGTTCTATGACGGATATTTCGATCCCAAAACCCACGTGCCCTACTACCGTGCAAGCTCGCGGCACTAGACCAGTTTCCGATCATATTGGTTCGTCATTCCCGCGAAAGCGGGAACCCAGGGGCAAGAGACCCCACCGGTTACCCCTTGATTCAGAGCGCCTCGAACGCGATCGGTTGCGCTCCCTGCAACAGGGTGAGCCGGCCAAGTTCCGGCAACTGCTCAATTCCCGCGACGATCGTCAGGAAGTGGTTGCCGGCGAGCTGCCCGACCTTGCTGGCGAAGCGGACGCTGCCATAGGCGAGCAGGATCTCGGTCTCGCTGACGCCGCCTGGGTAGAGGAGGAGCTGGCCCGGCGCGGGATAGCTTGTGGCATTCTCGTAGCCGAGGCCGAGATCAAGATCGCCGAGCGGGATCCAGCACGCCTCGCCGCTCCATCGCACATGGATGAGGCGCTCACGGTAGGGCAGCATGCTCGCGAATTTGTCGCAGGTACGCGGGGCCATGGCGCGCTCAAAGCGCGCCGTAAAGGCGAACGGACCGGCGCTGATCCGAACGTCTGCCACGATCGCCTATATCGGTCGATTAGCGCAGAACGGCAGCAATATTGCCACCGTCGACAGTCGTGACGTCGGCGGTCGTCTTCAGCGCCACGGCATGGTGCAGGAAGGCCTGAGCGACATCCTCGGCGGTGACCTCGCGGCCGAGAAGATTGCCCGTCATGTACCGCTCTTCGTCAACGCCGCGGGCTTTGGCGCGGGCGGCAACCAGTTCCGGCGTCAACAGCCCGCTCCGGATGCGGTCGGCGTTTACCGCGTTGGCGCGAATGCCGTGCCCGCCGTATTCGAGCGCATATTGGCGCACCAGGGCGAGGGTAGCCGCTTTTGGCAGCCCGTAGGGCCCGAAATCCATGCCGGGATTGACCGCCTGTTTCGACACGTTGAACAGAAGGCAGCCGCCGGTGCCTTGCGCCAGCATGATGCGGACGGCATTTTGCGCCACGCTCTGGTGCGCAAAAAAGTTGAGCTCGAAACTGCGGCGCAGCACGGCATCGTCGACCTCACCGATGCGGCCTTGCCAGGCGGCGCCGGCGTTCGACACGACGATATCGACGCCGCCGAAATGCATCGCAATGCGATCGAACGCCCGGCGCACCGTCGCCCGGTCGGTCACGTCGCATTCGATCCCGAGCGCCGCGCCGCCGAGCTTTCTCGCGGCAGCATGGGCGGCCTCGGCATCAATGTCGAACAACGCCACTTCGGCGCCGGCCCCGCTCAGCGCGCGTGCCGTCGCAAGGCCAATCGTACCGGCGCCGCCGGTGATGACCGCGACTTGTCCGGCCAGCGACTTGTCGGCGCTCTGACCGAGCTTGGCCTGCTCCAGCGACCAGTATTCGATGTCGAACAGGTCGGCCTCGCCGACCGGCTCGAACCGGCCTACCGCCTCGGCATCGGTAATTGTCTCGACATTGGATTCGGCGATGTCGGCGGCGATCCGCGCGTCCCGAGCGCTGCGCCCGAGCCCGAAAAGGCCGAGCCCCGGCACGAGGACCACCCGCGGCATCGGGTCGAGCTCCCGCTTTGGCGGCTTTTGGCGCGCGTTGTGGCGGGCGAAATAAGCATGGTAGTCGGCGACGAAGCGAGCGACCGCTTGGTGCACCGCCTCTTGGAAGGCGTCGCGCTGACCCGCCTCCGGCGCCGGCACGATCAGCGGATAGTTCTTGGTGCGGATCGTGTGATCCGGGGTTGCCACGCCGGCGCGGCCGTAGCGCCCGAGCTCGGCCCCGTTCACGTAATTGAGCACCGCGGCGTTCGAGCGAAAATCGAGGACCAGGCGCTTGTACGAGCCCGAACCCGCCGGATCGGCTATTGCGCAGGCGCCGCGCAGGATCGGCGCGACTTCCGCAACCCCGGCGAGCGAATCCGGCAGCGACGCCTCGGCAAACACGGTCTTGCGGCGGTGCGCGACCCGCCCTTCGGCGAGCGAGACCGCCGCGATCATGCGCTCATAAGCCTCCTGCGCCGTATCGCCGAACGTAAAGATCCCGTGCTTCAACAGCACCAGTCCCTCCACGGCGGGATCTGCCTCGAAGACCTCCGCAGCTTTCTTCGCGAGCAGAAAACCGGGCATGATGTAAGGCACAAGACCCATTCGCCGGCCATATAGGTCGGAGCAACGCTCCGCCGCGTCGGGCTGGTCGGCGAGGCTCAGCACCGCGGTCGAATGGGTATGATCGACATATTTGTGCGGCAGAAAGGCGTGCAGCAATGTCTCGACCGAGGGGTTGGGGGCGCCGGCATCGAGCAGGTTGGCGCGCTGCACCCGCACCATCTCCTCGTCGGAAAGCGCCTCGCGCCCGCGCAGTTTGCGCAGCGGCGCGAGCCGCACGGCGGGGAGACCGGCCGGCTCGATCGCCGCCATGTCCCAGCCACTGCCCTTGACGCAGAGCGCCTCGACCTCCTCGTCGAGAAGGTCCTTCATTACAGTCTTGACCGAGGTGTTGCCGCCACCGTGCAACACCAGCTTCGGTTCGCCGCCCAAGAGACGCGAGGTATAGACGCGCAGCGCGACATCGCGTCCGACTCCTGCTGCGGCATAGCGGTCGATCAGCCGGTCGGCTTCCGCATCCGACCACAGACTATGCATTCTCGTTGCCTATTGCTGCCGGCAAACACACGGCAATCAATGCAGTGTCCGATCCCGCGAAGCAAGGCTGGGCGGCGATGATCTCCTAATCTCTCGAACGCCGATCCGCGGAAGGCGTCCGAAGGCAGCTTAGTGCTGGAACTCCAACACGCGATCGGTCTCGCCGCTGGCTTCCGGTTCGCCGCAAAGAGCAAGAGGTTCGCCGGGAGAAAACCTGGCGGTGCTCTCCGACGAAATCGCTTCAGCCTCAAAGCTCCCCCGCGAGCACAGAGCGCGCAACGCGTGTAGCCACCTTCGATGCCGCGGCTGCCGGTCAAAGCTGCAGATCATCCCGTCGATCATGTTTTCCCGCGTGCGCCGCAGCACCTGGAGCACATCGGCATGCGTCGTGCGCGGGTCATCGTTAAAGAATTCGATCCGCCAATAACGCTTGCCGCTGACTTCCCTAGCGGCTTGCAGAATTGGCTTTTGCAACACCTGCCGGCCTCCTACCGCTTCGATCGCGCCGACCAGGCAATGACGGCCATGGGCATCGCGCAACCGACCCTTGCACCATTGCTGCTCGGTTGCGAGCATGCGCTCCACCGCGCCGAGTTTGGCGATCGGGTGGTTGTCAAAAGCGTCTATTCCGTCGAAAGGCATTCTCCGCACCTCCGAGCTGCGCACGTTTCACGACTGCCCTCGCCCACGGCGAGCGGGGCGGCTGGTCCTGACTGTTTAACTCGCGGCCCTTGCTGCCATTCCAGTCAGGGGAGGATTTTTCTCCGGAACGCAGCAAAAGTGAAGCGCCGCCGCGTAACAAATTGTTCCACCCGCTGTGCCGTCAAATTGAGCACAACGCGCCCCCGGCACCCAATCGAGTTTATCCGGCGAATTTAGGCCGGCCGGGCTCATTCCTCGAGGTAGTCGAACCGTTCGGTGCGGAACAGGCTGCGCTGAAACTCGAGATAGGCTTCCCTGGTCATCGCCGGGTTGAACTGCGCCAAAATCTGCTTCGCCGGCGCAGCATCGCCGTGGAGCAGGTCGATCGCGGTCATCGCCAGCAGTTTGGCCGGCGTCAGATAGCCGTGCCGGGGCTCGTTGATCCGCCAGTCGGCGCCGTGCGCCTTGCCTTCGGCGGCGACGACGTAAGGGTGGATCACCGGCATCAAATGCGCGAGGTCGCCCATGTCGGTCGAGCCGGTGCGGTGCCCGCCGATGTGGAACTGCCCGGGCCCGAACAAACTCTCGACATTTGCGCCGAAGATCTCACCCAGCCGCTCGTCGTTGCGCTGCGGCAGATAGCCGGGGATCGTATGGATCTCGACCTCGGCGCCCATCGCCATCGCACCGGCGCGCAGACAGCGGTCGACCTTTTTATTGGCATCGACAATCGCCTCGAGCGAGCCGCCGCGGACAAAGGTTTCCATCGTCACCTCGGCCGGCACGACGCTGACCGCATCGCCACCCTTGGTGATGATCGGGTGGATCCGGATCGTATCCTTCTCCCAGAAAGTCTCGCGCTGGGCCGATATCGCATTCATCGCGATGATCGCCGCGTTCAGCGCATTTATCCCGAGCTGCGGCAAGCTGCCGGCATGCGCTGCGCGGCCGACAAAGCGGATGCGCTTGACCAGCGCGCCATTCGATGACTTGGCGAGAAAGGCGCGCGTTTCGGCGGCATCGCGCGAGCCGGTGTGGATCATCATGGCCATGTCGATATCGTCGAAATGGCCCTTGGCGACGAGCTCGGGCTTGCCGAGCATGAACTCGATTTCGCCTTTCGCGACGCGGGCCGCGCGCTCCTCGACATCGATGAATTCTTCGGCCGGCACGGCGAAGAAAACGATGTCGCCGGCGAGGTGGCCGGCGATCCCGGCTTCGGTCAATCCGATTGCCGCGCCCAGCATTCCGGCGATCTGCGCATTGTGGCCACAGCTGTGGGCCGCCCCGGTGACCGGATCGGCGAGCGGGTGCTCCGAGGTCCGCAGGCTGTCGAGCTCGCCGATAAAGGCGAGCCGGGGGCCCGGCGCGCCGCCGGCGAGGCGGCCCTTGACGCCGGTCAGCGCCAGACCGGTGCGGGGCGCCAGGCCAAGGGCCCTCATCTGATCGGCGACCAGAGCGGCGGTCTTCACCTCGTTGAAGCCGGTCTCCGGATGGCGGAGGATCGTCTCGCCGAGATCAATGATGGTGTCGGCGTGCCGGTCAATGGTCTCGCAGACCGCGCGCTTCAATTGGTCTTTGCTGCTCATTCGGATCCTCGCGTCGCTTGTCTGCAGTCGTGCTGCCTCGACCTCCCAGTTAACCGGTATGACCCCAAAAGACCAGAGCGTCCGCTGCCTCGATTACCCGCTGGGTCGATCGGGGTGGCGGTCTGACGAGAAAAGGATAAAACCGGCTTCGATTTTGGATTAAATTAAGAAAGTATTTTATTAAACTAAATTAAATATCTATGTTTGAGTTAACCATGTTTCGAGGTTGACCGTTAAGTCAATAAATAGTAAAACACAGCAGATCTTTCGGGTTCGTAAAGGATTTGCCGGCGACGGCAGCAATCCCCAACTGGCTCTTATCTCTGGAGCATGGGGACGGCCCGTATTAACGGTCGACCGAGAGGAGATGATCATGACTCTCATCTACCCCAATATCGTCCCAGAAAACGATCTGCGGCTACCGGATGCGCTGACGGTCAAGCATGGTCCAGCCCGCCTCCTCTCCCGATTTGTTCTTGAGGGCGACAAAGCCGCACGGCGGATGGGTCTTCGTCTGCGGCTGCGACATGACTTCGGCGAGCTGCTCTATGTGAACGAGCGGGAAGTCGCCCACGGCAACTGGTTCAAATTGGTTAATATGTACAATCCGGCGTATTGCGATTTGTCGCCCGAAAACTCCTATTGGATTTCCGGCGAGAACGAGGAAGGCGACATCGTGCTGACGCAGGCCGGGCGGATTTATTACTGGCCAGAAACGAGCTTGGTCGACGAGGCGCACTCGATGTTCTATGCCGGCCACGACGAGGGCCAGCTTTGCAATGTGACAGCGCCAGCTGCCAGACGCATCGGCGGGGTCGTGTTCTGCGCCGGATCGCATTGGATACGGCCTGATTTTCGCGGGCATCGGCTCTCTCATTTATTGGCACGGTTGGGTCGAGCCTATGCAATGTCGCGTTGGCCGGTAGATTGGACGATCGCGCTCGTCGCCCCGGTGCTCGTAACAAAGGGCGTCAGCGCCGGCTACGGGTACAAGCATGCCAGTCACAGCATTTTCTACCCCGCCTCGCCCTGGGGAGACCTCGAGGTCGTCCTCGCGTATTTGTCTCAGAACGAAGCTTATGAGGACATCGCCGAATACCTCGTCACGGAACTCTCCGGCTCGATGACCGAAGGTTTGTCAACGGCGTCCGTCGCGATACCCCGGGATGACAAGGTCACCAGCACCTCATCGGAAGGCGTCTTCCACGGCAGCAGCAATCTCTCGTAGTGCGTCGTATAGGTGCCGGGCGGCCGTTGGATCGAAGCCGTCACATAATCGTAACGCGGCTGGCCGGTGCTCGCCACGCTCTTGTAAAATTGCGATACCCATTGGCCGTAGGTTTTATCGGGCTGGTCTTGCACCTTTCCGCCGATCGCATTCACATGGTAGTTGTCATCGAGCCAATTGTTGTGACCATCTCCAATGAAGCGGAATACGGGTTCGGCCCCAGGCGGCTTCACCCCGACGATGATCAAACGCGACAGTAAATCATTCTTGATCGCAAACGAGATTACGCTGGGATCGAAATGGCCGAACGACATTCTCCACTTCTGCGCCATCAGCTGAAGCGGACCCTGCTCGGATTCGAAGAGCCTTAAATAATCCTGCGGTTCGACAAGAAAACGATCTTCGGCCGACAGCGCGAATCTCCGCGCGCACAACTCAGAGAGTCGTGCCACAGCCAATTCAGCGGAGCAGATGATTTCCGACTTCCAACTAACATCAAAATATCTTAACCGAAACAGCTTGATGTGCGACGTCAAGAGCTGTTGTTGAACCGCCAGCAGCGCGGGAATCTCGACATTACGCGGATGCAGGTCGATTTCGATTATCGAATTGTCAAGGATCTGGAATTTGATGAAGCCCAGGTTCTTCACGGCAAAGGCAGCGCCATCGTAATCGGGCTCCGGGTCCCCCAATGCCGCACGAAACTCGGCGCTGTCCTCGAGCATCCAGGTCCCCTCGGCGGAAACAAGCATCGTTAGGCGGTTCACAAAACCCTCGCAGCGCGATATCCGGACAATTTTCCGGAGATCCCGACTTTATATATCGCAGATTAACAGGAAGTGAACTACCGCTCAACGAATGGTAGTTTTGTCGATCCCAATCAAATTGCGCCAATATAACTTAAATTGTACTGGATTTTTTGCTGCGGTCATTGACTCCGTGGAGCAACTGTTCGACAGTCTCCGGAGCAGCGTACGCTAATTATTAATCGAAATGGGGCAGCGGCAAGGTCGCGGGGTTGCGCGAGCTTGCGTGCTCGTCCCTGCAGCCCTCACCAGCGGATTGGCAAAGCGCGGAGCCGAATGAGCATCGAGGCACGCATCCAATCGAGTTCGGGCCGGCGGCAGGCGACGGTGGCGCTGATGATCGCCACCGCCATGCAAGCTTTCGACACGACGATCGCCAATGTGGCTCTACCTCAGCTCGAGCAAAGTCTCGGCGGCGGGATCGAGTTCGGCTCCTGGGTGATGACGAGCTATCTTTGCGCATCGGCAATCATGGCCACGCTCACCGGTTGGTTGCGTCGGCGTCACGGCGCGCGGCCGCTATTCATCGGATCGATCAGCCTGTTCATCGTCGCCTCTGGGCTCTGTTCGATTGCGCCCTCCTCCGTTGCGTTGATCCAATTCCGTCTGGTCCAGGGCACCGCCGCCGGCGTTATTCAGCCTCTGGCGCAAGCCATCCTTCTCGATATCTATCCCCAGCAGGATCACGGCCGAATGCTCGCCATCTGGGGGGCGACGATCATGGCCGGCCCGATCCTCGGGCCCGTCCTCGGCGGTGTCATCGCCGACCTCAGCTCATGGCGGTGGATTTTCGTTTTGAACGTTCCTCTCGGCTTGATCGCGATTTTGGGTTTAGGCCAGGTGCCATCGACAATCGAGCCGACCACCAGAGCCCGCATCGATAGCGTCGGCCTCGTGCTGCTGATCATCGGCGTAGGGTCGCTGCAAATGGCGCTTCAGCGGATGATCGGCCAGACTTGGCCGCTGTCCGCCGAGACCGCGGCCGAAGCCGCTGTTGCCGCCTTCGCCTTGGCGGGTATCGCAATTCGCAGTCTCCGGTCGCAATTTACCCTTTTCAGGTTCCAGGTGTTTCGCAGCCTCAATTTCTCCGCGGCGGTGTTTTATAATTTTCTGGTCGGCGCGCTGTTGTTCACGACCATCGTATTCTTGCCGGCTCTGAGCGAGGGTCCGTTGGGCTACGATGCGACCCAGGCGGGCTTGGCGCTGTCGCCACGCGGCGTCGCGACGATGGCGACGATGCTGGCGGTCCATTACCTGATCGACAGGGTCGATCATCGGGCGCTACTCGGGACCGGAATCGTCATTACCGCGGGGGCGCTCGTGCTGATGTCGCGGGTGCCGGCCGATGGCGGCGGGCTCTGGCTGGCCGCAGCGAGCGCAATCCAAGGAATTGGGGTCGGGCTCCTATTCACCCCTCTGAGCACGCTCGCCTTTTCCACCCTTAGCGCGGAACTGCGCACCGATGCCGCCGGCGTCTACAGCCTGTTACGCCAACTCGGCTGCGCAACCGGCGTTGCTGTGATGACAGCTGTGCTGCAGTCAAGAATTCACGGCAATTCCTTGGCGGGGCTTAATGCATCGGGCGCCGGCATGCCTTCACCCTCCGAAGCCGCGACCTACGGGGTCTTTGCCGCCTATACCGGCTGTTTTCGAACCATGGCGATCATAACGGCTTTCACTTTGCCGGGAATCCTGCTGTTTCGCGTGCTTCGGCCGGAAACCGCAGCGCCGAGGACAGCATGAACGGCTGTCGTGTCAAGCACCCGCCATCAGCGGCTTTCGTTCGGTAGGCAGAGAGATGCGCGCAATGGTTCCCTGAGCCGCGCGACTTTCTATTGCGAGCTTGCCGCCATGCGCTTCGATCAGGCCTTTAGTGATCGGTAAGCCCAAACCCGTGCCGCCATAATTGCGCGTCGTCGACGGTTTTGCTTGTCCGAAAGGCTGCAAGGCGCGTTGCAGTTCTTCCTCGTTCATGCCGATACCATGATCCTCGAATTCCACGACGGCGAGGCCGGGCTCGTCCGACAATACGCGAATACAGACCTCGCCCCCGTCTCGGGAGAACTTTATTGCATTGGACAGAAGGTTCAGAAATATTTGCTTCATTGCGCGTTCGTCGGCCCAAATCTCTACCTCCCTATCCGACAGCTTCGTCACCAGCTCGATACCGCGGCTCTCGGCCCGTTCCCGCATCATGCGGACGACTTCGCCGATCAGATGCCGAATGTTCAACGGCTCCTTCGAGAGTTCGAGTTTTCCTGCCTCTATCTTGGACATATCGAGCACGTCGTTGATGATAGACAATAAATGGAGGCTGCTTTGGTGGATGTCTTTCATATAATCTAAATATTTTTCGTTACCTAGCGGACCGAACAGCTCATGCGCGATGATCTCGGAAAATCCGATGATGGCGTTGAGCGGGGTACGCAGTTCATGACTCATATTGGCGAGAAATTCACTCTTCGCATGATTTGCCATCTCGGCCTGGCTGCGCGCCTGGATCAATTTCCGCTCGGATGCCTTGAGATCAGTTACGTCGGAGTAAACCGAGACAATCGCCCCGTCCGGCATTGCGCGGCGGCTGATCTGTAGGATGCGTCCCCGGGGAGTCACGCGCTCCTTGGTTGTGGGCACGTCGCGATAGAACCACTCGAGGCGTTTGGCGACCTCGGCCGAAGGGTCGTCACGACCGAAGTCGCCGCGCGCCGCCTGAAGCATCAGGATGTCGCAAAGCGGCGCGCCGACCGGAAGATCCGGCGGCAATTCTAGCAGTTCACAAAAACGAGAGTTCCATGCAATCAACCGTCCCCGGCTGTCAAAGACGCTCAGACCCTCGCCGATGTTTTCGAGCGTGCTCTGGAGCAGCCGAGCTTCGGCGCAGCGTCTTCGCCGAAAAATAGGCAACAGAAGTCCCGCGAATGACTTCACGACCGTGGCCACTGTGAGAACTACCGTCGTGCAACCGCCCGCCGATAGTCTACCACAAACACCGAGCTTCTCGGGGTCGTCAACCACAGATTGCAACCCGATCTATCGTGAGCTAGCGCAAAGTGAATACGCGATGATCTGTTAATTTCTTATTATCATCCATTCTGTCATAGGATTGTCCAATATCCCACCTAATCCCTTATGAGTACGTCCAATCTCGGGCGCTCAAATTTTCCTCCTTTATCGGTATCATTCTTATTCTACGGCGATGCCGGCTCATGAAGGTTGAGAAATTTCTAATCCGCTGCTATGCTGCAGCTAAGAGGTGAGTCCGAACTTAACTAGTGAACTCACCATCAGGATCCCATCGTTGGCGTCGCGGGCGGAGTGTCCTAAAACCAGCCGCTCCAGCGTCCGGCGCGTCGCGGCGATGAGTGCATGACGAAGCCGAATTCGGCTGGAGCTGACGGAGTGCCCATGCAGCCGCAATCGACCACCGGTGGACCAGCCGGGTCGTCAGAATTGGAAAACCGCGCCGCCTCTGATCCGGGCCTGCCTGTTGCGTCGAGCGATCTGGAAAAGCTGGCGCGCTGGGTCCCGAAAAAAGAGATGGCGTTGCTCTTTGAAGTCTGCGAGCGGGCCCAACGCGATCCCGATTTGGCCAGACCCGCTCTTCTCCTCTGCTCGGCCTATGCGGAGAGGGTCGCACGCATGCTGGATCAAGACCCGTTCCCGACCGTCACCCGGGGCATCGCCGAACGGTTGCAGCAACTCCGTGTCAAAAGCGGGTTGTGAACGCTGCAGCTTCCGGTGGCCCCGTCGTGTTAGCGCGGTACGATCAACCGGTATAAATGCCAGGTCGCGTGCCCGAGCACCGGCATGACGATGATCAGCCCGAGGAAACAGGGTATCGACCCGATGACGAGGCCGACGGCGACGATGAGCCCCCAACCGGCCATGGGCCCCGGGTTCATGAATACGGCGCGGATCGATGTCAGGACGGCCGTGTCGACCCCTACCTCCCGATCGAGCAGCAACGGAAACGATACCACGCTGATCGCCAGCACGAGCAAGGCGAAGAGGAAACCGACCCCGATGCCGACGCCGATCATGGTCCACCCCGCAGGGGTGGCGAGCACGTCGTGCACGAAACCGGCGAGCGAGGCCGGCGAGGCCGGGCCCAGGGTGATCTGGTAAATCGCTTCGGCGGCGAGCAGCCACAGCAAAAAGATCGCCATCAACACCAGCCCCAGCACGACGATCGCGCCGAACGAGGGCGAGCGGAAGACCCCGAACGCGTCCGCCCAGGTGACCGCCATGCCCGCTTCGCGCCGCCGGCTCATTTCATTGAGGCCGACCGCGGCGAAGGGGCCGACCAATGCAAACCCGGAGGCGAGCGGGAAGATCAGCGGCAGCAGGTCGTAGCCGAATGCCAGCCGCGCCAGGACGAGACCGACGAGCGGGTAGAACACGCAGAGAAAAATGACGTCGGTGCGATACGCCGCGAAATCGTCGAGACCCCTGGCGAGGACATGTCCGAGGTCGACCACCCCGATATGCCGGATCGCCGGCGCGGGCGAGTGCAGGTTCTCGCGCGTCCGGCGCCCGACGCGGCCTGCCAACTCGACGGCCGAGGCAGCATGCCTGAACTGATCGACGCTCCATTCGACCGGATTGCGTATGGTCATGACCGCTCCTTCCCGAACCGTTGGTTCGAGGGCCGCGGGCCACCCGTGGCAGCACCGCTCTGCGGCCTCTGGTCACGAGAGAACCGCGACCCGCCCTCTAATATCTACGCCTTCGGTGGGCAAAGGTAAACGCGCTCACCACGCCGGCTTGTCGCTTGACGTGTCTGGCGGGTCTCTGTAGGAGCCCTCTTCACCGGGCAACGGCGCGGTGCTGTCGAGATCCCGATATGACCGAGACCCTTCTTCCGACAACCGTGGTCGGCAGCTATCCGCAGCCGGATTGGCTGATCGACCGTGACAAGCTGACCACCCTGCCACCGGTGCGCGTGCGGGCGAACGAGCTGTGGCGGGTACCGGAATCCTGGCTCGAACAGGCGCAGGACGATGCGACCGTGCTGGCGATCCGCGACATGGAGCGCGCCGGCATCGACATCATCACAGACGGCGAGATCCGCCGAGAAAGCTATTCGAACCGCTTTGCGACGGCGCTTTCCGGGATCGACCTCGACAATCCTGCGACGGTGTCGGGACGCACCGGTGGATTCGTTACGGTACCGCGGGTTGTCGGCCGGATCCGGCGGTTGCGTCCGGTCGAGGTGTGCGACGTCGAGTTCCTGCGGCGCAATACGGACCGCACGATCAAGATCACGCTGCCCGGCCCGTTCACGATGTCACGCCAGGCGAAGAACGAATTCTACAAGGACGAAGAAGAGCTGGTCATGGACTATGCCGCGGCGGTCCATGCCGAACTCCGCGACCTGAAGGCGGCCGGCGCCGATGTGATCCAGCTCGACGAGCCCTGGGTGCAGGCGCGCCCGGAAGAGGCGCGCCGCCTGGCGTTGCCGGCGATCGACCGGGCACTCGAAGGCATTCCCGGACCGACCGCGCTGCATCTTTGCTTCGGCTATGCCTATGTCGCCCGGAACAAGCCGAGCGGCTATTCTTTCCTGCCCGAATTGACCGGCACGGTCGCCGAGCAGATCTCGATCGAGGCGGCGCAACCAAACCTCGATCTTGCCACCCTCGACGGCCTCGGCGACAAGACCGTCATCTTCGGCGTCATCAGCCTGGGCGATGCGCAGCCGGAAATCGCCGGAAACCGTCGCTGCCCGGATCCGTCGGGCGCTAGAGCACATCCCGCCCGAGCGGCTGATCCCCGCCCCCGACTGCGGCATGAAATACATTCCGCGCGACACCGCCTTCGCCAAATTGAAGGCGCTTGCCGAAGGCGCCGCAATCGTCCGACGCGAGCTGACCGGCCGATGAGAGCAGCCGTTATCATCTTTCCGGGTTCCAACCGCGAGCGCGATGTCTGCGCGGCACTGGCCCGCGCCTCGGGACGGGAGCCGCTGCGTGTCTGGCACCGTGACTCCGACTTGCCGCCGAGCGATCTGATCGTGTTGCCGGGCGGTTTCGCTTATGGCGATTATTTGCGCTGCGGGGCGATCGCGGCGCACTCGCCGATAATGCGTGAAGTGCGCGACCGCGCCGCTAGAGGCACGCCAGTCCTTGGCATCTGCAACGGATTTCAAATCCTGACCGAGACGGGGCTCCTTCCGGGCGCGCTGCTGCCAAACCGCTCGCTGCGTTTCACCTGCCGCGAGGTCGATCTGCACGTCGAGAACAACCAGACGATCTTTACCTGCGGCTACGAAGCCGGCCAGACTATTCGGGTGCCGGTCGCGCATCACGACGGCAATTACACGGCAGACCCGGAGACGCTCGACCGGCTCGAAGCGCGTGGCCTCGTCGCCTTCCGCTATTGCGGAACGAGCGGTGAGAGTAACGAAGAAGCAAACTTCAACGGCTCGGCGCGCGCGATCGCCGGCATCGTCAACGAGACCCGCACCGTTCTCGGCCTGATGCCACATCCGGAGAACGCCACCGACCCGCTGCTCGGCCGCACCGATGGGCAAGGGTTCTTCGACGGGCTGGTAGGCGCCCTACAATAGATCATGATGCTGTTCGCCGAGATTTTCTCCGAACCTTTCGCCCGAGATCTCTGCAATATTTTTTCCTCTCCCTCCGTTTGCGGGGGGAGAGGGCAGGGTGAGGGGGGTGTCGCCTGCGCACTCGTTGAAAGGGCATTTTCTGCCGGCGCGGCCCCCCTCACCCCGACCCTCTCCCCCCGGCCAGCGGGGGGCGAGGGAGAAAATTGTGCAGCGTGACGGTCGGCAGCAATGTCACAGCTGCGCTTGCTGCCGAGCACGGCTTGACCGGCGAGGAGTTCGAGGGCGCGGTCGCGATTTCTCGGGCGCACCCCGAACATTACCGAGCTAGGGATATTTTCGGTGATGTGGAGTGAGCACTGCTCGTACAAATCGTCGAAAATCTGGCTCCAGACACTGCCGACGACCGGGCCCCGGGTGATCTGCGGGCCGGGCGAGAATGCCGGGGTCGTCGACATCGGCGACGGCGACGCGGTCGTCTTCAAGATCGAGAGCCACAACCACCCCTCCTTCATCGAGCCTTATCAGGGCGCGGCGACTGGGGTCGGCGGCATTCTGCGCGATGTCTTTACAATGGGTGCGCGGCCGATCGCGATTCTCGATTCACTGCGCTTCGGCAGCCCCAACCACCCGCGGACCCGCCACCTGCTGGCCGGCGTCGTGGGCGGGATCGGCGGCTACGGCAACTGCGTCGGGGTGCCGACGGTCGGCGGCGAGTGTGAGTTCCACGCCTCGTATGACGGCAACATCCTGGTCAACGCGATGTGCGTCGGTCTCGCCCGAGCCGACCGGATCTTTTATTCGGCAGCGGCGGGGCCGGGAAACCTCGTCGTTTATGTCGGCGCCAAGACCGGACGCGACGGGATCCACGGCGCGACGATGGCCTCGGCTGAGTTCGGCGGTGACGCGGGCGAGAAGCGGCCGACCGTGCAGGTCGGCGACCCGTTCACCGAGAAATTGCTGATCGAGGCCTGCCTCGAGCTGATGGAGCAGGACGCGATTGTGGCGATTCAGGATATGGGTGCAGCGGGCCTGACCTCTTCCTCGGTCGAAATGGCCGGCAAGGGTGGGCTCGGCATCGAGCTCGACCTCGACCGGGTGCCGGCGCGCGAGAGCGGCATGACGCCTTACGAAATCATGCTGAGCGAAAGCCAAGAGCGCATGCTGATGATCCTGCGCCTCGGCAGCGAGGCGGAGGCCCGCCAGATCTTCGAGAAATGGGAACTCGACTTCGCGGTGATCGGCCGCGTCACCGACACCGGGCAGCTGGTGCTGCGGAGCGGTGGAGAGATCGCCGCCGAGATCCCGGTTGGGCCTTTGGTCACCGAAGCGCCGGTCTACCGGCGGTCATGGCGGCGCCTCGATCCCGAACCGGAAATCGACCCGGCTTCGCTTCCCGACCGTGATCCACTCGAATGCCTGGCGCGCCTCCTCGCCTCGCCGGCGCTCGCGTCGAAGCGCTGGATCTGGGAGCAGTACGACCACCTCGTGATGGGCAATACCGTCGAGCGGCCGGGTGGCGACGCCGCGGTGGTTCGAGTTTCAACCGAAGGCAAGGCCCTGGCGTTGGCGACGGATTGCACGCCTCGCTATTGCCGCGCCGACCCGGAGCGCGGCGGCGCGCAAGCCGTCGCCGAGAGCTGGCGCAACCTGACCGCAGTCGGCGCCGAGCCGTTGGCGATCACCGACAACATGAATCTCGGCAACCCGGAGCGGCCCGAGATCATGGGCCAGTTTGTCGGCGCGATCAAGGGCATGCGGGAGGCGTGTCTCGCCCTCGACTACCCGGTCGTATCCGGTAATGTGTCGCTCTACAACGAGACGAGCGGCCGGGCAATTCTACCGACCCCGGTGATCGGCGGCATCGGGCTGATCGCCGATGCAGCCACCGCGGTCGATCTCGCGCTAAAGCGCGACGGGGATGCCGTGATCCTGATCGGCGACACAAGCGGCCATCTCGGCGCGTCCTTGTATCTGCGCGAAATCGAAGGCCGCGAGGTGGGCCCGCCGCCACCTGTCGATCTCGCCGCCGAACGCCGCAACGGCGATTTCGTCCGAGCCATGATCCGCGGCGGATTTGTCGCCGCCTGCCACGATTTGTCGGATGGCGGGCTTCTCGTCGCGCTCGCCGAGATGGCGATGGCGGGTATGTGCGGCCTCACGCTCGCCCCCTTCCCGCGAGAATTGCCGCTTCATGCCTATCTGTTCGGCGAAGACCAGGCGCGTTACTTGATCGAAACGCCGGATCCCGAGGCGGTGCTGGAGGCGGCAGGCACGGCAGGGGTCCCGGCTCGCGTCATCGGCCTGGTCGGCGGGGCTTCGTTGACACTCTCTGGCGGTGGTGCCATATCGGTTGAGACACTGAAGGCCACAAACGAGGCTTGGCTGCCGGGCTATATGGCGCAGGCTTGAGCGGAGGAAGTCGCGGGATGGCAATGGACGCAGCGATGATCGAGCGGCTGATAAAGGAATGCCTGCCCGACGCCCAGGTCTCGATCGAAGACCTGCGCGGCGACGGCGATCATTACGCGGCGCATGTCGTTTCCGGCGCATTTCGCGGCAAGACGCGGGTGCAGCAACACCAGATGGTATATCAGGCGTTGCGTGGCCGGATGGGCAACGAGCTGCACGCGCTTGCTTTGCAGACCGGCGCACCCGAGGACTGAGACTATCTTTGCAACGGCAACTTTCGTGAAAATCGAGGACCAGAAAATGGACGACACGGTTCAACAGCGCATCCGCCAGAACATCTCCGAGACCCCCGTCGTGCTGTTCATGAAGGGGTCGCCGGTCTTCCCGCAATGCGGATTTTCCGCCGCGGTGGTGCAGATCCTCAGCCATATCGGGGTCAAGTTCAAAGGCATCGATGTGCTGTCCGACCCGGGCATCCGCCAGGGGATCAAAGAATTTTCAAATTGGCCGACAATTCCGCAGCTCTATGTGCAGGGCGAGTTCGTCGGCGGCTGCGACATCATCCGCGAGATGTTCGAAACCGGCGAATTGCAGCAGCTCTTCGAACAGAAGGGCGTTCCCGTCCGCGCTTGAGCGCCGCCCCCAGATCAGCCGGCAGTAATGTAGCTGCGAAAAGTCAGCGGATCGTCGATGTTCGGCATCGGCTCCCCGCTGCCGCCCGTCCCGCGGAGAGTGATCGTCCCATAGCCCAGGAGACGACCTAGGACCGACTGGTAAACATCAACGCTCTCGACCCTGCTGCGATTCATCTCGAGCGTACGGCGGGCAATCAGACGTTCTTTGTAGATGACGCGGCGATCAGTTATTGCCAGCTCGGTTGTCCACCGCTTGATGAACTTACCAAAGGCCGAAGATAGCGCCAGTAACCCCAAAATGATCGCTGCTATGGCCAGCGCCAGGCTGAGGTTCGGGTTATCAGCCGTATACCACGCTGAAGCGGCTGTTATTATACAAATGATAATCAGAAAAATCGCCCAACGATAGATAATCCAATGCAGCTTCGTCGAGTAGACGATCGTCTCTCCAGGCTGCAAAACCTTTCTCACGTAGCGTATCGGCACGGCTATCCTTATCGGTGTAGTTGTCGGCCCGTGCTCCTCGAGCCTTCCCGAGGTGACACGGCACTCACCCTCTTAGGTTGGCGCGTCCGCGCAGCGCGCGCAACTCGGCCTGAGGCTATTCAGCGGCGCGGGGGGTATTAGCCGGGCTGAAATGTCGGCGCAGGGCTGCGGCGAGCGCGTCCGCCTCGGCTTCCGTCGTGTCGAAACGACACACAAAACGCGCGCGGGTCAGGCTTCTGCGGTAGAACTGAAAGCCGTCGCGCTCCAACGCATCCATTGTACCGTCCGGTAGTTCGAGAAAGATCTCGTTCGCCTCGACCGGGGCCGACAGTATTATGCCCGGTATCTCAGTCAGCGCGGCGGCGATGCGCGCCGCGATCCGGTTCGAGGCGTGCGCCATTTCGAGCCACAGACCGTTCTCGACATAAGCGATCAGCTGCGCCGAGGCGAAACGCATTTTGGACCAGACCTGACCGGCGCGGCGCAATTGTACCGCAAGGCCGTCCGCAAGGTCGGGCGAAAAGACGACGATCGCGTCGCACAACGCTCCGCCATTCTTGGTGGCGCCGAACGACATGATGTCGATCCCGGATCGCCAGGTCGCATCGGCTGGGCTGCACCCGAGCCGCGCCGCGGCATTGGCGAAACGCGCCCCGTCCATGTGGAGCCTCAGACCGCGCCGCTTGGCGATCTCGTCGACTGCCCGGATCTCGTCGAGGGTATAGACCGCTCCGAGATCGGTCGCCTGGGTCAGGCTGACCGCGCTCGGCTGACCCCTGTGGAGCTGCGCCGGTGAGATCCCCGCCAGTGCCTCGGTCAGCAAGCCGGCGTCGATTTTGCCGTGTTGCCCGCCGATCGCCGCCAGCTTGACGCCGCCGCCGAAGAACCCCGCAGCGTTGGCTTCGGCAGTGTTGATGTGCGCAACTTCGCTGCAGTAGACGATGCCCCAAGACGGGCCGAGCGCGGCCAGAGCCAAGGCATTGGCGGCGGTCCCGGTGGCGACCGGAAACACCCGTACCGAGGTCTCGAACAGGTCGGAGAAACGCCCCTGAAGGTTCGCTGTCCACTCGTCGGCGCCGTACCCCAACGCGGTGTCGTGATTGGCCCGAACCAGCGCTTCTAAGATTTGCGGTGCGGCCCGGCCTGTGTTGTCGCTGCGATAATCGGTCATTGCCGTTGCTTGCGTTGGTGCGCGCGCAATCTTACCCCTTTTTGCCGGGGCCGCCACGGGAGTGAGCCACCCGGAGCACGACCATCTGCCGGCCGCGCGGCTGGCCGGCATAGGCGGGGACGTGCAGGTGCGCACCGCGCAGAACAACCGGCTGGGCCCGGCCGCGCAACTGTATCGAGCTGGCGCGGATAGCCTTGGCACCACCTTTACGCGGTAACTGCAAAGTTGCATGGATAACAGGTGGAATTCGCCGCCACAGCGCGAGCCACCCGCTGGGCCGGGGCCGGGGCTATCTGCGGTGACGCCATCAGCACCGGCGCGTCCTGCAACCGCCTCTCAGGCAAGGATACGCGCGCGGGCGCAGAGGCGCGTCCATTGGTAAAGACCGAGCGCGGGACCACGGTCGCGAACAGCCGGTTGGCGAAATCCTCGTGGAAGGTTTCCAAAGGAGGCTCTCCGTCCGCTCCTACCCCGATCGCCGCGACATTTTGAACAGTCCCGAAATTAAGGTTGCGAACGTAGTCGAGATCTCGCGTGTAGCTGGGCCAATAAGCCTCACCTGGAGCGAGCGGGAACCACGCGACCGTGGCTCCTTCCTCCGAGCTCAGCCCGACACCGGGCGTGCCGAGGAACGCCACGACCGACGGTGCATAAAGCGGCCGCGCCACGTAGCGTCCGGGAACCCAAGCCCAGTGGTCGTCAATGAGCGCCCACCGGCCATAATGCGACGGGGCAAAACCCCAGGGCTGATCGTCGAGCCAAGTCCAACCCCATGGCGCAATCCAGCTCCAATGCCCGAAGCGATAGGGCGCCCAGTCTTCCGATTGGGTCGGAAACCATACGGGACCGTATTGGGCGTTCATCTTCCAGATGCCGGCGGAATCGAGCTCGTCATAGCCGGTCATGTATCGGGAAACGTAATAGGGTGCGGCAAGGCGCATCTCGTCGTAGTCGTGGTCGCGGCACCACGTGACAAAGTCATCCGCTGTGGCCCGTTCGATCGACATGGCGTCAGCCGGCTCCAACTCTGTCAGGACCGCGGCTTGACCCCCCTCGATGCGGCTTTCGCCGCCCGCTCCGGCGAGATGCGCCTTTCCGTCGAAAACCGCTACGCGCAGTGGCCGGTCACCCTCTCCGGCATCGATATCATACGTCCCGGGAGCCAGCAGCCAAACGTCACCCTGCTGAACATCGACCTCCACAGTTTCATTTTCGCCGGCCTGGCGCAAATGAAGGCCGATGCGGCCGCGCGAAAGGAGTATTTGAGTAAGCCCGTCGCGCAAGCTTGCGATTTCGATCTCGCTGCCATTGGACAGATCGATCGTGTTCGCGCCGATACGGACCTCGCCGCGGGCTCGCGGGTCGGTGCGCAGCGCTTCGCCAGCGAAGATCGGCTGGTTCAATTCGGCGTCAGCCCAGGCGCTCCCGCTGGACACCCTGAGGTCGACATTTCCTGAGATGAGGCTGACCCGCCCGACGCGGCCCGGCGGCGACCAGTCGGAAGGCAAAGGCGCGCTCGCCTCGACAGCCGGCAGCGTTTCGGCCTGCGTCAATTCTTGCGCGATCGCCGGGACGAGCCCGGCAACCATTGCGATGCAACAGATGCAGACAAACAATCGCATGGGTCTAACCCCCCCAAGCGTCCCCTATCGAAACTTTAGCAGATAATTGTCACAGACAATCGACAAATTGCAGCAATCGCGGTTAACTCGCGATGCCCGATGGATACATTCGGCTTACCGGAAGTTTTCGGATAATGGTCGGGTTACTACCCGAGGACATTGCCGTCGTCGTGCTCGGCCCAGGGGGCGCCGGGCTCGGCCGGCGATTGCGGACGGCGCTGACGGGCGCTCGGCTTTACGGGCCGCGCGCTTATCCCGGCGACTGGGACGAGAGCTACGATCGGGCATCGACCCGTATCGGCGAGCTGTTCGAGGGCGGTCGGCCGATCGTCGGGATCTGCGCCAGCGGCATCCTGATCCGCTCCGTCGCCCCCTTCCTCGCCGCCAAGCAGGATGAGCCGGCGGTCGTCGCGGTCGCCGAGGACGGCTCCGTCGCGGTGCCATTGATCGGCGGACATCGTGGCGCCAATGCTTTGGCTCGCGCGATTGCCGAGTCCGTTGGGGGTATCGCGGCGATAACCACCGCCGGAGATGTGCGCTTGGGGGTCGCGCTCGATGAACCGCCGCCCGGCTGGCGTATCGCCGACCCGGGCCAGGTGAAGCCGATCGTGTCGGCGCTCCTCAGGGACGACCCGGTTTCCTTGGTCGACGAGACGGGGTGCGCCGGATGGCTGCTTGCCGGGGCAATCCGCTGGGCGGAACAGGCCAATCGACGGGTCGTCGTGACGGAGCGCGTGGGAGAATCCGAAACCGACGCCCTGGTATTTCATCCGCCGGTCCTGGCCCTCGGCATCGGATGCGAGCGCGGCTGTTCCACCGAAGAAATCGCGGATCTCGTGCGCTCGACGCTCGCCGAGGCGGAGCTCGCCGCGGGTGCGGTCGCGGCGGTCGTGTCGGTGGAGCTGAAGCTGGCCGAGCCGGCGATCCATGCGCTCGCGGCGGAACTCGGGGTGCCGGCGCGGTTCTTTCCCGCTTCACGTCTCCTCGTCGAGACGCCGCGTTTGTCGGACCGGTCACCGGCGGCGTATCGGGCGACCGGCTGCTGGGGGGTGGCCGAAGGGGCGGCGCTCGCCGCCGCCGGACCGGATGGGGTACTGGTCGTGCCAAAGCGCAAGTCGCGACGTGCGACTTGCGGCATCGCGCGCGCAGCGCAGCCGATCATTGCCGAGGAGATCGGCCGCCCGCGCGGCAGGCTCGCAATCATCGGCATTGGGCCGGGCGATCCGGGCTGGCGCACCCCGGAGGCGAGCACGGCGCTGAGGCAGGCGAGCGATGTGGTCGGTTACAGTTTATATCTCGACCTGCTCGGCCGCGCGATCGAGGGCAAGAGCCGCCATCCAAGCGCGATCGGCGACGAGGAGACGCGGGTCCGCCTGGCGCTCGATCTCGCCGCGGAGGGAGCCTCGGTGGCGCTCGTCTCCTCCGGAGACGCCGGCATCTACGGCCTGGCGCCGCTCGTCTTCGAGCTGCTCGATACCCTGGCGAAGCCGGAATGGGGCACAATAGATCTGACTGTTATCCCGGGAATCTCCGCGTTTCAGGCCGCCGCTGCACGGGCCGGCGCGCCGCTCGGCCATGACTTCTGCGTGATCTCGCTGTCGGATCTGATGACCCCGTGGGAGACAATCCGGAATCGGCTCGAGGCGGCGGCTGCGGCCGATTTTGTCGTCGCGCTCTACAACCCGCGCTCGGCGCGGCGGCAGGCCCAATTGGCCGAGGCGGCGGACCTTTTGCTGCGGCGCCGCTCGCCCGAGACACCGGTGTTCGTCGGCCGCAATCTCGGGCGTGACGGGGAAGAGCGACGCATCATTGGCTTGTCGGAACTGGCCGTTGCCGATATCGACATGCTTACGGTTGTCCTCGTCGGCAGCAGCCAGAACTCGCCGGATCGATGGCGATCCCCGGCGCCTCTACACGCCGCGCGGCTATTTCGACCGCAGCTTCCCGTGACCGTGCATTTCATCGGCGCCGGTCCCGGCGCGCCCGATCTGATTACGGTCCGCGGGCTGCGGTTGATCGAGCGCTGCCCGGTTTGCCTCTACGCGGGCTCGCTTGTGCCGGTCGAGATCCTGGCTTCGGTCCCGCCGGGGGCGCTGTTGATCGACACCGCGCCGTTGACCCTTGACGAGATTGTCGGCCATCTCGCGGATGCCGACCGCCACGGGCTCGACGTCGCCCGGCTGCATTCCGGCGATCCGTCGCTCTATGGCGCGATCGCCGAGCAGATGCGGCGGCTCGAGGCGCTCGCCATCGCGTTCGATGTGACCCCCGGGGTGCCGTCCTTTGCCGCAGCGGCAGCCGCGCTCGGCTGCGAGCTGACCCTGCCGGAAATCGCGCAAACCGTTATCCTGACGCGCACCGCGACGCGCTCCTCGCCGATACCCGAGCGCGAAGCCCTCGAACAGCTCGGCGCGAGTGGCGCGACCTTGGCCATTCATTTGTCCGTCAACAATCTCGCGCGTGTCGTGCGTGCGCTGACGCCCGACTACGGCGCCGATTGTCCTGTCGTCGTCGCCTACCGGGTCAGCTGGCCCGACGAGCGCCTGATCCGCGGCACTCTCGGCGACATCCGCGACAAGGTGAAAGAGGCTCGTATCACCCGCACCGCGTTGGTGCTGGTTGGGCATGCCCTCGGCAACAGAGAAGCCCCGGAGAGCCGGCTCTATGCCCCGGACCATCACCACCTGATGCGGCCCAGCCGCGCCCGGAGAAAATTTAAATATGAACGAGACGGCTTTTAACGAGCTCGCCGGCTGGGTGACCGAGGCCGGGCTTATCGGCCGCAGCGAAACCGAGCTGATGGCGGGGTTCTGCCGGCGTGTAGCCGAAGCCGGGGTTCCGTTGGCACGCGCCCTCGTTATTCTCGACACCCTTCACCCGATCTATGAGGGCCGCGCTTTCCGCTGGCGCTCGGATATGCCCGAGGCGGCCGAGGCGGTGGATTATGGCCGGACCAATGAAGGCGAAGCCGCGGAGAATTGGCGTAACAGCCCCTTTTTCCATCTGCTGCAGTCGGGCGAAACGGCGCTGCGGCGTTGTTTGGCCGCCGGTGATCCGGCCGATTTCCCGACCATCGCGCAGGCCCGCGACGAAGGGGCGACGGACATTCTGGTGCTCGTCCATCGCTTTGCCGACGAGGGCGTCATCGGCGAGATGGATTGTGTCTATTCGACCTGGTTCAGCGATGCGGCAGATGGCTTCGGCGAGGCCGCGGTCGCCGCGCTGAAACGGCTCGCCCCGTTTCTCAAGCTGGCGGTCAAATCCGCTGCGCTCGCGCGAATGGCCGGGACGCTCGCCGAAACTTACCTCGGTCGCGACGCCGGCCGACGGGTGATGAGCGGACGGATCGTGCGCGGGGTGGCCGAGAAGATCGGCGCGGTGCTGTGGTACAGTGACCTACACGGCTACACACATATTTCCGATAATGCGCCGCCGGATCAGATCATCCCACTGCTCAACGATTACGCCGAAGTCGTCATTTCCGCCGTGCACGGGCATGGCGGAGATGTGCTGAAGCTCGTCGGCGACGGCACCCTCGCCATCTTCACCACCGAGAACCGTGAGGAGGCATGCCTCGCCGCTCTCGCGGCGGCGGCGCAGGTGCGAAAAGGAGCCACCAAGCTCAATGAACACCGAAGCGACGTTGGCCTGCCGACCACCGCCGTCTATCTCGCGTTGCATGTCGGCGATGTCTTCTACGGCAACGTCGGCAGCAAGGATCGCCTCGACTTCACGGTGATCGGCCCGGCTGTCAACGAGGTCAGCCGGATTTTGGCGATGAGCCGGTCGGTCGAGCAGGATTTGTTGCTGTCATCGAGCTTTGCCGACGCGCTCGGCCCGGAAATGCGCGGACGGCTGGTATCGGTCGGCCGCTACGCGTTGCGCGGCGTCGCGCAGCCGCAGGAGCTCTTCATCCCCGAACCCGATTTCCACAGCCCGCGCTGAAAGCGATAACGGCGTTTCCAACCCTTGCACGTTTGTTGCCTGGGGGCTGCTTTATCAGCAACCCGCGGGATCGCAAGGTTCGGCGATACTGGGACTGCTACCGTAAGGAAGGATCGCCGTGATGCTGCTGAACCGAGACGAGATTCGGGAAGACAAGTACTTTGACATGCTGACCGAGGCGATCCTCGAGCGCGATCAGCCGCGCACGACCGACCTTTTCTTTCGGATGACGCGGGACGGACATTCGGTCGGCGACGCGCTCAGCGTCGTGACCGCCGCCGAAGCACCGTTCGTGCAGGTTCCGAGCCACATCAATGTGCGCGACGGACAGATCACGCTGATCAACAATGATCACACGATCCTGGGGCTGCGCGCCTCCGCCTATCTGATGCCGTACCTGCCGGAGAAGTGTCGGCTGCTGCCGCTATTGCAGAGTGTCTGGTATATCCCGGCGGGGCTCGACATCTGGAACCAGCTGCTCGGCAAGTACCCGGGCCGGTACGCCACAATGAAGGGCATCAACGTTCCGCCGCCGAGCTATGGCCCGGTGGTGTGGCAGGAGGACCACGAGCCGATCCGCGAAAAAGGCTCCATCGAGGAGCGGTTGCACGCGCATATGATCGCCACGGTCAGCGGCAACTCGCGCCGGTCCTACGGTCTTTTTCTTGGGCTCGCCGAAGAGGAAGACGCGCGGCCGCTGGTGGCTGATCAGCTGAACTTTCTCGGGCTGATCGATCTGCAGGACACGGTGATCGGCCGCAAGGCACGCAATACCGGGCACAAGGCGATACGCGCTCGTTCGATCACCGACCTCGCCGACTTCATCGGCTGGGAGCGCTCGCACGGGGTCTATTACATGGGCGTCCCGGACATGGCCGTCGGGCCCCTCTATTACTCGCTCTACGATGCCGTCTGCGTCAGGATGACGAGCGAATTCCCAGATGGCGGTGCCAGCCTCAAGCAGACCAACCAGACGCCACTGAGCCCGACCGAGGTCGAAGATATGGTCCGGCAGATGATGGAGGCCGACGCCGATACCGTATGGGATTTGCTGACCGCTCACCTAAAGAACGGCAAATCGATCCGCAGCCTCGGCGACACGATCCAGCTTGGCGCCGCCGAGCTGATCCTCAGAACGACGGTGCCGCGGCAGTTCACCAATGGCCAGCATCCGTTCGATTACTGCAATGTCGCGAACAATTGGTTTCGTACGAGCGACAATCCGTACCAGCCGCGCGTCCTTTACCTGATGGCCCACTTCATCAATGACGTGGCGCATGAGAACAAGCTGCAGAATCCGGTGATCGAGCAGGAGGCCGCCGGGGTCGACACCAGCGGGCGGTCGCCCGACACGTTATTGCAGGATCTGGACGAGGCCATCATGGCGCTCGACTTCCCGCGCGCCACGGCATTCTCCAATGCCTATCTGCAGTCGGGTACCGACCGCAAGGCCTACCAGTCGGCCGTCGCGCTGGCGGCGTGCCGCTTCCAGGACGATCCACACAACCAGAAGATTACGATCTCGACCTTCGAGGAATACGCGCACAATTCGACCCACCTGCGCGATCGCCTGCTGCTCGCGACGGCGCGGCTTCTGGCAGGCTGGGTGAAGATGCCGGGTGAGCGCGATTGCTATGCCCGTTTTGAGAAGGACTGGAAATATATCTGAGCGAGGAGAGACATCATGGCCCGCGCTTACAACGTTATCGATTCCGACGGCCACATCCTGGAGCCGCTCACTCTGTGGAATGACTACATGGACCCTGCATTCCGCGAGAGGGCGCCAAAGCTCGTCAAGGACAAGGACGGCAAGGAGCGCCTTCTGGTGGAAGAGCAGGTCCTCGGCAGCCAACAGGGCATGGGCGGGATCGGTGGTGTAGGCGCGCGGCAGGGTGTCGTCTCGGCCGAGACGATGAGTTACGAGGAGGGCCGCCCCGGCGGTTTCGACCCGCACAAGCGGATCCCGGATATGGACCTCGACGGCATCGATGCGGCGTTCCTCTATCCCAGCATGGGGCTGTTCGCCGGTGCGGTGCACGATCCGGAGCTGGCGGCCACATTGTGCCGCGCCTACAACCGCTGGCTCGCCGACTATTGCAAGCCCTATCCCGACCGGCTGTTCGGCATTGCGATGCTGCCGATGCAGTCGATCGATCATGCGATTGCCGAGATGCGTTTCGCGCGCCGCGATCTCGGCTTCCGCGGCGGTTTTATTCGGCCCAATCCCTACAATGACAGGAAGTTGCACGACCCGGCCTACGACCCGCTGTGGAGCGCCGCCGAGGATCTCGACTTCTCGATCGGCATTCACGAGGGCGGCAACAGCGGCATGCCGACGGTCGGCATCGACCGTTTCGAGGGCCGCGGCGCGCAGCACATCATCTCGCACACGATGGAGATGATGCTCGCCTGCATGAGCATGATCTGGGGCGGTGTCTGCGAACGACATCCGAAACTGCGCGTCGCTTTCCTCGAATCCGGCGGCGGCTGGATCGCGCCGTGGCTCGATCGCATGGACCGCCATTTCGACGATCAGGGCTTCAACGACTTAGGTCTGAAGAACCGCCCGAGCGACTTGTTTCGGCGCAACTGCTGGATCTCCTTCGAACCGGTCGAAGGCAGCCTCAAAGTGCTCGCCGAGTATATCGGCCCGAACAAAATCCTGTGGGCGACCGACTACCCGCACCGCGACGGCTTCTTCCCCGGCGCTCCGCAAATGATCAGGGACCGCCTGGCGGGCGCCTCCCCCGAGGTTCAGCATCAGGTCATGGCGGGCGGCGCGATGGGCTTCTACGGCCTCAACTGACCCTCACCCGAGGCCCCCGCCCACCAAGCCCGGAAGCCTGTCCCCGGGCCGCGCTCCGCGCGGACCCGTGGGGGCTCGGTCGTCCCCTCTCCCGCGGTGCGACGCGGTGCGGGAGCGGAGCTTGGCTCCGGATCTTTGTAGCCTCCCTTCCGCACTGCGCAGCGGTCTCCGGGAAATTCTCCCTGCAAGAATAACTGGCTAGGGACCGGCAGGAACCGACCCCAACTTGTCTTGCGCGGACTTGATCCGCGCATCCACGCCTTTGTTTCGGGCGCTCGAGGCGTGGATGGCCAGGCCAAGCCGGGCCAAGAGGTGATGGATTTGTCATTAACTATCCTTAAATTGTAGCACCTGTAGTATAAGTGCCAGAGTAGATATGTGCGCTCGCCGTAGCTGCGTTGCCCGGGCTGGCGCGGGCGGGTGGCGCGGCATAAGTCAGCCGCATAATGAACACGGCTGAAGACGGACTTCCGCTCCCACTCAGATATTGGGCGATCCTGAACCTTGCGGTCGGGATGGCCCTGTCGGTGCTCGACAGCGCGATTGCGAATATCGCGTTACCGGCGATCGCGAAGGAAATCCACGCCAGCGCCGCCGATTCGATCTGGGTCATCAACGCCTACCAGCTGGCTGTCGTCATCTCGCTGCTGCCGTTTGCCTCCCTCGGCGACATTTTCGGCTACCGACGCATCTATATGATAGGCCTCGTCATATTCACCGGCGCGGCTCTCGTCAGTGCTCTGTCGCACTCCTTGGCGATGCTGACCCTGGGCCGCGCGCTGCAGGGGCTGGGCGCCGCCGGCATGATGAGCGTCAATACGGCGCTTGTGCGCTTCACCTATCCGCGCCGGCAGTTGGGCCGCGGCATCGCAATGGTTTCGGTCGTCGTCTCGATATCTTCGGCCGCGGGCCCGAGCGTCGCCGCGGCGATCCTCGCGGTCGCGTCCTGGCCCTGGCTCTTCGCGATAAATGTCCCGATCGGCCTCGTCGCGCTCGCGATGTCGTGGCGTCTGCTGCCAACGACGCCGTCCACAGACCATCGCTTCGACATGGCGAGCGCGGTGTTGAGCGCAATTGCCTTCGCCTTTCTGATCAGCGGGATCAACGGCATCGGCCACCACCACCCCGCTCTCCTAGTGATCAGCGAATTGGCCGGCGCCCTCCTTGTCGGCTATGTCCTGGTGCGCCGGCAAAACTCGTTGGCCATGCCGCTGCTGCCTGTCGACCTCTTCAAACGGCCAGTCTTCGCTCTGTCGGTCACGACGTCGGTTTGCGCGTTTGTTGCGCAAGGTATCGTGTTTGTCGCCCTGCCTTTTTTCTTCCAGGACGTGATCGGCCGCTCGCAGGTCGAAACCGGGCTCTTGATCACGCCCTGGCCCGTGACGGTTGCTATCATCGCGCCGATCGCCGGCCGGCTGGCGGACCGCTATCCCGCAGGAATTCTCGGCGGCATCGGGCTCGGCGTGCTGAGCCTTGGCTTTATTCTGCTGGCGTTGCTCCCGGCTCAACCAAGCGATGCCAGCATCATCTGGCGAATCGTTGTTTGCGGATTTGGGTTCGGGTTCTTCCAATCGCCGAATAACCGCGCCATCGTCAGCAACGCGCCGCGCGAACGCAGCGGCGGTGCCGGCGCCATTCAAGCGACCGCCAGGCTGCTCGGGCAGACGATCGGTGCCGCTCTCGTGGCGCTGGTCTTCGGCTACGCCGGACCCGGCGGCGGCACCAGCCCGACCACGGCCATCCTGATCGCCGCCGGCTTTTCGGCGCTTGCCGCGCTCGCCAGCCTGTCCCGCTTGCTCAATTTCGTGCGCCTACCACGACGTGCGTCCGTCCGCGATTCCGGCGTGCCGAATCCGAACCGCGATCAAGTCCCGGTGCGCGCGCCGCCGTAAGTGGAACCGGGC
The DNA here is from genome assembly GCA_963732095.1 of uncultured Alphaproteobacteria bacterium. Taxonomy (GTDB): domain Bacteria; phylum Pseudomonadota; class Alphaproteobacteria; order ATCC43930; family CGMCC-115725; genus AP-15. The sequence goes on from CAVSZA010000016.1 coordinate 150,879, forward strand.
CCGGGCAGCGAAACTGCTCGTCGGCTTGCGCCAGGGCCGGGTTTGACTATCCTGCAGCCGCCTGCAATCGGGGATGGGGCGGGACCCGATGAGTAACGGGGCGCGGGGGCGGTCGCGCTTTCACCGGTTTTTCATTGCGGCGGCGGGGTTGCTGATTGCTCTGCCGTCGTTACTGGCGCTCGGTGCCGAGCCGGTCTCGGATCGCACTGTCGTCCATCTCCTGAACCGGCTCGCCTTCGGCCCGACCCTCGAAGAGGTTCGGCACGTCAAGACGATCGGAGTGGAGCGCTATATTGCCGAGCAGCTCGATCCCAAATCTCATCCCGGAACCGATCGAGCTGCGATGGCGCCTCGCGCAGCTCGACACTTTGAAGCTCAACCCGGTGCAGCTGCGCCAGCTCTATGGGCCGTTGCGCAGCTTGCGTGGCTTCAAACCCAATCCGGAGCTGGAGAAGGCTCAGCGCGAACGGGTGCAAATCATCCTGCGGGACGCCAGCGAGGCGCGCATTCTCAGAGCCTTTCTCAGCCCGCGGCAATTGCACGAAGTCATGGTCGATTTCTGGTTCAACCACTTCAACGTGTTCTCCGGCAAGGGGCTGGATGATGTGTGGATCGGAAATTACGAGGAGCAGGCGATCCGTCCGTTTGTGCTCGGCCGTTTCCGCGATCTGCTGTTCGCCACGACTAAACACCCGGCGATGCTGGTTTATCTCGACAACGCGCTCAGCACCGCTCCGGGAAGCCCGGGAGCCCGCGGCAGACAAAAGGGACTGAACGAGAATTTCGCTCGCGAGGTCATGGAGTTGCACACGCTCGGCGCCAACGGCGGGTACACGCAGGAGGATGTCGTAACCTTGGCCCGGGTCTTGACCGGATGGGGCGTCAATCCGCCGAATGCCCGCGCCTTTCCCGAATACGCCGCGGTCTTCGAGGGCGCGCGCCACGACTACGATCCAAAAGTTTTCCTCGGCCAGCCCTTGATCTCGCGCGGCAAGGCGGAGGGTGAGGAGGCGCTCGACATCCTGGCTCACAGCCCCGCAACCGCCCGTCACATCGCGTTCGAACTGGCGCAATATTTTGTCGCCGACGAGCCGCCGCAGAGTTTGGTCGAGCGGCTCGCGGCTCGCTTTCTCGAGACGGACGGCAATATAAAGGAGGTGCTGAGGACACTTTTCGCCAGCAGCGAATTCCGGGACAGCAAGGGCGCCAAGTACAAGACGCCCTACCAATTTGTGATCTCGGCAGTGCGCGCCGCGGGGGTGTCACTCGGCAATGTCCGGCCGCTGCTCGGCGCCATGGACCAGCTCGGCATGCCGCTCTTCGGCTGCTTGACGCCGGACGGGTACAAGAACACCGAAGACGCCTGGCTCAGCCCCGACGCGACGACCCGCCGCATCAGTTTTGCGACCGCATTGGTCCAAAGCAGCCCAGTCGCGGTCGATGCGGCGCATCTCGAAGCGATCTTCGGCTCGACCTTGAGCGAGGGCACCCGCGCCGCCATCGAAGAATCGCCGAGAGGGCTACGCGCCGCCCTGATCCTCGGCAGTCCCGACTTTATGCATCGATAGAGGGCCTCGTGCACCGGCGCGATTTCGTCAGAGGGGCGACGGCAGCTCCCTTCTGTTTCGGACCAAATGCGTGGGCGGCAATCTCCGATGAGGGCCCGCGGCGCCTGGTCGTAATTCTGCTGCGCGGCGCGGTCGACGGGCTCAATGTCGTAATCCCCTACGCCGACGGGGCCTATTACCAAGAGCGTCAATCGATCGCGATCGCACCGCCGGGCAAGCCGGACGGGGCATTGGCGCTCGACGGGCATTTCGCGTTGCACCCGGCCCTTGCAAGCCTGATGCCGCTATGGACCGAGCGCAGGCTCGCCTTTGTCCACGCCGCGGGTTCGCCCGACCCGACGCGATCGCATTTCGACGCGCAGCTCTATCTCGAAAACGGCACCCCGGGGCAGGACACCACCCGCGACGGCTGGATGAACCGCCTGTTATTGGCGCTCCCCGGCCCGCGCGGCGCGACCGACGCGATCAGCATCGGCCCGACCGTGCCGCGCATCCTGGCCGGCAAGGCACCCGTCGCGACCCTGCCGCTCGGCCCGAACGGCGCCCGGCCGCTGCCGATCGATCAGCCGGAAATCGCCAGCGCATTCGATCGGCTTTATTCCGGCAACGACGACCTCGCTAGATCGTATCGCGAAGGCCGCACGGCGCGCGCTGAATTGATCGGCGCCTTGAGCAAGGAGCGGCAGATTGCCGATAACGGCGCACCGCCGCCGGCCGGTTTCCCTGGGCAGGCGGCCCGGCTCGCGCTGCTGATCCGCCGTCACCCCGGCGTCCGCGTTGCGGCAATCGGGCTGGGAGGTTGGGACACTCACATCAACCAGGGCAACTACAACGGGCAGCTGGCCGATCACCTTCGCTCACTTGGCGAGGGTCTCGCCGCGCTGGCCCGCGGATCCGGTGAGGCCTGGCAGGACACCATCATCGTCGTCCTGTCGGAATTCGGCCGCACCTTTCGGGAGAACGGCAACCGGGGCACCGATCACGGCCACGGCAACGTCATCTGGGTAATGGGCGGCGCCGTCAATGGCGGCCGGGTTTACACCGATTGGCCCGGTCTCGCCCCGGCGCAGCTCTATCAGCGGCGCGACCTCGCCGTCACCACCGACTTTCGCACCGTGCTGGCGGCGATCCTCGAGCGCCACATGCGTCTCGCCGATCGCCAGCTCGAAGCGGTCCTCCCCGGCGCCCCTCCGGCGCCGCCGGAGTTGGCAAAAATAATTCCGGGATAACTTGACCAGGCATCCCGGAATTCGAGGCAAGATCTCAAAAAAGAAGCCATAACTTTGAGCGAGTTACCGCTGCTCCTCGCCTTTCCCGCGAAAGCGGGAATCCAGGGGTTACAGGGCCGCAGTGGTTGGCCCTGGACCCCCGCTTTCGCGGGGGCGACGATAACCCGTTGTGAAGACTGAATCGGAGGGAAAGTGGGGAGGAAGCGGCGACTGCGAGCGCAGTATATCTCTCATCGCGCATCAGCTGCCGGCTCGCCATGACGGATACGGCAGTCCGTGCCGCGTCCAGGGCGTGGCCTTTTGGGGAAGCCGATTTTCGCCGGCTGTGGCTGGTCGGTGTCGTGGTTTTCGCGGTGCGTTGGCTGGAGATGCTGGCAGTCGCCGTGTTCGCCTATCAACGCACCGGCTCGCCGTTCATCGTCGCGCTGCTGACGATGCTGCGAATGCTGCCGATGGCGCTGTTCGGCGCCATCGTCGGCGCCTTGGCCGAGCGGCTGGAACGGCGCACCGCGCTGATCATCGTCGTCATCTCGATGCTGCTGACCTCGCTCGTCCTGGCGCTGCTGGCGTGGAGCGACTCGCTCGAAGTCTGGCATGTCGCGCTCGCCAGCTTTGTCAACGGCATTGCCTGGACGACCGACAACCCGGTGCGACGCACGATGATCGGCGAGGTCGTCGGACCGGAGCGGATGAGCGCTGCGATGTCGCTCGACGTCGGCGCCAACAATGCGAGCCGCATGCTCGGCCCGACCCTCGGCGGCGTGTTGCTCGCGACATTCGGGATTGGCGGCGCCTTTGCGGTCAGCGTCGCCTGCTATCTCGTCGCGGTCGCCGCTGCGATGCGGATCCATCACCGCAACAGCGTGCGGCCCAGCGGCGTCGCGAGCATCCTCGAGCGCATGCTCGAGGGGTTCATGATCGTCCGGCGTGACCGGCGCTTGGTCGGAACCCTGGTCGTCACCGTCATCTACAACACCTTTGGCTGGCCGTTCACCAGCATGATTCCGGTGATCGGCCAGGACAATCTGGGTCTCGGCGCCGTCGGCATCGGTCTTCTCGCGAGTATGGATGGGGTCGGCGCGTTCTGCGGCGCCGTCGCGATAGCCTTTTTCGCCAAGCCAGCGATGTTCGCCCGCCTCTATGTCGGCGGCGTCTTCGCTTACCTGCTGATGCTGCCGATTTTCGCATTGGCGCCCAATCCGCCGCTCGCCGGCACCGTGCTTCTGGTGACCGGTGTCGCCAATTCCGGGTTCAGCATCATGCAGGCGACGCTCGTCTATCTCGCGGCGCCGCCCGAGATGCGCAGCCGCATCTTCGGCGTGCTTTCGGTCTGCATCGGCGTGGGAATGATCGGCTTTATTCATCTCGGCCTGCTCGCCGGCGTGATCGGGGCCTCCTGGGCCACTGTGGTCATCGGCGCCGAGGGCATTGCGGCGATGCTCCTGACCCGGCGCTGGTGGCGCGCCATCGTGGCGTAAGTGAAGGCGGGTTGCAGGAAATCGTCGCTTAACCCGCCGAGCCCGATGTATTTTGAGGGCGAATTATTGGAGAAGATAATGTCGTCGACCTTGCTGGACCTGCCCCGCGTCGAGAAGCGCGACGTCGACTACGTGGAACGTGCGCGCCGGCTCGCGCCGATGCTCAAGGAGGCCGCAAACGAGATCGAAGAGCGGCGCGAGTTGCCGGAGCGGGTCGTCGAGGCATTGATCGAGGGCGGCTTTTTCAAACTGCTGATCCCGCGTTCGTTGGGTGGCGCCGAGCTACACCCGCTGACCTATGTCGAGGTGCTGGAGGAGATTGGGAAGGCGGAGCCCTCGACGGCCTGGTCGCTCGGGCAGAATTCCGGCTGCTCGATGTCGGCGCCCTATCTCGACCCCGCGGTGGCGCGGGAGGTCTTCGGGCCGCCTCGCGGCATCCTCGCCTGGGGACCGGAATTGCCGGGCGCCGGGCGCAGCGTTGCGGTGGAAGGGGGCATCCGGGTGACCGGCCGGTGGGGGTTTGCGACCGGCAGCCGGCACGCCACCTGGCTCGGCGCGCATGTCCCGGTGTTCGAGCCGGACGGCACGCCGCGGATGAACCCGAACGGGCGGCAGCATGTCCGGACCGTCCTCTTTCCGAAATCAAAGGCCGAGATCATCGACAACTGGCAGGTCATCGGCCTGCGCGGCACCGGCAGCGACAGCTATCGAGTCGAGGATTTGTTCGTGCCGCAGAAATACACCTTTTCGCGCGACAACCCGGCCGAGCGGCGCGAGCCCGGCCTCCTCTACCGGTTCACCAGCGGCATGATCTATGCGATGGGGTTCTCGAACGTGTCGCTCGGCATCGCCCGCGGCGCGCTCGAAGCGTTCATCGAATTGGCGCGCGACAAGATCCCGCGCGGCGCCCGCAAGACCCTGCGCGAGAACAACGTGATCCAGTCCGAAGTCGCGCAGTGCGAGGCGAAGCTGCGCTCGTCGCGCGCCTCGATCCACGCGACCCTCGAGGATATGTGGGAGGATGCCGAGCGCGGCGGCGAGTTCGCGCCCGAACGGCACTGGCAATTGCGCCTCGCTGCGACCTGGGCGATCCAGCAGGCCCGCGACGTCGTCGCGACGGTCTACAACGTCGCCGGCTCGAACGCGGTCTTCAACGAGAACCCGTTCGAGCGCCGCCTGCGCGACATCCACGCCGGGACCCAGCAAGGCCAAGGCCGCCCGATCCATTTCGAAACCGTCGGCCAGATCCTGTTGGGCCTGCCGCCGGAGGGAAGGATGTTCCGTTAGCGTCCGGGAGGTTTCCATCGGTCCGCAGACGACAATAATTGGATCGAATCGCCGATAACTCGCTGCATCTGCGGCGGGTCCGCAGGAAGAAATGCGAGCTCGGCCCGGCGGCTGACACGGCGCTGGAATGCGATATCACTCAGCTATTCGTTCGGGACATCGTCGCGCGGCTGCTGTTGACCCGCTACGATTTAAATACGCAACTGTGAAGCGGTTCACACCTCCTCCGCGTAAAGTGATGCAAGTTCCCCGCGGATGGGGGCGCGGCAAAACCGACCCGTACACACGGTTCCTGACAGTCTCGCTTAATAGGAGGAGATAATGGCTACAACAGTGCAACAGGGCGGTGGAAGATCTGCGCGAAGAGTTTCGTCAGCACGATTCACGCCCAGGAATGTCCTAGAACCTTTAGGTCTCCTCGGAGCGCTTGCGGGTACTTGGAAGTGGCATGGGTTCAACTTGATCGCCCGGCCAGATTTTCACGATAACACTGACCTTTACTTGCAGCTCAACCATACCCGAGAAACCTTGACGTTTACCCCAATTGGCGGACCGGTTCCCAATCGTGGTTTCGGCCAAGACGACATCGAATTGTTCGGGTTGACATATCTGCAGCAGATTAGTGATGCCGCCGAGGATGGCGCGCTCCATATTGAGCCGGGTATCTGGGTTACGCAGCCCAATACGACTTTCCCGCCCGACAGCGTTCCTGCACCGGCGCAACTCGTTGCTAGAATGGGTACGATTCCTCACGGCAACTCGGTGTTAGCGGAAGGCATTGCCGAGCCCTTTAATGGCCCCCCGGTACTGACGGTCCCAGGCGCTCAATATAGCTTCTCGAAATTTCCATCGTTCAACAGCACTCCGTTTGGCGTGCCGCCGACCGCACCGGGGATTCTGATCAATGCGGCCGGGTCGTCGGAAAAGCTCACCGCGCCGACGGTACCCGCCAACCCGTTCCCACAATACGATCTGAGCATTCCAATTGGTCCGATACCGCCTGGCCCGCTTAATCCGCCCTTCGCACTAAATACCCGAACGCCCTTTGACACCGTCCCGTTAGACCCACCAATACCGGACACGCCGCAAAATCAGGCCCTGGTTAACGATCCGATCGTGCTTCTCCAAGACGAGATTAAGGAGCTCGTGGACGAGGGTCACACGTTTGAAGGGACGGTTCTCAACATCGCAACCCAGACCCCAATCAACTTCCTAACGGTTGCCAATAGCGGTGCCAGCGGCGCGGCAACGCCTGTCGCAGTGCCACAGTTTGGAGGCGGTATCGAAAATATTCAATTTCTCTTGGGCCAGCCCGTCAACCTCGGAACCCCTCCAAAACCGGAACCGGAACCGAACGCCCAGACGGCTCTCGTCTATGCCACATTCTGGATTGAAACGGTCACCAATACGAACAACGGCCACACCTTTATGCAGCTGCAATATGCACAAATGGTCGTGCTGAATTTTCCGATCAGGCATCTACTCAATCAAAATCCCCCTGTCTATGTGAACTTGGGATGGCCGCACATCACGGTGGCAACATTGAGGAAGGACTTTGGCTGAGCGAGGCACTGTTTTGGTGGACCGGCGGGGTGCGAACGAAGACTGCCCAACATCAGCACCGTCGTGCAAGCCAAAGCCTCGTAAATAATGTGAGAAGCCGGTGCGGCTCGGCACACCGGCTTCCCTGACCTAATTTCCTTGGTGGCGATCGGGTACCATAAAATACCCGCCGGCAATTTCAATCTGGCTCGAGGGGTGGCCCTCTTCGGTCCGTACCCCCTCGGACGGTGCAATCCAGTCACTGCGAGGCTTCCTGCGGCCGCGGTCGCGACTGGGCCGTTGTGCCAGGAGTCCAAAATACAGCTGCGAGCGAGTGGTTCGTAGGCCATGAGCGAACGAAGCCGATGCCGGAGCAGCGTCAAAGTTCACGACCGTTCTCGTGCGAGAATGATTATAATTGACGTGCGTGCTAAATCGGCATATATGTGGACTTCACAATCTAGGCATAGGAGAAAAATTGCATTCTCCATGAAGAAGAGGCGCGGCTCGACCCAGGCAGTATGAACGAGCCGATCGCCGCTTCGGCTGGGGCGTGGGCCGCAGGGGCCATCGCTCGATCGGTACTCCCCGTTATATCAAACCCCTCTGGCTCCGTCGAAAACTTGGTAAATTTTGGTTGTAATATCAATATGTTATAGATTACCGACGCGGTGGCCGCCTTGTGCCCCCGACGTGTGAAGGATGAGTAATGACAGGAGAAGACATTGGAAATCGGAATCCCAATTCGCCGGCATATCGTAGTGCCCTTGACCGAGCCGGTATCGCCCTCCCGCGAACCCACCGCGCCCCCGATCCCGAAGAGGTCGCCCGAAAGGCAGCCAAGCGAGCCGCAGCGTATCAAGGAACCAGCATAAGAATTGGCGAGATCCTCGGTTGGAGATGGTGGTACGTCGATGAGCTTTTGAAAAGTCCTTTCACGGATTGCACGTGGTTTCCAGATGAACCAATGAAGGGAGCCGTTACCGATAGCTTCGACGTCTTCGGTGTTTATGTCATGAAAGATCGAGGGCTTGCTGCATCGCAGGCGGACAAGAGCTTATGGTTTAGTTCTGATGATCTCTGGGTGTGGAACAATTGGAGACGCCGTTTGCCGTCGCCACACACTGCTTACGGCTGTGTCCACATTTGGGGCGAGGTGATCGAGCACGCGGCCGGCTACCGAGCGGAGTTCGCGCGGGTAATGAGCATCGATGGCGTGTACCCAAAGAATGATGACCTGCTGGGGGCGCTGCGAGCGAAGTATAGTGTGGGGAATTCCTCGGCGTTCCCGAAATTGAAAGGAGCTGCAGACAACAATGACGAATTGCGGTGTGAAATGAGCAGACAAGTGACGCTGAACACCAATGACGGTTTAACGCAGATCGGCACAACGATCCTGCAGTCGGATTTCCCAGAAACGCCGCAGGTTCTGATCTGGAAAGGCCGGACTTTTATTTCTGGGGCACTCTACGGCCAAGAAGGCTACAACGAGACGTCGCACGTGGAATTGGCCGACGACGCGGTCTCAACCTCCGAAGCAACCTGAGAGAGTAAACAGTGGGTTCGGTCGCTATCCGGCTGAGCTGCCCGATCTGCATTTCATGATTATATTGGATGAGCGCCGAGGAACTTGATGCTGCTCGGCCTGAAAACGCCGCGACCTGGGCGATCCGGCAGGCGCGCGACGTCGTCGCGAGCGTCTACAACACCGCCGTCGCCCCCGCGGTCTTCAACGAGAACCCGTTCGAGCGCCGCTTGCGCGACATCCACGCCGGGACCCAACAAGGCCAGGGCCGCCCCGTGCATTTCGAAACCGTGGGTCAGATCCTGCCGCCGGAAGGAAGGATGTTCCGCTAGCGGGAGGGACGCCCTCTATGCGGCGGGATTGGCCCCGGTGTGAGCCGCCAGCGCCTGGCGCAGCGCCTCTTCTTTGGTATGGTCGAACGAGGTGCGCATCACTGTACCGCCGACGCCCTGCAACGCCGCCAGCACTTTGTCGGTCGTCATCTTGCGGATCAGCAGGAACAAGGCGGCGTTGCCCGATTGCAAGGTCTGCGCCGCCTCTTTCATGAATTTGTCATCGATCCCGACATCGGTGAGGGCGCCGCCGAGAGCCCCACCGGCGGCGCCGAGCGCGGCGCCGGCCAACGGCATCAGGAAGATCAGCCCGATCAATGTGCCCCAAAATGCGCCGGTTGCAGCCCCTGCCGCCGTCGGATGGAACAACTGGTTGAGCTTGACCCCGCCATCCGGCTGTTTTACCGCGATGACGGCGTCGCCCAGCTCGATCAAGTATTCCTGCTGCATGTCGAGGAGCTTTTTGCGGACCTCTTCCGCCGCGGCTTCCGTCGGAAACGCGATAACCACCAGATCGCTCATCGCTTCAGTCCTCCTTGAGAAAACAATTCACCAGTAATCAGGCGCCCGGGCCTTCCAGCACGATCTCGATGCGGCGGTTCTGTGCCCGCCCCTCCTGCGTGTCGTTGGAGGCGACGGGATGGGTGTCGCCGAACCCCTTAGCCGACAGGATGCCGGGGTTGACGCCTTGCGAGCGGAAATACGCCACGACATTATCCGCCCGGCGCGACGACAGGTCGATGTTGTTGGCGACGCCTGCTCGCTGTAGCGCGGGCCCCACCGGCTGATTGTCAGTGTACCCGTACACCACGACTTTGGCGTTTTGCAGATTTTGCAGCCGCGGGACGTATTGGCCGAGAGCCGCTTGCGCGTTGGGGCCGAGCTGGTAGCCACCTTCCGGGAACAGCAGGTCGCCGGCGACGGCCCATTTTTGCCCCTGCTGCATCTTGGCGATCTGAGCCTGCTGCGCCGCCGCCTCGGCGCGAGCTTCCTCGAGCTGTTGCCCCTGCTGTTCGTATGCGATCTGCGATACGCAGCCGGCCGACAGCAGCGCGATGAGCGGGGTAGCCCGCGCCGCGTTCGCCAGGTTCATGTTCATGGCTCCGTCTGTTATTGCCGCGTCCGCTACTCCTGCAGTCCTCGTTGGGTCGAATCGTCTACGGGCCAACCGCCAAGGATTAATAAACGACGCCCCCACTTAAATCGCCATTGGCCGCTACCTTCTACAGATGGGGTCTGGGTAGCAACGGAACCAGAAATCCGGCTGGTTAAAAATCTCCGAGGCTAGACTGGGTTTTTACTGGTAGCCGCCGCCCCCTCTGCGACCAAAAATGAGCGATTGTCTGTACCGCAGAAACAGCGGCGAGGTCGTTTATTGCTATAGTAGCGTATTATTTTATTGACAAATAGCTATAATAGTGCTATTGTATCCACCCAAAATCTCATGATTGCCAGTATGTGTGGGCGGAGGCGAGAGCATTAAGCGAGCGTTTCCAGCATTTTAGAGACGGCATTCTTGCTCGACGGATGCGGTCGTCGTCTAGTCGGCCAACCTGCGGTTTAGAGGGTCAAATGATTTGTAACGTAATCAGGATATTCGCCATTTTCTGCGCCCTGGCCGGGTGCTCCATCATCCAGCAGAAGGTCGAGATGGATGCTTCGACGGCGGCGACGATCGCCGCCAATGCCGGCGACACCACCGGCGCCGCTTGCTTCAAAGCCCTGGAGCCGGTGGTCGGGACATCGCCGGCTGGCCTTCTCAGCAAGTTCGAGGTTGCTCGCGCCGGGCAGATCGTAATCGAGGACGGCCCGTGCGCGCCGCTCGCCGCCGGGCTGTTCCTGCATCTATTGAACAAGGTCCCGGGGACGCCCTGACGGCCACCCGCAAAGTCGGGCGTCCTGTTCTTGTCCTGCTAAAACAGGTGAAACAGGTGCCGGACAGAGCCGGGTACGCGAAAGGCACCCGGCTCGATGGCGAGGTGCGGCGAACCATGCCGCACCCCGCCGTAGCGCCTAGTTCATCAGGCCGTAGAATTTGCCGGCGTTCTCGCAGGTCATCTTGTAAGTGACCTCGGCCGGCAGATGGCTGAACTGGTCTTCGATGTACTTCTTCGATTCCGGCCAGACGCCGTCGGGGTGCGGGAAGTCCGAGCCCCACATCAGGGTCTCGACGCCCATGTCTTCGATCAGCTTGGTGCCGACCCGGTCGTATTGAAAGGTCGCGCGGCACTGGTTGCGCCAGTATTCGCTCGGCAATTTCTTCAGCTTCAGATCCTGATACTGGTCCTTGTACTCGAAATCCATGCGGTCGATGACGTAGGGGATCCAGCCGATGCCGCTCTCACCTAACACGACGCGAATATTCGGGAAGCGCTCGAACACCGCCGCACCCATCAGGTCGGTCAGGATCGTCGCCAGCGTCATCTGGAACCGGCAGAGGCCGCTATAGGTCATGCGACGCGCGATGGCGGGGTCCAGGGACTTGCGCAATTCGGGGTCGGTCGCTGGGAAGGTGTGGAAGTGCAGCGGCAGTTGCGTCTCGTTTACCGCCTCCCAGAGAGGATCCCACATCGGGTGCCACATCGGCGTCATGTGCCAAGAACAGGACAGCTCGACGCCCTTCATGCCCAATTTGGCAACGCGGCGGACTTCCCGAGCGGCACCCTCGATGTTGTTGTAGGGCAGGCAGGCCAGCCCGATCATCCGGTCGGGGTAGTAGCTGACGAAATTGTGCATGAAGTCGTTGTAGATACGCAGCATCTCGTCGGCCGCTTCCGGGTCCTTCATTTTGGCGCAGGCGGCCAGGATGCCGTAGATTACCTCGGCGTCGACGCCGTCGCGGTCCATGTCCTTGACGCGCAGATGCGGATCGCCTGGACGCCGGTCACCCTTCTCGAAATAATCGCTGTAGAGGCCGGCCTCGGCCATCTTGTCGGCGCGCAATTGCTTGCCCGGGACCCACGGCGTGCCGGTCGCACCGACGCCACCGCACAGGCCGTACTCGGCACCGGCATTGTCGGTCCAGCGCTTCACCCCGTCCGAATTCTCGGCGACGTAGGGCATCTTGTCGTGGAGTTTGCTCGACGCGTTCGACGTGAACAGGTCCGGCGGGAGCCAGAGCATGTCCAGATGACAATCGGCCGATATTCGCCGGTACTGCATAACGCACCCTCCGCTCTAGTTGGACCCGGGCAGGTCAATCAGATATACGTTTCCCAGATCAATCTATCGGAGGCGCGAACCGGCCACCTAGGCCGATCTGCGCAGGTCTCCGATGCAGGGGGCTCAACCCTGGGGTAGGGCGGGTGGCGCCGTAACCGGATGGATTGGAGCAGTCGGAATCGGCAATGAGAGTTTTGGTCACCGGCGGGGCCGGGTTTATCGGCTCGGCGGTTTGCCGGTTGCTGGTCGCAGACTTTGATGCCACGATCCTCAATGTCGACAAGCTGACATACGCGGCGAATCCGACATCGTTGCGCCCAATAGAGGGCAATCCGCACTATGCCTTTCGCCGGGCCGACATCTGCGACCGCAAGGCGATCTCCGAGATATTCCGAGAATTCGATCCCGATGCGGTGCTCCACCTCGCCGCAGAATCTCATGTCGACCGCTCGATCGACGGTCCCGCGGCGTTCATCAGGACCAATATCGAGGGGACCTATATTCTGTTGGAAATAGCGTTCGCCCACTGGAAAGGGCTCCCGGCAAAGCGGGCGAAAGGGTTTCGCTTTCACCACGTCTCGACCGACGAAGTCTTCGGCTCGCTGGGGCCCAAGGGCAAATTCACCGAAACGACCCCCTATCAGCCGAATTCGCCTTATTCGGCATCAAAAGCGGCTTCCGACCACCTGGTTCGCGCCTGGCGCGAGACCTTCGGGTTGCCGACCGTGGTCAGTAACTGCTCGAATAATTATGGTCCTTACCACTTCCCGGAAAAGCTGATCCCGCTCGCCATTCTGAAAGCGCTGCACGGCGAGGCGATCCCGGTTTACGGCGCGGGCGACAATGTCCGCGACTGGCTCTATGTCGAGGACCACGCCCGTGCCCTGTTCACTATCCTGAGCAGGGGCAAGGTCGGCGAGTGCTACAATGTAGGCGGGAATGCCGAGCGCACCAACCTAGACGTCGTCACGTCGATCTGCCGATTGCTCGATGAAATGCTGCCGGGTTCGGAGCACCGGCCGCATGAGCAGCTGATCGCCTTTGTTGCGGATCGGCCGGGGCATGACCGGCGCTACGCCATGGATATCGCCAAGATCGGGCAGGAGTTGCGCTGGACACCCCGCGAAACCTTCGACAGTGGCCTGCGAAAGACCGTCGCGTGGTATCTCGAGAACCGCTGGTGGTGGGAGGAAATCTGGGCGCGCCGATACCATGGCGAGCGGCTTGGAATGGCCGCGAGCCGGCCGCCAGATACGACGCGAGCAAAGTCCGGCTTGCCTCGGACCGATCAATGAGGGAATAGAGGCTTGGAGTTGGTCGGGAGGATAGACACCGTGCGTATGCTCGCTTTCGCCAGTCTGGTCTTGCTCCTCGCTTGCAACGATCATGTGCGGGTGGTGAATTTCGAGTCGGATCCGGCCGGCACGTTTGTCTTCACGGCGCAGACCAATACGGTGATGACGGAGAACGACGACGGTGAGGCCGAGCAGATTCGGCGCGACTGGCTCGCCGATGAGCTCAATGCCCGTGGAATGTGCGCTGCCGGATACTTTGTCGAGATCCGGCGGCTCGCCGAGCCGCCGGACGCGCCATCAAGTAATGCGCACGACGTCGTCTATTCCGGGCGCTGTCTCTAACTCGGCGAGACGCTCCGCCGTCAGCCGCGATTGACGGCGCGCCACCGTTCGATCAGCGGCCCCGGCTTGCCATAGACCGGATCAAAGGCCGGCAGCGGCACCTCGCGGACATTGCGCAGCGCGCGGTCGCGGGGTTGCGCGCCGGGGCTGCACATATCGGGGCTCTTGCCACCGGGATAGGCGCCGACCACGACGAGATCGGGACTGGCACCCTCGTTCTTATGGGCAACGCCGGCCGGGATCACGACGACGTCGCCGGCGTGCAGCTCAACCGTTTTGCCGTGCTCGCCGCCGAGCCGCACGCGAACCGAGCCGGCCGCGATGCCGAGCACCTCGTGCGCGGTGCTGTGATAATGGTGATGCGCGTAGATCCCGTTGCGCCAGGCGCCGCTCCAGCCGTTATCGGCGAACAATTTCTCGCATTCGGCGGTGCACCGGGGACCGGTCTCCAGCGCCCCGCGGTAGACGATCAGCGGCAGCGTCGGATTGTTCGGTACGCGCCCGTCATCGGCAAAAAAGTACTCCTCGATCGTCAGGGCGTCCGGAGAGTTCGGCATGGGTTGCCCTTCTGTCGGATCATTGCGGAGAGCCGTGTCAGACTATCCGATTAACCAAGAAAATGCCAGCTGGGTGTTACGGCTTTCCTCTAGGTCGACGCCAGCCACCGCTGATCCGCGCCTTCACGGCGGTTTACCCGCCGAGCGCACGACTGCCCGGGATTCCGGAGATTAATTTCGTGGGGGCGTTCAATTTATGGTCGGGACCGGCCGAGTTATTAACTAAGATAAGATCTGGAACGGCTTGCCAAGTTGATCCTATTCGCGTATTTAAGGCACCGTTGTAGATCGGGCTTTGCGGTAGTGCCCGAGCGAGAATTTCTTTTTTCAGGCGCCGAGTGATGGACTACCCGATCAAGACCGTCTGCGTGGTCGGTCTCGGTTATATCGGTTTGCCGACTGCCGCGACTTTGGCGAGCCGCGGCATTGACGTGATCGGCGTCGACATCAACCCCCGAGTCGTCGAGGCGGTAAATGCCGGGCAGACCTACTTCTCCGAGCCCGATCTCGACATGCTGCTGCGTGCCGCGACGACTTTGCGGAAATTGCGAGCCACGGCGCAGCCCGAGCCGGCTGATGCCTTTGTGATCGCGGTCCCGACGCCGTTCCGCGAGGATCGCTCACCCAATCTCGATTATATCGACTTGGCGGCAGACGCGATCGCGCCCGTTCTCGTCTCCGGCAATGTCGTTATCCTCGAATCAACCTCTCCGGTCGGGACCACGGGCCGGTTGGCCGATCGTCTGGCGCGGTTGCGCCCGGATTTGCGCTTTCCGCCGACGCGGCACTCGGAGCCGCTCGATGTGCATGTGGCGCATTGCCCGGAGCGCGTGCTTCCCGGGCGGATGGTCCGCGAGCTGATCGAGAACGATCGCATCGTCGGGGGGATGACCGAAGCCTGCGCCGAGCATGCCGAAGCGGTCTATCGCGTTTTTCTGCAAGCGAAGGTGTTCCGCACCGATGCGGCGACGGCAGAACTGGTCAAGCTCGTCGAGAATGCCTCGCGCGACGTCAACATTGCGTTCGCCAACGAGCTGTCGCTGATCTGCGACGAGCTCGGCCTCAATGTGTGGCACGTCATCGAGCTCGCCAATCGTCATCCCCGCGTCTCGATCCTCCAGCCGGGGCCAGGGGTCGGTGGGCACTGCATCGCCGTCGACCCGTGGTTCATCATTTCGTCGGCGCCGGAGCGAACTCGGCTGATACGCACGGCGCGCGAAGTCAACGACGCGAAGCCGAAGTTTGTCGTCTCGCAGATCCGGGAACGAGCCGAGCGGTTCAAGCGGCCCGTCGTCGCCTGTTTGGGCCTGACCTACAAGCCCGACGTCGACGACACGCGGGAGAGCCCGGCGATCGCGATCGCGGCGCAATTGGCGCGCGCCGGGCAGGACCGCATCCTGGTGGCCGATCCGAACCTGACCGGGCTCCCCGAGGAACTCGCCCCGCTTCCCAACGTGTCGTTCTGCGAAACGTTCGAGGCCGTACGCCAGGCCGACATCGTGGCTCTTCTGGTGGCCCATTCGTCCTTTCGAAAGATCCCGCGCGAGGAGTTGATGCGCCGCGTCGTCATCGATGCGACCGGGCTGACGCATCAATATGGCTAGCCTCGCGGGGCCATGTTGACTGCGCCTACCTACGACGGCTCGCGCAAAATGAAGCTGTTGTTTGTTTTTGGGACGCGGCCCGAGGCTATCAAGCTCGCGCCGGTTTTCTTGGAATCGTCGGGCCGGTCTAGTTTTGACTGCAAGATATGCGTCACCGGACAGCACCGCGAGATGTTGAGCCAAGTCCTCGAATTATTCGAACTGCGCCCGGACTGGAATCTTGATTTGATGCGGCCAAACCAGGATCTCGCCTATTTGACAGGTGCCGTGTTATCCGGCGTCGGTGAGGTCCTCGATGCCTTTCGGCCCGATCGGGTGATCGTTCAGGGCGACACGACGACGACCTTTGCCGGGGCGCTCGCTGCCTTTTACCACCGCATCCCGGTGGCTCACGTCGAGGCCGGCCTGCGCACGGACAACATCTATTCGCCCTGGCCCGAAGAAGTGAACCGGAGGCTGGTAACCCACATCGCCGATTTGCACTTCGCCCCGACCACACGGGCGCGGGAGAATTTGCAGCGGGAAGGGATCGGTTGCGACCGGATCTTCGTCACCGGCAATACCGGGATCGATGCTTTGCTGCAGATTGCCGCTCTACTGGATAACCGGCCCGATCTGCGTTCCCGGTGCGCGGCCGTTCTGCCGCCGCATTTCGCGGGCAGGCGGATGATTCTGATGACGGGCCACCGCCGCGAAAGCTTCGACGGCGGGATCGTCCGCGTTTGCCGCGCGATGGCGCGCATCGCGGACAGAGGCGATACCGCGGTTGTCTTTCCGGTACATCGAAATCCCAATGTCCGCCAGGCGATCGAGCCGCTTTGCCGGCACCCGAACGTGCTCCTCACCGACCCGGTCGATTATCCCGAGTTGGTGTTTTTGCTGAAGCGCTGTCATTTTGTGGTCACTGATTCGGGCGGGATTCAGGAGGAGGCGCCATCCTTTGGGAAACCGGTTCTGGTTACCCGAGAAACAACCGAACGCCCGGAGGCCATGGAGCTGGGGCTTGCCAAATTGGTGGGCACCGACGAGGAGCTGCTCTTTTCCGAGATGACGGCGTTGCTCGAAGATACCGACGCCTATTCGCGGATGAGCCGGCTAGCGAACCCCTATGGGGACGGCCGCGCGAGCAGCCGGATCGCGCTGCAGCTTATGGCCGAAACCGGCATGCCGCGCTCTGCGGCGGCCGGTTAGCCAACCACCACCAAAGCCAGCGAGGCAACGGCCGCCCATATCCCGGCCCACAATCCGAGCGACAACACCAATATCAGCAGAAGAGAGGCTCGTCTGTTGAGGCGTGGCGTTTCGAGATCTGTCGATCTTTCGGACGGGGAAGCAGATCTCGGGGCAATGCTGGCGTCCATCGAATCTCCCCTCTCGGTGATTTTCTCGGCGAGGTCGGGCCGCCTGACTCACGCAGCGCCGCCCACGGTCGGGCTGATCTTGCCCATGCCGCGTCAAGCGCCTATCCGATGCAGCGTCAAGATTCTGTCCTCGGACATCTTGTGGATTGAGCGCGCAGGAGGGATTCGTCCGACGCTCCGGTTTGGCGACGTGGGGCGGGTTATCTCTTGTATAAGAAATAATCAATATTTGTTAATGAATTTCTTAAAACTACTTGAATTCCTTACGGTACTGGAAATACTCAATAAAATTAGAGAAAATGCCAAACGATGCTTCTTGTATCTCTCGTGATTCGGCTTACAGTCCTGTTAGACCTAAACACTATCCGCTCAAAAATGATCCAACGCAATTCTTCATATCGCGATTACGCAGTAAGTGAGGGCGTGAAGTTCGGCAGCGATCGGCTGCCGGTGGGCCCTGCTCTTTTTGCTGTCTTAGGACTGTCATTGCTCGGATGGGTTGTCGTGCTCGCCCCGCTTGTCGCAATCCTGCACCACTGAACATCAGACGGGCATAGAACCCGCGACTCGGTTTCGCGAGGGCGAGAAGGCCCGGCGCGGTGTCCTCCAGCTATTCCGTCCGGTAACCCCAGGCACGGATCTGCGCCATTCCCGCCTGAAACCCTTTCGGAGTCAGACTGAAGCTGAAGTCTCCCTTTTCCGTGTAGACGTCGATCAGAACAAGCGATCCGACTTTGAGTTGCTTTAACGCAGCTAGCGCCTGCATGCTCGGGAAAACGCAGTAACGCGCTTCCCTGCACTCGATTGGGGGGTTCTTGTCAATTCGAAGCACTGCCTTAGTCGGAAAAGGCTCACCGACGATCCCTATATTCCCGGTCTGAAGCATGACGACGAGTGCGAACGAACCCCTCGGGGCGCCTTGGGTTTGCCAAAACGGCACCGTGATCGAGCAGTCCGGAGCACCCGCTCCGGGAGCGGAATCGCATTCGGTGACCCACTCGTCGGCGCGGAATTTCTGTTCTGCGACAACCCGTGAAGCGCCCCACGTTTGAACGCCACAGATGAGCCAGACGAGCAGGGCGGTATGAAGTCTTCTGCTGCGCATCATCTCATGTCGTATTGCCGTCCCCCTTGACGTCGAAAATTTCGGGCCCTTGGCTCTGCCACGCCAGGATCCGCATCAATGGCTTCAGTTGCGTTAACCTGGGGTCTGACCGAGCCCTTTGAAGTGGAAGCCGCGTGCGTCCTCTGTAATGCCGATGTTTATCTTTTGTTAACACTTTTTAAAGTCCTGGTTTTTGATTCCGGTTTAACTCTGATTCCGCTTTGCAACCGACTGAAAGAGCGTTATGCGTGTGGGCCGACTGGGCACAGCAAGACTGGACCGGTCCTGTTAACTGGCCAAAATTCGCAATGGGTGGCGCGCCGAAGGAACCCCGCAGGCCGATCGACGTTCCCCTCGGATGCTGCAGAGCGAACCCGCGGTTGCGATCAACGCTACTGCTTTTGCGACAAGCTTTAAGGATCTTTGGATGGCCTGCTTTCTCGTGACGGGCGGTGCTGGCTTCTTGGGCTCGCACCTCGTCGAAGCGTTGTTGAGGCAGGGACACCTGGTGCGCGTTCTCGATGATCTGTCTAGTGGACATCGACAGAACCTGCCGCGACAAATCCAGTTTTTGCACGGGGATATCACCGATCCGACGACTGTCGAAGAGGCTTTCGAAGGCATCGATGGCTGCTTTCACTTAGCCGCAATTGCCTCTGTCGTACGTTCTAACCGCGAGTGGTTGCGCACGCACGAAGTCAACCTCACCGGCACGCTCAACATATTGAACCAGGCGCGGCGGCTGCGGGACCGCCGAGAAATCCCCATCGTTTACGCCTCGTCGGCGGCGATCTATGGCGATTGCAGTACCGTTCCGATCGGGGAAGATACTCCGGTTGCGCCACTCAGCGCTTACGGCGCCGACAAGAGCGCGTGCGAGCTGCATGCGCGCGTCGCCGGCGCAGTGCACAAAGTCCCGACCGTCGGATTGCGGTTCTTCAACCTCTATGGCCCCCGGCAAGACGCTCAGTCCCCATATTCCGGCGTCATTGCGCTTTTTGCTGATCGGCTCAGGCTCGGCGAACCAGTCGAAATCTTTGGCGACGGAGAGCACGTCCGCGACTTCACCTATGTCGGGGATGCCGTCGGCGCGCTCGATCGAGCCCTGACGGCAGCGAGCACCAGCGCCCCGGTCTTCAACATCTGCACGGGAAAGGGGACGAGCATACGAGCCCTCGCCGAAACCATGGCCGAGTTGTACCAAACCGATATCACCGCGTACTACAGCCCGGCACGATCGGGTGATGTCCGAATATCGGTCGGAAGTCCGCGCCGTGCTGCCGAGCAGCTCAGCTTCAGGGCCGAAACGGCTCTGGCAGATGGTCTGGCGATCACCCTCGATTTGCCGCGTGCTGGCTTCGACCTGAAGCCTCGGGTCGTCGCCTAGATCGGGCCGGTGTTCGACCGGCACGGAAGTTCGCGAAAGCATCGGCAATCATGGCGACCCCGGCAGGATTCGAACCTGCGACCACTCGCTTAGAAGGCGAGTGCTCTATCCAGCTGAGCTACGGGGTCGTTGCGTCCGTTTTGCTCCGGCGACGCGCACAACAACGGGTCAGTTGCGAATGCGGTCGTAGCGGAAATTGTCCGCATAGCTCTTCGGCTTCTCGGTGCTGTCGTGCGGCGGGATGACGGTGTAGTCGAGACTGCTTTTGGTCGCAAAGGCGACCGCCTCCTCCATCGTCTCGAAATGCAACTGCACCTCGTTCAACGTGTCTTCGGCGCTGATCCATCCCATCAGCGCCTCGGCCTGGCGCCGGGTAGCCGGTTCGTAGGCGAGCACCCATTTTCGGACCCGCGCTCCGGATTGCATTGCCGTTTTTGCCGGCTTGAAAATTCGCGCCCGCGCCATCGACCTCTTTCCGATCCGTTCAAACCTTTCCCCAAGGGCGTCCCCGAAGTGGTCGGGGCGAGAGGATTTGAACCTCCGACATCCTGCTCCCAAAGCAGGCGCTCTACCAGGCTGAGCCACGCCCCGCCACGAAGGCCCACGCTCTTCTAGTCGTTTTGCGGTCATCGAGCAAGATCACGCGCCCGCAGGACAATGAATGTCGTCGGTTTCTGGCTCGGACCGTCAGGCCGCTTCGCGCGGGTAATCGGAATTTTGACGTGCGGGCGGTCGGCCGAAGGTTGCCTCCAACTCGTCATTCATATCCATTAAGCGACGCAACATTTCGCGACCGCGCGACAAGCGCGAGCGGACCGTGCCGATCGGAATGTCGAGCACCGCGGCCACCTCCTCGTAGCGCATCCCTTCGAGACCCACGAGCAGGATGACCTGCCTCTGCTCTTCCGGCAACAGCCTAATCCCCCGTTCGAGGTCGCGCAGCTGCAAAGAGGCGCCGGCTCTCGGCGCCACGGTCAGCACTGGGACGACGTCCTCCACCGCTACGACCACGCCTTCGCGCACCGAACGACGGATCTCGTTTACGTTTTGATTGTGCAATATCGTGAAGAGCCAGGCGCGCAAATCGGTCCCGGGCTCCCAGAGATGCTCTTTAGCGATGGCGCGGACGAGGCAGCTTTGCACGAGATCGTCGGCTCGCGCCGCGTCCCGAGTGAGGGCCCGAGCATATCGTCGCAACCGAGGAATTTCATTTTGCAGAAGCCGGGCAAAATCGCTCATCGACATCACCTACAGGTCTTCAACCTCGGCTGGCCGAGGCGCTTGCGATCGAGGGTGAATATAGGCGTGGGCTGTAAACCTTCCGTGGCACCCCATGGCAAGCCCGTGAAATGTTGTTTTTAATTGTAACGGTTTCCGAAACTTAAGAGAGACGACGTCGTTGATCATGCGATTGACCCGCTCGGCCTCGCCACCTTATCCTTGTGGCCGCACCGAGCCCGTAGCTCAGCCGGTAGAGCAACTGACTTTTAATCAGTAGGTCTCGGGTTCGAATCCCGACGGGCTCACCAAATTACCGAGTCGGACCAAGGCGGTATCGGCTTGGAAACCTCGACGCGTGGGCGGCGGAGCGGACCGTCGGCTCGTCCGTCACCGGCGACGAGAGCGGCCGCCAGCCGGCAAAGGGTGGCGGCTACCCCAAATGACGAGGGGGCCGGCGGCGATCTCGAACGGGAAAGCCGCCGAGATGACTCGGCGGCTTTTTAGGTGATGACCCAGCGGGGTCAGGCGCGATGGCGCCAATGGTGGTGGGCCCCGACCAGCTGGTTTGCCATTTGCTGCTGTTCGGGCGACAAGCTGGCGTAGAGCGGCTTGAATGCGGCAACAAGACGGGCATCGTTGTCGGCCCGCACTTTGGCAAATTGCTCGCGCAGCTCGAGGCGCTGGACCGCGTCCATGTCAGTTCGATTCTGCCGCGCGCTGGTGATCGTTTGCTCGAGCGCTTTGGCGTTCTCGTGCATTGCCGCCGCGACCTGCTGCCACTGCGTCTCCTGCGCAGGGGTGATCTTGAGTTCTGTCTTCAAGAACGCGATGCGCCCGTCGACGAATTGTCCGGGCATCATCCGCCCCATGCCGTGATGGCGCGCCTCGCCTGGTGCTGCAGTCGAATTCGCCGGACCCGGCGCGGTTTGCGCCAACGCGGGGGTCAGTCCGACCGCAGCAACGCCGGTGAAGAGTGCCGCGGCGAGGAACGGCGTACGCAACCTGATCATTTCGGACCTCAGTTATGAACGGGGCTCGTGCCCCTCATTCATGACTTACGGACCAGCGGATCGGCGCATACCCGGCAAAATCGCACATTACAGCGATTTAATAGGGCCGCCCGCGGCTTACGCCACCGTGACTGCGTGCCCGGCAATGGCGCGGAAGTTTCTTGCGCATGTTGTTGCAGCGCGGCTCCCGTGATTGCCCACTGTGATGGGCCGGCCTCCGCCGGAAGAAGAGGAGGTATCGCCCGGTCTTTCTCAGCCAAACTGGGTAATAGGATTTTGCGACGGCGCGCTAGCTCGGCGACAGCTTCCGCACAAATCCGGCGCGCTGGGCCGCGGCGGCCGCCATAAACGCGGCGTCTTGGCCGGACAGGATGAAACGCGCGCCCATCTCGATATAGCGCGGCATGATCGTCTCGTTGTAGACCCCCGCCATTCCCGGAAACTTTCCGTGCTCGCGCGCTGCCGCAATCATCGCCCGATAGGCCTCTGCCACGCGCTCGTTGCCGAAATCTCCGTGGATGCCCATTTCGGCGCACAAATCGTTAGTGCCGATCAGCAGCACATCGACCCCAGGCACGGCGGCGATCTCCTCGGCATTGGCGATCGCGGTCGGCGTCTCGAGCATGACGACGGTCAGATTGGCGGCGTTGAGTGCCGATGCAGCCTCGCCCGAACTTGCGGAGCGCAGCCCATAATGCGGCCCGATGCCGCCCATCGAGCGGTGGCCGACCGGCGGATATTTCAACCGGTTGACGACTTCGCGGGCTTCGGCCGCGCTATCCACATGCGGCATGACGATGCCGAGCGCGCCATTGTCGAGCGCCCGTGTGGCGATTGCATATTCGCCGTTGGGCACGCGCGCGATCGGCGCGATGCCGGCGTCTAGCGCGGCGGTCGAGATCTGCGCGCAGGCTTCGAGCGACATGACGCCATGCTCCATGTCGAGAAACAGCCAATCGAAGCCGGCGACCGCCATTGCCTTGGCGATCTCGACGCTGCGCGTCATGCGCACGCCGACCCCGAGTGACAGCTGGCCTTGATCGAGCTTTTCGCGAGCGGGATTGCGGACAGTGGCGGCCATAGTGGCTCTCCTTATGTCAATGTGGCGATGGCAGTGGCGATGACGCGGTTCAGACCCGCCAAATCCATCAGGTAATCGGTTTCATTGGCGACCGCGACCGTCAAGCGGTGACGGCGCAAGATAAAGATGCGCTGGTCCGACGCACCGGATGCCCAGGCAGTCTCCGGCGGCAAATCCGGGAACAGGCGGTCGATGTTGGTGCGGAAGCATGCCGCGTAGCTGGTGCCGGTATGTGTCGGGGTCAGTGCGTAATCAGCCCACCCGGGCGGCAGAAGGCGCTCGCCATCCCAGACGCCGTCCTGCAGGTAGAGAACCCCTATCTTGGCGTAGTCGCGCAACGTGGCAAAGCCGGCGCCGGAGGCGATCAGGTTGCCCGCGATGTCCGCGGAATGCTGATAGCTCGCCATGCCGAGCCGGTCGGCGAGCAAGCCGTAGACGGTCCGGTGATACGGCAGACCGCGGCGCGCAATCTGGTCGCGAATAATGGCGCCGAGCACATTGGGGCCTGCGTTGATATAGCGGAACACCGAGCCCGGGATCGTCGCAACGATCGAGCGCTGCGCCGCTTCGAACGCATCCATCGCGTCCTGATAGACCGAGCTGTTCTCGAACCCGAGCGTGGTCCGCCCGTCTTCCTGTTGCACCGGAAAGCCGAGCCCCGAGCGCATGCGCAAGAGGTGATCCAATGTGATCATCCGATGGATGGCGCGCGGGTCGCGCCACAGCGGCGCCGGCGCCGGATCATAGACCGAGGCGAGCCAGCCCTCGTGGATCAAGCGGCCGATCAGAGTGCAGGTGATTGCCTTGGTCATCGACCAGCTCGGTGTGACCCGGCCGGGCATGCCGAAAGCGCTGTACCGCTCGCATAAAACGCGATCGGGAGCCGCGATTAGGATGCCGTAAGCACCGGCCGAGTTGGTGAAGAAATTGTCCAGGGCATCGGCCAGTGCAGAGGGCGCCGGCGGCGGTGTTTCAACCGCCGCGCCCAATGGCCACGGGCGCTCGGCATCCGGCAGCTGACGCGCGAGCGGCTGCGGATCGAACAGCGGCGCGGGATGCTCGCCCAGCAGAATGCCGCCATAACCGGGGCGGGCGATCGCCGCGCCCCGCACCGGCTCGCCAAAGCCCGGATCGTTCCACACGACCTTGACGCGGCAATCGGCATCGTCGGTCTCGATCCTGATGTCCCCGGCGCGATGGGCTGCTATCAACGCTGCCGGGTCGTCAGCCGCGGGGCGCGAGGCGAGGTCGCCCGGCGCGGCGACCGGCCGCCAGCGAAAATGCCGATCGGCCGTGTCGCGATCCAGGCCGCTGACATAGAGCATGTCGGCCATGCGCTTGGCGGCGAAATTCACGGTGCGCTGGCGCAGCGACCGCGCCGACGCATCGCATACGATCGGATCGGGCGGTGCGGAGCCAAAGGGCTGCGGCGTACGGTCGAAGGTCGGCTCGAGTGGCTGCGTCGGAGCCGCGGGCTCGTTCTTCATTTAAGCCAACTCCTCATAATGGGCGCACCACCGTGCCCGTTCTCGATACCGCCTGCAAGGTGCAGCTGAGCTTGCCGTCTTAGGCAGTCTGCCGATTGTGCGGTTCGCGAGTGAATCGAGACTCAGAAGATCCGGGACGCCATAAGGCTACCCCTATTGACACCCTGAGAGCCCAAACGAAGAAACCCCGAGGCGGGAAATGCTATTTCTGGACGGTAGTAAGCACACCATGCAGAAATACCCCATTGTTCCGTCGCGCCATTCCCAGGGACGGTTGTGTTTACTGTTATGCCCTATCCAGCGGGATTATGGAATGATTTCCTTTTCCGCCGCATCTACTTCTGCCGCAGTCATCCCAATCTTGAGCGCGTCCATGAAATCGTGTGTGGACTGCAAAAATACGGATCGCCTTTCGTTATCTGCTTTCAAGCGGGCCGCTGTAGCTGCTCCCGCAAAGCCGAGAAGGAACATGCCATGATGGGGGACGCAGGTCAGTCGGGATGTGGGGCAACCTACCGACTGACCTTGGGGCTATCGGTCCCCTGGTGGCCTTACTGCACCGAGTGATCTAAGGCAGAAGGCCACCGGAACCTCCGGTGGGCTTCTCCTTTTTCGCGTACCGGCTGCCGATCACCACAGAGGGTCGAGCACCAACCTCCGCTGAGTCGAATCCGCCCCCGCAAGGGGACCCACTAGTGGATGAAATCTGACGCTTGGTACCTGAGCCAGAGGTCGGAGCGGGGTAGAGTCGGGATGTGGCGCGGTGGTCGTTAGGTCGACCGTGTCTGTTTCCGCCCCTTTCGTCTGGCGGTGCCTTAGTGGGTCGGCCATAACTCCGTTTCCACACCCCGCTCATCGAACGCAGCAGGCGGATTTCCCGCACTGCGCTCTCGGACAAGACCTCACGCCTTCACCCACGACGGGCCGCGGCCGAGCCGGGTCAGACGTACGAGCCCGAAGTACCCGTAGAGGTGCGAGAGTGGATAGCTCCCGCGCTTGCGTCGCCTGCCCTTGTGCTTGAACCGCAACCACCGGCGCAACCGCACAGCCACGTAGCTGTCGAGCGCGCGATACGCCTTGCTGGTGGAGCCGACACTGAAGTAATTGGCCCACCCGCGGAGCACGCGGTTCAACTTGTCTACGAGCTCTGTGGTCTCTTGCCAGGTACGCGCGCGGACAGTCAGCGCGTGGACGGTTTCGACCATGCGCTGGATGCTCTTCTTTGACGGTCGCAGAGCCAAGCGGGCTTGGCCCGTCGTTGGAGAGTACATTTGTCCGAACGTGAAGCCCAAGAAGTCGAACTCGCCTTCCGGGACCTTGCAGATCTGTGTCTTGTCCTCGTTCACTGTCAGCTTCAGCTTACCCATGATTTCGCGCAGGCGATGCAGCGCCGCTTCGGCGTTGCCCCTCCGGCACAGGATCACGAGGTCATCGGCATAGGTGACAAGGCGAGTGCCAAGACTTCTCTCAAGGCCGAGCTTCTTCCACCCCAGCACAAACCGGCGCATGTAGATGTTCGCCAGTAGTGGTGAGAGGGGTGAGCCCTGCGGAATGCCGCGCCGCTTGTCGCGCGCCTCGGTCGTGCGTGTCTTCCGGCCTCGGTCGTCGGTTTCTTCGACGGGGCAGTCCAGCCACATCTTGATCAGATGCAGCACGCGCCGATCGACGACACGGCGCGCCACCGACTTTAGAAGGTCGGAATGCGGAATGCTCCCGAAGTAGTCCGCGAGGTCGGCGTCCACGACGTCCGGATGGCCACGGAACAGCAGCTCCTCCACCTCTACAGCGGCCTGCTGGGCGTTGCGCCCAGCGCGGTAGGCGTAGATTTCCGGTGGAAGGTCGGCTTCGAAGATCGGCTCCAGCACCAGCATCGCTGCTGTCATGCAGACCCGATCCCGCACGGTCGAGATGCCCAGCGGCCTGAGTTTGCCGTTGGCCTTCGGTATGAACACGCGTCTGATCGGCTCCGGTCGGTATGTCTCCTCCCTGAGCGCAAGCGCCAGTTCAGTCAGCCACCGCTCGACCCCATACGCTTCGATGTCCGCAAAGTCCTGGCCGTCCACGCCCGGTGCGCCCTTGTTGGAGCGGCACTGGGCATAGGCATGTGCCAGAATATCCTCGCGGCTGATCTTGTCGTACAGGGCGTAGAAGCGATAGCCGGCTTCTGCCTTCGCTTTCGCGTGTAACGCCATCTGCAGTTTCTGAACACGTTTCGGAGTTGTTAGGTTGCCCAATCTCCCGGTCCCTCACCGCTTGTTGCGTCTGTCTTGAACTGAGGCCCCTTCCCTCCCCCGGCATTACCCGGCTTCAGCGGTACTACGAGCCTCTCCGCCACCCCAGCGCGCCCGGCCTGTCCCTCACGGGCGTCCGGTTGATCATCCCTGATCACGCAATGGGGCTTCCCGTGTTGCGTGCGCTTTCCTTGTGTACATGCTGCCGCCACTACCCCGGTGCAGCGGCTGGGCGTAGTCTTCGCTCGTGTCACCCAACCGTGTCAGCCTTCCCCGATTCCACTTTCGGGTCGGCCTGCACATCGTCCTTTTCGAGGCTTGCTCAGCGTTTACTCGCGTTGCGGCCTGCACACTCGCACGGTCACCGTATGTCGTGACCGCTATCCGAAGGCTTCAGACACTTCGTCTCCTCCATGTCTGCTCCGGTCGCTTCCGGCTGGAGCGGTCGCCGGGTGGGGCTTGCACCCACTGGAAAAGCGCCGCCTTGTCACGGCGCACGTGGAATCCAGACGTTCGCCGTGGTCGCGTGAGTAGCCGGTAGAGCCCCTATGACACTTCGCTAACCGCGCTGGGGCGCGCTATGAGAAATCCGGGTTAATGGCAGGCCACCGACGGTAAGGCGTTCCCGGCACGTTGGAACCAGCTTTTTCGTAGTTCAAAAACCGCTCCGTTCAAGAAGTTTCGCCTGACGGGGCCACGCAGAAGGCCGCGTCTTGCTGATCGGCCTCGACACCCGGCACAGAGATTTCGCGCTCGCGCCCTGGCGGAGCGGCACCTGGCACCCGAAAACCTGATCTCTCCAACGGAAGAATCGGCGTCTCCGTTGGCGCTGGACGCTGCGGAACCCAGGTATAGGGCGACCGATAAGCTCGGTATACCATGTTCAGTCCGCGGGTCAGTCCGCGGCTCCCCCGATAAGGGCTAATATATTCCCAGACCAACTCGTGGTTTCGGGTGACCTCGAAAATCCGGCCATCCGATCCTTCGGTGATCAGCGTGTTACCATTCGGCAGACGCTGGGCGCTGCTTACAAAAGGGCTGTAAAAGCGTGAAGCATCGAGCGGTATGAGGAAACCGGCTTCGGCCGGAGTATACTGCCAAACGATCTCGAGTGATATTGGATCTATTTCCAAAACACGCGAATAATCGCGCCTCGCGTTCATCCGGCCAGTCGGGGAAGCAGGGTTGGGCTTGCCGTAACCCGCCCAACCGCCATTGTCGAACACCAGTAAATTGCCGTCGCCCGGCAGGCCGCGAGGAATGATGTGCGCATGGTGCTGACCGATGATCCAACCGAGTTTGCGCTCGGCCTCGGTCCCATCGTAATGGGGGCCGAGCCGCCAGCTAATATTACCGGACTTTCTGTCGGTTATGGCGATGATATTGGCCTCCCGTGAATCCCAAATAATATTGTCTGGATGAAAGCGGCGATCGCCCGCATCGAAATGCCGGTTCGGGCCGATGAAGGAAGCCGAATTGACGTGCAGCCAATCGCCCACAGACCCAGCCGCCAGTTTCCTGAGACCAGGGTCACGGAACAGAATCGCCTTTGCCGCATCGTCGAAACCCAGCTCGTCGAAATGTTCGTGAGCGCTCCATGACCACAAGATTTCACCCTCCCAGCTCACCTCGATTAACTTGTCGTCGAGCAGCCCCTGATCGGAGATTTTTGGATTGTGAACATCAGCGTGCACCAACAGCAGTGTCTTGCCGCGGTCGTTCGCGGGCGTCTGACCAGGCACGTAATATCCGACGGGATTACCTTCGCGCTGAAAGTCGTGATGCTGGCGCGCATACCAGCGGGGATCTTGTCCAGGGTCGACGATATGTTCCAGCCGGCTGAACCGCCAAACGATATTGCCCTCCCAATCGACTTGGACCAGATCGGTTTGATCCTGGAAACTATGATCAGGGGCGCGCAGCCCCGTGCTGCCAAAAACTTGACCGTTCGGCAGCAACTTGTTGGGAAAGCCCTGCAAACCTTTCCACAGTTGCACTTCCTTACCATTCATATCGATCAGCAACGCGCCGAGATCCGCTGCCGGAAAAATGGTGTACCCGTTCCACGCCTTGGCGGGATCGTACAAAGTGACGCCGGTCGGATAGATCGTTGGGTGGCCCATCTTCGCTCCTAGTCCTCAGACGACCAGATGGAGCATCTGGTTTGAAAGCGGTCATTGATGTTCGCCTCCTCGCCGCTCAATGCGGCGAGTGCTTGCTGCTGGAACATCGGCACCCGTGTGTCGTCAGGCGCGACGGCGGTCAATTGCGGGAAGCAGATCAACTGAGTTCAGGCCCGCTTCGCGAATCCACTGGTAGAGGCTGGCATCGGCGCAGCCACTTCGACGACCCCCGCGCCGAATAGACCGGGCGCCTCCGCCTTGGCCTTGATCGCGGCGCCAACCGGCAAAATCACCATGGCTTTCCTCCCTCTCCGGTTCCTCGCTTGGTGAGCGGATTCCGCGGAATGTACCATCTTGCGCGAACAAACGCCTCGCCTTCACCGCCCCTGTTGACGATCCTGTTCGCTTTCGGCGATCACGCGACATCGGTGCTTTATCTCGGTTTCGTGCCACACCTCTATCGGTCAGGCAACTTCGACTACATCGGCGGCAGCTCGAAGTGCGGCGATCGGCCGATGTCGCTTCCCTATTCAAGCCTTGTAATCGCGTGATCACACCGCCCATTCACATCAGCAGCTAGAGGCATCCGCTATCTGCCGACCCGACCAGCCGCTGGCGTTGCCAGGAATGACCGTTGAGGGTCGAGAGTCGCCCTTCTAACCGGGTATCAAGCGTATGATTTGCACCACTAGCGAACGCAAGCCTTTCGCTCCCAAGTGTCCTTAGCCCTCGCGTCGCGGATCGTCTGCCTTGGAGGTTGGAAAGCGCTCGTGTGAGGCAGTTGGCGACGATGACAGCGGTGGAGCCAGAGACGCGAGTGGTTTTTTGGCTTAACGCTGCGTAGGCGGCTTCCCCTTGAGCCTTTGAGCATCCACTGCTCAGCGCAAGAAAGGTCGCCACGATTGAGTGGACCACGCAGGCGCGCTGATCTGTCGAATCCAGGCCGTGCTCGTTTGTGTTGCTTTACTCACATGAGGATTCGTTGACAAATTAGCAAAGACCTGCTAGCGTCGGCGGTTGCCAATTCGGGAGTTATCGCTGTGAGCACGGCCGATTACCGCGTTTATATCGATGTCGTCGGGCCGCCCCACTGGCCTCGAACTGGGGACCGAGCCTGATGTGCACCTGCTAAAACAGGTGGAACAGGTGACAACATCGGTTTTGGCAGGACCGGCCCGGCGCTTTGCCAAGATTCCGAGCATGGGGATCACAGGCCGCAGAGGTCCTCGTATTTATAACGGCAATTGTGGGTTTGGCTGTTGTTTCGCTGCAGAAACAGCCAGGAGCGGCCGAGGGCGTCCGTTTGCGAAGGGCGGTCCAGCAATGCTACCGGCCCCACCCGGCGGTTCCAACGAACCGGGCCACTGGGCTTCCGAGTCTCTTGCTCGCCAGATCAGATAGACAGCTACATAATTCCGTTCTTTTGCCCAGACCGGATCTTTTTGGTATCGGGGCCCGATGAGAGAACTCGCGCTCGACGACGTAGAGGCGCTGGCGGTCGGCGCTTGGATCCTCGGTACCGGGGGCGGCGGCAGCCCCTATCTGGGGCTCCTCAACATGCGGCGGCTCTATGCCGAGGGACATCGCGTCTCGCTGATGTCGCCGCTCGACCTCGCCGACGAAGATTGGGTGGCGGTGGTCTCGAATATGGGGGCGCCGCTCGTCGGCCAGGAGCGGCTCGCCGACAGTCGCAACATCGCCCGCGCCGTCGAAATTCAGCAAGGGTTGCTGGGATCGACGTTCCGCGCGGTGATGCCGCTGGAGATTGGCGGCGGCAACGGCATTCAGCCGCTGATGGCGGCGGCCCACCTCGGGCTGCCGGTGGTCGACGCGGATACGATGGGCCGCGCCTATCCCGAAGCGCAGATGACGAGCGTCGCAGTCGGCGATCTTCGCCCCTATCCTTGCGTGCTCTACGATCCGCGCGGCATCGAGGCGGTGGTGACCAACGTCCCGAACTGGAAGTGGATGGAGCGGGTCAGCCGCAAGATCTGCGTCGAGCTGGGCTCGATTGCGTCGACCTGCAAGGCGCCGCGCACCGGGCGCGAGGTCAAGGATTGGGGCATTCATTTCACTGTGACGAAAGCAATCGGCATCGGCCGCCGCGTGCGTCAAGCGCAGCAGCATCACGAGGACCCGGTGGCCGCAATCCTCGACGAAGGGCATGGCAAGCTCATCTTCCGCGGCAAGGTCATCGACGTTGCCCGCCGCACCACGGAGGGGTTTCTGCGCGGCCGGACGTTGATCGAAGGCCTCGACGAAGACCGCGGATCGCGCCTCGATATCGAGTTCCAGAACGAATGGGTCGTGGCTTGGCGCGACGCGGCGCCGATCGCGATGTCGCCCGAACTGATCTGCGTGCTGGACAGCGTATCGGGCGAAGCATTCGGCACGGAAACCATCGGCTATGGCCGGCGGGTCTCCGTCGTCGTGCTCCCCGCGCCAGCGGTTTTCCTCACGCCGAAGGGGCTCGATCATGTCGGACCGCGCGCCTTCGGTTACGACCTCGACTTCCGCTCCGTCTTCGACCAAGGGCGAATAAGCTGATGCGGCGGATCGGCATCGATGTCGGCGGCACCAATACGGATGCTGTTCTGCTCGAGGACGGGAGGGTGGCGCACGCCGTCAAGACACCGACCACGCCCGATGTGACCACCGGCATCGTGACAGCGCTCGCGGAGCTGACGCGCCGCCCGGACATCGCGCGCAGCAGGATCGACGGCGTCGTGATCGGCACGACCCATTTCGTCAACGCCGTCGTGCAGCGCCGCGATCTGGCGCGCGTCGCCGCGGTGCGGATCGGGTTGCCGGCGAGCGCCTCGCTGCCGCCGTTTTGTGACTGGCCCGCCGATCTCGCCGCGCGGGTCCGCGGCGAGGTCTACATGATCGAAGGCGGGCACGATTACGACGGCCGCCCAATCGTGCCGTTCGACGAAATCGCCATGCTGCGGGTGGCGCGGCAAATCCGTGCCAGCGGGATTCGGTCTGTGGCGATCGCCGCAATTTTCTCGCCGCTCGATCCCTGCTGCGAAGAGCGGGCACGGGCGATCCTCTCCGAGGAGTGCCCGGATGCTTCCATCACAATGTCCCACCGGCTCGGCCGCATCGGTCTCCTCGAACGCGAGAATGCCGCGCTCCTCAACGCCGCGCTGATCGATCTCGCACGGGCGACGATCGCGGGATTCATCGCCGCGGTGCGCGGGGTCGCGGCTCCGCTCTATCTGACGCAGAATGACGGGACGATGATGCAGGCCGAGATGGCGGCCGCGCTGCCGGTCATGAGCTTTGCCTCGGGCGCCACCAACTCGATGCGTGGCGCCGCCTTCCTCTCGGGGCTCACAGACGCAATGGTAATCGATGTCGGCGGCACGACGACCGATATCGGCCAGCTGCGCCGCGGATTTCCGCGCGAGGCGAACTCGGTCGTCGAAGTGGGAGGCGTGCGCACGCTGTTCCGCATGCCGGACCTCTTCTCGATCGGGCTTGGCGGCGGGAGCCTCGTCTCCGCCGATCCCCTTTCCGTCGGGCCGGAGAGCGTTGGTTACCGGCTGATCGAAGAGGGACTGGTCTTCGGCGGCAATACGATGACTGCAACCGATGTCGCGGTCGCAGCCGGCCTCGCTCGGATCGGCGAAAATCGAGCCGTCGCCGATCTCCCGCGCAGTCTTGTGCAAAGGGCGTTGGACCTGGCGCGGGCAAAAATCGAGGACTCGGTCGATAGGATGAAGACCGACGCTCGCGAATTGCCGCTGGTCGCCGTAGGCGGCGGCGCGTTCTTGGTGCCCGACCGCCTCGCCGGCATCTCGCAAGTGTGCCACGTACCGCATGGCGACTGCGCCAATGCCGTCGGCGCCGCAATCGCCCAGGTGAGCGGCGAAACCGACCAGATCTATCGTGACCTCAGCCGCGAAGAAGCGATCGCGGCGGCCGAAGCGCAGGCCAGAGAACGCGCGATCGTCGCCGGCGCCGAGCGCGGCACGCTCCAAACGGTCGATGTCGAAGACATTCCGCTCGCTTATCTGCCGGGCAATGCGCTCAGGGTCCGGGTGCGCGTCGCCGGTGAAATGGCTCCATCGACAAATCAGAGCGGATCGAGCTCAATGTCGCAATAAAGATGGTCGCGCCAGCGCTGGCCAAACCCGCCGGGCCGAACGACAAGGGTGAGGCGTTCCGTCGGGTCAAAATCCGCTGAGATCGGGCTTGTAGCGTCGCACCAGGATCGTGCCGGTGGCTTGTCAAGAATTTCCCGCTCTGCCAGGATCGATGGGAAAGCGGGAGAGGCCAAGAAGATGACTGTGCTAGAGCGCCGGCTGCGGCGGCGGCAATTATTGCGCACGGGCATCGTAGCGACAGGCTCGCTGTTGTTGCCCGGCCCGGCGCCGGCGCAAGGCGGTGCCAAGCCGCTGTCCGGGACGACGCTCAACATTGCCTGCTGGAGCTCGCCCTACGCCAAGCTCTTGAGCGACTACGTCCCGCAATTCGAAGAAGCGACCGGCGCCAAGGTCAATTACGAGACGCCGTCCTTTCCGATCTACAATCAGCGCATCGATGTCGAGCTGTCGACCGGCGGCTCGTCCTACGATGTGCTCAACGTCACCTTTATCTATATCGGCCGCTGGATCGGCGCCGGCTGGTTCGTCCCGCTGGAGCCGTATCTGAAGGACCTGCAGAAGACGCCGGCGGATTGGCAACCCGACGATTTCCTGCCGGGCGCGACTGCCGCGTTCCGGGACGCGTCCGGCAAGCTCTATGCGATCCCGTGGACCGCCGACATCTATATGGCCGGGGTTGCGCGTTACGATTTGTTCGAGAAAGCCGGCAAACCGATGCCCGACACCTTCGACGAGGTGGCGGACGCGATGAAGGCGGTTCATATGAAGGACGGGATCCCCGCCTTTCTGCCCGAGAACCATTACGGCTGGAGCTTTATTCCCTGGCTGCAGGGCTTTGGCGGCAACGTGTTCCGCGATCCGCCCGAGGATTTGACGCCGGTGCTCGACACGCCGGAGGCGGTCGCCGCGGCCGATTTTTTTGCCAAGCTGCTGCGTGATTACGGTCCCGACGGGGTGATCTCCTATACCTATGACCAAGTCGTCGCGACGCTCAAAGCCGGACGCGCCAACTATTCACCCAATGGCCAGATTTTTCTGGTGCAGATGGGCGCCAAGGACAGCAAGGTTGCGGACACCTGCAACTTCTCGATGTGCCCAGCCGGGCCTAAGGGGCGGTTTCCCGGTGTCGCGACCCATGGCTGGGGCATCCCGACCGGCTCGAAGAACAAGGACGCGGCCTGGCAATTCATCACCTGGGCGATGTCGAAGCCGATCATCCGCAAGATGGTTGTGGAGCGCGGCTACAGCTCGATCACCCGGCGCTCACTGATTGATAGCCCGGAATTCAAAGGCAAGCTCACCGTCAATGGGCACGATATTGTCAAGATCTATCTCGACACGATCGCGCTCGGCGCACAGGGCTACATGAAATACCGGACGATCTACGTGTATCCTCAGGTCGACAAGCAGATCGACATCGCGATCCAGAATATCGCCTCGGGGCAGCTGTCGGCCGCCGCGGCAATGCAGCAGGCGCAGCAGAACTCGCTGGCCGAGCTGAAGCGGGCGGGCATCAAACTCTAGGATCAGTGTTGGCGGCGCAGCCGAGCTCTATCGAACGGGCTGCCGCCAATCGCCGGCCGGCGCACAGAGTTCTTCCGGATTGGCGGCGGGAGCAACGGCGCGCTTTCGCCCTCGGGCTCCTTCCCGCCCTCCTCGTCGTTGGCACGATAACCCTGGGACCGACAATTTACCTGATCGTCACCAGCCTGACGCCGATCGACCCGGTCCATCCGCACAGTGCCGCCGACTTCTCCGATCCGATCGGCAATTACCGCGCGCTGATGGCCGATGGGCGATTTTTGAACTCGTTGGCGGTCCAACTGAAATTATCCATCGCTACCGTCGTGTTGCAACTGGCAGTGGGGCTCGGCGTCGCCCTGCTGCTCAATTCAGGCTCGCGCTTTCTCGAAGCGCTGCGCACCGCCTTCATCTTGCCGATGGTATTGCCGCCAATCGTCGTCGCGGTGGTCTGGAAGGTGATCTTCACCCCCGATGTCAGCCCGATGCATCGAGGACTTGCCGCGATCGGGCTGCCGGTGCACTCGCTGATCGCCAACCCCGATACGGCGCTCGGGGCTATCGCCGTCGCCGACACCTGGGAGTGGTTTCCGTTTACTATGCTGATGATACTGGCGTCATTGCAGATGATCCCGGGCGAGCCGATCGACGCGGCCCGGATCGACGGCGCCGGCCGCCTCGCATTGTTTCGCTATATCCTCTTGCCCTATATCCGCCCGACCCTCGTCGTCGCTGGCCTCTTTCGACTGATCGACAGCATCAAGGCATTTCCGCTGATTTACGTATTGACCAATGGCGGGCCCGGCACTGCGACCGAGGTGACCAACTACTACGCATTTGTCGAATCGTTCAATTTTTCCTATTGGGGCTACGGCAGCGCGATTGCGACCTTGATGGTCGCCGGCGTATTGCTGTTGAGCTGGTTCATCGGCCGGCTTGGCGTCGAAGCGGAGCGCGATGAATAGCGAGCGCGCAGTTGTGCACGGCGCGGCGATGTTGCTGCTGGTGCTCGTGCTGTTCCCTGCCCTGTGGATGCTGCAATTGTCGTTCCGCGCCGGTGGCGACATTTTTGATCTGAGCTTCACCTTTACGCCGACTTTCGACAATTATCGGGCATTGTGGACCGGACTCTTTCCCGGCTCGTTCAGTAACAGCATCATTGTCAGCCTCGCTGCCACAGCTCTGTCGTTGTCGCTCGGCGTTCCAGCCGCCTATGCACTGTCGCGCTGCCGTTTTCGGGCACGCCGTTCCATCGCTTTGTGGATCCTGGCGACGCGCATGGCGCCACCCGTCGCCTTCACGATCCCGTTCTTTCTCGCTTACCGCTTCCTCGGGCTGATCGACAGCCTCACCGGGCTCGTCGTGATCTACTTGACCTTCAACCTCGCGCTCGTCGTCTGGATGATGCGCAATTTCTTCGACGGTGTGCCGCGCGCCCTCGAAGAGGCCGCCTGGATCGACGGTTGCGGCGTGTGGAGCGGGTTCCGTCTGATCGCCCTGCCGCTTGCCGCGCCGGGGCTGGCGGCGACCGGGGTATTGTGCTTCATCCTGTCATGGAACGATTTCTTCTATGCGCTGATACTGACACGCACAAAGGCGATGACGGCGCCGGTTGCGATCGTCAATTTCATGCAGTACGAGGGGTGGGAATGGGGCAAGATCGCGGCCGGCGGAACCCTGGTCATGCTGCCGGTCGTGATTTTCAGCGTCGTCGTGCGCCGCTATCTCGTGCGCGGGCTGACTGCCGGGGGGATTAAGGAGTAGTGTCGGTTGCTCGCTGCGGTACCCGCGGCTCCCGTCGCGCTAATGCTTGAACGTGTCCATCACGTTGATTGCCGCTGGGCCGAGCAGCACGATGAACAGCGTCGGCAGGATAAAAATCATCATTGGGATCGTCAGCAGCGCCGGGAGGCGCGCCGCCTTCTCCTCGGCGCGGGTCATCCGCGCGGTGCGCATCTCGGCGGCCAGCACGCGCAATGACTGGGCGAGCGGCGTACCGTACTTGGCGGTCTGCTGCAGTGTATTGACCACCCCGCGGATGCCGTCGGAGTCGGTTCTGGCGTTGAGGTTCTCGAACGCGGTGCGGCGCTCCGGCAAGAAGGTCAGCTCGGCCGCCGTGATGGCGAACTCTTCGGCAAGCTCCGGCCAGGTGTTGCCGAGCTCACGCGAAACGCGAACTAGGGTAGCGTCGAGGCTCAGCCCGGCTTCGGCGCAGATGACCATCAGATCGAGCCCGTCGGGCAAGGCCAGCTGGAGCTGCTTGGCGCGCTTGTCGGCGGCGTTTCTCAGATACATCTTCGGAGCGAAAAAGCCGAACAGGACCGCCGCCACTGACGGGACTAACGCGAATTGCGACGGCAGCGGCATCAGATGCAGCACGTGGGTGTCCAACAATATCAGCGCGCCGAAGACAAACGGCAGGCTGATCTGCGCAAACAGATATCTCACCATCGCATCCTGCGACCGGAAGCCGGCGCGTGCCAGCATCTGGCGCGCTTCGCCGGCGTGCCGCGAGCGCAGCAGATTGAGCCGCGTCACGGCCTCGCGCATCAATCCGACCGGGGTTCGACGGTGCGCGCTTCGGCGGTTTGCGAGCGCCGCTTGACGCAGCGTCTCCTTGCGATCGACGATCTGCTTGAGACGCCGCTCGAAGGCGCTGTTCGGCCGCAACGCCTGCCACATCGCGAAGAACATGGCCAGGGTAGCCAGCGAGGCGAGAACGACGATGGCATCGTCGATCCCGATCCCCACCGGCAGCCAATCGGCGATGTGAAAACCTTGAAGGCCAGTGTTTCTCATATCTCGAACCGCGCCATCTTGGTCATGATGCCGACCCCGGTACCGAGCATTGCGAATGCCAGGCCATCGAGAAGAAAACCGCGGATATCATGGTAAAGCGGCGCCAAATATTGCGGCGAGGTCAGCGCGAGCATCACGATGACCAGGACCGGCATGCCGGCCAGAATCATCGTGGTCGCCCGCGTTTCGCTCGACATGGCGCGCACCTTGGCGCGCATCTGCCGGCGCCGGCGCAGCACGTCGGCGAGATTGGCGAGGGTTTCGGCAAGGTTGCCGCCGGTTTCGCGCTGAACGCTGAGCGCGATGATAAAGAAGCGAAATTCCGGCACATCGATACGGTTGGCGATGTCCCATAGCAGCTTTTCGAGATCGCGGCCCATCCGCAGGCCGGCCTCCACCCGACCCAGCTCGTCGCCAACCGGGTCACCGATCTCCCGGCCGGCGCCGACGATCGCCTCGCTGATCGGCAGGCCGGAGCGCAGCGCCCGCACCATCAGGTCGATGGCCTCTGGAAACAGGCGGATAAAGGCGGCGACCCGGCGCTTTCCCATACGCGCGACCGTCATGTGAGGCAACGCGGTTCCGATCAGGAGCCCAACGAGCAGGCTCGCGACGACGCCGATTGGAGTCGTAGAAGCGAGGGTGATTGCGACCAACAGTGCAATGCCTACGATGGTCATCGCATATTGACCGACGCTGATCCGCCTCCCGGTGCGCGCGAGGCGATGGGCGAGCATCTCGCGGCGCGGCAGCCATTGCCGGGCGATGCGATCGATCTTGGGCGTAGCGCTTTGCTGTCGTGCGAGCGATTGGGTAACGACCGCTTCGACGGAAACGATCCCTTGCGCCCTATCGCGTACCCCGGCCAGACGCCGCTTGAAGCGCCGGCCACTGGCGCCCTCGCTCACTGCATAGATGACGAGGCAAAGGATGAATGAGAGACTGGCCGCGCAAGCGATCGCGATCGACGTCTCCAGATCGAGCGGTATACCCATTTTTTGGTCTCTTTCTGGGTGGCAAGCGGGCCGAGTCGGTGCCGCCGACGTTGACCCCGCGCAAGGTCAACAGTCACTCGGCCTGTTTGTCGACAAAACCGCCTGCAGCGATGCCTTTGGCCTGGGTCGTCGGACTGGCGCCCTCGCCAACCGCCGCGGTCAGCACGGCCGAATACTGGGCTAAAGTTAAGCCCCCCTTTAAGGCCTGACAAAACCTTCACGCGATGATCCGCCGAGTCTCGTTCGACGCGTGTGCCTTCTCTCCGTTTCTTACAGTTTGGCCGCGAT
This sequence comes from uncultured Alphaproteobacteria bacterium, assembly GCA_963732095.1. GTDB lineage: Bacteria > Pseudomonadota > Alphaproteobacteria > ATCC43930 > CGMCC-115725 > AP-15. The sequence continues at coordinate 189,521 of CAVSZA010000016.1, forward strand.
GGTGCTGAACGTCGTGCTGAGATTGGTGCCAACCAGGGTGAAGGCGGCAATTGCCGCGACCGCGATCAATGCGGCAATCAACGCATACTCGATTGCCGTGACCCCGGACTCGTCTTTGACCAAATTCCTAAGAAGACTGCGCAATGGAATTCTCCTCGGTTCAACAAAAGCAATCGGGCGCAGGCTGTCACCAAATATTTAAGTAACTGTAAAACAACTAGATGTTTTCACGACTTTAAAATCGTCATTCCGGCCATAGCGAAGCGGAGAGCCGGAATTCATAACCGGCTAAAATCTCGATGGATTCCCGCTTTCGCGGGAATGACGGTAAACGTGGTTATCGGTAGTTTCCAACTCACTCACCGCCTCTTTCAGCACCCTGCTGGACAAGGACAGATTTCGGCCAAATTGGCGCTGTCATTGCGAGGCGCGCTTTGCGCGACGAAGCAATCTCGACCGACGGGGACCTCCGCGGCCCCGCAGATTGCTTCGCCGACGCTCGCAATGACGATTTGGAATTGGTGGTGCAACCTGATCGGAAGCTGCTCTAGAGGCGAGGTTCGTGGTGCTGTAGGATATTTGTCTGATTGACAATAATTGCTGCGTATGCTATAATGTTAAGACGCCGTAAATTGCAGAAATGGGACTGGTGAGTAAATGAACGATCATCGCATCCTGACACGAAAGCAGCGAGGAACAACAGCTAATCTCGCTGTTTTTTCAGATCGCCGACCGTCGACCGACGAGGATTTCCGCGGAGGACGAGATGTCGTTCGCTGATAAATCACTGCGAAAACAGCAAAAACAGTCAGACCCGCCGCGCGACTGTCCATGTCGTGCATCTTATGAAAATCGCCGAGCATCGGATTGTTCCGTGAGCGCGCAGTCCGCGTTGAGAATCGCTTTCTACATCCTATCATTCACCAACATGCGATAACCGGGCATCAAACGATCTCGAGCAAGGCGCGATCGAGCCCGTAATACTCGGCTCGTGGCAGGAAGAACGGGCGAATTCCACTCGAGTTGAATACTCCGCGTAACTTGCCGTCGGCCGCCTCGCCTTGGAACTGAAAGGTGAACAGCTCCTGGGTCGTGATGACATCGCCCTCCATGCCGACGACTTCGATGACGTGCGTGACACGGCGAATGCCGTCACGCATCCGGTTGACTTGGGCGATCAGGTGGACCGCGGCTGCGATTTGGGTACGTACAGCCTTCGACGGCAGGTTGATGCCGGTCATGCCGACCATGTTTTCGAGCCGGGTCAGCGCTTCGCGCGGCGTATTCGCATGGATCGTGCTCATCGACCCGTCATGACCGGTGTTCATCGCCTGCAGCACGTCGAGCGCCTCGGCGCCGCGGATCTCGCCCAGAATGATGCGGTCGGGGCGCATGCGCAGGGCGTTGCGCAGCAGATCACGCATGGTGATTTCGCCGCTCCCCTCGAGATTCGGCGGTCGCGTCTCCAGCCGCACGACATGCGGCTGCTGCAACTGCAATTCGGCCGCGTCCTCGATCGTGACGGTCCGCTCGGCCGGGTCGATCAGCCGCGACAATGCATTCAACAACGTCGTCTTGCCCGAACCGGTGCCGCCGGAAATCAGGATATTGAGGCGGCAGCGCGCGGCAATCTTGAGCAGCGTTGCCATTTCCGACGAGATGTTGGCTTGCTGCGCCATCGTATCGAGTGTGATCGTCTTCTTCGAAAATTTGCGGATCGAGATCGACGGTCCGTCGATCGCCAGCGGTGGTGCGATGATGTTGACCCGGCTGCCGTCCAGCAGGCGGGCATCGACAAGGGGCGTCGCTTCGTCGATGCGGCGGCCGACCCGCGTAACGATCCTGGTCGCCACGTTCATGACGTGATCGTCATCGCGAAACCGGACGCCGGTCAGTTCGAGCTTGCCGCGCCGTTCGACGTAGACCTGCCGCGCGCCGTTGACCATGATGTCGGTCACGGTCTCGTCCTCGATCAGCGGTTCGAGGGGGCCGAGCCCGAGCATATCGGCGATCAGCAACTCGACGAGCGCGTGCTGCTCGATGAAATTCAGCTGGATCTTGCTTTCGGTCAGCAGGTCCTTGACCCACCCGGTGAGCTGGGCCTCGAAGACGGCGCGCGGCATTTCCGCGGCGGCGGCGACGTCCATGTGTTCGAGAACCAGCGGTTGGATCTGGGCCTTAGCCAACTCGACCGCCGAGCGGTTGGACCGCCGCGAGCTCCCATCGTCGGCACCGGCAGGGGTTTTGTCAGGGTCGAGAAGACCCTTGATCAACGCGGTGATCAGGTCGCGCCGGACGATCGGGTCCGCTTCGGCCCCTTTGCGCACAAAATGGGCCTGGACCGCGGCATCGACGACCTTGGCGAGTTCGCCGCGGCTCAGAATGCTGATCCGCTCGGGACTTAGTTCCCCGGTCAGTCGAGCGAGCAGCTCTTCACGCGCCAGGAGAAAGCTATCCTCATCGGTGAGATTCGAGGGCGAGACTGGACTCGGCGGCGACGTGGGAACTGCCGAAGGCTCGACATCCGGCACCACCACAGGGGCAATGTCCAGCATTGTCGAGCTAGTGATCTCCGACGCCGTCGCGCGTCTATCGTCCGGGGTCACCAGCGGGACGGGCGCCCGTGCCGGATCGGCAGGATTTGCGAGCGGCTGCGAGCGCCGCGAAAGCACGGCGATGCGCGCATCGAGACCGTCTTCTGCCGCGGGGCGTTTGAAGAATGCTACCATAGCGACGGAAGGGCAAAGACTCGGCTTTTGCTCTTGGCAACGGCGGGCGCAGGACCGACCAGCAGGGCCGTCAGCTGCCGCAATTCGCGCACGATCGCGCTACGCGGCGCCGCGGCCGGCAGAGGCTGGCCGGAATTGGCCGCCGCGCTGGCCGATTTGGGGTCGTAGGAAAAGCTCGCGTCGAGCGATTTGCCGATGCCTTTTTCGAACTCGCTCTTGCCGATCGGAGCGCGCTCGCTGCTGGCGCCCGCCTCGACCAGCCACAGCCGGGCCTGCGGCGCCTGCTCGCGCACCAGGGTCTGCAGCCGGATCGTGTCGCGCAGACCGGCGAGGCTGTGCTCGCAAAACACGACCACCTGGCTCGCGGCTGCCAGCACGACGCGGTGCATCGGGCTGACGCCGCGCGGCAAATCGACCGCGATCCGGACGAATTTGCGGCGCAACTCGTGGAGCAGCATGTCGACCGCGCCGGGGTCGACGGCGACGTGCTGCGCCGCGGAGGCCTCGGCTGCCAAGACGCGCAAATTATCGCTGACCTTTATCATGGCGCGCTCGATGAACAAGCTGTCGATCCGCGAGGGCTGCTCCAGGGCCTCGCACAATCCGCCCCCCGGGTCGAGATCCAGCTTCAAAGCGACCGTCCCGAAATGCAGGTCTAGATCGACGAGCGCAACCCGCTCACGCCGTTCCGTGGCCATCAGCCAGGCGCAGGAGACAGCCGAGGTTGTCGCGCCGACGCCGCCACGGCTGCCGAGAAAGACGATCACCTGTCCCAACCCATCGGGGGTTGTTTCCAACGGGGCTTTTTCCAACACCGCGGTCAATGCTTCGCGGGTCGACGGTTTCACCAAATAGTCGTTGGCGCCGGCCGACAGCAGGTCGCGAAACAAAGCGACGTCGTTCACCGTGCCGAGCACGACGAGCTTCAGATCGACGCCGCCGACCGCGCGCGCGGCGCTGACCTCGGCGATCGGCGCGGCCAATTCGCCGAGGTCGACCAGCAGGATGCGCGGTGTCGAACCCGAACGGATGCGCCGCAACGCGGCGTCGAGCGTATCGGTCACGGAGAGTTCGTCATCCAGTTGCAGCTCACGGATGACCCCCTGGATCCGATCGATCGTCGACGGCTCGTGGAGGACGGCGAGGATCCCCTCGCGCTCGGGTTTGAGCGCGTCCGAAGCGCGCGATGATTTCATTACTGAGCTCCGGTCCCCACTCCAGCTCCGGGGGCTCCGCCACCGGTCCCACCGGTATCGCCTCCGCCTCCGGTCGCGGCGGCAAATGGCGAGGCTGTGGGCGCGGGTGGCGGCTTGACCCGATCAGTCATGTAGCGTTGGACCGCGTTGACGGCGGGCTGGGCCTCGGCTGGCGAGAGCGTCCTTCCGCTGACGAGGTCGGCCGGGCTCGCCACCATCAGTCCGAGATTGGTCGTGTTGGCGCAGCCGTAATTGCTGGTAAACGCGTTGGTGAAATCGGAGCTCAGCGATTGGCTCCAATTCGGGCAGGTCGGCAAGGTCACCGCATAGCGGCCAACCGACACGATCGCCTGATTAGCCGGTATCGCGTCGAGCGCCAGCGTTTGGGTGACAATGCCGTAGCGCAACAGTTCGCGTGAAATCGCAGCGGCGCGTTGTTCGGCGAGGCCCGGAGGGCCGGCCGCGGCGATCGCAACGCGATCGGCCGGTCGGATGCCGCCGCTGAGCACCCACCCGTCGAGTTCTGCGAATCGCACCCGGGGTCAGGTAAGCGGATCCGGTCGCAAATGTGAGCTCGCGCCGGCTCTCGGCACCATCGACCCGCAGCTGGTCCGGGGCTTCGCTCTTGGTGTATTCGGTGACGCACGCCGCGAGCCCCAACATCAGCAGGATAGCGATCGGGTAGATGCGGGTTCTCATGACTTTGTCCTCCCCTCAATCCAGTCGGAAGCCGCCCGGACCAATCAGACCCTTGCCGCCGGCGTTGAGCGGGCCAGACGCGGGTCCGGGCAGTCCCTGGCGGTATTTGTCGCTAAACAACACCCGCTGCGCATCGCTCGGCAGAACGAGGCCGTCGGTCGGGGCGGCAACCCGCGTCTGCACCGGTTGGACCAGATAGGGAGTGACGATGATGACGAGATCAGTCTCGCCGCGCTGAAAGCGGTCCGAGCGGAACAGAGCGCCGAGGATCGGAATATCGCCGATCCACGGCACCTTGGAGACGAGCTGCTGTGAGGTGTGCATCAGCAGGCCGGCGAGAGCAAAGCTTTCGCCGCTGCCGAGCTCGACCGTGGTCTCGGCAGTGCGGAGCGTAAGAGCAGGGATCGTCACGGTGGCCGTCGCCGTGAGGGGCACCGACACCTCGCCGGTGGTCGTCAGCTCGCTGATCTCGGGCCGGACACGCAGGTTGAGATGGTGTGCGTCGATGATCGTCGGGGTGAAGGAGAGGCTGACGCCGAAGGTCTTGAATTCGACCGTGATCGTCGGGAAACCACCGGTGGATGCGGAGGAGCCGCTGATCGGAACCGGAAACTGCCCGCCTGCGGTAAAGCTCGCGGTCTGGCCTGACATCGCGGTCAGATTCGGCTCGGCCAAACTCGTGATGAACCCCTCATCCGTGAGGGCGCTGATCGTGGCAACGACGCCTGTCCCGGTAGGGCGCCCGACGATCAGGTTGTTGGTGAGTTCGCCCATAGTTGAGACCGGGTTATTGGTCATGAAACTCAAATTCGAACTAACTTTCGACCAGTTGACCCCGATCTCGTTCAATTTGTTAACATCAACCTCGGCGATCCGCACCTGCAGATTGACCTGGTTCGGGGTGGCGACCGTCATCCGGTTGATCACCTGCGAGCCCTTGACCTCACCGGCGATCGCGCCGGCGAGCGCCCGCACCTTGTCTGCCTTACCGGCATCCGATGCGATGCCGCTCAGCACCAGATTGCCGTCGACCGAATCGGCCGAGATCCGCTCGCCCGGCGCCAATTGCCGTAAGGATGAGCGCAACCGCGACAGATCGTGCTCGACCCGGACCGGCGAGTTCAACAGCACGCTGTCGCTGGCATCGACGGCATAGATCACAGTCTCGCCTGGCGCCTTGGCGCTGATGTAGATCAACGAGGGCGACTTGACCTGGACATCGGCGATGTCGGGATTGGCGATGAAGACCGTCGCCGCCGGGGCGCTGAGGCGGATCAAGGTGCCCTTGTTGACCTCGAGCACGATCGGCGCGCCATTGGCCGCGACCTGGCTGGCGCCGCCGCGCAACGGGCGTGTCGCGCTCTGCGGTGCGACGGCCACAGCGCCGCGCCCATCGGCTGTCGGGGCGATGGTCTGGGCCGCCGCAGGCGGGGCGGCGAAGGCAGCGAAAATCAGCGATCCGGCAAGACCGGCGAGCGGCAAAGCGCGCATCAAAGACCTCGAGACGCAGGTTGCAACTCGCTAGTACTCTCCGATTTGCCTGTTCCGTGCAATACGGTGATCGTATTATCCTTCCGAGCGAGGAGCTGGCTGACCTCGCTGTCGAGAGTGAAGGTGCCAGAGCCGGGGTTTTCGGCAGAATCGTTAGTGGTCTCCTCGCCAGGCGGAGTGGTCAGGCTGCGAAGACTGAGCGACAGCTTGCCGATCTCGCTGGCGACGGCAATGACCTCGCTCTGCTTCGGCGTTACTTCCAGCGTCGCAGTATGGGCGACGATCGCCTCCCCCCCTTTGTTCTCGAGCTTCTGGTCGACCGCCAACACCCGCACGTCGTGCAGCACCGTCTCCGATGCCTGGTGCTGCACTCCTTCGCCTTTGCTGCCGCTTGCCTGCAGCGGGTGGGTGATCAGAATATCGACCTGGTCACCCGGGAAGACGAAGCCGGAGATCCCGGAAGTGGCGGTGACCGGCACCGACACGGCCCGCATGCCGGGGCGCAGCACCGCGGCGAGAAAGCCGCGGCTGCCGGGTGCCACGACCTTGCCTTCGGTAATCGGCTCGCCGGGCCCGAACGGGTCGCGCGCCACCCAGCCAGCAATATCCTCGATTGTCTTGGCCCCTTTTTGCATATAAGCGCGATCGAGGCTGCCGTCGGGCCATGTCTGCCAGGCGAGGTCCGTCGGCTTCAGGATCTGCCCGCGGGGAATGGCGCTGTGAGCGACGAGGACGGATTTCTGGGCCGGGGGTGGCGGCATCGGCGCCGCCTCCGCCTCGACCGTGCGTTGCTGCGCCAACCAGGAGCGCACCAGCATCGCGGTGCCGCCGGCCAGCAGGATGGCGACCAGGAACAGGATTGCGGTGCGTGCGCGCATCGGGGTTTCAGCTGAGGTTGGACGGGATCGTTACGATCAGAGCGGCGCCGGCGATCGCGACGCCGTACGGCACCGGCATGCGCTTTGCGGCGCTGGCCGCCGCCGACGGCGCGAGAACGGCGCGCAGCACCAGCGGCGACAACAGAGCAAGGGTCAGGAGACCGCCGAGGACCGCGGTGACGATCAGCAGCGTTGGGGTCCTGCCGGGCCCTGCCCATAGGGTCGCCGCGGTGAGCAGCTTGACGTCGCCGCCGCCCATCAGCCCCCGCGAAAACAAAATTGCCCCAGCAACGAGTACCGCCGCCGCGCAGAGGGCGGCGGCGGCACTGCCGGAGAGGGATATGTCGGCGGCCGACGCAAGTTGGAGCGGCCACAGCGTGCACAAGCCAATGACCACCGCGTTCGGGATCACCAGCCGGCGCAGATCCTCGACGGCGGCGATCAACATCAATCCGGCAAACCCGGCGAGAGTAACAAGGTGGAGCTGAAGCGACATGCAGTCCGGCTCATGATCGGTGCCCCCCACCCTGCCCGCTCAGTGGTTAAGGAAGCGATAACCCGATTTCGTTCTTCCCTGGCCTACGGAGACCCGTTGGAAATATAGGCCGGTGATGGATTGACCTGCCGCTTTCTTGGCGATGACCAATGACCTAATTGAAATCATCGATTCCGTCCCGCGGCACCGGAATATGCGTGTGAGTATGCATATCAATTCGACCCTGGCACTTGGCCGCAGCGGCTACCGCCTCTCCCTGCCGCTGATCTTTGGCCTTGGGGTCTATGCCCTCATCGCCGGGCATGGCGGCGCGGTGTTGCATGATCCCGACACCGATCTGCACATCGCCGTCGGGCGTTGGATCATCGCACACCGCGCGGTTCCCCACCACGGCATCTTCTCGGGGACCATGGCGCAGGCGCCCTGGGTCGCTCACGAATGGCTGGGCGAAGTCCTGCTCGCCTCGTTGTTCGACACCTTCGGCTGGGCCGGGCTGGTCGCGGTGACCGCCTTCTGCGTCGCTTTGGCGGTGGCGATGCTGCTGCGCCAGCTGCTTCGCAGCCTACTACCGGTGCACGCTATGATCGCCACGGCGCTGGCCGTCACCTTGGTCATTCCGCATGTACTGGCGCGGCCGCACGTCTTCACCCTGCCGATCCTCGTCGCCTGGGTGGCGGGACTGATGTCGGCGCGCAGCAAGGACCGCGCGCCGGCGGCCTGGGTCGCCGCCTTGATGGCCTTGTGGGCCAATCTGCACGGCGGCTACCTGTTCGGGCTCGGCCTCGCGGGGCTGTTGGCGGCCGAGGCGGTGCTGCTCGCCCCGGGTTGGCGCATCCGGCGCCGGGCTGCGTGCGGCTGGGCCTTGTTCGGCGTGCTGGCAGTCGGTGCGGCGCTCCTCACTCCCTATGGCGTCGCCGGGCTGCTGCTGCCGTTCCGCCTCACCGGGATGAGCTTTGCGATGGGGCAGCTGGTCGAATGGCGCAGCCCCGATTTCCAGTCCTTCGAGCCGCTCGAACTGTGGCTCGCCGTCGTGCTGTTCGCCGGTTTCGCGCTAGGCTGGCGGCTGCCGCCGACCCGGCTATTGATGCTGTTGTTGTTGTTGCACATGGCGTTGCAGCATCGCCGGCATGGTGAGCTGGTCGGCCTTGTCGCCCCGTTGCTGCTCGCTCCGGCGCTCGCCCCGCAACTGAGGGCATTGACGGCCGGCCGCTCGGCCGGACCGGTCGACCGCGGCCTGGCGGAGCTGGCAAAGCCGGCCTCCCTTCGCGGCGTCGCGCTCGCCGGCGCGCTGCTGGCGGCGGTCAGTGTCGCCGTGTTGCGTGGCTCCGCGGTCCGTTCGGACGTCGGGATACCGTCGGCCGCGCTCGCCGAGGTGCAGGCTGCTCACGTGACCGGCCCGGTCCTCAACGATTACGGTTTTGGCGGCTACCTGATCTTTGCCGGCACCCCGCCCTTTATCGACGGGCGGGCCGAGCTTTACGGCGACGAATTCATCAAGCGCTATGTCCAAGCGATGCTGCTGGAGAGCGACGAGCTGCCAAAGCTGCTCGACCAGTACGGCATCGCCTGGACGTTGATCGCACCGGAGCGCCCCGCCGCCCTCCTGCTCGACAATTTGCCGGGCTGGCGGCGGCTCTACGCCGACGACGTCGCAGTCGTCCATGTGCGAACCGACCCGGCACCGCCCTGACCGCGGGGGGATGACCGTCTCCGCGGCATTCTGACGCGCTCCTGGTTCGAGCCCCTCAAATTGCCGAGCGTCGCAAACGCCTGACGGAGTTAGAACTAAAGATGGATTGGCGAGACCCCAGCTATCCTTGTATTCGGCAGCAAGATTACAGGGATTTATTTCTTTACGCTTCGGGTGCCGCTCGCCGCAAAAATTAACCCTACGGAAACTTTCTTAACGATCCGTTAAAAACAGTTTGCTTTCGCGTCAATTTTGAGTCAGAAACGCGTCACAAACTAACGTTTATCTGAGCAAATTCGGCGTCGCGCTTGAGAAATCGGGGTCGTTTTTCCCGGTGTTGGTGTGGAGCTTGCTAAGATGCAAACACCTGCCGAGGCTTCCCACCCTTCTGTTGTAGACGCCACAGAAGCGCCCCGCTCCGATGGGCCTGAGCGCCAGGGACGTAATGCGCCGTCTGCCGAATACCGGCAACAAATCGAGAACGAGATCCCGTTCTTACGGCGCACAGTGCGCCGCTGGCACCGAGACAAGGCGGACGCCGACGACCTCGTCCAAGATACGCTGGTGCAGGCGCTCGCCAACGCGCATCTCTGGCAGCCGGGTACCGATCTGCGCGCCTGGCTGTACACGATCATGCGCAATCGCTTCCTCGCCGGAGTGAACAAATCGGCCCGCTCGGCGTCGGCGCTGAAGGAAATTGCCGAACCGAAGCCGACGTCGACGTCGCCTGCGAGCGATCTGCGGCTGTTGTTGCGCGACCTCGGCGCCGCGCTGCGCCGGCTCTCGAGCAACCAGCGCTCCGCGGTCCTGCTGATCGGCGTCGAGGGAAAATCCTATGCGGAAGCGGCGCAGAGCATGGGTACCTCGGTCGGCGCCGTGCGCTCGCACCTGTCGCGCGGCCGCGACCGGCTAAAGACCGCAGTAGATGGGACCGATACCAGGACGCCGTTCGCCCCGCGCCCCGCCCCGCCTGCGACTGCCCCGCTCGCCGCGGCGCCACGGCTCGCCGCTTCGGCCGGCGATTGACTGGGCTTCGCTCGCGCCGCGTGAGAGCGAGCCGCCGCTGCCTCCATCCTTCCTGATTCTGCAGGGAAACAACAGGCAGGCCTTGGCGCCTCCCCGGCAAGGGCGTCCCCGGCAAGGGCGTCCCCGAGCCCTTTGACATAAGGCGTGTTATCGACGAGAAAGCATCTCGTCCCTGAGATAGCCGCGGAGCTGGGTATCAGACCGGCTGGGTACCACCCGATTACGGCGATTTTCGGGTCCGCGAATTTTACCGTGGAGCAGCGCTTTCGTCTGAACATCTTGAGCCGTCTCGCAAATTTACGTTCCTCAATACCCCAGGTCGACCTGAAGGCACAGCGTCAGGCGATCTCCGCGGAGATCGAAGCAGCGATCGCCAGAGTTGTCGAGCGGTGCGACTTTATTCTTGGTGAAGAAGTATCCCTGTTCGAAGGCGACTTTGCCGAATATTGCGGCGTCCCGTATGCGATCGGCGTTGCGAACGGAACGGATGCGCTTCACCTCGCCTGTCGCGCGCTGGACATCGGCGCGGGTGATGAAGTGATCCTGCCGGCCATGACTTTCGCGTCCACAGCCTTTGCCGTCTCGTTGGCGGGGGCGCGGCCGGTCATCGTCGATGTGCGGGAGGATGACGCGTTGATCGATCCCGAGAAGGTCGAATGCGCCATCACTTTCCGGACAAAGGCGATCATTCCGGTTCACCTGCACGGCCAGTGTGCCGACATGGCAGGCGTATGTGCTATCGCCCGCGAGCATTCGCTGGCCGTCATCGAAGATGCGGCGCAGGCACATGGCGCAGTTTATGCCGGCAAACGCGCCGGTAGCTTGGGTGACGTCGGCTGCTTCAGTTTCTATCCGGGGAAGAACCTGGGCGCTTATGGCGATGGCGGACTCGTGACGACAACCCGCCGTGACATGGCAGAGCGTATTCAGCTCTTGCGCAACTGCGGCTCACGGGCAAAATACGATCATGAGAAAGTCTGCCTCAACAGCCGGCTGGACGCTCTGCAAGCCGCTATCCCGCGAGCGAAGCTGACGCATCTCGAAGAGTGGAATGCCGCCCGGCGACCGATCGCCGGCCATTATGACGAAGCATTGCGGGGAATATCCGAGTTCCATTGCACGCCCCAAACTCTCCGTAGCGTCCATCATCTCTATGTGATCCGGCTGGCCGGCCGATGGCGATGCGGCAGACTTTGACCGGGGACATCCAGCTCAGGTTGAAATGCGCGATCGTGTTGGAAGCGAAATGGACTGTGACGTAGGCGATATCGGGCAGGTGAGGGTTGACATGGCAATATCCCGTCGCTTCGACGTGGAGCGTATCTTCGTCGAACCGGTAGTCCATGATCGAGAAATCATGCGGCCCCAGATCCCATAATACGTTGAGGTCCGGCTGGAAGAGGCCTAGATTGACCCTGAGGGAGTCATAATAGGACACCGCGCCGAGCGAGCCGTCCTGATGCAACTGGCGCAGCTTCCCTACCGCGCCATGGAAGAGGTATGTGTCGTCGACCATCAACGTAACGCCGTTGTGTTCGGCCAGCGCCACCAGCTCTTGGGCCTCCGCCGCACTGGCGCACATGGGTTTTTCGACGAGGACATGCTTGTCGCACACGAGCGCCCGCCGCGCGAGAGAAAGGTGGGTGGCGGCGGGGGTGGCGATCGCCACCGCTTCCACCTCGGGGGCGTCTATGACCTCCGTCCCATCGCCATACAACCGGACCGTCGAGCTCGTTCGGCGAACTCCGTCCCGTGCGCTTTCCCGGATGTCGGACACGGCCAACGTCGAACCTCGGATCGCCCGAAAACGTCCGCAGCAAGTTCTGGCCCCAATAGCCGTGACCACAGAGCCCGACCTTGACGATGCTCACACCTGTCTGCCTAATGGGTCGGTTTGACCTGCGGCACGGCCCAACCTTCCTGCGATGATCTTGGGAGCGTCTCAGGGGAAAATTGCGAGAGCATTATCCCACGTCTAAGGAGTACAAGATCCAATAGGCCGATCACTAACTTAATGAATTGGGGAAATTTGTCAAATATTAGAATCATACACGGCGCTTTTTAATAAACCTATAGACACTGTATTAGTGATTGCATAGCGGCGAGGTTACATGATTATGTCCAATGTGAGGCTTGATTCCATTTATTTACTCCCTCTCAGCTGTTGTGATCAGCACGATCGAACGAAGGGCAAGGACGAGGAATTTTTTGAGATGAAGCCTCTCATGGTTGATTGATTTACCTGACGGTAGGAGGGCATTGCGTCGGAGTTCGGCCTTATTCGTCCGTCGTTGGTAAAGGCGTTTACGAGTGCATTTGTCAAAACCGAGATACCCACGTTTTCCGGATACTGCCCCCCGTGCGCGTAAGCTCTTAATTATAGAAGACAGGATTTTCACCGAGCCGCGCATCCGGGTTTATGCATGCGTATTGGCTGTGGCGTGGGCGTTTATCGTAGGGTGGTTACTGTCGGGGGGATGGATTACGCTCTCTTGCAGTATCGATTTTTGCTGGGAGTGGGTGACCGGCGTGCTCGCGGTGAAGGATCCCGCCCGGGTGTACGATGTTGGTCGTTTCGTCGGGTGGCCCGAAGGTCGTTTCCCATACCCGCCCCCCCTAATTCTATTTCTTTATCCGCTCGGATGGATGCCCTACGCGATCGCGTTCGCGGTATGGATCATCGCCACGCTCCTCCTTTACGAAGCGGCCATTTTCGCGATCCTGCCTCGGACGGCAGCGGTCGTCGCCGCTCTCACGCCGGTTACCGTAGCTGGGAATACCATGGGCGGACATAACGGATTCCTGACCGCAGGCCTTATCGGTTTATCGCTCGTTTTTCTGGAACGTCGACCATGGTTGTCCGGAATTTTCCTCGGCGCCCTTACCTACAAGCCGCATTTTGGGATTCTTTTCCCGCTCGCGCTTCTGTCCTTGCGTAATTGCCGCGCCTTGGGTAGTGCCACGCTGACGGCAGTGATACTTAACATGACCGCGACAACTGCTTTCGGTTATAAGGGATGGACAATTTTCATCGACACTTTACTTGACCGAAACTCGGGTCTGAGCGCAATTAATGACGTCGAACTGAGGCACCAGTCCATATATGGCCTGCTCCACTGGGCGGGCACAACGGCATGGATTTCATGGTCTATACACCTAGCTGTAGCTTCCGTCGTGATACTGGCGGTATGTCTGGTATGGGCCAGGCCGTTCCCTCATTCTTTGAAAGGCGGCAGCACTCAGCATCGGGTCGGTCGCAGTCACCCCCTATGTGCTCCCGTATGATCTCTGTATTCTGTCGATAGCCGTCGCCTTCCTCGTCAGTGATGGACTGGCGCGCGGATTTCTGCCCGGCGAGCGGATAGCCATGCTCATTTGCTTCGCCGGACTTTTCCTTTTGCTGCCGCCGACCGGGCCGGTGGGTCCGTTCATTGATGCTATCCTCTTCATCCTTGTCGCCCGGCGGATCGTGGCGTACGAAAGGGGTCGCCTTCCATCATTACGGCCCGTATTAAAACGCGTAGAAATGTGTGCGCCAGATGGCGACGCGGCGCGGCAAAGTGTCAATGCATGACCTATTGCCCTCCAACGACGGGTAACGGGGGTCTTCTCCGCATCAGTGGCGGTCACGGCGCCGGGCGCTGAGAGCTTCTGAATTGATGAGCATCTGAGGATTCCAAAGCAAGCCATCACCAGGGTTGTCGAACGTGCTCGCCTACGATCTTTGCATCCTGTCGATCGCCGCGGGCTTTCTCGTCAGCGACTGCCTACACCGCGGATCGTGATGCTCCTTTGTTGGAGGGGTCTCTCTTACCGACGATCCCGGTTGCGCCGATCATCTGCGCCGCCCTTCTCCTGCTTGTTGTTCGACGGATCGTCGCGGGCCTTGGCCTCGATCGAGCGCGCGAATCGGCACGAAGCAATCTTTTTGAGATGAAGCCTGTCGCCAGGGATTGATTAAGTGATCGGTGTTTCGGTTCGTGATGCCTATCTGAAATTGATGAGCATCTCAGCATCCAAAGGATCGCCCTCGGGAGCAAAGTAAAGTCGACCCTCCGCATCATGGCGCATCAGATGCTCGGTCGCGTAACAGCGCTCGTCTGTGCCGTGGTTCACCGTGGAAGCAGGACCTGAGATTGAGCGCGTACACCGGAATATCCGGCTCCGCCGAACGCAGAAGAACCCGGCCTCTCCTGAGAGCCGGTCCCGAACCGGCATTGATGTCACGTGAGGCTGCCGTCAGATGGTTGCTTCTGTTGCTGGTTGGTCTGGTTGATTGGGTCTGGATGGGGTGCGCTGGATTTCACATCGGTCCCGGGGCCGTTCAATCTATCGGTTTCATATCTTTGCTGATATTTATCAGTATATTTTATTTTTACACGGCACGTGACGATCGAATAATGCACTTCGCCCATTTTGGGGCACAATACCTGGCTCTATTTGCGGTGCTGACGGTGCTCAGCTATTTAGCCGTATCGACAAACGCGCCGCTCGTGGATGACGCCTTAAACGCAATTGACAAAGCAATGGGTTTGGATTGGGTCACTTGGACGAAATGGCTCGCCGAGCATTCCACCCTCGGTGTGGGCATTGTTTATCGTTTACGGAAGCCTGCCTGCCCAGCAATTCTTCTGCTACGTGCGAAACGTCCACACCCGGGCGAACTGGAGAAACAGCGAGATCTGGTGGATCACGTTTTTCTCTGCATTGGTTACGATACGCCGGCAGCGCGGCGTTTCCGGCGAGCAACCCTTATGTTTATTACGGCCTAGAAAAGCCTGATCATTTCTTCCATATGGTCCAATTCCTCGGGCCATGCGCGACGGCACGATGCACGTCATTGGTTTTACCGAGGCGCAAGGTCTCGTGCAGCTCCCCTCTTTCCATACGATCTTGCGATAATGCTTACCTATAATCTACGGCATAATCGATGGCTTTTTTCAGCAGCTCTGCTTTGGAATGCGGCACTCATCCTGTCCTGTCCGACGAAGGGTAGCCACTATTTCATTGATCTAGTTGCCGGAGCAGTGGTCGCTGCCGCTACCATCTGGGGTGTCCGGGCGATGAAGCAGCGGTTTCATTTCCATCTTTTAAGTCCCAGTGTCGTCCTTGCGGAATGTGTCGACCGGTCCTGCCGTCGTGTGCGGAACCGAATGGTGTGAGCGACATTTTGACGTCTTCTCGCACCGGCGCTGGTTTTGCCGCACCTGCCGGAGCCGATAATGGACACCCAGCCCTTCGGTTGACGTTCCTTGACGGCCTCCGCGGCTGGGCCGCGATGGCCGTCTTGGCTTTTCCATGTCTTTATTCTGATTTTTCCGCCCTCAATTTTTGCGGTAATCAATGGCGCTTTCGCCGTGATGCTGTTCTTTGTTGTCTCCGGCTTCGCATTATCGACCCCTTTCGTCGCAAGCGCGAGCCGTAAGACGATTTTGCGTCTCGCTGCCGGCCGTTATTTCCGCCTTGTTATTCCGGTTTTTGCAGCCTGCGTGCTAGTCCATGTTGCGATGTGTGCTGGATGGGTCGGTCCGGCAAGTAGCCGGCCTGCGCTCAGTTTTGATCACCTGTTGCGATTTGGATTATTTGACGTTTTTCTAGATTATCTCCGGATGCGTCCTACATTCCTGCTCTTTGGACGATGGAAATCGAATTCACGGGCTCGGTCGTCGTACTGTGCCTGCAGGCCATAATGGGCAGTCCACTCTTCCGCGGGAAGGTTACTCGGGCCTGGCGATGGCTGATTTATTTCGCGATTGCTCTGGTCCTGGTGAGCCGAGGATCGTTTCTCGTGCTGTTTCTGACCGGGATGGTGCTGGCTGAAAATCAGTCGACTTTACCTCTTCATCTCGTAGTCGTCTTGCTTCGGTTCTACTAACCATGGGCGTCGGGGAGCCATTGGTCCTGCGATTGAATTCGATCGCGCCGCTCTCTATCTTGGCTCCGGTTTTGTTCCTGGTAGCATCGGCAGCTATGTCACCAGCTGCGTGGCTTCCTATCCAATTCGTTCATCCGGGAACTAGGACGGTTATCCTTCCGCCTTTATCCAATTCACGTCCCGGTGCTGCTTATCATGGGGATTCCATGGACCGCGGGCGCCAGTGGTGGTAGGCTGCTGATCGCCGATCTCGCACTGGTTGCCGTGTCTTTCGGCGCCGCAATCTTATTTGCGCCCGCAAATGTCGCCGGTATCGTCGCGGCGTGATGGGCGGGCAACTTGACTGTCGCTCTTTTGGGGTGGTTGATAACACCGCAATAGCCCATGATGGGCGTTTAAGGGATCCTGGGCCGCGGGGTCGAGGGTCAACACTCGGTTTGTCTGCCCCCGGTTGCCGCGGCTTGGGTCGCCGGGACCATCCTGCGCGGACGGCTCCCATTGCCGTACCAAATAGAGCGGCCTCTGCTTCACTTCATTGAATGTTCGGCCGAGATACTCGCCGATGATTCCCAAAAAAATCAGTTGGAGTCCTCCGAGGAATAGGATTGCGATCAGTAAGGATGGGAAACCGGGAACCGGATTTCCCAAAATCACCGTCCTAATCGCCATATAAAACCCATATAAAATTGATAATATAGCGGCTATAAGACCGACATAGGTCGCAACTTTGAGCGGTCCGATACTGAAGAAGTAATTCCCTCGATAGAGAGATTCCATAATTTCCAGTAATCCCACTTACTTGCGCCGGCATATCGAACATCGGGCTCATAGAGCATGGGGATTTGACGATAGCCGATCCAGGCGAACAGCCCCTTCATATACCGATGCCGCTCGCGGGCCCCAGCCAAAGCGTCGACCGCGCGTCGGCTGAGAATACGAAAGTCGCCGGCATCGACCGGAATGAGCTCGCCACTGAGCGAGTTGATGACACGGTAAAAAACTCGGGAAGTAAACCTTTTTACGCGGCTCTCGCCCGTCCGTGACGCGCGCTGGCCGTAGACGACGTCGGTGTCTTCCTCCTGCCACCGCGCGATGAATTTGGGGATGAGTTCCGGCGGATGCTGAAGGTCGGCGTCGATCACGATGACGACATCGCCGCGCGCGTAGTCGAGTCCGGCCGTAAGCGCTATCTCCTTGCCGAAATTCCGACTAAGATCGACGATGCCGATTGTCGGATCCGCCGCCTTCAGCGCGCGCAGCAGCTCCAGGGTGTTGTCGCTGCTGCCATCATTTACGAAAATGACCTCGCTGGGCATCAAAAGTTTTTGCCGAACAACTGCTAATCGCCGATTGAACTCCAGATGACGTCATCCTCATTGTATGCCGGCACGACAATCGATACGAAACTGACCGGTTTTGATTTACTGTTAGTTGACGAACCGTTCATTTTTGAAGCATTAGGTAGTTTCATCGCACATTAGGTAGTTTCATCGCTGTCGCGCACCAGCCAAATTGTCCTTCTGATCGTAGCGCGGTGCGTTCCTCAACTCAAATTCCGCTTGAAAGGTTCGTTTGTACGATCCGGCGTTCCTGGTCTGCGGAAAAGTTTTGTGAGACGGATCCCCTTGCCGCTGATTGGTTCTTTGCCGGGCGGAAAGTGGCCGCCACCGAGCTGTTTCTGTGCCAAGAGCGGCTTTGCCGGGGAAATCGGTTCGGAATGCCGACATGATTAATGCCGTCGAGAGCCACCGCAAAGCAGCCGACCTTGATCGAAAGCCTTCTTGGCCTGTGGACATCTTCAACAGCCGCTGGCTGCAATCGTTCGGTTACGCCTTCGCTGCGCTCTACTTAGTGTACTTCGTCATTCTTTATCGAGCGGGAAGCTGGATCGTCGGGAGCACCGGGCTGCCGATCTACACGGATTTCGCAGTCTTTTGGGCGGCCGGGATGCAAACATTGCACGGAAACCCTGCTGCGGTGTACGACTCTGCAGAGTTCATGAAGGTCCAGGCGGCGTTGTTCCCGCCCGCGGATGCCGTTTACCCGAGCTGGCTGTCCTATCCCCCGACGTTCTTACTGGTGCTGGCGCCTCTGGCGCTGCTGCCGTATCGCGTTGCCTTCATCACCTGGGATGTGGTCACATTGCTGGGCTGCGTCGCCGCCGTCTATCTCATCGTGCGGCGCCGGGCGGCGATCGCGCTGGCGCTGGCCGCACCGTTTACCGCGTGGAATTTCATCGCCGCGCAGAACGGATTTCTGACGGCCTCGCTGATGGCCGCTTCGCTGCTTTTCCTCGATCGCCGGCCGGTGATGGCAGGCGCGTTTATCGGTTGTCTGACCTACAAGCCGCAATTCGGCATCTTATTCCCGGTCGCTCTCATCGTATCGCATCAATGGCGCACCATTGCCAGCGCCGGGGTTACGGTGGCGTTGTTGGCCGTTGGCTCGGTCACCCTGTTCGGTGCCGAGCTGTGGGCTGGCTTTCCCCACGGCCTTGCCGCACAGGGCGAACTGAACCTCCTGGCCGGCCCGGAGAGCAACTGGGGATATCTCCAGAGCGCGTACGGGTTGGTCCGCAGCCTCCACGGTCCCACCCAGCTGGCTTGGCTGGTTCAAGGACTGGTCACTCTTGGTAGTGCCGTCACGGTGTGGATTGTCTGGCGGTCTCGGGTCCGTTACGAACTGAAGGCGGCAATACTGTCCGCGGCCGCGCTTCTCGCTACCCCTTACGCCTTCGCCTACGACATGGCCGCAATCGTCGTTCCGGCTGCTTTTCTCGCAACCGACCAGGTGAGCCGCGGCTTGTTGCATGGGGAGAAGACAATGTGGATCGTCCTGTTCGGCGCGCCACTGGCCGTCCTCGTGACCCTCGGAGACAATGCGGGCAACACTACGTTCGGGGGGACGCCGGTCTGCCTGTTCGCCGCGCTTATGCTTTTCTTCGTGATCCTGCGTCGAGTGCTGCGCGGCCTTAATGGCGGCCTCGGCTTGAGCCAGCCCTCTTCCGATAACCGGCCATCTTTGGCGCTAAGAAGCCGAAGTTTATGAGCGAGGCTTTTCAAACCGTCCAGGCCCAGGAGAGTTTGGATCAGAGCGCCCCCCGCCTCCTAGGTATTTTTGCGAGGTGGCGGCTGCTGGCCTATGGATATACCTTCCCGCTCTTTTACGGTGCGTTTTCTCTGTACCTATATTCGCGCGGGCTGTGGCTAGCAAATGAGAAGGGGGCGCCCGTTTATCACGATTTCACATGTTTTTGGGTAGCTGGGTGGGAGGCGCTGCACGGGGGGACGGCGTCGCTCCCTGACCAAGCTGCGTTCAAGGAGGTCCAAGACAATTTCGCGGGGTTGGGACACTCCCCTTATTCGTCGTTGTCCTATCCTCCGACTTTCACCCTTATTCTGGTGGCGTTGGCGATGCTCCCCTACTTTGCCGCATTCCTGACTTGGGAATCGGTGACATTGGTAGGTTCCATCGCTGTCGTCTATTTCATCGTCCGGCGGCAACCGGCCATCTCGCTGATGCTGGCGTCGCCATTTGCGGCCTGGAATTTTCTCATCGGACAGAATGGATTTCTGACAACGTCGCTGCTCGGAGCGTCGCTGCTGCTCCTTGAGCAACAGCCGGTGCTGGCGGGCGTGTTCATCGGATGCCTCACCTATAAGCCGCAATTCGGGATTTTGCTTCCCGTGGCGCTTATCGCCGCTCGTCAATGGCGCGCCTGCGTCAGCGCCGCGGTCACGGCGATCTTCCTGGTTGCTGCCTCGGCGGCTGCTTTTGGTGTTGACAGCTGGGTTGCGTTCCCTCGCGTGCTTTTCACGCAGGGAAGCGGAACCATGCTCGCCGGTCCCGACTGGGGATTCCTCCTCCAATCCGTTTACGGGTTGATCCTTGTCCTCCATGGAGGCGCCGCGCTGGCTTGGCTCTCTCAGGGCGTGGCCACAGCAGGCGCGGGGGTTATCGTATGGCTCGTCTGGCGCTCTCCGGCGCGCTACCCTCTGAAGGCTACAACACTGTCCACCGCTGCACTCATCGCGACGCCTTACGCTTTTGCCTACGACCTGGCTGCAATCGCCATTCCGGTGGCGTTTCTCGCAAGCGACCAGATTCGGTGCGGCCTTCTCAGAGGCGAGCAGACGACCATGATCACCCTGTTCGTCGCGAGCCTCGCCGTCATCCCGACTGCGGGAAGGGCACCCGTCGGGGCGGCTATCCTGATCATGCTTTTATGCCTGATCTTGCGCCGGGTCCTTGTTTTTTTGCGGCGAGAGGGGTCTGTCCCCGCCCAAATTGGCCGCGTGGATACTCACAACTGGGCAACGCCTAGAAACTTGGTAAAATTCTCCTGAGACTCCTCGCCTGTCCGTCGATTGAGTCATCGGCAGGTAAGGACGCTCGTCGGACAGCGAGATGGATCCTGTCGCCCACGTTCACCTTTGAGGATCTACGCATGCTCGAGACGATGCAAATTTACCTTCTCCAGCTGATCAACCGCTTTCGTCGGAACGAGGACGGTGCCGCCCTGGCCGAATACGGTCTGCTTGTCGCCCTAATCGCCGTGGTCTGTGTCGTGGCTGTGACGGCCCTCGGCACCCAGGTGAGTAAGGCGTTCAGCACGATTGCCTCAGATCTCGCCGCCGCTTTATAGCATCCGAATAGCATCCGACCTCTGTGTGGTCGAATTCGGTTTCGCGCTTACGACCACGCACGTCACGTTTGCCCATTATAGGACGGCCTGTTTGGAGGCAGTACCAATTTCGCAACACCAACTTCGCAACACCAACTTCAGGGATACCCCCATGTACAAACTGATTGATCGGTTCCGACGGGACCAACAGGGTGCCGCCCTGGCCGAATACGGTTTGCTCATCGCTTTGATCGCCGTAGTCTGTGTCGTCGCGGTCACAGCGCTTGGTAGCCAGATCAGCCTGGCATTCAGTACGATCGCTTCTGATATTGCTGCGGCCCTCTAAGGGCTGCGCTGCGAGGCATTCGGGCGCGGTGTCTGCATTCGACTACCTGCACCCATCTCGCCCAACCCGGAGGCAGCGTTGCAAATAGTGGTCCTTATCCTCGGGGTCTGCATCTTCACCGTCGTCGCTTATGGTGACATCCGAACTCGCCGGATTCCGAACGAGCTCGTTGTCGCTATCCTCGCGCTCGCCGCCTTCCGGATCGCGCTGGTCGGGGACCCGAGCGCCGCCCTCTACACTCTCGCGGCGAGTGTCGCGCTCTTTGCCGCGACGTTTCTGCTATTCTGGCGCGGTCTTCTCGGTGGCGGTGACGTCAAGCTGATGACCGCCACCGGGCTTCTCATTGGATATCACGATTTTTTCCAGTTTCTGTTCGTCATGAGCGTATCCGGCGCATTGGTCGCGCTCGCCGTTTTTTCACGTGACAGGCTCGGCCGGCGCGCCGTCACGTCGCCCTCCCCCGAAGACCAGGCCCCCCCGGCGCGGCTGACCGTGCCTTATGGCGTCGCGATCGCCGCGGCTGGTATAGTGACCCTCCTCGTTCAATCCTTTTCCCCCGGGTGAGCCGCGATGCGCGCCAAGACGATCCTGACCGTCCTGTTTCTGATCTCGCTCGCCGTCGCGGTGATCGTGATCTTTCGCGCTCTGCCGGAGATAACCGGGACCGCCGCCCAGGAGGCGGCGAGGGACGAGATCCTCGTCGCGACGGCGACGCTCCCGACGGGTACGTTGCTGCGCCCGCAGGATGTCGTTTGGGAGCGCGCCAAAGGCGAGACCCAGCCGGGCGAGGTCGTCCGGCCCGAGGCGGCCGCCCGCGAGGCCAAGCCCGAGCTCGACGAGGAAGCGCGTTCGGTGGCCTATGGCGCGGCATTGCGCAAGGGGCTGAACGCCGGCGACCCGATCCGCCGTGGCGACATCGTCAAACCCGGCGACCGCGAATTCCTGCAGATCGTGCTGTCGCCCGGGACGCGGGCGATCTCGATCCCGGTCCACCTGATGGGCCCCAACGGACCGAATACCCGTTTCCTCGGGCCCTTCCCCGGGGATCGCGTCGACGTGATCCTGACGCAGAAATTCCAGCAGGATCTGCCATTGACCCGGCGCTCGGTCGGCGAAGCGGTGGTCGAGGATTTGCGCGTGCTGGCCGTCGCCCCGCCGGATTCCAAAACCAACACCAACGCCGATACCACGATCCCGATGACGCTCGAGGTGACGCCCGAGCAGGCGGAAAAGATCACGGTCGCCCGCGAGCTCGGCAAGCTCGATTTGACGTTGCGCGGCTTTAGCGGCAGCCCGGACGGCGTCATCGCGGGCTCGACACCAGGGTCCATCAAAGCGAACGGAGCCCGACCGGTCTGGGCAGGCGACGTGTCGCCGGCCTTGGGTGGTGCGATGCCGGAAAAGCCGGTCACGATCGAGCGGCCGCCGGTCGATGTAATTCGCGGCAGAAACACGGAATCCGTCAATACGACCTGGCACCCCGATGCCGGCGGGCGCCCCGACCGCGAGACCAGAGCCCGGACCGAAAAAGATACGCCGTCGACGGCGAATGACGACCGCAACCGGACCGAGGGGCGCTGAGGGACATGTGACGCAACGGGGAGCGTGGAAGGAACCAGCAAATGAGAAGCGTTCTGGACGCGCCCGCGCCGATCGAGCGCGCCACCCCCAGCAAGCTACCGGTGGGCCGGCCCTCGTTCTTGGCGTTTGTCGCCGATGCCGAGACCGAGAGGCTTCTGCGGGAATGCGTGACGCAGCTGGCGCTCGGTCAGGGCACGATTCTCCGCGGCGGCATCGCCAGGGCCATCGAGCATCTGGGGCAGCATCGCTCGCCCCACATCTTGATCGTCGACGTTAGCGGTATCGAGCTCCCGATATCAAAGGTCAACGAGCTCGCCGATGTCTGCGAGCCCGGCGTCGCGGTCATCGCGATCGGCAATCGCAACGAAATCGGCCTTTACCGGGATCTGCTGCACGCCGGGGTTGCCGACTATGTCGTCAAGCCGCTCAACTCGCAGCTGCTGGCCAAGGCGTTGGCGAGCGGCCGGGCCCATACCGGCGAAGCGAGCCTGATCCATAAAAAGCTCGGCACCTTGGTCGCCTTCGTCGGAGCGCGCGGCGGTGTCGGCACGACGACGTTGGCGGTCAACACGGCCTGGTACCTCGCCAATCGGCAGAGCCGCCGGGTCGCACTGGTCGACCTCGACCTGCAGAACGGCGATTGCGCGCTGGCGCTCGACGTCAAGCCGACCTCCGGGCTGCGCGAGGCGCTCGCCAACCCGCTGCGCATCGACAACACGCTGCTCGAGCGCGTGATGACGCCGGTCGGCGAGCGTCTGTTCGTGTTGAGCTCGGAAGAGCCGCTGAGCGAAGATCTGCATTTCACCGCCGTCGCGGTCGAGACCCTCGTCTCGGCGCTGCGCGAGCAGTTCCACTATGTTATTGTCGACGTCCCGCGGACCCCGGCGCCGCCCTATCGGCGGGCGCTCGATATGGCCGATTTCTGCGTCATGGTGGCCGACCAGACATTGCGCTCCGTGCGCGACACCGTGCGGTTGCGCACGGCCCTGGCCGAAGGCGACGGCAAACGGCGAAATATTCTCGTGGTCAACCGTCATGGCGAGGGCGGCCGGCACGCCGTGACGTTGCATGAGATGCAGCACGTTGTCGAAGCCAAGCCGAAGAGCGTGATCCCGTTTCAACCGACGTTGTTCACGACGGTGGC
The DNA here is from genome assembly GCA_963732095.1 of uncultured Alphaproteobacteria bacterium. Lineage (GTDB taxonomy): Bacteria > Pseudomonadota > Alphaproteobacteria > ATCC43930 > CGMCC-115725 > AP-15. The sequence goes on from CAVSZA010000016.1 coordinate 213,296, forward strand.
AGGCGCGACAAAGATCGCGGCGGCGCAGCGCGGCAAATTCGCCGATGCGATCGCCGCCCTCGCGCTCGAAATGTCGGGACGTCCACCGGAGCGGCGCCGCTGGTGGAGGGCTGAGAAATGAGGTCGGCCGGCTTCGGCCGCCGCATCGTCGAGCCGAGCGGCCACGAGCTCGTCCTCATTCCCGGCCAGGAGGCGCCGAGCGCGCCTCCTGAGCTCGCCAATCGCGACGAGCTGAAGGAGCAGATCCGCACTGCTCTGATGTCGCGCATCGACCCCTCGGTCGCCGGCCGCATCGCGCGCCGCACCCTCAGGACCGAAATCACCAAACTGGTCAGCGAAATCGCGACCGAGCAGCGCATCCAGCTCAACGAGATCGAGGAGGCTGTGCTCGCCACCGAGCTGACCGACGACATGGTCGGACTGGGTCCGCTCGAACCGTTTCTCGAAGACGACGACGTCACCGACGTCCTCGTCAATGGGCCCTTCGACGTGTTCGTCGAGCGCCGCGGCAAGCTGGAAAAAACAAGCGCTCGTTTCCGGGATGCCCAGCACCTGGTCAGCGTCGCGCAGCGCATCGCCGCTGCCATCGGCCGGCGTATCGACGAGGCGAGCCCTATGGTCGACGCGCGGCTCGCCGATGGCAGCCGGGTCAATGTCGTGTTGCCGCCGCTGGTGCTCAACGGCGGGACGATCTCGATCCGCAAATTCCCAAAGCATGCGTTGACGCTCGATTCAATGGTGCGGCAGCAGAATTTGTCGCCTGAGCTCGCCCATCTGCTGCAGATCGCAGCACGGGCGCGCCTCAATATTCTGATCTCGGGGGGCACCGGCTCCGGCAAGACGACATTGCTGAACGCGGTGTCGCAACACATCGATACCACCGAGCGCATCATCACGATCGAAGACGCCGTCGAGCTGCGACTGCAGCAGCCGCACGTCGTGCAGATGGAGACGCGCCCGCCCAACATCGAAGGGGCCGGCCACATCCCGCAGCGCGAGCTCGTCCGCAACGCACTGCGCATGCGCCCCGACCGCATCATCGTCGGAGAGGTGCGCGGGCCCGAAGCCTTCGACATGCTGCAAGCGATGAATACCGGGCACGACGGCTCGATGACGACGGTGCATGCCAATTCGCCCCGCGATGCTCTCTACCGTGTCGAGAACATGGTGATGATGGCCAATTTGAGCGTGCCGTTGAGGGCGATCCGCATGCAGGTCGCGAGCGCGCTCAACCTCGTCGTGCACATCGAACGCATGCGCGACGGTGTCCGGCGCGTGCAGAATGTCGCCGAGATCGCCGGCATGGAAGGCGAGGTCATCACCGCCCGCGAGCTCTTCAACTTCCGGTATATCGGCGAAAGGCGCGACGGTACGATCGACGGCATCTTCGAATCGACCCGCATGCGCCCCGATTTCGTCTCCCGCGCCGCGCGGTACGGCCTCGACGGAGAGTTGCTCGACGTGCTCGGCATCATCGGAGCGATGCGCGCATGACGACAACGGGCGACACATGAGCCAGCTCGTTCTTGCCGTCCTCGGCGGCGTCGTCGTGCTCGGTGCGGCGCTGTTCGCGGCGCTGCGCGCCGATCGCCGGCGCGAAAGCCGGCAGCAGCACTTGCGCGCCGTTGTCGCGGCGGGGCCGCGCGAAGTCGAGCCCGTGCTTTCACTGCGGCGGCCGCTATCGAGAGCGGGAGTACGAGACTTCTTCATGCTCTCGGCGCTGTGGGCGCGGCTCGAGGTGGCGTTCGCGGCGACCGGCGACCGGATCGGCCTGCCTCACCTTGCGATCGCCGGGTTGATCGCGACGGCTGCGGCAATCGGGCTTGCCGCTGGCATCATGGGCTATGGGCCCGGTCTTGCTATGCCAGTCGGCGTCACCGCGGGGGTTGCGGGGGCCGCGCTGCTGCTGCGGCTCGCACAAAGCCGGTACCAGAACCAGTTTCTCGACGGCTTTCCCGACGCGCTCGATCTGATCGCCCGCGCAGTCCGGGCCGGTCTACCGGTATACGACGCGATGCAGGTCGCCGGCCGCGAGGTGCGTCCGCCGGTGGGTCCCGAATTCGAGAGGACGCTCGAGGAAATGCGCATCGGCATCGACGTCGACGAGGCGATGCAGCACACCGCCGACCGGATCCGCGTGCCGGATTTCCGCTTTTTTGTCGTCGCGCTCAAATTGCAACGGCGCACCGGCGGCAGTCTGGCAGAGACCCTCTCCAACCTCAGCAGCATCATTCGCCGGCGCAAGGAGATCCGTCTCAAATCCCGCGCGCTGACCTCGGAAGCGAGAGCCTCCGCGACGGTGCTCGGGCTGCTGCCGGTCTTCCTGGGGGCGCTATTGTTTTTTCTCAACCATGAGCTGATGGCGCCTTTGCTCTCGGATCCGCGCGGTCGGTTCATCCTCGGCGTGGCGATCCTCAGTCTAATGACCGGCATCGTGGTGATGGCCGTCATGATCAGGAGGGCCGTGCGATAGCCATGCCTCCCACCGAACCCCTGATCGACACCATCGGGTCCTACCTGACGATCCAAATCGGTCAGATCACTCTCGGTCCGGTGGAGACCGCGATCCTGATCGCGAGCTTCGCCGCGGCGCTGTTGTCGGCGCTCTATCTGTGGCGCATCGGCAAGCAGGAGGAGCGCCTCGACCGGCTGGTTGCGCTGAGCGGCGCCGCGGGCGATCGAGTGATTCGGGAAGAGCGCCCGCGCTGGCGCTGGTATGAGCGGATCGGCGGTATCGTGGCGGCGAGCCCGGCCATTGGCAGGACCGAGCAGCAGAGACTGCTCGGTGTTCTCGCCGCGGCCGGGATCAAGGGGCAGGGCAGCCTCGCGGGCTTTGTCGCGAGCAAGCTCTGTGCCGGCTTTGTGTGGACGGCGCTGGTGTGGCTTTTTCTCGAGTGGAGCCAGTGGTACGCCGGATCGCCGACGATCCGCATCGCCGTGCTGTTCGGCGCCTTACTGGTCGGCTGGCGCATCCCCGATTTTGTTCTGAAACGCCTGGCGGCCCGGCGGCGGCAGCGTCTTGAGCAAGGGGTACCCGACGCGCTCGATCTCCTCGTCATTTGCGCCGAGGCGGGGCTCAGCCTCGATCAGGCGGTCGAGCAGGTCAGCCGGGACCTCCACCCTTCCAACGCGGCGGTAGCCGACGAATTCGCGACGACGGCCGCTGAAATGCGAGTATTGCCAAATCGCGCCGAGGCGCTCGACAACCTCGTCGAAAGGAGCGGTCTGACCAGCCTTCGCAGCATCAGCGCGACCCTCACTCAGGCGATCCGCTTCGGTACCCCGCTCGCCGAGTCGATGCGGATCCTCGCCGCGGAAATGCGCACCGAGCGCATGATGCGTATCGAGGAACGCGCGGCCCGCCTGCCGGTCCTACTCTCGATCCCACTCGCTCTTTTCATCTTGCCGTGCCTGCTGATGGTGATCGGCGGGCCGGTGGCGCTGCGCGTCATGGACACTTTCAAAAACGCTTTTGGCGGTTGATGATTACCGAGCCTCGGGAAGCAACGTGTAACTCGCCGGGATCATCGCGGCGAGGGAGAATGGTACGCGTCCAGACGCAGGCGATGAAAATACGAGCCGTATGCCGCCGGCTGCTCCGCGATACCCGCGGGGTCACGTTGGTCGTTGTGGCGCTTACCCTTACTGCGCTCGTCGGGGTTAGCGGGCTCGGTGTCGAAACCGGGCTGTGGTATATGATCAAGCGTTACAACCAGTCGGCGGCCGACATTGGTGCGCTGTCCGGTGTGATGGAGCTGGCGGCCGGGAAGTCATACGGCGATATCTGCAACTTGGCGGCACTGGCTGGCAAGGCGAACGGCTTTACGTTCGTGCCGGCCGCCTGCTCTGCCGGGTGCACAAGCCCTCCCCCAGAAGTCAACTATTGCGTGAACAACCCGCCGAAAACTCCCACCTCTGCGTACTTTAATAACGCCAACGCCGTCGAGGTCATCCTGACGCAGCAGCAGAACACGTTCTTCGCCAGTCTTTTTATGCCGAGCGTGACGATAGAAACGCGCGCGGTTGCAGCAATAGAGAAAATTTCGACCTGCATGATCGCCCTCAGCACAAGCGGGCCCCCCGACCTTGATTACAAAGGGGGCGGGCATGGCAGCCTTACCATCCCCAACTGCGCATTCGCGAGCCGCTCCAGTGATTGCGGCAAGCCCAATTATTCGATCGATCTCAGGGGAAACTTTGACATAAACGCGGCCGCCATCGCTACCGTCGGATGCTATTCGATCGAAGGCGCGTCCGGTACGGTATCGCCGGCGATTGTCACTGGCGCCCCCGTTGTAGCGGACCCTTACAGCTCGGTGACGGTCGTGCCGCCGTCCTCGGCCCTGCCGTGCATCAACAGCGTCAACGGCGTGCCAGCCCTTACGCCTGGATTGGGGACGCGTTACGGCGCAATTACGATCAGCGCTGGAAACGTCAACATACGGGCCGGGGTCTACTATCTGGACGGGAGTTGCCCGGGTGGAGGCGGTCTGACGATCAGCGGCGGAACCGTCACTGGCCCGGGGGTCACATTTGTCCTTACGGCACAGGTAGGAGGGACGGCGGGTAGCGTAAACATCACCGGCGGCTCGGGTAGTCTCAGCGCTCCAACCATCTCGGGCCTGCTTCCACCCTCTGCTGCCGCATCGGTGGGGCTGTTAATTTTTCAAGACCCCACGAAATCAGCGGTCTCCGGCACCAATACGATAGCTGCCGGTTGCCCGGGAATTTCCTTGACTGGGGCTATCTACACCTCGCTGACGCAGGACACCCTTCAGGGCAACCCAACGTCGTGCAACGCTTGTACTGAACTGATCGCCGCCTCGTTCCATTTAGGGGGGACGCCGGCTTTGGACACTTCGGGATGTGCCGCCGTCGGCACCAAGACAGCCAGCGTGAGTGTAATCAGGCTCGCCGAATGAATACTCCACTCGGAATGGGCCTCATGCGGTCCCCGATCGTTTCTCTGGCCCGAATGTCCCTGGGCAGCGCGGCAGTTGAACTTGCGATTACGGCGCCAGTTCTGGTGCTTCTGGCGCTGGGGGCCGCCGATTACGGAGCGCTGATGGGCAACGGAGCTTCTTTAGAGGGAGCGACTCGCGCCGTTGCAGAGTACGCGAGAAACTCCCCCGAGTGCAATACAGCAACCGGCGGAGGTTGGCTGGCCAACAATAGCTGCATTACCGGAATAAACAATCTCGTAAGCACCCTGCAGTCAAACGACACTGCCGTTGCCCCGGCAACCTCCACCCTGTCCTCGGCCACCTTCACTTTGCCCGGACTGGGCAACATTCCCGTCGGCGCTGCCTCGCCCACTCCGGGAAACTATTGCACCTGCACTGACGGCAGCGCGGTCAGCTGCTCGGTGGTTTCATGCAAGCTGGCGGATCCGCGCGTGATTCAATACATACAGATCACCGCGACGCTGCCCGTCTCGCCGCTGGTCTCCTACGCCAATAAATTTACATTTCCGGGGTCTCTGAACGCACAGACGACGACGCGTATTCAATGACTGCGGCCATAGCATGCGCCTGAAAACTTCGGAGCGAGGCGGGGACGCCGGAGCGACAGCAGTCGAAACGGCGCTCGTTATCTCCGTCCTGATGCTGCTGTTGTTCGGCATCATCGGGTTTGGCTACGCTCTATGGCAGTGGAACACGATGATGCTCGCCGTCGAGCAAGCTGGCCGCTATGTGATGATCAACAATAATGCCTGCGACACCGGTTGCGCGATAAGCCAGATGCAAACAGTCTTGCCCAGCGCATCCTCCTGCGTCAATCCAAACGCCGGTCAGATGTGCGTCACCGCAACGACAACTCTAGCAACGACGCCTCCGACAATGACCCTCAGCTCCGCCTATAACTTAAATTTGATTCCGCTTATTCCATCGTTCACGATGGCGACCCAAACCGTCGTCCCGCTCGACTAAAGGAAAGCGCACACATGGAGGCCTCGGTGCGCGGGATGGTGGCGCTAGCGCGTTTCGCGAGTTGTGATTTTGCCAAGTTGCATCAATCTCGCGCCTACGATCTTTTGATGCGGGTACCGCTGCTTGGCTACGCGATCTTTTTCGCAACGCTGCAAATGGCGGGCCTGGCCCGGTATCTGCACGAGGCCGATGCAGCGCGGCCGCTGGCCTTCTATGCGATCGGAATGGTGATGCGGCTGTCGACCATCGCCTTTCTCCTGCTCCTGGCAGCCGCCACCATCCTGCGGGCACGTCCGAGGGGAAAGGCCCGTGGGCTCGAGCCGCGGATATCCGCCTTGATCGGCGCGTTCCTCGTCTACGCAATTCCGCTCTTCCCGCGCCGCGAATTGTCGGTGACGGCGGAGATGGTCTCGACCTTGCTGGTCCTTTTCGGCAGCGCGGCTGCGATATATACCCTGCTCCAGCTCGGCGGCTCGTTCAGCATGATGGCGGAGGCACGGCGGCTGGTCACCTCGGGTCCGTATCGGCTCGTGCGCCACCCGCTCTATCTCGCCGAGGAACTCGCGATCGTCGGCCTTTCCATGCAGTTCTTCTCGCTGTCGACCGCCTTTGTTCTGGCCGTGCAGATCGCCTTCCAGCTGCGGCGCATGCACAACGAGGAGGCGATCCTCGCTGAAAGCTTCCCGGAATACGCCGCCTACCGGCAAAGGACCGCCCGGCTGCTGCCCGGGATCTATTGAACAAGCGGGACGACCGTCCACTGCGGGAGAGGGGACCGGGCGCAGCGAGGCGGGTGAGGGTCGTGCCGCGCGCCCATAAATATTCTTCCGGTGTGAGGCGACGGCGGTCAGAAATGGCTGATGTTGCCGAGCACGGCGAGGCCGGAAACCGACACCGCGAAAATGATCGGCCAGCGCCGGCGCATGACGGTAGCCGCGAGGCATAGATAGGCCGCGACCGCGAGTTTCGGCACCCACCACGCGGCACCGAACTTGGCCTGCGACATCGCCATCAGCGGATTGAGTTCCCAAACCCCCGGGATCGCCAGCGCTCGATTGGTGGTAAGGATGTCGGCAATCTGCAACTCCACAAACAAGATCAGCAAAATCCAATAGGTTCGCGATGCCGGCCACTGGCACGTTCCGGTTCTCTCCCGCGCTGCGGCGCCACCCCAGTCCGGCAAATCAGGTGATCGATCCTCGGGTTCGGCCATTCGGTCTGCCATTCGTACCTCCGCATCGGCGGGCGAGCCGATGCAAAATTACTTCCCATCTGGTAAAGAACAGTAAATCATCCAAATCATCCTAACGATTCGACGTTAACCAAATCGTGGTGTTACGTCGGCGTAATCGCGCCATTGACAAGAGCGCGATGCTGATGGAGGCGATCACAGGGCGAGGCGCTGCCGCGCAGACCAATTCTTGGGTGTCATTGATCTCCCCAGATACAGTACGTGCCGCTGCGCTGCGCGTCCGCCGGCGACCCGCGTGTTCTCGACAACGCTCCAGTAGCGGTGTTGCTTGCCATCCTTCCGGCAAACTTTGCAGCGCAAGAACATGATGGCCGCCGATTATCGGCGCCTTGGCGGCCTTGAGAATAGACTTGGTCGGCACTACAGCCGATTTTCGACGTCCTGGCCCGCGGCGCCCCTTGCCGCTCAATCACTTGCTCGGCGAAAATCGCGGAACGCTGGGTCGAATTCGGCGAAGTCGGGCTAAGGTAAGCGTGCGATCGTGCCGCTGAGCCTATTCTTGGAGCAACTTGGAGCAACTGCGCCACCAGCCTCGCCACTGTGAAGATTGCCGGCAGCGTGGAACGTTCGGATCAATGGCGGCACCGCAGGACTCAAGCATGAGGTTTTGACCCACGAGCTATCCGAGGAGGTGGAGCAGCGCCGCCGAGTTCGCCACCGTCCCAAATACCCCGCCCTGCATTTTGATCATTTTGATCGCGTGCTCATGGTTCGACCGGTCGGTCGCGCCGCAGCAATCTTCCAGCAGCAGACATTCGAACCCGCGATCGTTCGCCTCGCGCATCGTGGTGTGAACGCACACGTCGGTAGTGATCCCGGTCAGCACGAGGTTGGCGATGCCGCGCAGCCGCAGGATCAATTCAAGATCGGTGGCGCAGAACGACCCCTTGCCGGGCTTGTCGATGATCGGCTCGCCCGGAAGCGGCGCCAGCTCGGGGATGATCTCCCAGCCGGGCTCGCCGCGCACCAGGATGCGGCCGCACGGGCCGGGATCACCGATGCCGGCGCCGATGCGCCGTGAACGCCAGCGCTTGTTTTCCGGCAAATCGGAAAGGTCCGGCCGATGACCTTCGCGAGTGTGCACAACATGAAATCCGCCGCGCCGCATGGCAGCCAGCACCGCCGCGAGTGGCGTGATCGGCGTCCGGGTCAGCGACAAATCGTATCCCATCCGGTCGACATAGCCGCCGATGCCACAGAAATCGATTTGCATATCGATTACCATGAGAGCCGTATTCTCGGGCCGCAGATCGCCTTTGAAAGGCCAGGGGTACGGCTCGGCCGCGACATACTGTTCGGTCATAGCGCTATCCATTTTGTTGACCCTTGATCGCGCCTGTTTCAAATACTGTGCCAATGAGCGTCGTGTCTGATTGATGATTGAAGAATCCTTGCAAATTGGGCGGCTGCGGACCGCCTTTCTCGGCGGTCAGCTTTCGGCACGCGAACTTATCGAGGGGGTGTTGGCGCGCATTGCAAAATGGGGCGATCCGGCCCTGTGGATTGCCCGAAACTGCGATGCCGAGCTGAGGCAGTGCGCAACCAAACTGGACGCTGCAGCAGCTGCAGACCCCGATTTGATCAAGCGCCTGCCTCTCTTCGGAATCCCGTTTGCCGTAAAGGACAATATCGATGTCGCCGGCATGCCGACTACCGCTGCGTGTCCGGCTTTCGCCTATACCCCGTCGGAAACCGCACCGGTTGTGCTGCAACTGATTTCTGCTGGCGGCATGCTGGTCGGCAAAACCAACCTCGACCAGTTTGCCGCCGGGTTGGTCGGCACCCGCTCGCCCTACGGCGTGCCGCGCAATCCCTTCGATGCGCGCTTTATACCCGGCGGATCGAGCTCCGGCTCGGCGGTGGCAGTCGCCGCCGGGCTCGTCAGCTTTGCGCTTGGCACCGATACGGCCGGCTCGGGACGCGTTCCGGCAGCCTTCAACAACATTGTCGGGCTGAAGCCGACGCGAGGCTTGATCAGCACCCGGGGCGTCGTCCCGGCCTGCAGGTCGCTCGACTGCGTCTCGGTGTTTGCGATTTCGGCGCTGGATGCCGGCGCGGTGCTGGACGTTGCTGCGTGCTTCGATCTCGACGATCCTCTCGCCCGCGAGGCTTCCTCGGCGGAATTGCGGAGCTTTGGCCCCGAGCCCAGATTTGGGGTGCCGCTGCCGGGCGATCTCGAGTTCTTCGGTGACCACGAAGCCGGATACCTATTTGCGGCTGCGATTGCCAAGCTCGAGCAGGTCGGCGGGATCCCGGTGAAGGCGGCTCTTGCGCCGTTTCGCGATGCCGGCCGACTTCTCTACGGCGGCCCCTGGTTGGCCGAGCGCCTGCATGCAACGCAAGCGCTTCTTGATAATGATGCGGATGCAATTCTCCCGGTGACCCGTTCGATTATCGAGAAGGGCCGGCATTACAGCGCGCTCGATGCCTACCGCGCCCAATACGAGCTGGCGCGGCTGAAGCGCGAGGCCGATCTCGCATTCAGGTCGATCGACGTGCTGCTTCTGCCGACCACCGGCACGATCTACGAGAAAGCTGCGGTTGCAGCGGACCCGTTCCGCCTCAATGCCAATCTCGGTCTTTATACGAATTTCGCGAACCTGCTCGATTTGACGGCGATTGCGGTTCCTGCTGGTTTTCGCAAAAACGGGCTTCCGTTCGGGATTTCGTTGATCGCTCCGGCCTTTGCCGAGCGCGCATTGCTCGACCTGACAGCCCGCCTCCAAACCTAGCGCCGGCTTATCGAATCTCGACGATGTCCTGCGCGAAGATCATCTCCTCGCTGCCCACGCGGGCGGGGTCGTCGGGCGAGGAGAGATAACGCGCGAAGACCCAGACGCCGTCGAGCGGGTTGGACACGATCTCGGCGGTCGTGCCGTCGTCGAGCACGATCCGGGTGCCGGGGCCGAGCAATCGGATGTTGATGGGTTCGCTCATTCCGCCGCCCGTGCGAGCCGCCACGTGGCGAGCTCGTCCCAGCTTTCGGCTTCCATGAACTCGGCCCAGCGCCGGTAGAGGTTGCGCAAATTGTGCTCGCTGGACTTCGCCTCGGTGATGTCCATGACCGTCCCTGGAATATGCAGCCCTTGCCATTCGTACTTCTCGGTCTCGAAGCCGAGACCCTGCTCATAGCTGTACGGATAGCGCCGCGCGATCGTACCGCGGCTGGCGGCATGAGCGTAATTCCAGTTCTCCATATCGTCCTGCTCGGTCATCCCGGCGGGACCGGAGTAGCGGATGTAGTAGTCGCGCAGGAAATCCTTGACCTCCGGCGGGGCGGCGCCGTCGACCATGTACCAGCGCCAGACTTCGGTCTGGTGCGGCCCGCGCGGATGCCAGACTGCGATCGTGCGCGGCTGCCGCGGATGCAATGCCGTATTCGGGAAGATTTCGCCGGGGCTGCCGATGAGGCGGGCCCACTCGCCGCGTTTCTTGCGCCGTTCTTCTTCGCAATGAGCGAAATATTCCGCCACCAGCGGGGAGTGCTGGTACGAGGGCGGCATCGGCTGGTCATTGGGGAACAGGTAGACCCCGGTCTGGTGGCCGCGGTCATAGAACGCGACGTGCAGCCGGCGCGCCATCAGCCGCTCCTGCAGGTCGCGGCGGCCGCTGCCGCTGGGACCGATGCCGACCAGGTCGACCGAGCGGTGACTGATGTTGTGATAGCTGTCGCCGCAGAAATTCTCCGCCGGGAATTTCCAGTTGCACGGGATCAGCCATTTCTGGATGCCGCCCAGTATTTCGGTGCCGCCCTCACTGCCGTCCCAGCCGTCGAGACTGAGGTCGAGATAGTGGACAAAGTCGCCGAGATATTCGAAAAAGGACGGGGCGGACGGGTCCCAACACGCCCACACCGTGCCCTTGTAGACGCACAATTGCGGGACTTCGACCAGGCCCCACTGAGACTTGTCGAGCTTCTCATGGTAGGCCTCGCGGAAATAGGGGACGCCGACCAGCTTGCCGTCGGTACCGTAGCTCCAGCCATGGTAGGGGCAGGTGAAAACCTGAGTGGTGCCCTCGTCGTAGCGGCACACCTTCATGCCGCGATGCCGACAGGAATTGAGGAACACATGGACCTTGCCCGCCCGGTCGCGGCACAGGATCACCGATTCCTCGCCCATGCCCGAAACAAAGAAATCCCCCGGCCTCGGGATCTGGCTCTCGTGGCCGACGAACAGCCAAGCGCGCGCGAACAGCCGCTCCAACTCTTCCCGGTAGATCTCCTCATTAACAAAGATCTCGCGGCTGATCTGCCCCGCCTTCAAGTTTACGAGACCCGGCCGGTACCCTTGTTCACCTGCGGTCATGATGACCTCCAACGGAGCTCGTCACACCGGCGAAGGCCGGTGCCCATTCCGCTATGGATCCCGGCCTGCCCGGGAAGACGAATTGGGTTGCTCCACTAAAGCTAAAAGAAGAACGTCAGGTTCTTGGTCAGCAAGACGTTCTGGTCCAAGACGATCTTGCGGCGCGCGATCTGCCAGTGGCCGTCGACCCGACGCAGCAGGTCCTCGCGTTTGCCGACCAGGATGTCGGTCTCGGTCTCGACCCGGTTGCGATAGACCAGGAAGCGGCATCTGACCGTGACCTCCTGCGGCTCGGCCGCCGAGGGACTGACCTCGATGAGCCGAACATTGGAGACCATGTGCGAGATGCGGGAAACCGGCTCCTCGGCCCAGTGCATTCCGGTCAGGATTTGCTTGACGCGCCGCGTCAGGGTCTCCTTGCCTTCGTCGAACCAGTTGATGTCCTGGCCGGCGCGGGTGAATTCGCGCTCCGCTTCGCCCACCTTGACGTTTCGGCGCATCGGCATCCAATAGCGCACATCCTCGGCAATCAGCGCCAGCCAATCCTCGTAGCGCCGTTCGTCGAGCAAATCCGCCTCGCGGTAGAGGAACTCCTCGATCTCCTGTTGCAGGAGCAGGCGGGCTATTTGTTCACCATTGTCCACAATCGTCACCCTCGCGAAAGCGGGGGTCCAGGGACTGCCCCGCCGTCGCCTGCCGCGCTGGGTTCCCGCTTTTGCGGGAACGACGAATAAGGCCTACTCCGCCGCGGCGCGCTGTGCAGTCAGCTCGGCGTCCCACGGCCCGGGGAAACGGCCGCGGTTCATCATGTCGGCGGCGAAGATCTGCTCCTGGCGCGGCCATTCCTGGCGCGGCAATTCGTAATAGACTTCGATGCCGTTGCCGTCCGGATCATGGAAATAAATGCCCAATGAGACGCCGTGATCGGCAATCCGGTCGATCGGCACATTCTTGTCTTTCATCCGTTGGTAGAAATCCTTGAGATCGTCGAGGCTCTCGACGCGCCACGCCATGTGGTTGAGGCCGACCTGGCCGCGCTGCGGGCCGGGCGCGTCGTCACCCAATTGCATCAAGGCGACTTCGTGCGACTGGTCGAGATCGGCCGCCATGAAGGCCGCCCAGCCTGGCCGCTTGTGATAGGTGTGCAGCCCCAACACCTCTTCGTACCATTTTTGCGAACGCTCAGCGTCGCGGACGTAGATGTTGACATGGCCCAGATACATCGGACGGTGCGTCATCTCTTCTCCTCCATCACTCAGCATCGTCATCGCGCCGGAGAAACTCCAGGACGCGGTCCATCACTTCTTTCTTCGGGTAGATCGACGCGAGCGCGCGGGCTCGCGTCAGCGGGTCACTGGCAAAAAACCGCTCGTACAATACCTGACGGCTGCCGAACGATGTGCCGGCAATGTCCCAAGCTAGGCGGAAAAGTTTGATCCGGTCCTTCGCCGGCGAATTGTCGGTCGCCAGATATTGCTCGATTGCCGGGCCCAGCGGCCCTTTCATGTCGGCTTCGGTCGGGGTCAGCATAAAGCTGCTCGAGCCCAAGAGCTGCAATATCTCGACCATCCGCGGGTAGGCCGTCATGAACAGGTTGCGGGGGCTTTCGACCATGAGCAGGTCGGGGCACATGACCCCCCATTCATCGAGCTGCGCGTCAGCCTCGGCGGCGCGCATGCAGGCGCGGGTCAGCTGGGTGTAGAGCATCAATTCGCCAATGCGCTCCTCGACATTCGGCAATTGGGAGTTGCCCAATGTCTGGGTCATCAGCAACGCCACGCCGAGCACGAACTCGGCCTTGGCGAGGTTTTTGACCGCCCCCTGATGCGCCGAGTGCGCAGAGGAATGCGTCACATTGGCGGTGCGGTTGAGGAGGTCGACATCGCCTAACAGGAACACGCGTTCCCAGGGCACCAGCACGTCGTCGAAGAAGACGACGCAATCCATCTCCTCGAAACGCGAGCCGAGCGGGTGATCGAAATGCGACCGGCCGAGGTCAAAGCTCTCGCGGCACAGGAATTTGACCCCCGGTGTGCCGCACGGGATCGCAAAGCTGACCGCAAACGGGCTGTGGGTTTCCGCGTGCCTTGCCATGCGCGGTGAGTAGACGCCGATCTCGTCGGCAAGAGGCCCCAATGTCGCGAGGATCCGCGCGCCACGCACGACAATGCCGGCATCGGTCTCGCGGGTGACCTGCAGTGCCGTCCCTTCCTGCAGGTTGAAGATGCCGGAAACCGTGCGGCTGCGCTGCAGATTGATCAGCGAATGGGTCAGCGTCAGGTCGTTTTCGCGAATGTATTCGTAATAGCGCCGCATGTTCTCGGCGAATTCCGGGCGCCCGTGTTCACCCTGCGCGAAATAATCCGCCGCACCTGCCCAAGCGGCATAGGTCACGTTCATGAAATCGGGGGAGCGGCCCATCATCCCGCAGGTGGTCCGCGCCCAGTTGAGCATCATCGCGCGGCGCTTTTCGAGATCCTCGCGGGTGCGCGGGATGATGAACGACAGCCCGACGCGGTCGCCGGTGGTCGGCGAGACATAGGTCATCTCGTCGCGGTATTCGGGTTCGCACTGCATATCGTAGAGCGACGCGATAGCGCGTGCGCCGCCTTGCAACCCGGGATGCCGCGTCGGGTTCTTGACCGGCTCGCCTTCGAGCCACACCTCGCGTTCCTGCTCGCGCAACCCAGCGAGATATTGTCTTCCCGTTCGCGCCGGCATCACGCCTCCCGTCGACCGTAGCTAGGGCGAAAGCTTACGCCAAGGGAAACGGAAAGGCCAGCGCCACCCTCACACGCCTCGCTGCGCTCGACTCATCCCCGCAAGCGAGCGGACTGAGGTTAGGGAGCAGTTTCGGCTGGTATCTCACCAGCCTCTTGAGAGCGTATCCGGCTCCAATTCGATCGCAGGTGGAATATCGAACGCTGTAGGTTAAAGCGATTTCCCGAAAATATGGCGCTCGTAAATCGGAGAGTGTACAGCGCCAGATCGGGGTTATCGGCTGACGTAGGTACGTCAACCGGATAATTCCCGACATTTTCAACAGCATGGGAACCGATGTTTTTTCGCAATCCTTTCTGCCGAATACTCAGACGAGCGTGACCATACCGGCCGGCACCTTGATGCCCGGCATGGGATACACTCTTTCACTGGACTATTCCGATCGGATCGAAGGGTCGAGCACCACCGGAACGTTCATCCTTTACGACTACGATACAGGAGTGCAGTTCACGACAGCCGCCGTACCGGCTCCCTCAATCGGCCGCGGTCTCCCGGTGCTCCTGGCCGTCAGCGGCATGTTGTTCAGTGCCAAGTTATTGCAGCGCAACAAGAGGCACGGTGTTCAACCTGGCTGACTAGGCGCCCGCGCGATTTGATCCTTCGACACGGGCCGCGAAGTGCCGCCCGATAACGCGGAGCGCGTGACGGGCCGTTCTCCCGCCTGACCGAGATGGACAAGGAAATGTGCTCGTCCGGCCCTGGAGAGCCGCCACGTTCACGGCGTCGGCGTCAACTCGCAGGGCGGCATCTACGCCGGCCTGACCCAGGATCGCAGCGTCGACAAGTTCGTGCGGCAAGGCTAAGCGCTACGGCGGCCAAAAATGTAGGGCGGAAACGGGTAGCGGATTCCGCCAAATCGATGCCGGGCCAGAGGCCGATTACGCTTCGCTCGTCCGCCCAAGGCGCTCCCTAGCGCCCCGGCGTGAGCATATTGGCTGTGCCGGTAAGCGCGCCGCTGGCGGTGCCGAGCGCCCCGCCGACGACCGCACCGACGGGTCCGCCACTTGCAGCGCCGCTCGCGGCCCCGGCTGCCTCCCCGGACACCGCGCCGGATACCGGGTTCCCATACCCCAAATGCCGCACCGGTTGGCACACGCGGTTATGATACCTGTAGCCTGGCGCACATGGATATTTCGCCATCGCCGCGCTTGACGTGCCCGCCGCCAGAACGGCGGCGACGACCGCGAAAACCTTGAATCTTGTTCGCATCGCTATCTCCGCGAAGCATCCGAAGAGCGGCAGAGCGCCGCCACCGAGTGAACGCCGTACAATCGAATCGCGTTCCGCGCGTGCTTGGAGCCCCGCTTCCGACTTACCCATTCGAGGCAGGATCGGGATGCAGCTGCATAAACGACGCTGTCGCCTTGGCCGCCCGTCGCTCGGCCTCGGCCGGCTCGGGGGTCGCGACGACCCCCAGCAATAAGCCCACCATCAGGTCCTCCCAAACAAGCCCTAGAAATTGGGCCGCCAGCTGCGTCGGCTCTTCTGCGCCGATCAGTCCGGCAGTCTGGGCTGCCGATAACAGTTCGGCGAGCCCACCGCGAATTGCATCACGGCCGCCCGAGTCGAGAGCCTGGGCTATCTCGGGCGAGCGAGTCGCCTCCGCAATCGCCAGGCGAAATGTCGCGATCACCGATGGGTGGGAGACCTCACGCACCCAATTGGTCGCGAAGGCGGTAAGCGTTGACGCGAGCATCTGCCGGCTGCGCGGGGTGGGCAGATCCGGGGGTAGTCGCATTCGATCGGAGCGGCTCTTGATGCAGGCGACGAGCATTTCGTGCTTGCTGGCGAAACTCGCATAGAGATCTCGTTTCGAGATTTTGGCGCGTCTGGCGATTTCGAGCGTGCTGGTACCAGCATAACCGTCTTCGGTGAACGCCTTGAACGCGGCACCCAGGATGCGCTCGTGCAAGGGAGTTTCGGCGGAGGACCGATCGGCGGTGACGAACTTTTTCATGCGCCCCGAAAAACCTCTTGCTTGGTACCCATGCGTACCCAGATAAAGGTACGGACGGGTACCGGGATAACTTGCACGGAGTTCTCCATGAGTGTCCAGGCTTCTCGGTCGACAAGCGCCGAAATTCGGGAGACCACCTTCCGGCCCGGCCAGGTCAACAAAACCCACCACACGGGGACGCCAAACGAGGCTTGGCTGATCGTCGCTCTGCTGTTCCTCTTCATGCTGATCAATTTCGCCGACAAAGCGGTGATTGGGATCGCCGCAGTCCCGATCATGCAGGAGTTGCAGCTCAGCCCTCGCCAGTTCGGATTGCTCGGCTCGAGCTTTTACCTGTTGTTTGCGGTATCGGCGATCGTCACCGGCTTCATCGTCAATCGGGTGCAGACACGCTGGGCGCTGCTCGTCATGGGACTGGTCTGGGCGTTGACCCAGTTCCCGATGATGGGGACAGTCGGGTTCGCTACCATCATGGCCTGCCGGATCGCGCTTGGCGCCGGCGAAGGACCCGCTTATCCAGTGGCGCTCCATTCGACCTACAAATGGTTTCCAAACGAGCTCCGCACATTGCCCACCGCGATCGTCGCGCAAGGCGCCGGCATTGGGATCATGGTGGCGCTGCCGCTGCTCAACTGGGTCATCGTGCGTTATTCCTGGCACTGGGCCTTCGGTGTGCTCGGCCTCGCCGGCCTCGCCTGGACTGCGGCGTGGCTGGCGCTCGGCCGCGAGGGACCGCGGACAGCTGGCACGGCGACGGATGCGACGCCGACCCCCGAAAGGATTACCTACGGACAGCTGTTACTCAGCCCGACGATCATTGCGAGCTGGTGCGCGAGTTTCGGCGCCCAGTGGGGGTTGTCGCAAGCGCTGTCCTGGCAGGGGGCATTTCTGATCAAAGGGCTCGGTTTTGCGCAAGGCTCGATCGGCCTGTTGGGCGCGCTTCCGGCGGGTGCCAGCGTGATCCTGGTAATCGCCGCGGGCTGGTGTTCGCAACGCTTGCTCGCTCGCGGGGTGTCGAGCCGGGTGGCGCGCGGAATCTTCGGCGGCTCCTGCGTCGCGCTCGGTGGCGCGGCGCTCGCGATCATGCCTTATGTGCCGGGCGTTTCCGCCAAAATCGCCTTAACGACGATCGGGGTGGCGCTGCCTTCGGTCATCTACGTGATCGGCAATGCCGTCGTCAGCGAAATCGCGCCGGTCGCCCAGCGCGGCGCTCTGCTCGCCATCGGCACCGCTGTCAGCACCTCGGCCGGGCTTCTGGCCCCCTACATCATGGGCAGCGTCGTCGAGACGGCGGCGACGCCGCTCGACGGCTTCAACACCGGCTTCATGATCTGCGGCGTCATCATGCTGGTCGGCGGCGTCATAGGGATCGCGCTGATGCGCCCGGAACGAGAGACGATGCGGTGGGCAAGGGTAACGCCGGAGTTGGCAGCCGGGTCTGCCTGAAGGCCAAGAGGCTTGGGCGGCAGAGCTGGTCCTTGCCGCCCCGTCGATGGGAGACAAGCTGCGCGTCCATACCAATTCATGAGATTTATCCGTCGACCTCAAGGCCGCCTTGCCGCCATCGTCGTGATCGAAGCACGCTCCCGTGATGCGTACATCTCCGGCCACATCCCGGTGCGGTCAGCTTCCCACATCGCGAGATGAACTCGGAAACGACGGCGCGGCTCGACCGCAGCAAGGTCCATGTCGTTTATTGCGATGGGATCGGCTGTAACGCCTCGACCAAGGGCGCTTACTGTTTGACGCGAGCATAGTTGCGATCGGGCCGAGCTCTGTTCCCGCACGCGTCTTGGCACTCGTTTTCGTGCAGCTTCAGATCGAGCTAGCTGCCATTTGATGAAGGCCGGGCAGTGACGCGGCGGCTGTTCTGTCCGGCTTTTTCCGGTCGCCTGTCCTGCGGGTTCGGCCGAATGATCGCGGCCCTTGCCGGCAATCTCAAGCTTGATGATTCCCCGTCTTGGTGGACTGAGTTCGACTTGCCCTACGGGCGTCGCTCCACGACGCCGGTCTGGCGTAGCTGATCTTCGACAAGGCAGCAAAGGCGTGCGCTTTCGCACTGGCGCGGGGCCGGCCGGGAATGCCGCCCACAAATCCACCGAGGGCAGGGTCCAGGCCGCCAATACTTGCTTCACCCTGCCGTTGTCGGGAGCAACTGCTGGAACTTGGGGCTCCTCGATTCCTTCTTTTGCATGAATGACAATGGGATTGACCACCGACGTCTCGACACTCTTGCCCCGTGCCTACGAGTAGACCGGCCCTCTGTTCGCGCCAGGGGCAAGTTTTGCGGGAAGTTTCGGGTGCTCAGCGGACCCGGGATCGAGGCGGCGCCGTCAGTGGATGTCTTCTTGCTCGGCGAAGGCTTGGCGCAGGCGGGCGACCGAGAAGCCGAGGGCCTTCGAGGCGTCGATGATTACCTTTTCGCGGCGCGCGATCAGTGCGACGGCGGCCGGGATTTCCTTGACCGCCTCGGGCGGGATCACGACGGCGCCGTGGCGGTCGGCGTGAATGACGTCGTTTGGCGAGACGGTCATTCCGGCGACGCTGACGGTGCCGCCGTAATCGACCAGATGAACATGAGCGTGCGACGGCATCACCGAGCCGGCGAGCACGAAGAAATCGGGCGCCATCGCGTCGAGGTCGCGTACCGAACCGTCGGTGATGACGCCCGCGCAGCCGAGCCCCTTGTGGACATGGGTCTGCACTTCGCCCCAGAACGCGCCGAACCCGGTATCGGGCGCGTCGATGTCCTGGATGACCGCGATGCTTGGCAAAGGCTCGTCGGCAATATGCTGGTAATAGCCGAGCCGCATCTGCGTCGCTTGCTCGCGGCCGCGCGGATGGGGTTCACGGGCGCGGATGATCGCGGTCCGGGCAAAGGCGACGACCGGCTTCATCTGCGGAAAAGCGGCGAACAGCGGTCGGCGGTTGAACCCCATTGCGCGGCGCGCCGGCACGACGAGCTCGAGCGCATTGCAGATCGTCGGTGTGTCGAATTCCCTCAGAGCTTCAAGATCGGCAGGGTTTGGCAGGATGGGCACGGCAGGCTCCTCTACGCGTCATCGTCGGAGGTCAGCCTTTATTGGGAATCGCCCTCCCGCGGCAAGACCCTTGGTGTCAGCTACCGATCATTCGGCCGCCGACCAGGAATCCGAGTGGGATCACCAAGGACAAAATGACGAGCGCGATCGCAAAGCAGCGTTCGGCCCGGCTCCATCGTTTCCAGTCGGAAATCCAATCCTGCATGAGACAGTGCCCCCCGGCCACTCCCACTCTTCGAAGAGTTTCCGTATAACCGATCAGCATGGAAAAATTTCGACCGAACTATGGCTCCTCGGTGATAAAGAAAACGTAATCTCGCCCAAAATGTTTATGCCGATTGAGGGTAAGCAGGGCGATGGAGGGTGAAATGTATGATCCGAACCGGATGAGGCAGTTGCGGCGGGTGCAGGGCCACCCTTTCCGCATCGGCAAGTTGGGTCATGTCGTCCTCAACGTGCGCGATGTGGAGCGGTCGGCGCGCTTCTACACCGAGGTGCTCGGTTTCGAGATATCGGACGTCTATCCCGAGGAGATGGTGCCGGGCGGCATGGTCTTCCTGCACTGTAATCCCGACCACCACGGGATCGCGCTGGTCGGCTCGCTGAGGGAGCCCGCGACGAATTCCGATCTCAACCATATCGCGTTCGAGGTGGCGACGCTCGATGAAGTCATGCGGGCGCACGATCATTTGCGCCATCACGGTGTCGAGATCGACTTTGCCGGCCGGCGCCGCGCTGGTTGTCAGATCGCCGTCGAATTTCGCGACCCCGACAATCACCGGCTCGAAATCTATTGGGGCATCGATCAGATCGGCAGCGACGGCCATGTCCGCCCGCCCAGCGAGTGGAAAGGCGCCCGCAGTCTGGCCGATGCCATTGCCGACCCGGTGCGCGGCCAGGACACCACCTTGCACGATCCATCGCTGATCGAGCGCGACCGCTGATGCTCGACATTTCGGCAGATACCACCCCGCCACGCCCGGTGCGGCTCGCAGAGTACCGGCCGCCCACCTTTCTGATCGACACCGTCGATCTCGTCTTTGAGCTGGGGGACAGCGATACGCGGGTCAAATCACGCCTGCGGGTCCGGCGCAACCCGGGAGGTTCCGACCGCGAGTCCCCGCTGCATCTCGATGGCGAGGAACTGGTCCTTGTCTCGCTGGCGCTCGACGGCGAGCCGCTCGGCCCCAATCGCTATGAGCTACCGGCCGAGGGCGGCCTGATCTTGGCCGACGTACCCGACGCCTTTACGCTCGAACTCGAAACCCGGATTTCGCCGGAAACCAACACCGCGCTTTCCGGCCTCTACATGTCGGGCGGCAATTTCTGCACCCAATGCGAGCCCGAAGGCTTTCGCCGCATCACCTATTTCGTCGACCGGCCGGATGTAATGGCCCGCTACACCACGACGATCATCGCCGAAAAAAGTAGTTTTCCGGTGCTGCTGTCGAACGGCAACCCGGTCGAGAGTGGCGAGGCCGGCGATGGCCGGCACTGGGCAAAATGGATCGATCCTCACCCCAAGCCCTCATACCTGTTCGCGCTTGTCGCCGGCGATCTGGTCGCCGTTCGAGACCGCTTTACGACCCGCTCCGGCAAAGAGGTGGCGCTTGCCATCTGGGTGCGCCGCGGCGACGAGGACAAATGCGGCCATGCAATGGCCTCGCTGAAAAACGCCATGCGCTGGGACGAGGACGTCTTTAGCCTCGAATACGACCTTGACGTCTTCAACATCGTCGCGGTCAGCGATTTCAACATGGGGGCGATGGAGAACAAGGGCCTCAACATTTTCAATACGCGCTATGTGCTGGCCAAGCCCGACACGGCGACCGACACCGATTACCAGAACATCGAAGCGGTGATCGCCCACGAATACTTCCACAACTGGACTGGAAATCGCGTGACTTGCCGCGACTGGTTCCAGCTCTCGCTGAAGGAAGGGCTGACCGTATTCCGCGACCAGGAGTTCTCTGCCGATCAGGGGAGCCGCGCGGTGCGGCGCATCGCCGAGGTGCGCACCTTGCGCGCCGTCCAATTCCCCGAGGATGACGGCCCGCTCGCCCATCCGGTACGGCCGGACAGCTATATCAGCATCGACAATTTCTACACGCCGACCGTCTACAACAAGGGCGCCGAACTGGTGCGCATGATCCACACCCTGATCGGCAAGGAGGGGTTTCGCCGCGGCATGGATCTCTATATCCGGCGGCACGACAACCATGCCGCGACGATCGAGGATTTCGTCGCTGCGATGCAGGACGCCAGTAGCGTCGATCTCGGCCAATTCAAGCGCTGGTATGAACAGGCGGGCACCCCGGAAATCACGATCGACGACCGCTGGGATGCAGCTGCGCGCAGCTACGAGCTGACCGCGCAGCAGAAGGTGCCGCCAACGCCGGGACAACCGGATAAATTGCCGATGCTGATCCCGTTGGCCATGGGATTGATTGGACCGGAAGGAGGCGAACTACCGGCTCGTCTGGAAGACGAAGTGGCGGGCCGGATCGGGACGCGTGTCCTTCCGCTTGCCGATTTCCGGCAGAGTTTTCGCTTTGTCGATGTGCCGGCGCCCCCGGTGCCGTCGCTACTGCGTGGTTTCTCGGCCCCCGTCAAACTGAAGGATGTACCGCTCGACCGGCTAAAATTTCTTGCGGTGCACGACACCGAGCCCTTTGCCCGCTGGGAAGCCGGCCAGCAGGTTGCAACGAAGATTCTGCTCGAACGGATTGCCGATCATCAGCGCGGCGACAGCCCCGCACCGCTCGACGCGGACCTTATCGCGGCGATGCGGCGCATTATCGCCGATGCCGACCGCGATCCGGCCTTCGCTGCCGAGGCTCTGACGTTGCCGAACGAGGCTTTTCTCGCCGACCAGCTTGCTGTCGTTGACGTCGACGCCATTCACGCCGCCCGCGAGAGCACGCGGACGGCGCTCGGCCAAGTGCTGGCGGCGGAATTTGCTGCTGCTTACCGAGATCTCACCGATGCGGGCCCCTACAGTATCGACGGCAGATCGATCGGCCGGCGGGCTTTGCGCAACGCCTGCCTCGCCTATCTCGCCGCCGCCGATCCCGGCAAGGGCGCAGTGCTCGCGATGGCGCAGTTTGAGGCCGGGCAAAATATGACGGATGTGTTGGCGGCGCTGACGGTGCTCATAGACCTCCATCGGCCCGAACGCGCCGCCGCGCTCGCCCGCTTCTACGAATTGTGGTCGCATGACGATCTCGTCATCGACAAGTGGTTCGCCTTGCAGGCGCGCTCGTCATTGCCGCAAACCCCGGAGCGCGTGCGGGAGCTGACACGCCACCCGGCGTTCGAACGCAAAAACCCGAACCGTGTGCGCGCCCTCGTCGGCACCTTCGCGCAAGCCAACCAGCTGCGCTTTCACGACGCAGACGGGGCGGGCTACATGCTGCTCGCCGATGAGGTCATCGCACTCGATCCGCTCAACCCGACGACTGCGGCACGCCTCGTCCAGCCCCTCGGTTCGTGGCGCCGCCATGACTCGGTGCGCCAAACTCTGATGCGCCGCGAACTCGAACGCGTTCTCGCCGTCCCCGACCTCAGCAAGAACACATATGAGATGGTATCGAAGAGCTTGGCATAGCCGCGCCCATCCGGCACTGGCGTCTTTCGCGTGCAGGTGACCCCCTCGTTCGACAGCGGTTATGATCTGCTGACGCTCGGCGAAACGTTGCTGCGGCTGTCGCCGCCCGGCCAGCAGCGGCTCGACCAGGCGCGGCTTTTCGAGATCGGGGTCGGCGGCAGCGAACTCAATGTCGGCTGTCTGCTCGCGCGGCTCGGACGTCGTGTCGCCTGGGTGTCGAGGCTGCCTGAGGGGCCGCTCGGCCGCATCGTCGACGGGGAGGCGCGCCGGCATGGCGTCGATACAAGCTGGGTACGGTGGATCGAAAACGCCCGCTTAGGGCTGATGTTTTACGAACCCGGACCTCTGCCGCGAACCAGCCGCGTCATCTATGACCGCAAGCATTCGGCGGCCTCGGAGCTCGGTTTCGAGGATGCGCCATGGGAGGCGCTGGTTCAAGCGAGCGCCTGGCTGCATCTCTCGGGCATCACCCCGGCGCTCGGCCCGAGTTGCCGGGCATTGGTCCTGCATCTCGCCGCGCTCGCGGCGGCGGCCGGAAAACCGGTGTCCTACGATTTGAACTATCGCGCCACTTTGACCAACCCGGCCGACGCAAGAGCCGCGCTGGAAGGGGTGGTGCCACATCTGCACTTGCTCGTCCTCGCCGAGCGCGATGCCCAGAATGTGCTGGGGTTCGAACAGGCCGGCGAGGACCTCGCCGCCGCGATCGCGGCACGCTACGACGTGCCGCTCGTCGCGCTGACCCGGCCGCCCGATGCCGAACCCGGGACCCTGCTGCTCGCGCGCGGCGAGTTCCGCCATGCGCCCCGCTTGCAGGTGGAAGTCGTCGACCGCATCGGCGCCGGCGATGCGTTTGTTGCCGGGCTGCTTCACGGTTTACTCGACGGCGATCTTGATCAGGCGATTCGTCTCGCCGGCTTTGCCGCGGCAATCGGGCTGGCCACGCCGGGCGACATCAATTACCTCGGGCCCGAGGACATCGCTCGCTTCCACGCCAACCGGCTCGGCGGGCTCGAGCGGTAGCCGCGCTGGTCGCGGTCAACAATTCGCGTAGTGACAGGTCACCAAGCCGGTCACGATCGGCCCGGTGACCTGATTGAGCGCGGTAAAGAATTTGTAGATCTGTGCAGCCGGCGCATCGGCGACAAAGATGACGTCCTTGTTATGGACCGGGAATTCTTGCGAGAGCGAATAGGTTTTGCCGTCCCGGAGATCGAAGCGGTAGACCACCGGCGAGACGCCTCCTCGGGCCCCGGCGGCGATCGGCTGATCGAGTGCTTGGAGCACGGAGTCCGGCTCGTAGCGGAACAGAAACACGCCTTCCGGCTTGGCCAGATCATCGCGCAAGCCCTGCGACTTCGCGAGCGCCTCGCCGAGCGTGATGTGGCGCGCGTCAAAGGCGATTTTGGCGTTCCGGCCGGTTGCCCCGAAGACGCTGAAGGTTTGCGGCACCCGTAAAAGAGTGACCACGTCGCCGGGTTGCGCATAGAGGTTTTCGGCCGGGTCCGAGACCAGCTGTTCCAGCGGGATCGTCGCGGTCACCCCGCCACGGGACAATCGGACGAAGGTTTCGTGGACCGGAGCCTTGGCGCCGCCCGCCGCGGCGATGATTTGCAGCAGCCTGTCGCCGCCGGGCGAGAGGGGCACTCTAGCGCCAGCCGCCGGGGCAGCCTGGATGGGGTTCGGAGATACTCCCGCGCTGGCCGCTACTGCGGCAGTGGCCTCGACCGGGTTCGATAGATTGCCGATGAGATTCTCGATGGAAGCTTCACCGGATCCGATAGAACTCTCCTGCCCGGACTCGTTTAGGAGCACCGTCACGGCATTGGCTGCGCTTTTCTTGACGATTACCAGAACCTGCGGCCCGAGCGCCTTTTCCGCGAGCCGCGCCTCGATCGCCTGCTGCACCTCCGCCGGCAATCGGCCAGCCGCCGGGACGCGCCCGGCATAGGGCACGCTGATCGCCCCGTCGGCTCCGACCTCCTGGTCCGGGACCGTAGCAGACCGCCGCCCGCCGGCCGCGCCGATGGCCTCGGGCGAAAACGGCTCGCCGGCGTTCGGCCGTTGCTCCTCCTGCGGGCGTCCCGTTTCCGTTGGCGGTCGAGGAATTCCGAATTGGCTCTGTTGTCCACTCGGTGGCGGCCGTGACTCCGGCGCCAGCGGCTCGATCCCTGATCTCCCGCCAGTCGGGGTGGGGGCCGGCGGCGTTTCGCTAAAGAGCCCCCCGGCGGCGCTTTCCCAAATCAGCACAGAGACGGTATCGCCGATCGCGATCTTGACCTCCGGAGGCTGGGCATCTTTTTTGAAGCGAAGCGCAAACCTCTCCTTTGGCTGGGCGATCAGGGTGTTGACCACGCGGTCGTCGACTGGGACGACATCGAAAAGGATCTCGCCTCCGGCATGCCCTTGTTCGAGAACGTCGTTCGTCGACGGTCCGGCCCTCGGGATCCAAGAGCATCCGCCAACCGACAGGGCCATCAGACAGAAGACGAAGACCGCTAGCTTCATTAATTTCGGCGTTCCCAACCGGAGCGGCAAAATCTACCACAACGAAAGGCGGATCTAAACGCGTCGTCGATCCTGGACGTGCCCCGACAAGCAAGCATGCTAGTATCGGAATGTCGCCCTGTTAGACCACGTCAACTCGCGCGAAAGGATTGCGAATGCAGCTTCAGTTGCAAACCTGGCAGGAGGTCGAGGCTTATCTTCAGACTAGCCGGGGGATCATCCTGCCGATCGGCTCGACCGAGCAGCACGGGCCAACCGGCCTGATCGGCACCGATGCGATCTGCGCCGAGGTGATCGCGCGAGGGGTCGGCGAGGCTGCCGGGGCTCTTGTCGCGCCGACCATCTCGGTTGGTATGGCGCAACATCATTTGGGCTTTGCCGGCTCGATGACGTTGCGGCCGAGCACCTTGATCGTCGTCCTCGAGGACATGGTCGACTCCTTGGCGGTACACGGGTTCGAGCGCTTCTACTTTCTCAACGGCCATGGCGGAAACATTGCCACCGTGACCACCGCCTTTTCGGAGATCTACGCGACACGCAGTCTCGGTGCTGCTGCCAATACGCCGCCGATCAAATGCCGGCTGAAAAATTGGTGGCAGAACCAGGAAGTGCAAGATTTGGCCAAAGAGCTCTATGGCGACGCCGAGGGCAGCCATGCGACCCCGAGCGAGGTCGCCATTACCCAATTCGCTTATCCGGATGCGATCAAATCAGCCGTTCTCGACCCACCGGTAGCACCCCGGGGCCACTTCGCCGATGCGGCCGACTACCGGCGTAAATTCCCCGACGGCCGCATCGGCTCCAACCCTGCTCTGGCGACACCCGAGGCCGGACGGCGCCTTTACGAGGCTGCAGTAGGCGCCATAGTCAAGGACTACCAGGGTTGGGTGGCGGCCTAGTCAGGCCACCTGGAGTTCGGCAATGAGAACCGTGCCCTTGGTCTCCGGGCTGAGCAACAGCGAGACGACGACGCTGGCGGCCGCAACGACAGTACCGATCAGCATCGGAATGGCGTAGCCCACGCCGAAGTTCACTGCGAAGAACGCCAGGATCGGCGCTACGAGCCCGCCGAATATCGCGCCCTGGTGGTAGCAGAAGGCGCTCGCCGTTGCGCGCACCTCGGTGGGAAAGCGTTCCGCAAGGTAGCTCGGGAGCTGGCTGTAGAGAGCGCCGCCAAAGGCGCCTTGCAGACCAAAACCGACGGTGATCCAGAATTCGCTGCCGGTGAACAGATAAAGGGGTGCGATTGGGATCGCGATCGCCGCGGGAATGATCATCGCCCAGCGGCGCCCGATGATATCGGCCGTCCAACCCCAGAAGCACATACCAAGGAAGCTCAAGATGTTGGCGAGCATGAACGGCACCGCCGTCCCCATCGCGGTCAGCTTCAGGTCCTGCTGTAGGTGCGTCGCGAACAGCGACCAAATCGAATAATAGAGGACAAAATTGCTCGCCATCCACCAGCAGGCCAACAGCGTATTTGCGAGCATCCCGCGTTGGAAAATCTTGATCAGCGGGGCGCGGACCTCGCGGTGCTGGGCGCGCTGTTGCCTCCGGTTCTCGACCCAGACTTCCGGCTCCTTGACGAAATAGCGCACGTAAATGATCGACAGAGCGGGCAGGACGCCAACCCACAACATGCCGCGCCAGCCGATGGTGTCGAAGAAGAGGCCGTAGATCACGCTCGACAACAGGAAGCCGATACTCCACGAGCCTTGCAGAACCCCACTCATGAAGCCGCGTGAGCGCTGTGGCCAGGTTTCCATAGCCAATGCCGCACCGGCTGGCCATTCGGCACCCATGCCGATGCCGAGCAATGTGCGAAAGATCAGCAGAAACACAAAGGTCGGCGAAAACCCGGCGATGAAATTGCACACCGAGTACCAGAAGATCGAGATCATCAGCGGCGTCTTCCGCCCAATCCGGTCGGCGAGCCAGCCGGACGCCACCGCTCCGACCAGCCGCATCCACAAAGTCAGCGTAAAGACGATGGCAACTTCGGTAGTCGGTACGTGGAATTCATCCGCGATCGGCTTGATGATCAGCAGGAACACGGTGAAATCGAAGGCGTCGAGGGTCCAGCCCAACCATGCCGCCCACCAGGCGTACCACTGGTCCTTGGTCGGCTCCTTCCACCATGGAATGTCCTTCACAGTCTCGACTGCTGCCATCCGTGCACCTTCCTGTTTTAGCGCTTCCTTCCGCAGGAGACGCGTCTTCAACGATACGGGTTGCGTTTTAGGCGATGACGAGGTCGGGTACCATTTGGACGTCTTTGGTCTCGGGTCCGAGCGCCAATGCGAGGATGAAGTTGAGCAGCCCGAGCATCGCGCCGATCAGCATCGGGAGCGCGAAGCCGAGATTCCACGACGGGTTGGTCGCGAAGTAGGTGAGGATCGGCGGCACCAGCCCGCCGGCCACCGCGCCGACGTGATAGCTGAACGCGGACGCCGTCGCGCGCACTTCGGTTGGGTACCGCTCGTTCAAAAAGGCCGGGATCTGACCGTACATTCCACCACCGGCAAACAGGCCGATCGCGATAAAGCCCCCGACGATCACCAATGTGTCTTCGGACAGCAGGTAGATCGGCACGATGATCAGCGAGATGGCGGCTGGGATGATCATCGCCAACCGCCGCCCGATGCGGTCGGACACCAAACCCCAGCTCGAGCTGGCCAGGAATACAAGCACGTTGGCCAGCATGATCGGAGTCGCGATCAGAGCGGTGCTCAAATGCAGATCCGTTTGCAGATGGGTCGCAAACAGCGCATTGATCGAGTAGTACGTGACAAAGCCGGCACACTGGAACCAGCACGCATTCAGCACGTTGCCGATGATGCCGCGGCGGAAGATCGCGGCGAGCGGCGCCTTGACCACACGCTTCGACGCCTTCTGCAACCGCTGGTTCTCGAGCCAAACTTCGGGCTCCTTGACGAAGAAGCGGACATAGACGATCGCCAGCGCCGGGGCGATGCCGATCCACAGCATACCGCGCCAGCCGAAGCGATCGAACAGCAACCAATAGCACGCGCTCGACAGCAGGAAGCCGAGACCCCAAGAGCCCTGCAACACGCCGCTCATTAAGCCGCGCGAGCGCTGCGGCCATTGCTCCATCGCCAGTGCGGCGCCGCACGGCCACTCGGCACCCATACCGATGCCGAGCAAGGTGCGGAACAAGAGAAGGAACCAGAATGTCGGCGAGAACCCGGCAATGAAGTTGCACACCGAGAACCAGGCAATCGAAATCATCAGCGGCTTCTTGCGGCCCATCCGGTCGGCCATCCAGCCCGCCGCCGTCGCGCCGACAAGCCGCATCCACAAGGTCAGTGTGAAGACGATCGCGACATCCGTCAGCGGAACGTTAAATTCCTTCGCGATCGGCGCCATGATCAGGAGGAATACGGTGAAGTCGAACGCGTCCAAGGTCCAGCCGAGCCAAGCGGCAACGTACGCGTACCACTGATCCTTGGTCGGTTCCTTCCACCAGGGAAGGGCCCTTACCGCCTCCACTGCCGCCATCGCTTCACCTCTCTGTTCATATCCGGCTCGTTCCGACGAGCCCTGCAAGAACTGTAGTGAAGCGTTGCGCGATTGTCTCTTGTTTTTTGTGATTAATTTCTAATCATGTCGCTTTTACCGTGTAGCCTGCGTCAAAGCGAAGCATCACCTCGCACCCACAATCAGGCCACCATCAGGTCCGGCACTAGCTCCTTGCCCCGGGTTTCCGGGCTGATCGCCATCGCGAGGACCAAGCTCACGCAAGCGATTGTCGTCCCGATCAGCATCGGGATCGCGAACCCGAGTTGCCAGCTGGTTGCGAGGTAGGCAAGGATGGGTGCTACCAAGCCGCCGAAGATCGCGCCCTGATGGTAGACGAAGCCACCCGCGGTCGCCCGCACCTCGGTCGGAAAGCGCTCGGACAGGTAAGCCGGGTATTGGGCGTGCATGCCGCCGGCGCCGAACGCACCCTGCAAGGTAAAGAAAATGACGATCATCGTGTAGTTGGTCGT
Organism: uncultured Alphaproteobacteria bacterium; assembly: GCA_963732095.1. Taxonomy (GTDB): domain Bacteria; phylum Pseudomonadota; class Alphaproteobacteria; order ATCC43930; family CGMCC-115725; genus AP-15. The sequence goes on from CAVSZA010000016.1 coordinate 242,689, forward strand.
CAGCAGGTAGAGCGGCGCCACTGGGATGGTCAGAATGGCCGGGATCATAATCGCCCAGCGGCGGCCGACGCGATCGGCGAACCAACCCCACAGCGACCCCGACAGAAAGAACATTAGACTCTGCAATAAGACCGGCAACGCCACATGCCCGGGGGTCAAATGCAGGTCCCTTTGCAGATAGGTCGGGAACAAACCGCCGATCGAATAACCGACGACAAAGGCGCTGGCCATCATCCAGCAGGCGGTCAGCGTGTTGCCGAGCAGGCCCCGCTTGAAGATGCTGAACAGCGGCGTACGGACCTCGCGGTGCAGAGTGCGCTGCAGCTCCCGGTTCTCCAGCCAGACCGGCGGTTCGTTGACGAAAATCCGCACATAGACGATCAGCAGCGCCGGCAGGACGCCGAGCGCCAGCAGGCCGCGCCAGCCGATCGAATCATACAGCAGGCCGTAGGCGGCGCTCGACAGTACCGCGCCCAGACCCCACGAGGACTGCAGCACGCCGCCCATGAAGCCGCGCGAACGGATCGGCCAATTCTCCATCGCCAAGGCTGCGCCGACCGGCCATTCCGCCCCCATGCCGATGCCCAACAGAGCGCGGAACAGGAACAGGAACCAGAAGGCCGGAGAGAAGGCGGCGATGAAATTGCAGGCCGAGTACCACGCGATCGAAATCATCAAGGGCTTCTTGCGTCCCATCCGATCGGCCAGCCAGCCCGAGGCGGTGGCGCCCACCAGGCGCATCCATAATGTCAACGTGAAGACGGCGGTGACCTCGGTCAGCGGCACGCCGAATTCCTGCGAGATCGGCAGCATGATCAGCAGAAAAATCGTGAAATCGAACGCGTCGAGGGTCCACCCGAGCCAAGCCGCTACCCAGGCGTACCACTGCTCTTTCGTCGGCTCTTTCCACCAAGGGATGTTATTCGCGGCTTCGATCGTCGCCATCGCCCGTCCTCCCGTTCAAAACAGCCCCTATTGCGAGGGCTTGTCAAAACGGTAGACCTGCCATGCGAGAAAGTCTCTTACTTTTTTAACCCTACCTGACTTGCCGAAATCGGCCCAGCGGAGCGGCGGGAGCTATGGAGGAAGAGCACGGCGGCGGCACGCGGAAGCTCGGTGCGGCCGCGGCGGATAACGCCGCCGCGGTGCAATGGCGGCGCACGCTGTGGGTCATGGTCGGCATTCAATTCATCATGACCGGGGCATTCTCGATGCTGAGCCCGATCATGCCGCTGCTGCTGCCCTTGCTCGGGGTCGAGACGGCGAGCGCGGTCGATCTGTGGGCCGGCATCCTCAACGGCGTCACGTCGTTTGTCGCGGCGTTTGCTTCACCGGTATGGGGACGTGTCGCCGACCGCCGCGGCCGCAAGCTGATGCTGGTGCGCTCGAGCCTCGCAATCGGCGTCTTCACCGCGCTGATGGGCGTGGCGGCGAATGTCTGGCAGTTTCTTGCGTTTCGCGCATTGATGGGCGTGTTCGCCGGATTTTCCAGCGCGGCAATCGCGCTGGTGGCGAGCCAGGTCCCGGAGGGGCGCCTCGGCTATGCCCTCGGCTGGCTCAGTACCGGCCAGCTCGTCGGCTCCCTGGTGGGTCCGCTGATCGGCGGGGCGTTGGCCGATTTGACCGGCAGCTATCGCATTCCGTTCTATTGCACCTCGGCGACGATCTTGCTGTCGCTGGCTCTGGTCTGGTTCGCCGTCGACGAGCGCTTTGTGGCGCCGCCGAGGGGTCGCGGCAGGACATCGATCCTCAGCAGCCTGATCGCGGTAGCGAGCACGCCGGTTCTGTTGGCGCTGTTCTTTGTGCTGATGATGGCGCAATTCGGGGTGCGCACCGTGCAGCCGATTGTCACTTTATATGTCCAGGAAATGGTCGGTCCCCGTCCCGATCTCGCCACCCTGAGCGGCATCGCGTTTTCGGTGACTGGGCTCGCCAATGTCATTGCGGCACCGTTCCTCGGCAATCGCAGCGACCGGATCGGCTACCGCCGGGTATTGCTGATCTGCCTCTGTGGCGCGACCCTGACGACACTGCCGCAGGCCTTCACCGAGAATTATTGGCTGTTCACCGCCCAGCGGTTCGGCGTCGGGCTGTTCATCGGCGGCCTGCTGCCGACCGCCAATGCGCTGGTCGGCCGCCTCGTGCCGCGAGCCGAGCGCGGCACCATCTACGGCATCACCGCGTCAGCGACGTTTCTCGGCAACTCGCTAGGCCCGTTGACCGGCGGCGCAGTCGCCGCCGCCTTCGGCCTGCGCTGGGTGTTCCTCGTAACGGCGGGCGTGCTGTTGGTGAACCTGCTCTGGGTATATTACAGGGTGCCCGAATACGCGGATCGGCAAGAGTGAAACTCGAATTTCCGCTCGGAGGACACATGAGAAGCGTGCGCAATCTCTGGCCCGAGGCGCCCACCATTCTGATCCTGACCGGCGCCGGCATCTCGCCGGAATCCGCGCTTGCGACGTTTCGCGATGCCGGGGGGATCTGGGCGACGGTGCGCCTCGAAGAGGTGGCGACACCCGAGGCCTTCGCCCGCGACCCGGCGCGGGTGCTGGCGTTCTACGATGCGCGGCGGCGGCAATTGCAGCACCCCTCGGTCACCCCCAATGCCGCGCACGAGGCATTGGCCCGGCTCGAAGCGGCGCGGCCGGGCGAGGTTATGATCGCCACGCAGAACATCGACGATCTGCATGAGCGGGCCGGATCGCACGCCGTCATTCACATGCACGGCGAGCTGTTGAAGGCGCGCTGCACCGCCTGCGGCAAGACCACCGTCTGGTACGACGATCTGACCGGCAACGAGGGCTGCCCGATCTGCGCGATCGAGGGCCAGCTGCGCCCGCATGTCGTCTGGTTCGGCGAGATGCCATTGGGCCTCGACTCGATTTATCAGGTGCTTGCGCAGTGCAAGGTCTTCGTCTCGATCGGCACCTCGGGCAGTGTCGAGCCGGCGGCGAGCTTTGTCGAAGAGGCCCGCCGCGCCGGCGCCCACACGGTCGAACTCAACCTCGAACCCTCGCACAGCGCCAGCCTCTTCGCCGAACGGATCTACGGTCCGGCCAGTCGGGTCGTGCCGGAATTTGTCGCGAAACTGATCAATCGCTGAAGAATATTACCACGGAGGCACGGAGAGCACAGAGTTATTAGGTTTCTCCTCCGTGACCTCTGCGCCTCTGTGGTGACAATTCTTCTTCTTAAGCGGCAAGGCGGGGTTTGACATCCTCGCACAGCAGCTGCATTGCGGTCAGCACCTGTTGATGCGGAATGAGGCCGCCACAATTGAGCTCGGCGAGAATGCCGGTGAGTCCGATTTCCCGGCGCAGGGTTTTCAGGCGTTCGGCAATCGACTCAGGGGTGCCAACCACTGCATGGTCCCGCAAGCCGTCCTCATATCGCAGGCTGCGCAGCTGGTCGACGCGCCGCATGCGTCGCGCGGCGGTTTCCGGGTCGACCAGCCGCGCCGCGCCTTCGAGCAGGTTCGCCTGCTCGTGGTGGAAATGCATGATGCTTTCTTTGGGTTCGGCGCGGGCGCGCTCCTCGGTCTCGGCGATATAGGTCGGGGCCGAGACGAAGACCTGACCCCGGCCGGGATGGCCGGCTTCCTCCCACGCGTCGTGATAGGTCTGGATCTGTTTGGCGAGGTCGGCCCAGTTCGTGTGGCGCACCGAAGCGAAGATCGGCGCGCCGCGCCGGCCGATCGCCGGGAAGGTGTCGGGGGTGCTGGCGGCGATGCGGATCGGCGGCGTCGGCTTCTGGTATGGCTTTGGCACCACTTCGACATCTTTGAAACTGTGATACTGGCCGTTGTATGAGAAGCTCGGCTTTGTCCAGGCCCGCTCGACGATGTCGAGGATCTCGCGAAAGCGGTCGCGGCTCTCGGCATAGGACACGCCGTAAGCCTCGTAGGTCTGCGCCACGCCGCTGCGGCCGACCCCAAAGATCAATCTGCCGTGGCTCAGCTGATCGACGGTCGCGGCCTCCTCGGCCAAGCGCAGCGGATGGCACAGCGGCAGGACCTGAACGGCGATGCCGATCTTGATATGCCGCGTGCGCGCGGCAATCGCGCTGGCGATGCTGAGCGGCGCCGACAAGACCGACCGCCGCGGCTCGAAATGGAGTTCGGCCAGCCACATCACATCTAGCCCCAGCCGCTCGGCCGCGTCGACTTGCTCCATCGCCTCGTCAAAGGCCTCGCTTTCGCTGCGACCGGGAAGGGACGGAAACTCGTGAAACATACCGAATTCCATGGGGTGCTCCTGCTGCCGCCGAGATTGGCCGAGGCTAGCCAAGGTTGCCGCCGCAAGCCATCCTGATTAGTAAGCCCATACCGTATGGAAACGAGTTGTTCACAACAAGTGTGACGATCGTAAGACATCCACCTATTATTTAATAAGGCTAGTCTAAGTTGAAAGAACGGAGCGCACACCCAGTGCTCGTCAGCAGAGCGCAAGTTGGGGAATTTGCGAGAACCAAAGCTGCGCGGCGCACCCGGCGTGGTTTTCGCCTACTTATCAACAGAGTTATCCACAGGCGAGTTTTCGCGTGCTTACCCGCCGCCGATAATTCAAACTGCGGCAGTCAACGCCACCAACCCCGGATTTCCCCATGCCTCAAGAAGTCACCTCCGAGCTTGCCCCGACCGGCATTCTGCGTGCGGCGATCAATATGGGCAATTTCCTGCTGGTAACCGGCCGCACCCCATCGGGCGATCCCGAGGGTGTGGCGCCCGACATAGCGCGGGAAATCGCCTCGCGTCTAGGCGTACCCGTCGCCTATGTGCCGTATGCGCGGCCGGGCGAGCTTGCGGACGCGGCCGGAACGGGCGTTTGGGACATCGGGCTGATCGGCGCGGAGCCGCAGCGCGCCGAGAAGATCGCCTTCACGCCCGCCTATGTCGAGATCGAAGCGACCTATCTGGTGCCGGCGGGATCGCCCCTCAAAAGCATTGCCGATGTCGACAAGCCGGGTGTGCGCATCGCGGTAAGCGCGCGCAGCGCTTATGATTTGTGGCTCGCGCGCAATATCAAGCATGCCGAAGTCGTGCGCTCCGAGGGTGGCGGTGGCGCCGCGTTCAAGCAATTTGTCGACGACAAAATGGACGCGCTCGCCGGCTTGCGCCCGGGGCTGCTTTCGGATCTCGAAAAGTTGCCCGGCGCGCGCATTCTCAGCGGGCAGTTCACCGCCGTGCAGCAGGCGGTCGGCACGGCGCGGACCAATTCCGCCGGCGCCGCCTTTCTGTGCGACTTTGTCGAGGAGGCGAAGAAATCCGGGCTCGTCGCGCGCCTGATCGAGCGCCACAAGGTAGTCGGCCGCCTCTCGGTCGCCCCTCCAGCCTAGGAGCGAAGCGCCCAAGATGACTGGTGAACTCGCCTTTCTGACAATCGCCGAGGCGGCGCGGCTGATCGAGCAAAAGCGGCTTTCGCCGGTCGAGCTGACGACCGCGCTGATCCGGCGCACCGACGCGCTCGACCCGCAGCTCAATGCATACCTGCTGCTGACCGCCGACCGGGCGCTCGACCAGGCTCGCCAAGCCGAGCACGAGATCATGGCGGGCGGCTATCGCGGCCCGATGCACGGTATCCCGTTCGGGCTGAAGGACATCTATTCGACCGCCGGGATCCGCACGACCGGCCATTCGAGGATCTGTCTCGACACGGTGCCCTCCGCCGACGCCACGACCGTGCGCAAGCTCTACGAGGCGGGCGCCGTCCTGACCGGCAAACTCGCGACCCATGAATTCGCGCATGGCGGCCCGTCATTCGACCTTCCCTGGCCGCCGGCCCGCAACCCGTGGAACCGCGAACACTTCACCGGCGGCTCGTCGAGCGGCTCGGGCGCGGCGGTGGCGGCGGGGTTCGTTCCGGCTGCGCTCGGCTCCGACACGGGCGGCTCGATCCGTGGCCCCGCGGCGCTCTGCGGCATCGTCGGGCTGAAGCCGACCTACGGCCTGGTAAGCCGCTGCGGCGTCTACGCGAACTCGTTCAGCTTCGACCACGCCGGCCCGATGACCTGGACGGTGGAGGATTGCGCGATCGTCCTGCAGGCGATTGCCGGCCACGACCCGAACGACCCTGCCAGCGCAACGCGGCCGGTGCCGGACTACCGCGCGGCGCTGACCGGCGACATCAAAGGTCTGCGCATCGGGGTCGTGCGCCATCTGCACGAGGATGATTGCGCCGTCACACAAGAGGTGAGCGCGGCGCTGGAGGAGGCGTTTGCCGTGCTTCGGTCGCTGGGCGCCACTCTCGGCGAGGTGCGGCTGCGGCCGGCGCAGGACTATTACGATGTAAAGGTCACGATCGCCGAAAGCGAATTGCTCGCCGTGCACGAAGCGGCGTTGCGCACCCGGCCTAGTGATTTCGGCGAGGATTTCCTCGGCCGGGTATTGCCGGCCGTGCTGATCAGCGGCCGGGATTATGTCCAAGCCCAGCGCGAGCGGCGGCGCATGCTGGCCGAGATGGAACCGGTCTACGCCGATTTCGATGTGCTGGTGACCGCAACTGCCGGCGCGCCGGCGCCGCGCTTAGGTACCTGGCGCACGATCGAATTCTGGAAGCGCCCGTCATTGACGACGCCGTTCAACGTAACCGGCGGCCCGGCTCTGGCGCAGTGCATTGGGTTCAGCAGCAGCGGGCTGCCATTGTCGATGCAGGTCGTCGGCCGCCCCTTCGACGATGCAACGGTATTACGGGTGGCGCATGCCTATGAGAAGGCGACACCATGGCGGACAAAAAGGCCTCAGCTCGACCCCGACGCCGAATTCTCGACTGCGCCGCCCCCGGTTCCCGATCCGGAACCCGCCCGAATCGATGCCGCCATACGGGACCGGGTCGCCGTCGCCTACCGTGCCGCAGGCCTCACCCTCTCCGACCGCCAGTTCGAGATGGCATGCGCCGCCGCGCCCTACGTCATCGCCATGACCGGCCGACTCTACCGCGACCGTCCCTACACAGAGGAGCCCGCCAATATCTTCCAATTCGGGTAGCGAGCAGGAGCTATATTGGGGACGCGCGACAGCAATGCAGCCTAAAACGTGTCGAACAGCTGTCGGATCGCGGTGTTCTGGCTGCCGTCGGCAGATAGCGGTACCAGCACGGGCGTCTTGATTCCGGCGGCGCGCCACGCTTCGACCCCGTCGCGTATCTTGGCCGGCGGCCCGAATAAAGTGCAATCCGCGAGCCAGCGGTCCGGCAGGTATTTGGGGATGTCCTCCATCCGCCCTTCCACGACGGCATTTTCGACCGCGGTCATCTCCTCGACGTAGCCCGCTTCCTTCCAGTAATTGCGGTAATACGGCATCAGTGCGTAGTTCGAGACGGTCCGCCGCAGCACCGCTTTGGCCTCGGCCTCGTCGTCGCAGACGCAGGTCCGGATCCGATTGCTGATAAAGAACTTCGGATCGTCGCATCTGGCCGCCGGAATAATGCCGAGCGCGTGGCTTATGTGGGACAGAGAGGCGTTCGCAAACACTACGCCATCGGCAATTTCTGCTGCGAGCGCGACCATGCGCTTGCGCAACGCGGCGAAAATGATCGGTGGCAATGCGCCGATCCCCTCGAAGGATTTCAGCTTGGCGACAAAGCCGCGGATGTCGGCGAGCGGTCTGCCCGGTGTCACGCCCATCCGCGCATGGCTCGGCGGGTGAGCGACGCCGATGCCGAACTGAAAGCGCCCACCCGATACTTCGTGCAGGTAGGCCGCCATCTGGGCGAATTCCTCGGCCGTCTGCGCATAGATCGGCGCGATCGCGGTGGCGAAAGGAATGCGCTCGGTGGCGAACGCCAGCCCTAGGCACTGCGCCATGTTGCTGTATTGGCTCGAAACCGAGATGCCGGCAAAACCCCGCCGCTCGATCTCTCGTGCGAGATCGAGAGCGGCACGTCGCTGCCCCGGTTGCGCGACGAGGTTAAGGGCGGGGAGCTGCGCGGCCATCTTGGGGACGCTATCGCATCTTCGACTCTGCGGTGGGGATGATGCGCGTCACGACCATGGCGGAACGATCGAGACAGTTCGGAACGCGCGGCCCGATCTCGTTCTTCCAGTGGTCGCTCTCATAGACCGCCTTGTATTGCGCCTCGCGCTCGGCTTCGCTTTCGAAGCGGCGCAACCAGATGTATACGGAATCGTCCGTCTCGCCCCGGAAGCTGCCGCAGATGACCATCCCTTTCGAGGTCTGGAAGGGAATGATCTCCTGCTCCATGATCCTGACCCACTCATCCATCTTGCCGGGTAGAACCTTGTATTGGCGGAGTTCGTAAAAGGCCATGTTCCTCGTCTCCTCGGAGTTACGGGCCAGCCATGCTAACGGCAAGGCACATGCCTAAGCCAGCCAGTTGAATTGCGCGTCCGGTGCGGCCAGCAGCTCGGGCAAGCAGCGCCGCGCGATCTGCGAATGCTGGACCCCGGAGATCTCGACCCGATAGCGGCGCGCCAGGCTCTCAACCTGAGCCGGCTCTGCGCCTGCCAAACGCCGAGCGATCAGTTCCGCGACTTTGCGCGAAAAGGGGCCGGTCTGCTGCTCGATGTAGATGACCCGCAGCGCGCCCTCGCGCTCCGGCTCCCGCCGCAGGCGGTCGCCGAGCCAAGCCTCGATGACCTCCAACCCTCGCAATGGGTTGCCACTCGCGGGATCCCTGCCATAGAGCCCGTCGAAGAAGTAAAGTTCGTCAGGCGGCCGGGATGCCTCGGCAATGATGTCGACCGCTGGCATGCCGCCGCCGGAATGAGCCGCGAGAATGAACCGATCCACCGCGAACGGATGCGATACCGTGGCGCGGGAGAATTGCGACAAACCGTAATCCACCAGATGATCGATGCCACCCGACAGCAAGGCCGGAAAATCATAGTAATAATGCCGGATCCAATTCCCGCGGGGGAGCATGGCAAGGGTCGGCCGCGACCTGCCGGCCAGCTCCAGGCCGCTGCGCGTGACCTTTTCGGCCAGCGGCATCTCACCGCCCTGCCGGGAAAATCCATGCAGGAAAACGACGACGTCGATTGCCTGGGCGGATAGCGGGATCCGGTTCCACCGCAGAAAGAGATCCGGCTGCGTCCCCCTATGCGCTGCCAGCACCGGAGTGTCCTCGAGATAGGCCTCACCCGGCGAAACATCGGTCTCGGTCAACGCTACAGAGAGAGCCTGCATCGACGCCGGCTCGCGGTGCTCGGATAGGAGCAGTCAGAATGTAAATCGGACTCCGGCGGAGAAGCTGTTGTAGCTGGCGTGGCTTATGCCGAGAATCGAATCGTAATTGATGAAAGCCGAACCGCTGCGCGACAGCTGCACCCCGACGCCGACCCCTAGGTCGGCGTAGTTCCTGGACGTCGGAGTTCCCGGCAGGATCAAGTTCGAAAGCACGGACGCGGTCCGGTCGTTGACGTAGGCGAGCGGGACGGAAGTGTTGCCCGGGCTGAATTGGTGCCACCAGTGAGCCCGTGCCATAGGGTAAAGGAGGCCAAACGACGTACTCATCGTGTATTGCGCATCGGCGCCGAGGGAGGAGAGGACGGTGTTGATCGAGGAGCTGTTGTATCGCAGGTTGACGCTGGGCGCATTTTCGCTAAACCCATCCACGCCGGTGTGCTGATAGGAAAAGCGGACGATCGGCGTCACGACCAGGGGGCCAAACGGTAGGATGTATCCGCTGGAGACGTTCACGCCCTGAGTCTGGGTGCCGTAGCTGCCGGTCGCGGTTTGATCGACCGAAGTCAGACCTGGAGTATTGTTGCTGCTGGGGATAATGATACGGCGTTGGGAATTGTTGTTACCGCCGCCGACCAGCGCGATCGCATTCATATAGAGCGCATCCGTAAACGCGGCGGTAGCATAGACATTGCCGGTGAATGAATTGTCGTGCAGGAATTGACCAGGCGCGCTGACGGCGCTCGTGTCGAAGGAGGTGTTCGTACGCGTATAGCCGAACGCCAGCCCTGCGACCAGCCGCGGCGTGATGCGATAATCCGCGCCGGCAACAAAGCCGGCGTTGTTGAAGGAATAACCGTTCTCACTTGTGGTCAGATCCTTGCTCCCGAATTGTCCGAGCCCGGTCGCGAACGCCCCGAACCGGCCGCTGGAATAAGTGACTTCCGGGGCCTGGTTTTGCGCGAGATGAATCAAACCGTCCGAGTCTTGCGGGTTCAGCGCCGCGACTTGCCCGGTGCGCGGAAATTCACGGTCGGCTGCGGCGCTGGCTAACATCCACTCTCGCTGCCGCGACAATCTCGCCTCGACCACGCCGGTCTGCTGGCTCGGTTGCGTGGTCTCCAGCAGCGAGGGCTGGCTGACCGGCACGAGCAGCTCGGCGCCGCCGTTCAATTGGCCCAACGCGGCATTTACCTGGGCCTGACTAAGACCGAAGGCATTGGGTCCCCCGTTGGCTCCGTTAGCGCCTCCCAACCCAGTGCATAATATTGTTGTGAGATTCATCTGAGGGAACGGGGGGGCGAGAGGGTTGGGCGCGCTGCAGAAGTTTATGATGGATTGTCCCATCTTTTGCTGAGCGAGGTTTTGCCCCGCGACAACCAGCTGCGTCGTCTGAGCTTCGCCGGATTGCGTCGCGCTCACCGCAAAGCCGAGTCCCATCGTGAAAGTGCAAATTTGGCGTCGAACATGGAACTTTAGCGCCATTTTCGCCACGCTCTCCCCCCAATGTCCTTAGCGCCGCCGCTCATACCCGCGGTGTTCCGCCGAGCCACCTCGTGTGCCCGGCGGCGCTTTCTCGGTTAACGTATCGTAGATTTCCTCGCCTCGCAACCCGCGATGGACTCAGTTCCGGAGGATCTTCTACCGATCGGGCGAGGCATCGATGATGCCACGAGCGCCCCGAAAGCGGTGCCGTGTGACGCACTTCACACTCTTGGCATCTTCAAAGGCTTAACCTTAAGATTATTGGGTTTGCCGCGGACTTCAGGAATCGAGAAGTCGCCATGGTCGCGTCGCTCGTCCGCCCCCCGCCACAGTCGAGATTTCCCCCCACCTCGCCTCGCGCAGATCTGGGTTCGCAAGCCGATCCGACCATCGAAGGCGAACGGGATGCGATGCGTCACGTCCGCGTCTTTGTTTCCTCGCCGGGCGACACGATTCACGAGCGCGGTCGCGTGGACCGCGTCGTCGAGCGCCTGAACGGCGAATTCGCCGGAACCGCGCGGCTCGAGACTATCCGCTGGGAGACCGAGTTCTATCGCGCGGACACCGGTTTTCAGCCGCAAATTCCCGAGTCGGCCGAATGCGACATCGTGATTGCGGTCTTCCGCCATCGTGTCGGAACCGAGCTGCCGTCAACCTTTGCCTGCCTGCCGGATGGCAGCCCTTATCCGAGCGGCACTGCCTACGAAGTGCTTTCGGCGATCGAGGCTTGTCGGCGTCAGGGCCGCCCGGAGGTCTTTGTGTTCCGCGACTCCGAGCTGCCGCTGGTTCGGCTTGACGACCCGCAGGCCGCGGAAACGCGAGCACAGTGGGAACGCCTGAAGGCGTTCTGGGAGACTTGGTTTGTTGATGCGGATGGTCGGTACAAAGCCGCATTTCAAAATTTCGCGTCCGTCGACGATTTCGAGGCCAAGCTCGAAGAACTGCTGCGCGGTTGGGTGGAAAATAAGATACTGCGCCCGCGCCCAGTTCTGTGGCCGATCGAAGTCATGGGCTCGCCGTATCGCGGTTTGGCCGCCTTCGGCGCGAAGCACGCACGGGTGTTCTTCGGACGCTCGCGCGACATAACCCGAGCGGTGGACGCGTGGAAGGACGCGGCGGCGCGCGGCACGCCATTCCTCCTTGTGGTCGGCGCGAGTGGGGCGGGCAAGTCCTCCTTGGCCCGCGCCGGGCTCGTGCCGCGGATTACTGCGCCCGGCGTCGTCCCGAGCGTCGATTTGTGGCGGGTGGCGGTCTTGCATCCGAGCGAAGCCTCGGACGGCCCGGCCATGAGCTTGGCGGTGCGGCTCTTCGATGCCGACGAAGATGTCCCTGACGACGAGCGCAGTCGACCGCCGGCCCTGCCAGAGATTGCCGAGGGCGACTTTCGCACTCCCGCTGAGCTGGCCCGTCTGTTCACCGAAGCTGGGTCGGCGGCGAGCGCGGCCGTGACGCGTGCGCTCGAGCGGGCCGCCGAAGGCGAACGCGCCCGTCAGGGCTCGGCGCGCCAGTTCTCCGCGCAACTGCTGATCGTCATCGACCAACTCGATGAATTATTCGCGCTGAACGTTGTGGCGGAGCAGCGCGCGCGTTTTGTGCGGCTTCTAGCGAGCCTTGTGGAGACCGGGAAAATTTGGCTGTTGGCGACGCTGCGCGCTGATTTATATGAACGTTTCCTGGACGAACCAGGCTTGCTGGCGCTCAAAACCAGCGGAGCAGCTTACGATCTCTCACCGCCAGGACCGGCGGAGCTCGCCGAGATCGTGCGTAGGCCGGCGGAAGCGGCCGGGCTGACCTTTGAGATGGATCCGGCGAGTCACGTGCCGCTTGACGAACGCCTGCTTCGCGACGCGGATCGGCCGGACATGCTGCCGCTGCTGCAATTGGCGCTGGATCGGCTGTTCGAAGCGAGGGTGGTGACGGCCGACGGACCAATGCTGGCGGCCGCGACGTATGAGAGCCTGGGCGGGCTCGCTGGCATCATCGACCGCGAAGCCGAGCGCGCGCTGATCGGGCTCGACCAAGCCGAAATCGCGCGGCTGCCGCGCTTGTTGCGCCAGCTTGCGGCGATCGGCGAGTTCGATGGCGAAGCGAGCATCACTCCGGCCAGTCTGACAATCCGCACCTGCCCGCTCGTTGACGCGACGCCGGATGGGCCGTCGCAGCGCCTCATCCATGCGCTCGTCGAAACCCGCATTCTGCTGACGACCGGCGCGGGTGCCGCAGCGGGAGTTCGCCTCGCCCATCAGCGCGTGCTGACCGATTGGCAGAGAGCACGGAAGGCCGTCGAGGCCAGCATTCGGTTCTTCAGCATCTGCAAGGAGGTCGACCATGCGCGGCAACGCTGGGACGACGAGGGCCGAAAGCGCGACCTGTTGATCCAGCCCGGGCGATCTCTGAGCAGGGCGGAATCTATCGTAAAGGACTTCGGAGAGGAACTCTCGCCCGCGATGCGGTATTTCATTGCCGCCTCGGGGCGGCGGGCGCGGCTGAGCCAGCGACTTACGAGGACCGCGGCCGTCGTTTTCTTTGTGGTCGCTCTTATCGCCGGCGGCGCCTGGATGTTGGCCTCGCGCGAGGAGCAACGAGCAACGCAGAGCCTCGATGCCGCTCAGCAAACGATCAACATCATCGTTGTCGAGATTACCCAAGGCTTGCGCTATGTCGAGGGCCTGCGTACCGAGACGATCAAAACTATTCTAGGGAAGATCCAGAATACAGTCGAACTCGCTGACCACGACAGCTAATGAAACCGACAGCGGCCGGGGAGTTTTTAAGCGAATCGAGGATTTGGTCGAATCGTTGACCGGTTTTGCACCCGACAATTCCGCACTCTGGCGGCTCTACCTGAAATTGCTCGACGAGTCCGCAACCACATATCAAACCGCAGGCGACATGCAGAGCGCCCGCAACTCCGCGATGGCGGCGCTGGCGAGGGGCCGAGAGCTCGCCCTGCGTTACCCCGATGACCGGGAGTGGCAGCACGATATTTCGCTCACCCTCGACAAGCTGGGCTCCATTGCCCTCAGTAACGGCGAAGCCGCGGAAGCTCTGAATGACTATCAAGAAGCACTCGCTATCTTGCGGCCTCTTACCGAGGGGGATCCCAATAATTGGATATGGCGGCGCGAACTCGCGATCACCCTCGACGGCATCGGCACCGTCAAGTCTCAAACGGGCGATGCCCGCGGCGCGCTGGCCGCCTATGACGAGGGGCTGGCAATAATCCGGGGTGTCGCGCAGCACGATCCCGACAATCCGGAGTTACAGCGGCAAATCGCCGTCCGCGTGATCGAGACCGGCGATATGAAGCTGACCAACGACGACATCCCTGCGGCGGCAGCCGACTACCAGGACGGCCTGACAATCGCGCGGCGACTGGTCGAGACGGAGCCCGGAAATACGCAGTGGCAGCGCGACGTCTTCTTCAGCCTGATCAAGATCGGCGATCTGAAAGCGAAAATCGGCGATCCGACCGAGGCTGTCGCGCGCTACGCGCAGGCAGTGGGAATTGTTCGCCGTCTCGTCAAACTCGATCCCGGTGACCCCCTGCTGCGGTTGGATGTTGCCGTAGGCCTCTGCAAGCTCGGCGGCGTAGACCCCAAGGAACGGGATCAGGACTATGAGGAGGGGTTGACGATTATGCGCGGTCTGGTGCAGCGCTACCCCGACAACTCCCGCTGGCAGCGAGAGCTTTCCGTAAGCCTCAATAAGGTCGGCGATGTCAAGCTGCAAGAGGGCGATGCCGACGGCGCCACAGGCCACTATAATGAAGCATTGGCGATCGTCGGACGTCTCGCCGAACGCGATCCGGAGAACCTGGTGTGGCTCCGCGATGTTGCGCTGAGCCTCAGCAAAGTCGGCGATGTCAGGCTGCACAGCGGCGATGCTGGCGGCGCGATCGCCAATTATGAGCAGGCGCTCGAAAAACTCCGCCGGCTGTCGGAGCACGACCCGAACAATACACTTTGGCTCCGGGATCTGACGGGTCATCTGAACAAGCTGGGCAATACCAAATTACAGACTGGCGACATCACCGGCGCGGCGAGCAACTTCGGTAAGTCGCTCGCTGTCGCGCGCCATCTGATCGAGCACGATCCCGAAAATGCACTGTGGCAGTCGGACCTCTGGATGGCCCTCAACAATGTTGGCGACGTCAAGCTTCGCACGAACGACGCCAGCGGCGCGACACCTAATTATCAGGAAGCGCTCGCTATCGCTCAGCTTTTGGCCAATCACGATCCGGGCAATGAGGTGTGGCAATCGGATCTCTGGATATCCCTCAACAATGTTGGCGACGTCAAGCTTCGCACGAACGACGCTAGCGGCGCGACACCTAATTATCAGGAAGCGCTCGCTATCGCTCAGCTCTTGGCCAATCACGATCCGGGCAATGAGGTGTGGCAATCGGATCTCTGGATCACGCTCTACAAGCTGAGCGAGGCCAAGCTAACCCTCGGCGATGCAACCGCCGCTCGTGGCCTTTGCGCGGAAGGCCTGACGATCATCCGCGCGCTGGCAGCCAGCCATTCCGGCAATGTGCAACGCCAGTTGCAGCTTGTGATGACACTTCACCTGCTTGCGAGAATGCAAGGCGGGTCCGAACGCGAGCGCGCACTGAACGAAGCCCTGACAATTCTCGAACAACTCCAAGTCACGAACCAACTGCCGCCCGATAAAATTAGCTGGCTAGATAAGATCCGCCAAGAATTGCCGGCGAATTAAGCTCGATGGACTACTCTTATTCTGAACCAATCCGAAAACAGAGCCCTATGACACCGGTGACGCCTTTCCGATCCTCGTTCAGCGAATAGAGACGGTGGTGTCCAAATAGAATGTCAATTGGGCGCAATACCTCATGAAGCCGGAGAAGGAGAAGGTCTCGGTACAACTACGTACGCCGGCGGCCTGGTCTCTCCATCGGCGAGGGCTGTCGCGCCGCGCGTTACCCGTCGCCGCGAGCGGTGTGTTATAGATTGCCGATGATCGCCGGCGGCGAAACGCGGCGCGGCCGGCACCCGAAAGAAGGACTTGGTCATGGGTTGGCTCGACGGGCAAGTGGCGTTGGTGACGGGCGGCGGCTCCGGCATCGGCCGGGCGGTGGTCGCGCGCTTTATCGCGGAAGGCGCACGCGTCGGGGTGCTCGACCGGGTGCCGGGCCGGGCCGACGAGCTGCGCGCCGAGTTTGGCGACGCTATCGTCGCCGTTACCGGCGATGTCACCCAACTCGCCGACAACAAGCGCGCAGTAGCGGAAACGGTCGCGGAATTTGGCCGGCTAGATATCTTTGTCGGCAACGCCGGCGTGTTCGACAACTTTCTTTCGCTCGCCGAATTTCCCGAAGAGACATTGTCGGAGGCCTGCGACGAGCTGTTTGGCGTCAATGTCAAGGGATGCATCCTCGGCGCCAAAGCGGTGTTGCCCGAGCTGCTAAAGACCGACGGCTCGATGGTCTTTACCGCGTCGGTGGCAGGCTCTAATTCGGGCGGCGGCGGGCCTCTCTATACGGCCTCGAAGCACGCGGTCGTGGGCTTGATCCGGCAATTGGCCGTCGAGTTGGGTCCGCGCATCCGGGTGAACGGAGTTGCGCCGGGCGGCACGATCACCGATCTGCGCGGGCTTTCACTTCTGCAGCAGGACCACCGCTCGCACTTTGCCGATCCAAATATCGAGGAGCAGATGCGAGCCAACAATCCATTGCAGATCGCGCTGGCACCCGGCGATCTTGCCGGCGCCTACGTATTTCTGTCGTCGCGGACCAATGCCCGAGGCATCACCGGGACGATCCTTACGGTGGATGCTGGCGCCACTCTCCGGATGCCGCGGCGGACCAATTAAGGAGGCAACCCAAATGACCGCTCAGATGAGCCAACTCGTCGATTCAGATAACGGCCTCCTCAGCCGCCGCATCTTTATCGAGCCGGAGATCTATCAACAGGAACAGGAGCGGATTTTTGCCCGCTGCTGGCTTTTCCTGTGTCACGACAGCCAGATCCCGCAGCCGGGGGATTTCTTCACGACCTATATGGGCGAGGACCCGGTTCTGGTGGTGCGCGACAGCGCCGGCCACGTCCATGCGTTTCTCAATGTCTGCCGGCACCGCGGCAACCGGCTGTGTCGGGCGGATACCGGCAACACCGCCACCTTTACTTGCGCCTATCACGGTTGGACCTACCGCAATGACGGTCGCTTGGTCGGCGTGCCTTATCTCAAGGAAGCCTATCATGGCGAGTTGGACCGCGAGCGCTGGGGTTTGACGCCGGTCGCACAGTTGGAGAGTTACAAGGGCCTGTACTTTGCCACCTTTGATCCCGAGGCGCCGCCGCTGTGCGAGTATCTCGGCGAGATGGCCTGGTACATCGACACCTTTGTCGACCGCCGCGAAGGCGGCATCGAGATTGTCGCGACCCACAAATGGGTCATGCCGTGCAACTGGAAGTTTCCGGCCGAGAATTTCGGCGGTGACGCCTATCACGTGCACTGGAGCCACGGCGCGGCGATCGCGACCGGGTTCAGCGTCGGGTCCACCGCGAGCCCGGCGACCGCCAACAGGATGGTGTCGCCGGGTAACGGCCATGTCCTGATCTGCATCGGCCCTGACGGCTTCGGCGATGCACCGATACCCGAGATCCAGGCCTACGAACGCGAGATCCGACCGGAAGTCAATCGGCGGCTGGGGGAGCGGGCAGCTCTGGTCAATCCGATCGTCGGCACCGTGTTTCCCAACTTCTCGCTGCTGCGGGGGACCTCACGCACATTCCGCGTATGGCATCCGCGTGGCCCGGAGAAAACCGAGATCTGGTCGTGGGTGTTCGCCGACAAAGCCGCGCCGCCGGAAGTGAAGAACGCGTTCCGGTTGTCGGGCGTGCGCGGGTTCAGCCCAGCCGGGACCTTCGAGCAGGACGACATGGACAATTGGCAGGAATGTACGCAGACCTGCCGCGGGGTCATGGCGCGGCGCATGCCAATCAACAATCAGATGGGGCTCGGGCATGAGCGCTTCGATGCCGGCCTCGGCGCTTGGGCCAGCAATTCCGGGTTCAGCGAGAGCAACCATCGCCAGTTCTATCGCCGCTGGGCCCGGCTGATGGACGCCGAGAGCTGGGCCAAGGTTGGAACATGAGCGGCGAGCTAATCCGCGAAGTCGAGCAGTTCCTCTACCGAGAAGCCCGTCTCTTGGACGAGCGGCGCTTTCCCGAATGGCTGCAGCTGTTCACCGACGACGTCCGCTATTGGATGGTGACGCGGAGCAATCTTTATCCCCGGTCCAGCAAGGCCATCGCCAGTCTAAATCCAGGCCGCAACATCGACGAAAACGCCGACGAGGATGGACTGGCCATATTGGACGAGACCAAAAACACGCTGGAGGGCCGCGTCGCGCGGTTGGAAACCGGCATGGCCTGGGCGGAGGACCCGCCGTCCCGCACCCGCCACCTGATTGCCAATATCGAGGTCGCGCCCGGCGACACATCCTCCGAGCTTGAGGTGCATTCCAATTTCATCGTCTACCGCAGCCGCTCGGAAACCGAGCAGGATTTCTACATCGGAACGCGACGCGATACCCTGCGCCGCGTCGGTGCCGCGCTACGCATCAGCCGCCGCAAGATAACCCTCGACCAGAACGTGCTCGTCGCGAAGAACGTCAGCATCTTCTTTTGATGCTGATTCGAAGGCCCCCCGCGATGCGTAGAGATCAACGGGATCAACCAAAGTCGTCTTGCGCGGACTTGATCCGCGCATCCACGCCTTTGTCTCCGGCGCTGGAAGGGGTGGATGGCCGGGTCAAGCCAGGTCAAGCCCGGCCAAGACGAGGTTATACGGCCGATTTCTTCCAGACAGCCCCCGCGGTGCGGCACAGGGGATCAAGCCCCTCCCATTCCCTCCCCCGCAAGCGGGGAGGGTTAGGGTGGGGGCTTGGTGGGTCAGGGTCTCAGCGTGACATTACGAGGAGCAGCAGCGCGACGCTGCCGATTGCGATGCGGTACCAGGCGAAGACGCCAAAGCCGTGGCGGCTGACAAAGCCGACGAGGGTGCGCACGACGAAAAGGGCGCAGATGAACGCGACGACGAACCCGATCGCGATCAATTCCCCACCCTCGACCGTTAGGATGGCGCGGTTTTTGTAGAGGTCGTAGACAGTCGCGCCGAGCATCGTCGGCACCGCCAAGAAGAAAGAGAACTGGGTCGCCGCCGCCCGGTCGACGCGCAGCATCATCGCCCCCATGATCGTCGTGCCGGCGCGCGACACGCCGGGGATCATCGCCAGGATCTGGCAGCAGCCGATCCCGAGCGCGGTGCGCAACTTCATCTGGTCGACATCGAGGACCTGCGGCCGCGGCCGCAGCCGCTCGATGATAAGGATCAGAATCCCTCCCACAATAAGGGCGACGGAAACGACCCAGGGCGAGAACAGCACCTCCTTGATTATCCGGTGCGCCATCACACCGACCACCGCCGCCGGCAGAAACGCGATCACGATATTCGCGACAAATCGCTGCGAGATCGGGTCGGAGGTCAGCCCCAACGCAGCATTCGTAAAGCGCTCGCGGTAGACCCAGCACACCGCGAGGATTGCTCCCAATTGGATCACGATGTCGAAGAGCTTGCTCTCCGGCCCCTCAATCCCGAGCAGGCTGTCGGCGAGGATCAGATGGCCGGTCGAGGAAACCGGCAGAAACTCGGTCAGCCCCTCGACAATGCCGAGGAGACCGGCCGAAAGATAATCGGCGGGATGCATGACGCGCTCAGGTGCCCATGGCCCTGGCGCCTGTCAAGTGAGCCGACGCGGCGGCGGCCGCGATGGCTGTCGGGCTGGTTCTGATCGACGCGGGGCCGCGCGCTCGTCCAATCCTGGCGAATCGAGCCGGCTTAGAGGACCCCCTCCTGGCGCAGCGTCTCGACCTCTCCCGCGCCGATGCCGAGCCAGTTGTGCAGCACCTCGGCGCTGTCCGCCCCGAGCGCCGGCGATCCTTTCAGCCGCACGGTCTTGCCGTCGACCCGCACAGGCCAGGTCGCCATTTTGTAGTCGCCATTGTGGTGATGGACGGTCTGCATGATGCCGCGCTCCTCGAAGCTCGGCTCGTTCTGCAATTCCATCGTGTCGAACACCGCGCCCGACGGCACGCCGACGGCGATCAGTTTTTCCATCGCCTCGCGCTTGTCGTGTTGGCGGGTCCATTCGCCGATGATCGCGTCGAGCTCCTTCTCGTTCTTGACGCGGAGGTCGCCGGTCGCGAAACGCGGGTCTTCGATCAACTCCTCGCGCCCGATCAGTTTCATCAATCGCGACCAGTGCTCCGGGTTGGCCCGGCTGGTGGTCAGGTAGACGTAGTCGTTGGGGCCGCCGCCCTTGGCCGGGTAGAGCCCCGACGGGGCGTTGTTGCCGCCGCCCGATTTGGCGCCATTGCGCCGCGCTGCTCTGCCGGTGCGGGCCATCGTCGCAAAGCAGGTGCGCATGTAATGGATCATCGCGTCCTGCATCGCCACCTGCAGCCGCCGCCCCTGGCCGGTGCGGTTGCGCTCGTGCAAGGCGCCGAGGATCGTCGCCGCCATCAACATGCCGGTGCCGGTGTCGCCAAAGCTCAACCCGGGCTTCACCGGCGGGCGGTCGGGCTCGCCGGTGACAGAGATCGGACCGCCCGCGGCCTGCGCGATCATGTCGAAGGCCAGCCCCTTTTCATGCGGGCTGCCGGTTCCGAAACCCTTGACTTGGCAATAGATGATGCGTGGGTTGATTTTCTTGACCGAGTCGTAGTCGAGCCCCAAGCGCTCGATCGTGCCGGGCGCCATGTTCTCGACCGTGACATCGGCCTTCTTCAGCATTTCCTTGACGATATCGAGCCCCTTCCGCGATTTCAGATTGATGGTGAGGGACTTCTTGTTGACGTTGAACTGGTGGAAATACCACGGGTCGTCATCAGGCTTGCCGGGGCGCAGCCGGCGGCCGGGATCCCCCCGCCCCGGGTTCTCGATCTTGACCACCTCCGCGCCAAACCAGGCGAGCACCTCGGTGGTGGTGGTGCCCGCCTCGAACTGGGTGAAGTCCACCACTTTGACGCCCTGAAGAAAGTTGAAGTCCTGAGTAATGTCGCTCATCGCCGTTCCTCCGCTTGCGCACAAATCCTGGGACACAGCCTGCGCCTTCGCGCGACCCACCGCAACGCTTCTCACTGCGCCGGTCACGCCAACATCACGAGATGGGCTCGCCGCTGATCTGAGCGGGGCGATTTCAAATCACTGCAAATCCGATCACCCCAAATCCGACATTGGCTGCTTGCGCGGCCCGATCGGCGTCAGCAGGAAGCTGATCGTAGTTAGCGGCCTCGCCGAGCATTCGTATCTTCACGGCGGGTTGTCACCCCTCTCGCGACTTGGCGAGCTCGAGTGGCTTGCCGCCGATAATGATGGGCGAGGTCCGACGTCTGGCCCCGACAGCTCGTGGGGTAGCGGTAGAGAAAGTCCGCGGGCAGGTTGACCTCGTCGAGCAATCGGCTCACCCGCCGATGCAATGCCGGAGCCGTGCAGGGTCGCTACCTGACATAGCCGCCACTCGCCGGCGCCTGGTCGGCCATGTCGGGACGGCTTAAACTTCCGCGCAACCTGGCTGCATGGCGGCCGCAAGCTGGCTATGATACGGTCGCGGGGGCGCGAACCCCGGTGATCGTCATGCTGGCATTGGAGCCGTGGGTGTTCGGACCTCGGTGCATCCGGACACCCGACGTGTCGGACATGCACATCTGGTGAGAGGAGACGCAAATGATGACGGAACAGCCACAGCCACGGCGGATGCAGCAGACCATGCCCGAGAACGGCGGCGGATGGCACCACGTCAATGCGGGGCCGCATCTGCATGTAATGTTTCACCCCAACCGGCAATTGCTTGGCCGGGAGGCGGATGACATCGAACGGCCCAGCATCGTGGTGGCCGTCGCGGGCAAGCGGGAGCAAGCGCTCCGCTTCGATCCCTTCAGCGTTGGCAGCCACTATCACATCCGTCCGAGCCAGCGTGGCAGGCAGCTTCCGCTTTGGGTGAAGGAGGGGCAGAAGCCGCTCGACGTCGCTCTGGCGTTCTTCGAAAAGCCGCTGCGGTTCCGCGGACTCCTTGCACAGGCGGAAGAAGACGGTGTGGCATCGCAACTGGATGACGCCGACTTGGCGAGTGCCGCCCGGCAGATCCGGGAACTCCATGCCCGCGCACGCCACATGGCCGCCGCTTGACGCCGGGGAGCAGGCCCGTGGCGGGCTGGGCTTAACGGCTAGTAACGGCGACAGTGCGGGACGAACGTTGCGCCGCGATAAGCGGCAGAGGAGGACTTTCGTCCTCGTTTTCGGGAGGAAGGCGGTAATGGCACAAGTCGGTACAGGCGAATATACTTACGAGCTGATCCGCGATTTCTGCAAATTGCCCGCGGGACAAACTTTCGGGCTGGTGAGCCGGGTGGCGGCGGATGCGCAGGACCGCATCTACGTGTTCCAGCGCAAGGACCCGCCGGTCGTGGTGTTCGACCGCGAAGGCAAGTATCTCGGCGCCTGGGGCAGCGGCGAGGTCACCGACCCGCACGGTCTGAAAATCGTCGGCGACACGGTCTACACGACCGATCGCTCCAACTCGGTCGCAAAGTCTTTCACGTTGGATGGCAAGCCCCTGTTGGCGCTCGGTAGGCGCGGCCAGCATTCGGACACCGGCAATGTTTCCAACTGGCTGGCGGAGCGCGCCGCGGGCCCGTTCAACCACCCGACCGAGATGATCGCGCATCCCAACGGCGACCTCTACGTGACCGACGGCTACCGCAACGCCCGCGTGCACCGCTTCACGCGCGACGGCCGGCTCGTCAAATCGTGGGGGGAACCGGGCGACGGCGCGGGCCAATTCCACCTGCCGCACAGCATCGCATATGACGATGACGGCAAGCTCTACGTCGCTGACCGTTCGAACGAGCGCATCCAGCTCTTTACGCCCGAGGGCGAGTACCTCGGCCAGTGGACCGGCATGGGCGGCCCCAACGACATCACCCGCGGCAAGGACGGCAATTTCTACATCGCCGAGCAGGAGGACGATGGCAAGCCCGCGCAGGTCTGCGTCCGCGACGGACAAGGAAAAGTGCTCGCCCGCATGGCGAGCCGGCATGTCCACGGCGTCGGCGTCGACTCGAGGGGCGACATTTACGCCGGACTGACCCAGGATCGCAGCGTCGACAAGTTCGTGCGAACCGGCTGAGCGCCGACGTGTCGTTCGTCCGCGCCACCGCCACCGAAAGGAAACCTTATGGATCACCCGGTGCAGGAAGCAGGAACCCGGCAACGGGCCGTACGGCCCACGATCGGCGGCTCGGTCTACATCAAGCCGCAGGAAATCGAGTGGGAGCCAACGCAGTTCGAGGGCATCTCGATCAAGGTGCTCTACGAGGACAAGTCGAAGGGCGAGATGACCTGCCTGTTGAAATGGGAGCCGGGCGCAGCCTTACCGATGCACCAGCACCCGGAGATCGAACAGACCTTCGTTATCGAGGGGTCGTTTTATGACCACGACGGCATCTGTCGCGCCGGGGAATTCGCCTGGCGACGGGTTGGTTCGTTCCACGAAACACATTCCGACGAGGGTGCGGTCATCCTCGCCGTATATCGCAAGCCGAACGTCTTTCAGCACAGCACGGGGTACGCCCCTGACAGTACGTCCTGATCAGGGAGGAACTTCCGATGGCGCTCTATTAACTGAGAACGTACACGCTTCGCGTCGGCGCACTGGCAGAGGCCGCGAAGCTGATTAAATGAGCTCGTTTCCTATTCCCCGGCGACGGCGGGGCGCTCACCCAAAGGTTGCAGGCAGCGATCGACCCAATGGCTTCGTCAGTTTCTCCTGGACGCCGTTTTGCGAGAGGCGGCGGCGCAGGGTTCGGAAATCGACGCGGTCCATTTCCTGGTCCTGGTTGAAGCAGGAGAAGACGACCGTCTCGGTGGCGATCAAGGGACCGCGATGGCGTTGCAGGCACTGCTCGCAGAACCGCGAATTGAACTGGCTAGTGACGTCTGCACTGCAATCTGAACCCTCGGTAGCATGGCGGTCGTATTCGACCCGGTGGGGCACATGGGGGTCCGATCGTTAGGGCGGCGAGAGTTCATCGCCGTTCTTAGCGCCGTGGCAGCATCGCCAGCCGCTGGGCACGCGCAGCAGCCTGAGCCGGCTCGCCGCGTTGGCGTGTTGATGCCCTGGACGCAGAACGATCCGGTCGCTCAGGCGAGCAGGCGAGCCTTCGCCGAGGCGCTCGGGCGTTTTGGGTGGAATGAGGGCAGGAATATACGGATCGACTACCGCTTTGCCGCGAACGATCCAGCTCTTTTCAAAACCTATTCGGCTGAACTGGTCGGCCTTTCGCCGAACGTAATTCTCGCGAGCACCCCGCCGACGGTCATTGCGCTGCGGCAGCAGACGAGCACGATACCGATCGTTTTTGTCCTCGTGCTCGATCCCGTCGGGCTGGGCCTGGTTCAGAGCCTCGCGCGGCCGGGCGGCAACATCACCGGGTTCGGCGCTTTGGACCCGCCGCTCATGGGGAAGTGGCTCCAATTGCTGAAGGAGATCGCGACACGGGTCACGCGGGTGGCCGTCATCTTCAATCCGGACACGGCACCTTACGCTCCGTCATTCAATCGCGAGATCAAAGCCGCCGCTCCAACAGTCGGGGTGACGATCACCCTTGCCCCGGTTCGCGACGACGCGATGATCGAGGCAGCCGTCGGCGCCCAGGCGCGCGAGCCGGGGGGCGGTCTGATCTGCCTGCCGGACAGTTTTGCCATTTCGCATCGCGTTGTGGTGACCGGGGCGGCGGCCCGGCACGGTTTGCCGGTAATCGGGTTGCCCGACCTCGCCAGGGCAGGCGGCCTGATGTCGTACTTCTATGACCCCGTCGACGCTCATGCACAGGCGGCATCCTACATCGACCGCATCCTCAAAGGCGCGAGCCCGGTCGATCTGCCGGTGCAGCAGCCGACCAGATACTCTCTGATCATAAATCTCAAAACCGCCAAGGCGCTCGGCCTCATCGTTCCCGAACGCGTGCTCGACATCGCCGACGAGGTGATCGAATAGGCCTTCGTTGTGATCTGTAGCGGCTTACTCTGCCGCCATTGCCGGCCGCTCGCAGAGATGCTGCAGGCAGCGGTCGACCCAGATTTTGGTGAGTTTTGCTGGACGCCGTTCTGTGATCGACCAAGGATCGTAGTAAATTGCACATATAGAAGACTGGCGTTTCGATTGGGCGTCGCGAAAGAAAGCGTGGGATGACCACCTACATCTTTAAAGTCGTTATCGAACCAGACGATGATCGCTGGCATGCCTATTGCCCGGCGCTCGTCGAGCGGGGAGGCGCGACCTGGGGTGGGACACCCGAGGAGGCTCTCGCCAACCTCGAAACAGTTGTCAAAATGGTTGTCGCAAGCTTGGTCGAGCATGGCGAGCCGATCATCGAGGCGGCACCCAGCGGGTCGTTCGAGGTGTCCGCTGAACCGCTTCTCGCCGTTACCGTCTGAGCCGTGGAGATAGACTACGGCGCCCTTCGAAGTCTTACCGCCCGCGACATCGTCAGGGCACTCACGCGCGATGGATTCCTCCTCGATCGCCAATCAGGCTCGCATCGGCTATACCGACACCCGGACGGCCGTCGTATCACCATACCTTCCACGTCCCGGCCAAACCTTCGCGCCGAAGACCCTTCGCTCGATGCTCGAGCTCCAAGCTCGTTGGAGTGACGTGGATCTCCGCCGGCTCAGGCTGATTAAATGAGTTCGCTTCCTATTCCGCGGCGATTGCGGGGCGTTCGCCGAGGTGTTGCAGGCAGCGGTCGACCCAGAGCTTGGTGAGTTTTTCTTGCACGCCGTTTTGCGACAAGCGGCGGCGCAGCGTGCGGAAATCGACGCGGTCCATCTCCTGGTCCTGGTTGAAGCAGGAGAAGACGACGGTTTCGGTGCCGGTTACCGGGTCGTGGTGGCGCTGCAGGCACTGCGCGCAGATCTCCTTCATCATGCACTGCATCGGCGAGTTGATCGACGCGATCGCCCGG
Organism: uncultured Alphaproteobacteria bacterium; assembly: GCA_963732095.1. Classification (GTDB taxonomy): domain Bacteria; phylum Pseudomonadota; class Alphaproteobacteria; order ATCC43930; family CGMCC-115725; genus AP-15. The sequence goes on from CAVSZA010000016.1 coordinate 268,366, forward strand.
TGGTCCGGGCGGAAGTAGCGCTTCAATCCCGCCTGGCGCGCCTCGGCGACGGCGGCCATCATGCCGTCCGAGCCGATTGCGATGATGCGGTCGACCGCCGAGAGCGGGATCATCACCGGCCCCAATGCGCCGCGGCCATAGGCCTCGATCGCCTCGACGATGTTGCCGACAAAGGCGCGGTCCTGCGGCCGGCCCGGCGCAAAGCCCGGCGCCTCGTCGCAGCACCACACGACGCTATCGGCGGCGTGCTCGATCTCCTCGACCTTGTAGCGGTCCTGCATGAGCTTGTAGCCGGCGAAATACAGGACCCGCGAGCCGCGGGCGCGGAACGCGGCGCCGATCGAGAACAGCACCGCATTGCCGAGGCCGCCGCCAACCAAGAGCACCGTCTCGCCGGAGGGCGTCTCGGTCGGCGTGCCCGTTGGGCCCATCAGGATCACCGGCTCGCCAGGCTTCAGAAGCGCGCAGAGGTCGGAGGAGCCGCCCATTTCCAGCACGACGGTCGACAGCAGGCCCGCTTCCATATCGATGCCGGCGCCGGTCAATGCCAGCCCTTCCATCGCCAGGGTCGTCCCGTCGACCCGCAGCGCCAAGCGCTCGTAATTCTGCAGGCGATAGAACTGGCCGGGTTTGAAGGCGCGCGCGGCAATCGGCGCCTGCACGACGACTTCGATGATGTTCGGGGTCAGCCGGACGATCTCGTGCACTCGCGCGCGCAGCTCGTAATCGAGCCGCGCCATCAGCTCGACCGGCGCGGGCGCTGACGGGGTGAGCCGGGTGAGCATGCGGCTGATCACCGGATAACCCAAGGTCGCGCCGCCCATCGCCTTGACGACATTGCCGGCAAAGCTCGGATGCAGGTCGCCAAAAAAGCTGACAGCGCGCCCGTCCGGTCGCAGATGCGTCAAAACTCGCACCGCTGCGGGTTTGACGACCCGCTCGGGCGTTGCCGGGTTGCCCTCCTCGTCGAGCGCGCGGAAATAGCGGCCGTCTAGCACAATGTTCTCGGGATCCTCTCGGCCGAGCACCGTGTTCGGCTGGGTACCGGCAGCGACGAGGATCGTGCGTGACGGCAAGATGACCTCTTCGCCCGGCCCCTGGTTCGGATCGGGGCGATGGCCGCCGACTTCCGTCGCACTGTGCCGGGTCAGCCGCAACGCGGCGGCTTGGCCGAAAACGTCGACATCGACCTCGACCGGCGTGAGCAATTCCGCAAAGCGGATCCCCTCCTCCATCGCCTTCGCCACTTCCTCGTGGTTGAGGGTGTAGCTCGGCGAATCGACGAGGCGCCGGCGATAGGCGATCGTCACGCCGCCCCAGCCGTCGATCAGGTTGGCGAGGCGCGGCGGGCGGCCTTCGCGCTGCGCAACCTCGCGCTCGGCGCGGATCGCGCGGGCATGCTCGACGAATTCGACTGCCACGTCGCGCTCCGCCGGTGTCCATTGCGCGCGCACCGCCTCCTCGCCGCGCTCGGCGACCAGGGTTTCATAACGCGACAGGAATTTTTCGACCTGAAGCGGATAATAGGCCAGCGACTCGGTCGCCGTGTCGATCGCGGTCAGACCGCCGCCGATTACGACCACCGGCAGCCGCACGGTCAGATTGGCGATGCTGTCGGTCTTGGCCGCGCCGGTCAGTTGCAATGCCATCAGGAAATCCGAGGCCTGCCGCACCCCCGGCGCGAGGCCGTTCTTCATCGTGATTACCGTCGGCCGTCCGGCCCCAGCGCACAGCGCGACATGATCGAAGCCGAGACCGAATGCGGCGTCGATCGTAATGGTGCCGCCAAACCGCACGCCGCCGTACATCGAAAAGCTCGCCCGTCTTTCGAGCAGCAGGCGCACGATCTTCAGGAAATTCTTGTCCCAGCGAACCGTGATGCCGTACTCGGCGACCCCGCCGAACCCGGCCATGACGCGGTCATCCAGACCTTCGACCAGATTTCGCGACATCGCGGATTGGCTCGAACGGGCGCCGAGTGCGGTCAAGCGCGACGCCGCAGATCTCGGGCGGTAAAGGCTCGATCTTGAGCCCGTCGATCGCCACGACGAATTGGCCGTCGTTCACAAGGTGGTGCGCGAGGGTGAAACCCGCGGGTCCGAGACCGACGACCAGAACCTTGTAGGCGGTCGCCGGCCGCGGCAACGGCCGCCGAATGTTGAGCGGGTTCCAGCGGGTCAGCAACGAATAGATCTCGAAACCCCAGGGCAGTCCCAGCACGTCCTTCAACGTGCGGGTCTCGATCTGCGGGATGTCGACCGGGTCCTGCCGCTGGTAGATGCAGGCCTTCATGCAGTCGTTGCAGATGCGGTGGCCGGTCGCCGCGCAGATCGGGTTATCGACCGCGACGATGGCGAGGGCGCCGAGGCTATTGCCGCGCGCCTTCACCAGATTCATTTCCGAAATCTTCTCCTCGAGCGGGCAGCCTGCGAGCGTGGCGCCGAACACGCTTTTCTTGAACGTGCCGTCCTTCTCCGTCAGGCCCTTCGAGCAGCTGTCCTTGCCTTGGTTGTGGCACCAGATGCAGTAATTCGCCTGGTCGAGCGCGCCGGTGAGATCGGTGCCGGCGTCGGTCAGCGCAAAGCCGTCGCGGCGGCGCCACTCGTCCTCGGGCAGCCGCAGCATAGTGACTCCGCCCCGCTCCACGGTTTCGACCGGTACGAGGTGATGCATATCGAGCCGGTGCGGCACCTTGAAAAGGATGCCGCGCCGATGTTTGCGGCGGCCTTCCGGAGCCAGCGTCGCCCAGGCGGCATAGCGCTGCGCAACCTCCAGCGGACCGGCATTGGCGGCCTCGTCCTCCAGCCACTTCGCGACATGCTCGGCATAGCGCCGCTCCCATTGGGCGGTTGGTTCGTCGGCGGGCGCGCCGATCAGCCGGTCGAGGTCGCCGGCCAACCCGGGCCCGTCGATCGCCATTGCATCGGCTTCTTTGACGCCCTTGACGGCGCGCCGCTGTACGAACAGCCGCTTGATCGAGTAGAGCGGTGCCAGTTCGTGATGGCGCGCCTGCAACACTCGCAACTCGGCTGCGATCCCGAACAGCTCGCCGAGGAAATCTTCGAGATGGGGCGCGAGATCGACCAGCAGGTTGGATTCTTCGAGCCCCTCGACCGCTTCGGGGTCGCGCCGAGCCGTCATCAGCCGGTCATGCAAACCGACATCACGCTCGGCCAAGTGAGCAACAAACGCCCGATCCAGCCGAACGAGACCGTTCCGGTCATAAAGATCGGGGAACGAGAGCCCGTGCTGGAGGACGAGGTTGGTCATCAGGACAGGAATACGATAGCCGGAGCCGCGCCCTCCATTCTCATGAGCGGGGAAGATGCAGCGACACCCACTAAATTGGGTCGATTGGCTGCCAATAAAGGAGAGCAGATCCTATATGTCTCGATGCCGCTGAAAGTTGGGCGAAGCTAGTGTGGAGGATTGGGGGCGCAATTGACAGGAAGCCGGGTCGCGATTACGTTCCGGCTCGCGCTTCCAAGGAAGCGAGCGACACACCCGGGGCAATAGCCCGGGCCGCCAGTCCGCGAGTTTCGCGCACTGGCGTTTTTGCTGTCGCGAATGAGTGTTGAGGACCGGATGTTCGACAGCCTCAGTGACCGCCTCGGCGACGTCTTCGACCGGCTGCGCCGCCATGGCGCGCTAACCGAGGCCGATGTCGGGACCGCCTTGCGCGAGATCCGAATCGCGCTACTCGAGGCCGATGTGGCGCTTCCCGTGGTCAGGGACTTTGTCGCCGCGGTTCGCGAGAAGGCGCTCGGGCAAGAGGTGCTGCGGTCGGTGACGCCGGCACAGATGGTCGTCAAGATCGTCCACGACCATCTCGTCGAGATGCTCGGGGGTGGTCCCGGGGGCGGTCCCGGGGGCGGTGAAGGCGCCACCAGGACCAATGGCATTGACCTGAACGCCCCTTCCCCTGTCGCCGTCATGCTGGTCGGACTGCAGGGCTCGGGCAAGACGACGACTGCCGCGAAGATCGCCAGTCGCCTGAAGGGGCAAAACCGCAAGAAGGTGTTGCTCGCCTCGCTCGACGTGCAGCGGCCGGCGGCACAGGAGCAGCTCGCCATTCTCGGCCGCCAGATCGGGGTTGTTTCGCTGCCGATCGTGCCGGGCGAAAGGCCGGTCGCGATCACCCGGCGGGCATTGCAGACCGGGCGCACCGAGGGCTACGACGTCGTGATCCTCGACACGGCCGGGCGCCTCCATGTCAACGAGGAGCTGATGCTCGAAGTCGCGGCGGTGCGCGAGGTCGCGATGCCGCACGAGACATTGCTCGTCGCCGATGCGATGACCGGTCAGGACGCGGTCAATGTCGCGAAAGCCTTTGGCGAACGCGCCGGCATCACCGGGATCGTGCTGACCCGGGTCGACGGCGACGCCCGCGGCGGGGCAGCATTGTCGATGCGCGCGATCACCGGCAAGCCGATCGTGCTGATGGGGGTCGGCGAACGCATCGAGGCGCTCGAGCCGTTTCACCCCGAGCGCATCGCCGGCCGTATCCTCGGGATGGGCGACGTCGTCAGCCTGGTCGAAAAAGCCGCCGAGACGGTCGATGAAGAGGAGGCGGAAAAGCTCGCCGCCAAACTGGAAAAGGGCCGGTTCGACCTCGACGACCTTGCGGCGCAATTGCGTCAGATCCGCCGGATGGGGGGCATGGGCGGGATGCTGAAGCTGCTGCCCGGGATCGGCAAGATTAAGAAGCAGCTGGACGAGGCGAATATCGACGAGCGGATCATCAAGCGCCAGGAGGCGATCATCTCGTCGATGACCAAGGGCGAGCGGCGCAACCCCAAGCTATTGAACGGCTCGCGCCGCCGGCGCATCGCGTCGGGTTCGGGAACCTCGGTGCAGGAGATCAACCGGCTCCTGAAACAGTACCAGGACATGGCCGACATCACCAAAAAAATGAAGAAGCTCGGCCCCAAGGGCTTGTCCCGGCACGGGCTAGCCGGGCTGCTGCCCAGTGGTTTACGGCACTAGGGTTTGCGGCACTAGAATGAGGGTATGAGAATGTCATTGAAAATCCGCCTTGCGCGCGGAGGCGCAAAGAAGCGCCCCTATTACAGCATCGTCGTCGCGGATTCGCGCAGTCCCCGCGACGGCCGCTTTATCGAAAAGCTCGGGACCTATAATCCGATGCTCGACCGGTCGCATGCCGACCGGGTAACTCTAAAGACCGAACGGATCCAGCATTGGCTGGGGGTCGGCGCGTTGCCGACCGATCGGGTCGCACGGTTCCTCGGCGACGCCGGGCTCGTTGAGAAGCCGGCGGTTCGCGAGACTCCGGTCAAATCTCGGCCAAAGGCGCGGGCGCAGGAGAGACTGAAGGCCGCCGAAGAGGCGGCTGGCGCCGCCGCCGGCCGAAGCTGAGGATCGCGGCAGCTGCCCCGCGGTCGTTCGTGCTTCGAGACGTACCCGCGGGGCGCTCCTCAGCATGAGGAACGCTCTCAATGGCCTTGAGGAAAATCCATCATCCTGAGGAGCCGCCGCAGGCGGCGTCTCGAAGGACGCTCAACGCCGATCCAGCCGAAGTAACGCGGATCTGCGTCGGGGTCGTTACCGGGCCTCAGGGCGTCCAGGGCGCCGTGCGAATCAAGAGCTTTACCGAGGTGCCGGAGGCCATCGCAGGCTATGGCCCGCTAGAGGACGAAACCGGCCGCCGGCAATTCGATCCGAAGCTTTCCGGCGTCGTAAAGGGCGTAGTGATTGCGCGCTTTCCGGGAATCGAGGGCCGCGATCAAGCAGAGGCATTGCGCGGACTGCGTCTCTATCTCGCCCGCTCGGCTTTGCCGCAGCCAGAGGCCGAGGAATATTACCACGCCGACCTGATCGGCCTTGACGCCGTACTGGCGGACGGGACGCCGGTCGGCCGTGTGCGCGCGATCTACGATTTCGGAGCCGGCGATACGCTCGAGCTGGCGCGGGACGGCGCATCGCCGGTGCTGGTGCCGTTCACTCGGGCAGTCGTGCCGATCGTCGCGCCGGCTGAGGGGCTGCTCGTGCTCGACCCGCCGCCGGGGCTGCTGGGCGATGACGAGCCATGACTTGGCGCGCGACCGTGTTGACGATTTTCCCGGAAATGCTCCCTGGCCCGCTCGCTTATTCGCTGGCCGGCAAAGCGCTGAAGGCCGGGCTCTGGCGGCTCGAAACGGTGGACATCCGCGACTTTGCGGGTGATAAACACCGCTCCGTCGACGACGCGCCGTTTGGCGGCGGGCCTGGCATGGTAATGCGGCCGGACGTGCTCGATGGGGCAATCGTCGGTGCCGGCAAGTTGGGACCGCTCATTCTGCTGTCGCCGCGCGGACGCCGGCTCGATCAACAACGGGTGCGCGAGCTTGCCGCGGAGCCGGGGGTGCGCCTGATCTGCGGCCGCTTCGAGGGTGTGGACGAGCGAGTGCTGGAGGCGCACGACATCGAGGAGGTGAGCCTCGGCGACTTTGTGCTGTCGGGCGGTGAGCCGGCGGCGATCGCGCTGATCGACGCCTGTGTACGATTGTTGCCGGGTGTCGTCGGACGCGCCGAGGCGCTGGCCGAGGAGAGTTTCGCCGAGGGTCTGCTCGAATATCCGCAATATACTCGCCCGCAGCTGTGGCAAGGGCGCGCCGTGCCGGAGGTGCTGGTGTCGGGCGATCATCGACGCATCCGGGCTTGGCGCCGGACCGAGGCGAAGCGCTTGACCGGCGAGCGCCGGCCGGATTTGTGGGAGCGCCACCTGGCGGCGCAGGATGATAGAGATCGAGAGGTGGAGTGATGAACCTTCTGCAGCAGCTCGAGCAGGAGCAGGTCGACAAGCTCGCCGCCAGCCGGCCGATCCCGGAGTTCCAGCCCGGCGACACGTTGCGGGTCGGGGTCAAAGTCGTCGAAGGCGAACGTGAGCGCATCCAGGTCTTCGAGGGCGTTTGCATCGGCCGCAAGAACGCCGGGGTGAACTCCAATTTCACTTTGCGAAAAATCTCTTACGGCGAAGGAGTGGAGCGCATCTTCCCGCTATATTCGCCCCGCATCACCTCAATCGATGTGGTGCGCCGCGGCGTGGTGCGGCGGGCCAAGCTCTATTACCTGCGCGGCCTTACCGGCAAGGCTGCGCGCATTACCGAACGCGCCCGCGACAGCGCGCGGCCCGGCGCCAAACGAGCCGGTGCGAGTGCACGACCCCAAACCGAACCGTCCCCCGCGATGGCCGGTTCGGTCGAAGAAACCAACCAATCGGAGTAAACGCAGCCATGGCCCCGCCGCGCACCCTTTTTGACAAGATCTGGGACAACCACGTCATCGCCCCGCAGAGCGAAGGCACCTACCTGATCTACATAGATCTTCACCTGATCCACGAGGTCACGACGCCGCAAGCCTTCGAAGGGCTGAAGCTCGCCGGCCGCAAGGTTCGCCGGCCCGACGCGACGATGGCGGTAGCCGACCACAATGTGCCGACGAGCGATCGCAGCCGCGGCATCGACGACCCGGAATCGAGGCTGCAGGTCGATACCCTGGAGCGCTACGTGAAGGAGTTCGGCGTCCCCTATTTCCCGATCGACAGCATCAACCAGGGCATCGTCCACATCATCGGGCCGGAGCAGGGGCTGAGCCAGCCCGGCATGACGATCGTGTGCGGCGACAGCCACACCGCGACGCATGGCGCAATGGGCGCGCTGGCCTTTGGCATCGGCACCTCCGAGGTCGAGCACGTGCTCGCCACCCAGACTTTGATCCAGGCGCCGGCCAAGAACATGCTGATCGAGGTGAACGGCGGCCTCGGCGCCGGCGTCAGCCCCAAGGACGTGATCCTCGCGATCATCGGAAAGATCGGTACCGCCGGCGGCACCGGCCATGTCTTCGAATATGCCGGCAACACCTTCCGCGACATGTCGATGGAAGGCCGCATGACGGTCTGCAACATGTCTATCGAAGCGGGCGCGCGCGCCGGGCTTGTCGCGCCGGACGAAAAAACCACCGCCTACGTGATGGGCCGACCCTACGCCCCGAAGGGCGCGGCCTGGGAGCAGGCGGTTGATTATTGGCGCACCCTGCCCTCCGACCCGGGCGCCGAATACGACAAAGAGGCACATCTCGACGCCGCCGACATCGCGCCGCACGTCTCCTGGGGCACGAGCCCGCAAGATGTAGCCCCGATCACCGGCCGGGTCCCCGATCCATCGCAGGTCGATGACCCGTTGAAGCGCGCGGCGATGCAGCGATCGCTCGAATACATGGCCCTGGCGCCGAATACGCGGCTCATCGATGTGGCGGTGGAGCGCGTGTTTATCGGCTCATGCACGAACAGCCGCATCGAGGATTTGCGCGCCGCCGCGGCGATCGCCAAGGGTCGGCGGGTGGCCGAAGGGGTGCGGGCATTGGTCGTGCCGGGATCGGGCCTCGTCAAGCATCAGGCGGAAGAGGAAGGGCTCGACCGGATCTTTCTCGAAGCCGGGTTCGAGTGGCGCGAACCGGGCTGCTCGAATTGCATGTCGATGAACAACGATCGCGCGATGAACGGGGAGCGGATCGCCTCGACCTCGAACCGCAACTTTGAGGGCCGCCAGGGCAAGAACGCCAAGACCCACCTGATGGGGCCGGCCATGGCCGCCGCCGCCGCCATCACCGGCCACCTCGCCGACGTCCGCCAGTTGGGGTGAGCCCGGCTACACGCAGATCTTGCGGGCCTCGGTCCGTAGTCCGTAGTCCGTAGTCCGTAGGATGGGTTGAGCATCGCGAAACCCATCGCAAAGAGCGCAGATGATGGGTTTCGCTCCGCTCAACCCATCCTACAGGTCTACAGAACCAATCATCCGAACGCGCCCGAGCACCAGAGAGGACCGATATGGAAAAATTCACACAGCTGACCGGTGTCGCGGCGCCGCTGCCGATCATCAATCTCGACACCGACAAGATCTTCCCGGCGGTTTATTTGAAGACAATCAAACGGACCGGTCTCTCGAAGTGGCTGTTCGAGGAGATCCGGTTTCGCGCGGATGGTTCGGAGAATCCGGATTTCGTGCTGAACCAGGCGCCCTACCGCAACGCCAAGATCTTGATCGGCGCGGATAATTTCGGCTGCGGGTCGAGCCGCGAGCACGCCCCTTGGGCGCTCCTCGATTTCGGCATCCGCTGCATTATCGCGCCGAGTTTTGCCGACATCTTCTATAATAATTGTTTCAAGAACGGCATCTTGCCGATCGCCCTGCCCAAGGAAATCGTTGACGAATTGATGGAAGACGCCAGGAAAGGCGCCAACGCGGTGATGACGATCGACCTGGCAACTCAGACGATCACACGACCGGACGGAGAGAAGGTGCATTTCGAGCTGGATGCATTCCGCAAGCATTGCCTCCTGAATGGGCTCGACGACATCGGCCTGACGGAGCAGAAGAGCGCGGAAATCGGCGCCTATGAGGAAAAGGCGCGGCTGGCGCGTCCGTGGCAGTTTGGCATGATCCGGCCCGGGGCTTGATCCGTGGCGCAGACCCGCGCATCCAATCGCAAAGTGCTCGTGTTGGCGGGCGACGGCATCGGACCCGAAATCATGCGCCAAGCGCTGCGCGTGATCGAGTTCTTCGACCAGCGCCATCTAGCTAGCTTCGAAATCACTGAGGGTCTCGTGGGTGGCGCGGCCCTCGATGAAGCAGGGGTTCCGTTGACCGACGGCACCCTGGCCCAGGCGGTCGCCAGCGACGCGGTGCTGTTCGGCGCCGTCGGCGGCGCGAAATGGGATACGTTACCGTTCGAGCTGCGCCCTGAGCGCGGCATCCTTCAGTTGCGCAAGGAAATGGACCTGTTCGCCAATTTGCGGCCGGCGGTGGTGTTCGACGCGCTCGCCGACTCGTCGAGCTTGAAGCGTGAGCTGGTGAGCGGCCTCGATCTGATGATCGTGCGAGAACTGACCGGCGGCATCTATTTCGGTGAGCCGCGCGGGGTCGAGACATTGCCGGACGGCAGCCGTCGCGGGATCAATACCGAAGTCTATACCGAAGTCGAGATCGAGCGCGTCGCACGCGTCGCCTTTGATCTGTCGAGAAAGCGCCACGGTCGAGTTTGCGAGGTCGACAAGGCCAACGTCATGGAATCGGGCGGGCTGTGGCGCGAGGTCGCGCAACGGGTTCGCGATGCGGATTACCCGGATGTCGAGCTCTCATTCATGTATGCCGACAACTGCGCGATGCAGCTGGTCCGCAATCCGAAGCAGTTCGACGTCATCGTCACCAGCAACCTGTTCGGCGATTTGCTGTCCGATTGCGCGGCGATGCTCACGGGGTCACTCGGCATGCTGCCCTCGGCCTCGCTCGGCGCGCCCGACGCGAGCGGGAGACGCAAGGCGCTCTACGAGCCGGTCCACGGCAGTGCGCCGGACATCGCGGGCAAGGACATGGCCAACCCACTCGCCTGCATCCTCTCCTTCTCGATGATGTTGCGCTATTCCTTCGATATGGCCGAGGAGGCCGATCTCGTCGAGAATGCAGTGCGCCGGGCGCTCGCTTCAGGTGTGCGGACAAGCGACATCGTGCAGCCCAATACCGGGCGCGTCTCGACCGGTGTCATGGGCGATACAGTATTGCGCGAGCTGGAGAAGGCGGCTTAACCCGGCTATAGGCGTTTGTAGAAGACCCCGTCTTTCATGATGTGGCTCAGGTGCTCGCCTTGGCCGTCGAGCAGCGAGATGTCGGCGAGAGGGTCGCCGTCGACGGCGATCAAATCGGCGCGCGCGCCGGGGGTGATGACCCCGAGCTCCGCCGAGCGGTTCAGGAGTTCGGCATTCACAATCGTCGCTGAGCGGATAATGTCGAAGGGCGTCATCGCCTCGCCCCGGATTACGAATTCTCGCGACTGGTGTCGGTGCATCGGGCCGAGCAGGTCGGTGCCGAAACCGATCTTGACACCAGCCCCTTGCAGGATTTCGAGCGAACTAAGCCCCGCCTCGCGCACCTCGGCGAGCTTGGCCATGCTGACCTCGGGAAAGCCCAGTTCTGCGCCAAACCGGTGCAATGCGTCGTAGGTGACGAGCGTCGGCACGACAAACGCGCCGGCGCCGGCGACATGTTCGGCGGTAGCGCGGTCGATCAGATTGGCGTGCTCGATCGAGCGCACCCCGAAATCGATCGAGCGGCGGATCGCCTCGGGCGAATAGGCGTGCGCCATTACATAGGTGTGCCAGGCCCGCGCCTCCTCGACGATCGCGCGCACCTCCTCCTCGCTGTACTGCAGGTTCCAGATCGGGTCATAAGGTGAGGCGACGCCGCCCGAGGCCACGATCTTGATCTGCGTCGCCCCTTTGCGCAGCTCGTCGCGGGCCGCGCGGCGGCATTCCGCGACGCCGTCGGCGATGCGCGACATTGCCAGCCCTCCACTGCAGCAGGCGCAAGTATCGACCGGTTGCGTGCGCGGACGGACATCGCCGTGGCCGCCGGTTTGGCTCAGCGCCATGCCCGAGGGGAAGATCCGCGGCCCGCGCACGAGGCCCTCCTCGACAGCCTCGGCGAGCCCGCCATCGGCCCCCGCGGCATCGCGGATCGTCGTAAACCCGCGCTGCAGCATTTCTTCGAGCACCTTGGCCGCCTGCAGGGTCAAGAGCGTAACCGGCCGGTCCGAAAGCCGGGCGAGGGCCGCGTCGACCGCGAGCACATGGACGTGCGCGTCGATCAGCCCGGGCATCAACGTCCGGCCTGCGAGCCCGATTGTCTCGGCGGAGGCGCTCTTGATCGCCCGGTCGGACACTTCGCGGATATGCCCGCCCTCCACCAGCACATGATGATCCTCGCGGCGCTCGCTGCGGGTGCCGTCGAGCACGGCGCAATCGGCAAAAATGAACCCGGTCATTACACCCTCCGGATCGCAGATTAGGCTAGATTGCCGCGCTCGCAAAAGCGGACCGATAGCCGCCCAGTCAAACGGCTTGTCATTTCTTCCGGTCGTCCGGGGCGCGGGGCTCCGCCCGCGAGCCCGGAACCCATGGACACGGGCCGACGAGAAAGGGTTGATGGGCCGGTGTTCATGGTTTCCGGGCCCGGCCCACGGGCCGTCCCGGAATGACGATATTGCCTTTGAAAGGACGGCGCCCTTTTGCCTGTGTTTCTTGGCAGGCGCCTTGTTAGAGGAACATCCGCATGGCCGATCCGGTCGCTAATCTGGACGAGATCCGCGCGCTGCTGTCCCAACTCCCGGGGCCCGATCTTGCCGCCGGGACGGCAGCGGCCGCGCGCCAGGCGCAACTGACGAAGCCGGCGGGTTCTCTCGGCCGGCTCGAGGAGCTGGCGATTTGGCTCGCCACATGGCAGGCCAGACACCCGCCCCGGCTCGACCAGCCCCGGACACTGGTGTTCGCCGCCAATCACGGAGTGGCCGTACGCGGCGTTTCGGCTTATCCGGCGGCGGTCACGGCGCAGATGGTGAAGAACTTCATCGCCGGCGGCGCCGCGATAAACCAGCTGTGCCGAGTTTTCGACGCCGGTCTGAAAGTCTATGAGATGAACCTCGACAGGCCGACCGGCGACATCGTCACCGAGCCGGCGATGAGCGAGGAGGAATGCGCCAGGGCGATGGCCTACGGCATGATGGCGGTGGAGCCCGGCATCGACGCGCTGGCGCTCGGCGAGATGGGCATCGGGAATACCACTGCCGCGGCAGCTTTGTGCGCCGGCCTGTTCGGCGGCGCGGCGGAGCTGTGGACCGGGCCTGGAACCGGGGTCGCCGGCGCCGCGCTGGAGGCGAAACGCGCCGTCGTGGCAAAAGCCGTTGCGCTCCATCGCCCGGCGGCGGGCGATGCGCTCGACATGCTGCGCCGGCTGGGCGGGCTCGAATTCGCCGCCATTGCGGGAGCGGTGATGGCGGCGCGGCTCGGCCGGGTGCCGGTGCTGCTCGACGGCTTCGCCTCGACCGCTGCGGCCGCGGTCCTCTTCGCCGCCGACCCCCGCGCGCTTGACCATTGCGTCGTGGCGCACCGGTCGGCCGAGCCAGGCCATCTGCGCCTCATCGAGCAAATCGGCCAGCGCCCGCTCTTCGACTTCGGCATGAGGCTCGGCGAAGCCTCGGGCGCGACCCTCGGCTTCGCCGTCCTGAAGGCGGCGGTCGCCTGCCACACCGGAATGGCCACCTTCGCCGAAGCCGGCGTCAGCGGGCCGAGTTAGTGGCTCAAACCATGCTCCTCGCTGTTTTTGCTGTTTTGGCCGCAAATTATCAGCGAGCCACATGTTTGAACTCCGCAGAAACCCTGGGCCGCCGACCGATCGGCGGATAAAGGAACAGCCAGGCGTTGGCTGTTCCTCCAATGGCTTTCGCTGTTTTTGCCAAAGAAGATGGTATCTACGCTAAATGAGATTTTCATGATCACTATGTATCATGAAATACACAATTTTGTCAATCCAATAACTAATCCTTTGGCATCCAGATAGTACGCTTACCACCAAGCCGTTCGGGCTTGGTCGCTCCTTTCCCGCGGTGCGGGAGAGGGTGCCGAGCGCAGCGAGACGGATGAGGGTGTCACCGCGGCTCAAATTTTTCTGGCAGCGAAGTACCAGCTCTATTTAGCGACCATCACGTCGGAGGCCTTGATGACCGCAATCGCTTCGTCGCCGACGCGAAGGCCGAGGTCGTCGACAGCCTCGTTGGTAATCGAGGAGGTAATGACCACGCCGCTGCCGATATCGATCCGAACATGGGCGGTCGTCGTGCCTTTGCGAACCTCGACAAGCTTTCCCTTGATCTGATTGCGCGCGCTTAGTTTCATCGCCGGTCCTCCTTTGGCTATTGTCTAAGATCAACAATCGGGCGGGGGTTTGAGCGTCGCCGACGCGAGTGCGTCGAGATCAGCGGCGGCGTGTGCCTTTGCCTCGATGGAGCGATACCGCTCGACGACACGATGGCCAAACTGCGTGAGCTCGGCCCCACCGCGGCCCGAGCCTCCATGTTTGGCATCGATGACGGGCTCCTCGAAAATATGGTTGAGCTCATCGATGAGCAGCCACGCGCGCCGATACGACATTCCCATCAAACGCCCGGCCGCCGAAATCGAGCCATAATCGCGCACGGCTTCGAGCAAGCGTATCTTCCCGTGGCCGATCGCTCGTCCGGGCCCAAAATCGAGACGCAACGTCAGCCTCGCCATCCAGGGAGTTTAATCGATGCGGCCGGTACACGCAGCCACTGATGAGTTCGGCTTCGTAGGTCCGGCAGCAGCTGCAAAGGCGGCCTAGCCGATTGAGCGCGGGGTCGTAGACCGGCCTGGTGCGCGACCGCAGTCGGGGCGACGGGAACGGTCAAGTCCGCTACGATCGCCGTGGGCCGAAGACACGCCGTTCGGAATAGCACGTGCGGTCAGCTTGGACGGCCGGTCCCTCGGACTACATCATAGCGCAGCCCATCCAGGGGCTGACGCCGGACGGAAGCAGTATCCGGCCAAAGTCACGACCTGGGCGCAGATGCCATCCATGTTCCCGCGGCGTTAGTGCCGGGGCTCCGCCCCGTCTCGGTAAAGGGCATCCAAGCAGCGCTGCGCGGCGCTCGGACCCTCCCTTGACCGGGCTCGCCCGGCTCTCGCCGAGGGCAGGGGTGCGGGCTGCCCGCACCCTAGTTTGAGAAAGGGTTGTGTCAACGTTGAATTTCCGCAGTGGGTGGAAAACAGCCATTCACACGGGATTTTCTGCGCGAGCTAATTGGTTGTTCCTGCATCGCCGGGCAGACAATTCTCTTCACGTGCACGACCCGCAGTAGTTAAGTTTATACGGGAGAAATTAACCAATTATGTTAACCAAACGCAATTTTTATTTGATAATCTTCACTTATTTTATTGACAATCTCCACTTAGTTGCTGAAATATACAAAAGGAGTTGCTTGGCGACGCCATTGATAAACGTCAACGGTGTTCGAAGTTCCGTTGGAGGAAGACCGATGCGGTGGATTGAAGCGCGTGATGCGACTGTCGTGGCTTTATCGCTGGCGTTGTCGATTAGCGCAGCTTCGACCACGCCAGCAGCGTCGGCCGTGATGACTTTTACCAATTCTGCGGCGTTCACCGCAGCTGCGACCAATATCCCGCTCACTGTCGAGAATTATTCCACTGGCGTCGCCGGCGAGACAATCGCGAGTGGTGGAGCCTTCCACGGGCTCACTTATACCTTCAGCGCTGGTCCTTCCGGTACACTCCTGGGCGGGATCATTACGAATCAATTTAATAGCTTCAGCGGATTAAGCCTAGGAGGCAATCAGTCTGGGGGTGCACAGTTCTTCTTTGGTGGTGATAGCTTCACGCTCACCTTTCCAACTCCGATAAACGCGATAGATGCGTTTTTCAACGTTAACCAGAATTCGGGAAATTACACGCTTGGCACAGCAGTCGGATCTGTAAGCACTGGAAGCACAACCTATGATACTTCGACCTTCGTGTTCGATGGCCTAATTTCCACTACGCCTTTCACTACCGCAACTTTTTCCAGCACTGATACCTCGCTGGGCAGCTTCAACATTCCTGAGATCGAATTCGGAGCGGCACGGGCGCAGGCGGTGCCGGAACCTAGCTCTCTGGCGCTCGTTTGCGCCGCGCTGGCGGCCGGCAGTTTAACGCTTCGGCGGCGACGCAGCTTCCGCGGATAGGGTTACTAATTAAGCTCAACCGTCCCCCATGCCTCTGGCCGACGGTCATGCTCAGGTAGGTCGCCAGCGCCCCAGCGGATGGCTGTCCTGCTCCCTTTCTTCCCCATCGGTATAAGCGTAAGACAGGACTAAGACACCCCGATAACCCAACTCCGGTCTTTCGGCGGTCTTGGTGAAACGGATGGGTCTGACGGTGGGAGACGATGGGCACGAAGAGGGCCGGCCAATCTGACCGGCCTTGTTCCGTCGTGTATTGCGATCGGGCTTACGCAACGCGCGCTTTCTGTCCGCAGCGCGAAATATCCGGAATGGGTCGAATCCGGCGGTTCGGGCCGGGGCCCCCGCTACCGCAGCTTTGGGATGAGGTGGGCCCCATGTATCGTGCTCGAGCGGCGGCGGCTCCGCCGGAGGCGTGTAG
Organism: uncultured Alphaproteobacteria bacterium; assembly: GCA_963732095.1. GTDB lineage: Bacteria > Pseudomonadota > Alphaproteobacteria > ATCC43930 > CGMCC-115725 > AP-15. Next base: position 284,366 of record CAVSZA010000016.1, read on the forward strand.
GCACTTCCATACATCGTCCTGCGTCTGGCAACCCTTGCGCCGGGTTCCCTCAGAGAGAACAATGAGCAGCGAAGCGGTAAAATCGCGGTCACGCCGCCAAGGAGAGAGAGTGCCATGGACCTCGGATTGCAAAGCAAGCATGCGATCGTGACTGGCGGCAGTCGGGGCATTGGCAAAGCCATTGCGCGGGAATTGGCTCGCGAAGGGGTCGATGTGGCGATCGTGGCGCGGAACAAGGGAGATCTGGAGGCGACGGCGCGGGAGCTGACTGCCCAGACGAACCGGCGCATCGTTCCCCTCGCAGCCGATGTCACCAGCAAGGAGCAGGTGGACCGGATGGTCGCCGAGGCGGCGCAGCAACTGAGCCGCCTGCAGATCCTGGTTAACAGCGGGTCCGCGGGTCCGCGCAGGGGGGCTCGGCCACCGCCACCGGCCCGATTGAGACCGTTATCGACGAGGATTTGATCGAGGATTTCAACGTGAAATATGTCGGAGCGCTGCGCTGTTCCCGCGGTCATCCCGTTCATGAAGACGGCGGGCTGGGGCCGCATCACCAACATCAGCGGCGGCAACGCCCGCAACGCCGGCAACCTCAGCGGCGGCGCCCGCAATGCCGGCTTGGTGCACATGACAAAAACTCTGGCAGTTCAGCTTGGCCGCCGTGGGATCACCGCCGACCGCGCGTTGAATTGGCCTCCCGACCCCGGAAGCCGAAATTCAACGTGGGCGTTGCCGAAATAGAGGCGGCTTGACGGCGGCGAAGCGATCGTTCCCCCGGGAGCAAGGAAACGGCACGGCGCATTTAGTGATCGGCATCTCCGTCTGCGTTGTGATCATGACCGCCGGTCTGGTTCGCGCGGAAGACCGCAAGCTGACCGTCTTCGCAGCGGGAAGCTTGCGCGACGCGCGAGGCGCAACTGCTAACAGCGGCGCGCCAGCAGCTAGTAATGACGGTCGCCCTCTGCCGCAGTAACAGCTCCATCGCGAGCAAGCTCGACGCGAGCAGCAGGACCGATCTCGGTTCGGGAACAACCGCATCGGGCCTCCCGGCGGGCGCGGCGGGCCGCGTCTATTTGGCGCCGGCCTTCCCGTTTGGCTGGATCGACGAGCCGCCCTCGGTCAATCGGCTGCTGGGACTTTCTTTGGTTGGGTCATACGCTCTAGCCGGCCGTTTACCCGGAGTATCCGCGGGCAGAAGCCCGGGATTTTTACCGTCGGTTCTACCGGATCGAACTCGATGACCAGCACTTCGAAGCGCTATCGCAGTAAGCGCGATTGGGAGAACCACATGCGTATGTCGAGAAGGTTTGCCGCCGGCCTCTTCACGGCTTTGATCGCATTCGGCCCGGGTCAGGGGGCACACGCGCAGGATGTCGTCGTATTCGCGGCCGCTAGCCTCACCAATGCACTCGACGAAGCTGCCAAGCTATTCGAGCGGCAGGGCGGCGCACATGGTAGAATTTCCTACGCGGCCAGCTCGACCCTCGCCAAGCAGATCGAAAGCGGCGCGCCGGCAGACATATTCATATCCGCGGATCTCGACTGGATGAATTACCTGGAGCAGCGGCATCTGATCCAGCCCGCGACCCGGCGCAACCTGCTCGGCAATCGGCTCGTGCTGATCGCGCCGGCCGACAGCGATGTGCATGTCGAGATCAAGCAGGGTTTCGATCTGGCGGCGCTCCTCAAGGGCGGGCATCTTGCGATGGCAGACACCAATTCTGTTCCGGCAGGCAAATACGGCAAGGCCGCCCTCGAAAAGCTCGGAGTTTGGAATACCGTACGGTCCGCTGTCGCGCCGGCAGAGAATGTGCGCGCCGCGCTGCTCTTCGTGTCACGCCGCGAAGCGCCGCTCGGCATCGTCTATGCGACCGATGCGGCGGCCGATCCACGGGTCAAGATCGTCGGGGTGTTCCCCACGGATACCCACCCGCCGATCGTTTATCCGGCGGCTCTCACCGCGGACAGCAAGAACTCGAGCGCGGCGCGGCTGCTCGATTCTCTCGGCTCGCCGGCGGCGAAACCGATTTTCGAGAAAGAGGGTTTCACCGTTCTGGCACCCGACGGAGGCGCATAGCCGCTTTCATTCGCCCATCTGCAGCAGCGCTCCGCGTCGGCGGGCGTTATGGAACGCGACGAAAAAGGCGATGGCGCCCAGCCCCACATAGAACGTATCGAGCACCAATGCGGTGAAGAAATAATCGCCTCGGAAGACCCCGCTGAACAGCACCGTTCGCATGCCTTCGAAGACATACGTCGAGGGCAGCGCCCAGGCCGCATGCTGCAGCCAGCTGGGCAATGTCGAGACCGGGTAGTAGACGCAGCTGAGCGGCGATAAGGTGAATACCACGGTCCAGGCCAGCCCCTCTGCTCCCATGCCTTGGCGCAGGATCAGCCCGCAGATTGCCAGACCCAATGCCCAGCCCATGATCAGCAGCGCGGCGAAGAACGCGACGAGGGGAAGCCCCATCGCGAAGATCGAATAATGATAGAAAGGAATCGCCAGCAATGCCGCCGGCAGGATGCCGAGCAGAACGCGGATCATGCTCATCGACAGCAGCGACAGAACCCACTCATAGGGCCGCAGCGGGGTGACAAAGAGATGCCCGAGATTGCGCGCCCACATCTCCTCGAGAAACGACATCGACAAGCCGAGCTGGCCGCGGAACAGCACATCCCACAGCATGACCGCGGCGAGCAGCACGCCGAAGGCGCGGAAGACATAGCTGCTGTTGCTGTAGAGGAACTGGCTCATGAACCCCCAGATCAGCATCTGCAAGGTTGGCCAGTAGAGCAGCTCGAGGGTGCGCGGCCACGAGCTGCGCAGCAGATACAGGTACCGCAGCAGCATCGCCCAGACCCGGCCCGCCGAACATCGCAACTCGCGGCTCATTTTGCCGCTTCCAGCTCGATCCGCGGCTCGCGCGCGATGTGCAGAAAAACCTCTTCGAGGTTGGTTCGCCCATAACGATTGATCAGTTCCTGCGGGCTGCCCCGATCGACGATACGGCCTTCCTTCATCATCAGGACCACGGAACATAGCCGCTCGACTTCGCTCATATTGTGGGACGCCATCAGGATCGTCGCGCCGGTGCGCGCACGCCATTCTTCCAGATAGCGGCGCACCCAATCGCCGGTGTCTGGGTCGAGGGAAGCCGTCGGCTCGTCGAGCAGCAGCAGCTCGGGCTCGTTCAACAGCGCCTTGGCGAGCGCCACGCGGGTTTTCTGCCCGGCCGAGAGCTTGCCCGCCGGGCGTTCGAGAAAGGCCGAAATCTGCAAATCGCGGGCGAGCTTCTCGATCCGCTCGCGCCGATTCGGCAAACCGTAGAGCCTGGCATAGATCAGCAGGTTCTGGCGCACCGTCAGGCGATGCGGCAGATCGACGAAGGGCGAGGAGAAATTCATTTTCGGGAGGACGCGATACCGGTAGCGCAGCATGTCCTCTCCGAGGACCTCCACCCTCCCGGAAGTCGGTAAAAGAAGCCCGAGCAGGATCGAGAGGGTGGTCGTTTTCCCAGCCCCGTTGCCGCCGAGCAACGCCGCGGTGACGCCGCGCGCGACGCTGAAGCTGATTCCGTCCACCGCGACGGCAGTGGGATAGCGCTTGACGAGATTGTCGACTTTGACGGCGGAGGCGAGCATCGGCCCTATATGACTCGTTGCCGGGACTTCGGCCAGTATCGGCCGGCGTGACCGAACTCGGATCGCGCGACCGAGCGAGCCGCAGCGACACTAGAAGGGGTCATCGGGTGAGCGACACGAGCCTCATCACCACGAGCGAGCCGACGACCGGCTTTGGCCGGATCAGTCTGCGCACGCTGGTCCCGATCCGCTGGGTCGCGATCACCGGACAGGCGCTCACCATCCTGATCGTGCATTACGGTCTCGGGTATCGGCTGCCGCTTTTTCCGGCCCTCGCAGTCGTCGCCAGCTCGGTTCTGCTGAATGTGGTTTTGATCCTGCTGCGCCAGGGCGCCACCCGCCTCGGCGAACGGGACGCTGCGCTCTGCCTCGGCTACGATATCCTGCAACTCGCCATCCTGCTGTACCTGACCGGCGGTCTCCAGAACCCGTTCTCGACTCTGATCCTCGCGCCGGTGACCGTCGCCGCGACGATCCTGTCGCGGCGCCCGGTGATCGCGCTTTCGACCCTCGCCGTGGCGGCGATTACGATGCTCGCCCTGTGGCACATGCCTCTGCCCTGGCGCACCGAACCGCTGGTGTTCCCGCCCGAACTGGTGTTCGGCATCTGGATGGCGCTGGTGCTCGCGACGGTTTTCATCGGCAGCTATACCTGGAGCGTTGCGCAAGAGGCGCGGCGCCTGCGGGACGCGATGGCCGCGACGCAGCTGGCGCTCGCCCGCGAGCAGCGCATTTCAGCGGTCGGCGCGCTGGCCGCGGCGGCGGCGCATGAGCTGGGCAGCCCGCTCGCGACAATCGCCGTCGTCGCGAAGGAGTTGGTGCATGATCTGCCCGAAGACAGCCCGCATGCCGAAGACGCTGCGCTGCTGCTGAGCCAATCCGAGCGCTGCCGCAGGATCCTCGCCGAGCTCGCGCGGCAGCCGGAGCATGATGGCGGCTCCCCCTATACCAGGCTGCCGATTTCAGCTCTAGTCGAGACCGCCGGGGCGATACATCAACACGAGGGGGTGAAGTTGATCTTTGCGACGGCGGGACAGCCGGGCCCCGAGGAGCCACTCGTTCGGCGCAGCCCCGAGATCATGCACGGGCTCAACAACCTCATTCAGAATGCGGTCCAATTCGCGCGCCGCGAGGTCAGCGTCACCACGTTCTGGGACAAGGCGGCAGTCACCGTCGAGGTCGCCGATGACGGACCCGGTTTCCCGCTGCACCTCCTCGGCCGACTCGGTGAGCCGTACATCTCGACCCGCGCCGGTGCGGCAGACCATATGGGGCTCGGCATCTTCATCGCGCAGAGCCTGCCTCGAGCGCAGCGGAGCGAGACTGCTTTTTGATAATCTGCCGGAAGGCGGCGCACATGTTGCGATTTCCTGGAATCGTGCCAATCTGGAGATGGTAGAGAAACTTCGTCCCCCCGCGGCGACCCCTCCTAAACCTCAGGCGCCGAAGTCGAGCCGCGGACGGCGTCAAAGGCAAGATCATGGAGACTAGCGACCGACCGAACCGACCTTCCGCGCCAGAGGCGCTCTCTGCGGGTCTGCAGGGGCTACCGGAATCTGAGCGCACGCTGCTGATCGTCGACGACGACGCGCCGCTCTGCCAGCGGCTCGCCCGCGCGATGGAGCGTCGCGGCTTTGTTGTGGCGACTGCCGACAGCGTCGCCGGCGGGATCGCAGCGGCGACCGATCAGCTGCCGGCTTTCGCCGTTGTCGACATGAGGCTGAGTGACGGCCGCGGCTTCGATGTCGTCACTGCATTGCAGCAAGCTCGTCCAGGGGCCCGCATCGTCATGCTGACCGGCTACGGCAACATCGCGACCGCGGTCGCGGCGGTCAAGGCTGGGGCGATCGATTATCTGCCGAAGCCGGCCGACGCCGATGCGGTCGAGCGTGCCCTCCTCGCCCAAGAGGACGGGACTCCGGAACCGCCCGAGGACCCGATGTCGGCCGACCGAGTGCGCTGGGAGCACATCCAGCGGGTGTTCGAGCTTTGCGATCGCAACGTCTCCGAAACTGCCCGCCGCCTCAAGATGCACCGCCGTACCTTGCAGCGCATCCTGTCGAAACACGCGCCCCGGAACTGAGCGGCGAAATTGAGTCGGGCGCGGTTACCGGACCTCCGGGAGAGCTGATACCGGAAGCGCGATGTTCGCCGAGGCTGTCACGGCGATGTTGATGCCGACTGCCTCCCAATGATCGCCGCGCCGGGCCAGCAACGGGCCGCCGCTCGTGCCCCGGGTCGCGGAGCAGTCGTGGGTCAGCAGCCGCTCGCCGCCGATCACCGATATTCCGGTAATTCGACAGGAAGTATCGGCCATCAGCTGATGAATTCGATCCTGATTGAAGCCGGGCAGCGCGACGGCGGTTCCGGGGACGGGAAATTCCGTTGACAGCCTCAGCGGCTCGATTGCTGGCGGAACGGCTTCAGCGAGTTCGAGCCGGGCCCAATCGGAGGCCGGATGTCGCGCCGGTTCGGCCCCGTCAAACCCGTCGCCAACCACGTAGCGTACGACTTGCGCGTGCCTGAAATAGCCGCCCTGTTCGTAGCCGAACAGGACGTGCAGCGATCCGGGTAGCAGGAGCGCATGGGTTCTGCGGTTGTAGAGGCAATGCGCTGCGGTCATTACAGAGTCGGGGCCGACGAGCGCCCCGGTGCAGCGGGTTGCAATATTTGTCTGTACCTTCGCAATCGCATTCCATGGCGGAAGCCGCACATCGACCGCGAGGCGCCGATCGAGGGCGCCGACACCAGGCAAGAGTTCGGCGGCAACGGAACCGGAAGCCAGTAGGAGCGCTGCGGCCGTGAAAACCCATGCCGGGCGGGGCCGATGTCTCATTCGGCCCGGCTTGCGACGCGCTCTCCGACAAACCGGTCGATTGCATCGAGCCAACGATTGCGGATCGGATCGCGCTCGAGAAACGGCTCGTGCTTGGAGTCCGGGAATTCAACCAGGGTACCGTCCGGCAAAAGCCTAGCCGCCCGACGGTGTGCCGCAGGATCGACGAAAGCCTCGATCCCCGCGCTGGCGAGCAGGATCGGTGTGCGGATCTCGCGGAGAAACTCGGGCCGGCTGATCCTCCGCACGAGGCGAAGCGACGCGTCGAGCCAGGCATAGGTCGGCTGATCGACGCGCAGCTGGGCGCGTGCCGAAAACCAGCCATATTGCAAGCGGCAACGCTCGGGATCGCTCGAGGTGCGGCTGACTTCCGGCGAGGGGATGCGATCGGGACTCCACGGACCCGCTCCTGGAACGAAGCAGAGGCCGAAGCCCGAGGCGCGCGCAGCGCTGGCGATGAAGCGCGCGACCGGCCGCGGAATGCGCCCGGTGCGGATCCCGAGCATCGGCGCCGACAAAATCGCTGCGTCGAACAGGCTCGGGGATTGCCGCAGGCAGACGAGCGCGATGGCGCCGCCCATCGAGTGGCCGATTAGCAGGCGCGGCTGACGGGGCGGCGGTAGTTTTCCAGCGAAGAGCGCGAGGTCATTCGCGTCACGATCATAGCGGCGCGGGCGCGGCCGGCTCGGCCAGCGCCGCGGGCGCTCGGAGCCGCCCTGTCCGCGCCAATCGAGACACCAGACCGACAGGCCGCGGGCCGCGAAGTCGGCTGTCGTCTCGAAATATTTTTCGATGCACTCGGTAAAGCCGCCGACCATCACGCATTCGACGCGGGGATTGGCCGCCGGCAAATGGCCCCAACGCAGCTTTGCCCCGTCCGGCGCGGCAAAACTGCCCCACACAAAACCGGGTGGCTCGAGGAATCGCGCCGGGAGCCGCGGCACATCGTCTGCGTAATCGTCAAACTGCTCCGCGCTGGGGAGCTGCGTCGGTTGGGACAGAGCGTCGGCAAAACGCGTATCGGGCATCCATCACCTGAAAATATGTCGCAGCGTCGTGTCTTCGGAACGGAGGCGCGATGCACATCTTCGCGCGGCGAAATTGCGGCGAAAACCCTATGATATGGCTAATGATATGGCGGCTGCACGAAAACGACGCACCTGCTGCAGCGCAGCATTTTAAGCCGCACTCGACAGACACTGCGGTCTCCTTAAAAATTTCAAAATCTTGTAACAATACGTAATCATACCGTGGCTTTAAATCGTGAAGCGACGCGATAAGGTAAGGTATCGCTTTACCTCCCCTTGCATGTTGCATAGCAGCATACTACGATTTGCAAAACTCAGGCTGTAATAAGTGTGTTGGGTTATCAAGGTGCCATGGCAAATGCGCATGGCGACCATGAGTTTATTGGAGTAGTCCGATCATGAAGTGGTTAAATGCAATAATTCTAAGCGCAGCCCTGCTCGCTTTCGCCGCACTCACGGCGAAAGCGGCGGACCCTGCGTGGACGACTACCGCAATTCCGACCCAGGTTGCAGCGAATCCCGCTATCCCCTATTCCTCCACGCGGACGCCCGGGCCGAAAGCTGGTCCCAGTAATTGGATCCCGTCTTATTCGGCGGCCGCGCAGAAGCCCGACGCGCCAAACGGAGGCGGCTACTATTCCGGGAAAGGTTTCGGTCCCAAACCCCAGTAGACGCGTAGCTCCGTCTCCACGTGGCCAACCGGTGAGGTCGAACGGGCGAGCGGGCTCGTTCGGCCATCCTTTCCTCCCGATTTGGCAGCGGCTTTTTTCGGCTCGCCTCGTTGCTCGCTTGGTGAACCTCAAGCGAGCGCCGGCACCCCCTCGGTTACGGTTTCGAGCTGCCCCACGGTCTCGCGGCCAAAGACCAGCGGGATAAAGGCGCCGATCGCCACGACAACGAAAATCGTACCGAAGAATATCGGTGCCGAGCCGGTGTGCGGTTCCATCAAAAACGGCGCCAGCACTCCGGCGAACAGCCGCGCGGTTGAACTCGCCGAAGGGCTGGCCGCGCCCACGCAACGCCGTCGGGAATTGCTCGGAAAGATAGACGCGTGTGGCGGTAAACGCCGACAGCACCGTGAAGCCGAGAATCAACCCTCCCGCCACCATCATCACGCTCGCATAGTCCCCCGTGCGGTGCGCCAGCAGCATCAGCGCGAGGCCCGGCAGCGATCCGGTGAGCGCATAAGCGATCGTCCAACGCCGCCCGATGATCTCCATCAGGAAGCCGGTGAAACCCTTTCCAAAGAAGCTCGCCGCATAGACGATAGAGGTCAATCCTAAGCTCGCGCTCAAGGCAAAGCCCTGATCGTTCAGCGCCTTCGGCAGCAGCACCGAAATCAGGAAATAGGCGGTCCCGGCGCACACGCCGCTGAGAATACCGACGGTGGTCCAGCGGATTTGACCGCGGGCGAACAACGCCCAATAGGGCGGGAGCTGTTCGCGGGCGGCTTCGTGGTGATCGCCGAGCGCCTCCACCGTCAGCGGCGATACCCGGCCGCCGGCGCGACGGATGATCAGATTAACGATGTCGACAGCGACTTGCGGCCGGCCTTTGCGCAGATACCAGCGCGGGCTTTCCGGAAGCACGAAATAAATCAGCACCGGCACGACGGTGATTGCCAGCCCGCCTGGCAATGCCAGAAACCGAAACGCGTATTCATTGCCGGCGAGAAGGCCGCCGATGAACGGCACCACCGTAAACGAGGCGGCCAGCGCCATCTCATAGATGGCCCCGTAGGTGCGGCGGTGCTGCGCCGGCATCAATTCAGCGGCGATCGGGAACGCCGCGGAGACCGCGCTGCCTGCGCCAAGGCCCGTCAGCAGACGCACGATGATAAGCTGCTCGGCGGTTTGCACCAGCGGGATCAGCAGTGTGAAAAATGTCGTCGCGATCACGCCGATCATCATGATCGCCTTGCGGCTCCAGTGATCGGATACCGTCGACGCCGCAAAGCCGCCGATGCACAGCATGAAGGTCGGACCGACAGCCAGCCAACGGATGTCGATGTCGGTCAGGTGCAGCGGGCCCTTGGCGAGCACCAGGAGCGAGCCGGTCATCACCAGATCGTAGCCCTCGATAAAGCCAACGAGAGCCAGCACGGCGATGATCAATACGTGGTAGCCGCTAAACGGGATGGTGTCGAGCTTGCGTCCGAGAACGTGACCGGCGGGTAGCGTCGACCCGACGATCGGGCGAATTTCTGCCATGGCGACCTCCCAATTCGAGGGCGGTTTGTCCCCCTGTTCTAGTTCTCGATTTACCAGCCTAGCCGGACGGCCGGCACTTGTCATCCGGGAAAGCCGTATCGGCCGGAAAGTGCTGCGCTATTCGTCTTTCCGTTTGCGCAACAGGAACTCGCGGCCGGCCTTTACCATCGGGACGCCGTCATAGGCGATGATGTCGGCCGTGGCGTAGGTCTCGCTCCATAATTCGGGCAGGTAGGAGCCGGTGCCGATCGTGTCGATTGGCGCGTTTGCGGCGGCCATCATCCGGCATTTCGCCGGGCCAAAGCCGGAGCTTGCGACGATCTTGACCGCCGTGAACCCGGCCTCGTCCAAGGTCCGGCGCAATAGCCAGATCGCGGCGGCCGACACCCCGGTTCCGACCAGGTGGCGCAGTTCCTCCTCGGTGCGGTAGCCGCGGATCGCGTGCGGCGCATGACGCTCCAGCGCCTCATAGGAGCGGGTGGGGTCGAGGCCCTCGCAATAGCGGCTCCCGGGAGTATCGATGCGGACGGCGAGACGGCCGGCCCCAGCGAGGGCCGGGAAATGTTGTGCCACCGCAACCGCGTCCGACACCTCGCGCCCGAAATAATCGACCAGCACGGTCATCGGCTCGTCCGGGAAGACTTCGCGGAACATCTCCGCCGCGCGCACGGTCGAGCCGGCATAGCCGATGAGCGCGTGCGGCATCGTCCCAAGTCCCCTCTCCTGCCCGAAAAACCGGGCGGTCGCATCGGCGGCGCAGCCGACAAAACCGACGGCACCGGTTTCGCGCTGCGCCAGCGCCGAGCCGACGGCAGCGGCGTAGGCCATCATCGCCGCCATTTCGGCGCCGGCGCAGTGCCGCGCATCCATCGCCATGAAGGCAACCTTCGGCAAATCGGCGCACATTGCATAGGCATTGTAGGCGGCGACGCAGGTGGGCCCCAACTTCTGCAGCAGTACGGTTTCAAGATCGACGAGATGGAAGAGCGGACCGCTGATATGAAGGATCGGATCGCCGGCGCCGACCCAACTTCCCTCGGGGTGACCGAGCTCGATATCGAAATTCTGGCCGCGTTCGGCCGCCATCTTTTCGAGAAACTCCATCGCGAAGCGCGGGGCGCAAATCACCGGCCGGCGCATGAACACCGCGTAAGTCGCCGGGCGGTCACCGAAATGCCCGACGATCGCCCTGGTCTTCAAAAAATAGCTGTCGGTCTGCGCCGCGACTCCGACTTGGTCATCCGCTGCCAATCCGGCCTCACAAGACCGCGGCGAGATGGTTCGGGCCCCGAGTGCCGCTGCCCTGCCGCGCGCGTTTCAGCGCCTCGGCGATCTCGAAAGCCAGCTCGAGCGCCTGGGTCGCGTTCAGCCGCGGATCGCAATGCGTCAGATAGCGGTCGGCGAGGGAGGCTTCGCTGATCGCCTGGGAGCCGCCGATGCATTCGGTGACGTTCTGCCCGGTCAGCTCGAAATGCACGCCGCCGGCATAGCTGCCCTCGGCCGCATGGATCGCGAAGGCGCCGTGCAACTCGTCGAGGATGCGGTCGAACGAACGGGTCTTGTACCCGTTCGACGAGGTGACGGTGTTGCCGTGCATCGGATCGCAGCACCACACCACCTCGCGGCCCTCGCGCCGGACCGCGCGGATCAGGCAGGGCAGCCGCGCCTCGACCTTGTCGGACCCCATGCGAGTGATCAGGGTCAACCGGCCCGGCTCGTTCTCGGGGTTGAGCCGATCTATCAGCCGCAGCAGGTCGTCGGGCTCCAGGGTCGGCCCGCACTTCATCCCGATCGGATTTTTGATGCCGCTCAGGAACTCGGCATGGGCGCCGTCGACCTGACGGGTGCGGTCGCCGAGCCACACCAGATGCGCCGAGCAGTCGTACCAGTCGCCGGTCGTCGAATTCGATCCGGGTCAGCGCCTCCTCGTATGAGAGGAACAGCGCCTCGTGCGAGGTATAGAACTCGGTCTCGCGGATCTGCGGCGTGGTTTCCGAGTTGAGCCCGCAGGCCGCCATGAAATCCAATGTTTCGGTCAGGCGATCGGCCAGCGCCCGGTAGCGCTCGCCTTGCGGGGAGTTGGCGACGAAATCCTGGTTCCAGGCGTGGACGCGGTGCAGATCGGCGTAGCCGCCCTGGGCGAACGCGCGCAACAGGTTAAGGGTGGCCGCCGACTGGCTGTAGGCCTGCACCATGCGCTGCGGATCGGGCTCGCGCGCACTCTCGTCGAATTCGAGGCCGTTGATGATGTCGCCGCGGTACGACGGCAAGGTTCTGCCGTTCTGCGTCTCGGTATCCGAGGAGCGCGGTTTGGCGAACTGGCCAGCAAGCCGGCCGAGCTTGACCACCGGGCAGCCGGCGCCAAAGGTCAGCACCACCGCCATCTGCAGCAGCACCTTGAACATGTCGCGGATATTGTTCGGATGGAATTCCGCGAAACTTTCGGCGCAGTCGCCGCCCTGCAGCAAAAAAGCTTTCCCGGCCGCGACTGCGGCGAGCCGCTCCTTTAGCCGCCGCGCCTCGCCGGCGAAGACCAGCGGCGGAAACCGGCGCAAAGTCTCCTCGACGCGGGCGAGCGCCGCCTCGTCGGAATAACCGGGGACCTGCCGGATCGGCAAACCACGCCAGCTGTCGGGGGACCATCCGTTGCCCGCAGCAGGGGCCGCTCTGGTCATGCATCACCTCCTAGGTTGGAAGCCGCTTCACCATCGGTGACATTCGGATCAGCGAGAGCATGAAACACGAAAGCCGCCTCGGTGGGGCGGCTTCGGGGAAAACGCAAACGCGCGATCCTGGGCCGCCTACATGTACCGGCGGTACCAAAATCGCGTGAACTGGTGGGGGCCGCGCAAGGCCCTGACTTGTTTCATAGCTGCACGCTACCGGTAAGAATCGTCCAAGGCAAGCGCGTTATGCCGATATTTCGCCGACCTCACCTCCGAACGACAAATGGCCGAATGGCGCGAACAAAATCATCCTCGGTCGATCGATGCTCGACCAGTGCGATCACTTCGTTGGCCCAATGTATGGTGTCGCCAATGGTTAGGTCGTAGCCGTTAATTGCCAGAAACTGAGTCATCGCAACGAAGGCAGTTCGTTTATTACCTTGCTCGAAAGCATGTGCTTGAGCGAGACCAGCGAGCAGTCTCACAGCTAGTACAGCGATATCCTCTTCACCATAGGCAAATGCGTTTTGCGGGCGGGCGAGGGCGCTATCGAGTAATCCTAGATCTCTGAGGAAATGGCGCTCGCCGGTCACCATGACGACCGTGCGATTGATTTCGATGACTACCTCGATCGGCAGCAACTCGGCTCATTTGGCAAGGGCCGCCAGGATCTTGGGGAAACGCGCAACGATCTCGCAGGTCAGCTTTTCGTGATCGATATCACCTTCGACCGGTCGCGCCCGCAAAACCTCGGCGGTACCGCCCCGGCGCCGGGCGGCCAATTCGAGCAGCCGAGTGCGCGTGTCGTGATAGACCGCGAGCCAAGCTGCCGAGATGTCAATGAGTTCCTCAATGTGCTGTCTTCCCTCTTGGCTAGGCACCATGAGCGCGTGTTCCAGGGCTTGGATCCACGGGTCGAGCCGTTCTGCGGCGCCTCTTTCGGAATCGTGGACGCGCTCAGCCAGTTGAACAAGATCTTCAACCGACAAGTCGCGCCCGGCCTCATCAAACATCTGATTGAACTTGTGTACGTGCTCCCCGAGGATCGCCCGGTTTTTTTCCACCCGCTGTCGCAAACGCGCGAGCGCCGCCGCTTTCTCGGCAATCGAAATGTCAGCGGCCAGCGTCTCGATTAACGCCGGATCAGGAAGTAACTCGAGTGAACGCTCGATTGATTCAGACATATCCGTGGGGCTGACCTAATTTTAGCATCCGCCAGCATCAAATATGATCCGCAATCTGGCCGCCGCAAGCCACCACCCACTGCAGCCTTTCGACTACTCCGCCGCCAACTTGGTCGGCCGCACCACCTTCTCGCGCATCGTCACGAATTCCTCGGCGGCGCTCGGGTGGATGCCGACGGTTTCGTCGAACATGCGTTTCGAGACGCCGCATTTCACGGCAATCGCCAGACCCTGCATGATCTCGGGGGCGTCGGGGCCCAGCATATGGCAGCCGAGCACCCGCTCGCTGCGCGCATCGACGATGAGTTTCATCAGGGTGCGCTCCTCGCGCCCGGACAAGGTGTTCTTCATCGGCTTGAAGTGGGCGCTGTAGATGTCGACCTCGCCATAACGCCGGCGCGCCTCCGCTTCGGTCAGGCCGACCGCGCCGATCGGCGGCTGGCTGAATACCGCCGACGGGACATTGGCGTGGTCCATCTTGATCGGGTTGTCGTTGAAGAGGGTCTCGGCGACGGCGCGGCCTTCGGCGATCGCGACCGGGGTCAGATTGACCCGGTCGGTCACGTCGCCGACCGCATAGATGCCAGGAATATTGCTGCACGACCATTCGTCGACGACGACCGCGCCGTTCTCGGTGGTCTCGACGCCGATTTCGGCGAGACCCAGCCCGCGAGTGTTCGGGTTGCGTCCGGTCGCATACATCACGACGTCGGCCGAAAACTCCTGGCCGATCGCCGTATAGACCGAGTAGCCGGGGTCGTGCTTCTCGATCCGCGCGACCTGCGTGCGGGCGTGGATCTCGACGCCGCGGCCACGCATCTCGTGCGCCAGCGCGATGCGGATGTCGTCGTCGAAGCCGTAGAGGAGCTCCTCGCGGCGGATCAGCTCGACGACCTCGGCGCCGAAACCGTTGAAGATGCCGGCGAACTCGACGGCGATATAACCGCCGCCGACGATGACGATGCGGCGCGGCAAGGAAGGCAAGTCGAGCGCCTCGTTGGACGAGATCACATGCTGGATGCCGGGGATGTCCGGCACCGTCGGATGCGAGCCGGTGGCGACCAGGATTTTGTCGGCGGTGTAGGCCCGGCCGCCGATCTCGACCGTGTGCGGATCGACTAGCACTCCCCGGCCCTCGATCAGCTTGACCCCGCTGTTCTTCAGCATGTTGCGATAGATCTGCGACAGCCGTTCGATCTCGCGGTCTTTGGCGTCGATCAGGGCGGGCCAGTCGAAGGACGGCACCGGCACCGTCCAGCCAAACCCGGCGGCATCGGCAAAGGCATCGGCAAATTGCGCGCCATAGACGAGCAGCTTTTTCGGGACGCAGCCGCGAATGACGCAAGTGCCGCCGACCCGGCTGTCCTCGCAGATCGCGACGCGCGCGCCATAGCTGCCGGCCCGGCGCGAACTGGCGACGCCTCCCGATCCGGCGCCGATGGTAAACATGTCGAAATCATAGCGCGGCATCGCGGCCTCACTCCGTCATAACAGCGTTTGTCGATCTTCTGGTTGTCACAACATCGCCGCGCCGGCAAGCTCGTAACATTTGGCTGGCGCCGCATCACCGAGGAGGCTGTCGAACAACATGAAAGTCTTCGTCTTCGATCTTCTGGCGTATGGTGAGCAGCTCGAGCACCTGAAAGTTGGCAACGAGCTACCTTATCCGCTACCAAAGAAATACTTTAGGCCCGAGATCGCCGCGCGCACCTATGCCGAGCACCTCGAGGCGTGGGAAGAGCTCGACCGCCTAGGCTATGACGGGGTGGGGTTCAACGAGCACCACTGCTCGCCCTACGGTCTGATGAACTCGCCGAACCTCTTGGCGGCCGCGGCGGCGCAGCGCACCAAGCGGCTCAAATTGCTGATCTACGGCAATCTCCTGCCGTTGCACGAGCCGCTGCGCCTTGCCGAGGAGCTGGCGATGCTCGACTGCATGTCCAATGGGCGGCTGATTTCCGGCTTTGCCCGCGGCATTCCGCGCGAGTACCAGGTCCACAATGTGCCGTTGGCGCAGTCGCGCGCCCGTTTCGAAGAGGCCTTCGACATCATAACCCGGGCGTGGACGGAGGAAGTATTCTCGTATCAGGGCGAATTCTGGTCCTACAAGGATGTCGCGATGTGGCCGCGGCCGGTGCAGCAGCCGCATCCGCCGATCTGGATGCCGGTCGTCGGCAGCAAGGAGTTGATCGAGTTCGCGGCCAGGCACGCTCTGCCGATCACCCCCGGTCTCGGCCGTTCGCGTGGATTGCGCGACGACATTATTCGCTATTACGCCCGGTGCCTGGCGCAAGCCGGCCACCGGATCACGCCCGATCACTTGTCGCTCGGCATCAGCGTCTATGTCACCGACAGCAAGGCCGAGGCGGTGCGCGAGATGGGCCCCTACCACCTCTATTTCAATCGTACGCTCTTCAGCCACGGCAATTTCACGGAGACCGAATTGCAGCGCCAGACCGGCTATGCAAGCGCCGCCTCGACCGATTATGTGAGCCCGGAAAACCGCCGCGCCGCGCAATTCGCCCGCGAGGATTTTCGTAATCTGACCATGGCCGATGTCGAGCGGCAGGCCGAGCAGATGCCGTGGGGCACTGCGGCCGAGGTCACCGAGCGGATCATCGCGGCGGCGGACAGCGCCGGCGCCGACAATGTCCAGATCAGCCTCAACCGCGGAGTATTGCCGCACGAAATGTTCATGGAGCAGATCCGCCGTTTCGCGCACGACCTGCTCCCCAAACTTCAGGCGCATCGGGTCGAGCGCGTACCGCTGGCTGAGGAAGTTTGTAGTTAATTTTTCGACACGTCGGAAAATCTTACACATACTCAGTGGGGCCAGTCGTCTCCCATCACGGAACCTTTCGATTTGACTTGCGACTGCGGACAACAGGGTGCCGGTAAGCTTTACAAATCTTGATACTTCTCCGGGCGGACTTCATCTAAAGTCCTGATATCTCTAGCTGGCATGATTCTTGCCCGTTACTTACGAGTAAAAAGAGAGATGAGGGATAGGCCGTGAGAGTGCGCGTGTCATCGATCTGCGCCTTGATGATGTGCCTCATGATGGCGCAAGCGGCAAAAGCTGATGTTTTCCCCCCAGGTGGCGCCTTCAGCGTGATCTGCACGAATTGTCCCGCCGGGACCGCGACGGTTCCGGCGACGATCGGGGGCACGACCGACGTCGAAGGCCTGATCTTGACCGATACGATCACGCCGACCGGTCCGAACGCCGCCTGGATCGATTTCGACTTCGTCAACCCGACAGGCGGGCCGCTTGCCGGAAATACGAATGCAACCTGGGAGATCCAGATCGAGAATGTTCCGTTTACGGCGGCGGTCGGGTTCCTCGACAATGATTTTTTATATTGGACGCTGAACGGCACCGCCATCAACCCAATCCAGACTTTCGCCGGCTTCACCTACGAAGGGAACAACAACCCGATCAACCCGGCGCTCGGCCCCGTGTACTACGGGACTTCATTCGCCCCCATCGAAGGTCCCGCGCTCGACTTGTTCGCCGAGGTCATCCCGTACAACTTCGTGACGTCGGGTCTGATACCGCTCAGTGCTAATGACTTTCACATAGCCGCTCATATCACGTTGGGTCCCGTACCCGAGCCCGCCAGCTTCGCCCTTCTCGTGTCCGGCCTGCTCGGTTTCATCTTTGCGCGGCGGCACCGCCGGGACTGAGCCAGTAGTCCGCTTACGCCGTTAGGCACATTCTCATCTCGACATGGCGGACACCGAAATCGTCATAGGGCTCGGAGGTCGCGGCAAAGCCGAAGCTCTCGTAAAAGGGCACGAGAGGGACCTGCGCGCCAAGAGCGATCGCTTGCAGCGGAAAGCGCTCGCGACAGAGAATTAGCGCTTTCTCCATTAGCATTCGGCCGAGCCCGCCCCGTCTCAGGGACGGCGATACCGCAACGCGACCGATCCTGACCATGGGCGGCGGGCCGGCTATTGCCGTCAGCCGAAGATAACCGATCAGCTCGCCCGCCAACCGGGCTACCAAATGCCAAGCGCCCTGGTCGAGGCCGTCGAGGTCGGGATAGGCGGAGGCCTGCTCGACGACAAAGATGCTTTGGCGGAAGCGCAGCAGCTCATAGAGCTGACCTGCCGTCAACTCGTCGAAACGCCGCCATTCCGTCGTGATCTGCGGCATGCTGGTCTTTCCCCTCACTCGCGCCGTCTGCCGCGCATCCCGATTAGGAGCGGGAAACTCTGAGCGATGGGCGCACCCTCACCCGCCTCGCTGCGCTCGGCACCCTCTCCCGCATTGCGGGAGAGGGGGGACCCAGCCGCAAGGCTGGGTGGGTGAGGGTAGCACCGCCGGCGCGGGGAAGAACATTGCGATCGTAGTCCCCCTTGGTGATAGTGACTGGGATAGACGAGAACAGATGCGGCAAACCTATGATCATTGACTGCCACGGCCACTACACGACCGCCCCGCGTCAGCACGAGGGATGGCGCAACGAGCAGATCGAGGCGCACAAGGCCGGCAAGCCGCCGCCGCCGCGCCCGAGAATGACGGACGACGAGATCCGCGAGACGATCGTCGGCGGCCAGCTCAAGGTGCAGCGCGAGCGCGGCACCGATCTGACGATCTTCTCGCCGCGCGCCGCCGGCATGGGCCACCACCTTGGGGATGCAACGACCAGCGAAGCCTGGGCCAGCGCCTGCAACGAACTGATCCACCGCGTCTGCGCCCTTTTCCCGAAGAATTTTATCGGTGTCGCGATGCTGCCGCAGAGCGCCGGCGTATCGCCGAAGAACTGCATCCCCGAGATCGATCGCTGCGTCAACGAATACGGGTTCGTTGGCATCAATCTGAACCCTGATCCGTCTGGCGGGCATTGGCAGGATCCGCCGCTGTCGGACCGTTATTGGTATCCGGTCTACGAGAAGATGGTGGAGCACGATATTCCCGCCATGACCCACGTCAGCGCCGCCTGTAATCCGGCGTATCACACGACAGGCTCGCACTACCTCAACGGCGACACGGTCGGCTTCAACCAGCTGATGACGTCATCCGTGTTCAAGGATTTTCCGACCATCAAGTTCATTATTCCGCACGGCGGCGGCGCGGTGCCGTATCACTGGGGGCGCTTCCGCGGTCTGGCGCAGGACGCCAAACTCGGGCTGCTGACCGATCTCGTGCTGAAAAACATCTTCTTCGACACCTGCGTCTATCACCTGCCCGGCCAGCAGCTGCTGGCGAAAGTTATTCCAGTCGATAACATCCTCTTCGCCTCCGAAATGATCGGCGCGGTTCGCGGCATAGATCCGGAAACCGGTCACCACTACGACGACACCAAGCGCTACATCGACCAGCTTGCGCTGCCGGCGCAGGACAAGGCGAAAATATTCGAAGGCAATGCGCGCCGCGTCTACGGCCGCTTGTCTGGAATGATCGAGAAGCAGTCCGCGACAGCGGACTGAAGGTGCGTTGCATCGATATGGCACGGCGATATGGCACAGGGAGGAAAGAGCTGTGACAGACCTGCGAATCATTACCACGAACGGCACGGACGCGATCCTCGAAGAAGCCACGGTGCAGAAATTTGCGGACAGCCTCCGCGGCCCGTTGCTGCAACCCGGCCAGGGCGCTTATGACGAGGCCCGCAGAGTCTGGAATGGCATGATCGACCGGCACCCGGCGTTGATCGCGCGCTGCGCCGGGGTCGCCGATGTCGTCGCGGCGGTGCGCTTCGCCCGCACTCACGAGCTGCTGGTGTCCGTCCGCGGCGGCGGTCACAACATCACCGGCAATGCCGTCTGCGAAGGCGGGCTGATGATCGACCTGTCGGCGATGAAGAGCGTACGGGTCGATCCGGCCCGACGCGCGGCGCGCGCCGAGGCGGGGCTCACCTGGGGCGAATACAACCATGAGACACAGGCCTTTGGTTTGGCCAGCACCGGCGGGGTCGTATCGACGACCGGCATTGCCGGACTGACCCTGGGCGGCGGCCTCGGCTGGCTGATGGGGAAGCACGGTCTCAGCTGCGACAACCTGCTGTCGGCAGATCTCGTCACGGCCGACGGGCAGTTTCTGACGGCTAGTGCGGATCAGCACCCGGACCTCTTCTGGGGCCTGCGCGGCGGCGGCGGCAATTTTGGCGTCGTCACCTCGTTCGAGTATCGGGTTCATCCCGTCGGTCCAGTGCTGGCGGGAATGGTTCTCCACCCGATGGCAAAGGCCAGGGAAGTGCTGCGCTTCTATCGGGATTTCGCGCGCAATAGCCCGGACGAGGCGCTTGCCGCTGCTGCGCTGATGACATCGCCCGAGGGCGCGCCGGTCGTCGCGATCATCGTCAGCTATATCGGCGATGTTGCAGCTGGGGAAGCGGTCGTGGCGCCCTTACGGAAGTTTGGTTCGCCGTTGTTGGACACGATTGCCCCGACATCATACGTGCAACTGAACACGCTGTTCGACGCGGCAGTCCCCTATGGCGGGGTTCAGCGGTATTGGAAATCGAGTTTTTTAAAACAGTTAGGAGACGATTTGATCGAGATCCTGATCGAGCGGTCGGCGAAAATGCTCTCTCCGATGTCGATGGTCTTGTTTTTCCATCTCCACGGCGCCGCCGCCCGGGTTGATCGAAACGCGACGGCCTTCGGGCTGCGCGACGACCAGTGGGATTATGACGTGATCTCACAATGGACCGATCCAGGAGAGTCGGCTGATCACATCCAGTGGACCCGGCAGTTCTGGACAGCGGTGGAGCCCTTCGCGACCGGCGAAGTGTATGTCAACCACCTCGCTTCGGAAGAAGCCACGCGGATCAGGGCCGCCTACAGTCAGGGCTACGAGCGGCTCGTTGCGCTGAAGAATAAATATGATCCGACGAACCTGTTCCGGCTCAACCAGAACATCAAGCCGACATTGTAGGCCAGTTGTCGCGGCCTAGCCGATGGACCGGCCGCCAAGGAACTGATATCTCTGCACCCGCAATCAACATGGCCCTCCCTGCATTGTCCGCGTTCCGCGTCTTCCAGCATCTCGTCAGTTCCTACCTCGGCATGGGCGCATCGAACCGGCTGCACCGCTATATTTACGACTACGCCTATGGCTTGCGGCAATGGCAGGAGATATCGACGTTCAACTACGGCTATGCGCCGTGCGATGATTCCGTGGCGGAGGTTTGGCCGAACGAGCCCCATCAGATCCAGCTTTACGCCGAGGTGGCGAAGGCGGCACAGGCTGCGGCGCGTGCACCGGAGCCCTCACGGCTGCTCGAAGTATGCTGCGGCCGAGGCGGTGGTCTCGCCTACCTGCACGCCACGCTCTCGCCTCGGGCGACGATCGGGATCGATCGATCGCTGACGGCACTTCGCCATCGCCGGAACGGCCATGCCGCAATCGCCCATCTGCAAGGGCATGCCCTCCAGCTCCCATTTCCCGAAGCGAGCATCGATCTCGCGGTCAATGTCGAGGCGCTCGTCGATCTGCCGAAATTGCCGTTCCTGCAGGAAATCTGCCGTGTTCTCGCCGCAGATGGCATCTTTGCCGTAACTGACACGATGCCGCATAGTCCGCAAGCTTGCCATCACGGGCTGATCGATTTGGGCCGGAAATCCGGCCTCGACGTCGTGTCCTTTCGCGACATCACGGCGAATGTCTGCGAGGCTTGCCGCATTGACAACGAGCGCCGCAGCGAACTGGTCAACCGTTTGCCGCGCTATCTTCGGCCTCTCGCTCGGGAATGGGTCTCTCTGCCCGGTTCGACGCGATTTGGGCAATTCGAGCGGAAGGAGCGGTGCTACTTTATCGCGGTTATGGTGAAGAACATCACTCGGCTCCAATCATAGGACCGGAGTTCCGCGGGAACGCGAGAGGTTGGCTTTGAGCGCGCGGTCATGGTCGGGATGGAGCGTTCCCATCATCCGATCCCACCAGCTGAAATGCGTCGCGTAATTGCAGCCGAAGAACTGATGATGCTGATCGTGATGAGTGACGCCGACGAGCGGCGATGGCGGCCAGCACCATCGACCGCCATGCTCGTAGCCGGAGTGGCCGATCACGCCGGTGATCTGATCATAGATCTTGTGTGCGAACAATACCGCGGGCGCGATGGGTATCAGGAAATGGGCGACCAACCAATAGGATTGCAAGAAAAGATTGTCGACCAGGCGATCGCTGTTGTTGGACCAGACCACCGGCGTGATCGTCAAATGGTGCCATCGATGCACCCACCGATAAAAAAACCGGGTGTGAATCAGCCGGTGCAACCAATAGAACCAAGTGTCGAACAGTACGAGCGAGACGACGGCCGAAAAGACTGTCCCGCCGATGCCGGGCAAGGGCCGCAATCCCCAGCCGAGAGCGGTGTAGCTCCAGTGGCCGGCGCCGAGCATTCCAGCGATGACCGCCAGCGAGACAACGCTCTGCCTAAGGTCGCGTTTGATATGTGACGTTGGCGTCTGCCGGGCGGATTGGATTTTGATGGCGCGGCGGTTCAGTCGCGTGACAACTATGCAAGCGATCAGGTAACAGGCGAGCAAAGCGGAGTAGCAAACGGCAATAGTCGCCAACAGAGAACCGAACTGTCGAAAGAACATATCGTACCCGCCCCCGCTGTTCGCATGTCCATCGATTGTGCGCAACATCGATGGTCGGTGGCAATGGTAAAACCTCCGATGCCCTGGCCGCGGCACCGAGCAGCTCGAGCTGTCGCTCGAGACGCAGGAGACCGATCAGCGGAGCGACGGGCGACGGCATCGCCGCGCCGTCGCCGCAGCCCATCGCCGAGCCAAGCTCAAGCGGCCGCCACGCAAAATCGATTGCTTGGACCCAGCATCGCACATTCCGTTGCGAGGCGGCTTCAGCCGGCGGACGCTTTCCGCGGACGAACTCAGCCCGTGACGTCAGCCATCGTCAGCCATTGTCAGGCCCGCCACGATGTGGCGGCGGAGGGCAAACAAGAACCCGATCGGCGGCAACACATAAATGATGGCAGCGGCCATCATAGCGTTCCACGGGGCGTCGACGTCGGCAAACAATTGGCCCTGGGTCACCGCCACGGTCATGTTTCGTACCGCAAGCAGCACCGACGGATACAAATAGTCGTTCCAGGCGAGCAGCAGCGCATAAATCGCGACGACCGCCAGCGCCGGCGTCATCAAGGGCAAATAGACGCGCAAATACACTTGAACGGGGGATGCACCGTCGACACGCGCCGCGTCGTCCAGTTCAAACGGTATCAACCTCGCGTACAGCTGCAAAATCAGGATCGCAAACGGCGTAGCGAAGGTCACCTGCGCCGCAATGACCGCCCAAGGGTTATCCGACAGCCCGTAGGTGTGCATGATCCGAAAGCACGGGACGATCAGGAAGGAGGCGGGAATCGCGTAGGTGAATAGCGCAGCGTTAGTCAACAGGAAGCCTTTGCTCAGCCGCATACGGCTCACCGCGAAACTCGCTAGCGAGCCGATCACCACGGTCAGCAGCACCGTCACCAGCCCGATAAAAAGACTGTTGCCGAACTGGTGCCAGAAATCTTCGAGGTACCGCGCCTCCTGCGTTAAGACCGCGCGGAAGCCCTCGAGTGATGGCTCGGGCGGCCAGAGATTGCCGTCGAACTCGATCTCCCCTTCTTCGGGATCGAGGGCGATCAGGAACATGTTGTAAACGGGCGTGAGCGACCAGATCAGGATCACGATGCCTAGCATCACCGAGCCCGCTTCGGTGAGAACCCGTCGCAGCCGGTAACGCCGGCGCGCCGGTTGCGCAAGCGCCACGGCGACGCTCATAGCTCCACCTCGCTCGTCCGGAGCCTGCGCATCAATACGATCGCAATCGGGATCAACACCGGGAGGGCCGACAGCGCCGCTGCCACGCCGAGCGCCGGCCTTGCGGTATCGAAGGCGTAGTGGAAGCCGAGCGTCGCCAACACGTCCGTCAAACCCGCCGGCCCCCCGCCCGAGACAAGATAGACGGTCGTGAAGTCGCCAACTGTCCAGAGCGTGGAGAGCAGCGTGCAGAGGAGATAGAGGTTCGCCATTAGCGGGAACGTGACTTGGACGAAGCAGCGGATCCCGGTAGCTCCGTCAACTTCCGCCGAGTTGTAGATGTCCCGGGGAATCTTCATCCGGGCGGCGAGAAATATTATGGTCCAGAACGGCATCCATTTCCAAATATAGACAACAATGTTTGATCCGAGGGCGAGCCAACGATCATTGAACCAGACGGGACCCTTAATTCCGAACAGCGATAATACGCCGTTGACCAAACCCCCTTCCTGCAGCATCCAGTGAAAGGAAACGCACGCTTGTGCCGCGGCAATTGCCCACGGCAAAACAAAGACTGCCAGCAACGCCCTGATCCACCAGCAGGGGCGCAGGAAGAAGCCCGACAGCAGCAAGGCCAGGAACATCTTTACGTTCACACCGAGGCCGACGAACAGCAAAGTATTGACGACCGCGGGCAAGTAGGACGGATCGGCGATCAGCTCGGCGTAAAGCGAGGGTTTGCCGGCCATCCACAGCGCATAGCCGAAGGGATAGACAACAAAAAAGAAAAACACCGCCACATAGGGTAGGACAAAAGCAATCGCCCAGGTGAAATCCGAGCCGTGCAGGGGGCGGTGCTCGGGCGGTCGCCACGGCGCTTTGACCGATATGCGCGGCCCGGTTGCGAGAACCTCCTGCGTGCTCATACCCGCCTCCGAGGTAGAATCCCTATTTTAGAGCCGCGGTAACAACGC
This sequence comes from uncultured Alphaproteobacteria bacterium, assembly GCA_963732095.1. Taxonomy (GTDB): domain Bacteria; phylum Pseudomonadota; class Alphaproteobacteria; order ATCC43930; family CGMCC-115725; genus AP-15. The sequence continues at coordinate 308,632 of CAVSZA010000016.1, forward strand.
GCCGAAACGGCGTTGAGGTAAACCTGAACCACGATCGGAACGGCGCGCAACGCGATAATGAGAGGCTGCCTTACGTCGCTGGTGCGCGGCGGCAAGACGTCGCTCGCGCAAACCCTCCGGAAGCTTCAGCCCCTCTCGCTTATCGCGCTGCTGGCGACGCTCGCCTAAGATGGCCCGATGTCCTCCGACGTCGTCGATCTGCGGGATTTCTATCGCACCGGTCTTGGTCAGATCGCTCGGCGAATGATCCGCGGCGCCATTCGCCAGGTCTGGCCCGACCTGCATGGGATGCGGCTCCTCGGGATCGGCTATGCGACGCCGTTTTTGCCGGCAATGTCGGCCGAGACCGAGCGCACGGTGGCGCTGATGCCGGCCGCGCTCGGGGTGCTCGGCTGGCCGCCGGAGGGGCGTAATCTGGTCACCCTCGCCGATGAGGGAGAGCTCCCCTTCGCGGATTATTCGATCGACCGGGTGTTGCTGGTCCACGGCCTCGAAACCACCGACCAGGCGGGCCCGATGCTGAAGGAAATCTGGCGTGTCCTGGCCGGCGGCGGCCGCCTATTGGTCATCGCCCCAAACCGCCGCGGCATCTGGGCCCGGCTCGACCGCACCCCGTTTGGTTCGGGCCGCCCCTACACGATGTCGCAATTGTCGCGGCTGCTGCGCGACGAGCAATTCACCCCGGTCGGAACAGGCACCGCGCTGTTCATCCCGCCCGCACGAAAGCGCATGATCTTGCGCTCGGCCGCAGCGTGGGAGCGGATTGGCAAGCGCTGGTTTCCGACCTTCGCCGGGGTCGTGCTGGTCGAGGCCACAAAACAGATCTATGCCAAGCCCGCGCCCGTCCGAGCACCGCGACGCCGCCTGGTCTATGCGCCGGCGCCGCACGGCTTGTAACGACACTCCGATCAGTCGGTCGCCGGCTTCTTGGAATAGAAATACGGCCCCGGCCAATCGCCGATTGCGGCTGTGTGAGTGACGAGCCCGATCCCCTCGCGCCAGTAGTGAAGCTGACAGCCGGGCGGCTCTAACGCGAAGCTGAGCCGCGCCTCGGGGCGGAGATCGAGGACGATTTGGTGCGCGGTGCTCGGAGCCGTCCCAGCGACCGTACCGGCAAAGCGGCTTTCGATTGGACGATGAAGATGCCCGCAGAGGATTCGCTCGATTTGGCGGTGATGCCGAATGACCTCGGCAAAGCTGGCGCTGTCGGCGAGCCCTGACTGATCCATCCGGCGGATCCCAGTCGGAAACGGCGGATGATGCATGAGAACCAAAGTCGGCCGATCCTGCGTCCCCGAGAGGATGCGATCGAGCCACTGCAGCCGCTCCGAGCACAAGGCCCCGCCGCCCTTGCCCGGCACCAACGTATCGAGCGCGATGATGCGCAACGGGTAGTCCTCGATCGCGTAATGGAGAAAGCCATGCCGGGGCAGGTACCTATCCCCGCTGAACGCCTCCCGCATCGGTTCGCGTGCATCATGGTTGCCGGGGATCGCGAATATCGGCATGCGCAGCGGCGCGAGGAGACCACGCAAATGGGCATATTCCTCCGGCGCGCCGCTTTCGACGAGATCGCCGGTGAGAACGATGGCGTCGGGTAAAGGATCGAGCCGGTTGAGCGCTGCCACCACCCGTTCGAGAGCGGATGCGGTGTCGACGATCCCCATCAGGAGCGTCCCCGGCGATGTGATGTGGGTATCGGTGATGTGGGCGATCAGCATCGGGATCTCGGGATTACAGACCGGCGCTGCCGCAAAGGACGAAGATGCCTTGCTCGGCGAGCAGGTTGGCCAAGCTGCCCCGGGGATCGAGAGAATACGGTTGACCGTGGCGGTCCAACGTGACGCTGCGGTCGACGCGGACCCCGATCTCGTCGCACAGCGCGATAAAGTCGCGGATTGTGCAGAGATGAATGTTGGGGGTCTCGTACCAGGGGTGGGCGAGGCAATGCGAGAGCGGCATCCGGCCGGTCAGCAAAAGTCTGACGCGGATGCGCCAGAACCCGAAATTCGGAAACGACACGATCGCCCGCCGGCCGATCCGCACGAGCTCCTCGACGACCCGGCGCGGCCGGTGCGTCGCTTGCAGGGTCTGGCTCAGCACGACGACATCGAACGCCTCGGCCGGATAGGCTTCGAGATCCCGGTCGGCGTCGCCTTGAATGACCGACAGACCGTGGCCGACACAGGCGTTGACGCCAGATTGGCTCAGCTCGATGCCGCGCCCGTCGACACTCTTTTGCCGTGCCAGATAGCCGAGCAAGGCCCCATCGCCGCAACCGATGTCGAGGACACGCGACCCAGGCTCGATCATCTCGGCAATCAACCGCAGATCCTGGCGCAGCTCGCCCGCGGCGCCCGGCGCCATCGTCGTTCGCGCGGCCGCGCCGAAACTCGGCGCGGCGCTTTCGCCTGAGACAGCCATTACCTGGAGCGGCTGAGGCCGCGGTGTTCGGCGCAGCCGTTTAGAAAACCGTGCAAGGTCTCGAACAGCTCCGGCTCGTGCAACAGAAACGCGTCGTGCCCGTTATCGGTGGCGATCTCGACAAAGCTGACATTGGCTGCCGCCGCGTTCAGCGCATGCACGATTTCCCGGCTTTCCGGGGTCGGAAACAGCCAGTCGCTGGTGAATGAGATGATGCAGAGACGCGAGCGTGTGCCCTCGAACGCGCCGGCCAGCGTACCGCCGTGCTCCGCCGCCAGATCGAAATAATCCATCGCGCGGGTGATGTAGAGATAGGAGTTCGCGTCGAAGCGGTCGACAAACGTGCTGCCCTGGTGACGCAGATAGCTCTCGACCTGGAAATCGGCGTCGAAACCATAGGTGACAGCGAGGCGGTCCTGCAGGTTGCGCCCGAATTTGCGGTGCAACGCCGCTTCGGAGAGATAGGTGATGTGGGCCGCCATGCGGGCCACGGCGAGCCCGCGCACGGGCTTGCGGTCGAGGCTCAGATAGCGCCCGCCGCACCAATCGGGGTCGGCCATGATCGCCTGCCGGCCGACCTCGTGAAACGCGATGTTCTGCGCCGAATGCCGCGCCGCTCCGGCGATCGGCACCGCGGCAAAGACGCTGTCGGGATAGCTGGCCGCCCATTCCAGCACCTGCATCGCGCCCATCGAGCCGCCGATCACGCAGAACAGGCTGTCGATCCCGAGGTGGTCGAGCAGCAGCTTTTGCGCGCGCACCATGTCGCGGATCGTGATCACCGGGAATGACAGTGCCCAGGGCTCGCCGCTCGCCGGATCGATGTCCTGCGGGCCAGTCGTGCCCATGCAGCCGCCGAGCACATTCGGGCAAATCAAAAAATAGCGCTCGGTATCGAGGACCCGGCCCGGCCCGACCATTGTCTCCCACCAGCCCGGCTTTCCGGTCAGCGGATGCGGATCGGCGGCATATTGGTCGCCGGTCAGCGCGTGGCAGAGGAGAATGGCGTTCGATCGATCCGCATTCAGCGTACCGTAGGTCCGGTAGGCGATCGTGAAAGGGCCGAAATCGATCCCGCAATCCAGCCGCAATGGTGCCCGCACGAGCAAAGAACAGCCGGGCCAGTCCTGGTCCGAACGAGCGCGAAGGCGGGGGGAGATCAGGGTCGACACGGCAAAGCTCTATACCAACACGGTTGCGCAACGGCGGCGGCCGCCGGTGCCGCCGGTTGCCGATTGGGGGCGCTAGCTAGGGATCTGGGACCAGGCATGTCAACGTTTTCTTTGATTTTGCCGGGGCGGCACCCTACTAGTACGCCTCCCGCTGCAACGACCGACATATGCGCGTCACTCCCTCAGATCTCCAAGGCTTGCGCCGGCGTCTGGACGAGATCGACGACAAGCTGCAAGACCTGCTGATCGACCGGGCGCAGATCGTGTCGCTGGTCGCGGCCAGCAAGAAAGACGGCAACCGGGCGGCTTATCAACCGGCGCGCGAGGCCGAAATCGTCCGCCGGCTCGTCGGACGTCACCGGGGCGCCCTCCCTGTCGCAACTCTCGTTCGCATGTGGCGGGAGATGTTGGCAGCAACGGTCAGGTTGCAATCTCCTTTTTCGGTCGCCGTATTCGCCCCTGCCGATCCGCCGGGGTTCTGGGATCTGGCGCGTGACCATTACGGCAGCAACACGCCGATGTCGGCTTACGACACCGTGGGTCAGGTGATCAGCGCTGTGGCCGGCGGTACCGGCTCGGTCGGCATCTTGCCACTGCCGAAGGCAGAAGAACCCGATCCGTGGTGGCCGCATCTGCTGTCCACCGCAGACGACGCGCCACGGATCGTCGCGCGCCTGCCGTTTGGTGCGCGCGGCAACGCCCGTGCCGATACCGATGCGTTGGCAATCGGGCGCGGCGTACAAGAGGAGAGCGGCCTCGATCGCACTTTGTTCGGTGCAGAATGTTCCGCGGCGATCAGCCCGCCCCGCATCTCGGAGCTTCTCTCGACCGTCGGGCTGGTATGTACCTTCGTCGCGTGCGGCGGTCCCGGCAAGGCTATCTACCTGATCGAGATGGAAGGCGTTGTGCCGATCTCCGACAGACGTCTCGACGCCTTTCGCTCGGAGCTTGGCGCCGCGCTCGATCGGCTCCTGCCGCTCGGCGGGTACGCGGTGCCGCTCTCGTCATCGGCCCTCGCCGCAAGAGGACCGAACCCATGACGCACGAACCGGGGCTGGTGCCCCGCCCGGGCATTCTCGACATCAGTCCCTATGTTGGCGGCGAAGCGAAGGTAACTGGGATCGAGCGCCCGATCCGTCTGGCCTCGAACGAAAGCGCCCTCGGGCCGAGCCGCAAGGCAATCGCGGCCTACCGGGATCTCGCCGGCGAGATCCATCGCTATCCGGACGGGAACGCCCAGGAGTTGCGCGAGGCACTCGGGCACTGCCACGGGATCGACCCCGCGCGGATCGTTTGCGGCGCTGGTTCCGACGAGCTGATTACTCTGCTGCTGCGGTGCTACGCCGGCCTTGGCGACGAGGTGCTCTACAGCCGCCACGGTTTCCTGATGTATCCGATCAACGCGATGGCGGTGGGCGCTACGCCAATCGCGGCTCCGGAGCGCGAGCAGACGACCGACGTCGATGCCGTGCTCGCTCGGGTGACCGAGCGCACACGAATCGTCTTCATCGCCAACCCGAACAACCCGACAGGCACATATCTGGGCGCACAGGAGATCGCCCGGCTACATGCCGGTCTGCCGGCGTCGGTGTTGCTTGCGATCGACGCCGCCTATGCCGAGTTCGTCAACCGCAACGATTACGAGGCGGGTATTGCGCTGGTGAACCGCGCCGAAAACGTGGTGATGCTGCGGACGTTTTCGAAAATCTATGCCCTCGCCGGGCTGCGGCTCGGATGGGCCTATTGTCCGCCCGCAATCGCTGATGTCCTGAACCGCGTGCGAGGTCCTTTCAATGTGAGCGCCGCGGCGCAGGCCGCCGGTGTCGCCGCGGTCCAGGATGTCGAGGCGCTCAACCGGGCCCGCGCCCATAACGAACGTTGGCTGCCGTGGTTTTCCGAGCGGCTCGCGGCCCTTGGCCTACCGCTCACACCGAGCGTCGCCAATTTCGTGCTCGCGCGCTTCCTCGATGATCCGCGCAAGAACGCCGACGCGGCGTTCGCTTTCTTACAGTCGCGCGGCATCCTGACCCGCAAGATGGCCGCATATGGCTTGCCGCAACATCTGAGGATCACGATCGGGACAGGACCTGAAATGGAAACCGTCGCGGCCGCCCTCGCCGATTTTATGGCCGCGCGATGAGTGAAAAAATGTTCGACCGGGTGGCGCTGATCGGGATCGGGTTGATCGGGTCGTCGCTCGCACGGGCACTGCGCCGGGACACTCCCGAGACCGAAATCATCGCTTGCGCGCGGCGAGCCGAGACCCTGGCCGCAGTGCGACGGCTCGCGATTGCCGACGCGACGACGCACGATCCGGCGCAGGCTGCCGCGGGTGCCGATCTCGTGGTCATCGCAACGCCGCTCTCCGCGTATGCCGAAATCGGCGAGAAGATCGCGCCGATGCTAAAGGACGGCGCAATCCTGACCGATGTCGGCTCGGTCAAGCAGGCGGTGATCCGCGACCTGCAGCCCCATGTGCCGAGAGGCGTCCACTTGGTCCCGGGGCATCCCGTCGCCGGCACCGAGCATTCCGGACCCGAATCCGGTTTTGCCGAGCTGTTCCGCGACCGGTGGTGCATCCTGACGCCGCCACCCGACACGGCGCCCGAGCCGGTGGCCGCGGTCGGCCGGATGTGGGAGAGCTGCGGCATGCACGTCGTCACGATGAGCGCGGATCACCACGACAAGGTGCTGGCGATGACATCGCATCTGCCGCATCTGATCGCCTATACGATCGTTGGCACTGCGACCAACCTCGAGGAGAGCCTCAAATCCGAGGTCATCGAGTTCTCGGCCAGCGGGTTTCGCGACTTCACCCGTATCGCCGCCTCCGATCCGGTCATGTGGCGTGACATTTTTCTCAATAACCGCGAAGCGGTGCTCGAGATCGTGCAACGCTTCACCGAGGATTTGACGGCGTTGCAGCGGGCCATCCGTTGGGGCGAAGGAGACAAGCTGCAGGAGCTCTTTACCCGCACCCGCGCGATCCGCCGTTCGATCATTGAAGCGAAGCAGGCCTGAGAGGGCTCCCGCCGCGGCTATTCCCAGGTGATGCGGGGCACCCTGCCGAGCTTTGCCGGCCCGAGGAACATTTGTCCGTTCTGGATCGTGAATGCAGTCCTGATCTCAGGCTTGCCGTCCGGTCCGGCCTTGGCGAGCATCGTCAGTGCGATGCGCGCGAGCCCGGCATCGGAAGCTCGCATTTGACCATTTTGTACGAGTGCCGTCAGAATCTGGTCGTATCCCTGGATCGCTCCGGAGAAGTGGCCGGTCGGCTGTAGCTCCTGGTCGAGGGCGATCGTCCCGGTCGCTGTTGCATTGAGAGCGCCCCATTTCAGGCGCAGACTGTCGAACTCGATAGCGCCGCCGGCATCTCGCCAGGCAGCCACCGCATCAGCCAGCTTGCCGCCCCGGATGGCACCCTTTTCTGTCGCGGCGAAATCGAGTTCGCCAATCGTGTCCCCCAATGCCGCAATCGCGGTCGGCAACTTGATCTGGTTCGCCTCGACCGCGACGCCCATCGCCGGGTCGCCCTGCCCACCCGACGGCCTCGGCGGGACGGTAAACGTGGCATTGGCGGAACCGACGAGGACCGAAGCGGCTGCCTCGACCGTAGTGTCCCTTAGGGTCAGCCACAGCGTCCAACCGCCCTCGGGCTCGATCGAGACGACGCCGTCGGCGGTCTGCGTAGCTAGCGTTGCCGGCCTGCTTCCGCCGGCAACCGCGAAATCGGCCGTGAACCCCTCAGGGGCTGCTAGCCGCCAATCGGCAAAATCCCAAGGGCGGGCGATGCCGGAGAGCACGGGAACATGAAGCTCCGGGGAGGGCGTGATCGCACCGTCGCGCAACGCAGCGGAACCGAGATCGACCCGAAACGCGGCCGGGAAGCCACTGACGCGCAACTTTTGCCAGGAGAGATCGATCTTGTCGGCCCGTTGCGATTGCGCCCAGTCAATGACACCGGCCTCGATGCGGCGCGCAACCAGAAACCAATACGCAGTATAACCGCCCCCGACGACCAGCAGCGCGGCAAGGATCACTAGGCCGAAACGCGTCGAGCGGGGCATGTGCGTTTTTAGACCGGCTGTCCCTTCTCGGCGAAGGCCCGATGATAATGGGATTCGCGAGCGCAGCAATGGGATCTTTTCTTGTTCCATCTGTTTGACCGTCGGGGATCGGACGTTCATTCCTGCGACCAGCGGTGGTATCCCGCGAAGAATTCGGACCCTGGTGTTGAAGTCTCGGCACTGCTCTGCCAGGCAACGCGGCCGGGCAGTCGCCGCTGCACCCCTTCGTGCCACTGGCGCTTGTTCCACCGGAGAAAGCAGACCGAGCGCAGGTGATTGCGGCGGATTGCGGCCATGGTAGAGGGGAAATGTGGAGTGGAGGCATTTTTGGCGACGCGCACGCACCACATGCCCTTCGGCGCCGAGCTGCAGGCCGACGGCAGGGTGCGCTTCCGCCTGTGGGCGCCACCGCATCGCGAGGTTCAAATCGAGCTGGAAGGCAAGACGATGGTCATGCAACCGGCCGGCGAGGGTTGGCACGAGCTCGTGACCGATCGCGCCCGCGCCGGTATGCGATATCGCTTCGTGCTGCCGGATGGCCTGCGCGTTCCGGACCCGGCCTCGCGTTATCAGCCGGAAGACGTGCACGGGCCGAGCGAGGTGGTCGATCCGGCGGCCTATGCTTGGCGCGATGCGGGTTGGAGCGGCCGGCCCTGGCAGGAGGCTGTCATCTACGAACTGCACGTCGGCGCGTTTACTCCGGAGGGCACCTTCCGCGCGGCGATCGACAAGCTCGACCATCTGGTTGCCCTTGGCGTGACCGCGATCGAGATCATGCCGATCGGTGATTTCCCCGGCAGCCGCAACTGGGGCTATGACGGCGTGCTGCCCTACGCGCCGGATTCTTCCTACGGCCGGCCAGAGGATCTGAAGGCGCTGGTCGAAGCGGCCCACGCCCGCGGGCTGATGGTGCTGCTCGACGTCGTCTATAATCACTTCGGACCGGAAGGCGCCTATATCCACCCGATCGCGCCGCAGACCTTCACCGATCGCCACAAGACGCCATGGGGCGCAGCGATCAATTTCGACGGGCCGGACAGCGGCCCGTCGCGCGAATTCGCGATCCACAACGCCCTCTACTGGATCGAGGAGTTCCACCTTGACGGCCTGCGGCTGGACGCAGTGCATGCCATCATCGACGACACCCCGAAGCATCTGCTGGAGGAGCTCGCTGAGCGAGTGCGCGTGGCGGCGCCCAACCGGCATATCCACCAGATCCTGGAGAACGAGGAGAACCAGGCGAAGCGCCTGGTGCGCCGCGAGAACGGCGAGCCGCGCTGGTATACCGCACAATGGAACGACGACGTCCACCACGTGCTGCATGTGGCGGCCACCGGCGAGACGAAGGGCTATTACGCCGACTACAAGAGCGATACCGAGAAACTGGGCCGCGCTCTCGCTGAGGGCTTCGCGTTCCAGGGCGAGCTGATGCCCTATCGCGGGCGACCGCGAGGCGCGGGGAGCGCCGACCTGCCGCCGACTGCTTTTGTCGCCTTCATTCAGAACCACGATCAGATCGGCAATCGGGCGTTCGGTGATCGGGTGACGGATTTCGCACCGGCCGAAGCAGTGCGTGCGATTGCGGCGGTCTATCTGTTGCTTCCGCAGATCCCCATGCTGTTCATGGGCGAGGAGTGGGGTTCGTCGCGGCCATTTCCGTTCTTCTGCGATTTCGGACCGGAGTTGGCCGACGCCGTGCGCCAGGGCCGGCGCGAGGAATTCGCGCGTTTCCCGGAATTCCAGGATCCGGCTATGCGCCAGCGCATCCCCGATCCGACGGCCGAGGAGACCTTCGCCTCAGCCAAGCTCGACTGGCAGGAAATCGATCGAACCCCGCATTCCGGGTGGTTGGATTGGTATAGCCGGGTAATAGCGACCCGGCGCGCCGAGATCGTGCCGCACCTGAGCACAATCCGGGCAGGCGGGCGGTACGAGGTGCTCGGCGACGGCGCCGTCCTCGTGAAGTGGCCGCTCGGCGGAGGCGAGACGCTGGTATTGGCCGCGAACCTGGCAGTCAGGCCCACACCGGGGTTTCCGGCCGAACCCGGCCGCGTGCTCTGGCAGGAGGGTGAAGCCGGCCGTGACGGCACCTTTGAGCCTTGGACGATCCGCTGGTCTTTCGAGCCTCCCGGCTCCACCCTGGACGAGCTGGCGGAACGCATGGGTATTGAGCCCCGGTTCCGGAATGCTAAAGGTGAAATCGTAGAGACCACCAGCGAGACGAAACGCAGTCTGTTGGCTGCAATGGGCGTGGAGGCTATCGACGAAGCACAGGCGCGGAGCGCACTCGAGGACTTGGACCGGGCCGAGTGGCTGCGCCCCTTGCCTCCTGTGCAGGTGTCGCGAGCCGGTGCCGGCCGTCCTGCCGTCGAGCTGGTCCTCCCTGCCGGCACGGGCGGGATCGCTTGGCGTCTGGCGCTGGAGGATGGTTCCGAGCGAACAGGGCGCATCCCATTTGGTGAGCTTGAACTGATCGCTTCCCGCAGCCTCGATGGAACACCGCTGGAGCGCCGCCGGTTGCTGCTCGAAGCGGACCTGCCCTGGGGCTATCACCATCTGGCGATCGAACCGGATGGTGCATTGATGATCCTCGTGGTGACACCCGGGAAATGCTGGGTGCCGCCGGCGCTCGCCGAGGGACGGCGGTTGTGGGGCATTGCCGCGCAGCTCTATCTGTTGCGCTCGGCCACCGACTGGGGCATCGGAGATTTCAGCGACCTGCGCAAGCTGGTGGCGCTGGCAGCCGATCGCGGGGCCGATATGATCGGCCTCAACCCGCTGCACGCGATGTTTCCCGATGATCCCGAACACGCCAGTCCCTACTCGCCGGCGAGCCGTTTGTTGCTCAACATCCTAAATATCGACGTGACTGCGGTCCCCGAGTTGCTGCACTGCCCGGAAATGCGCGGCCTCACCGCCTCCGAGGCGTTCAAGCATCAGGTGCAAGCCTGCCGCGCAAAACACCTCGTGGACTACCCCGAGGTCGCGGCGATCAAGCTTTCTGTCCTGAAAAAGCTGTTCGATGCCTACCGGGTTTCCGCCGAGCCCGCGCGTTGGGGCGCCTTTGAAGGGTTCCGGCGTGAGCGCGACGAGGTGCTTGGGCGCAGCTGCCTGTTTCTGGCGCTTCGCGAGCACTTCGCCAACCAACATCCTTCCCGGGCCGACTGGCATGCGTGGCCGGAGGAATACCGCGACCCCGCTTCGCCAGCCATTGCCCGCTTCGCGGAGGAGAACCGGCATCGTTTGGATTTCCTCGCATGGCTGCAATGGGTGGCGGATGAGCAGCTCGGCGCTGCGGCAGGTACAGCGAGGGACCACGGGATGGCGGTGGGCCTTTATCGCGATCTGGCAGTGGGCGCCGACTGTAGCGGCGCCGAGACCTGGGCCGATGCAACCGCGGTAGTGTCAGGGGCCCAGGTCGGCGCGCCGCCTGACATCTATAACCCGGCCGGACAGAATTGGGGGCTGCCGCCGTTTCACCCGCGCGCGCTGCGGGAAGAGGGATACAGGAGCTTCATTCAGCTCGTCCGTGCCAATATGCGCCATGCGGGCGGGTTGCGGATCGATCATGCGATGGGGTTACTGCAGCTCTACTGGGTGCCAGAGGGCCAGAAGCCTTCAGCCGGCGCTTATGTCCGGTATCCGATGGAGGATCTGATCGGCATTCTTGCGCTGGAGAGCCATCGCCACCGCTGCCTTGTCGTCGGTGAGGACCTCGGCACCGTGCCGGAGGGTTTTCGCGAGCGGATGGCTGAGGCGAATATCCTTTCCTACCGCGTGCTGTTCTTCGAGCAGGAGCCGGAGACTGGCGCCTTCCTGCCACCGAGCACCTACCCGGAGCTTGCCCTGGCAACTCTCGGCAGCCACGACTTGCCGACCTTGCGCGGCTGGTGGGAAGGGCGCGACCTGGATCTTAAGGAACAGCTCGGCCTGTACCCGGAGGATGGCGAAGCCTCACGACAGCGTCGGGTGCGCGAGCGCGATCGGATGCAGCTTTTAGAGGCGCTCCGCCGCGAGAGGCTGTTGCCTGACGTCGGCGAGCCGGACATCCCCACATTGGCCCGGGCGGCGCATGTCTTTCTCGCCCGCACCCCGTCGGTTCTGGCGATGGCACAAATAGACGATCTCACCGACGAGGCCGACCCGGTGAACGTTCCCGCCACTTCCGACGAGCACCCGAATTGGCGGCGCCGCTTGTCGATGACCTTGGAGGAGCTGGCTACGCGCCCACGTTTCATCGATATCGCCGAAATCTTCCGGGCCGAGCGCGGTAAACCAGCCCCTGCCGAAACGAATAAACATGTCTGAGACCGGCGCAACGCCGATCCCTCGGGCGACCTACCGCCTACAATTCCACAAGGGGTTCGGTTTCCGGGATGCCGCCGCTCTCGCCCCCTATCTGGCGCGCCTAGGCATCAGCCACGTCTACGTCTCGCCTTACCTGAAAGCGCGTCCCGGCAGCACCCATGGGTACGACATCGTAGACCATGGCCAGCTCAATCCGGAGCTCGGCGACGAGCAGGCGTTCCGTGACATGGTGACGGCGTTTCGCGACAGCGGTCTCGGTCAGGTGCTCGATTTTGTGCCCAACCATATGGGCGTCGGCGGCTCCGATAATCCGTGGTGGCTCGACATCCTGGAATGGGGCCCAGCGTCCGAATACGCCGGCTGGTTCGACATCGATTGGGACCCCGACAGACGCTACCTGCGTGACAAGCTGCTGGTGCCGTTGCTCGGCGACCAGTATGGGGCAGTTCTTGAGGCGGGCCAGCTTACTCTCCGCTTCGAACCGGAGAGCGGCAGCTTTGCCGTATGGGCCTACGATACGCACAAGCTGCCGATCTGTCCTCTGCACTACCATCGCGTGCTGGGCGACGAGCACCCGGAGCTCGAACGGCTGGGCGACGCCTTTTCCGGGCTGCCGGATGGGCGGCCACGCATTGCCCAGCGCGCCAAGGACTTGCAGTCGGAGCTTTGCGCGCTGGTTCTAGAGCGCAGCGATGCGCGGGAGGCAGTGCAGGCCGCAGTCGACCGGATCAACGGCGAGCCGGGGCATCTCGAGACTTGGCGGGGCCTGGACGCATTGATCGAGGATCAGTACTGGCGCGCCGCGCATTTCCGCGTTGCTGCCGACGACATCAATTACCGGCGCTTCTTCAACATCAACGAGCTCGCCGGCTTGCGCATGGAATTGCCGGAGCTGTTCGATCACGCCCACCGCCTCGCGTTCGAGCTATTGCGCGACGGAGTGTTGGATGGACTGCGGATCGACCATATCGATGGGCTGCTCGACCCAAAGGGCTATCTGCTACGTCTGAGGGAACAGGCGCCGAGCCCGTTCTACCTCGTCGTCGAGAAAATTCTCGCTCGGCACGAGGCATTGCGCGAGGATTGGCCGGTCGAGGGCACGACCGGTTACGAATTTGCAAATCTGGTGCTCGGCTTGCTGATCGATCCGTCCGGCGAGGATGGCTTTACTCGAGCCTACAGGGCTTTTACCGGCGAGCACCGCGGCTTCGACGAGATCGTGCGCGACTGCAAGATCCGCATCATGCTCAACGAGATGGCGAGCGAGCTCAATGTGCTCGCCCGCGATGCGGCGCGAGTCGCGCGGCAGAACCCGAGAACCGCCGATTTCACGCGCAATATCCTGCAGCGAGGGTTGAAGGAGATTGTCGCCTGCTTTCCGGTATACCGCACTTACGTCGATCGCGCTGCCGAGCCGACGGAAGCGGACCGGCGCGACATCGACTGGGCAGTGGCCCACGCGCGGCGCAACGAGGCAGATCTGGATCCGAGCGTCTTCGATTTTCTGCACCGGCTTCTGACCACCGACCTGGTGGCCCAACCGCGCAGCGGTTTCAGCCGGCAATCGGTGGTCCGCTTTGCAATGCGCGTACAACAATACAGTGGCCCCGTAATGGCGAAGGGGCTCGAGGACACCGCTTTCTATCGTTACAACCGTTTCGTCGCGTTGAACGAGGTGGGCGGCCATCCCGACCATTTCGGTGTGACATTGGCCGCATTCCACAGGTCCAATGCGCAACGCGCGGAGCGCTGGCCGCACGCGATGTTGGCGACCTCGACCCACGACACCAAGCGCGGCGAAGACACCCGCGCGCGGCTTGCCGTGCTATCCGAGATGCCGGAGGAATGGGCTCGGCAGGTCCAGGCGTGGAGCCGCATAGTGCGCGCCCGCCGCGGCGACATCGAGGGCACGGCACCGCCCGACCGCAATGACGAATACCTCTTCTACCAACTTCTGCTCGGCGCCTGGCCCGCTGATCTGACCGGCATCGAGAACCCCGACCCAGAGAAACTGTGCTCCTTCGCCGAGCGGCTGGAAGGGGCAATGGTCAAGTCAATACGTGAGGCGAAGCTGCGCTCAGTTTGGGCGTCGCCGAATACGGCTTATGAAGAGGCGATGCTGGGCTTCGTGCGGGACGCACTCGACGTATCGAGGCCTAATGCATTCCTCGGCGCGTTCCTGCCCTTCCAGGAACACGTCGCGCGGCTCGGTATCCGCAACAGCCTGGTGCAGACCGTCTTGAAGCTCACTCTGCCCGGAATGCCGGACATCTACCAAGGGGCGGAGCTCTGGGACCTAACCCTCGTGGACCCCGACAACCGGCGCCCAGTCGACTACGGAACACGCTGCGAACTGCTCGACCAGATAACGGCGTCATTGGAGCAAAACCGCCGCACGGCGATATCCGAAATGCTCGGAGATTCGCACGACGGCCGTGTCAAACTGGCCGTCATCGTGACCTTGCTGGCCTACCGCCGCGATCATCCGAAGCTGTTTCAACAAGCGGGATATGAACCCCTCATTGCTACCGGCTCCAGAGCCGACCAGATCTGCGCCTTTGCGCGCTGCCATGAGGAGGATGCGCTTGTCGTTGCGGCTGCGCGCTTTCCCGCGCGCTGCGAGGCTGAGCCAGATTGGAGCGGAACCGAGATCCCCTGGCCGCAGGCGGCGAGCAGCGAGACGCATTGGCGCGATCTTTTCAGCGGACGCGTCGTAGAGCGCCGCGGCGAGCGCGTCAGTGTGGAAACGGTACTGGGAGGCATGCCGGCAGCAGTTATCGTGCCAGCCGACAGCGGCTGAAATCATTTTCCCTCGAACCGGCTTTGGCGGAAATAAGATGCGACAGCACGGATCACGAAATCGCTCGAAGGCGCATCCGGCGTTCCGAGAGATGCCGCTGGACGAGCTGGCGCGGGTCCTCGCCGATCACCGTGCCTGGCTGGACTCCAACGGGCAAAGCGGGAAAAAAGCCGACCTTTCGCATGCGCAACTGCAGGGCCTCTCGATGTGGAGCGCCGATCTTCGAGAGGCGGATCTCAGCCACGCAAGTCTGCAAGGCGCGAATCTGGACCACGCTCGCTTGCGCGGCGCCAATCTGCGGCACGCCAACATGGAAGCTGCCTCGCTGTGGCAGGCTAACCTGCACGCTGCAGATCTCGGATACGCCAGCCTCGAAAGAGCCAAGCTGGACCACGCGGATCTTTCGGATGCCAATCTGCACAACGCCGATCTCACCGGAGCCTCACTTTGGGGAGCACAGTTGTCGGGAGCACGGCTCGAGCATGCAGTCGGGATTAGCGAAGAGCAGCTGAAGAACGCGCATCGCGCCTGAACTTCGGTGGATCCTCCTGTACCGAAGTCTGGGGTGGCTTCTATCGACCACCTCATCCAAAAATCCGCATGCTTTTCTGGCGGCGGTGGCATCACATGGAGTATCACCCTCTATGGAAGCGATGAGTTCCTTGCCCGCACATCCCGCTCTGGCGAATATCCGGGCAAAACCAGTGCAGGAGTTCAGCGAATGGCTACGCTCAGGACGGGCGGCTGCTTGTGCGGCGGCATCCGCTATGAGAGCTCGGGAGAGCCGGTGTTTGCTCTGCAATGCCACTGCCGCGACTGTCAGCGTCAAAGTGGCAGCGCCTATGTCGCCGCGGTTCGGGTTCCGGCGGCAGAGTTCCGTATCACCAAGGGCGCGCCGAGGCGCTATATCGCAAAAGCCGACAGCGGTAACGAGATTGCTCGCGTGTTCTGCCCCGATTGCGGCAGCCCGCTTTATGTTCAGGTCTCGACCCGGCCTGATTTGGTCGGCGTCCGCGTCGCCAGCTTCGACGATCCGAGCTGGTTCCGGCCGGAAGCCGACATTTTTGTCCAAAGCGCCCAACCCTGGGATCACATGAACCCGGATATTCCAAAATACCCGACCTATCCGCCGGGAATGTCCTACCTGCCTGGAACAAGGGGATGACTGCGCTGGGATCAGGCCATCGCACGGGATGGCGCAGTGGCATCCGCCGAGCAATATCGGGGCGTTCAGACTGAAACGTAAATTCGTCGCCACCGGGGTCTGCCTGGTTGTCGAAAGCCAGATTGCCCAGTAAGCGGCTTACAGAGTTGCAGGATCGATGATGATCGGCTGCCGCCCGGTGAGCTTGCGCACAAGTTCGATCATGTTCTGCGTTCCGCCCGGGCCATCACCCGCCTCCCCATTCCACAGGGTAATGAAGGAGGCACGGCGCAGGCCTTGCGACAGTGCCGAGTAGAGAATCCAACGATTGCAGCGGTCGTGGATACTGACACCCGCGGGCGCGGGCCCAAGCTCTTCCGGCATGACGAGAACCGTGCTGGCGGGGTTCTCCGTTACCTGCGTGAAGCTGCGCTCCCAGCGACGATCCGGATCGGCAAAAGTCACCGACTCGGCGAGGAACTCGTTTTCGGCGCGAGCCAGATGCAGCTCGATCCGCATGCCACGATCGAGGCACGCTTCGGCAAACAGCAGGTCGCCCCCGGAAGCGCCGCCGCAAAGACCGAGATCGCCGGGGCCGGCGCCGACCTCGTCGAGCGCTGCGCGAATGCGTACCGCCGCTGCGTCGACCTTCGAGGACGGAAAGCGTCGTGGCTTGGCCTTGCCTTCGCCGCGATCCGCCGGGTTATCGATCATGTGACCGGTGAACACGACGACATGGTCCGGCTCCGACCGCGCCTCCGAGCGGCTGCCGAGTAGAGCACCCAGCTGCTGCTCGGCACGATCGATCACGGCAGCGGCTTCGGCAACGATCGCGCTTTGAAATTTTAGCTCTCCGAGAAAGTCGAGCTGTTGACTAGTTGAGTCGAGGGCAAACCAATCGCGGTTGGCGACCGCCAGCGCCGCCGCGTCAGCGTAGTCCTCGATCGCGTCGTCTTTCCGATTCTCGATCAAGGCGAGTTCCGCCCGGGTGGCGAGCGACCAATAGCCTTTATTGCGCTCGGCCGCAGCGGCAGCGGTCCAGCCGACGCCAGCGGCAATCAGGTCGAGCGGCAGCCTGCTTCGCCGGCCGGTGACGTGCTCCCAGAGCCTCCCCAAGGTCAACCCATTGATGGCCGGGTAGTAGTCTCCGGGAGCGGCACGAAACGCCTCGATATAGGCGGAGGCGGCGCTTTGCAATATAGCCGCCGTGTCACGCGCTGCGGCGACGGGGTCCAGCTTACGCTGTGGATGCGCGTTCCAAATCTGCGTCCACTCATCCTTCCAAGTGCGCGCGAGGAGACCCAAGGTCTCGCCGTCCTTGCGTTCCTCCGCGAGACGGCGAAGGCTTTCGCGAGCCTCGGCGTAGCGCTCGGCGCGGCCCAAGGCGATGCCCTCGAGCTGCCGCGCTTCGACATCGACCGGTTCGAGTTGGCGCGTACGTTCAAGGATATTCAGCGCGTACCGCGGCCGGCTGAGGCGGATAAGTGCCCGCGCCGCCGTGCGCAATGCCTCGAATTCGAGCACGCTGTTTGGCGTCTCCTCGGCGAGCACGAGAATGTCGCCGGGCCGCTGCTTGCGCCGCGCCACCTCGACGCGGCTTTGCCATGTCTCGAGCGCCTGCCAGAACTGGTTGACGTCGCCGACTTTGAGGGTCTTCCAGTCCGGCTCAGTGAGGTTGGGGAGCTGTTGATAGACCGGGCTCGCCCGCCGCCCGCGCCAAGCACCGAGGGTTGCCTCGATTGCTTCCCTGAGCGCATTGCGCTCGGCTTCGACAAGGTCTGGATCGAGCCGTCCGCCCTTTAGTGTATAGCGCTGCATGCGCTGCCCTGCGATGTCGAAGGGCAGCCGGTCGCGGAGCGCAAAGGTGAGGACGGCACCGCCCGCGCGCAACGCGTGCCGCACGCCGATTTCGTACCAGACATTGGGATTGTCCAAGGTCAGGTCGGCGACGACAAACTCGGCGAGAAGCAGATCCTGAAACATGTCGAGGTGGATCGAGCCGCCACGCCGGTCGGCGTCCGCGCGGTGCGGCATCAAACCGGCCGCCGCGATTGCAGGTGCAAAGAGATCCTGGTAAACGGCGTCGAAGTCGATCGCGGTCCCGTCGGCCGCTTTCTTCTCGCCAAACGGCATGATGACGAAGGCACGGCGGGTGGACGTCATCGGCTTGTCTCCGTCTGGGCCCCAATGCGCGAAGCAAGGCATCCGCGACATATGATCTTGGCTTATTCGACCGCCCTGAGACAATCGATCGGAAAGCTTGACTTCTCGGATCGTCAGCGTGAGTGATTTCAGCCCCAACGAACTTGTGGAGTTGTCTCCGGCCAACAAGGAGGCCCGCTGGGGTGGTATATTTATTTTGGACGTTGGGTTACGTCAGCTGAGCGCTTGCCGCCCCCGCTCATAGGTGAACAGCGGTTAATATAACACCTCACGGCGTTGCCGATCTTATGATGATGTCTCCGCAGATACGCGCCGCCAAACTGAGAAGCCCCGGCATCCCACTGCCGGGGCTTCGTTCGCTTCACAGGTAAGTCTCAAACCACCTGCTCGGCGGGCCAGGGCAACAAAACCGGAAACGCTTCGCGTGGAGCCGAGCAGAACGGATCAGGAAGCCTTTGAAACGACTCTGGGCGAATTTCGCTCGGCCTCGATCACTTCCGCCAAGGTCCGGTGGTCGGGGAAGGTCCAGTTCTCGCCCGGCAACACTTCCCGAGCCCGAACTGGGGAATCGGGGAACAATTCCGGGCGGGCCTTCTTCCACTTAGCTAAGGCGACACTTTTGGCTATCAGCCGGTCTTTGACGTAATCGACCAGCTTTTGCGAAGCAGTGTTCGGCAATCTGCGCCGCACAGGGGCAAGAAGTTCGATTATCAGCCAAAGCTCCCAGGCGATGTCCTCAAGAGACTCCAGCAGGACTGGCGGAGATTTTGGCTCTAATGGCTCCGGATGCTGTGGTTCTATCTTATGTCTTACTGAAGTTTTCATAATAGATTAATATTCCTAATGAACTCAACAGACCATACCACCCTATGCGTCCCGTAAGCGTGCCGGATCACGTCCATTACGCGTCAGGGTCGATAATATTTGTCTGAAATGCCCGCAAACAAAAGATCTCTGCGCGGCACTTCAAGGTTCAATTCGCTGACGAAACCGTCATAGGCCACTCGATCGAGCCGCCAGTGCCGTTTTTTCTGGGCAGCAGCCAGTGCAATCATGATCCGCGCCGACTGGTCGCCCCGGAGGCTCGGCACCGCGGAGGTTGCGCCAAGGTTGGCGAGTTTCTTGCGACCGACCTGTCGACTACGTCCGGCACTGTGACCCCGACCGATGGCGGCCTGGTGCGCGGCAAGCCGAGAAGGACGGTCAACACTTGGCGGGAAGCATTCTGGCTGGGGGACTAGGATTCGAACCTAGACTGGCGGAGTCAGAGTTCGCTGTCCTACCGTTAGACGATCCCCCATCCGACGTTCGGCTCGAGTTCGGGGCCAATCGCGCGTTGGATTGATAGCACAGCGAGGCGGCGGGCGGTAGGCCTTAGCGCTACCGTGCTGCCGGGCACTTGTGTGAGATTTGTGGGGTTTTGATTCGTCGCCCGGTTGCGGTACCATCCCAGGCCGTGCTTCGATGACGATGGATGCTGCCGTGGAGAAGCCGCTCGGCACAGAGGCGCTGTCCGGAGGTGGTCGCCCTCCGGTTGACGCCCCGTTGGCGCCCGGCGCAATCGGGACCAACGGCAAGTCGATCTCCGCCGGGTTGCGGGCGGGGCGCCCGCACGCGCCGGATTTCATGCCGGCGGCGCGGCCGCAAACCCCCGCGCAGCGCTTCGCGCCGCAATATGCGGCGCTCGATCTGGGCACAAATAACTGCCGGCTCTTGGTTGCGCGGCCGGCAGGCGCGGGGTTTCGCGTCGTCGATGCATTTTCGCGCATCGTCCGCCTCGGCGAAGGTCTGGCGGCGAGCGGAGTGCTTTCCGAAGACGCCATGGTGCGCACTCTCGACGCGCTCAAAATCTGCGCCGACAAGATCGCCGGCCGCCGGGTCGCCGCGGGGCGCTACGTTGCCACCGAGGCATGCCGCCAAGCGGCGAATTGCGAAGCGTTCCTCGCCCGGGTGCGAGAGGAAATCGGGATCGAGATCGAAATCATTTCGAGCACCGAGGAGGCGCGCCTCGTCGTCGCCGGCTGCGCTCCGCTGCTCAATCCGCGCATTCCCTACGCGATCGTTTTCGATATCGGCGGGGGCTCGACCGAAATCGTCTGGCTGCGGCTCTGGGGCGGGGGCAATCGGGGGCGGCCCGAGATCCTCGGCTCAATGTCGCTTCCTTTCGGCGTGGTCACCCTGACCGACCGGTTCGGCGGCGCCGAAGTTTCGCCGGCGACCTATAGTGCAATGGTTGCCGAGGCGATGGCCGCCTTGGCGCCGTTCGAGCACACCAACGACATCCAGCGCCATGTCAGAACCGGCAGGGTGCAGATGCTCGGCAGCTCGGGGACGGTAACGACGCTCGCCGGCATCCATCTGGCATTGCCCCGCTATATCCGCGCTCTGGTCGACGGGAGCGTGCTGACCTTCGAGCAGATCTCGGTCGTGTCGACCCATCTGGCCGGTCTCGACCTCGCCGGGCGCGCCGCCAATCCGTGCATCGGCCGCGAGCGGGCCGATCTGGTGCTGAGCGGCTGCGCGATCCTCGACGCGATCTGCGCGACCTGGCCGGTTGGTCGCCTGCGCGTCGCCGATCGCGGGGTCAGGGAGGGCATCCTCTTCGACCTGATGCGGGCGTGACATGGCGGGCGAGGGCGGCCGGTCCCGAGATCGAGGACCGCGCGGCCCGAAGAGGTCTGGCCCGCCCGTCACACGCAACGCAGCCGTAAGGGTCCACAGCGCGCGCCGGCGTAAGCCGTCCTCGACCGAGTGGCTGTCGCGTCAGCTGAACGACCCCTATGTTGCCGAGGCGCAGCGGCTCGGTTACCGGTCGCGTGCCGCCTTCAAATTAATCGAATTGGACGACCGTTTCCGGCTGTTGCTGCGGGGCCGCCGAGTGGTCGATCTCGGCTGTGCGCCGGGCGGCTGGACGCAAGTCGCCGTCGAGCGCGTCGGCGCGCGCGGCGCCGTCGTCGGGATCGATCTCGCGGAGACTGCGCCGATTGCCGGCGCCACGATCCTGCGCGCCGATGTTCATGACCCCGCCGCGGTGACTGCCGTCAAAGCCGAGCTCGGCGGTTTGGCCGATCTTGTACTCAGCGACATGGCGCCGTCGACGACGGGCCATGCCGCGACCGACCATCTGCGGATCGTCGCGCTCGCCGAGGCGGCATTCTTTGTCGCCGGGCAGATCCTCAAGCCCGGCGGCGCCTTTGTCGCCAAGGTGTTCCAGGGCGGCGCAGAGGGCGCGCTCCTCGCGCAGCTCAAGGTTGCCTTCGCCGAGCTGCGCCACGCCAAGCCGCCGGCCAGCCGCGCTCAGTCGGCGGAGACTTACGTCGTCGCGAAGGGGTTTCGGCGCAGCCGCCTCCCGGCGGAAGATCAATTTTAAGGCGCGAACGGGTAATACCGCAGCGCGGCCATGAAGATGCCCTCATTTGTGTTGGGCCCGCCGCCGATGCCGGCGAAGACTTGGCGCTCGGTGAATGAACCTTGGCCACCCACCCGCAGCCGGCCGAAATCGCCCTTTTAGACGTCCCACCAGAAGCCACCGGTGACCTGCCAGATGCGATGGGTATTGGCCGCGCAATTCGTTGAGGCCGCGCTCGCGGACGCTGCCTCGTGGAGGCAGGCGGTATTGCTGTAGAGCGGATTGCCGTAGCCGAAGGGTATCGTGCCGTTGACCGTGAACGAGGTTTGGCTCGCCTGCTCGACGCCGGCATAGGCGTAGAGATCCAGATAGTCGGTCGGATGACCGACGAGGCCGACGAGCGCCTGGAGCTCCGGGATCGGCACGAGCACACCGGTCGACTTGACCGCGACATCCGGGAACTGAGCGGCTCCGTAGCGCCCAATCCCGTCGCCGATCAGGAAATCGGCCTGGAGGTCGAGAAGTTTCGGGATAACCGGAAAGAGGCCGCCGACCCCACCGCCGCCGCCGTAGACCACTCGATTGGCGAAGTTGGCGCGGCTGCGGAACGCCCGACCGAGACCGTAAGCCTCGAAATGTCCCCAACCGGGGTCGACGGCGACTTTGGCCACGAGGTCCGGCCCAACATCCGTCGAGTAGTTAGCCGTGGAATGGAGGTTTCGTCCACCGGGGTTAGTGTCCGTCGTCGGCACCAACGGCGCGTTCGGCCCATTGAAGATGACGGCCTGCGGGCTTTCGGCTGCCAGGCCCGCGGAGACTATGCCAAAATTTTGGACCATCCGGACCTCCGGATTGCGTAACCAGGTGAACCCGGGAACGTATTGCGCGTCGATGGTCAGCGGGATCAGCTCCTGGCCGGGCTTCAGGCCGTCCTTGAACATCGTCAGAAAGACTGCCCGCCAAGGAAGGATGTCCCCCAATCTAGCTTGTCGACGGTAGCGTAGGCCAGCCGCAATCTCAGCCCATAGCTGTTGCTCTCGACCGAGTTCGCGCTCACCCCCGCGCTCTGGAAATCCGTCTCGAAGTTGGCGCCCAATTTGGTGAATTCGTCGACGCTGCCGCGAGCCACCACTGAGAGCCGGCTCTGGTGTGCGCTCTCGCGAAACTCGGAGAGATGATAGTTGGGGTTGTTCGGCATCGGTACGCCGGTGTTGAAGTCCGACGCGATGTCGGCCGTCTCGTTGCGCGTCCGGAAGATGCTGGCCGCTTCGATGAAGCTGTTTGCCATGCTGACTTCGATGCCGGTGCCGAAAATTCCTCGCTTGGCGGCGGTGGCAACTTCACCCAATGTAGGCGCAGGCGGCGGCGCGCCCGGTCCGCCAGGCACCGGCGGCGGGAGGACGCCCCCCGGCGGAGGCACCGCCAGCCCTGCCGCCTTCAACTGGTCGAGCTGCTTCTGAAGGCCGCGGATTTGCGACTGGTATTCTCTTTGAATTTTTCGGATCTGATCCTGCAGCTCTTTGATCTGATCATTGCCGACTGTCTGCGCCGAGGCTGATATTGGCAGAATAGCGCATGCCAAACCGGCGATCAGCCCGCCAACTACCCCCTTTCGGGCGATATTTCGCTCGCCCGTCATTAGAACCCCGCGAAATTAACGTCGTCTGAGAGACGTTAACCGGGCGTTATGACACTGCTGTGAAAGGTGTTAACGATCCTCACCCGTGTGGCAGAATCGCCTCACCGCGTCTTGAGTCGCCAGTCAGATGCGGAATATGACTGCGTATTTACGCAATATGTCAGAATGTAAGAGCGACAGGGAGGAATGCCGATGAAACTTGCCGCGATGATCGGTTTTGGCGCCTGCTTGGCGCTGACAGTCACGGCCTCTGGCCAGGAGGTCTTCTCGTTAGGTACTGCCGTCAAGATCGGTGTGTCTACCGACATGTCCGGCCCTTACTCTGACATCGGCGGAGCTGGGTCGGTCGAGGCGGCGCGAATGGCGATTGCCGATTTCGGCGGCACCGTTAACGGTAAGAAGATCGAGCTGGTCAGCGCCGATCACAAAAACAACCCCGATCTTGGCGCGGCAATCGCCAATCAATGGTTTGGTTATGATTACGTAGACGCGATCGCCGGCGCCTCCACTTCGAGCGTGGCCCTCGCCATCCAGGAGATCGCGCGCAGCAGGAAAAAGGTGTTGCTGGTCTCTGCCGCGGCCAATTCCGAGCTTACCGGCAGGGCCTGCTCGCCAACCACGGTTCATTGGACCTACGACGACGTGGCGTTGGCGAACGGCACCGGCCGCGCAGTCGTCAAAAACGGCGGCGGCACCTGGTTCTTCATCACTGCGGATTACGCTTTTGGCTACGACCTCGAGCGCGATACGACACAAGTGGTCAGGCAAAACGGCGGCTGGGTTCTGGGCTCGGTCCGTGCGCCGCTCGGGACCGCGGATTTCTCACCCTTCCTATCGAAGGCGCAGGCTTCGGGGGCAAGGATCATAGGTCTTGCCAATGCCGGCGGCGACACGATCAACTCGATCAGGCAGGCGGCCAAGCTCAGTATTGCGCAGGGCGGACAGAGGCTCGTCGCGCTGCTGCTGTTTATTTCCGACGTCCACAGCCTCGGCCTGCAGACCGCGCAAGGGCTGCAACTGACGTCGGCCTTCTATTGGGATCAGAACGACGCTACGCGAGCCTGGTCGAAGCGTTTTTTCGACAGGATGAAACGCGAGCCTACGATGGCCCAGGCCGGGGTGTACGGCTCGATCATGCACTACCTCGCAGCGATCAAGGCGACGGGCACCGATGACGGCCCGACCGTCGTCAGGGAGATGAAGGCGACCCCGGTCAACGACTTCATGACCAGGAACGGTCACATCCGCGAGGACGGGACACTTGTTCGCGACATGTATCTGTTCCAGGTCAAGTCGCCATCGGAATCGCGAGGTCCGTGGGACTATTACAAGCAGATTGCAGTGATCCCGGGGGAAGAGGCCTTCAAGCCGCTGGGCCCCAACGAATGCTACATGACGAGATCGCTCAGTAATTGAGCGATAGCAAACCGGCAGGCTGCCCGCACGGCCACCGCCTAACCGGGGCCATATCGCCCGTCAGATGCGGGCAATCCGATAATGGGCGTCAAGGGTCGGCGGCCCGTCACTCTCGACGATGCCGCGGCCGGCGAGATCGATCAGATGCGCATGGACAGAGCGTCCGGCGGCGCGGCGCAGCCCCGGCTGCAGCCCGACATAGAGTCGCTCGACCATCGCGTCGATCCGCCCGATGCCGGCCCGCAGGCAGTCGAGAATGCCGGCCTCACGTTCGCGCCGATGGGCGATGAAGGTGCGGACGAAATCCTGCGGCTCGGTGATCGCCGGTCCGTGGGTCGGCCAATAGACCGAATCCGGGCGACCGAGCAGCTTGTCGAGCGAGGCCATATAGGCTGCCATATTGCCGTCGGGCGGGGCGATGACGCTGGTCGACCACCCCATGACGTGGTCGCCGCTGAACAGTATGCCGCTGTCGGGCAAAGCGAAGCACAAATGGTTCGAGGTGTGGCCCGGCGTGTGCACCGCTTCGAAAACCCAACCCTTGCCGGCGATCCGGGCGCCGTCACCGATCGTCTTGTCGGGGACGAAATCCCAATCGCCGCCTTCCTCGACCGCCGGGTCGCCGCGCTTGCCGCCCGCATGCGGGCCGAAACCGTGAGTCGGAGCGCCGGTCGCCGCCTGCAGCGCCCGCGCTGCCGGCGAGTGGTCGCGGTGCGTATGCGTGATCAGGATATGCGTGACCCGCTCGCCATCGAGGCCCGCGAGCAGCGCCTCGACATGATCGGCGAGGTCAGGCCCCGGGTCGATCACCGCAACCTCGCCGTGCCCCACGACATAAGTCCCGGTGCCCCGGAAAGTGAAGGGGCTGGGATTGCGCGCCACAATGCGCCGGATCATCGGCGCAACCGGCTCCAGCCGGCCATACTCGAACGAAAACTCGCGACGAAACGGGATCTCGACGGCCATGGCGGGGAGATTACAGGAATTTCCGGAATTGTGTTAAGCCAAAGCCGCAGAGCGTTTTTAGCGCACCGTCGCAGCACGGCCCTTTCTTGACTCTCCCTGAGAATTCGTGCGCCGCGACGCTACGCTAAAAACGCTCTGCATTTTGGAAACGGCAGATTTCAAGCGGGCCGCCGGTTCAATGCTGTCCGAGGGTGATCGGCAACCCCCGCCGCTCCCGACGCTCAATCAATATATGGTATTTCCGCTTTGGGCCGCGCTCAGCCGAGAGTCGCGTAAGCGCGCTTTATGGAAATTGACGGACGACCACCAGCGACTTCGCGTCCTTCAACCATCACTCCCTTGGGCCGCGCGGGTGCGTGTACCGAAGCCCGCTTCTGCGCTCCGGTGGCTTGCTGTCCGTAGGGGACGCACCCGCTGGCTGTGGCAGTGGATCAATCACCCTCTCGCGTTCAAGAACCTCTCGAACTTGCTCGAACGCGGCTTTGATGTTACCCGGCGGGAATGGAATGTGCCCAAGACCGGCCGCGTTCGAGAATTTCTCGCACGTTTCCTCTAAATCTAAAAGGAGGATCGCCTTTTTAAAGCCAAGTCGGCCCTGAAAGAGCCCGGCCTCGTGAACAACGTTTTCGCGAGGGCGGAGTGTTCCGTCGGTTTGTTCATCTTCCGCAGTCAAAATCAAAAATGCAAAGGCTGTATTATCGAGCATTTCCTCCAGACGATTGATGTTAGCAACGCCCGCAGTCGATACACTATTGAATTCGTCAGTCGTTAGGTGAAGACGGTTTTGTAGAAAGTAGTGTAACTCGCGCCACACCGGAGAATGCCCGTGCCCGATGAAAACCTTTTGCTCAGTTGCACTCATCTTCTGCCCTTTATCGCCCATTGGCGCGGGATTTAACCGCTCGATGTCAGAACGACGGAATGCGACAGCGAAGGCTTCTAGGCGAACCTCATGATTGATCCATGTATCGAAGTCGCCAGTAGCCCAATTTTGATGAAGCGCGTCCCCGCCCTCAGCCCACCAGAATTCATCAGGAACATCGACGTTATCAGCCGGCTGTCCATCGCGGATAAACCGCGCAGCGCGCGCCTTAATCAGCCCTGCATGGGCACGCTTACAAATCGTGCGGGCGGCGAGATCGTGGCTCATGCCTAGTAAGGCAAGTGCGTCCGCGGCACGGAGCCATTCCTCTGTTTGGACAGTGATCGTCTGGAAATCAGTCAGTTTTTCGTTAATGAATTTAATGGCATTGTCAATTTTTATCAAAGCACGTTTCTTTCCTTCCTGAAATCCTGCAACCAATTCTCCTTTGGTTGGATTGCCACTACCGGCGTAAATAGACACTACTTTATATCTATCGTATTCGATACTATTTGGACCAAATATTTCCATCAGAGTAGCGTTTGCATTGTCACGTGTCGCCGAAAATTCCGGGGTATAAGTCCCGGTAGCTTGTAGTGGATCAATCGCGTTAATTTCGTCGATACGCCGTTGCAGCTTCGGCAGTGCACTCTGCAAATCGCTCACTGAAAGGCTTGCAAAGTGTTTTGTTGGTGGTTGGGCTGTGTGCGCCATAATCAGACCCTTTTGTGGAGCGCAGCGGCCGCCTCTCAGGCTTTTAGACAGCTAGGCGTGAAATCGTGCTGTGCGAGACATTGCCCGCCCCGTGCTTCCTCAGAGCCGCGACCTGAGCGCCCACACTTTGGCCGTCGTCCGATACCCGAGCGTACCCGAAAATCATGGATTTGTTCTGCACCAAAATTCTGCAACAAAAAAGGCCAATGCCATCAATGGTCTAATTTTGGGTGCAGAATCTTTGATTTATGCACAGACCATCTGCGAAGACGAGCTCCGTCATTGCGGCGATCAAAATACAACGTTCCAATCCCGCTTCATGCTCACGACGGTGATGCCGTAGTCTTGAGCCTTGTCGAGCGCCTCGGACAACGGGCTCAGCCGGAACTCTCGGTCGTAGGCTGCCTCCCGGGCAGCGTCGTCATGGTGGAGAAGCAACGCGAGCCGTGGCCCTGAGCCGGACTTCGTGTAACGCATCATGGCAAGATCGCCGTCGGAATTGCCGAACGCCAGTAGTGGTCTGCGGCCGATATGCAGGCCGATGTTCAGCGCCTTCACTTCCCGGTCACCAAAGCTGTTGAGCTCCGGCAGCTTCACGAGCGAAACCCGGTTGTCTCTCAAATCGTAGCGCAGTTTCACGCTGGAACCGATCACCTGCTCTCGTGGGATGCCGTAAGCTTCCTCCGCAACCGCGCGCATGAAGTCCACGCCACCTGCCGACACGATATAGGTCTTGAAGCCGTTCTCCCGTAAGTAAGCAAGCAGTTCGACCTGCGGCCGATAAGTGCATTCCTTGAACAGGCGGCCGAACTTGGGATGCCTCGCTGTCGCTAACCATCCGCTTGCAGCTTGCTCAAAGTCCTCATCGGTTATGCCCGCGTGGGTGGCGAAAGCCAGTTCGAACAGCGCCTGTTTGCCGAGTCCGAAAAGCATATTGTAATCGTGTTCGAGCACGGCCCTGAACGGTTGTCGCTCGCTCATTGTCGGGTCGCCTACCGACAACTGCTTCACGCGGTCAAAGGCGAAAAAGAACTGTGTCTGAAGCGGCTGCTCGCACCAGAGCGTCCCATCGTTGTCAAACGTGGCAATGCGCCCGGCTCGCGGCACGAATTCGGTGCCTCCTTGCTCTGTCACACGCGCGACAAGGTCGAGGATCGCGGATTTCGCCGCGCTGTCGTTCCAAGAGGGAAGCGACTGGCCATCCGCCATTGATGCCTCCAGCCCCGAGGCGGCTTCGAGCCTCCACGGAAGCTCGCGGTTTGACACCAAGTCAAGAAGGCCGCTAGTGCTACCCACCCGTAGGTCAGGCACCTACAGAGGGGAGGGAGGTCATGCATAACCATTTGGAGGTCTTTACGGCCATCGGGCTCGGGCTAGGGTTGGCGGTCGCGGTCGTCCAAGGCGCGTCCGCGCAACAAGACCCGGTGACAGCGATCGACATCGCGCTCGAACCCGACGCGACGATGATTCAGCATGCGATGGCCGCCAACGCTCGCCTGCTGAAGTCTTTTCCGAAGGGGTTTACTCTGGATGAGACGCACCACCCCCACATCTCTGTGTTGCAGCAGTTCGTCCGCACGGACGACCTCGACAAGGTATTTGCGGCGGCAAACGCGGTTATGGCCAAAGAGAAGCCCACGGCATGGACGCTGAAGGGGTTCAAGTATTACTATATCCCGTCTCCACCGATCGGCCTCGCGGGAATTGTAGTCGAGCCGACTGAAGACTTGCATCGGCTGCAAGATGAACTCATCGCAGCCATCAAACCTTACACTGTGAAGACCGGCTCCCCCGGGGCGTTCTTCAGCGATGAGGGGGGACGCGACATTCAACAGTTTCTCATCGATTACGTCGCCAATTTCGTCACAGACGCGGCAGGCAAATGATTCAATCCTCACGTGACGATCGGCGTCGGAACGGAGGAATATCTGAACAAGATGTTGGCGGAGCCATTTCCGTCGTTCACGTTCTCGGCGGCTGGCGCATCGGTCTATCAGCTTGGCAGCTTTGGCACGGCTCGGAAGGAACTTAGGATGTTAACCCTGACACCCTGAGACGGAGCAAACTTGCGTGTTTTCCGTCGTCTGTTCATGCTGCGAAAGTCTTGAGTTTACGACACTTTCGTTAGGGCACGATTTCTCGGGTATCGGTCCTTGCTTGCGCAATAGTTCGCCTATCCTCTGGGAGCTTCGGAAACGTCGTGAACGGTCCGCCGCCGGCCTACTGCCGGGTTACCCAGCCATTGACCATGCCGGCTGCGCTCGGGCATTGGCAGGCCCGATCGAGCGCGGCTTGCGTACCGATTTGACAGCCGCCGATCGGCGTCTGGCACCAGTCACCCATGCCCGCGGCCGGCTGCTCGGTGCCGCCGCAATAGGGCGTGGTCGGCACCGGCCGGGCGCCGGCGCAGATCTGCCCGATCGCTTGTGGGCTGCATCCCAGGTGGGGCAGGGCGACGTTTCGTAACCAGTCGCTGCATTGGGCCTCGGCGCGCGCCGGCAGCAGCGCGGCGAGCGCGAACAGAGTCGCGGTGTAAGTTGCGGACCGACGTATCATGGCGGCCGTCCTTGCAGCGTCGATATGGAGCGGCGCGTTGTGGAATTGCAATCAAAATCACGGTGAGGTTCGTTGCGCGGATGGCCAGTGTGCGGCTATATACATGCGACAAGCGATGTCATCCGGGCCGGACCCGCCAGCCAAGCGCCGTTGGAACTTCGTCGATTGGGCGACGGTCATCAGTCTGGTGTTGGCTGTGATGGGCTTCCTCGGGTACGGCACCTGGCAGGCGTTCATCCCGTCACCACCCTCGCCGCACCCCGCTCCAACGCCTACCGCGCCTGGGCCGAGGACCACGGTGCCTTCGCCGAGCCAGCCGGTCACGAACGGCACCGGCCAGCCCGCCTACCGGCCGCCTTCGGACCTGTCCGGCGAGACCTGGGCCGGCACCATCGACGGGCGCGAGGTGACGCTGAGGTTTGGCGGCACGAGTTATGCGGGCGATGTGAGCGTGTCCGACCCCGTGTTTGGGCGAGAGGGGCGGTGGCGCGCGAGGGGCCGGTTGAACGTTGACATCGAGCTGGCCGGCCCACAGCGGACGATCATGGGCACGATGGGCCCGGATGGCGAGACGATGGCGGTGACGGTGAACGTTCTTGGAAGCAAGGATCTGCAATACGCGACCTTGCGCCGGGTACGGTGATCCTTTGCGCGTCGGCAGCACGCGAGTTGCCATATGAGCAACACCAAAATTGCCACAATGTTGGTGTCTCATGGAGGTTCGGGGAGCGCCGATGGGCGGCGCCGAGTGACCGGACGAGGTGGAGCTATGGCTGTTGTTTCGCTGCAGAAACAGCCAGGCGGGGCCGAGGGAGATCGTCTGCGGGGCATTTCTGGCACATCCTGCCGGTCGCTCCGCTGGTTCCACAAACCGCGCTAACTCGGGCTGCCGAGCCGTTGCTCGGCCAAATTAGGTAAGGCGGCCGCATAATTCCGGGAATTTCCGTAGTACAGGTGCTTCTTTGCGCAGAGTGGGTCAAGATCCGCGAAATGAAGAGGAGCGAGCGAGATGAAGTTCAAGGTGGACATCGATTGCACCCCGGACGAGGCGCGAGCCTTCTTCGGCTTGCCGGACGTGAAGCCGCTGCAGGAGGCGCTGCTCCCGGAACTCGAGGAGCGCCTGCGAACGACGCTCAAGGCCATGGACCCGGAGGCGATGCTGAAGACTTGGCTGCCGGCGACCCTCAAAGGGTTCGAGCAACTGCAGCAAATGTTTTTCGCGAACATGCCGGGCGCTGGCGACAAGAAGAAATAGCCGTGACTGCGGCGCTGCGCACCTCGCGCCTACTGCTGCGGCAGTGGCGTGATGAGGATGTCGCGGCTTTCGCCGAGCTTTCGGCCGATCCTGCTGTCATACAGTACTTGGTGCCCTTTGCCGACCGCGCGGCCATGGACGCCTGGGTTGTGGCGGCCCGCACGCATTGGCACGACCACGGCTTCGGTCCCTGGGTCGTCGAGCTTCCAGGTGCAGCGCGGTTTATCGGCGTCGTCGGCCTGAGCAATTTGCGGTTCACCCTGCCGTTCGCGCCTGCGGTCGAGGCCGCCTGGCGCTTAGCCCGTCGCTATTGGGGACAGGGCTATGCCTATGAAGCCGCGCAGGCCGCGATCGATGACGGATTCGGCCGACTCGGTCTCAACGAGGTCGTGGCGTTTACGGTACCGGCGAACCGGGCGTCGCGGCGGGTCATGGAAAAGCTCGGGATGACCCGCGACCCGGCAGAGGATTTCGATTTCGACCATCCACGGTTGCCGCCGGGGCACCCGTTGCGCCGCCATGTCCTTTACCGGCTTGGGCGGTCGTGACCGGCTGCATCCTGCTGGTCCGCCACGGCGAGACCGAATGGAATTTGCAGAGGCGATACCAGGGCCGATCCGACTCGCCATTGACTGCGACAGGCGTCGCCCAAGCCCATGCCATCGGGCGGCTGCTCGGCGCACTGCCAGAGGCCCAATCGGCCCGGATCATATCAAGCCCATTGGGCCGCGCACAGGGAACCGCCGAAATCATTCGGCAACATTTCGCGGCCACACCGGAGCTGTGGTTTGACGATCGGCTCCGCGAGCTGTCGCTCGGCTCCTGGGACGGACTGACCTACAGTGACATCGCCGCGAGCTGTCCTGGCGTGTTCGATGGCGACGGACGCTATGACTGGTATTTCCGTTCGCCGGATGGCGAACGGTATGACGCGTTCGCCGCTCGGCTCGGCGAATGGCTGAGCGAGCAGGATTCCGAGTGCGCGCTCGTTGTCGTCACGCACGGGCTCGTGACCCGGCTGCTTCGCGGCCTTTGTGCAGGACTGCCGCGCGAGGCGGCGCTGACATTGCCGGTGCCGCAGGACAAGGTCTTTCGGCTGGCCAATGGCGCGATCGAAGAAGTTCCGGTCAGGCCACCGGCCGCTTAGGTGTGGAACTGCGGCGGCGGTCTTTGGACGACCGGTGCGGCGGCGTCGAGAATTTGGCGCCGATCGCCCGAGCGGGGCGGATAAATTCGCTCGCAGTTGATCAGCTGCTTGGTCCGCTTGGCGGCGGCGCCGGTCGCGACGACCCGGCGGTCCCAGCCCTCGGTGTAGACGGCGCCCCAGGGCCCGAGATCGAGGATTGTGGTGTACCAATCGATGCGCAGCGGCAGCATGGGTCTTCCCACAAGGTCGCACACGACGTTATGGCCGGCAAAGCGGCCCATCGGCCTGGCATGCTGACAAGACATCACCGAGTTGTGCCGATCATCGACGACCGCATAGGCGGCGTCGCCGGCGGCAAAGGTGTCCGGCATTCCCTCGACCCGCATAAAATGGTCGACCGGAACCCGGCCGAACCGGTCGCGCCGAACCGGAAAAGGCTCAGTTAATTGGTTGGCTCGCATGCCGGCGCACCAGACGATTGTCGCGGCGGGAATCTTTTCGCCGGTCGAGAGTGTGGCGCCGGACCCGTCGATCGCGCTGATCGCGACGCCGGTGCGGGTCGCCACCCCGAGAGAGGCGAGCGCCTCGCCGATCACATGGCAGGCGCCGTCGCCCATGTCGGAACCGACGCGCGGCTGATGGTCGGCGAGAATTACTCGCGGAGACACAGCGCCCGCCGAGCGCAATTTCCCGATCATCTCGGTTGCCGCTTCGATGCCGGTCAGCCCGGCGCCAACGACGAGCGCGGTATATTGGCCGGGCGAGCGCGGCAACGCCGAGAGGTTCTGGATGTGGGTATTGAGCCGCGCGGCGCCGTCGTAAGTATCGACATCGAAGGCAAATTGGCCGAGCCCGGGAATGTCCGGGCGGACGAGCCGGCTGCCGAGGGCGAAGACCAACCGGTCATAGGCGATGGATCGGTGTGCGGCACCCACGGAGTAGATGACCCGCCGGCTGTCGAAGTCTATGCCGATCACCTCGCCCGGCACGCGTTCGACGCCGATCGGTTCGAGCACCTCGTCGAGCGCCACCCTGACACTGCTCAGATCGCGCTCGTAATTCCGCACGCGGATCGCGTGCCATTGGTCGCGATTGACCACGGTCACCTGGACTGCTTCGCTGCCGATACCGAACTCCTCCAAGGCGCGCGCCGCAGCCACGGCGCTCCACAGCCCCGCGAACCCGGCGCCCAGGACGAGGATTCGCGCCGTCACCGGCTCGTTCGTTCGACCATCTGGCGTTCGACCATCTGGCGTTCGACCATCTGGCGCTCGACCGTCTGGATGACCTCGAAGCCCTCGAACTCGGGGTGTCCGAGATAGAGTGGCCTGTTCTGTCCGGCGCTGCCGTGGGCGAGGCGGAAGGCTTCCGACCGCGTCCATGCTTCGAAATCCTCCCGGCTCCGCCAGACTGTGTGGGACGAGTAGAGGACGTGATCCTCGCGCTGCGGTCCGCGCAGCAGATGGAATTCGATAAAGCCCGGCACATCCCGCAAATGCGTGTCCCGCGATGTCCAGACGCGCTCGAATTCCGCCCCCGAATTCGGGACGACTTTGAAACGGTTCATCGCAATGAACATTTGCCGGCTCCTCAGCGCTTGGCGAACGTCACGACGACACCCTTTGCAGCGTCGTCGGGATGATCGAATGGGGTTTTGAAATGAGCAACCGCTCCGGGTGGCAGCCGAGGTTGCGGGGGATCGACGATCTTGAACTGCACCTCCTTTTCGGAGGCGTCACGCAGCGCCACCCGCAGCTTTGGTAATTCCTGCGTCGCCTTTCCGTTATTGGCGATATCGCCCTCGATGACCAGGCCGTCGGAGGTGCGCGAGGGGGCGAGCTTCTCGATCTTGAGCCCGGTCCAGGGCGGCTCGGCCGCGAAACCGGCCAATGCATAGAGCCGCGCCGCCGGCGGCCAAAGCGCCACAACCGCACCGCGGGCGACGACGACGCCGGCCAGAACCGCAAGGGCGAGCAGGACGGCTACTAGGAGCCAGCGGAGCGCACCCCAGCGGCTCCGGCGCCGAGGCGGTTCGGGAAGAGCTAACTGTCGCCGCGGGACCTCCAGCGTGGTTGCCGGACGGGGCGGGACTTCGAGCGCCGGTTCGATCCGCCCATCGGTCTTGGCTTCGTCTCCATCCGCGGCCGGCTCGGGCGACACCGCCTGATGCCAGGTGTGGCCGCAGTTGGTGCAGCGGACGGTACGGCCGGACTGTCCGCGCAGGGCGCCTTCGTCGAACTCGATATCGGGTCCGGCAAACCGGGCAGCTGACGATCATCGGGCCAAGGTCGAATGTGGCCTGAACCTCACGCAGCGGCAGGGGCTGCGCCGCGGCGGGCGAGCTGGCGCAGATGGTAGTCGGCATCACCGAACATCGTGTCGATCATCGTGACCCGCTTGAAGTAGTGACCGACCTTGTACTCCATCGTCATCCCGATGCCGCCATGCAGCTGGATCGCCTGCTGGCCGATGAACTTGCCGGACCGACCGATCTGCACCTTGGCCGCCCCGGCGGCGTTGCGCCGCTCCGCGGCATTTTCATCGGCCGCCATCATTGTCGCGAGCATCGCCATGCTGCGTGCCTGTTCCAGCGCGATCAGCATGTCGACGGCGCGGTGCTGAAGGATCTGGAAGCTGCCGATTTCGCGGCCGAATTGCCGGCGCGTCTTGAGATATTCTAGGGTCAACTCGTGCATCGCAGCCATCGCACCGACGGCTTCGGCGCACAGCGCGGCGATCGCCTCGTCGACGACGCGTTCGATGAGCGCCAATGCCCTCCCCGGCTCGCCGAGCACACCTTCGGGACCGACCCGTACTCCCGAGAAGGTGATTTCCGCGGCGCGCAGCCCGTCCTGGGTCGGGTAGCCGCGGCGCGATACTCCTGTCGCCTTGCCGTCGACGATAAAGGCGGCGACCCCGTCGCGGTCGCGCCGGCCGCCGCCAACGCGCGCGGTGACGATCAGCTTGTCGGCGGTGTCGCCGTGCACGACGACCCCCTTTTCGCCGTCGAGCACCCAGCCGGCCCCGTCGCGCACCACTCGCGTCTCGATATCGTGCAGATCGTAGCGCGATTTCCGCTCGGTATGGGCGAAGGCGAAGGTGAGGCTGCCATCCGCGATTTTCGGGACAAGAGCAGCACATTGCTCGGCGCTCCCGCCGTGGCGAAGAAAACCGCCGCCGAGCACGACCGTCGCAAGATATGGTTCGAGCACCAGGGCGCGGCCGAAGGCTTCGAACGCGATCATCGTCTCGACCGGACCGCCCGCGGAGCCGCCATGCCGCTCCTCGAACGGCAATCCGAGCAGCCCGAGTTCGGCAAATTGCGCCCACATCTCGCGGCTCCAGCCCTCCGGGTTCTGAGCGTAACTCTTGCGCTGCTCGAACGCGTAGCGGTCGCCGATCATCCGGTCGAGGCTCTCCTTCAGCAGCCGCTGCTCTTCACTGAGGTCGAAATCCATGGCTCACAGTCCCAGGATCGCCTTGGCGATGATGTTCTTCTGGATCTCGTTGGTGCCGCCATAGATCGTGGTCTTGCGCCAGTTGAAATAGGTCGGGGCGATCGGGCCGGCCCATTCGGGACCGATCGGCGGCTCGTTCCAGCGCTCCTCATCCTCGTGCTCAGGCTGATAGGGCAGGGCATAGGGACCGACCACCTCGAGCAACAATTCGGTCGTCGCCTGCTGGATCTCCGAGCCTTTGATCTTGAGGATCGAGGAGGCCGGATCGGGCTTGTTGCCGGTGCGATGGCGCTCGGCGGCGACGACGCGCAATTGCGTCATTTCGAGTGCCTTCAATTCGACCTCGACCGCGGCCAGCTTCTCGCGGAAGCGCTCGTCCTCGATCAGCCGCTTGTCGCCGGCAATCTCCGTCCCCGCGAGCTCCTTGATCCGCCGGAGGCGCTCCTTCGACAGGCCGACGCGGGCGATCCCGGTGCGCTCGCGGCCGAGCAGGTATTTCGCGTAATCCCAGCCTTTGTTCTCCTGGCCGACCAGGTTCTCGGCCGGCACCTTGACGTCGTCGAAGAACACCTCGTTGACCTCGTTCCCGCCTTCGATCGTGACGATCGGGCGCACCGTGATGCCCGGCGTCTTCATGTCGATCAGCAGAAAAGAAATTCCCTCCTGCTTTTTGGCCTGGGGATCGGTGCGCACAAGGCAGAAGATCCAATCGGCGTGCTGCGCGAGGGTAGTCCAGGTTTTCTGTCCGTTGACGATGTAGTGGCCATCTTCACGCTTAGCCGAAGTCCGTAAAGAGGCCAGATCCGAGCCTGCACCAGGCTCGGAAAATCCCTGGCACCACCAAACGTCGAGATTGGCGATGGCGGGCAGATAACGCTTTTTCTGCGCTTCCGAGCCGAACGCGATGATGACCGGCCCCACCATCGTGACGCCAAAGCCGAGCGGCTGCGGCGCCGGGGTCTGCTGCAGCTCCTCCTGAAAGATGTACTGCTGCACGGGCGTCCACCCAGTGCCGCCCCACTCGATAGGCCAGTTGGCGACCGCCCAGCCCTTTTTGTTCAGGGTCCGCTGCCAGGTGACGATGTCATCCTTGGCGAGATGTTTTCCTTCGACCAGCTTGGTCCGGATGCCCTCGGGTAGATTGGCGCGGAAAAACGCCCGCACCTCATCGCGGAAAGCAAGCTCTTCTGGGGTGAAGCGGAGATCCATGACGCGAACTCCTAAAGTTGCGTCACCCCCGCGAAAGCGGGGGCCCAGGGCGACTGCCGCGAACGCTGCCCTGGGTTCTCGCTTGCGCGGGAATGACGGGGATGGGTGCGATATTTGAGTGATTTCACGACGCGAACCCGCGGCCTTCGGCGGCGAGCTGTGCGAGCAAGGGGGCAGGCCGCAAGGTCTCGTCGCGCGATCGGTCGGCATAGAAGCTCAACCGGTCGCGGACACGCGGGAAACCCAAACGGTCGGCATAATACATCGGCCCGCCCCGCCACACCGGCCAACCATAGCCATACACCCAGATCACGTCGATGTCGCCGGGGCGCGCGGCGATGCCCTCATCGAGAATGCGGGCGCCCTCGTTGATCATCGGGAAGATCGTGCGCTCGACGATCTCCTCCTCGCCGATCGGCCGCCGGTTGATGCCGAGCCGCGAAGACGTCTCGAGGATGATCTTCTCGACCTCGGGATCGGGCAAGGGCGTGCGCGACCCGGCGTCATAGCGGAAATACCCCTTCCCGGTCTTCTGGCCGTAATGCCCGGCCTCGCAGAGCGCATCCTCGATCTCGTTGCGCTCGCCGCGCCCCTTGCGAATCCGCCAGCCGACATCGAGCCCCGCCATATCGGCCATCGCGAACGGCCCCATCGGGAATCCAAACGCGGCAACTGCGGCATCGACCTTCTGCGGCAGTGCTCCTTCGAGCAGCAGCCGCTCGGTCTCAGCCGACCGGCGGGCGAGCATCCGGTTGCCGACAAAACCGTAGCAGACACCCACGGTAACCGGCACCTTGCCGATCCGCCGGCCGAGCGTGACCGCGGTGGCGAGCGCGTCGGGTGAGGTCGCGGCCCCGCGCACGATCTCCAACAGGCGCATGACGTTCGCCGGGCTGAAAAAATGCGTGCCGAGCACATCTTGCGGCCGCTTCGTCGCCCGCGCGATCTCGTCGACGTCGAGCGTCGAGGTGTTGGTGCAAAGGAGCGCATTTGGTTTCGCGAGGCGGTCGAGATCAGAGAAGACCCGCTTTTTGAGGTCCATCTCCTCGAAGACTGCCTCGATCACGACATCGGCCAAGCCGACCGCCTCGAACTCGGTGACGCCGGTGATCAGAGCGATCCGGCGCTCCATCTCGTCGGCGCTGAGCGCGCCGCGCGACACGGTTGCGCGGTAATTAGCGGCCACCCGGTCGAGACCCTTTTGCAGCAGGTCGCGGCCGGTCTCGACGATGGTGACCGGGATTCCGGCGTTGGCGAAGCACATCGCAATACCGCCGCCCATCGTGCCGGCGCCGATGACCGCGGCGCTCGCGATCGGCCGCGGCTTTGTTCCCTCCGGGATGGCCGGCACTTTGGCCGCCTCGCGCTCGGCGAAGAAGATATGACGCTGCGCCTTTGATTGATCGCCGGCGACCAGCTTGCGAAACAGGTCGGATTCGCGCTTCAGCCCTTCCTCAAATGGCAGGACGATAGCATTGCGAACGGCCTCGACACAGGCAGCCGGCGCCTCGCGGCCGCGCAGGCGCCGGGTCAGCGTCTCGGCGGCGTCGGCGAAGCCCTCACCGATCAGCTTTTCCTCGCGATCGCGCACAAGCCGCAGCGGTCGCCCCTCTCGAACAATCCCGCGCGCGAAGTCGATCGCAGCCGCGGTCAGGTCGGC
Organism: uncultured Alphaproteobacteria bacterium; assembly: GCA_963732095.1. Lineage (GTDB taxonomy): Bacteria > Pseudomonadota > Alphaproteobacteria > ATCC43930 > CGMCC-115725 > AP-15. The sequence continues at coordinate 346,941 of CAVSZA010000016.1, forward strand.
TTCGACAATCTCGCCGATGATCCCGTCGTCCCGTGCCTCGGCCGCTCCGATCGGCTCGCCGGTCACGATCATTTGCAACGCCTTCTCCGGCCCGACGAGACGCGGCAGTCGCTGCGTCCCGCCTGCTCCCGGCAAAAGGCCGAGCTTGACTTCGGGCAGGCCGACGCGCGCTCCGGAGACTGCGACACGGAAATGGCAGGCGAGCGCCAGTTCGAAGCCGCCACCCAGAGCGGTGCCGTGCAACGCTGCGACGACCGGCTTCGGCATCGCCTCGATCGCTGCGATGACATCGTGGAGGCTCGGGGTCTGCGGCGGCTTACCGAATTCGGTGATGTCGGCGCCGGCAAAAAAGGTGCGGCCGGCGCAGGCGATCACGACCGCCTTGACCGCGCCGTCCTCGCCCGCCTGTCGCAGGGCCTCGGCAAGTCCGGCCCGCACCTCGTGCTTCAGCGCGTTGACTGGCGGGTTGTCGACCGTGACGATGGCGATCTCGCTATCGCGGCGGAGATCGACGCTGGCGTTGATGCTGCCCATGACACTCCCCGCTCCTGAGGTCTTCCGGGGAGACTATCCCGTCGCGGCCGTGCAATGAAGGCCGAATCCGGATTGGCGACAGCTTGACTTGCCGGGGTGGGGCCGGCACGGTCGCTGCAAGACCGCCTAAAGGGAGGAGGGATGCGCCGCGCCACGCTGCTCGAGGTCCGCGATGTCGCGGTGCGGTTCGGCGGCATCGTCGCGCTCGACGGCGTCTCGTTCGATCTGGAAGAGGGCCAGATCCTCGGCCTCATTGGCCCGAACGGAGCAGGCAAGACGACATTGTTCAATTGCCTGAGCCGACTCTACACGCCCAACCGCGGCGAAATCCTGTTCGAGGGCGTCTCGCTGCTCGACCGGCCCCCGCACCTGATTGCCGAGATCGGGATTGCCCGGACCTTTCAAAATCTTGCGCTGTTTCCGCGCCAATCGGTGCTCGACAATGTGCGGATCGGCGCCCACACGGCCTGCCGCAGCGATTTTCTCAGCGATGCGTTGCGCCTACCATGGGTTCGCCGCCAGGAGCGGACGCTCGAACAGACTGCCTGGGCGCTCCTTGACGCGCTCGATCTGCGCGAGGTGGCGCTGGAGCCGCCCGAAGGCCTGCCGCTCGGCACTCGAAAGCGCATCGAGCTAGCCCGGGCCCTCGCCGCAAGTCCGAAATTGCTGCTGCTCGACGAACCGGCCGGAGGCCTCACTCACGAGGAGGTCTCGGAACTCGGCGGCCTCATCCGTCGCATTCGCGACGATCGGCAGGTCAGCGTGCTCCTGGTCGAGCATCACATGGGTCTCGTGATGTCGATCTCGGACAAGGTTGTCGCGCTCGATTTCGGCCGCAAGATCGCCGAAGGCTCTCCGGCATCGGTGCAGCAAGACGAGGAGGTGATCCGCGCCTATCTCGGGAAGCCGCGGGCGCAGATGCAATGATGCTCGAAGTGCACCGGTTGTGTGCGTTTTACGGTGAGAACCAGGCCCTTCACGGCCTCGACTTCGCGCTCGACGAGGGCAATATCGTAACGTTGCTTGGCGCCAATGGCGCCGGCAAGACGACGACACTGCGCTCGCTCTGTGGAATGGTTCGCCTCAGCGGTGAGGTTCGCTTCGACGGCAAGTCCCTTCTCGGCCGCGCCACTGAAGATATCGTGCGCCTCGGGATCGCCCATGTGCCGGAGGGCCGGGGTACTTTCGTCCGCATGACAGTCGAAGAGAACCTGCAGCTTGGCGCGATGGTACGACGTGGCCGCACCGCCATCGCGACTGATATCGAGCAGGTTTACGCGCATTTCCCGCGGCTGAAGGAACGCCGCGCCCAGACCGCCGGAACCCTGAGCGGCGGCGAGCAACAGATGCTGGCGGTCGGCCGCGCCCTGATGCTGCGGCCGCGGCTGATGCTGCTCGACGAGCCTTCGTTCGGGCTGGCGCCATTGATCGTCGAGGAATTGTTCGAGATCCTACGCCGGCTTAATCGTGATCTCGGCGTCGCGATGCTGATCGTCGAGCAGAACGCGGCCCTGGCGCTCGACCTGGCAGACCACGCCTACTTGCTCGAAACCGGCCATATCGTCATGTCCGGCCCTGCCAGCGAGATCGGCAAGGACGAAGCAGTGCGCCGCTCTTATCTGGGATATTGATTTCGCAAGCGGCCACTTCGCATGAATACCGATCACTTGCCAACACCGTCATTCCCGCAAAAGCGGGAATCCACACGGCTGGTGCCGTGCCCAACCCTAGACCCCCGCCTTCGCAGGGGTGACGGAAACCAAGCTTAGCGATGGAACTGTTGCTGCAGCAGGTGCTGGCGGGGCTCGCGACCGGGGCGATCTATGCGTCGATGGCGCTCGCCGTGGTGATGATCTACCAGGCGATCGACCATCTCAATTTCGCGCAGGGCGAGATGGCGATGTTCTCGACCTTTCTCGCCTGGCAGATGCTCCAATGGGGTTGGCCCTATTGGGCCTCGTTCATCGGTGCGGTAGCGTTGTCTTTCGTCGGCGGCATCGCCATCGAACGCGTCCTGTTCAAGCCGATCCAAAACGCCCCGATCTTGAGCCAGCTTGCCGCGTTCATCGCCCTCTATGGCATTCTCAACAGCTCCGCCGGGTGGATCTGGGATTTCAACATCAAGACCTTCCCGACCCCGTTCGGCTCGGCCCCGCTGTTTGGCGAGCGGCTGATCGGAACGCATCAGGCCGGGATGATCGGGGTCACCCTGCTGATGCTGGGTCTCCTCTACCTGTTCTTTCGCGGCTCCCGCCTCGGCCTGGCGATGCGCGCCGCCGCGACCAACCCGGAATCCGCGAGGCTCGTCGGCATCCGCGTCGGCTGGATGATCGCGCTGGGCTGGGGAATGTCGGCCGCGGTCGGGGCGGTCGCCGGAATGCTGATCGCCCCGGTGGTGTTTCTCGAACCTAATATGATGCTTGGCGTCCTGCTCTATGGCTTTGCCGGCGCAGTCCTCGGCGGGTTGTCGAGCCCCGGTGGCGCGGTGGCCGGCGGTTTCGCAGTCGGGGTCGTCGAAAACCTGGCGGGGACCTTCATCCCCTATGTCGGACGCGAGCTGAAGCTGACGATCGCACTCGTGCTGATCGTCGCCGTGCTGATGGTCAGGCCGAGCGGCGTGTTCGGCCGCACGGTGGTGAGCCGGGTATGACAAGCCCGCCGCGGGAGACAGTTGCCCTCGCGGGCGCGTCGCCCCGCGTCCTTGTGATTGCAAAGCCGACTACCCGCCATCTTTTGATTGCGGCCACGATAGCCGTGGCGTTGGTGGTACCCTTTGTCCTCAAGAGCTTTTTTGTTTTCCAGCTGACCTTGGTGATGGTCTACGGCTTGGCCATCCTGGGTCTCAATCTGCTGACCGGCTTCAACGGGCAATTCTCGCTCGGGCACAGCGCCTTTTATGGGATCGGCGCCTATACCGCCGCCATTCTGATGGAGCAGCTGGACCTCGCCTATTATTGGACCTTGCCTTGTGCCGGCGCCGTCTGCTTTGTCGTCGGGTTTCTGTTCGGGCTGCCGGCATTGCGTCTGCAGGGACTCTATCTCGCTCTGGCGACCTTCGCGCTCGCCACCGCGATGCCGCAGATCCTCAAATTCCAACCGCTCGAACCACTGACCGGCGGGGTTCAGGGGATCGTCATCCTGAAGCCCGATCCGCCGCCCGGCGTGCCGCTCGACGCCGACCAGTGGCTTTACTTCTTCACATTGGCAGTGTTGCTGATCATGTTCGCCGGCGCTGCGAACTTGGTGAAGAGCCGAACCGGCCGGGCGATCATGGCGATCCGGGACCACCCGATCGCGGCGGCGACGATGGGGATCAACACAGCTCTCTATAAGACGCTGACCTTTGGCGTCAGCGCGTTTTACACCGGGGTCGCGGGGGCGCTGGGCGCAATCGCCATCCAATTCGTCGCTCCCGACAGCTTTACGTTTCTCTTGTCGGTCTCTTTCCTGGTCGGGCTGGTGGTGGGGGGCGTCGGTTCGATCCCCGGAAGCCTCTTCGGCGGAGTGTTCGTGCTGTTCGTCCCGAACATTGCCGAGCGCGTATCGACCGGGCTCGCCGGTGCGATCTACGGCGTCATCCTGCTGTTGGTTATTTATGTCATGCCGTCCGGTGCCGCCGGTTTTGTGCGGTTCGCGGCCGCACGGCTGAAATCGAAAGGGAAGCCCAGATGAAGAAAATTACCCGCCGATCGATCCTAGCCGCCGCGCCGAGCGCCCTTGCTCTCGCGGCCCCATTCTTGTCAATCTGGCCGGCGCGCGCCGAGAAGCAATATGGGCCCGGCGTTACCGACACTGAGATCAAGATCGGCAATACGGTCCCGTACAGCGGGCCGGCCTCGTCCTACGGCACGATCGGCAAAGCCGAGACGGCGTATTTCCGGATGCTCAACGACGAGGGCGGCGTCAATGGCCGCAAGATCAACTTCATCTCGTACGACGACGCCTATTCGCCGCCAAAAACCGTCGAGCAGGTCCGCAAGCTGGTCGAGGAAGACGGCGTTTTGCTGATGCTGGCGCCGCTGGGCACGCCGACCAACTCGGCGATCCAGCGTTATCTGAACCAGAAAAAGGTGCCGCAGCTCTTCGTCGCGACTGGGGCCACCAAATGGAACGACCCCAAGCACTTTCCGTGGACGATGGGATGGCAGCCGAATTACCAAAGCGAGGGGCACGTTTACGCCGCGTATATCATCGAGCACCAGCCGAACGGGAAAATCGGCGTCCTCTATCAAAACGACGATTTCGGCAAGGACTATCTGAAAGGGGTCAAAGACGGGCTCGGCACCAAAGCCAAATCGATGCTTATCGTCGAAGCACCGTATGAGACGACGGACCCGACTGTCAGATTCACAGATCATCAGCATGAAATCCGCTGGCGCCGATGTCTTCATCAACACCGGCATCCCGAAATTCGCCGCGCAGGCCATCCGCAAGGCCGCCGAGATCGATTGGAAGCCGCTTCACATTCTCAGCAGCGTCGGCAACTCGGTGGGCGCGGCGCTGAAGCCGGCCGGGTTGGAAAACGCGAAGGACATCGTGTCGGATTTCTACATTAAGGACCCGACCGACCCTCAATGGAAGAATGACCCGGGTTACCAGCAGTGGGTCGCGTTCATGGACAAATATTATCCCGAAGGCGACAAGACGGACGCCGGCAACGTCGTCGGCCCGTCTTTCTGTCAAACCCTGGTACAGGTGCTAAAGCAGTGCGGCGACAATCTGACCCGCGAGAACATCATGAAGGAGGCGGCGAACCTGCACGATTTCACGGTGCCGATGCTGTTGCCCGGCATCAAGATCAATACCAGCCCGACCGACTTCGCCCCGATCAAGCAGATCCAGATGGCGCGTTTCGACGGCGAGCGGTGGAAGCTGTTCGGCCCGGTGCTCAGCGGCGAGACCAGCGGTTGACGGCGACCGCGATCGAGCGCGGGATCGCCTCTCGATCATGCGCCCCGAAAGCCGCCGATGATGCTGCTCTGGGGTGCCTTGCGCATGATTGCGCTGTTGGCCGCCGCCTGTTGTCTGTCGTGGCTCGGCGGGCTGCTATGGTTTGCGACGCCGCCTTCGGGCGAAACGCGGCCGGCGGCGACCGACGCCATTGTCGTGCTGACCGGCGGCAGCTTGCGCCTGCAGAGCGGCATTGACCTGCTCCGCGAGGGGAAAGGCCGCAAGCTCTTCGTCTCCGGCGTCAACCAGCAAGTCGATCTGGACGATTTGTTGGGCGTTTCAGGCCATGCTCCCGACTGGGCGCTCTGCTGCATCGTGCTCGGCCATGAGGCCGACGATACCTTCGGCAATGCGCAGGAGACGGCGCAGTGGATCCGCGGCCAAGGTTTTCACAGCCTGCGTCTGGTCACTGCCTGGTACCACATGCCGCGCAGCCTGCTGGAATTCGGCCGGGCAATGCCGGAGATCGACGTCGTCGCTCACCCGGTCTTCCCCGCCCAGGTCAAGCAGGAGCATTGGTGGGCATGGCGCGGCACGGCTGTGCTGCTGATCAGCGAATATGTCAAATACCTGGGTGCGCTCGCCCGTCCGCTGATCGAGCGGCGACCGGCGACAGTCGGCAGGCCGGACGAGGCGGCTCGCGCCGAGATGCGGCAATGAGCTGGGCGAGGGCGCTCACCTTCAATTTTGCCTTTTTCGCTTGGACCGCAATCCTTGGCACGATCGGACTGCCCTTCCTCTTCACACCGCGTGCCGTGACGATGCGCTTTGGCCGGTTCTGGGCAGCGAGCGTGCTGGTTTTACTCAAACTCATCGTCGGGCTCGATCATCAGATCCGCGGGCTCGACCGCGTCCCCCGCAGCGGCTGCATCATCGCGATGAAGCATCAATCCGCCTGGGACGCTCTGGTCTTGCCGGTCGTGCTCGGCGATCCTGCGGTCGTCGTGAAGCGTGAATTGTTGCTGCTGCCGTTTTACGGCTGGTATGCGGCGCGCGCCGGCTCTATCGCAATCGATCGCAAGGCCGGGGCCGGCGCATTGCGCCGGATGCTCGCAAGTGCCCGGCCGATCGCGGCAGCCGGACGGCCGATCGTGATTTTTCCCGAAGGAACGCGGGTTGCGCCCGGTGAGCGCCGTGCGTATCAGCCCGGCGTGGCCGCGCTTTATCAGGCATTGGCCCTACCCCTGGTGCCGGCGGCCGTCAATTCCGGCCTCTATTGGGGCCGGCGCAGCTTCGTCAAAAGTAAGGGCCGCATCGTGCTCGAATTTCTCGAACCGATCCCCCCGGGGCGGACCCGCCCGCGCCTCATGGCCGAGCTCGAACGGCGGATCGAGACCGCCACCGCAGCACTGCTGCGCGAGGGCCAAGAAACGCGGCGGCGATGAAAGTCGAAATCATGGGTGTCGGCGCGGTCGGTGGCGCTCCACCATGGTGATTGCTCTGCACGCGGGCCCCAGAGGTAATTTCTGTGGTTCGCGATCTTGCTGCGCCGGTGACCTCGCAATTCGGGGAGAGACTACATACCACCATCGCCGGCAGCCTCCATGCGACATCCCGCTGCCGGCAGCATGCTTACGCTTCCACTGCAACCGGGTAGTGCGCCGAGTCAGGTGTTCTTGGGACAGATTGATTGCTCGAAGGTGCGGATCACCTTAAAGAACGGCTCTGAGATCTGGAAGAACGGCTCTGAGATGTGGGAGGAGATACGTCCGGCAGCGCCATGTGGGCCGAGGGCTCGCGCGCGTCGGGCCTCACCTTCTCCCCCCTGAAGCCCCTGAAGCCCCTGAAGCCCCTGAAGGGCGGAGAGCGGCTCTTGTCCGGGTGGGACTATTTGTGGTTGAGCGGGCTGATAGCGACGCGATGGGAGAGGATGCCGACGCTCTGTTGAGCCGGCTCCGCGATGAAGGAGAACGGTGAGTATCGACAGTCCCGCCGCGGGGGCACCGGGCGAAAGCGCTTGGCTAGCCAAACTGTGTGCGGATATTCGCGTGTGGAGATGGGCGGCGGCGGTCTTGGCGACCCTGTCGCTTGCGTTGCTCGTTGCCGCGATCATTGCCCGCGACCCGCCTGATTTCTCCGACATCTCGATTGTCGCGGTGGTGCGTGACGGCGAACGGCATCCGATCTGGGCGATCCGGCTCGCTGGCGCCGCTCATCAGATCGCCGCCGATACTCTGCGGGACGAACCGGCTCCGCCGGGACGCGTCTATCAGCTGTGGCTCTTGGTCGCGGACCGGAGCGGGCCGCGTCAGCTCGGTCTGTTGCCGCCGTCCGGGCGCAAGCGCATTGCGGTCTCGCCGGAGAATGCGCGCCTGTTGGCTGGCACCGGAGAACTTGTCGTTACACTGGAACCAGCCGGCGGCTCTCCAAATCGCGGGCCGACCGGGCCGCCGGTGTTTCAGGGGACTCTAGAGAGAGCCGGCTAAATGCGACCTCGCCCAGCGTGAATTTTCAAAGAATGTCTTTAATTCCTTGCCCGAGGCGTGTTGCGCCACAGTTATCGCCACAGTTATTGCGCCACAGTTATCGCCACAGTTATAAGGTGTGCGACACCGCGGCGGGGGTTCTCTGGTGCCGGAAAGCCCACTGTCGGGGCGGCAATGGCCGCACCCAGAGAAATTCCGATCACGGTCGAGATCGTCGAGAGCATCTTCGGCGTTCTCTATCTGGCGGCACGAAAGCCGCGGTGACTTCGGTCAAATCTGAGAGGGACGATTTGATGGCCCCCACCGGCTCGATCGACGAAATCTGCGTCAACACCATCCGAACCCTGTGCATCGATGCAGTCCAGAAGGCCAAATCCGGCCATCCCGGGACGCCGATGGGGATGGCGCCGGTGGTTTACGCGCTGTGGCAGGAGTTCCTGCGCTTTGATCCCGAAGATCCGATCTGGCCAAACCGCGACCGTTTCGTGTTGTCCAACGGCCATGCCTCGACCTTGCTCTATTCGATGCTGCACCTGACCGGGGTAAAATCGGTCGACGAAAAATACGAGCGGCTCGGCACGCCGACCGTCGCGCTCGACGATCTGAAGCGGTTCCGCCAGCTCGATAGCAAGTGCCCGGGTCACCCGGAATATCATTGGACCTCCGGTGTCGAGACGACGACGGGCCCGCTGGGACAAGGGATTGCGACCAGCGTCGGGATGGCGATTGCGGCCAATTGGTTGGCGCGCCACTTCAACCGCACGGGCTTTGAATTGTTCGACTATGACGTTTTCGCGCTGTGCGGTGACGGCTGCATGATGGAGGGAGTCGGCAGCGAGGCGGCGTCTTTGGCGGGCCATTTGGGGCTCGGCAACCTGTGCTGGATCTACGACAGCAACCACATCACGATCGAAGGCAACACCGCGCTCGCCTTTAGCGAGGACGTCGCCGGGCGGTTTCTCGGTTATGGCTGGCATGTCCAGCGGGTCAGCGACGCCAACGATCGGGAGCGGGTCGCCGACGCGATCACCGTCGCCAAGCGGATCGACGATCGGCCCAGCATGATCATCATCGAAAGCCATATCGGCTATGGCGCACCGCACAAGCAGGACACCTCGGGAGCCCATGGCGAGCCATTGGGCGAGGCCGAGGTCAAGCTGGCCAAGCGCTTCTATGGCTGGCCCGAGGATGCACAATTTCTCGTTCCGGAGGGCGTGTACGAGCATTTCGCCGAGAACTTCGGCGCTCGCGGCGCGAAGCTTCGGGCGGAATGGATGGCACTGTTCGAGCGCTACCGCAGCGCCTATCCGGAACTCGCCGATCAGTGTGAGCGGATGCAACGGCGCGATCTCCCGGAGGGCTGGGACAGGGACATTCCGTCGTTTCCGGCCGACCCGAAGGGCATTGCCAGCCGCGACTCGTCGGCTCACGTGCTGAACGCGATCGCCCCGCGCTTACCGTGGCTGCTCGGTGGAGCCGCCGACCTCGCGCCGTCGACGAAGACTCGGCTGACTTTCGAGGGCGCCGGCGATTTCGAGCGCGACGACTATGGCGGCCGGAATTTTCATTTCGGCATTCGCGAGCATGCGATGGGGTCGATCTGCAACGGTCTCTCGCTGTCGAAGCTCCGGCCGTACGGCTCGGGTTTCCTGATCTTCTCCGATTACATGAAGCCGCCGATCCGGCTCGGAGCCATCATGGAGCTCCCTGTCGTTTACGTCTTTACGCATGATTCGATCGGGGTGGGCGAGGATGGGCCGACGCATCAGCCGGTCGAGCAACTGGCGGCGCTGCGCAGCATTCCCGGACTGATTGTCCTACGTCCGGCGGACGCCAACGAAGTGGCCGAAGCTTGGCGCGTCGCGCTGAGCCTCAAACACGAGCCGGCTTGTCTGATCTGCAGCCGGCAGAACCTGCCGACCTTCGACCGCACCCGCTATGCGCCGGCGAGCGGCGTCAGGCGCGGCGCCTATGTTTTGGCCGATGCCGGCAACGGAAAGCCGGATGTGATCCTGATGGCCACCGGAAGCGAGGTGGGACTCTGCGTCGAGGTGTATGAGAAACTGACGGCCGAAGGGGTCGCCGCGCGGGTGGTCAGCATGCCGTCATGGGAATTGTTCGAGCATCAACCCGAAGAGTATCGCGCGGCCGTTTTACCCCCCGACGTGACCCGGCGGGTTGCGGTTGAGCAGGCCTCGACTCTCGGTTGGGAGCGCTATACCGGATTGCGCGGCACGATCCTCGGCATGAAGACCTTTGGTGCCTCAGCCCCGCTGAAGGAGCTGTTAGTCAAATTTGGGTTCACCGGCGAAAACGTGTATGCGGCTGCCAGGCAGCAGCTTTCGCGCAAGGAGTAATCGTGATGCCAAATCCTTTGAGGATGCTCAACGAATTCGGGCAGTCGGTGTGGCTCGACTTTGTCAGCCGCGATCTGTTGAGGAGCGGAGGACTGGCGCGGCTGATCACCGAGGACGGCCTGCGCGGTGTCACCTCCAACCCATCGATCTTCGAGAAGGCGATCGGTCACGGCGATGATTACGACGCGCTGATCGCCGAAGCGGAAGCCTCCGGGGATCTCGATCCCGGAGCGCTGTTCGAAGATCTCGCGGTTCGCGATATCCAGGAGGGCGCCGACACCTTGAACAGCGTCTACGAGCAGACGCAGCGCCGCGACGGCTTTATCAGCCTCGAAGTCTCGCCCTATCTGGCGATGAACACGCACGAGACGATCGAGGAAGCGCGCCGGCTGTGGCACGAGGTCAACCGCCGCAATCTGATGGTCAAAGTCCCCGGCACGAAACCGGGCCTGACGGCGATCCGCACCCTGATCGGCGAAGGGATCAATGTTAACGTAACCTTGCTGTTTTCGCAGCAGGTCTACGCCGACGTCGCAGAAGCGTACATCTCCGGGCTGGAAGCTTTCGCCAAGAAGGGCGGCGACCCGCACAAGGTGTCCAGCGTGGCGAGCTTCTTCGTCAGCCGCATCGACACCTTGGTCGATGACGAGCTCGACAAAAAGATGGCGGCAACTTCCGACCCGGCCGCCAAGGCGGAGCTGCAGAAGCTCAAAGGCAAAGTTGCGATCGCCAACGCCAAGCTCGCTTATCGGCTCTATGGAAAAATATATTCGGACGAGCGCTGGCGGCGACTGGCGCAGCAAGGCGCCCAGACCCAGCGCCTGCTGTGGGCGAGCACCGGAACCAAGAACAAGGCCTACAGCGACGTTCTTTATGTCGACGAGCTGATCGGACTGGACACCGTCAATACGATGCCGCCTGCGACGATGGATGCCTACCGCGACCATGGCCATCCGCGGCCCAGCCTCGAAGAGGATGTCGATGGCGCACAGGCGGTGATGGATGCGCTCCCGAAAGCGGGCATCTCGATCGATGCAGTGACCTCGAAGCTCGTCGAAGACGGCGTGCGACAGTTCGCAGACGCCGCCGACCAGCTCTACGCTGCGGTTCAGAAAAAGCGCCGCACGGTGCTGGGACCCAAGCTCAATTCGATGAATTACAAGTTGCCGGACGAGTTGCAGAAGGACGTCCAGGCTGCCCTCGAGGATTGGCGCAAGGAAGGCAAGGTCAGACGGCTGTGGTCCGCGGACGCCTCGCTGTGGACCGAGGCGGACGAAGCCAATTGGCTCGGTTGGTTGGACATTGTCGACAAGCAGCTGAAGGGGATCGCCCACCTCCAGGAGTTCGCCGAGGACGTCAAGCGCTCGGAGTTCCGGGATGTGCTGTTGCTCGGCATGGGTGGTTCGAGCCTCGGGCCCGAGGTATTTGCCGAGACTTTCGGCTCCAAGCCGGGCTATCCGAAGCTGCATGTGCTCGACTCGACGGACCCGGCGCAGATCCGGCATTTCGAGGCTCGCATCGATATCGGACGGACGTTGTTCCTGGTGTCGAGCAAATCCGGCAGCACGCTCGAACCCAACATCTTCAAGCAATACTTCTACGAGCGGGCCAAGCAGACCGTCGGCGCAGTCGAGGCGCCGAAACGCTTCGTCGCCGTCACCGACCCGGGCTCGTCGCTCGAAAAGACGGCACGCAACGAAGGGTTCCGCGCTGTGTTTCACGGACTGCCGAGCATCGGCGGGCGCTATTCGGTATTGTCGGATTTCGGGATGGTGCCGGCGGCGGCGATCGGCATCGACACGCGCGCCTTCCTCGAAAACACGGCGGAGATGGTGCGGTCCTGCGCGGCGAGCGCGCCACCGGTCGAGAACCCGGGGGTGATCCTCGGTGCGATCCTCGGGACCGCCCAACGTCGCGGGCGCGACAAGGTGACGGTCATCGCCTCCCGCGGGATCGCGGATTTCGGCGCCTGGCTCGAGCAGCTTCTCGCCGAATCGACCGGCAAGCTCGGCAAGGGCATCGTGCCGGTCGATGCCGAGCCACTGGGCGCGCCGTCGGTTTATGGCAATGATCGGGTCTTTGCCTATCTCCGGCTCGCCGCCGATCAGGATGCCGAGCAGGAACGGGTGGTTGCCGCGCTGGAGGCTGCGGGGCACCCGGTGGTACGGATCACGGTATCCGACGCGATGCAGCTCGGGCAGGAGTTCTTCCGCTGGGAGATGGCGACCGCGGTCGCCGGCTCGATCATCGGCATCAACCCGTTCGATCAGCCCGATGTCGAAGCAGCCAAGGTCAAGACCCGCGACCTGACCGAGGCGTATGAGAAGGCCGGTGCGCTGCCCGAAGCGCGCGCGTTCTTCGAGGGCGACGGGATCAAGCTGTTCGCCGATCCGCGCGATGAGGCCGCGCTGAAGCCGCAGGCAACCAGCCTCACGGCAGTGTTGAAGGCTCATTTCGGGCGGATCGGCGCCGGGGATTACGCCGCATTGCTCGCCTATATCGAGCGCAGCCCCGCCCATATCGAGGTGATGCAGCGCATCCGCCGCGTCATTCGCGACCGGACCCGGGCCGCGACTTGTGTCGGCTTCGGGCCGCGGTTCCAGCATTCGACGGGGCAGGCCTATAAGGGCGGACCAAACAGCGGCGTTTTTCTGCAGATCACCTGCGACGATCCCGCGGATTTGCCGGTGCCCGGTCAGTCTTATACCTTTGGCATCGTCAAGGAGGCGCAGGCGCGCGGCGATTTCGAGGTCCTTGCCGAACGCGGCCGGCGCGCCCTGCGGGCGCACATCATGGGTGATCTCGATGCCGGTCTCGCCACCTTGAGCCGCGCGATCGAGCAGGCCTTACAGTGACGACCACGCAACCACAGCAAAGGGCCGCACCATGGATGCCCCGGTCGAGGACGTAAAAAATCGGTCAGTGACGCAGCGGCGGGGCCGCACGGCGCCGCCTTGCACCTTGGTGATCTTCGGCGCCGGCGGGGATTTGACAAGGCGGCTGCTGATGCCCGCGATTTATAATCTGGCGAAGGCCAAGCTGCTGTCCGACAAGTTCGCGATCATCGCCGTCGATCGCACGCCAAAGCCGGTCGACGCCTATCGCGATTATCTGGCCGATGGGATCAGGAGCTTTGTGTCGGATACGGCTTCGGGTCCGGCGACGGAGCCGTTCGATGCCCAGGCCTGGGACTTCGTCGCAAGCCGCATTTCCCACTTCGCGGGGGACCTGACCCAGCCCGACACCTATGCGCGGCTGCACGAAACCGTGGAAAAGACGGCTGCGCAGCATCAGACCGGCGGCAATGCGGTGTTTTATCTTGCCGTAGCCTCCCAATTGTTCGGGACGATCGTCGAACAGCTCGGCGCCGTCGGGCTTCCGCGGGAAGAGGCCGGCAGCTTTCGCCGCGTCATCATCGAAAAGCCTTTTGGCAGCGACCTTGCTTCGGCCCGAGCGCTGAACGCTCGTATCCTCAAGGTGCTTTCCGAATCGCAAATCTATCGCATGGATCACTTCCTCGGAAAGGAGAACGTCCAGAACATTATGGTTCTGCGTTTCGCCAATGGGATCTTCGAGCCGATCTGGAATCGTGATCACATCGACCATGTGCAAATCACCGTCGCGGAGACCGTCGGCGTGGAGCTGCGCGCCAGATTCTACGAGGCGACCGGCGCGTTGCGCGACATGGTGCCGAACCACGTCTTCCAGCTGCTCAGCCTGACCGCGATGGAGCCGCCCAATTCCTTTGAGGCCGATGCCGTGCGCACCGAGAAGCACAAGGTCCTCGAGGCGGTGCATCCGCTCGACGATGCCGAGGTACGCCGCAACAGCGTGCGCGGGCAGTATGGCGCCGGGATAATCGGTGGCGAGCCGGTCAAAGCCTATCGCGAAGAGCCCGGCGTTGCGCATGACAGCACCACCGAAACCTATGTCGCGATGCAGCTCGGCATCGACAATTGGCGCTGGGCAGGGGTGCCGTTTTATCTGCGCACCGGCAAACGGCTCACCCGGCGCACGACTGAGATTGCGATTCAGTTCAAGCAGGCGCCGTTTGCGCTGTTTCGCGACACTCCGGTCGACGTTCTCACCCCCAATGTTCTCGCTCTGCAGATTCAGCCCGACGAGGGGGCATCGCTGCAATTCGGGGCAAAAATCCCAGGCCCGGAGATTTCCCTCGGCGGCGTTCGGATGAACTTCTCTTATAAGGACTACTTCCACACCGAGCCGACGACCGGATATGAGACCTTGGTCTACGACTGCATGATCGGCGATCAAATGCTGTTCAACCGGGCGGATGGAGTGGAAGCCGGGTGGGAGGTGGTGCAGCCGATCCTCGATCTGTGGCAGAACGACAAAACCACCCCGCTCGAGATATACCAGGCGGGCAGCACCGGTCCGGAGGCTGCTGACAATCTGCTGTGGCGCAGCGGCCGGCGATGGCGGCCGATCGCGTGACCGGGAGGGTTGACGGATGAGCCGCGGCGCCATCGTTGCCCCGTCGATCCTGTCGGCCGATTTTGGCCGGCTCGCCGAGGAGGTTCGCGCCGTCGATGCGGCGGGAGCTGACTGGATCCACGTCGATGTAATGGACGGGCGCTTCGTCCCCAACCTGACGATCGGCCCGGTTGTCGTAGAGGCCGTGCGGCGGGCGACGTCAAAGCCGGTCGATGTGCATTTGATGATCGTCGAGCCCGAGCGCTACGTGGACGACTTTGCCCGGGCCGGCGCGGATCATCTGCTGGTTCACTGCGAGCCCAGCGCGACAATTCATCTGAATCGAACCTTGGCGCAGATCCATGACCTCGGGAAGACTGCAGGCGTCGTGCTGAACCCGGCGACGCCTCTGGCGATGATCGAATATGTGCTCGACCTCTGTGGCATCGTGCTCATCATGACGGTCAATCCAGGGTTTGGTGGCCAGCAGTTCCTGCCCGAAATGCTGCCCAAGATCCGCGCGCTGCGGCGCTTGTGCGACGAGCGCGGTCTTGACCCCGTCATCGAGGTCGATGGCGGGTTGAGCGGCGACAATGCCTGGCAGGTCCTCGACGCCGGGGCGAACGCCATCGTCGCCGGCTCTCACGTGTTCCACGCGCCGGATTACGCGCGGGCGATCTCGTCGATCCGCAAATCGGTGCGTCCTCACGCACGGGAGCACTAATGTCGCAAGTGCCAGCAAACGTCGAGGTGGCCAAAGATCCCGAGGCTTTGGCCCACCGGGCCGCCGGGTGGATCACCGATCTGGCCGCCGCCAGCCGCGATCGGTTCGCGCTCTGCCTGTCGGGCGGCTCGACCCCGCGCCGGCTCTACCAGTTGCTCGCCGAAAGCCCGTATCGCGATGCCCTGCCATGGGACCGCATCCACTGGTTCTGGGGCGACGAACGCTTTGTCCCGTGGGACCACCCGGACAGCAATTACGGGATGGTGCGCGCCGCGCTCTTCGGAAGAGCACCCGTTCCCCCCGGCAACATCCACGGCGTCCCGACGGACGGCACGCCGGCAGATGCCGCCGCTGCTTATGAGCGGGTGCTGAAATCCTATTACGGCTCAGAAAACCTCGATGCTACCCGACCGCTCTTCGACATTCAGATCCTCGGGCTGGGGCCGGACGGGCACACTGCCTCGCTGATCCCGGGCACGAGCGTGCTCGAGGAGCGGCATCGATGGGTCGCCGAAGTGATCGGCGGCCGGCCGGAGCCCCGCATCACGCTGACCTACCCGGCGCTCGAGAGCAGCCGGCATACGGCTTTTCTCGTGACCGGGGCAGAAAAACGGGAGACGCTGTCTCGGGCGCTGGCGGGCGATCCGGCATTGCCCGCCGCTCGGATACGCCCGGTCGGTGAGCTAATCTGGTTTGCCGACGAGGCGGCGCGACCCCAGCCGTGACCCCCAATCGTGACGAGCTGAAGCGCGCAGCGGCATTGCGTGCCATCAACGAAATCGAGGATGGCATGGTTGTCGGGCTCGGAACCGGATCGACGGCCTTCTTTGTGGTCGAGGGGCTGGGGCGGCGTGTTGCCGGCGGGCTCCGGGTGGTAGGTATCCCGACCTCCGAGCGCACGGCGGCACAGGCCCGCGAACTCGGTATTCCGATCGCAACATTTGCCGAATATCAAAGCCTCGATCTAACGATCGACGGCGCGGACGAGGTTGAGCTCGGCACCCTCCACCTGATCAAGGGGCTCGGAGGCGCCTTGCTGCGTGAGAAGATCGTCGCCGCGGCGAGCCGCCGGCTGGTGATCGTCGTCGATCAGGAAAAGCTTGTGGAGCGGCTCGCCGAGCATACCCCGGTGCCGGTGGAAGTCACTCAATTCGGCTGGCAAGCTACTGCTGTCGCGCTCGCAAAGCTCGGCTGCATCCCCGAGCGGCGTTACACGGCCGGTGAGCAGCCTTATGTCACCGATGGCGGCAATTACATTCTCGACTGCCGGTTCGGCCCGCTGCCTGACCCGGGCGAGGCGGAGAGAAGCATCGCCATGACCGTCGGTGCGGTCGAAAGCGGGCTTTTTGTGGGGCGCAGCTCTATGGTCGTCGTGGCGTCCCCGACTGGGGTCGACGTGCTGACACCGCCCGCTTTGGAGCGAGCATAGGGATGCAAGAGGCCGCCCATAGGGCGGCCTCTTGGCTCATCACAAAAGGGTCAGCGACCGGAATCGGTGCGCGACTGCCCGCGTGGGGTTGATGAGCCCGCGTAAGGCTCGTCCTGGTGGAAGCTGGCAAGGCACTGTTGACGGAGATTCTGATCCGTGATCGGGCCGCACTCCTTGCGCATCCGCGCCTCGCGGAAGCCGCGGTTCGTCTCGAGCAGCCGATCGTAGCGTTGGCTTTCGATCACGTTCTGCCGCGCCGACCAAGAGGGTGACATGTCACCCGGATTCGTCTGCGGGCCGTTGGTCACCACCCCGGTAGCGGGCGCACTGGGGGTGTCGGCCATTTGGGCGTGGGCGGGCAGGGTCGCGACCGCAGTCAGGCAGGCGGTTGCGAAAGCTAAGCTGGTCGCAGTCTTCAGTAGCATGACTCACCTCGTGAGTTTGTTACCCCCAAGGTGGAAAACGCTCAAACAGCTTTCCCTGTTCCGCGCAACGCCGTGTGGCAAAAAAAGTCCTACGCGGACCGGAAAAGCATGCACTTAAGAGCCGCTCCGAGCGGAACGGCCCTTAAGCGATCCTCGGCGGCTCAGCGCCCGTAATTGCTCCGGTAGTGCCGCGATGACGTGGACGACCCGACACCCGTCGTGCTCGCGCCGGAGGGCTCGTATTCCGCAAAGCTGTCGAGGCACTCCTGGCGAAGTTGCGGATCGGTGATGGGGCCGCACTCCTTGCGTATGCGGGCCTGACGAAATCCGCGGTTGCTTTCCAGCAGCCGGTCGTAATGCTCGCTTTGGATGACGTTCCGCCGCGCGGACCAGTCCGGAGGCGCGGAACCTTGCGGGCCATTAGTCACGACATCGGTGTTGCCGGTGTCGGCCGCGGGGGGCGCCGCCGGGTAAGCCGGATAGGGCTGCGTCGCCCCGTAGGTGCCCGCCGTCGGCGCACCGCCGCTATATGGGGTCAGGCCGGGACCACCGGGATTGGGACCCGGCGTTCCCACAGAGTTCCCGCCCGGGTCACCGGTCGGCTGCGCCGCGGCGGGTGCGGTACCGTAGGCGGTCTGCGCGTGTGCGGCCGGCAGGGTCGCGATCCCGGTCAGGCAAGCGGCCGTAAAGGCCAAGCATGCTGCGCGTTTGATGCTCATGACTGTTCGCCTCTTTGGGTGATGGTCACGGCGTTAACGACGAAGGTGGGGCTCCCGTTCCGTTCTGTCTTTCTGTCCCAAAAGGGTTTCAGCAGAAGTGCGGTTCGTAGAGACCGCGGCGGCGGCAAGCGGCAAGCAGGGTGTTGAGCAAAAGGCAGGCGATCGTCATCGGACCCACCCCGCCGGGCACCGGAGTAATCGCCCCGGCGATCGCGCTGACCGCGGCAAAATCGACGTCGCCGACGACCCGGTTGCGTCCTTCTGGATTCGCCGCGGCGCTGATGCCGACATCGATGACGCTGGCGCCGGGCTTCACCCAGTCGCCCTTGACCATCCCAGGCCGCCCGGCCGCGGCGATCAGAATGTCGGCACGGCGGGAGATTTCGCGCGCGTCACGGGTCTTGGAGTGAATCACCGTGACTGTGCAATTGGCCTCGATGAGCAACGCCGCCAGCGGTTTTCCGACAATGTTCGAGCGGCCGAGAACGACAGCGTCGAGCCCGGTCAGGTCGCGATGCACGGTGCGCAGCAAGCGAAGACAGCCTTGCGGCGTGCAGGGCACCATCGTCGGAAGCCCGCTCCACAACCGCCCGACATTGACCGGGTGGAACCCGTCCACATCCTTGGCCGGGTCGATCGTACCCACGATCCGATGCGGATCAATGTGGCGCGGCAGCGGCAACTGAACGAGGATACCGTCGATGCGGTCGTCCCGGTTCAGTCTTTCGATCTCGTCGACGAGATTCGCTTCCGAAATGTCGACCGGCAAACGAATGTCGAATGCG
This sequence comes from uncultured Alphaproteobacteria bacterium, assembly GCA_963732095.1. Lineage (GTDB taxonomy): Bacteria > Pseudomonadota > Alphaproteobacteria > ATCC43930 > CGMCC-115725 > AP-15. The sequence goes on from CAVSZA010000016.1 coordinate 365,724, forward strand.
GCGAGCTCCGAGCCGGCGCAGGCGCGGCCTTTAGCTCGCACGTAAACCTGGCTCGCCGGGTTGTCTCCGACCAAGACGGTGGCGAGACCCGGCGCGGTGCCGATCTCGCCGCGCAGGCGGGCTGCAGCTTCCGCCACTTGCTGGCGTAAGGCGGCAGCCACCGCAGCACCGTCAATGACCGTTACCCGTCTCACTCCGACTTTCTCCTCGGCCGACCACGGTCGAAACTACCGAACTCAGGAAATCAGTGTAAGAGGCTGCTGCCGCCCGTGCTGGGCGGCTCAGCGTCTGTGGTGACGGCGGCTAGCGTGGCTTTCGCCATGCTCGCGGGCTTCTGCAATTTCACGGCCGACGAGCTTGTTGAAATTACTGCGTTGGCCGCTCGCGGTTTCCTCCTGATAGAGGAGCGCGAGGTTCGATTCGTCGAACTTCTCGAAAAATTCGTCCCAGGAGATTTCTTCGAGATTGTCCTCCTTGGCATTCGGGGCACCGGGAAATTCGACGCGGATTATCCCGGTAGCGTCCTTCGACTGCGTTGAGCGGACGACGGCGGGGCGCCCGCCGCGAGCCTCCGCCCATTTGCGGATCTCGTCGTGGTCGGTCGTGACCTTTGCCTGGGCCATGTCCATTTCCTCTGTAGAAGCCGGCCCGCTGCTGTCGTGCATGCGGGCCTCTCGCTGAGAACAGAGGTGGCCGGCGGCGAGTTCAGCTTGCCTTGTGACGATGGGGCCTGTGACGATGACGATCGCGAGCTATCATTGCCCCGCCTGCGGGCGCGTCTATCCTGCCGACCGGCCGCTGTGGCGGTGCGATTGCGGGGGTCACCTCAATCTGGCGCCCGGCCGAGGCTTTGGACCCGGCGAGATTGTCACGGCGAATGCCTCGCTTTGGCGCTACGCGGCCGCGCTGGCGGTGTCGGGAGCGCCGCGGGTCTCGCTCGGCGAAGGATGGACGCCGCTCGTCCGGCTTAACTGGCAGGGTGCAAAGATCCATTTCAAGCTCGAAATCACAGATGCCGACCGGGTCTTTCAAGGACCGCGGCACGGCGGTCATGCTCAATCATTTGCTCGAAGTCGGGGTCGGGCCAATCCACGAGGATTCCTCGGGCAATGCCGGCGCCTCGATCGCCACCTACACAGCGGCAGCGGGGATCCCGTGCCGCATCTATGTCCCGGCCGCGGCGCCCCGCGCCAAGCTGGTGCAGATCGCCGCCTCGGGGGCCGATGTCCGGCCGATCCGCGGCACGCGGCAAGATGTTACCGAAGCGGCGCTCGCCGCAATCGGCGAAAGCTTTTATGCCAGCCACAACTGGCAACCTTTCTTTATCGAGGGCACCAAGACCCTCGCCTTCGAACTATGGGAGCAGCTCGGCTTTCGGGCTCCGGACAATATTCTCGTTCCGACCGGCTATGGCAGCAACATTCTCGGGCTCGAACGCGGCTTCGACGAGCTGGAGAGAGGCGGCGAGATTGCCGCGCGACCGCGGCTCTTTGCCGTCCAGGCGGCGAATTGCGCAGCCTTTGCGGCCGCCTGGTCGGTCGGCGCGGACCGGTTTGTGCCGTTTGCGGCAAAACCAACTCTCGCCGACGGGATCGCGACCCCAAAACCGGTCCGCATCGCCGAGGTCCTGGCAGCCCTGCGTCGCTCGCGAGGCGGCGTCGTCACGGTCGCAGAAGAGGAGATCGCGCCGGCACTCGCCATGCTCGGCAGGCTCGGGCTGTTTGTCGAGCCCACTGCCGCCACCGCCGGCGCGGCGCTGACGAGGCTCCTCTCCGACGGGACGATCACGGCGGATCAGACCACCGTTGCCGTATTGACCGGCTCTGGGCTGAAGGCGGCCGAGCGCATCGACGAGCTCCTCGGCATTGGAAGCGGGACATGATCGAGATCAGGCCGTGTATGTCCGACGCCGCCGTCGCAGTCAGCGCCCTATTGGGTGAGCTGGGGTACGCAGTCTCCATTCGGCAGGCGAAAGACCGGGTCGCAGCGCTCAGCAAAACCGGGGCGGACCCGGTTTTTCTCGCGGTCGCGGACGCCCAAGTCCTTGGGCTTCTCGCAGCGCATCTGTGTCGGATGCTGCAATACGCAAGCCCGATCTTGCGCGTTAGGTGGTCGATCGACGGGCACGCCGTCGTGGTGTGGGGAAGCTGCTGATGGAGCGCGCCGAACAGATTGGCTCCGCCGCCGGCTGCGAATTCGTCGAGCTCACTTCGGCCATGGACCGCGCGGAGGCGCACGCCTTTTATCAGAGTATGTGCTACGAGCCGAATTCGCTTCGCTTTCGAAAGTCGCTGGTCGGACAATACCCGCGCTAAATATTTGAGGATCTGCTTCATGGACCGGGGAAAGAGCATAAAATTGCCATATATGGAGGGTATTGTTAATCAAATCCCTACTAATGGTCTACACGCCGGTGGCGGCATCGGCATACCGGAGAGGCAGAGTGAATACTGCTGAAATTCAAATACGCCAGCTGACGCCGGGGGACGCCGCCTTATACCGCAGCATCCGTCTGGAGGGCCTCAAGGAAAGTCCGGCAGCCTTCGGCAGCACGTTCGATGCTGAGTTTACCAAGCCTTTGGCTTGGTTTTTCGACCGACTGAGCAACTCCATGGTGTTCGGCGCAATTCGCGATGCAAAGCTTCTGGACGCGAAGATACTGGGAGTTGCCGGGTTTGCCGTTCGAGACGGAGAAAAGGAGGCGCACAAGGGCCTGCTGTGGGGCATGTATGTCCGCCCGGACGCCAGAGGGGCCGGCGTCGCGCGCCGCCTGGTCGAGGCGGTAATCGCCTATGCCCGCCCACATGTCGAACTGATCCAGCTCAGCGTGGTAGTGGGCAACGAGCAAGCGCGCCAACTCTATGCCCGCCTCGGTTTTGTCGAATACGGGATCGAAAGGAACTCTTTGAAATACCGCGCCAGGTACTACGACGAGATCCTGATGGCAAAAGAACTCGGCTGCGATTCGGATCACGACGCGATCCCCGCGGCATCCGATGTCGCCGCCGCCAGCGCGAATCGCGAGGCGATGCTGTGCCCCATTCCCTGACGATGGAGCTGCGGTCGTGATTTGGCGTCGCGCTCTCCGCGAATTCGGCTGACCAAACCCCGGCGCTATTGGGGGCCGCCGCGCATCGACGCCGGATGGCCAGGCAGCTTGATGCGCTGCGAGCTGTCGGTCAGCTTGCTTCCCTCCACCCTCAATACCCACAAATCCCCGTCGATAAAGTTGCCGACATAGACGTATTGCCCGTCCGGGCTGAAGGCGACGGCTTCGGGCAGTGCGCCGACATCGATGCTGCCGACATTGGTCACCCTCTTGCCGTCGATCTTGAGCGCGGTGACGGCGCCGCTCGGATGATAAAAGAACGCGGTCTTCGGCATATTCGAGCCGCGCGCCTCCACCGAGACGGCAAAATCGCCTTTCGGGCTGATCGCGAGCCCTTCGGGCAAATCGCCAACGGTCACGTGGTCGATAACGCGCGGCGGGGTGGCCTCGAGGTCGATGACGCTGACCGTTTTCGCGTTGCCGTCGGAGCTGCCGCCATTGCCGTTGTCAACAGTCAGCGCGAGCTTGCCGTCCGGCGTCACCGCGACGTTGTAGGGAAAGATGCCGGTCGGCAGATCGCGCTTATCATAGGTCACCTTCTCGCCGTCTATCGACAACAGCGCGATCTTATTCGCGGCGGCTTTGGCGGCGAGCGCGTGCTTGCCGTCGGGCATGATCGCGACGGCGGAAACCTGGTCAGTCGCCGCTCCGACCGTCACGGTATCGAGGACCAGAACGTCCTTGCCGCGGATCGACAGGACCGAGATCGTGCCATCGGCGCGATTGGCCACGAGCGCCAGATCGCCCTTCGGGCTGATCGCCATTCCCGAGGGCTGCTTGCCGACCATGATTGTTCCGATATCGGCGGGCGGATTTGCCTTCAAGTCGACCAGGAAGACCTTGTTGTCCGGTTCCAACCGGTGGCCCCATCCCTGAACGAGCGGCTCCAAGGAGTTGGCGACGAGAGCAATGTCACCCGCCGGAGTGACCGCGAGGTTGGTCGGAGGCCCGACCACCGAATTCATCAACGGTATCGAAGACGTAATTTGCGGCGCGTCCGGTTTGGAAATATCGATCACCGTCAGCGTGTCCTTGCCGGGCTCGCGAAAGATCGGCTTGCCGCTCTCGTCCCACCCCTGCTTCTCGTCATTGCCGACGATTAGAATTTGAGCTGACCCGCGCGACGAGAGCCCGGCAAGCAGGCCGATTACGATCGCGACGGCTGCAATTCCGCCGAACCTCGATGAAACCATTCTCCCCCTCCACCCCACTTTACCGCTCCATTGTGTAAAGCGCTCAGCCGCGGCGCTTTGATGCTGCTCCGATCCGGTGCGGGCGACAAGCCGCCTCGACCATCCCTAGCGTCCCTGCCTTGCCGACAACAGCGCCGAGCGGCACTGGTGCGACAGAGAGGGGCCGTTCTCTCTCAAACATTCGATGACCCGGCCGCCCCCGATCGGCACCTCGCTGCAATAAGTCCGGTAATCCATGCCGCAGGCGCGGCGCAGCAGCATCGCTTCCTGTCGCGGCGACATCGGCGGCCCGTAGGTCCGGGCGGCTGGCGCAGCCGGCGCCGGCGCCACGGTGCCTGGCGCGGTGGTTGCCGGGGCGGCTGGCGCCGGACTGCTGAGAGCGGCTACCGCCCGCTGGCATGGTTCCGAAAGGCTTTGCGCATTCTGCTTCAGGCATGCCAGCGACGCGGAGCCGCCGGTCGGGACGTTTGAGCAATAGGTCTGGTAGTCGGCAGGGCAGGCCTGCCGGACGGCGTTGATTTGCGTCTGGCTCGGCCTCTGGGCAACCGCCGGGCTGAACGAGCCCAACGAGATCACTAAAAGACCCAAGAGCCGGGCGATCACTGTTGACCTTGGTGTATGCATTCCGGGTGTTTCCTCCTGTATTGGCCGGTACGGCGCGCGCGAAATATCGGTTTCTCTCACCCGCGTCCAGAATGGGCAACGATCGATGATGCTTCCGAGATGACCGGGCCCGAGCTGATCGCACTGGGACACGCCGCGATCGCCAAGGCGCACGAACTGATCCTGCTGGGCGGGGCGCTCGGGCTCTTGAGCATCATCGCCGGGCTGATCTCGCGGCGCGTCGGCGCGCCGATGCTGCTCGTCTTCCTTGCCCTCGGCATGCTCGCAGGCGAGGACGGCCTGCTCGGAATTCCGTATGACGACTTCACCTCGGCCTATCTGATCGGCAGCGTCGCGCTTGCGGTGATCCTGCTCGAGGGAGGGCTCAAGACGCCGGTCCCGATGCTGCGCTTGGCGTTCTGGCCGGCCGCGGTGCTGGCCACAATCGGCGTCGCGTTGACCGCTGCGATCCTCGGCGTCTTTGTCTCGCTGGTGGATGGCCTACCGCTCATCCCCGCACTTCTTGCCGGGTCCGCTGCCGCTCCGACCGACGCGGCAGCGGTTGCGGTGTTGTTGCGACGCGCCGGCGCGGCGCTGCCGGAGCGGCTCCTCGCGCTGCTCGAGGTCGAGTCCGGGCTCAACGACCCGATGTCGGTTTTTCTGACATTACTTCTGCTGCGCCTCATTGCCGAGCCCGGCTCGGTGAGTAGCGGCGAAGCCGCGCTGATATTCCTCGAGGAAATGGCCGGGGGTGCGGTGATCGGCCTGGCGGGCGGTTGGGTCCTCGCGCAGCTTCTGAAGCGGCTTCGGCTCGAAGGCTCGCTCGCGCCGGTGCTGGTGTTGACCGGCGGACTTGCCGTGTTCGGCCTCGCTCAGCTGCTCGGCACCAGCGGCTTCTTCGCTACCTACCTCGCGGCGATCGTCACCGGCGCGACCCGGCACCGCGCCCGGCACGAGGTCGAGCACTTCTTCGAGGGGATGGCATGGCTCGCACAAATTGTCCTGTTTCTGATGCTTGGGCTGCTGGTAACGCCGCATGATCTGCTGCCCTATTTGCCGGGGGCGATCATCGGAGCCGCTGTGCTGATATTCCTGGCTCGCCCGGTCGCGGTTTTCGCCTGCCTCATCCCCTTCGGATTCACCGTGCGCGAGACTGCGTTCGCCTCCTGGGTTGGATTGCGGGGCGCAGTGCCGATCTACCTCAGCATCATACCGGGGCTCGTCGATCCCAACCGCGATAGGCGCCTCTTCGCGAGCATTTTCATCGTGGTGATCGCGTCGCTGATCGTGCAGGGCTGGACCGTCGGGCTTTCCGCCCGACTGCTCGGCTTCGGGCGCCGGCCGGCGAGCTAGGAGGGTCGTTCCCGCTCCGCCATGAAAGCGATTTCGGCCGGCGTCGATTCTCGGCCAAGAATTTCGTTGCGGTGCGGAAAGCGCCCGAAGAGCTCGATGACCTCGAGGTAGTGGCGCCCGTAACGACGCAACGAACCGCCGCGATCGCGATTCTTTGGCAGCGCGTTGAAGAGTGCCAGCGAGCGCCGCTGGTCGGCGATGTCCTCGCTGTGATGAAACGGCATATAGAGGAACAACCGCCAAGCAGGTGGGACCAGCTGGTCGAACCCCCGTTCGAGCGCCCTGTCAGCTGCGGCGCGCGCTGCGGCATCGGTCGCATAGGCGCGGGGCGACCCCCGGAAGATATTGCGCGAGACTTGGTCGAGCAGCAGCAATAGGGCTAGGGCCCCCTCGGGCGAGGCTTCCCACGACTGCAGCATCCCACCTGCGGCCGCTTCGTAATCGGCGAGAAACTCGCGGCGCAGCGCCGTATCGAATTCCTCGGTGCTCTTGAACCAGATCTCGCGATGCCGCACGCGGTCGGGGTCGCCCTCCGGTCCGAACCAAAAATCGAGCAACGACTTCGCCCGGTCGGGCGGCGAAGCCGTCAGCCGCTTGCGAAGAAAAAACTTCGAATGCCCCGGCGGATAATCGTCCAAGGTGGCGAAGACCTCGTATCCGCGCTTCTCATAGAATGGGCGGGCTTCGAAGCTGGTCGTTTCCAAAGTCGCGGCGATGCAACCGCGCTCGACGGCATAATCCTCGGCGGCCTGCAGCAGCCGCGTCCCGTGCCGTTGCCGGCGCACTGCCGAGGCGATCCAGAGATGCGTGACGTGCAGCCAGCCGCCCCAGATGTTGCCGAGCAGTCCGCCCAGCCATTCGCCGCTGCGGCTCTTTAAGAAGAAGCCCACCGGGTACCAGGCCGAGAGGCCAGTCGCAGCGACATTGAAGGAGGCGAGACTCTCGGTGACGAAGCGAGTCAACGGCTCCGGCGGCAGCGGGTCGAAGACGATTTCGAGTTCTTTCACGTCATGCTCCGGCAGAGGCGTCGTCGAGGATGTGGACGAGATGGCGCGCCTGGCGACCCAACACATCGGCGATCTGATGGCGGCAGCTCGTGCCGTTGGCCGCGAGCAGCGTGTCGGGCGGCGCTTCGCGGATCCGGGGCAGCACGGCGAGCTCGCCGATCGTCAATGACAGCTCGTAATGTTCAGCCTCGTAGCCGAACGAGCCAGCCATGCCGCAGCAGGTCGAGTTCGAACGTCTCGACGGTGAGTCCGGGGATCAGCTGCAGCGCCTTTACCGCAGCACCGAGGGTGCCGAATGCCTTCTGGTGGCAATGTCCATGCAGCAATGCGGTGCGGCCTTCCATTGGCGTCAATGGCAATTGGAAGCGGCCCGCCGCGCGCTCGCTTTCAATGAATTCTTCGAAGAGGCGGGCGCGCTCGGCGAGTACCTTGGTCTGTGCACGCGGCAAGATCGCCGAAAATTCATCGCGCAAGGTCAGGAGGCAGGACGGTTCCAGCCCGACGATCGGAGTGCCGGCCTCGAGATAAGGGCTGAGGGCGTCCAGCAGGCGGCGGGCCTCGCGCCGCGCTTCATCCACGAGACCGGCCGAAAGAAAAGTCCGCCCGCAACACAGCGGCCGGCCGCGCACCGGGTCGGGGCTGACGACGCGATAGCCGGCGTGGTTCAGCACTCGCTCGGCGGCACACGCATTCTCAGGCTCGAAATAGCGGTTGAAGGTGTCGACCAGCAGCACGACCTCGCGCCCGCTCCCGGACGATCTTCCACGGTAGGGACTTGTGGACCAGCGAGGCAATTTTCGTTGAGCACTGAGCCCGAACCGCCGCTCCCCGAGCGCGGCCAGCATCGGGAGCCGGTTCCGCAGGTTCATCATAGGGGCGATGCGCGCGGCATAGGGTGCATAACGCGGCAAATACGCGATCAGCCGGTCGCGCGGCGTGAGCCCGTGGCGCTTCCCGTAGTGGTGCAGAAACTCGATCTTCATGCGCGCCATGTCGACGCCGGTCGGGCATTCGCGCTTGCAGCCCTTGCACGAGATACACAGCGCCATCGTTTCGCGCATGTCTTCCGAAACGAGCGCCTCGGGCCCGAGCTGTCCCGTCAATGCCAGCCGCAGCGTGTTGGCGCGGCCGCGAGTCAGATGCTGCTCGTCGCCGGTCGCGCGGTAGGACGGGCACATGACGCCGGCATCGCGGGCGCGGCAGGCGCCGTTGTTGTTGCACATCTCGGCGGCCGCGGCGAAGCCGCCCCATTCCGACCAATCGAGCGCCGTGTCGACCGGCAATGGGCGGTAGTCGGGCTTGAAGCGGAAGAGGGTGCGGTCGTCCATCTTCGGCGCCCGCACGATCTTTCCCGGGTTGAAGAGGCCCGCGGGGTCGAAGGCGTCCTTGACCTCCTCGAAGGCGCGGACCATCCGCGAGCCGAACATCGCCTCGTGGAATTCGGAGCGCACGAGGCCGTCGCCATGCTCGCCCGAGTGCGACCCCTTGTATTCGCGGACCATTGCGAAGGCCTCCTCGGCCATCGCCCGCATCTTCTTGACCTCGAGCTCCTGCTTCAGGTTGAGCACCGGCCGAACATGCAGGCAGCCGACCGATGCGTGCGCGTACCAGGTGCCGTAGGTGCCGTGCTTCTCGAAAATACGCGTCAACCGATCGGTGTAATCGGCGAGGTCTTCGAGCCGCACGGCGCAATCTTCGAGAAACGAGACCGGCTTCCCGTCGCCCTTCATCGACATCATGATGTTGAGGCCTTGCGCGCGGATCTCCCACACCGCCTGCTGAAACGCGGGGTCGATTGCCTGGACGACACCGCCGGGGTGACCGAGATCGCCCATCAATTCGACCAGAGCCTTGAGCCGCCGCAGGTTTTCCGGCGGGTCGTCGCCGGCGAATTCGGTCAACAGCAACGCGGCCGGCTTCCCTTGCACAAAGCGCTCGACCACCGGGCGGAACATCGGAATGTCGCGCGACAAATCGATCATCGTGCGGTCGACCAGCTCGACCGCGCTGGGGCCGAGCTCGACGATCCGCCGGGTCGCGGCCATCGCGCCGTAAAAGCTCGGGAAATGGCAGATGCCGAGCACGCGGTGCGCCGGGATCGGCTGCAATTCGAGCTCGATCTCGTTGAAAAACGCCAGCGTGCCCTCGGAGCCGACGAGCAGCCGCGCCATGTTGTGGCCGCTGTCGCCGATGCTGTCGATGTTGTAGCCGCCGACCCGCCGCAGGACCTTCGGGAAGCGCCGTTCGATCTCCTCGGCCTCGCGTCGGTGCAAAGCGCGCATGCGTGTCACGAGCTCGCGATACCGCTCCGGCATGGCGCTATCGTCGAAATTGCCGGGCACCTCGCCAAACCACGCCGGGGTGCCGTCGGCAAGCAGAGCATCGACGCCGCGCACATTGTGCACCATGTTGCCGTAACGCAATGATCGCGAGCCGCAGCTGTTGTTCGCGGTCATGCCGCCGATTGTCGCGCGGCTCGCCGTCGAGGGGTCGACCGGAAAGAACAGCTTGTGCTGTTTGAGCACCCGATTGAGCCGGTCGAGCACCACGCCCGGCTCGACCCGCGCCCGCCGCCCCTCGACATCGACCGAGACCACCCGGTCGAGATATTTGCTGCAATCGATGACCAGCGCCCGCGCCACGGTCTGCCCGCATTGCGAGGTGCCGCCGCCGCGCGGCAACACCGGCACCCCTTCCTCGCGCGCAATCGCAATCGCCGCCGCCGCATCCTCGCGGCTCCGCGGCACAACCACCCCCAACGGCTCGATCTGGTAGATCGACGCATCGGTCGCATAGCGCCCGCGGCTAAACGCATCAAACAGCACCTCGCCTTGCGTCTCGCGGCGCAGGCGGGCTTCGAGGCGCGATGCAGCACGGATCGAAGAACTCATATCCTTTCCCTGCCGCTAAGTCGCGGCCGAGGGACGGTAGTCGGCATTGCCTGGACTGAACAGAACTTTCACGCTTTGATCGGACTGCTCCCAAGAAGGATGGCTCACTGGCTCGGGCAGTCCGAGGCACCGGCTGTTGCCCGGCTATACGAGGCGATCAATGCCGAGCGTGTTGCCGTCGCTGCAGCGCTGGGCGCCTCTGTACCAAACTTGGCCGATTGGTTCGAGCGCGTCTACGGTGTCCGCGGGGCAACGCTCGTCGAGACCTGCCAGCGCCTCACTTACAACAGCGATGGGCCGTATCAGGCAACCGGCACACCAAAGTCGCTCGATCACAAATTCATCACGGAAGACGTCCCAACCGGCCTGATCCCGATGAGCGAAATCGGCGTCGCAGCGGGGGTGAAAACGCCGGCGATTGACGCACTCATCGAGATTGTCCGGAACATGACCGGGAAAGACTTCGCGGCCGAGGGGCGCACGCTCGAGCGCATGGGGTTAGGCCGGTATCGCCGGGCCCCATATCCGACGCGTTGCGGAAGAAGGGTTCAGTTAGCCGTTCATTTGACTTGCTCCCAGAACCGCGCGGCGATCACAGCAGCGGCGGCGGCTTTGGCCCACGGTTTTGCTTTCGCCGGGGTGGCCGCCGGAATTGCTCGCCGTACTGGCGCACGATCGCGGCGGCCGGTCTCAGGCGAATGCCGACGGCACCGCGCTCGTCGATGAAGGTGCACTCTGCGGCGATCCGCCTGACGACATCCTCCGGTGTCAATATCGACGCCATCGGCATCACCTTGAGACGCAGCCGCCGCCGGCCTTAATGCGCAAACTCTTGGTAGTTTTGAACCTGACCAGGCGCTACGTCTGCGCGGCTGCCCGTGCTGCCTGGACGTGCGCGGCCAACAATGACGACAGCCGCGCAGGGTCGCCACGCGCCATGCCGCATTCGGTGGCAACGCCGTCGACGCGTGCGTGCCGCTGCGCTGCGGCAATCCGCGCCACATCGCCCGTCGCATCGTCGTAATGCACCAGCCCGAGATAGAGCTTGGTCTCGGGATGCAGGCGCAAATTGTCGAGCGGTGCGAAATAGGCGTCGTCGGTGCGCCGCTTTGGCACCGGCATGTGGAAGAACTGAATCGGGCGGGCAACACCGGCGCTGGTGGCATTCGCGATCTCGACCATGATCCCCATGTCCTTGGGCTGGACGCAATGCTCGTCCGCCGGACTGCCATAGCATAGATGATAGCCGAGCTCGATCGCGGTCGGCACCGCTTCGCCGATCCGGGTCAAAACATCGATCGTTTCGGTCTGGAAATCGACCGGCCCCGGTTCGTAATAACCCTCCCAGGCCAGCACCTCCTGGCACACATCCCATTGCAACGCGATGCGGTTGTTCGGCATCTCGGCGGCGATTTTTGTGACCTCGCCGGTCAAATGACGGGTGAGCGCTGGCAGCAGCGTCGGCCGGTCGGATGGCACCATGTTGTTGTAGGTCGGCGCAATCGGCGTCGGCAGCGAGATCTGAAATTTGACCGCCGTGGGGATGACGCCCTCGCGCTGCAGCCGCTCGAACAACCTCCACGATGCGATCGCCATATCGGCATAACCGGTCTCAAATGTAGCGAGATCGAGTGTCGCACCAGGTTTGACGCGCAGGCGGGGAATTTCGCGCAAGAGCTTGCCGTCCCATTGCGTGAACTTGAAAGGCGGCATGTCGGTAGCAACCTCAACCGCCGGATTATCGACGAGCACCTGTTGCAAAAAGCGTATCCAGGTTTTGCGGATGCCGGTCTCGCCGTCGGGTAGACGCTGCAGATACGGCCCGGTGGTCTGGGCCAGTCTGCGGAATACGGTTTCCGCGTCGGGCAGCGGAATGCTACCGACAAAGTGAACGATCGGGGGTTCGGTGCGATCTTCGACCACGACGTGCTCCTGGAGGTCCGGTTTTGATTGTCCATCATAACTTAAACCTTATCGACGGCGACCGTACACGTCGGCGGCGTGGTACCCGATATCGAGTGTCCAAGATCCTCTATAGAAATCCACTTACATCTCGTTGCTCAACCCGCATTTCGCCGTCGGTGTCAAGGACGCCGAAGGGGCTGGAATTTTTACGAGCCGCTAGCCGCTTGGGATCCGGACGGCAATCTCGTTCCGGGCTCGCCGCAAACGGCCTGATTATCCCCAAACAACTGTTCGAGCCCTATAAACGCGCCAATTCGCGCGAGGCGCCAGCAAACCTGAAGCCAGTGGGGACCGGCCCTTATATTTTCGTCGACTTTGTAACTTTCCAGGATGGCGGGGAACAGTCGGATATCTACCGGTCCGCGTTGTGCTTCGAGCAACTGGCAGCCAGTCAGTTCGACGTCGAAGCTTCCGCCGGCATGAAGGCGATAAGGGCCTATCTAACCTCCGCCTACGAAACGCGCTTCATTCAGTCGTTTAAGAGTCATGTTGCAAGCGCTATCTTCGATGAAACTCGCATCTTTGGCCGCGGTTACAAATTCGAAGATCTGTTGTCGACATTTTTTCGCCTCTCGGTCCGCGACGCGAACGGCCAACTTGCCGATCTTGGCGGCCGCATCGTCTCGGGCCGGCCGGTTGCCTTTGCCGGTGCCGCGCCGGACGAGGGGCTCGCCGGCCATCGCTATGGAGAGGCTTACCGGCGGATCGGGGTTCGCGACCCGGTATACGTGTACGAACCGGTCGGTGCTGCCTATTACTATGCGCAGCGCCTTAGATCTGACGCGCTGGTGCTCGTTTGTGATTTTGGCGGCGGCACAAGTGATTTCTCGCTGATCCGCTTCGAGAGACGTGGCACCAGAGTAAGTGCCACCCCGATCGGTCACGCTGGAGTGGCTGTGGCGGGCGACAATTTCGATTATCGAATAATCGACGCGGTGGTCTCACCGCTGCTCGGGAAAGGAACCCAATTCAAATCATTCGATAAGATTTTACCGATCCCCCAACATTACCACGCCAGTTTCGCACGCTGGCATCAACTGGCGATGCTCAAGACCCCGGCACACATCCGCGAGTTGGAGAGCTTACAGCGGACCTCCCTATCTCCCGACAAGATCGCGAAGTTTGTCGAGATCATCCGCAATGATCGGGGTTTCAACATATATCGTGCCGTGTCGGACGCGAAGGTGCGGCTCTCTGCTGTGCCGACCACGAATTTCGTTCTCAGGCTCGGCGAGCTCCATATCGAGCAGAAGATCTCCCGTCAGGATTTTGAGCGCTGGATTGCTGATGACATCGCGCAGATTGAGCGGACCGTCGACCGGCTACTGCAACGGGAAAGCGTGTCAGTCGACGAGATTGATAGCGTTTTCCTGACCGGCGGCAGCTCGTTCATTCCCGCGGTTCGCAGCGTGTTTGAGACCCAATTCGGGGCGGCTCGGTTGGCAGACGGCAAACATTTTTAATCGGTTGCCTTCGGCCTTGCGTTAATCGGACTGGAGGATGATGTGGGCCCATGGCTGGCTCAACCGCCAAGCTCGTAACGTGATGAGCAGCCGGTTGCTCTCGACGACGTCTCTCGCGCTGCCGATCGACCCGGCCTCCGCCGCGACGAATCAGCGGGTTATGAATTCCGGCTCTGCGCTTCGCGAGCGGCTACCCGGCCCCGGCCTTGCGCCTTGCAAACCCAGTGCAAAACCGCGCGTCGGGGGGGACCAGGCGGGGACCGCCGGTGCCGAGAAATCTCAAAGGGCGCCGCGACTTCTTTGCCAGCTCGAATGGAGACACAGACATGGGCAATTCTCACGGCCGTTTCGTCTGGTACGAGCTGATGACGACGGACATGAAAACCGCCAAGCTCTTCTACGCCAATGTCGTGGGCTGGGGCGCCCGAGACGCCTCCGCGCCCGCTTTGGGCTATAGTCTGTTTACTGTCGCTGATCTCCCCGTCGCCGGGTTCATGAACATGCCGGAGGACGGGCGGAAAACGGGCGCGCCGCCGCACTGGATTGGATATGTCAGGGTCGACGATGTGGACACTGTGGTCGACCGGGTCAAGCAGCTTGGGGGAGCGGTGCACGTCCCGCCAACGGACGTCTCCGGCATCAGCCGCTTTTCCATCGTCGCCGATCCGCAAATGGCGACGCTTGCTTTGGTCAAAGGGCTGAAGCCCGGCCAAGCGCAGTCCACCGAGCTGGGCGCGCCCTGCCGCGTCGGCTGGCATGAGTTGCTCGCCGCCGACTGGGAAAAGGCATTTGCTTTTTATAACGAGCTATTCGGCTGGCAACGAGCGGGCGCCCACGCTGGTGGGATCGGTACTTATCAGCAGTTTTCCGCCAATGGGGAGACGCTCGGCGGCATGTTGACGAAGCCTCCGGCAGTGCCGTTTCCGTTCTGGCTCTACTATTTCAACGTTGACGACGTCGAGACGGCGGCGCAGCGCGTGGAGGCCGGCAGCGGCCAAATCCTCTACGGCCCAACTGCCGTGCCGGGCGGCGCCTGGATCGTTCATTGCACCGACCCGCAGGGCGCCATATTCGCGTTGCTGGACAGGCGCAAGCGCAACGGCATCGGATATTTTATTTCGAGCGCATCATCGCCATTTGGCAGCCGTCGCCCAGCCGGGCTGCGCAGTCGTCAGTCGGAAGCCCCCGATTTGGCGCCGCGGCCGATCGCAAATTGACCGACCGGGCCCTCCACGTGAAATTCGAGCCCGGTCATCTTCGCGAACAAATCGATGTTCGTGATCCCGATCGCACATCCGCCGAGCCTCATGTCGGTGGCCATTAGGTAGAATGTTTAAATCAATACGCCGACGTCCTTCAAAATGAGCGAATAGGCGATCGAGCTGTACTTCCATGAAATCCGGCCAAAGCGCGCCGCGATCGTGATCAAGATCTGGGGCGCAGCGGTCGAACCCATTGAATATCCGGCTCCCATCAATTGCGCTTCGAGTTCATGCATGGGAACGCGGATCGGCGCCAACGCGTGAGCGCCGGCGTCGTAATGATAGAAGCCTCGCGCAAGTCCCTCGCATGTGTCGACCGCTAAATAGAGCTCGAGCTCGTAGCCGGCGCCCGCCGACGGGTACGGCCTGGCTGCGCTACCGCCGTCGTCGAGGTCGAGCTCGGCGTTCGATATCGATACGACGCGCGCGGCGCCGCCGAGGAATTGCGAAAGTTCGGCGAGCGTGATCGGTTGCCGGTTATCGAAGCTACGGGTCGAATGACTTTGCCGCAGGAGCTTCGCGACCGGGGAGATTGCCTCCGGATTCGCGGCCGAGAACTGGCGCAGATTGATTTTTTTTCCAGGCCAGCGGGGCCGCACCGCCGGCAGCGGAGAAATGGCGCCGGCATGGGGATAAACTCCGCCCAGCGGGTTGGCATGCCGGCCTTCCGTGCTGCGCGTATGGAACAGAAGATCGTGAAAATCCCAAAGAACGAGATTGCGGTCGCCCTCGGCCGGTCGAAGGCCGCTGCCGCCAGCAGCGTCGACCTTGAAAAGGATTTGGCAATCGAGGAGCAGAGCGAGAAGCTCGAGCCCCGGAAAATCGTCCTGCCGACGCAGCTGTTTGATGTGTTGCGGCGTAGACAGCATGGCCAAGACGGCGGCGATCTTCGGATTGCAAATTTTAAACAACGCGCCGGCGCGCGGCGATTCGAGGATCATCTCGTTACCGCGCCGTCGCATATATGCGAAGCGCGATAAGACAACAGCATCCGCGTTGCCGAGCTGTGGCGTTCGCGGCCAATAATCAGGCATCTGCGTTTCGATGACGACCTGGTCTTCGCCGATGCGGGAGCCCCCGACGCGGTACTCCAATAAACCACGCCTTGCCAATCGCCGGACCAGTAGATCGATCTCTTTGTCGATGTTGCGCCTGTTGGACGCGAACGCGGCGAGCGGCAGGCCTATGCGCAGGTTTTGCGCGCGATGCGCGGCGTCCGCGCTGAATCGTCCCAAGCCGACCGAACAGCCCTCGAAGCAAACGAGGATTTCTCCCTCCGCCTGCGTTTCGAGCGTGACATTGCTGCGGAGCCGGGCGGAAACATTTGCTGGCGCAGCTCCTCGCACTCTCTTTGGTCCGGGAGCGCGCAAGCGAGGGTCTTCAGGTGTGGGGGTGAGTTGGGTTGAGCTCGCTTTCCTTGAGCGGCCTGTCGCGCAATCCGAGCTTTATCGGCACATCGTAAAGCCGGCCACGCCCGAAGCGGCGATAGAAATGCCGCAATCCGGGAACGATGACTCTGACGACCGGCACCTCAATGTCCGGACGAGTCTGATCGAGGACGAGGAAGTCCAGGCCGGCTTGCCTGGCGAGGCGTACGCAGGCGTTCACCTGCTCGCTCGTGTCGAGATCGCCAAACTTCGAGCCGAAGTCCGCAGGGACCAGTGGCTTTCCGCTTGGCGTCAAATAGGGATAATCTTGCAGGCGCAATTGAGTGGCGCCGTCGAGGCTCGATTTCTCCCCGGTCCCGCCGCCCATGAGACCCAGGGACAGAAATTGGTTAAGCTCCGTCAGCGCACGCAACAAGGCGATTTTCGTATCGAAGTGCGCGCCGGATCCGAATTCGATATTTTCCCGCCCGTTTTGCATCCAGTGCGTTACCGCCACAAAGGTCGGAATCCCGAGATCGCTGGTGACATCGAGCACCCAAAGCTTGCGACCGCTTTCGGCCAGCTGCCTTTGCAGATCGCGGACGTAGGAGTCATCAAACTGGCTGAGGTCTAATTGCGGCCGTTGCAATCGATTGTACCACCAGATCGCGTATGCATCCCTTTCCACCAGCTCGAGGAATCCCTGGACGATGGCTTCCTCGAGCGTATTGCCGGCCGCGCAGCCGTTGGAATCCGCTGCAAAGGCGGCGGGATCCTTGTAAAAGAAATACAACAGGCTGGTCGGAAGATATTTGAAGCGCCTGTCGCGCAGGGACCAGACCGGTGACCAGTCCATCTCGGCCGATCGATCGAATAACGCCGGGACCGCACCAAAATCGCCCGAACCGGGCGTCGGCATCCGGCTTCGCCGCAACTGTGCGTCGCTAAACAGTAGGACTTTGTTCGGGGCGATGCCCTGGCCTGCCGGGAAATCGGCAAAGCGCCGCTTTGCTCTGATCTCGTCGCCCTGGAAAATCCCGGAATAGCGCTCGATCGCTTCCATGAGCGCGCTGGCTTCGCCCTGTTCGGAAGTGCTGCCCTTGCCGAAACTGCCGCTGCTCAACCCCCCTCTGAGCTCATTGACCGTCTCGGAAGGTCCTGAAAAATTGTGCACGGCGTGGTAGTTGGTGTTCAAGGGCAAATCGGCTTGAATGCGCTCGAGACGCGAGACAACGCCGGTGAGCGGGCTCACGTGCCGGCGAAAACGCGCAACCGTGGCCGACGGCGAAACGCTGCGGTACCCGCCGCTCGTCGTGACCAGCTTGTTGCCCGCGCCAAGCTCGATCGGCGCTGGCTCACGGCGGGGATCACGCAGCTTCTCGCGGCCGCAGCTCGGACATTGCGGACGGAGCGCCACATTATGCTTCACGATGGTCGAGCCCAACAGGTCGAGGCTGATGATGTGATCGCTCAATTGAGTGCGAAAACCGGTGGCGATCGCTTTGGCGATCTCGACGGCCGCAAGCTGGACGCCGCTCTGTCCGAACGTGTTCCGGGCCAATGGCGAAACGGCGACGCAGCGGGCCTGTGTGCGGTCGAGGAGCGCCTTGACCTCCCGGTTCCTCTTCATCCGCTCGGCAAGACACATCCAACAGGCGCTTTCGCCTGGGCGGAACACCGGCCCCACCAGGGGGAAAATGCCGGATGGCTGGACGAGCACCCAGGGAGTGCGGTCCGACAAATGCCGCCCATTCAATTCTGCCAATTGCGCTTCGAGATAATCGTTCACCAACGTGACCGTCAGGCCGGGGGAGCGCTTGACGACGCGAACGCCTAGCTCGCTCAGGGCGGCCCCGAGTTCCGTCACTCCCTCCACATTGATCGATTGAATGCGCACACGACATTTCTGGAGATTTCGCTCCGCAGTCTCCGGCGATAGCCCAAGGCTCGCCCAATAGGCGGCCGCGGCGCCATTCGAACAGCGCGACGTCGGGATGACATAGTGGCGGTCGAGCAGCCGCGTTAAGGCCTCGTGGATTTTGTCGGACGGAAAATCCGGCTCCAGCTCGCGAACGAGCTCCCGAAAACTTTTTTCGCCCTTAGCTATCGCGGAGGCGAGCGCAAAATAGAGCTGGCCGTGAAGCAAAAACTTCCGGTCCTCCGAATAGAGGCACACGACATCGGGCGGCAGCACATAGACGGTGAAATTCGGCGCGAACTGCGGAATGCCCTTGCCGTTTTGCTGGGTGAAGCGGTTTCCCTGATTGCCTATCATGAGGTCAGCACACGCACCTTCGCTACGGCTCTGGACGCGCTCGCCAGACGCATTCTTCGATTGCCCACCCTCCATTACCGGGATCGCACACCAGCTTTTCTGAATCTAGAATTTCACGATGAATTGGCTGCCCAACCGGCGGCGCGCACACGCCTGACGCGCGCGCCACCGTCGCGCTCTGCAAACAAGACCTCGTTGCCAGACCGAACGCGGTCAAATCCGGCTCTCACGACCTGCGCGTGTCTACGTAATCGGAAAGTAGCCCGGTTAGCAGTAGGCGCACCCTCCCCATGACAAGCAGCAGCCGCCCCAACCACAGCCCCAACCCCAGCCCCAACCACAGCCGCCGCAGCCTCCAAAGCCACAGCCCCTCCCGCAGCCTCTAAAGCCGGCGCAGCCTCTAAAGCCGGCGCACCCGCCGTGTCCGCCGCAGCCGCCGCAGCCTCTAAAGCCGGCGCACCCGCCGCGTCCGCCGCAGCCGCCGTGTGCGCCGCATCCGCCGCATCCGCCGCCGCAGCCTCCTCGAGCGAGCTGTACCCGTGGCAGCGGCATTTCCAGGCTTTCTCCGTCGACGAAATGGAAAGTCGCAAGGCTGACGTCCGAGATTTCCTCCTCACCCAGGTTGAGGACCTGAAACGGCGCCATACTTTCCGGCGGTATATCCGCCACCGATCCGCTGGTCGATGACGCCAAAAAGGCGCCGCCGATTCCGGCCACGGATAGAGCTTTGCTTCGAGGCTTTGCCTTTAAGTTGCGTTTCGGCTGCGGCATAGCAGAGTTCCTCCTCGCTACTTTTCTTCGAGCAAATGCGTAACGACTCTGGCGTTTTCAAGAAGTGGAACAGCTCGCGAACTCTAACAAGTAAGTCATAATGTCCCGTTTCGTTACTTCTGACCCTGGTGCAGCAGGGCGACCGATCCAGACCGCCAAGCTCGTCGCCTCGGTCGATCAGGTGTCGAACGGCCGCTTTCTGTCTGGTGTCGGCGGCGGCTCGAAATGGAGGATCACGGCTCGTTCCTCCGCCACAGTTATCGAGGCTAAACACTCACGTGGAAATTCTATTGTGGGATGAGCGGCCTTCCGGCCAAATTGCGAACCCGGTTTTTCGGGGGCGCATCCCAGTGGGCAGGACCGGAATATTACCTTCCCGGGTTCTCATTGGCCATCGCGGACCAATTGATCTTGATGATATTCTCTGCCCCGGCACACAGCCATCCGCATTTGGCCCATGGTGGGAGACAGACAAATGGAACGGAAGAGAGCATCAGATTTCCCTCAGGAGCTTCTCAACCTGTTCGACGGCTACGTGCACGGCGGCATCAGTCGCCGCGATTTTCTCGATGGTGCACAAAAATTTGCAGTCGGCGGTGTTACCGCGGCTGCGCTCTTCCAGATGCTCAAGCCGAACTATGCTTGGGCGGTGCAAGTTCCTGCAGACGACAAACGGATCAACGCGGAGTACATCAGCGTGGCGTCGCCGAAGGGCAACGGGAGCATCAAAGGCTACCTCGTGCGGCCGGCGAATGAGACCAAGCTGCCTTCAATTCTCGTTATTCACGAAAATCGCGGCCTCAATCCGTACATCGAAGATGTGGCGCGACGACTGGCGGTCGCGAATTTTATCGCGTTCGCGCCCGATGGGTTGACGTCGGTGGGCGGCTATCCTGGAGATGACGAGAAGGGCTTGGCGCTTTTCAGCCAGCTCGACCGCGCCAAGATGGCAGAAGACTTCTTCGCTGCGGCAATGTGGCTGAAATCGCGCCCGGACAGCACTGGCAAAGTTGGTGCCGTAGGGTTCTGCTTCGGCGGCGGCATTGTAAACCAGCTGGCGGTGCGGATGGGCTCGGATCTTGCCGCCGGAGTTCCCTTCTACGGAACTCAACCGAGTGCTGCCGACGCGGCTAAGATCAAGGCTCCCATAAATGCGCAGTACGGCGAACTCAACTCGCGGATTACCGACGGATGGCCAGCGTTCGATGCCGTCCTGACGCAGGCGCAGGTGCCGCACGAGGGTCATATCTACAAAGCCGCCAATCACGGCTTCCACAACGACACAACCCCCCGTTACGACGAAGCCGCAGCCAAAGAGGCCTGGCAGCACACGCTGGACTGGTTCAACAAGTACCTGAGGGCTGAACCGAAGACATCCGGCTAGAGTTTGAGCAATCTTGCCGCAGTCGGACGCGATACAGCGCTCTACAAGCAGACGCTCGAAAAGCGCAGCGAAACCACAGCGACGATCACGACCTTATCCACCGAGCAGATTGCCAAAGAATGCGCCTAACGCCGCGGCGCTTTGATCGGCAGCGTGGCGACCTGATCGACCACTCCAGCTTCCTGAGTGAAGGGCCGCATCGCAGCAGCCGTTCCGACACCGATCAGCGTGTCTTCCTGCACGAATTGGCCGTAGGACATCTTGCCGCGAGCAAGCGACGCCATCAGGACATGCTGCCTGTGCCTGTTATGCTCAGTGATCTCGACGATGTTCTGCCACAACCTTTGCGACATCCCAGCAGGTGGCTCGCTAATCAACGCGGCGACACGCTGAGAGCAGGAATCGCGAATCGCGCTCCAGCGGGCAATTTGAATACGCTCGGCGGCGGTAGGAACTTCCATGTTCGCCAACATGAACGGCGCTGGAGTGGCGCCGGTCATCGACATGTTGACCCTTGACCGGATCATATCGAATTCGGGTGCGAGGGCTTGCTCTTGGCACTCGGTCATGATCTGAGCGAGTGCGCTGTCCCCGAGCGCGCCGGCATCGTGGGCGTCGCCAAGGGGCTCTCGAGTTGCGCCGACCGGATTGCCAAAGAATGCGTCTGAGGCCGGTGCGATTTGATCGGCAGCGGCTGCCGCTATGGCGGCCTGATCGATCACTCCAGCTTCCTGAGTGAAGGGCCGTATCGCAGCAGCCGTCCTGACACCGATCAGCGTGTCTTCCTGTACGAATTGGCCATAGGGCATCTCGCCGCGAGCAAGCGCCATCATCAGGGCATGCTGCCTTTGGCTGTTGTGCTCAGTGATCTCGACGACCTTCTGGCACAACCCTTGCGACATCCCAGCAGGTGGCTCGCTAATCAACGCGGCGACACGCTGAGAGCAGGAATCGCGAATCGCGCTCCAGCGGGCAATTTGAATACGCTCGGCGGCGGTAGGAACTTCCATGTTCGCCAACATGAACGGCGCTGGACTGGCGCCGGTCATCGACATGTTGACCCTTGACCGGATCATATCGAATTCGGGTGCGAGGGTTTGCTCTTGGCACTCGGCCATGATCTGAGCGAGTGCGCTGCCCCTCGCGGTGTCATCAGTGACCGGCTGCGGGTCATAGCTGCCTGTGGCGCAGGCGCCGAGCGTCAATGCCACAGTCAGCAGGCCAGCGAATGTTCTCATGATCATTAAACCTTGGACGTATAGTTAAGATCATACCATTTTTTGTTAAGGTTGAAAGAATTCCTGATTCTTCAGCCGATAGCGCCAGCCGGCCCTGTCTGGGTAACTTGGCTCTACCCGCGCTTCACCCTGAGTTACCGAAACGTTGTGGATCTCGAACTTTCCGACCGAATCTTGGTCCAAGCGCGCCACATCTGGTACCGTTCGCCACCTATATCTCGCCTCCTGTTTGGCGATGACCGGCCGTCCTTTGAGGAGTCAGGAGCGATGCGCGACCGCAAGATGCACCTCTTGGCCTATGTCAAGACGGGCCCGACTGCGCAGCTCGCGGGCGCGTGGCGCCACCCCGAGGCGGATCTCGACGATATCTTCAAGCCAGAGCGCTACGAGCACATGGCGCGGGTGCTCGAGGCGGCGCGCTTTGACGGCTGCTTCTTCGCCGACACGCTGGGCCTCCCCGACATCTACAAGGGCAGCTTCGACACCTATCTGCGCTACGGCGGCCAGCTTTCCTATCTTGACCCAATGATCGTGCTGCCGGTGATGGCGCGAGCGACGCGGCATCTGGGGCTGGGTGCTACGCTCTCGACGACGTTTCACCATCCCTATCATCTGGCCCGCATCTTGGCCTCGCTCGACCATCTCTCGCAGGGCCGCGCCTGCTGGAACGTCGTGACCTCGACCACCGATTTCGAGGCGCGCAATTTCGGCTTAGCCGATCTGCCCTCGAAAGAGGTGCGCTATGACCGCGCCGACGAGGTGGTCGAGGCGTGCTGCGCGCTGTGGGATTCCTGGCAGGAAGATGCGCTGGTCATGGACAAGGAGAGCGGTTTATTCATCGACCCGGAGAAGGTGCGCTATACCGATTACGAGGGCCGCTATGTGCGCACCCGCGGCCCCTTGACGATCCCGCGCTGTCCGCAGGAACGCCCCGTGCTGATGCAGGCCGGCTCGTCGCCGCGCGGCCGCGATTTTGCCGCGCGCTGGGCCGAGGCGATCTTCTGCTCGTCCGGCTCCAAGGAAGACGCCATCGAATTCTACGCAGACATCAAGGGGCGGATGGCTCGGTTCGGCCGCTTGCCGAATGATTGCGCGATATGCACGTCGACAACGATCGTGCTCGGCGAGACCCAATCGATCGCATATGAGAAGGCGGAATATCTAAGCTCCCTGGTGCCGCTCGAAATGGTCCTTGCGACCAATTCGGCAATGCTCGGCGCCGATCTCAGTAAGACCAGCGACGAAGTCGAGCTCAGCCGAAACAAGGGTCATCAAGGGCACGGAGGCTTAGAGGACCGCATTCGCCAGACCATGCGGGCCGAAGGCCTCAGTTTCGCCGAGGCGATACGCCGGCCACGCAACCTGATGGTCGGCACGCCGGCGATGATTGCCGACACCATGCAGGATCTGTTCGAATCCGAAGCCTGCGACGGGTTTGTGCTGACGCCGACGATCTCGCCGGTCATGTGGGAGGAATTCGCCCGCATGCTGACGCCCGAATTGCAACGGCGCGGTTTGCTGCGCACCGAGTATACGGGCGCCACGATGCGCGAGAATTTGCGTAGCTGAGCGCTCTAGTGTGTCAGTTCGAATTTCCCTCGTAAGCCATTCGCGGGGGCGCCGTCATAGGGTGATAAGATCTTCACTAATTGGCCACGAGACGGTCATGCCCGGTGAGGACGAGAAAGCCTTGCCGCGATGGGTGGAGGCACTGTTCGCTCTCATGCAGCGCAGCTCCGCTGAGCGAAGCAGCATGGGCAGGGCGTATCCTACGGCGGCTTCGATAGCGGGATCTCGGTCAACGAAATTTAAGAGGCGAATGATGTTCAAGAGGATCGACCACGTCGAGATCGTCACGGACCAACTGGATCGAACCGTGCAATTCTACACCGAAGTGTTGGGATTCACGGTGAAGACCCGGGACCGGATCGAGCGCTCAGGTCTAGGTGTGCCCATCGATCTGGTCTATCTGGATCTAGCCGGCACCGTGGTCGAGTTGATCACGTACGAGGGCGCTGCTGTCGCCCCCGCTCCACGGAACGCGCATCTCGGGTACCGTATGATTGCGCTCGAAGTCGACGACATGCAGAAGACGGCCGACTATCTGAGGAGCAAAGGTGTCCACATCGTCTGGGGCCCGAGGGTTCGCGAGACCTACTCAAGGGCGGAGATCTGCGACCCCAACGGCTTCCACATCGAGCTCAGGCAGTGGTTCCGATGACGAGGCATCGCGACGCAAGCTGGGGAGAAGCCCCTCCTGGCCTGCCCCAGCATGCTGGACAAAGGGTGGGCTGAGCATCCACGATCCGCAATGGAGAGCCACCGGCATCAAAATGACCGCGGGTGAATTTATGGGTAGGTACCCAGCTCCATGAGCTAATCGCTGATGATGTTGAAGTTTTGGATTTGGAGTGGCGGAGGGGATGTCCGCCCAAGGCCGACGGAAATGATTGTAAAATCAATCGACTACTTTTTTTTATAGAATCATAATCCTCCACCTGGATTGCGCTTTTCCATAGGCGAGTGAGGCGGGTTCCGGGACGAGTTCCGCCCCAAAAGCCCGAAAACGTCTTGGCCCACGAGATGGGCAGGTACCTCCACCCCGCCAGGTACCTCCACCCCGCCAGGTACCTCCACCCCGACACCGTTCGCCAGGGAAGCGGGGATCGCGGAAACTGGACCCGCGCCGCTATCTGTCTATAAGCAGAGCGTGATTGTCGACTGTGAGCTCCGCTTCCGTTCCCTGCGCCGCATGGAGCCGGCGCTGCGCAGCGAGGGCGAACGTCTCGCCTCGAGTTCTCCATCCGAGAGCGAGCCCCAGTCGATCCTGCGGACAACGTGGATCGGCTGATCCGGGTCGCCCGCAACAGTCACATGGTCGCCGTAGACCTTTGGCAGCACCTTGCGAAAGCAACCATTTCCGGGTGTCGATCATCAGCCGGGCGCGGTTGAGGATCCTGTGGCCGTTCTCGGTCTCGATCCAATCGGCGGACGCATCATCGGCGATTTCGAGTAGCTCATCAGCACGCTTCTCGTAGCCAAGCCGTCGCGCGATTGCGTACTGATCGCCAAACTCGCCGTGGTTTCGCGCCCATCGTCGCACGCTGCGCTTATCCGGCATTCCTTCATCGCGGCAGATGCTCGCGAGAGAATCGCCATCCGCCAATCGCTCGAGCATCTCGGTCCCCAGAATAGGGTCATATTTCGATCGAGCCGGGCCGCATTCGAGCGCCTCTAACGCATGCATCAGTCTTCCCAGCCCCGTCTACCATATACATGCGAACAGGTGTATAACTTTAAATATTAGGTCGATGCCGAATTTCCCTTCGCCTACGCGCGCGCGTAATTCGGCTTCGCGGATGCTTACTTCAGAGCCGCTTGGTCTTAGCCAACAGTCCGCAGGCCCAAGCGACAGTCTCCCATGTGGCCCCCTGGTAATCGGTCTCCCGCCGTATCCCTTCCAGCGCCCGATCGGCAGCATGAACTCGATGCCGGCACGATCCGCCATTTCCGCCAGCTTGACGCAATCCGGCCAGCTCTCCGACCAGCGTTCAGGCACCATCCTGACGGCGCGGCCGGACGAGCAGTTGGCGCCAAAGGGACCGAGCTTTAGCCGATTGGCGCTTCCCATCGCGGCGCGCAGAGAATTTCTAATCTTGTTTTCCAACGAGGTCACGTTCGTGGTTTTTGGTCTTGCTCGACCATCATAATATTCTCTCGTCGAGCATCCTCAAACTGCTGCCTCTGCCCTTTCCTTCGCACCGCCTCCGGGCTGGTCGGACCGTGCCCATCCGAGCCTCACCGCCGCAATGGTAACCCGCATTTGCGTGCTGACGTACTGAGTTGCGTGCCTTACAGCCGTCCTCTTAGAAACGGACGCAGAGATGAGACGCTGATCATGGGTGGGTCCGGGGCTCGCCCTCCAGCAGTCCCGGCAATAGACCGGGACTGCAGAAACCCCTTGCACATAGATCTCCGCCAGAGCCGCCACCAGCGCTCGCTCCGAGCGCTGATAGCGTTCAAACAGTTCAGTCGCGAACCGCCCGGTCCGATCCTGCGGCACCCGCAGCGCCAGTTTGCCGACCCGCGTGATCAATGTCCGGCCGTAATAGCCCGACCTGTAGCCCTTCGGCCCGCCGCCCGTTCGCCCTTCTCGGCGTCGAGCGCCTCCGTCATCTCCGCTTCGAGCACCTCCTGCAGCGCGGTCCGTACCAGCGCTCGCAGAAACTCCTCGTCCTCCCTCACAAGGGCTTTGATTTCGATCGTCCCAGCTTTACCCTGCCTCTTGGTCATGGTGTGCATCCTCGCCAAAGGATCCGGTGATTGCGACATCACCCGCATACCATGACCATCCGCCTCAGCGGCTTTTGCAGAACTTTCCGGATACTACCGACCACGATGGACCTTGTTCCCGCATCACCTTCTGCGCAAGGCGCGTCCAGTACTGCACGGCTGTGTCGCCCAGCCTGTCGCCACTGATACTTTCCAACCTACCTCTCCGCGGCTGGGATGACGCGAGCCAAGCCGATGAATTTTTCGGGATCCTGCGGTTCGTCGTTGACCCGGACCTCATAGTGCACATGGGGCCCGGAACTGCGGCCGGAGCTGCCGAGAAAGCCGACCTGCTCATGCTCGGCGACCCTCTGCCCGACCGATACGATATAGCGGTGAAGATGGGCGTAAAGGGTGGCGATGCCGTTTCCGTGATCGATTTCGACCACTTTGCCGTAGTCGCTGTAATAGCCGGCGTAGGTCACGATCCCCGCCGCGGTGGCATGAACCGGGGACATGTAGGGCGCCGACAGATCGATCCCGGTGTGGAACGCCGAGCGGTGATTGAACGGGTCATGGCGCGGGCCGAACCGGCTCTCGAGCTGGTAATAATCGAGCGGCACCGATAGCGGCAGCGATTTCATCAAGCTGCGGAGCTCCTCCATCTTGTCCGGCGTCATCGCGTCCGGCGGATCGGCTTTCGGCGGCGCCACAAAGGGACCGCCTTGGCCGCCGCGATCCTGGGCCAATTGCGGGAAGAGGCGGTCGACATTCAGACCGGTCGAGGCGAGCAAGCGCCGAACTTCCGCGACGGCTTGGCGAGCAAGGTCTGCAACGCTGCGCGATTGGTCTTTCGGTTCGGGCGGCGCATCGGAAATCAGTGTCTCGGGCCGTGGCAGACCAACTGCCGATTGAGAGGGGTCCGTCTCGATCAGCTCCGCCAGGCGGAAAACGCTCGTCCCTTTCTGCCGGTGTCCGAGTTCGGCGATCGGCTCGACCGCCGCCGCGGAGCGCAACGCGTCGAGCTGGCCCGCCAATGCGGCCTGTTGGCGATCGCGGACAGCGAGAGCAAGCTTATCGCGTAGGCTCGCCACTTCGTCCCGCAGATCAGCGTTCGTCGTTTGGGCACGGACCACGGCCGCTTCCTCGTCGGCCAGGGCGCGCTGATAGCCGGACCGGTTGACTATGAAACAACAAACCATGACGGCAAGCGCGACGATCGCCGATGCTGCCGCGACTTGCGCCGCCGGCCGCAAAACGATCTGAGACGATCGGCTGCCCGTGCGCAAATTGATGCGAATTTCGGGGAAGCGGCCGCTTCCCCGGCTCGGTATCTCGGCGACCATTTCCCCCTTCCCCCATACCGCCGAACCGTGGATGTCCCCTGACACTCAGGCGACCAGGTCTCGGCTAGATCAAGTCAGGCGCGCCGTGGCGCCCTTCGACAATAACCACCCTAGGGGGTAGGTCATTGCTTTGCAACAATCAATCGTTAATTTGGTGCGCTCGATCGAAGTGATCGGCGTTGTCGGTACAAATTCCCGATGGGTCGGTTGGTCGATCGCAGTCAAGACCAAGTGCCGGGGAAAAGTCCGACCAGGTTTTCCACGGCGTAATTGGTCCCACAAAGGTGCTCTAGAGTTTCATACTGAAAGGCACTTTGCGCGGGTCGCGCGTCTGAAACGAATGCTCGGCTCGTCAGGCCTCGAGGCGCATCTCCGCGTCGTGCCCGGCCTCGGGCGCGAATTGGGTGCGGTAATATTCCGAGAAGATACCGTCCCGGCGCAGCAGTTCGGGCAACGGGCCCTCCTCGACGATGATGCCGTCGCGCAACACGACGATGCGGTCGCAGCGCCGCACTGTCGACAGCCGGTGGGCGATGATGAA
This sequence comes from uncultured Alphaproteobacteria bacterium, assembly GCA_963732095.1. Taxonomy (GTDB): domain Bacteria; phylum Pseudomonadota; class Alphaproteobacteria; order ATCC43930; family CGMCC-115725; genus AP-15. Next base: position 393,764 of record CAVSZA010000016.1, read on the forward strand.
GGTCGTCCGCGCCGCGACGAGCCGCTCGATCCCGGCCATGACCAGCGCCTCGGTCGCAACGTCAAGCGCCGAGGTCGGCTCGTCCAAAATCAAAATCGGGGCATCGCGCAGCAGCGCCCGGGCAATCGTGATCCGCTGCTTCTCCCCTTCGGAAAACGTCACTCCGGATTCGCCGATCACCGTGTCGTACCCAGCCGGAAGCGAGGTGATGAAATCGTGAATCCGCGCCAGCCGAGCCGCCTTTTCAATCTCGGCATCGGGCGCGCCGGGGCGCCCGTAGGCGATATTGTCCCGCACGGAAAGCGGAAAGATCAGGGGCGGCTGCAATACCATCGAGATCTGGCTGCGCAGCGACTTCAGCTTGTACTCGCGCAGATCGACGCCGTCGATTTCCACCACTCCGGCCGATGGGTCGAAAAACCGCGGCAGCATCCCGAGAAGCGTGGACTTGCCGGCGCCGGTCGGGCCGATCACGGCGATCTTGGCGCCGGCCGGCACACGCAGCTCGACGGCGTTCAGTACCGGCGTCTCCGGCCGGTAGCGAAACGAGACATTGCGCCAGGCGATGTCGCCGCGCGCTCCTTCCACAGGAAAGCTGCGGTTCCCGTCTTTGAGATCGGCCTCGGTGTCGAGCACATCGAAGACCCGGCGCGCCCCGACCCGAGCGCCAGCAATCAGCCCCCAGCTCTGGGTGATCTGGTTGATCGGCACATATAGCTGGGCGAGATAGGAGATGAAAATGATCAACTGGCCGACCGACAGCCTCCCCGACATGACGGCGCGCGCCCCGGCATAGACGACGAGCGCGGTGCCGCCGGCAATCACCAGGTTGACGGCTCCCGAATAGAGCGTCTGCCAGCTGTAGAGCCGCAGGGTTGCCCGCAGGCTCTCCCCGCTCGCGCCCATAAAGCGCCGATGTTCTTCGTCCTCCTTGGTGAAGGCCTGGACCAGCTTGATCGACGACATCGCCCATTGCACGACGGAATAGACGCGGCTTTCGGTGTTGCGCACTTCGGTCGCGACATCGACGATCTTTCGGTTGAAGCCGAAAATCAGACCGAACAACAAGGGAACGACGGTCAGCGACAACAGCGTCAATGTCGGATCGAGCGGCAGCAGAACGACGAGCATGCCTCCGAGCAGCACGGCGGCCGACAGGATCGGCAGCACGCCGTTCATGATCATGGTCTGGACGGCAAAGCTGTCCGCGGTGATCCGATAGAGCAGATCGCCGACCCGTTGCCGGCTGTGGAAGGCGAGCGACAGCCGCTGCAGGTGAGCGTATAGCGCACCGCGCAAATCGTTGACCATCCTCTGCCCGACACCGATCGTCGTGTAGTTGTGCAGCAGGGTCAGCGCTCCGGCGCCCAGATGCACGACGATAATGCCGAGACAGGCAAGCAGCAGCAGTCCCGTCGGCGATGTCGACGCTAATGCGGCAATGGGAAACGGCTTGCCGCCAAGCACATTGTCGATGACCACCTGCAGCGGCCACGGCTTGAGAAGCTCAAAGCCGGCGATCAGGAAGACCTGCGCAAGCGCCCAGGCGACCGGCCACCAATATGGCCGCAGATAGGGCAAAAGTTTCGTCAGCAAAATCAGGCCGTGCGGGAAGCGCGGATCGGCGACGGGGCTCTTGCCGCCGGCTCGACGGGAATCAGCGGCATCGGTTTGGCGACGGCCTCGATAATACGGTGCATCAGTCTGCCAAAACCGACGAGCTGACACACCATCCACGTCGAGCTGATCAGCCCGGCGGCGCCGATCGCGGCAGCCGTCAGCGGCCAGCCGAGGATCAACGCGAAGGCCGTCAGCGCGGCGCAGCTGCGCAGCAGAAACGACGCGAAGCGGGAAAGGCGCATCGCGCAGCGCACCCGCAACAGCCGCTTTGCGCCGCCGTGGTTCTCGGTGCAGACGAGGACCAATGCGCGGCTGCACAGGCCGCGTGAGATTTTCAGGTCCCAATTGCTCCAACCGGTGTCCGGCACGACGAAGTATTTCTGCGGCACGAGAAACTCCATCAAGCCGCCGATCAGCGCCTCCTTCTCGGTTCCGGTCTCGCTCCAATAGCAGAGATGGAAGGCTCGCGCACCCCAGCAGATGCGGGCGCGCTGCTCGGTCGCGACCGGGCCGATATGGTCCTGCGTGCGCAATTCCTTGAGGCGCCATTTGATGCGCTCCCAGCCGCGCAGCAGAGGTCCGAGGTAAATCAATAGCGCAACCAAGGCTCGCGCTTTGAGGCCGGTAAATCGCTTGTCGATCGGCGCCTTGTGGGCGCCGTTGACGCACATGACCCAGGTAACGAGAAGGGGAACGGTCAGCAACCACCACCACCCGCCGCCGATAATTCCCGCCAGGGCGAGCGGGAGTGACGCGGCGCTCCATTCGAAGCTCAACGGCAGGAAGGCAGTCAAGGAAGAAGGCGGTTCGTACAGCGTCTGAAACAAACCGCGCCCGAACACCCCGGAATAGATGACGGGACGACGCGACAACAGCAGCGAGGTGGAGAGGTCGCCATAGATGCGGCCGAGCCACTTCGCCTGTCCGAACAGGTTGAAGCGGAACGGGTGCTTCGAATAGACGAGCGCCTCGGCTTTGCCGTAGCCACGCTGCTGTGCGCAATAAGCGGCGACTGTATTTCGGCGGAAGTGCCAAACCACGGCGGCCGGGCTGAATCCGATCGTGTATCCAGCCTCCTGGAAACGCCAGCAGATGTCGACGTCGTCGCCGGCGGCGCGATAGATCGGATCAAATCCGCCGAGCTGCTGCAGCACGGCGCGGCGGAACGCCATGTTGCAGCCCGCGATGTGCTCGGCGACTTCGTCGCTGATCAGCACATGGGTCGGACCGCCGGGGGCGACCGCGACGGCGGCGGGGACCAAAGTGTCTTCGGGCGGCGGAAAATTCGGCCCCCCGCAGGCAACCAGATTGCCCGCATCCATCTTGGCGACGAGGTAGATCAGCCAGTCGGGGTCGGCAACGCAGTCGCTGTCCGTGTAAGCCACGATCTCGCCGGTCGCCGCCTCGGCCCCGATATTGCGGGCGGCGCTCAAACCCTTATTGGGGTGACTGACGATGCGGCAATACTCGTAGCTCTCGGCGATCTCCAGGGTTCGGTCGCACGAACCGTCATTGACAACAATGACCTCGTAATCCGGGTAATTGAGGACCGCCAGTGAAGCCAGGCACTGATCCATCGTCCGCTCGGCATTGTAGGCGCAGACGACAACCGAGACTCGCGGGTACCGTCGCAAAGGCGGCGGCAACATGCCAGTGTATTGGCGCACCACCTCGTCGAACGACGGTTTCGGCCGGCGCTCCCGGTCGACTAGGCCAAAGGCCCAATTCTCGACCAGATGCCCGCCGGTGAACCATTCGTCGGTCCAGGCGAAGATGAAGGTGCCGGCGACGCCGGCCTCGAAGGCGGTGTGCACTTGCCAGGACAGGACTTGCCGCTGCCCCTCCTCTCCCTCGCCGAATGAATCTGACTCCGAATTCGGTCAGCACCAGCGGCTGGTCGAGAGCGACATTGTGCAATCTTGCGATGTATCGGCGAAAGGCGGGCTGGTCGTGTAGATAGACGTTGAAGCAGACGAAATCGGTGAAATCGACCGTCAGATATTCGGTCGATGGATAATTGGCGTAGCTGACAAGCGCCTCCGGATGCTCGGTTTTGGCGCAGATAAGGAGGCTTCTGAGAAAGCGGCGCACCGCGTCGGCGCCGTGCCAGCGCACCATATCGGGCGGGATCTCATTGCCGATCAGATAGGCGAATACCGCCGCATGACGACAGCAAGCGCGGACTTCGGCCGCCACTGTCTCGCGGATTTGCGTCTGAACTGCCGGGCTGTCGAGAAAGGCGATGTGCTGCGACCACGGAAGCCCGACCAGAATCTTCAAACCGACCAGCTGCGCGGCATCGAGCAGCCAGAGCGGCGGCACCGTAAAGACCCGGACGGTGTTGATGCCGGCTTCGGCCATCAGCGCGAAATCGGTATCGACGACCGTGTATTCGGGGAACTGCGCCCCATGGCTGCCCTTTGGGAAGGGGCCGTAAGTGACGCCTTTGACGAAGTGCTTTTTGTCGCCGATAAAAAAGAACTTGCCCTGCACCCGGACCGGCGTGGAAGGGTCAAGCTTTGCTGCTGCCGCCGAAAGAGGCTGCGCCACAACCTCTTCGGTTTCGACCATTGTCATGACGGAAGCTCCAGGGATGCCTGCAGCAGCAGCCAACCCGCGAGCGGGGCGGCGCTCGCATAACGGGCGATCATGAATTTTCTTCCGCGCGTCGAAATTGCGCGGAGCGGCTCACATGCCAAGCCAGCGCGGTGCGAACGATCGTGTCGAGATCCGAGACTTGGGCGCGCCACCCGAGCAGCTTGGCTGCAAGACCCGGGTCGGCGACCAGTACCGGCGGATCGCCGGGCCGTCGTGCGGTTTCGCGGCATGGGATTGATTTGCCGCTGACCGTCTCGGCAGTCCGGATCACCTCGCGCACTGAGTGACCGCGGCCGGTGCCGAGGTTGAGCGCCACGCTGTGCTGCCCGGCGCGGAGGTGTTCCAGCGCGCGCAGATGCGCTTCGGCGAGGTCCTGGACATGAATGTAGTCGCGGATCGCCGTCCCGTCGGGGGTCGGGTAATCGGTTCCATAGATGTCGATTTGCTGCCGGTCACCCAGCGCCGCCCCCAGAACGAGCGGGACGAGGTGCGTCTCCGGCTCGTGCCGTTCGCCGATCTCGCCGTCCGGATCGGCGCCGGCAGCATTGAAATAACGCAACGAGACCCACCGCAGACCGTAGGCCTCGCCGTACCAGTGGAGCGCGCGCTCGATCGCCAGCTTGGTCTCGCCATAAGGGTTGACCGGCAACTGGGGCATGGTCTCGCGAATCGGCACTTGGGCGGGAGTGCCGTATGTCGCGCAGGTCGAGGAAAAGACGATTTTGTCGACCCCAACCTCGCGCATCGCTTCCAGCAGCGCCAGGGACCCGCCAAGGTTATTGGCGTAATACAAGGCCGGATCGGTGACCGACTCGCCGACATAGGCATAAGCCGCGAAATGCATCACCACCGAGATGCGATGCCGGTCGAGCGCCTCAGCGAGTTTGCTGCGTTCCGCGAGGTTGCCCTCGACCAACGGGCCCCAGCGCACGGCCTCGCGGTGACCGCGCGAAAGATCGTCGAAAACCACCGGACGGTATCCGGCCCGCGCCAATACCTTGCAGGCGTGGCTGCCGATGTAACCGGCCCCACCCGTGACCAGAACCGCCTCTGACATGCTGGAGCTGCTTTGCCGACCCGTTGGTGAAGGCACAACGTACCACGCGCTGCCTTTCTTCCTTGAAGCGAGTTTGCTGCGGCGCAACGGGCCTCCCGCTGACCCCGGAGCGGGCTGTCAGGGGGTGAAGTGCTCAGCCAAATTGTCGAGCCGGATTTCGTACTGCTCGCAGCGCCCGCTCCAAGCGATGAACTCGCCGGGCGTGGCGCGCAGCGACTTCTCGGTGTCCAGGATGTAGGGAGTGGCACACATCTGCTCGTTCACTACCGCGTTGACCCGTGGGTCGTAGCGGTTGAACTCGGCAAATTCCGGGGGGATGTTGCCGGTGGGCTTGAGCGCGCTGGTGCTGAACGCGTCCTTGATCGGGATGAACGGCGTGCAAGCGGTCGAGAGCACCGCAGGAAGCGCGAGAACAAAGAACAGCCGCATGTCAGGTCGACCGTTGGTTGGATTTGGAGATTGTGCCCGCCTAGTGCCGCCAGCGCAAGAGTCGGTCAAGGCGGCTTTTGGTCAATCGGACGACGAGCCTTTCGCCCGCGGCGCGCGGGCGCGACACCGCCGTCCGGCACCCCCGCCGCCTTCAAGGCGGCCTGCTGGCGCGCAGTAAGTGTGGCCTCGTCGAAATCCTCGATCAGCTCGTGGAATAACCGGTACCAGTTGATTTCCGCCTTCAGGTGCAGAAAGACCGAGCCGAGCCCAATTGCGGCGCGGTCCATGAACACGAATTCGCGCGGCGGGCGGACGCCGCCGAGCCGGCGGATGTCGCTATGCACGCTCTCGGCCACCGCGGCGCCGTAGACGCCGCTCGCCTTTTCCTGGATCAGCCGCGCACGGTCTTCGAGCAGCGGGCCGTAGACGAACAACGCCCAGCGGTTCAGCACGTCGATCACCTCGCGCGACAAATTGCCGAAGCCCCAGCTCTGATAAGCGTGGACGGCGAGGTCGCGGTCGCCGCGCTGCAGCGCGTGGTAAAGGTCGATGACGCCGCGGACGAACGAGGCGCGAAAGACGCGGACGCAACCGAAATCAAGGAGATTGACGGTGTTGTCCGGCGCGACCGTGTAATTGCCGAGGTGCGGGTCGCCGTGGATTACGCCGTAAAAGTAGAACGGCACGTACCAGATCCGGAACATGCGCATTGCGATCGCATTGCGCTCCACGGGCGGGGATTTCGCGATATCGAGGATCGGGACACCCTCGAGCCAGGTCATCGTCAGCAGGCGGCTGGTCGAGAGTTCGGGGATCGGCGCCGGGACGGCGACACCGGGCTCGCCGCGCAGAATTTCGCCATAGAGCCGCATATGCGCGGCTTCGCGCTCGTAATCGAGCTCCTCGCGCAGCCGGTCGGCGATCTCGGCATGGATCTCCGCGGTGGTGACCGCCCGGTCGTAGCGCTCGTAGATGCTCATCGCGAGCTTCAGCTGGCGCAGATCGGCTTCCACCGCCGACGCCATGTCCGGGTATTGCAATTTGCAGGCGAGCCGGGTCCCGTCGAGCGCGGTCGCCCGGTGCACCTGACCGAGGGAAGCGGCGCGCGCCGCTGTTCTGTCGAATTCGCGAAACCGGCTGCGCCAGTCGGTCGCCGAGTTCCCCGGCCATGCGCCGCCTGACGAACGGCCAGCCCATAGCCGGCGCGTTCGCCTGCAGCTGAACCAGCTCCTGAACATACTCCTTGGGCAGCGCGTCCGGTATCGTGGCGAGCAGCTGGGCCACCTTCATCAGCGGCCCCTTGATGCCGCCGAGCACCGCCTTCAGCTCGGCCGCGTGCCGGCCGCGATCGAGGTTGAGGCCGAGATAACGCTCGCCCGCGAGCCGGGCCGCGAGCCCGCCCATCGCGGTCGACACCTGCGCGTAGCGCCGCACGCGGCCGGTCAGCGAATTGTCGTCGGACACGAAAGTAAGGTTTGCATCGGCCGCAGGGCGCCCACCCTCTCTAATCGGGCTAAACGCTGCCGCCTTCGACGGCGTGGCCCTCGGCGCGCCACCGCAGCATGCCGCCGGAGAGGTTGGCGACGTCGCCAAACCCGGCCTCTCGCAAAATTACGGTGGCCTGCGCGGAGCGGCTGCCGGCGCGGCAGACGGCGACGATCGGGCGATCACGCGCCAGCTGCACGGCGCGGTCGGCCAGCTCGCCCAGCGGGATCAGGACGGACCCGCGAATGTGCCCGAGCGGGCCGGTGAACTCCTCGGGTTCGCGCACGTCGACGATTTGGACCGCCGGCGCGTGTTCCTCTAGCCCGAGCGGATCGATCTCCCAGATCCCGGCAAACGAATATCTGAGCACCGCCCAATTCGGCTCCGCCGTCATGCCGATGCCGGTTTCGGGCTGTCCACATTTCAGATTGGCGGGCACTGCCACGTCGAGTTTCTTTGGATGGGCCAGGCGCAGGTTCTTCATGTAACCGGTAAAATCGCCTTCCCCGATTTCGCCCCCCAGGCGCGGGTTGAACCGCCTTTCCTCGCGGACGCTGGTAACCGTCAGTCCACGATAATCGTGCGCAGGATAGAGCAGACACGAATCCGGCAAAGTGAAGATCTGTTGATGGATCGAGCGGTACATCGCGTGCGGGTCGCCTTGCTGAAAATCGGTCCGCCCGGTGCCTCTGACAAACAGACAGTCGCCGGTGAATGCCATGCTGCGGTCGTCGAGCACATAGGTCAGGCAGCCATTCGTATGCCCCGGGGTCTGGCGCACCTGGAGATTGCGATCGCCAAACGCGACCACGTCGTCCTGCACCAGGTAGCGGTCGGCGCCATCGGCGCCGCTGTTGGCCGCCAGCGCGATCCGGCATCCGGTCCGCTGTTTCAGCAGCCACGCGCCGGTCACATGATCGGCATGCACGTGCGTCTCAAGGGCATAGGCGAGGCGCAGGCCGAGTTCCTCGATCAGCGCCGCGTCGCGCCGCACCTGCTCGAACACCGGATCGATGATGACCGCCGCTCCGTTGCCGCCATCGGCGAGCAGGTAGGTGTACGTGGAGGACGGCGGATCGAACAGCTGCCGGAAAACCAACATCGCGAAACTCCGATGATATGTCGCAGATATGGTACTATCGCATACCGGGAAGGGGGAGAGCCGTCTTGGTCGAAATCGTCGTTAACTCGATCACCCAGCAAGATCGCGACCGCTGGGCCGAGCTGTGGCGCGGCTATCTCGATCTTTACGAGACCCGACTGCCACCAGAGATTTACGACGACACCTGGCAGCGGCTGATCGCCGCGGACGGCACGATCCACGGTTTGGGAGCGCGGCTCGGCGGTGCGACTGGGCCGCTCGCCGGGATCGCCCACTACCTCTTTCACCCGCATGCCTGGACGGCCAAGGAGGTCTGTTACCTGCAGGATCTCTTCGTCGACGCAGCCTGCCGACGCGGCGGCATCGGCCGCCGGCTCATCGATGCGGTCGCCCGGGCCGCCCGCGAGCGCGGCTGCTACCGGCTCTACTGGACCACGAAGGAGGACAACGCCGCGGCGCGGTCGCTCTACGACCGGATTGCTCGCTTCAACGGCTTTATTCGTTACGATTACCCGCTCGAGTAGTGTGGGCGGAGATGCTGGAGTGAGCCGCACTATCTGTTTGATCCAACACCCTCCTAGTGGGCTTGGCGCTTTTCGAGCTCCAACAAAGCTTGCGGATCTGTCTGTCTCCATGATCGAGCGCGGCGAGCGCTCGCGCGTGCGACAGCGCCGCTGCACGGATCTCCGGTATCTTGCGCGATCGAAACGAGCGCGGTGAGCACCTCGCGGTCCGTCGGATGCTGCCGATGCGTCCTTTCCAGCAGGGCTGTGGCCTCGCCATGCGCCCCGTTCGAGGATCAGCGGCGCGCGAGGTCGAGCCCGATCTGTTTGATCAGCTTCTTGGCGAGGGTGAGGTCGCTGTCGTAAGTGACGCCGATCGCGATCTTAATGACTGTGCCAATGCAGACCGCCGCGATTTGTCGCGCGACACCAATAATTGGTTCGCCTTCATGCATCTCAAGTCTTCCTGCCGAGGACTTTTGGCGAAGCGGAGGGGGTCGATTAGAGTTCGGCATACTCGGCGTCGTCATAGAAGCGAGACAACTCTCAGTATTGCGTTCGAACAGCGCCGACAACAGCGCCAAGCGCGCTGCGCGGTTTGGCTGTTTCCTCGGACCTTCCCGTCACCGAGGGGGTCTCGATATGCAGCGTGCGGGTCGGGAAGGCGAATTCGACCCCGATATCCTTCGTTAGGTCCATGATCTGCAGCAGGATCCCTTCGCGCTCTTTGAGCTCGGTGGTGTAATCCTCTACAGTCAAATGGAACATGACGAGAATATCTAGACTGCTGTCAGAGAAATTGTTGAAACGCACCTGGAAATTAGTTTTGTTCGTCGCTGGGTGATCGGCGATGAGCTGTTTGATGCCGGCGGCCAGCGCCTCCACTTTTTCACGGGGAGTGTCGTAGGTGACTTGTACGAAAAAGCGCTGGCGCCGCGCCGCACGAAGGCTGAGATTTTCGACCGTCGCATTGACGACGGCGTTGTTCGGGATCGATATCAGTGAGTTATCCGCCGTGCGGATACGGGTGCTGCGGAAGCCGACATCCTCGACTGTCCCCTCGGCCCCGGAGACCTTGATCAGGTGACCGACCCGGAAGGGCTTCTCGAACATGATCAGCATCGAGCCCAGCAGGTTTGCCAGGCTGTCGCGAGCGGCGAGTGCAACAGCCAAGCCGCCGACGCCGAGACCGGCGAGCATCGAATATGCCGGGAAACCCAACTCGTAGGAGCCCTGAATCAAAAGCCCGATCGCAATCACCATACCGACAAGGCGCATGCCGAGCCTAATCAGCTGGCTGTCGAGGCTGCGGGCGCGCAGGTGCTCCGACGACACGATGGCTTCAGCGAGGATGCTGGTGCCGATCATCGACAGCCATGCAGCGCCGAGATACAGCGCAATCGTCTGAGCGAACGCAATAGCGACAAGCGGGCTCCCGCTAATGTGCAAAATCTTGTCCTGCAGTGGTCCGAAGACCCCCGCCAGAAGAATGACGGCGAGCGGGGTCATCAGAGAATGCCAGCCCGAGCCCGGTTCATCTCCTCTGCGCCGAGCAAGGCGGCGCGCCAGGCGATAGGCCCCGAAGACGAAAAGCAGGCCGACCAGAAAACCGAAAACGCGTCCGAACCACTGCCATACGGCGATGCCGGCGATGTTGGTTTTTGCCCAGGCCGGCAGGCTCAGCATCCAGCGGGGCGGCACAATGGCTTCCAATCCCAAAGGCGAATTCGAAAAGGCTTCGTAGATGGTCGACGCCCGGTTCGAACTGATCGCTTGATAGGCATCGGCCAGCTGCTTTGCGGGACCCGGCTTGTAGGGCAGTTTTTTGACGCGTTCATAAAACCGGGGAAGCCGGTCGACCGTGTCCGCCGATACGAGATACTCTCCGGCACGCGGTCCGTCCTCGATCAGAACGATGTCGATTTCCGTGTCGGGCAACCTCCATCGCTTCGACGAGGTTCTCGCCATCGCTTCCCGATCCGGGATCTCGTCAAAAGAAGGAAGTTTGATTCGATCGAAGATTTCCTTTAGCTGAAGCACCCGCTCGATAGTAACAGTGTCTCTAAGAACAGGTAAAATTTGGGAGGTGTCCAGAGCTCTGGCGGCCTTAAATCCGTTCGAAAGGAGCGCTATCTGGTTCCGGCGCTCCTCTGGACTGAGATAGAGCCGGCCGGAAGCGGCGTAAGATTTGATGACCTCCGCCATGTGAAGATAGATATCGTCCATGGTCTCGACGAAACTTTGAAGCGTCCCTCTTGGACTGGAAGTGTCGGCGGGGCGCAGTGGATTGATGTCTGTCGATTTGGCAGCGTAAGAAAAACCAAACAGCAGACCGACCAGAACAGCAGCGCCAAGGTAATTGGCGCGGCGGTTCTCAGGTTTTTTACTAATATTCACCCAAGTCCCCCGATGCGACAGACTCGCTTATCGGCTAAATGCGTTGCATGGCTTCGGCTCTTGTCAATCGCCGGCAGCGAAGCCCGGATGGGCATCCATCACTGGCCGCTCTCGCGCCGCCGCCGCGTCCCACATCAGCCGCGGGTCGAACGTCTCGGCCGCGAACATCGTCAGGATCACGACGGCGCAGAATGCGAGAGCGCCGGCGCCGGGTTCGATCGTGATCACCGCGCCAAACGCGACCAACGCGCCGAGCAGCGACTCCATAAAAATGTCGATCATCGACCAGCGCCCGACGAAACGCACGATGTGATAGAGCCGGGTGCGGTCGCGCAGCCATCTCGTGCGGCCGGTCTGGATCGTGATCAGCATGATCGAGAGCCCGAAGAGCTTCAGCATCGGCACCGCGATGCTGGCGAAGAATACGAGCGCGGCGAGAGGGTACTGGCGCGCCGTCACCAGCTCCTCGACGCCGCCGAGGATCGTGCTGGGTTGCCCGGCGCCGAGCTGTACTACCGACAGCACCGGATAGTAATTCGCCGGGATATAGAGGACCGCGGCGGCGATGACCAATGCCCAGGTGCGCGCCACGCTGTTCGGCTTGCGCTCGTGCAGCGTGCTATCGCAGCGCGGGCAGCGCGGGTCGTCCGGCTGAGGCACGCTGACCAGGCCACAGGTCTCACAGCCAATCGCACCTGCCAGGCCTGGCAAGCCGCCGCGAAGGTTACCGCGGAAGAGCCTCTCCCACACCGCCTCGCGGTCGAGCGCGGAGTCCATCCAGATGAGGACGAAAGTCAGGGCCAGCAGCGCATAGACGCCGGCCGCGAGCCCGATCGTCACCAGATCGCCGAGCTTCACATAGGCGACAAACACGCCGAACACGAAGACCTCGAGCATCGACCACGGGCGCAGCCTCTCGGCCCAGGCAAAGACGCGGCGCAGGTGGGTGGGCGGCGACGCCGCATGTAACCGGACCAGCACATACAATGTGCTGACCAGCCTGATAAGCGGCGCCACTACGGTCACGAAGATGATCACCACGGCCAGTTCGCCCATGTTTTGCCGAACCAGCTCCTCGGGCCCCGAGAATAGGTCCGCCGTGCGCCTGATGCCGGAGGTTTCGACGCTCATCAACGTCGTGGAACACATGACGACAAGTAATATGAACGCGGTCAACGTGAGCGCGATGATATGATCGATGCGGTGCCTGGTGGTGCGCCGCAAGATCGTCGGGCAGCGCACGCACTGAGCCGTCTCGCCCGGCGTTAAGGCGGGAACGGTCTGGAACAGCCCGCAACTTGGGCACTCCCGCAGCTGGGGCTCGGTCGCGGGCGAGTTCCCAGAAGACCGCTTCACCGGCCCACCAGCATCGACGCGAGACCGTCGGCGAGCTGGCCGACAGCTGTGCTGATCGCCGTTACCTCGCCCTGGATGCCCGCTGCCGGCGGCGTCATGACAAAACGGAAACTGCGCAGCACCGGCGCGGCCCGCCCCTTGGAGCTGACGCTGGCCTGGGCTTGCAGCACGACGTTGCCCGCGGCGTCCTCGTCGAGGCGCTGCACGTTCAGCTCAATCGTAGCGTCCGGTGACGCCGAGACGGCGCCGGTCTCGCCGATCACGGTGCTCTGCGGTAGGCGCTGGCCCAATTCCTCGGTCAGCACTCGGCTGAGCATCGCCGACAGCGGCTCGCCCCACCAGTCGTTCGACATGACGTCGAGCCGGTAGTTCTCCGAGGAGCGAACGATCTGCGAGCGCTCCAGATAGTGCGCGGTGGCAATCTGCTGCAATACGATAACCTTGGGCCCGCCGGACTGGACCGGACCCTGAACCGGCGCGATCGTGTAGAGCACCGGGCTCGGGGAAGAGCACGCTGCGAGCACGCCGGCCAGCACCAACGCGGCAAGCCTCGCGGCGCTCACTCCAGCGCCCCGTCGGGGCGGCCCTTGATCAATGCCTCGGGGTGGCGCGCCAACAGATCGCTCAGCGCTCGGATCGAGCGAAGCGCATCATTGGCCTGCGCCAGCAACCGATCCATATCCCGGTTGAACTTGGTGTTGTCGCCATAGCCGTTGTCGAGCGACAGCACCAGCTTGTTGGCGTTCGCCAATGTCTTCTGCAGTCCGGCGGTCACTTCAGGCAGCTGCTTCGCCGCCGGGCTGAGGCCGCTGTTGAGGTTCTGCACCATGTTCTGGGCCGAGGCGATCATCCCGGCGAGCTCGGTCAGCGCCTTTTTCATTTGCGGGCCCTGGGCGACATCGTTGACCGATTTCAGTATGCCGTCGAGGTTCTTGCCGATCTGATCGAACGGCATTGTGTTGACCTTGTTGAGAAGCTCGGTCGCGGAAGCAGTCAGGCCGGCGAACCCGCCGCCCTCCGTCGCCGGTATCACATAATCCGGGCCATCCATCGAAACCTCCGCCGGCGGCGCATCGGTGACGAATTCGAGCGCGACATTCTGCTGTCCGGTGATCAGGCTGGCGCTCTGCAAGCTCGCGCGCAGCCCCTTTTTGAGGAGCGCGTCGACCGACTCCGCGTCGGTCTTGAACACGCGTTTCCCGACGCCGATGACGCGTTCCGGCTGGACCTCGAAGCGAACGGGGGCGACGATGGCATCCTTAGCTGCGTCGTAAGTAAGCCGCACATCGGTCACCTCGCCGACTTTGAGCCCGTGCATCGTGACCTCGGACCCCGGTGCCAACCCGCGCACGGAGCCGGGGAAATAAGAAATCGCCGGGATCACGCGTGTATAGGAGGCGGCATTCGCAGTCTCCCGGTCGGCGAAGAGAGGAAAGACATGGTCTTCGGATGTCTCCGCTGTGTGGATCTCGGCCACTGGCGTTTCGAACGCGACCCCGCCGAGGAGCAGCGCCTTCAGCGACTCCATCTGCACGTCGACCCCGGTGCCGCCGAGCTTGATCGAGACCCCCGAAGCGTTCCAGAACCGCGTCTGGTCATGCACGTAGCTATCATAGGGCGCCCGAACAAAGGCATGGATCGTCACGTATTCCGCCATATCGGCGATGTCCCAGCCGAGCACTTCGCCGACGGCCAGATCGCGGAAAAAGATCGGCGAGCCGACCGAGACCGCGCCGATACGCTTCGATTTCAAGAAAAACGTGCGCCCCGCGACATGCGCCCCGAGCACCGGCGGATCCTCGCGTCCGACAAATTCCCGCTGGCTCTTGCCGGCCGTCGCGGCCGGCAACATCCCGATATACGACCCCGAAAGCAGGGTCTCGATGCCGGAAACATTGCCGGCGAAGAGCCGCGGCTTGACGACCCAGAATACGGTTCCCTCGGTCAGCAGCGGGCCGGCCTCGCGGGTTGTGGCGACGGTGACGACGACGTGCGTCTGGTCGGACGAAAGCGCCAGGCTCTTAACCGTGCCGAACACGATGTCCTTGTACTTGAGCTGCGACTGGCCGGCCTGCAGCCCTTCCCCGCCGTCGAACGAGATCTTGATCGTCGGCCCTTGCTTGGACAGCGTGTCCCACGCCAGCCAGCCCCCGATCGCGACGGCGACGAGCGGCACGATCCAAATGATCGAAATCCGGCGCGAGCGGCGCGTCGCGGCCTGCGGAAGCGTCCGCGACTCGGCAAGGTTAGTCATGGCCAGGCTCCCATTGGACCGGTGCGGGGTTCTTAACGGCTGCTTCTTTCGGATCTCGGAATGTCGCGCGCCTTACCCCGCGGGGTCAAGCCGTCAGCGGAAGTAGCCCGCTATTGCCGCCTCTGGCTATCCAAAAATGGCAAATGCAAGGCATTGCACCGTGGGTCTCGGCGAGGTGCCCACGGTGTTAGCCTAACCAAACGGAGCGGAGCTTAGGGGGAGGTCAATGCGAAAAAATCACTGCCGCAACCCGCGCAGGCGCGGTTCGTCGCGGCCGGGGGATTCTTCCGGCTCGAAGCCGAAGCGCTGCGCTACCGCCATAATGTCGGCGAGGAAGGCTTGGTACCCCGCTCGGGGTTCGGGATCGGCCAACACGGTCGTCGGACTGTCGCGTTCCGCGTCTACGGTCCTTCCCTCCCGACGGTGCGGGGCAAGAAAGCTGGCCGAGGCCGCCTCTCCAATCTGCTGGGTTGCCCGCTCGAATTCGAAATCTCCGGCCTTGTCCGGGGCCGACAGGATACGAACGCCGCGCAACACTGCATTCGGCACGCGGCCGTTCTGCGCCGCATCGCTGGCGAAAGCATCGGGCGGATAGATTTCTTCGAGCGTACTGCGGCGATGGATGTTGGCTTTGGCCATGGCAACTCCGCTAACACGCCTCTCCCTCGGCTGTTCCGTTAGGGCCACGCCACCAACGGCGGCAATGACATCAGGATCGCCTCCGGGTTGCCGCCGGTCTTCAAGCCAAACACGGTACCCCGGTCGTAAAGCAGGTTGAACTCGACGTAGCGGCCGCGGCGGACCAGCTGATGGCGGCGTTGCTCCTCGGTCCAGCTGAGCCGCATCCGTGACCGCACGATGGCCGCGAACACGCCGAGGAAAGCTTCGCCGACCGAGCGGATGAAGGCGAAGTCGCGCTCCTGGTCGCCGCTGTCGAGGTAATCGAAGAAGATGCCGCCGACGCCGCGCGGCTCGCCCCGATGCTTGAGGAAGAAATATTCGTCGCACCATTTCTTGAAGCGCTCGTAACAGTCGCCTTCGTAGGATGAGCAGGCGGCCGCAAGAGCGGCATGAAACTCCTTTGCCGCGGCCTCGTCGGGGTAGATCGGGCTCAGATCGGCGCCGCCGCCGAACCAGGCTTTGCTCGTGACGATGTGCCGCGTGTTCATATGCGCCGCCGGGACGAGCGGCGAGCACATATGGGCGACGAGCGAAATGCCGCTCGCCCAGAAGCGCGGATCCTCTGAGGCACCCGGGATTTCGTTGCGGAACTCGGGCGAGAATTCGCCCGACACGGTCGAGATGTTGACCCCGACCTTTTCGAAAACTTGCCCGCGCATGACCGAAATCGTGCCGCCGCCGCCTCCCGGCCGCTGCCAATCCTGGCGCTCGAAACGGCCCGGCTGCCGACTTTCGAGGCATGCGCCGGCGAATTCAGCCTCGATCGTTTCGAACTCGGCGCAGATTCGGTCGCGTAGCTCGGAAAACCACGCCTCGGCCATGGCGCACCTGCCGGCGTCGGGCGAAAAGGAAGGCTGTTCGGTCATGGTTCAGGCAATAATCCGGTTTGACGCAATCCTTCGGCTAGCGCAATCGCGCCCGCGAGCGCGACATTGAGCGAGCGAGCGCCGCGGCGCAACGGGATGACAATTCGGGCCGCCGCGGCGCGATGCACCTCCTCGGGCACCCCGGCGCTCTCCCGACCAAGGAGGATCGTGTCGTCAGCCGCAAAGATGAATTGATGCAGCGGGATGGTCCCGGCCGTCGTCATCAGGATCAGCCGTGATCGCGATGGCCGGCGGGCGAAGAACGCCCGCCACGAAACATGACGGCAGATCACGAGATCAGCCGTATAATCGAGGACGGCGCGCTTGAGCCGCCGATCATCGAGCAGGAAACCGCACGGCTCGATCAGATCGACGGCCACCCCAAGGCACGCCGCGAGCCGCAGCAAGGCCCCAGTGTTTTGCGGGATGTCCGGTTCGAACAAGGCGAGACGCACGCGATCTCCAGCCGCTGACCTTCTTGGGCGGTCGCTGTAAGTCTTATTCGATTATACTCGGTTTGCTGCACATTTATGCGGCAGTCTGTCGCATAGTTCGCTTTTCTCAACAGTATAGCTTGCGATATTAGCGGGGCCTGACCGGCGGTCGCGAAATAATGAGGGTTGGATGGCCGATCTGGCGCAGCACAATGTCAGCGGAGCACATGCCGGCGAGACGCGGCGCGATTTTCTGATTTTGACCGCCACGGCGATCGGTGCTGTCGGGGTCGCCGCGACGATTTGGCCGTTCATCGACAGCCTCAACCCGGCACGCGACACTTTGGCTCTATCCACCACTGAGGTCGATCTCGCGCCCGTGCAGGTCGGCCAGCGTCTGACCGTCGCGTGGCGCGGCAAACCCGTCTTCATCGACCACCGCACCCCGGAGGAGATCAAGGCCGCCCAAGACGTGAACGTCGCAGATTTGCGCGATCCTCAGCCGGATTCGGCGCGCGTCAAGAAAACGGAATGGCTCGTCGTAATCGGCGTTTGCACCCATCTCGGCTGTATCCCGCTCGGTCAGAAGACCGGCGATCCCCGCGGCCCCTATGGGGGTTGGTTTTGCCCGTGCCACGGCTCGATCTACGATACCTCGGGCCGGATTCGTCAAGGACCCGCGCCGCTGAACTTGTTCCTGCCGCCTTACGAATTCACGCACGACACGACGATAAAGATCGGGTAGGAACCCGCCCATGGCCCAGACCCGCCTCAGCGCAACCAGCCGCATCATCCGCTGGATCGATTACCGCCTGCCGTTCGTCGCGATGCTGCAGCATGAGCTGTACGAGTATCCGACACCGCGCAACCTCAGCTATTGGTGGAATTTCGGCTCGCTGTCCGGGATCATGCTGGTCGTGATGATCGTCACCGGCATCTTTCTGGCGATGCAATACACCCCGCATGCCTCATTGGCGTTCGACTCGGTCGAGCGGATCATGCGCGACGTCGATTACGGCTGGATGCTGCGCTACGCCCATATGAACGGGGCGTCGATGTTTTTCGCGCTACTCTACATCCACATGTTCCGCGGGCTCTACTATGGCTCCTATAAGCAGCCTCGCGAACTGCTGTGGATACTCGGTGTCATCATTTTGATATTGGCGATCATGACGGCCTTCATGGGGTATGTGCTGCCCTGGGGCCAGATGAGCTACTGGGCCGCCACGGTGATTACCAACTTGTTCTCGGCGATACCTCTGATCGGGCAGAACATCGTCACGTTCTTGTGGGGCGGCTTTACCGTCGGCAATCCGACCTTGAACCGGTTTTACGCGCTGCACTACCTGCTGCCCTTTGTGATCCTCGCCGTAGTCTTGCTCCATCTGATCGCATTGCACCGCTTCGGCTCCAACAACCCGTTGGGGATCGAAATGAAGGGGCCACAGGATACGCTGCCGTTTCACCCCTATTTCACGATCAAGGATCTGTTCGGGCTGGCGGTATTCCTGCTGATTTATTCGTTCTTCGTATTCTATGCCCCGAATTTTCTGGGAAGCACGGACAATTACATCCCGGCGAACCCGATGCAGACGCCGAACCACATCGTGCCAGAATGGTACCTGTTGCCGTATTACGCGATCTTGCGCTCGGTGCCGAACAAGCTGCTCGGCGTCATCATGGCGTTCGGGGCGATTTTCCTCTTGTTCCTCGTGCCGTGGCTCGACAGCTCGCCGGTGCGCAGCGCGCGGTTCCGCCCCGTCTACAAATGGGTTTTCTGGCTCCTGGTCATCGACGTGATCGCGCTCGGCTGGGTCGGCGCCAATCCGCCCGAAGGCCTGGTGGTGACTGTCGGGCAGATCGCGACATTGTACTACTTCGTCCATTTCCTGATCCTGTTCCCGGTCATCGGCAGGCTCGAGCGACCCAGACCGCTGCCCGCCAGCATCGCCACGGCGGTGCTACAAGGTGGCAGTGGTGCCCGACTTGGCGGCGCCGGCGCACCGCTGGCGAAATCCTGAGATGCCGAAGCCCATCCTTGCCGCGCTGGTGCTGCTGGTCTCGGCGCTGACAGCCCTCTGCGCGAATGCCCAAGAGACTCCTCCGCTGCCGCACCAGCAATGGTCGTTTGACGGGATCTTCGGCACCTATGACCGGGCGGCGGAGCAGCGCGGCTTTCAGGTCTACAAAGAGGTCTGCTCCACCTGCCACCCGGTCAAGCATCTTTATTTCCGTGACCTGATAGATATCGGCTACACCGAGGACGAGGTGAAGGCGATCGCCTCGACCTATCAAGTCACCAACGAGCAGCCGAACGACGAGGGCCAGATGTTCCAGCGTCCGGCCCGGCCCTCCGACCCGATCCCCGGGCCATTTCCCAACGACCAGGCGGCCCGCGCAGCGAATAACGGCGCATTGCCACCGGATCTGTCGATGATTGTCAAAGCGCGCGAGGGCGGGCCCAATTACGTTTTTGGCATCCTGACCGGCTACAAGGACCCGCCGCCTGGATTCAATCTGCTCACGGGGATGTATTACAACGAATATTTCCCCGGTCACCAGATCGCGATGCCGCCACCGCTCAGCGATAACGCCGTTACTTTTGCCGACGGCACTTCCGCTACGGTGCCGCAGATGGCGCATGACGTGGTGACCTTCCTGACTTGGGCGGCCGAGCCCAATCTCGAGCCTCGCCACCGCACCGGGTTCAAGGTCATGCTGTTTTTGATTATCATGGCGGGCATATTCTACGCCGCCAAGCGCAAGATCTGGGCCACCGCACACTAGTCCAGTTGGATGACCGGGCCCGTCATCGGCATCATCGGCGGAAGTGGGCTCTATCAGATAGACGGACTTGAGGACGTTGAATGGCGGCGGGTCGCAAGCCCATTTGGCGCGACATCGGACGAATTCTGCTTCGGAACGCTCGACCGTCAGCCGGTCGTGTTTGTTCCCCGCCACGGCCGCGGCCACGTGCTGCCGCCTTCCGAGATCAATTACCGGGCCAATATCGATGCGCTGAAGCGCTGTGGCGTCACCGACATCGTTTCCTTGTCGGCCGTCGGCAGCCTGCGCGAGGATCTGGTGCCCGGGGATTTTGTCGTGATCGACCAGTTCATCGACCGGACCTTTGCGCGGGCCAAGAGCTTCTTCGGCAAGGGCTGCGTCGCGCACGTCTCGATGGCCCACCCGGTTTGCGGTCGGATCGGCGACGCGCTGGCCGCCGCCGGGTCCGAACCCGGCATGGCGCTGAAGCGCGGCGGCACCTACATAGTCATGGAAGGACCGCAATTTTCGAGCCTCGCCGAAAGCGAGCTCTATCGGTCCTGGAACTGCGCTGTGATCGGCATGACCAATATGCCCGAGGCCAAACTCGCGCGAGAAGCGGAAATCTGCTACGCCACTGTCGCGATGGTCACCGACTATGATTGCTGGCATCCAGGCCACGACGCCGTCACGGTCGACATGATCGTCGGGGTGCTGCTCGCCAATGCGGAACGGGCAAAAGCGCTCATCAGGCGCGTGGTGCCGCCTCTTTCGCGGCATTCCGGGCCTTGCCGGCAAGGATGCCAGCACGCTCTGGATGGCGCGCTGATCACCGCCCCCGAGCGCCGCGATCCGGAAATCCTCGCTCGCCTCGACGCAGTGGCGGGGCGCGTGCTGGAGCCACAGGGGGCGCCATGAACGTCCGCGGCCGAGCGATGCGCACGATCTGGCCCGCTGCCGACGGGCGCACCGTCGAGATCGTCGATCAGACGCAATTGCCGCACGAGCTGGTGATCGTCGGGCTGCAGACGCTCGATGACGCGGCGCGGGCCATCGCCACGATGCAGGTTCGTGGCGCGCCGCTGATCGGCGCCGCCGCGGCCTACGGCATGGCTCTCGCGGCCGCGGAGGGCCCGTCGGATCGCGGGCTCGAAGCAGCGGCGTCAAAGCTTGCTGCGACGCGCCCGACAGCGGTCAATCTGCGCTGGGCCCTCGCGCAGATGAAGCGGGCATTGTCCGAAGTCCCCGAAAGCCGGCGTTTTGCTGCGGCCATGGCGCGGGCCGGCGAGATCGCCGAGGCCGATGTCGCGATCAATCGCGCAATCGGGGAGCACGGCGCCGGGCTGATCGCCGAAGCTCGGCAGCGCAAGCGCGGAGCCGGTCGCGTTGAGCTGCTGACGCATTGCAATGCCGGCTGGCTTGCTACGGTTGACTGGGGCACCGCGCTCGCCCCGATTTACCGCGCCCACAATGACGGCGTCCCGATCCATGTCTGGGTCGACGAGACTCGCCCGCGTAACCAGGGCGCCAGCCTCACCGCCTGGGAGCTCGGCGAGCACGGCGTCCCGCATACGGTCATCGTGGACAATGCCGGCGGTCACGTGATGCGCGAGGGTCTCGTCGACCTCTGCATCGTCGGCACCGACCGCACGACGGCGGGCGGCGATGTCGCGAACAAGATCGGCACGTATCTCAAGGCGCTGGCGGCGCGCGATAATGACATCCCGTTCTATGTCGCGCTGCCCTCGCCGACGATCGACTGGGAGATCGAGAGCGGCGCGGCGATCCCGATCGAGCGCCGCGACGCGCGCGAGGTCACCCACATCGAAGGCTGGACCGAGGAGGGTCGGCGCGTCGCCGTCCGCCTGACGCCGACGGGCAGCCCCGCCGCCAATTACGCCTTCGACGTGACCCCGGCGCGGCTTGTCACCGCACTGATCACCGAGCGCGGCATCTGCCCCGCCTCACGTGAGGGGCTCCTCCGTTTGTTCCCGGAGCGGAGCCGCGCGTCACTCGAGAATAGCGCCGTGAAGAAAGCTTCACGCTAGACGGCGGAGCCACACAATACTGAACGGCGGTTGGATATCTTTGAACCGAGCTGACCCTCGTCGTGGTCAAGCACGAGCAGAGTAAAAAAGAACTTATGCGCTAAATGGATAAAGGGTTATACGACAAACATTATTTTGTGCGAAGGGTTCCAGGTGTTGGGATTTACTATTCCGTCTCAACACCGAAATTGTCCCGTCACGCGAGGATAACACTTGCGGCCGGTAATTTCGGCCGCGTGCCCGAACTGAGAAACTGGTCACAGATCGCTTGGCCGGGCTCGCCAATTTGGCGCGCGGTCTCCGACCAGCCGCGGCTGTTGCCAGCTTTGTACTTAGCCGATCGCGACAATCAAAGCCGCACGGCCTCTGTCGAGAAGGCCACGCTGACGGGTTCCTGCACATGATTCAGGACGACAGCGCCCACAACCGCGATCACGATCGCCGCGATGCATGCGATGATGAAGCTGGGCATTACCGCCCTCCTTTCTGTTGTTCTTGTTCAGGGTAAGATACCGCCCCGTAGGGTATCAAGCGCGTGGCGATGGTGGCCGCGGCGGTCCGCAAATTGCCGCTGGCTCGCGGGGTTGCTGGAGCGGGACCTATGCGTTTGTCCCTGATTTGCCCAATCTTGTGTGTCGTGCTGGTTGGGACGGTGTCCGGTCGCTCGCCAGCCCTGGCGCAATTGAGCGGCCATGGTGGGCCGGTCCGCGCGCTAGCGGTCTCCGCCGATGGCACGATGGCGCTTTCTGGGAGTTTTGACGCATCGGCGATCCGCTGGTCGCTTCGCCGCAACGTCGCCGAGCAAGTTCTGCGTCTGCACGAGAGCGCGGTAAACGCCGTCGCGTTTCTCAATGATGGCCGCGCGGTGACCGCCGGCGCGGATGGCAGGATCGGCATCTGGACGCCTGGGAATCCGGTGCCGGACGCGATCCTGGACGGACACAACGGACCGGTAGCCGCGCTTACCGTGTCGCCCGACGGTATGATGCTCGCCTCGGCGTCATGGGATCGGACGGTTCGCTTGTGGCCGCTTGCCGGCGGCGCACCAACCGTGCTTGAAGGACACCAGCAAAACGCCAACGCAGTCGCCTTCACGGCAGACGGCAAATCGCTGGTCAGCGCCGGGTATGATGCGACCATTCGCATCTGGCCGCTGCGCTGGCCGGGCGCACTTCTGGTCGCGGCATTGCCGACGCCGCTCAATACGGTCGCGGTTGCACCCGACGGCGAAATCGCGACGGCCGGTGCAGATGGCCAAATCTATTTCCTGACGCCGGAGGGAGGCCGGTGCGGCACGGTCGCCGCGTTTTCCTCTCCGATCACCAGTCTCGCGATAACCGCCGATGGTGGCCGCATTGCGGCGGCAAGCACGAGCGGCTCGCTTGCGATCATCCATCGAAATACGCGTTCGCTCGCACGCAGCCTGATCGGGTCGGGCCTGCCGATTTGGGCGGTCGCGTTCGCGCCCGACGGCCGAACCCTGCTCTCCGGCGGCAGCGATCGGATGATCCGTCGCTGGGATGCCGAAACCGGCCAGCCGAAAGACGCTGTCGCAATCGGCAGCCCCGAGGACCCGTTGGGCGTCTATGCGGGGGATCCGGGTGCGCGGATCTTTCGCGCCTGCGTCGCCTGCCACACGTTGAAGCCAAGTGAAGGCGACCGCGCGGGCCCGACCTTGCACCACCTCTTCGGGCGGCAAATCGCCACTCTGCCAGGCTACATTTTTTCCGTGGCGCTGAGGCAGCTCGACATCGTGTGGACCCCGAAGACGGTGGCAAAATTATTTGAGATCGGCCCCGCCGCCTACACACCTGGGACCAAGATGCCGGAGCAACCGCATCGGCCGGGAGGAGGACCGCGACGCCCTCGTCAATTTTCTCGAGCGAGCGACCAACTAGTCACGTCTTCGGCTCGTCCTGGCGCTCGCGCAAATAGTCGTCTGTGGTCCGCAGCCTCGGCCGCGCCGGCGCCGCATGGGCGTCGAACTCCGCCTCGGTGACGATGGCGACGCGGCAATCGTCGCACATTTTGATCAGCTCGAGTCGGGGCGACGACTGCTGGTACATCCAGTGCGATCCTTCGAGCTTGGCGAGGACGCGCTCGATTGTGCTCCTGACGCCGAACGGCCTGCCGCAGCGGATGCAAGGGTAGGGCTCCTCCTCTTTGAGGACGCGCGGCACGGCGTCGAAGGCCAGCCGTGGCACGAGACTGATGACCATTTCAGGACAGGTCGCCTTGCACAGGCCGCATTGCACGCAGGCCGCCTCGGCGACGCGCAACAAGGGCCGGTCGGGGTCGTCCGACAAGGCGCCGGTCGGGCAGGCCGAGACGCAAGACAGGCACAGGGTGCAGCCCGCAACGTCGATCTCGACCGCGCCGAACGGTGCTCCGGCGGGCAACGCAATGGTGTCGGTCGGGGCCGGGGCCGCGCGGTGGAGTTCGCGCAACGCGAGGCGCAGCACGTCGCGCTTGCCGCCGGCCGGCAAAAAACTCGCCGGCGGCGACGCCGCGTTGCCCGGCTCGATCGCGCGCAGCGCCTCGCCGAGGGCGAACGGATCGTCGGTCTGGATCAGCCCGAGCGGTTTACCCGAAAAGCCGAGGCCGGCGAGGATCGTGCTGCCGAGAACGATGGTATCGCGCAGGCCGGCAACATCGTGGCGCGGTCTGTCGTGCAGGATCACGCGCACGGCCGCGCTGCCATACGCAAAAGCGGCAGTGATGGCTTCGAGGCCGATTTGCGTTGCCTCGTTGACGGCGAACGGCAGGACATTGGCGGGCAATCCGTCCCCATGGCGCGCCAGCGCGTCGATCAGCGCACCGCCGTGGTCCTCGTCATGGAACAGAACGATCGGCGACTCGCCCCCTGTTTCGCGGTAGACCATCAGCAAGGTGCGCAATTTGCGGATCAGCGCTTCGGCGGGCGGGAACCCATATTCGGCCGCGCCGGTTGGACATGCCGCCGCGCATTGGCCGCAGCCCGCGCAAATCTTCTCATCGATCGCGACATAGTCGCCGGCCGGCGCGATGGAGCTAGTCGGACAAAGATCCAGGCAGCGCCGGCAACCGACGATGTTCGAGCGCGAATGCGCACACAGATCGGCGGTGAAGGTGACATAGCGCGGCTTGTCGAAACGCCCGACGAGGTCCCGTGCGCGTAATACCGAAGCCAGCACGGCAGCCCGATCGCCCGGATCGGCCCGCAAATAGCCGTCACGCAGCTCGGCGGCCGGGAATAGCGGCGGACCGCCGGAGAGGTCGAGCAAGATGTCGCATCGCGACACCGCGCCGTTCCGCGCCTGCCCGAACACCAGCGCCCTGCGCGACGACGGCAATGCCACTGCGTAATCGTCGACGACGATTTCGAACGCACCGAGATGGCCCTTTGCCGTCCGGATTGTCCCCTTGACGATCGGAAAATCCCTGACGCGCGGCGGCGTCACGTCATCGGCCTGGCTCACCAGAACCGTGACGTCGAGATGATCTTTGAGCTGGTTCGCCGCGTCGATCGCGCGCTCATCGCAACCGTAGACGAGAATGACGCCGCCGCTTTCGAGCTGAACGAACGAGGGTTCCGGGATCGGCACGGCGGCGGCAGCGGCGAGCGCCGCCATCTTCGGGCCCGCTTTCGCGGCCTCGCTCGACCAGCCGGCGCTTTCGCGCAGGTTGACGAAATTCAAGTCACCGCCGCTTTCGGCCGCTACCTCGCGAAACAGCGGGGCTTCCTGTGTGCAGCCGACGGTAATCGGTGCGTCCGACGCTGCGAGAGCGCGGAACCGATCGAGTTCGGCGCGGCAGAGCTGGCGGCCGCTGACGATCTTGCTGCCGGCGCATCCGCGCGCCAACGCGCCGGTGTCGAGCGGCATCGTGTCTTCGCAGGAGCAAACCAGGAGCGTGCGCTGATCCTTCATCCAACATCCCGTCACCGCCGCCGTAACGGCGGACCTGACCGCGTTTCGATCCGAGGCTATACTGTAGCAGATCGACGCTGAGGCTCGGATCGGAAATGCCGCTTGCGCCACGCTCACGGATCGGGAAACCCGGTGCACGCAGCTTGGAACTGCCGCCGCCGTTCCGCCTGGTGGTCTTGCGCGAGGTGGGTGATGCGTTTGCCCACGCCTGCGCTCATGCGGGCGAGCTCGGCGCCGGAACGCTCTTCTTCGTAGGCCGGTTCGACCTCGCCGAGTTCGCGGTCGTGCTGGAACCCGACGAGCCGCTCGCGGTCGCCAGGCTCGCCTTCTACGCGGGCATGGTGGCGCTCGGCGACGCGCTCGCGGCCTGCGCCCCGCCGGAAAAGCCGATCACGATCGAGTGGCCGGACGCGATCCGCGTCGATTGCGGCCTCGTCGGCGGCGGCCGGCTGGCCTGGCCTGACGGGTGCGGAGAGCCAGCGGTTCCGGAATGGCTCGTCTTTGGCGCGATGATCCGCACGGGATTGGCACGCGAGGCAGAAGCTGGGCGGCATCCGCTGGCGACCGCGCTCGCGGAGGAAGGTTTCCACGATGCCAGCGCCGAGCGGCTCGCCGAGGGCTTCGCCCGGCACCTCATGGTCGCAATCGCTCGCTGGCAGGAAAGCGGGTTCGCGGCGCTTGCCAGGGAATATTTGGCGAAGCTGGTACCCGATGGAATGGGCCGCTGCCTCGCCGATAACGGCAATCTGCTAATCCGGGCTGTGGCCGCGGCCCCTGAGGGCCGCAGTCTCGTGTCGGCGTTACGCGCGCCCTCATGGCTCGATCCGGCGACGGGCGCGCCGTCGCTTGGGCCGCCGGTCTGGGCGTACCGAGCCGTCGAATGATGCCCCTCCGGCACCAGGTTTCGGTCACATGAGCCCGGTTTCGCCGCTGCTGCGGATCCCGGTCGGCATTGTCGTCGAGCGGCGCAAGACCAGTTCGCGCTGGGCCGATGTGATATGGCGGCCAACGACCGTGCTCGCGGGCCTGCCCGACGCGTCGCCGTGGACGATTCTGGCGACCGATGGGGAGACTGTGACCTTTTACGCCGGCGAGGCCGAGATCGAGTTGTACCGCTCCGACACCGACAACTATCGCAGAAATCTGGAGACGGGGATGCCCTCTGTATGGGTGGCGTTGCGGGCGACCTGGAACGATCCGCCATACGAGATCGCGGCGGTCACTGCCGATCCGGCCGAAGCCGAAGGCCTGACCGAGTCGGTGCAGGCGATCGTCGAAGCCGTGGCGATGCCCGAGTCGGTGCGCGACGCCGTTGCCGCTTTCGTCGCTGAGCATCACGTCGAACGGATTTTTGAAAAGCGCGCCCGTGATCGCGCCAATCCGGAGGCGTTGGCACGGCGAGGCCGAAGGTAGGCGCGCCACGATGAGCGCTGACGAGAGCTTTCTGACGCGATGGTCTCGCCGGAAGCGGCGCACGGCAACAGCCAGACGCGACCGGCCGGCACCGGAGAGGACCGGGAACCGCACCCCACGCGCCACACTGGAGGCTCCCAGTTCTGCGCAGGAACCCAGCCAGCTCGTCGATCTCGCGAGCCTGCCGCCGATCGAGTCGATCTGCGCTGGTTCCGATGTGCGGGCGTTCCTGACACCCGGCGTGCCCGCCGATTTGGCGCGCGCAGCCTTGCGGCGTGCCTGGTCGGCCGAGCCCGCGATCCGCGACTTCATCGGGCTTTCCGAGAATTCGTGGGACTTCACCGCGCCAGACGGCGTACCCGGGTTCGGTTCGGTGACGGGAGAGGAAGTGCGGCGGCTGCTGAGTCAACTTTTCGGCGAGCCGAACGCTGCTGAGGTCGAACGCCCGGCTTCCGAACGGTTATCCGACGATCAAATTACGGATGGAGCCAAAGAAGAACCAGAGCTTGGCGACAATCACGCCGCTGCCGGGCCTCGGGCCGACGCAAATTATCTTGCACCGCAGCATGAATTGGAAGCGCGCGAATTCCGCCCACCGTTGCAACGACGCCGACACGGCGGCGCATTGCCGGAATAATCGTAGCGCCATAGCCTAAGGCTATTGACCTCGCGTTTGAGGCAGTATTAGCGTTATCGGCGCTTGAGCCGGACGGTTATTTCCGAGCTTTCGATGGGTGATCAGGGACTCGAAGAGGCAATCCGCGCCGCCGGCGGCATTACCGAGCTGGCGCGCCGGATCGGCATTTCACAACTTACGGCTTCAAACTGGTCGCGGGTGCCGGCCGGGCGTGTTCTGGCAGTGGAGGCCGGTACTGGGGTCCCGCAGGCGATGCTGAGGCCGGATCTTTATCGCGAGCGGCTGGGCCAGCGCGACGAGATAGAGGCGGCGCGCGCCCAGGAATACGCACTGCTTGCCGTGTTGTTGGCGCGCGCTCCCGATGCGGCGTTGCTCAAGCGCATCGCCGCGCTGCGCGGCGACGCGACACCGCTCGGCGTGGCGCACGCAGCTCTGGCGCAGGCCGCCCGCGAGGCGAGCCCCGACAGGATCGAGCACGAATTCTTCGATCTGTTCATTGGCGTCGGGCGCGGCGAGCTGTTGCCATACGGCTCATATTATTTGACCGGCTTTCTCAACGAACGGCCGCTGGCGCGATTGCGTGCCGAGTTGCAGTCGCTCGGCATCGAGCGTGTCGAAGAGCAGCATGAGCCGGAGGATCACGCCGCGATTCTGTGCGAGATTATGGCCGGGCTGATCGGCGGCGAGTTCGCCGCCACGGCCGAGCAGCAACGGCATGTCTTTGAGAAACATCTCGCGCCCTGGATCGGCCGCTTCTTCGCCGATCTGGAAGCGGCCAAGGGCGCTGATTTCTATCGCCATGTCGGCGCGGTCGGACATCTCTTCATCGGAATCGAAACGGAAGCATTCGCGTTGGCGGCCTGAACCGGCACGCGGAACGGGAGGACACGGCGATGAAAACGGAACCCAAGACGCGCGTCGGGCGCCGGCAGTTTTTTCGCGCGATCGGCGGCGTAGCGGCCGCGGCGGCCGCCCCCCTTGCGCCGGATGCCTTGGCCGACAGCGAGAGCGACGACGACAAGCGCAAGGCCCGCTACCGCGAAAGCGAGGAGGTCAAAACCTATTACCGGGTCAACCGGTATCCGAGCTGAGGGAGGCGCGCGTGCTCATCAAGCGAACGGAACGTCAAGTCCCGCGCGGCCAACTCGCCGTCTTCGCGTGCCAGTCGGATCATGGCGTCGATCGCCGCGCCTTCCTGCGCCGCTCCGGGTCTGGCCGCCGGCGGGCTCGCGGCGCTGGGCACCTTGCCGCTCGGCAGCGTGCGGCAAGCCAAGGCCGGACCGCCGCCGCCAGCCGGCGCGCAAGTCGACGATCCGCAAGAGCGTCTGCACCCATTGCGCAGTCGGCTGCACGGTCACCGCCGAGGTTGCCA
Source organism: uncultured Alphaproteobacteria bacterium (assembly GCA_963732095.1). Classification (GTDB taxonomy): domain Bacteria; phylum Pseudomonadota; class Alphaproteobacteria; order ATCC43930; family CGMCC-115725; genus AP-15. The sequence continues at coordinate 422,690 of CAVSZA010000016.1, forward strand.
ATGGGGTGTGGATCGGGCAGGAGCCGAGCTGGGACAGCCCGATCAACCGCGGCTCGCATTGCGCCAAGGGTGCCTCGGTGCGCGAACTCGTCTCCGGCGAGCGGCGGCTCAAATACCCTCTGAAGCTGGTCGACGGCGAATGGACCCGGATCAGCTGGGACCAAGCCATCAACGAGATCGGCGACAAGCTGCTCGCGATCCGCGAAAAATCCGGTCCGGACTCGGTGTACTGGCTCGGATCGGCCAAATTCACCAATGAAGGCGCTTATCTCTTTCGCAAGCTCGGCGCCTTCTGGGGAACCAACAATACCGATCACCAGGCGCGCATCTGCCATTCGACGACGGTCACCGGCGTAGCCAATACCTGGGGCTACGGCGCGATGACCAACAGCTTCAACGACATCCGGAATTCCAAGACCCAGATCATCTGGGGCGGCAATCCGGCCGAAGCGCATCCGGTCTCGCTGCAGCACCTTCTCGAAGGTGCCGAGCTCAACAAGGCGAACGTCATCGTCGTCGATCCGCGCATGACGCGCACGGCTGCACACGCGACCGAATATGTGCGGCTGCGGCCGGGGACCGACATCCCGGTGCTCTACGGGATGATGTGGCACATTCTAAAGAACGGATGGGAGGATAAGGAGTTCATTGCGCAGCGCGTCTACGGCTTCGACGACGTGCGCAAAGAGATCGAGAAGTGGACGCCCGAGGAGGTCGAGCGCGTCTCCGGCGTGCCCGGCGAGCAGCTGAAGCGCGTCGCCGAGATGTTCGCCACACAGAAGCCGGCGACGTTGATCTGGTGCATGGGCCAGACGCAGCACACCGTTGGCACGGCTAATGTTCGGACGAGCTGCATCGCACTGCTGCTCACCGGCAATGTCGGCAAGCCCGGCACTGGCGCGAACATCTTCCGTGGGCACGACAACGTGCAAGGCGCGACCGATGTCGGGCTCGATATCGTGACCCTGCCGTTCTATTACGGCCTCGCCGAGGGCGCGTGGCGGCACTGGTCACGCGTCTGGGAGGTCGATTACGACTACCTGCAGTCGCGCTTCGATACCAAGAAGATCATGGAGACGCCGGGCATCCCGCTGACCCGGTGGTTCGATGCGGTCCTGCTGCCGAAGGACCAGGTGGACCAGAAGGACAACGTACGGGCGATGTTCGTGCAGGGACACGCCAGCAACAGCATCACCCGTATTCCGGAATCGCTGAAGGGGCTGCAAAAGCTCGACCTGCTGGTGGTGGCCGACCCGCATCCCACCACTTGGGCCTCGCTGGCGGTCAGTGCAGGACGCAAGGACAACATGTATCTGTTGCCGGCTTGCACCCAGTTCGAGGCGTCCGGCTCGCGCGTCGCCTCGAACCGCTCGATCCAATGGGGCGAGCAGATCGTCAAGCCGATCTTCGAGTCGAAAAACGATCTCGAAATCATCTACCTGATGGCCAAGAAGTTCGGCTTTGCCGACAAGATGTTCAAGAACATCAAAGTCGACAACAACCTTCCGCTGGCCGAGGATGTATTGCGCGAAATGAATCGCGGCAGCTGGTCGACCGGGTATTGCGGCCAGTCGCCGGAGCGCCTCAAGCTGCACATGGCAAACCAGAAAGACTTCGATCTGGTCACGATGCGCGCGAAGGACGGCCCTTGCAAAGGCGATTATTACGGACTGCCGTGGCCGTGCTGGGGCAAACCGGAGGTCAAGCATCCGGGCACGCCGCTTCTCTACAACACGAACCTCAACGTCATGGACGGCGGCGGCACCTTCCGCGCCCGCTTTGGCGTCGAGCGCGACGGCGTCAACCTGCTCGCGGAGGGCTCCTACTCGCTCGGCTCGGAGATCAAGGACGGCTATCCCGAGTTCACGATGGCGGTGCTGAAGAAACTCGGCTGGGACAAAGATCTCAGCTCCGAAGAGCTTGCAGGTCATCGAGAAGGTCGCGGGCAGCCCCGACAAAGATCGATACGTGTGTCGTGGTCGACCGACCTGTCCGGCGGCATCCAGCGCGTTGCGCTTGATGCACGGCTGTGTGCCCTACGGCAATGCGAAGGCGCGGATGAATGCGTTTGGCCTGCCCGACGCGATCCCGGTGCATCGCGAGCCGATTTACACGCCGCGCATCGAGCTGGTCGCGAAATACCCGACGTTGCCCGACGCCAAGCAGTTCCGGCTGCCGAACATCGGCTTCACGGCGCAAAAGGCCGCGGTCGACAAGGGAATTGCCAAAGCAGTTCCCGCTGATCCTGAGCTCCGGCCGGCTGGTCGAATATGAAGGCGGCGGCGAGGAGACACGCTCGAACAAGTGGCTCGCGGAATTGCAGCAGGACATGTTCGTCGAGATCAGCCCGGCCGACGCCATGCGACCGCGGCATCAAGGACGGCGGCTGGGTGTGGGTGACGGGTGCCGAGAACGGCTCGCGGGCCAAGGTGAAGGCGCTTGTCACCGAGCGCGTCGGCAAGGGCGTCGCCTGGATGCCGTTCCACTTCGGCGGCTGGTTCGGCGGGGAGGATCTCCGCTCGAAATATCCGGAGGGCACCGATCCCGTCGTGCTCGGCGAGAGCGCCAACACGATCACGACCTACGGGTATGATCCTGCGACCGGCATGCAGGAGCCCAAGGTCACCTTGTGCCAGATCGTTTCAGCGTAGGAGGCGTAGCAATGGCTCGGATGAAGTTCCTCTGCGACGCCGACCGCTGCATCGAATGCAATGCCTGCGTCACCGCCTGCAAGAACGAAAACGAGGTGCCGTGGGGCATCAATCGCCGCCGCGTCGTCACGATCAATGACGGTCAGCCGGGCGAGCGCTCGGTGTCGATGGCCTGCATGCATTGCACCGATGCGCCATGCCAGGCGGTATGTCCGGTGAATGCTTTCTACACTACCGCGGACGGGGTCGTGCTGCATTCCAAGGACATCTGCATCGGCTGCGGCTATTGCTTCTACGCCTGTCCGTTCGGCGCGCCGCAATACCCGCGTGTCGGCAATTTCGGCTCGCGCGGCAAGATGGACAAATGCACTTATTGCTCCGGCGGCCCGGAACCGGACGGCAGCGCGGCCGAATACGAGAAATACGGCGCCAATCGTCTGGCCGAGGGCAAATTGCCGACTATGCGCCGAGATGTGCTCGACCAAGTCGCTGCTCGCCGGCGACGGCGAGGTGATCGAGGAGATCTACAAGGACCGGGCGGCCAAGCGCGGCTATGGTTCCGGCGCCTGGGGCTGGAAGACCGCCTATCGCGAAACCATCACGTCGTAGGGCGCCGGCCGCACGAGATGCGGCGCGGCTGACGAGGCGACAAGATATTGAACGGGAGGAATTGGCATGACGACGGGGGTCGCGAAATTTCGCAACGTCGTCGGCGCCTTGGCGCTGCTTGCGCTGACTGTAGTCTCCCATATCGGGGTTGGCGCAGCAGCCGAAATCGGTCGATCCGACGGCGAGCGCGGTCACGCGAGGAACAGCTGCTGCAACAGTTCAAGACGATCCAGGGCCGCGGCAGCATTCCCGATACGAAATCATATACGATCGAGCAGCCGGCCGGTCGTGATTGGCGCCATTTCCACGAGGTGACGCTGCGCGTGATCGGCGGAGTCGCGATCCTCGGCATGCTGGCGCGTGCTCGTCATCTTCTATCTGTCGCGCGGCATGGTGCGGATCGAAAGCGGACGCTCGGGGCGCACGATCGTGCGCTTCAATGCGGCCGAACGGTTCGTGCATTGGATGACGGCGACCTCGTTCGTCATCCTCGCCTTGTCCGGGCTCAACATCACCTTCGGCAGGCCGCTAGCTGCTGCCGCTGATGAGCCCCGCGGCCTTCACCGCCTGGTCGGAATGGGCGAAATACGCACACAATTACCTGAGCTTTCCGTTCACTCTCGGCGTCATCTTGATCTTCCTGATGTGGATCGCCGGCAACATCCCCAACCGCATCGATCTCGAATGGCTGAGGCGCGGCGGCGGTATGGTCGGGCATGACCATCCGCCGGCCTACCGCTTCAATGCCGGCCAGAAGCTGATCTACTGGGTCGTGGTGCTGGGAGGCGGCGCGATCGCGGTCAGCGGCTATGTCCTGATATTCCCATTCTACGGAACATCGATCGAGACGATGCAGAACGCCGAGATCATCCACGGCGTGGTTGCGATGCTGTTCGTCGCCGCCATGCTCGGCCACATCTACATCGGCACGATCGGCATGGAAGGCGCCTTCGAGGCGATGGGCCGGGGTACCGTGGATATCAATTGGGCCAGGGAACACCACAGCCTGTGGCTTGAGGAGGAAGGCGCTCGTAGCCGGACGGATTCGTCGCAGCCCCAGCCGACCCCCGCGCCGGGAGAATAGTCGCGAACCGAGGGAATCGAACTCTGGTCGCGACAGGCGAAGAGATCGTTCACCACAAACCCACCGCCTCGGCGAGGCCAAACAGCACGCCGCCGGCGAAGAATAACACCAGCGGATGAAGGAGCGGCCGCCATAAGATCACGGCCGTCGCAACGGTTGCTGCGAGCCAGACGGCGGGTCCGCCGGGTGAAACCCGCAATACGGCGATCCCGCCCGCAAGGATCAGTCCGGCAGCGATCGGTGCCAGACCCCGCTCGACCGCCGAGTGCCAAACCGAGCCGCGCCAGCGGCTCCACAGCCGAGCGGCAGCGTAGACGAGCAGCGATGACGGTAGGTAAAGGGCGATGGTTGCGGTCAAGGCGCCCGCCAAACCCGCCACTTTCCAGCCGATCAGCGTCGAGAGCATTGTACCCGGGCCGGGCGCGGCACGCGATATCGCAAAGAGATTGGCAAACTCCCGCTCCGTCGTCCAGCCGTGAACGCCCACGGACTGGTGTTCGATTTCGGCCAGGAGGGACGCGCCGCCGCCAATCGACAGCAGCGACAAAGGGGCAAACACGAGCGCCAATGCCAGCAATGTCCTGAAGTCCTCAGGCATGGCCGCCTCGTCTGTCTAGAAGCGCCAGCCCGATGCTGACCGGGGCGAGGCAGAGCACAACCGGTATCATCGGCCAGCGCAGCACGCCGACCGACAGCACGGTCGCAGCGGCAATGGCGAGAGGCCCGGCGCTCGCCCTCCCGAACCGCACGAGTTTGAGACCGGTGGCGAACGTCAAGCCGATCGCCGCTGCCGCAACGCCGTCGAGTACGGCGTGAAGAGTCACACTTTGGTCGACTTTTGTGTAGCCGGCCGCCAGCGCCAGTATGATGGCCAGCGGACCCGATAGCAGCCCGAGAACAGCCGCCAATGCCCCAGAGCCGCCGTGAAGATGTTGGCCGACCTGGACGGTGAGGTTGACCCCTCCGGAACCGGGCATGAAGCGCCCGAGAGCTGCGCCCGACAGAAACTCGGTATTGTTAATCCAGCGCCGGCGCTCGACGATTTCGCGATAGAGCCAGCCGGCGGTGCCGCCCCCGAAGCTCACGACGCCGAGGCGAAGAAAGGCAAGGAATATTGCCGATAGTCGGACCCTATTGGTTCGGCGCATGTCGATCGTCTGCCCAGTCATTTCCGCTCCAACGGACTATCGCCCGGCTCCGCCCGCCCTTTCCCGCCCTTTCCCGCTCTTTATAGGAGGAGAGAGTGCCCCCTTCGGAATAGATGGCTCCCGCCGCAGGCGCAGTAGTGCATTGCGGCATTCGCCGCGGCTCGGCATGGTAGGCGCATGATCGAACGCAGCCCGACGACCATCCGCAGACCGGAAAACGCTATGGACGGTCCCCGCTACACGGTGACCGTGCGTGGGCTCGTCTTAATGTGCAGCATCGGGATACGCGCGGGTGAGCGTCAGCGCAAGCAGCGCGTTCGCGTTTCGGTCGACCTCATGGCTGCGGACCCCTTCCCCGGAGAGGATCGCCGGCGCATCATCAATTACGAGAAAATTGTAGCCGGAATCCGCGAAGTCGCAAGCGACGGACATATCGATTTGTGCGAGGGTTTCGCCGACCGGGTCTGCACCGCTTGCTTTGCCGACCCGCGCGTCGCGCAGGTTCGGGTGTGGGTCGAAAAGCTTGACGTCTTCCCCGATGCCGAAGGGGTCGGCGCCATCCTCGAACGGGGGCGACCTGCTTTCGCCCCACCCGGATGAATTCCGCTCAACTCGCCGCAATGGCCCGCCACACGGTGAGCGCCTGGCGGGTCTCGGCGACATCGTGGACCCGCACGACTTGAACACCCTGCTGAACCGCGGATAGCGCGGCAGCGAGCGAACCGGGCAGGCGCCCGTGCGGCGGCTCGCCCTTGCTCAGCCGGGCGATCGTCGATTTGCGCGACACGCCAATCACGATGACGCAGCCGAGAGTGTGGAACGAGGCAATCCCGGAGAGCAACTCCAGGTTGTGAGACACACGCTTTCCAAAACCGAAACCGGGGTCGATGGCAATATTTTCGCCGGGGATCCCGGCGGCAATGCAAGCTTCTATGCGCAGCTTCAGGAATTCCAGCACTTCGATCAGCGGTGAATTATAAACCGGGTCGCACTGCATGGTCCGCGGTTCACCGCGCATATGCATCAGCACGATCGATGCCCCGCGCCGGGCGATCAGGGCAGCGCTCTCCGCGTTGTGCGTCAGCGCCGACACGTCGTTGACGATCCGCGCCCCGGCATCGAGCGCGGCCTCCATGACCGCTTTGTGCCGGGTATCGATCGATACGACCGCGCCGGCGTGTGCCAAGGCGCGCACGACCGGCTCGACGCGCAGAATCTCCTCTCCCGGATCGAGTTCACCGGCCCCGGGGCGTGTCGATTCGCCCCCAACGTCGATAATGTCAGCTCCAGCCGCCAACAGTGCCCGGCCGTGGGCGACCGCTCGCTCCGTATCAAACCACTGTCCGGCGTCGGAGAAGCTGTCGGGCGTTACGTTGAGGACGCCCATGACGACCGGGCGATCGAGATCAAACCCTGCCCACGGCGATCGTGGGGCTGCCAGGAGGGCAAGCTGCTCTCGCACCCGAGGCCCGAAGCGCGCGCCGGCTCCGGCAATCCATACCTCGAGCTCGGCAATGGACGACGTCACCGAGACGGGGTGTCGGTCGGAGCCGAGACCTAGGGCCGCGATCAGACTAAACGCCAAACCCGGATCGGTCAGCGGCCGGGCGTAGCCGGAGACGATCGCCTCCGTAGCGGCGCGGCCGCTGATTAGGCCCGACGGACGAAGCCACAGACGACCGGCGCTGACGCCGTCCAGGGCGGTCCAACCGAGCTTCATCGCTGGTCGCTCCTCAACAACATCCGGTCGATGACGGTACGCCGGGCATGACGGTTCCGCCACGAGATCGTCTGATGATGATCGGCCGACCAGCCGCCATGGTCGCGCCGCTGTCATCTCTCAAAGATGTAGGTCTCCAGTGGGCCGAGCGCATGGGTCACCACCACACGGGCATTCTCACCATGGCCGAGGCTGGCGTCCGCCGAGCTGGCCAACAGTTTGGCGGCGAGAAATGCAATCAGCTCGTCATGGTTGCGTCGCGATCAATGTAATGTGATCGGTGACCGTGCTCAAATTGGGACCTACGCCGGGGCCGTTCGGATTGACGATGACGTTGCCGCTAGTCGGGGAGCCCGTCAGTGCGAAGATGCCGCCGGCATCGAAGTTCGGTGGCCCAAAGCCGATCGTGCCGACAAACGGCGATCCGTCGCTCATCGTCACCGTGTAGGTCGCTACGACCGCGCCCACGGAGGTCGTGTCCGGTAATTGAGGTGTGTTCGGAGTTACGATAATCTTAACTGTTGGTGACGACGCAGCAGCCGTGACATCGACCACAAGCGTCGCGCTGGCCGTCCCCGCGTTCTCAGTTGCGGTGATCAGGAAGCTCTGTGCGCCATCGTCCGCTGCGGTCAAGCCGCGTGTCAATGCCACGGTCGACCCCGAGAGCGCGATCATGTTATTGACGCCGATGGTGACCGTGCCAGCGAAGGCGGATCCGTCGTTCGTCGCGACAGCGACTGTCGACACAGCAGTGCCGACTGGGCTGCTGTCTGGGAGTGAGACGCTGGCTGGAGTCAGAGTGACAGAAGTCGGCACCGGGGATGACGCGGTACCCGGAACGGTGATTGCTGCGCTAGTAGCGGCGACGGCGAAGCCGTTGTTGAGGAAGAATCTGACCTCATATCGCCCCGCCTGCGCGGGCACAACGAGGTGAACAGTTCCAGATGTTACACCCGGCGGCGGCGGGATCGAACCTCTCGCGTCATCGGTGGAAAGCCATTTCCACGACGCAGGATTGCCCGGACCGCTGACTGACCCGACGGCATAGACGCCAAGCCAATCGCCCGGATTGCCCGGGCCGTTAGCGACGGTCGCTGCGATCGTCGCGCCAGCCGATACCGTCACCAGCCCCGTAGAGCCGTTAAGTTGGATGGTAGGCGGCGGTGGTGGCGGCGAAGCGGCCATCCCCACATCGACCGTGAAGGTTGCGGAGCCACTGAATATGGTACTCGATCCTATTGCGCAAATCCGGACCGAGTAGTGTCCCGGCGTCACCGGCACGCTCCACGCGGTTACCAGATTGTTGCCCGCAATCGCGAAGTAACCGATAGACCCTTTGGTCAGCATATAATTGCACGGAATGACGGTCCCAGAGGCGTCAGTCGTGGTTAGGACACCGATTTTTGTTCCAGCTGGTACGGTATTACTGACAATTAAATTGCTAATCGTGATCGCCATGAGTCTCTCTGGTTAACTAGATGCGGTTCGTGCTTGTGACAAATTGCCAGCGCGCGCAGCGACCATCTGTCGTCTGACAAGCCAACTTAAGTGTCCGCGGCAGGCTTACTCTAAGCTGCCTATTCGGTGAGTACGGCTTGCTCCAAGCGGCAGCCGTCGCTCCCGGGCCGAACGAAACTCGGTTTGGCGGAGCCCCGAGGAACTGGTTGACGAGATTAAACGCCTAGATGCATCCCGCATCCCATCCGGTCATGAATGGCACGTCTTGGGGAAGCCTCGGCATGCCGCTACGCAGTCCCGCGAGGCGGCTCGCTCGGTCTGCCGGACCCGTCACTTTTGCATATTCAGCTAATATATCCTTTTATTCCTGATTTGTCAATTCCTAAATCCGCGTCGATATGGCGCGGAAACCAGGCAGCTCACTCCGAGCTGTTTGCAGCCAGTTTTCGAGGATGTCCGAGCAGGCAGCACGAGAGAGTCGTTGTGGCGACAATTTATATTCGCGGCGAGCGTCGGGAGTTCCACACCCAGGAACAAATTACCTCTAAGGCAAAGCTTCCCGACGGCTTCCGCCGTTCTGCCCGCTTCTCGACAGCACGCCGGCTACAGTGACGAGGTTTTTCTAATCCCAGATAAACGGGAAACCTGGCAATTTAGGTATTAGCGACAGATGACATCGAACGGCGGCCGGCCCGCAGCCGCAGACCGGGGGCCGGACGCTCGAGCAGCACCTCGCGGCGAAAGCGGACCAGCCGCGCGGGCCGTCCGCCCGTCGTGGCGCTGATCCCGCCGGTCTCTTCGACCAGACCCTGCTGCTCGACGAGGCGCCGAAAATTTTGCTTGTGCAGCCGCACCCCCGACAACGCCTCGACCGTGCGCTGCAACTGAAGGAGCGTGAAAACCGGCGGCATCAGCTCGAACACGACCGGGCGATATTTGATCTTGCCGCGCAGTCGGCCTATCGCGGTGGCGAGGATGCGGCGGTGGTCGGCCGCCATCGGCACCCCGAAAATCGGACCATCCTCCGACGGCATCGGGCGTCCCAGATCGCGCCAGCGCTCCTGGATGAGGCCCGCCTCGTAGAGCAGCTCATAGCGTTCGAGAACCAGCTCCTCGTTCCAGGAAGCGGCAAAGGCGAGACCGACCCGCTCTGCGCGCAGCCGCTGCTCCGCTTCGGTCGCTGCCTGCCCCGCCCATAATCGCAAACGCTCCTCGACCGGGGTCAGCGCCGCCGGCCTGCCGGAACGCCAGTCCTCCCACGGGAAGAAACGGTACCAGTTTTGCCACAGCGCCTCGGCGGCTCCGCTCGGCCGCGCTTCGCGCACCAGCGCCAGATAGGCGACGGTCAGGGCCCGGCCCGGTCGCGTCTCACCAGTTTCGGTGCGGTCACGGTCGCCAAAGGTGTAGAGCTGCTCGACATAGCCCAGCCTCTGGCTGGTCTGCCTCTCGACCCAGGCGCGCAGTCCGACCTCAAGCGTGCGGTGCTCGACCTCCAGCGGGCCGGAAGGCAGCGCCTCGACCGGCTCTCGCCCGATGCGAACCGTCAGAACACGCGGCTCGTCGACGGTCGCCGTAATGATGGCCGCGCTGAGCCTGATCGACAGCGCCGCCCCATGGCCGCGCTCAGGCGCTATCTGGCCAGCGCTCAGTGGGGCAACATTTCCAGCGCTCCTTCGCATGCGTCGGGATCACCTCTGGGCCGCATCCAACGCATCCTACCACATCGCCTAATCATCAGCCTCCGGCGATCATCCGCCAAAGCTCGATGCTTCTTCGTTCACGGTCTCCCCCTGCCGCCTTAGTTATTGGCTTCCCCAATTGCGGTCGAGAACTGTCGTCACCTCGATGCCGCTGACAAACTGGTTCTTGGCGAAGGTTTGCCCCGCCGCCAGGTTCAGCTGCACCCCTTGGGGGCTTATTGTAGTTTGGCGCAGCACGGACCAGGAACCGTTGGGGCCGCGCTGGAATTCTCCGCAGGCGATCGGACCATCGGAGCGAGAGACGCTCTGGGCGATGCCCGGATGCGCGGTTACGCAGCCGAAGAATATTGCCGCTGCCGCTGTGGTGAGAGACCAGCCGGTCTTTTTGTCGTGATCCGTCATCGAATTGACCTCCGTCATCGAATGTCACGGCGGCCCGCGAGAGCAGGAGCAGCCACCGCCTGACCGAAGCAACGCCGGTGATTGCCCAGTTGGTTCCGTGCTATGGTCGGGCCTCCGCCGACAGCTGCAGGAGGACGCGGGCCGCCCGATCATTTATTAATACTGCCTCGGGACCTGCCTTACCGCGGGTGCATGGGGTCACCGTAATGGTAAATAGCTCTTTTAGCGGCTGGCGATTCGACAACTCGTGGCTTGACTAATGGGCGTTGCCAGCCACGCCCGGGAGTGAATTGAACGCTGTTTGCGAAAGCGAGCAGCCGTTCGAGGCGGACTGAAATGTCATTGCTGGGAGGCTTACGGGTCGTTCAAATCGGCGAGGGCTTGGCTGCCGCCGTTTGCGGACGTCTTTTCGCCGATGTCGGTGCGGATGTCAGCTGCGTCGAGCCGGACATTTCGACGCCTTTCGCGGCCTATCTCAATCATGGCAAGTCCGTCGTCGCAGATGATACAGCTGCGCGACGCAATGCGATCGCAGCAGCCGACCTGATCGTTTGTGAGGGACGACCCCAAGAGCTTTGCGCGCTGCAATGCGACACCGGCACTCTTCGCCGGCGTAATGCGACCGCAGCGCTGGTATACATCTCGCCCTTCGGACAGACCGGATCAAAGGCCAACGACCCGGCGACAGACCTGACGCTGTTCTTCGCCAGCGGCATTGCCCGGCTATTGACCGGGCAAGTCGACGATCTCGCGGAACCGCCGATCCGCCCCGTCGGCGAACAATCCGCCTTCATCGGCGGCCTTGCCGGCGCCTGCGCCGGAATGCACGCCGCAATGGCCGCGCCCGGCGCAGTGGTCGATGTCGCGATCGTCGAAGCTTTGGCAACTTTGGCGATCACCGAGCTGGCGCGAGCCGGGTTCACCGGAAAGGCCCGCCCGCGCCAACGGGAGGCGGACGGCAACGGAGCCACGGTCACGATCTTGCCGGCATGCGACGGGTATGTCGCGATCTCGCCGCGTGAAGATCGTCAATGGACGTCCTGGCTGTCGGTGATGGGTTGGCCCGACTGGGGCAATGACCCGCGCTTTGCCACGAAACCCGAGAGGGTTGCCAATTGGGACGCGCTCCATGCGCTGATGTCCACGTGGAGCCGCCCATACGGCAAGCAATGGATCGCCGATAGCGCTCAGTCCGCACATGTGCCGAGCTTTCCGCTGCGCGAGCCGGCGGAACAGCTCGAACTCGCCGCAGCTCGCGCACCGCAAGTTCTGGCGAAGGATCGAGCTCGGGGGACGGTCGGTCAAGGCTCCCGGATCCCCGTTTGGGCTGCAGGTGACAGCCGTGAGCAACAATTCTGCGGACCAGAACCCTCGCCCGATGCCCCTCTCCGGCGTTCGCGTCCTCGATTTCAGCTGGGTCATCGCCGGTCCGACGGCGACGCGCTATCTCGCGGCGATGGGCGCCGAAGTCATCAAGGTCGAGGCTCCGGGACGCGGCGATCCCGGCCGTGGTTCAGAGCTGCACACCGTTCTCGGCCAGGCGAAGCGCAGCATTGTCCTCGACCTGAAGAAGCCGAAAGCGGTTGCGATCGCGCGAGCTCTCGCCGCCCGCTGCGACGTCATCGTCGAGAACTTCGCTACGGGCGTAATGGACAGGCTGGGCCTCGGCGCGGACGACTTGCAAGCCCTCAACCCAGATCTGCTCTATGTCTCGGCCTCCGGCCTCGGGCGAACCGGGCCGGAGGCGCACGCCGTCGCCTACGGCACTCTGCTGCAATGCTATGCCGGTTTCGCCGGGCTCAATCGCCATCCCGATGTTCCACCACGGGTCGGGCTCGCCTGGCTCGACCCGATGTGCGGACTGATGCTGGGTTTCATCGTCGCCGCCGGGCTGTGGCATCGCCGACGGGCGGGCGGTGTCGCCCGGATCGATTTCTCGATGATCGAGGCGATGCTGTGGACCATGGCCGAACCGCTACTGGCGACCCAGCTCGTGGCCCCGCCGCAGCCGCGCGGCAACGAATCCCCTTGTCACGCCCCACACGGCGTCTACCGTTGCGCCGGGGAGGACGACTGGGTCAGCCTCGTCACGACCACCGACGTGGAGTGGCGAAATCTTTGCACGCTCGTACCGGGCCTGGCGCCGATGGCCGAACTCGGATTTGGCGAGCGCCAGCGGCGCCGCGCGGTGATCGACCAGGTGCTCGCCGCGTGGCTGCGCCTCAAACCCGCCGCGGCCGCCGAGGCCGAGTTGCTGCGAGCGGGTATTCCGGCGGCGGCACTCGCCGACTCCCGGGACCTCGTCGACAGCGATCATCTGAAACAGCGCAGTTTTTGGGACGCCCACAAGGCAGGCGTTCTGCCGGCTCTGCCTTGGCGCGCCAGTTTTGGCCGCATATCGGGACCCGCTCCGCAACTCGGCGCGGACACGGAAACCGTTCTCAGAGAGGTGCTCGACCTCTCGCCCGACGAGATCGCGGCGCTGCACAGATCGGGTGCGCTTGGATAGACGCTCAATCGGCGCTCAGGAAAGCGCACCCAGATCGGCGCGCAGGCGATCGGAGCTGGATCCCGTCAGAAGACAAACGATCTCCGCGTGGGTTCGCCGCCACGCTGGAACAGCGGCACACAGTAGTGCCCGGCCGGCCGGCGTCAAGCTCAGGCGGCGCGTGCGTTTGTCGGCATCGTCGACCGTCACTGTCAGCAAGCCCCGGCGCTCGAGGGGCTTTAGATTAGCGGTCAAGGTGGTGCGATCCATTGCCAACAGGGTCGACACATTGCCGATGCTCGCTGCTTCCGGGCGGTTGAGCGACATTAGCAACGAGAACTGCCCGTTGGTCAGACCCAGCGGCCGCAGCGCCGCGTCAAAGCGCCGCGCCACCGCCCGTGCCGCCCGCTGCAAGTGCAGGCATAGGCAGGTATCGCGCACTTCGAGCGTGATCTCGAACGGCAGATCGTTGCGCTTTGACATAAAACGGTAATGTTGATATCAACATTACCGTTCAAGATCAAGGATTGTCATGGCGAGGGTCTCATTCACCTCGGTGCTGCAACGGTTTCTGCCCGCGCCCTCGGCACAGGTCGAAGGCGGGACGGTGAGCGCGGCGCTCGCCCAGGTGTTTGCGTCCCGCCCGGCGTTGCGCGGCTATGTGCTCGACGACCAGGGCGCCCTGCGCCGGCACGTGGCCGTCTATGTCAACGGCCAGCCGGTGCACGACCGCGTCCGGCTCACCGACCCGGTCGGCCCGCATGACGAGATCTACGTCTTACAAGCATTATCAGGTGGTTAACGGAGGGGAGCATGGCGAATTGGCTGCATGTCGGGACGCGCAAGGGTTTCTTCGAGCTGGCGCGCAGCAACGGCGTCTGGGAAATCGTCGACGTTCAGTTCCTCGGCGATCCGGTCTCCGCCGTGTTGACCGACCCCGACGGCTCGGTTTGGGCCGCGCTCGATCTCGGCCACTTCGGCGCCAAGCTGTGGCGCCGCGACCGCGACGGCGTGTGGCGCGAGATGGCGGTCCCGGTGTTCCCGCCAAAGCCGGAGGAGGCCGGTGACGATCCGCATCCCTGGTCGCTCGGCAAGATCTGGGTGCTCGAATTGGGCGGCGCAGCCGGGCATCTGTGGGCGGGCACGATGCCCGGTGGACTCTTCCGCTCCGACGACGGCGGCGCTTCTTGGTCGCTGAGCGAGGCGCTGTGGCATATGCCCGAGCGCCGGCAGTGGGCGGGCGTCGCCGGTGGCGAGCAGCCCGGCATCAACTCCGTGCTGATCGATCCGGGGAACCCCTCCGACATCCGCATCGGCGTGTCGACTGCGGGCGTGTGGGCTAGCACCGACGCAGGGAACTCGTGGCGTCTGATCAACCGGGGCATGTATGCCGAGTACATGCCGCCGGAGCAGCGCGACAATCCGATCCTCCAGGACGTCCACCGGCTGGCGCGCTGCGCCGCGCATCCAGAGATCGTGTGGTGCCAGCACCACAATGGCGTCTTCCGCTCGGAGGACGCCGGAGCGACGTGGCGCGAAGTGACGGCGATCCGCCCGTCGAAGTTCGGCTTTGCCGTCGCCGCGCATCCGATGGATCCGGACACCGCCTGGTTCATCCCCGCGATCAAGGACGAGCGGCGCATTCCTGTAGACGGCAAGGTCGTGGTCGCCCGCACCCGCGACGGCGGCGGCAGCTTCGATGTGTTGCACCAGGGTCTGCCGCAACATCACGCCTATGATTTGGTATGGCGTCACGGCCTGGCGGTCGACGAGAGCGGCGAGCGGCTCGCCTTCGGCTCGACCAGCGGCGGTTTGTGGATCTCGGAGGACGGTGGTGATTCGTGGACGATGCCGGAGGCGCGACTGCCCCCGGTCGCCGTCGTGCGCTTCGCACCGGCGTAAAACTCGAAGGAGGATAGGTCGATGCGATTTATGATGTTGGTCAAGGCCAGCGGGGATTCCGAAGCCGGCGTAATGCCGGACGACAGTCTGATTGCCGCGATGACGAAGAGATGGCGAAAGCCGGAATCCTGCTTGACCTTGCGGGTCTGCAGCCGAGCTCGAAGGGGGCACGCATCAAATTTTCGGGCGGAAGGCCCACCGTCGTCGACGGCCCGTTCGCCGAGACGGTCGCCCTCCGTCCCTGCTGGCTGTAAGCAGAAGATCGAGGAGGCATTCCGACTCAGCGCGTTGGTCGACGCCAACCGGATCACGGTCGAGACGCACGGCGGAGAGGTCGTCCTGAAAGGCAGCGTGCGATACTGGGCGGAACGCGAGGAGGCCGAACGCGCCGCTTGACTGGCGGCGGAGTCACGTAGAGTAGATAACCGGATTGCCGTGAGCCCATAAATTCAGAACCAAGTTGATCGGCGTCAAGGCCGAGTCAGTCGCCCAGTTCCATTATGATTGCCGTTGCCTCGGTAGCGCGATTCCTCCCGAACTCGAACCCCGCCGCCCATTGCCGCGGGCGGGGCCTTTTTTCAAGGAGGATCGCCGGGATGATCGTTGTTTGGCGGATCGTCAGCCGGCACTGCAGCGCCCGGAGCCTTCCGGCGTAGGGCCCATCCGCCCCACCAAATCAGCGCGCCGATCAGGACGAACGGCGCACCGACGATGTATTGAATACCGCTCAGATCGATATCCCCACCATGATGCCCGCTGCTGCTCAGATCGGCGACTGTCATACCCATGGTGCAGAGGCCCGACAGCGTCGTCAGGCCAATACCGAAAATCATGACCATCTGGCCGCACCCACTCTGCCAGCCCGAAGCGAGCAGTGGCTGCGGTTGCTGTGAATGATCAGCCACTTCGGATTTCCCTGCTATTTACCGGCGATAATGTCAGACCTGCCGGACAGCGACAGACATCGGCCCCGGCGTCACAGCCGAAGTCCTCGATGCGCGGCGCGTTGTCACCGTCGCCGCTTGGACCTATTTTCCCATGATTCGCGGTTTCCGCCGCTCTCATTTTCAGGGGTGATCCCGTGACCTCGTTCCTGCCGCCTCTCGCCCCTTATCCGCAGACGCGTCTGCGGCGCAACCGCCGTGATGCCTGGTCGCGCAAGCTGGTCGCAGAGACGGTGCTGACCGCGGGCGACCTGATCTGGCCGGTATTCGTCCATGACGAGGGTCACAAGGCGCCGATCCCGTCGATGCCGGACGTCTTCCGCTTGCCGATCCCGGCGCTCGTCGACGCCGCCGGAGAGGCGGTCGACCTCGGCATTCCAACTATCGCTGTCTTCCCGGCGGTGCCAAACTCCCTCAAGGATGCGGAAGGCAGCAACGCCGTCGATCCCGGTAACCTCGTTTGCCGCGCGGTGGCGGCGTTGAAAAAGACGCTGCCCGAACTCGGCGTGCTGTGCGACGTGGCGCTCGACCCGTTCACCTCGCACGGGCATGACGGGGTGATCCGAGACGGCTATGTCGAAAATGACGAAACGGTCGAGATCTTGCAGCGCCAGGCGGTCGTCCAGGCCCGCGCGGGCTGCGACATTATCGCGCCCTCCGACATGATGGATGGTCGCATCGGCGCCGTGCGCCGGGCGCTCGACGAAGCCGGATTTGCGCATGTCCGCCTCATGTCCTACGCGGCAAAATACGCCTCGGCCTTTTACGGCCCGTTCCGCGATGCGATCGGCTCGAAAACGGCGCTCGGCAGCGCCGACAAGCGCACCTACCAGATGGACCCGGCGAACGGAGACGAGGCGTTGCGCGAGGTGGCCCTCGACCTGCAGGAGGGTGCCGATATGGTCATGGTCAAGCCCGGCATGCCCTATCTGGACATCGTCCGGCGCGTCAAAGAGGCCTTCCGGGTGCCGACCTACGCTTATCAGGTCAGCGGCGAATACGCGATGCTGCACGCCGCGGCGCAAAATGGCTGGCTCGACGGCGAGCGGGCAGTCATGGAAAGCCTGATCGGCTTCAAGCGTGCTGGCGCCGACGGCATTCTGACTTATGCCGCGATCGACGCCGCCAAGCTCCTCAGGCAAGGTTGACTGACGGCAGGTCGGCGCTGGTTTTGGCGTCTGTTCCGCAGCCGAAAGCGCTGGCGAGCCCGGCGACCTTCTGAACGACGGCCGTATCAGTGGGGCTTCGGCTAATTAGACCCTTGGCGCGGGAGGTCAGTTTCGACGGACATACGGGCGAACGGCGTCGACCAGCACTGCGGATGGGGCGAGGCGCGGTCCCTCACCCTCGTCGACCGGCGGGACGATGGTCACGCCCCAAGTGGGCAGCCTGTTGAGCGATGCCTGCGCCTCGGGGTGGTTCAGGAGCGGCGCGTTCAAGGATGGGCCCACGATCACCGGGGTACCACGACCTATCGCCTCGGCGACCACGGAAAGCGCAAGGTTGTCGGCGATACCGTGTGCGAGCTTGTTCAGCGAGTTGAAGCTGCATGGCGCGAACAACACCACGCCGCGCGGCGGTCGTGGGCGGATTGCCAGATCGAAATATGATTCGACGACCTGGACCCCCCTGACGTCCGCCAGGTCGCGCGGCGCGATCACGCGCGAAGCATTCGGTGTCGGAAGCGCGATGACGGTTGAAAAGCCAAGCCCGACCAGCCCACCCAGAATCTCGGGACAGCGCGCCGCCGTCGTCGTGCCGCTGAGCACCAGGTAGGCTACGTCAAAACTTTCGCCACCAGCCAAGATATCAGGGCTCATCTCGTTCTCTTTGGAACAGCGTCGGATTCTACTCTCGTGACCAACCAGTGCGGCAGCGCGTCGTCGTATTGGCGCCGCGGTGCGTCCTGGCAGGCTAGGCTTTGCGCCAAACGGTCGCTAGCCACGGTTGCTTATGCCGCGGCAGTCGCGGCGGGCGGTAGTAATGGCCCACCTCTACGAAGCCGGCCGAAACGACGTATTCGCGCCACGTGTCCAGATCGAAAAAGCAGGCATAGCGGTCATCGCTCAGGCCCTCTTCGTTGTTCCCTCTCGGATTTGAGGAGAACAGCACGCCGCGGGGCTTCAACGTCTTGCACAGTCCAAGCAGAACCCTCGGCAATTCCTGGCTCGGCACATGGAACAGCGACGCATTTGCAAAAACGCCATCAAAGCGGCTGTCGGGTAATTTCATCGCCAGAAAATCCTGATGGTAGACCTCGCACTGCGAATGCGAGCGCGCCATCGCGACGAATTGCTGTGATCCGTCGAGCCCCACGGCTTCGTGCCCCAAAGATCGGAAATGACTGAGATCGCGGCCGGGTCCACAACCAAGATCGAGGATGGAATACGGAGGGTCGCCCTCTATCGCGTCGAGGAACGCGGCGTAATTTTGGCTGACGTCGTGGTGTCGCGTGCCATTCCAGAAAGCTCGGGCGAACCGATCGTAATAGGCGATCGTCGTGTCTGAGAGGCGCCGGACTTGCTCTGCGTCTATCTTCGGAGCGTGCGGCTCATTCACCGTCGATCCTCCTGCGATGCCTGATCCCGGCGAAGTCGAGCAGCACGTCGAGGCTGTCTTTCCCCGTGACGCGCCTGGTCACGATGCTCCCTGGCCGCGGCACCGGCCGGTACCACCGTCGCTGTCTCGCCGCCGAGCCCCTTACCGGGTTCCATGCGAGCGAGAATATTTGTTCGGCTGTGGTCGCCGCCAGCCAGTCAATGCGCTCTCGCGAGGCCGATGGACCTCGACTTTGAGCGGATGGCATTTGGCAGTGTCGTCGGAGTGACTGGCGCCACAGTCGCCCCCGGGACAGGCAGAAAGCGCAACCAACAGATCAATCTCGGCGAAAAATTCGATGAAATCGCCAGGCCGAACGGGGCTTGCTTTCATGAAGTACTGATGCGTGTCGCGCGTATAACCTGTGCACATGAACACGTTCATCACGTCGTGAACATGAACCTCAGCTTCTTCGAGCGGCAGGTTCCGCACTGTCGCGAGGGCTCTCGTCAAATTCGAGTGACAGCAGTGGTGGTACTCCGTCCCCTTCAATAAGAGGTTGGTATAGGGGTCGCATCGTGTGCCAATAACATCATGCACCCCGGCGCCATCTTCGTCCCATCGATACCAGTCGAGGGTGTCATGGGTGATGGTGGCCATCGGACGCAGCTTCGGGAACGAGCTCCAGAGCCGGTCACCAGTGCTGAGATGTGTCGCGTGCAGAGCCCTCGTCTTGCCACTGTAGAAGCGCTCAGTCAGGTCATGCGCGTTCCAGAGGTTGAGGTCCCCGACTTGCGGGCCCTCGACGCTCAAAATTCGGAAGAAGTGCCCCGCCGATACCTCGAATGCCTTGGCTTCCCGCGGCGGCACCGTGAGCTCGGCAACTTTGGACAGCTCAGCCCGTGCTCCATTGTAAAATGCGGCGTCGAACAATGGCAATTGCTCGACCGAATACGTCAGCACCGGCGGCGCATTGCGCCGCGCCGCCGCGTCCAGGGGTGGCGTCGTATGCGCGAACTTCGTCATGTTCTCAGTGCCTCCGAAGGCCGGCAGTGACGCGCGCAGGATACCGCGCCACTGGCTCGTTCGTTGGGTCCTTTCGCAGCATAGCTGATCACCGCGCCCTTCAGAACGACGATAGCACACGCTACTCCCGCGAAAGCGGGGGCAAGAAGAACCGGTATGTCATTCTCTCGCCAAACCTTCTCGAACTGCTGCGCGACTGGTGGCGCGTCGCGCGCAAGGAGGGATGGATGGCTCCCGGCCAGCCGTGGCTGTTTCCTGGCTATCGCGGGCAGCACATGAGTGCGTGCAGCGCGAAAGGGCATGCGCAATAAGCATCCGAGAAATTGCCACATTCGTATGCTATGTGCGTCCGTGAAACCAGAAAATCGGGTCCAGGCAACATGACGGCGAACTCTATGTGAGTCGGGACGCATGGCATTTTGATTGCAACTGCTTCGGGAATCCGGCCTGTTCTTCTCCAGAACAAACAGGTCGATCAGGCCAATGCGAACAACGCCAGGTTGTTGCCAGCCGACCGGCGCGGGCCGCCCTCTCCGGCATCGTCGGCGTGAGATATTCGGGGCCCGCGCCGATGCCGGCGAGAAGGTCCGATTTAGGGGTGATAGGTGCCGACAAGCTCGGTTTGCTGGATAACGTAGGGCTGCACCGCCCTCAGCACGTCGAGCGCCGCGGCAGGGGCCCTCAGATCCAGTGTCGGGCGGCTGATAGCCAGGAGACGGAAGTGATAGTGATGCGTACCGCCGCCTCTGGGCGGACAGGGGCCGCCGTAACCGGTTTTGCCGAAGTCGTTCTGCGCTTCGTGCAATGCCGTGGTCGTCCGGTTGGCCGTGTAACCCGCGTCGAGACCGCGGGAGGCGGGCGGAATGTCGAATACCGCCCAGTGCCGGAAGGTGCCGGAGGGTGCGTCGGGGTCCTCGATGACAAGGACGAGGCTCCCGGTTCCCGCCGGCACGTTCGACCACGACAATGGCGGCGAGATATCGGCCCCGTCACAGGTATATTGCGTTGGGATTTCTCCGTTCGGCGGGATTGCCGGGCTGGCAAGCATCAGAGGCATGGCGGTCCCCCGTATTGCCCGAGTTTCACACTCCGGATAGACATAAGAAGCGTGCGTTCCATGAGGAGCAGGTGATGAGCGAGACGACGCGCCTGCGCAGCGGGCTGCTGGTGTTCCCCAACATGACGCAGCTCGACCTGACCGGCCCCTACGAGGTTCTTGTCCGGTTGCCCGGCGCGGAGACCCTGTTGTTGTGGAAAAACCTGGATCCGGTGCGGTCCGAGCACGGTCTGACGATCCTGCCGATGGCAACGCTGGCGTCCTGTGGACCGCTCGATCTCATCCTCGTTCCGGGTGGCGCGGGGATCAATCCTTTGCTAGAGGATGCGGAGGTTCTCGCTTTCCTGCGCAGTGCCGCAGCCGAGGCGCGTTATGTTGTCGGGGTATGCACGGGCTCGCTGGTGCTCGGCGCCGCGGGACTGCTGCGCGGGCGGCGCGCCACCACCCATTGGATGTCGCGCGACCTGTTGCGCTCGTTCGGTGCCGAGCCGGTCGCGCAGCGCGTCGTCGTCGACGGCAAATTCTTCACCGGCGGCGGTGTCACCGCCGGCATCGACGTGGCGCTGACCGTCGCCGCCGAGATCGCCGGAAGAGCGGCGGCGGAAGCGATCCAGCTCGGCATCGAATATGACCCGAAGCCACCCTTCGCATCGGGCTCGCCGGAGCGGGCGGACCCGGCGGTCCTCGAGGCCGTCCTCACTCGCGCCGAGCCGCGCCAGATCGACCGTGCCGAGCGGGTCGCCCGCGCCGCCGCGGCTCTGAAGGGTTAAACTCCAGCCGGGTGAGCCTGAGGGAGCTTTCCGGAACCCGCTCTCCAAACGGCGCGTTGACCGGGGTAACGCGTCGTATCGGGCATATCCCGAGACAGCAGGTCTCCACCGGGAGGCTTAGCAGGAGATTTAGGGATGATCATGGACGTCAGCGCCGCTGGGGCGCGTGATTTTCCCCCCAGCCGGCGGGAAATACTGAAATCGACGACCGCCTTCATGGCAGCGGCAGGGGCCGCCTCGGCTTCCGCCGCCGCCCAGCCGCTCGGTGCCGCCAGCCAGCCGAGAGCGAACGCGACCAACCCCAACGGCAGCCTGCAGCACAAAAGGATGGTCGGTTATATGTTGGCGCACGAACAGTTCACGGTACCCGAGCTGGTCAACATCGGTGGTTGGGCGAAGCATGCCGGCTTCGACCTGCTCGCGACGAGCGACCATCTGCAGCCTTGGCAGGCCAACGAAGGGCACTGCGGCGAAGCCTGGGTCACCCTCGCGGCAGCTGGGGAACGGACGAACCCCGCATGGATCGGCACGACCGTGACCTGCCCCACCTTGCGTTACAATCCGGCCGTGGTTGCTGAGGCGTTTGCATCGTTGAGCCTGCTCTGCCCCGGCCGGGTTTTTCTCGGCGTCGGATCGGGGGAAGCCTTGAACGAGGAAGCCGCCACCGGCGTCTGGCCGAAATGGCCCGAGCGCTGGGAGCGCCTAGTCGAGGCGATCGACATCATCCGCGCCTTGTGGAACGGCGAGCAGGTCGCGCATCACGGCAAATACTACAATGTCGAGGCAAAGCTCTACGACCCGCCGCCGCAACCAATCCCTCTCCTGACCGCCGCAAACGGCCGGAAATCGATGCGGCTCGCCGGCCAATATGGGGACGGGCTCATCACCGATCCGCGCAGCTGGAAGCAGTACAAGTCGGAATGGGAAGGGGGCGCCAGAGACGCCGGGAAAAATCCCGCCGACCTGCCGGTTCTGGTCGAGCAATTTGTCGTGGTTGGCGATAAGAACGAAGCGCAGCGAGCGGCCGAATTTTGGCGCTTTCTGCCAAAGGGCTTCAAGAAGTATTACAACATCGCGGACCCTGGCGAAATTCAGCAGCAAGCTGACAGCGAGGTGCCGCTTGAACAAATAATCAGTGAGTGGCCGGTTGGAACCGACCCCGCCATCCATATCGAGGCGATCAACAAGTTGTTCGATAGCGGCGCGACGATCGTAAACATCCACTCGGGGCAACCCGACCAAAAGCAAAGTCATCGAATTCTATGCGAGCTCCGTATTGCCGAAGTTAGGCATACGCTCTTAGCTGGCTGGACCCATAGGTTTACGGTTTGACGTACACGGTCTCCCCGTCGACGCGGACCTTATAGACAGCGATCGCAGTCGATACTGGCCCGTTCACCAGCTCGCCGGTACGCACATCGAATTGGGCATAGTGGAGCGGGCACTCGATCAAATACCCGTCGAGCTTGCCCCGTGAAAGCGGCGCATTGCGGTGACCGCAAGCATCGCTCAGTGCGTAAAAGGCACCCTCAACATTGGCCAGAACCAGACGCTCGCCATTGACGGCCACCCATTTCATCTGGCCAGGCAACAGATCGGCCGCCTTGGCGACCGGGACAAACTCGTCGGGCATCGGGTGGTTCACCAGGCGCTCCTCTCTCTGCGATAAGGCAAGAGAGAGGAGCGGTAAGAGGCCTTGCTGCTAGTTCGGCCTGAACCCGAACATCTTCGCCGCATTGTCCGATGTGATCGCGCGCCGGTCCGCCTCGGGAACGCCGGCAAAGATGCGGCCCAGGAAATCCTGAGACTTCGGCCAGGTCAATTCGGCATGCGGGAAATCGCTGCCCCACAGCATCGTCTCGACGCCGATCTTGTCGCGCATTTGCACTCCGAGCTCGTCTTCCATAAACTCGACGAACATATTGCGCTTCCAGTAATCGCTCGGCAGCATTCCCTCGCGCGACTTCCAGCCCTTGGTGAATACCGGCCGCTCGCGATAGGTGAAGTCCATCTGCTGCAGCCAGTGCGGGATCCAGGCGGTCTCGTGCTCGACCGAGCCGGCCTTCAATCGCGGATAACGGTCGAACACGCCGGCGAATACCATCGAGGACAGAGAGTACCGCACCCAATAATCGGTCGTGGAGCGGCCGGCGCCGGTCATCTCGGCGACGTTCATTGTGAATTCGTTGCCGGGGACGCCGTGGCGCGGGGTGGCGATGTGCAACAGCAGCGGCATCGCGAGATCCTGCGCGGTCCCCCACAGGCGGTCGTAGATCGGGTGGCTATAGGGCTTGTCGGGCAATGGCGAGACCGGGATGAAGGCGCCGACGAGGCCCAGCTTCTTGCACCGCTCGAGCTCCTGACAGCCCACGTTGACATCGTCGACATTGAGCATGCCGATCCCCTTCAAGCGCTCGGGATAGGGCTTGCAGAAATCGGCGATCCAGTCGTTGTAGACGCGGCAGATCTCGGTCAACAATTCGCTGTCGGGGATGCGATACCAGAACAGGCCTTGGCTCGGCTGCAGGCACGACCCCCAGACGCCGTCCTCTTCATTCTCGCGGATCATCGCATGGGCATCGTAGCCGCCCTTGCGGACATCCTCCCAGACGCCGAGGAAATCGATCTGCGAGGGGTCCTCGAAGCGCTGCCCGGCCTGCATGACCGCGCCGAGGGTCCCGACCTGCATACCGTCGAGCACCCAGGCGTCGTATTCCCTGCCGCTCGGGGTCTTGCGGCGCTCCATCTTCGGCGCCCGGTCGCGGAACTTCGGCTCGATGCGCCCCGTATACATGTCCGGCGGTTCGACGATGTGCGAATCCGCCGAGATGAGCTTGTACTCCGCCATCACAGACCTCCTCCGTTTCCGCCGAGTGCGGGAATGCCAAGACCGGCAGCCCAAACCCTATTGCTCCTTGAAATGTCGAGTCAAGCGGCGGTCGCGGCGGATCGCAAGCGGTTCCGTTCCGGGTATTGGCCAAATGGCGACCCGCCCCGTGAAGCCTTGCTCGCGCGCAAATCTCATCGTAGCATCGCTGGCTCGATGGGACTTTAGGATTAATTTTATTCTTTGGCTGGAAGCTGATGGCCATCGATCGCCATTGATGGATGTCAAATCCTGAAATGTTGGAAGCAAAAGCGCAGATAGCGGGCGATCTTACGCCGGAATTGTCCATCGTTATGCCTTGCCTCAACGAGGCGCAGACGGTGGGCACCTGTGTTCAGAAGGCGCTGGCGTATCTCGAAATGTACAATGTGCTAGGTGAGGTGATCGTTGCCGACAATGGCAGCAGCGACGGGTCGCAAGCGATCGCTGCCGGCCTCGGCGCCCGCGTGGTGCCGGTCTCTTCGAGAGGCTACGGAAACGCCCTCCGCGCGGGCATCAAAGAAGCGCGCGGCCGGTTCGTGATAATGGGCGACTCCGACGATAGCTACGATTTTCTGACCTTGCAGCCGTTTCTCGAAAAGCTTCGCGACGGATATGACCTGGTGCTCGGCAATCGTTTCCGGGGCGGGATAGCGCCGGGCGCCATGCCCCCATTGCACCGATTTTTTGGCAACCCGTTCCTGACCTTGATTGGCCGAACATTATACCGGAGCCCGAGCCGGGATTTTTATTGCGGGCTGCGCGGCTTTCGGCGCGACGCGGTCTTGTCGCTCGAACTCGACGCGGTGGGGATGGAATTCGCCCTCGAAATGATCGTTAAGGCGAGCATTCACCATCTTCGGATCACCGAGGTGCCGACCCGCTTGTCGGTCGACGGGCGGGGGCGGCCGTCTCACCTGCGCAGCTGGCGCGACGGGTGGCGCAGCCTTCGGCTTTTCCTGCTGCTCAGCCCGCGCGCCGTGTTTCTCTATCCGGGCGCCGCGGTTTTTCTGTTCGGCCTGGTGACTACGCTCATCCTGTTTACCGGAGATATTGCCCTCGGACAGATCGGCTTTGCCGAGCACACCATGGTCATGACCGCCGCGGCGATCAACATCGGCTTCGAATCGATGCTGTTTTGGGCCTTTGCCAAGGTAATCGCGATCCAGCGCGGGCTGCTCTTGCGCGACCCGCTGTTCGAGAAACTGCGACAGGCTATGCCGCTCGAGCGCGGTCTTGCGCTCGGGGCATTTATGCTGCTGCTCGGGCTGATCACCTTTGGGGCCGCGCTGGTCGACTGGTTCAACGTCGGTTTCGGGGCGCTGACCAGAGGCAGCGCTATACGCTTTGTTATCGCAAGCAGCACGACACTGGTGCTTGGAGCACAGATCCTCTATGGCTCGTTCTTCCTACACCTTCTCGATTACCGCGCGACGTGTAGCACCAAGGATCAGGTCCATCCTACTTGACCAAACAGCGTCGCGAGTTACGAGGAAACGGGAATGGAGGAGGTATGGTTATCTGTAATTGTTCCCTCCCACAACGGGCAGCGTTGGCTTTCTACCGCACTCCAATCGATCGCCGACCAGAAAGACCGTGGCATTGAGGTTATTGTTATCGATTCGAGCACTGAGGATACGAGCTTAGCAATCGCCGAATCGTTCGCGACCCAATTTGTAATTCGAGCTCTCCGACGACCTGACCTGCTCCCTTGGATGGCAAAGACCAATTTCGGAGTGGAGCAGTCGAAGGGCAATTGGATTTGCATGTTGCATCAAGACGACTTCTGGCTGCCAAACCGATCGGCGGAGCTACAGAACTGGCTGTCGAGCCAGCCTGACGCCGTAATGCATCTCCATCCCTGCTATATCGTCGATCAGGTTGGGAGGCGACTGGGGCTATGGCGTTGCCCGTTGCCGGCCGACGGCTCTCCGGTTCCGGCGCAGCTGTTATATGAACGGCTGATGGTTCAGAATTTTATCGGCATCCCAACGCCGGCAATCCGGCGCGACGCGTACCTCATGGTGGGTGGGCTCGACAATACGCTGTGGTATACTGCGGACTGGGACCTCTATCTGAAGATCGCGTCCGTCGGCGATGTTTGTTACCATTCGACTCCACTAGCGTGCTTTCGGGTCCACAAGAATTCACTTACTGTTTTAGGAAGTCGGGACATTCACGATTTCAGAAGACAACATAGCGCGATAGTAGACCGTCATATTAATAAACTTACCCCTCGTTCAAGAACGGCTACCCTACGACTTTCCAAAGCCTCCATCGAGGTGAACGTGGCCCTCGCGGCCGCCGTCTCTGGTAAATTTGGTGCAATTAGCAAGGCCATGCGCTCTGTACTGTTTCTTGGACCGGCTGGTATAATCCGGTATTTATCTTACTCAAGGATCGTCGACCGAGCGCTTCCTCGATTGCGGGCCGCGGTTGCCGGGAGGTTTTGACCGGGCGTCTTCCCGCCGCGGGTGCAAAGGAGTACGATGATCGCGTCGGGGGACTGGGCGGCTAAAAGCTCGCTCGCCTTTCTTGAAGGGCGGTCCATGCCGGCGGCGCCGAGGCCCTCCTCGGCTTCGATACGGACAGGGTGGTGGTATTGTCCCAAAGGGGTTCTCCTTTCAGGAGCCGAATTGCTCTTGGCGCCCAAATCTCCCCAATTGCCGGGAGGCGGGCGAGGCTTAATCGGCCCAGGAGGCTTTCTCGTATTCCGGCAGGTCTTGGACGATTTGGTGAGCGAATTCGCCAGCGGCGCGGTTTTTTCGGGACTTTGCCCTCACAGCCTGGTCATCAGACAGTGCATGGCGTCGAATGTTCATCGCCCGGTTGCGGGCGCGCCTCACTGCCTGGAACAGCACACAAATATGGACGTATCACCGATGGTTCGTACGGCAGTGTAGCCATTGGTACGCAATACCCTTGCCCATTCGGAAACATCGGAAAATCCTTCGTTCCCTTGGTTGCCCAGAACGACAATTCGCAGAGTGCGAGATGAAAAATGATCCACGATGTCGGCACGGGCGCTGACGTGATATTTCGCCCTCTGATCACCGGTGAGCTTATTCACGGTTACCCAGCCAGAGTCATTTTCAAAGCCTGGGAAAGGGTCCGCTTTGGATGCAAAGATGTAGCCGGGCCAGAAGCTGGCAATCTTCTCGTTTGGCGCAGCCAGCTCGTCAATCGCTTTGGAGACCGCGCTCACCTTGTCCAAAGTCCAGTTCGGAGCATCGTGGGTATCCTCTATGCCGATGACGCTATCGCCAGTGACGAGATACCGTTGGACGCTTGGACCGGATGAGGCAACGAATGCCAGCACCGCGACGCCGGCGAGCAACGCGATCCACCTTGGGCTCGCTGGGCGCAGCGAGTTGAGGTAGTCGCTGGTCCCGCAGACGGCGGCCACAATGAGGAACGGCATGCACAGGCAAAAATATTGGGCGTACGAGGGCGTCGGAAGGATTGAAATGAAACCCAAAGCGAATGCGATCAAGAAAGCCAGAAGCGGGGCATCTCCACGCATCCGCAATACGAAAATTACGACGAATGACGATACTGCCAGGATGCTGAACTGAAGGCCATTGTCTCGAGTGCTGAACAAAACTGTTCGAACTATATGCAATTTATTTCCCCACGCGCCTATCAGGCCGCCATGCGAGCGTATCGCGTGATACCCGAGATTATTGAATAGGAACATGTCGGGAAAGGAGGCCAGAAGATAAAGACTGGGAACACTGCCGATGGCAAATCCGCCAAGGAACCAGAGAATGCGCGGGATTCCATTGTGCGTCTCAGGGTGGCGAAATATCCACCAGAGTAAAAGTGGCACGAGGCCGACGACATACGAACGCGTATTCACGCTCAGCCCATATAACATTCCGGCAACCGCGACCAGCCATTGTGAAGATGCCCGCGTGAGCCGAGAGAGAATCGCATAAGCACCGAAAAGAAGTACCCCGGTCAGCGAATAGGTCTTCACAATCGGGAACCACGCAAAGATCAAGGTGCTTGAAGCGAAGACGATTACCGCCAAGGCGCCGGCCGTCCATTTCTCGGTTTCACGGCAGACATGCTCGTAAACGAGCAGGCCGAGTATGGTCGTCAGCATGGCGGAAAAGCTTCGGGCTGAGAACCAGGAGATCCCGAACAGCTTCATCCAGAGGCCATATGCGTAAGGCAACAGAGGAGCCTGGGTATACAAGAAATCCAGGTAAGGTGTTTTGTGTTCCAGCACTAGTCGCGACGCCATGAGATAAAATCCTTCATCACCATCAATCAAGCGGTGACGGGCGATAAACAGAAAGAAACACGTAAAGAAAACTAAAACCAGCATTATTATTAGTTTACAAGCACGGTTCATCTTCAATACATCTCCGCCTTTCAGCTAAATTTTAAGGATCGCTCAGGGTCGATACCGGGTTTGCTCGGTCAGGTGCGCAGAACAATACAAATAGAGTGATGCTTTATCAGCAAACCTTGGCCGGTCGACAGGCTCAGCAAATCACCTTTTCTCGACCTGAGGACCGTACGCTTGGCCGTCCCGGCTCACAAGCATTGACTAGACCGAGCGGAACGGGCATTGATCCCTCTCCGCACCAATACCCAGGGTAACCGCCATCCTTGAAATTCTGGCGACTAGCGCTCGCATTTTGGTCACTGTGGGGCTGATGTTGGCGCTGGCCATGCGGTTTGACCTAGGCCAAGCTGGCGAACTCATAAGCCACGCCAATCTGCCTCTGATCGCGACAACGCTCCTGGTGGTGTTGATCGCGAATTTCGTAGTCGGCTGGCGCTGGCACTTGATCCTGTCGGCCGAGGCACCTTCCCCGGGGTCGACCACGTTACTGAAGATTGTTTTTGTCGGGCTCTTTTTTAACCAAATTTTGCCTACCGGTGTCGGCGGGGATGCCGTTCGCGCATGGCGGTGCAGCAGGATCGGCATCGGCTTCGGTGCCGCGATCAGGAGTATTCTCCTCGACCGCGCCTGCGGCTACCTCGTATTCGTCGTCCTTTACGCGCTGGGTCTTCCGATTTGGTTAAGGATTCTGGCGGACCCGAAGGAGCGCAGCACCGTGCGTCGCCGTGCTCGTTTTCGCCGTGCTCGGGTTGGTAGCGCTTGTGTCGCTGGATTGCCTGCCCCGACCGCTATTGCGTCTTCGCGTGGTGGCGAATTTGCCGAGCTGTCGCGAGCCAGCCGGCGTCTGTTCACAAACCCCAGACGGTGCAGCACCGTTCTCGGTCTGTCCGTCATTACAATCGGCCTCACTATCCTTGCCTTCAAATTTGTCGGGGATGCTGTCGGGAGCCGGCTTTCGCTCGGCAGCTGGATGATCGTCGTGCCGCCGGTGACATTGATTCAGCTGATACCGGTATCGCTCGCCGGGTGGGGGGTTCGGGAAGCGGCGCTGGTCGTCGCGCTCGGCTCCTTCGGGGTCCCAGCGGAGGCGGCGCTGGCGATCTCGGTTCTGGTAGGTCTCTGTTCGATCGTGGTGGGCTTGCCCGGCGGTTTGATCTGGCTTGCGGATTGGGACATTGCACCATCACCTAGGCCGAAGCGCCCTACCCCCAGCGGTTTCGACTAGCGGGGATTTGGTGATAAAATCGCTGCGGAAGTCACGGTTCAAAGGCGGCGTGAGCGAAAGGTGCAAAGGGAAAGAGGGCAAGGCGCACACCCATCGGCACGCCGATGCTCCACACCTTGTGGACGAGAAGGATGTAGTGGCTGCCCAAGATGCCCAGCACACAAAATCCCACTGCAGCTACCAGTATACGCCTGCGCCAAGTCCCTGAAAAACCGGCGACCAGCATGGAGAGGGAGCGATAGCCGACGAACGCCGCCAACGTCATGAATGGCGCGAAATCGAAGCGATACCGCAACGTGAAAGTGAAAAACATGAGGATCAGGACAACGGCAGAAGCATGGCCGATCAGTGCGATTCGCAACATCGCCAAACTGCGAGGTTGGAGATCCGGCCGGCACCAAAGGCGATAAAGACCGACGCCGGCAAGGAGGACGGTTGGAGGGTTGGTGACAAGCGGCGTAAGCGGTGGCGCCTCCATCACGGCAGATCGAAAGAACCCGGCAAAAGTCGGCAGGGATCTTAATATGTAAGGGATGCCGGTCGCATAGTAGAGCACCGCGATCCCGATGCGGTCGAGACTGAATACCCCATAATTACGGACCGCGACCATAACATTCGGTTGACGTTGTATCCAATAGGTATAGTTGGCGCCGTTAAAGGCGAAGGGATTGCCCCACCGTCCGAAATTGACAATGCCGGCCGCCACTGTCAGCAAGCCTAGCACGAGAACGGGTAAGGAGATGCACGGGTCACGCGCCAGCGCCGAGACCGCCCTCACGAGAACTCTGCCGCTCGCCAGCCATCTCCACTCCGTCCGCTCGGGTGCATGCCGGGACAATGCTGCCCACCCGACCAGAAGCACCGTGCCCAAGTAGAGCGCCACGCCAATTGGCGCGCGGGTATTGATGGCTAGCCCGGCGAGTGCGGCGAGCAAAGCAAGGTCGCTGGTGCGAAAGCCGTTCCCGCTGAGCGCGGTCCTGATGACGATCAGGTTGAACGCGGCGGCGAGAACCGCCGCCCAAAGGATCGGCTCGTGATAGACCCAGGCCGAACCCAAGATGTACAACTGCGGACCGCTGAGCACTGTCGCTGCAACCATGACATTGAAGAGGCCGCGAATGCGGCTCCCGGCGGGGAGGCTATAATGCACGATCAGCAGCGTGCGTAATTGCAGGACAACGAAAATGACCACGGCCATCAAACAAGACAGCCGTGCGAGGTCAGCCTGCGCAATGTCGACGAATGGCATCGCCAGGAGCCGCAAGATTGCGGGGAACACGGCGAAATAGGTGTAGGTTTTGCCGTCCTGAGTTATGGCCTCGTAATCGATTGCGTCCCGATCGACTGTGAACTCGCCATGGAGTAGATGCACCAGCATGTTATCAAAAACTTTATCCAACAATTCCGGCGCTAGAATTTGAAAAGTCCCGTTGCTCAAAAGAAAGAGATAGTAGACTGAGACGACGGCGATCAACGCGACGAAATACAAGTTAAGAGAGACCGAGGGGATGCGGTGTCGTGCCTGCGCCCCGATTCTGAGGGTTCTGGTGAAAAACCTCAGCATGTTCTGCTAACCTTGATCGAATAGGCGAGCGGGATACCGGTGAATATATGAGTTCATCGCATTACACAACAAAATCGGAACCCAACTCGGCGGGCAACTCTGTTCCGTCGATCGGGATGCGCCAGACAATCCATTCCGGTGTTGGAGTGGTCAAGGCCGGTGGTTCGGATGTTACCCAAATAGCGATATAAGCATACCACGCGGGCGGTTTCCGTGCTCGACCGGACGCCGCTTTTTGTAGCAACATCGGCGGATGATTTATCGCTTCGCCCTCGCTCGCGATGTCCGGGTCAACGCGCTGCTCGGCGCCGGGCACTTTCTGTCGCATTTCTATCAGCTCTCTCTGCCGCCGCTATTCATCGCCTGGCAGCAGGCGTTCGACGTGTCGTTCGCCGAGCTGGGGCTGGCGATGGCGGTCATGGCGGGCGCGGCGGCGGTGATGCAGACCCCGATGGGGTTTTTCGTCGATCGCTACGGCGCGCGGCGGTTCCTGGTCGGCGGAACCCTTTTGATGACCCTTTCGATCGCCGCGATGGGGTTTGCCACGGCCTACTGGCAGGTCGTCGGGTTGGCGTTGCTGTCGGGGGTCGGCAACTCGGTCTTCCACCCGGCGGATTACGCGATCCTCAGCGGGTCGGTGGATCGGGCGAAATTGGGGCGGTCCTTCGCCTTTCACACCTTTACCGGCCATGTCGGGTTTGCCGCCGCCCCGCCGGCCACGGCCGCGCTGATGCTGCTGCTGGGCTGGCGCGGCGCGTTGCTGTTAATCGGCCTTCTGGGCCTTCCTGTCGTGGCGGCGATCCTATGGCAGAGCCGCATCCTCACCGATCAGGCACGGCAGCCGCGCCGCCGCGCGGCAGCGGCGGGTTCCGGGACGCGGCTGCTGCTGAGCCGCTCGGTGCTGATGTTCTTTGCGTTCTTCATGGTGTCCTCGATGGCCGGGGCGGGGATCCAATCCTGGTTGATCACGATCCTCCACCAGGTGCACGGCCTGGCGATCGAGGCAGCCTCTTCGGCCTTGACCGGCTACATGGTCGGCATGATCGGCGGTGTGCTGATTGGCGGCTGGGTCGCCGACCGCACTGACCGGCATCTGCCGTTCGTCGTGGTCCTAACGATCGGCGCCGCCGCGCTGTTCCTGCTGATCGGCGTCGTCTCGTTCACCGAATTGCCGACGATCGGCGTTCTTTTCGCCGCGGGCATCATGACCGGGGCGAGCCGTACGCCCCGCGATGTGATGGTCAAGGATGCGGCGCCGCCCGGACAGATCGGCAAGGTGTTCGGCTTCGTCAGCTCCGGCATGTCCTTGGGCGGTGCGATCATGCCGGTGCCCTACGGCATGATCATCGATGCCGGACGGCCCGAACTCGTGCTGGTGGTCGTCGCCACGCTGCTGCTATTGAGCCTGCTGTGCGCCGGCAGCGCCCGGGTCGGGTTCCGCTACGCGCCGGTGCCGGTGGCCGCGGAATAGTCATCAGAGAGGAGAAGGCAATGCGCAGGGTCGGACCGCACTCGTTTACCGAAGTCTATTTCGCCGGCTGCAATCCGAGCTTTGTCGAGACCAGCGATGGCTATGTCATGATCAACTCGCCGCAGCAGCCAATCGATGCGGTGCGCTGGCGCGAGCGCATGGAAGACAAGGCGCCGATCCGTTATCTGATCAACACCGAGCCGCATGGCGACCACATCTCCGGTAACGCCTATTTCCTGAACGTCAAGGTCGTCGGGCAGGTCAAACTGCAGGAATGCTTCGAGCGCTATCTCTATGCGTTCGGCTCGCTCGAGGAGAAACGCGAGCGCTTCAAGGAAACCGACCCCGACAGCGTATTTCTGGTCGGCCATCCGGACTACCCGGCGGCGAACCCGCCGACCTTGACCTTTACCGACGCGCTGACGCTCAATGTCGGCAATCACACCTTCAACATCATCCATATGCCCGGCCACACGGCGCCGCAGACCTCGGTCCATGTGCCGGAGGAAGGGGTCGTGTTCACCGGCGACAACGTCTTCCACAAATGCCGTAGCTGGCTGCAGGAATGCGACCCCTGGGAGTGGCTCGAAGCGTTGCAGCGCATCGAGGCGCTGGATGTCGAGACGATCATACCCGGGCACGGCGAGCCCTGCACCAAGGCGTACCTGAAGGAGCAGGGGCAGATAGTCGAGAACTGGGTCGGCTGTATCGACCGGTTCGTCGACCGCGGCCTTGGCCCCGACGAGATCCTGAAAGAGCCGCTCGACGTCACCAAGCAGGACCCCTACCCGATCGGCCAGCGCCTCTTCATCCACGACGAAAGGCTGACCGGGATGATCGTGCGCAACCTCCATCAGCGCATCCTGGACAAAAAACAGCAGGCCGGCGCCTGAAATCTCACCGCAGAGAACGCAGAGGGTCCGCCGAGGACGCCGAGCGTGACCTCGTTATCGTCACCCCAGTGGAAGCGGATTGAGAGGGAGGGTTCTGCGGATGGCGGTTCTACTACTCCGCCGCGTCCGGCAGCAGGACCGCCTCAACGGAATTGTCGGTCACCACGGCGGTGTGGAAGTAGCGGATCTCGGGGTCCATGCCGTAGCGCTCGCGGATGCCTTGGAGCCAAGGACCGGAGTAAAAGGCCTGGGCATCGGCGCGGCTGCGCCATAGATAGACGCCGCCGGCCCAGCCATCCTCCGCATAGATGAACTGCTTGCGGATCAGCCCATGC
The DNA here is from genome assembly GCA_963732095.1 of uncultured Alphaproteobacteria bacterium. GTDB lineage: Bacteria > Pseudomonadota > Alphaproteobacteria > ATCC43930 > CGMCC-115725 > AP-15. Next base: position 456,898 of record CAVSZA010000016.1, read on the forward strand.
ACCTGGCGGAAGCCGGGCGCGATCTTGCGGAAATGTTCGGCGCAGGCGTCGAGATCGATGGTCGGCGGAAGCCGGTACTGAACGATTGCGGTTATCATCGCGCTTTCTCCTGAAACCTACTCATTGTCCTCAAGCGTAATAATCGGACGCGGCGGTCTCGTCGAGCGGCGTGCGCTGTGTGGCTGTCGCATTGAAGATTGGGGTCAGAACGATCGTTACCAGGATGTTGAGGATCACGGTGTAGAGGGCGGTGTAACCGGGGAAGGTGTAGCCGGCGAATTGCAGGGGATAGGTCGGCGTGAGGTTCGCTGCGGCGGCCATTCCAGTACCGAAGGCGATCCCGACGGCCCAGCCGACGAGCAATGCCCAATCATTGAACCAGCGGGTGTAGGCGCCGAGAATCACCGCCGGCAATGTCTGAATAATCCAGATGCCGCCCAGCAGCTGAAGATAGATCGCATATTGCGTGGGCACGGAGATAATGAATACGAGTGCGCCGAATTTGACGATCAGCGACACCCATTTCGCCATCTGCGCTTCCTGCTTGTCGGTCGGATTCCGGTTGATGAACTCGCGGTGGATATTGCGCGTGTAAAGGTTGGCAGCGGCGATCGACATGATCGCCGCCGGCACCAGGGCGCCGATCCCGATCCCAGCAAAGGCGATGCCAACAAACCACGATGGAAAGCTGTGCAGGAAGAGCGCCGGCACCGCGAAGTTGTTGCCGAATTGCTTGAAGCCGGCGGCGTATTCGGGAAGGCCGGCGACCCCGGCGGCGATGGCGAAGAAGCCGACGAGCGCGAGGAGGCCGAGCATGAAGGAATAGCCGGGCAATAGCGCGGCATTGCGGCGGACGGCGCGGCCGCTGCTGGCGCTCAGAATTCCGGTAACCGAGTGAGGGTAGAGGAAGAGCGCGAGCGCCGAGCCGAAGGCCAATGTCGCGTAGGCGCTGTAGGCGCCCGTGGTATTGGGCCCGGGAGTCGCCAGCAGCAATTTCGGCGGCGGGACGGCGGCAAAGATGTTGCCGAAACCGCCGAGCTCGATCGGAATGACGATTACGGCGGCGAAGGCGGTCAGATAGATCAGGATATCCTTGACGATGGCGATCGAGGCCGGCGCGCGCAGACCGCTCGAGTAGGTGAAGGCGGCCAGGATCACGAATGCGATGATCAATGGCAGGTCGGCCGCAAAACCCGTGCCCGAGACGCCGAGCGCGCCGATCACGACCTGCAAGCCGACGAGCTGCAAGGCGATATAGGGCATCGTCGCGACGATGCCGGTAATCGTCACCGCCAAGGCGAGCCAGCGATTGCCGAAGCGGCCGCGCACGAAATCGCCCGCCGTGATGTAGTGGTGCTTGTGGCAGACGTGCCAGATGCGCGGGAATACCAGGAAAAAGATCGGATAGGCGACGATCGTGTAGGGCACCGCGAAGAATGCGACGGCGCCCGCGCCAAAGGCGAGTGCCGGAACGGCAATAAAAGTATAGGCCGTGTAGAGATCACCGCCGATCAGAAACCAGGTGACGACGGTACCGAAGCGTCGTCCGCCGAGCCCCCATTCGTGCAATAAGTCGAGATCGCCTCTGCGCCAGTTGGCCGCGGCGAAGCCTAACCATGTGATAAAGCCAAACACAGCTATGAAAATGATCAGGGCGATCCAGTTGACGTCCTGCACCGTCTTCCTCCCTCTCCTTCCTGGCTCTCGGCGGCGAGATCTATGTCATTGCGTTAGTCTTCCGTCGCAAAATATACGATCGCGGTAAGGACGGCGCCGATGATTATCCAAACCAGCTGGTACCAGTAGAAGAACGGCAGGCCAACCCAATAAGGTTCAGCTTTGTTGTAGAAGGGCGGCCACAGGACGGCGACGAATTGGATGAGAAGCAGCAGGTACCACCAACTCCATCCACCCCGCTTCTTGGTCGGGTCATACATGGGTCCCTCGCAACCAAATGATCCTGCCGCCGCGCCAACTCGAAGGAGCTAACCGCAAACGCGCCTTACGGATACCTTGCTGCGTTCCCGGAGTTCAAGCAGGGTTGTCGGCTAATCGAAAGCAGCCATGGACTTTTTCTGAATTCCCCCACCCCCGCTGTTTTCGCTGTTATTTGTAGCGAATCTGCAGCGAACCGCATCCCGCACGCTCCCTCATCACTCCGCGTCAAAGGCATGCGCCTCGCGTAGCCGCAAGCAGGAGCCGGGGCACCACCGACGTGCTCGCGGCAGCCGCGCGGCCCGGCTGGCGGAATCCCCGATCTAGCCTTTGCGAACCGCCCCCCGCCGGCCGGCGCGCCCTGTTCCCCTGTTTTATTTGGTCGAGATCAGGCATCGGCAACTCCGTCAATCGCAATCTCGCACCCGGCCACCATTGCCGGTGGGGAGATGAAGATACAATGCGAATATGGCAATTACGTGATTGCCTCTTCGGCAGGGCCCTGCGAATGATTTTTGCGCCGGGCTGTAGATCCGTAGCATGGGTTGAGCATCGAGGCTGGCAAGAATGCGAACGTCAACCAAGCCGAAGTCATTTTTCTCCCGGTTACGCCGGGCTGAATATGGCATCAACCATCGGATCAGCGGCGAGTAACTCTACCAATACGCAAACGAGATGGCGTGGCGCAAGCGCGGTCAATCTCACCAAGTTGCATGGAAGGCGGCGCTACCCTCACCCACCAAGCCCGGAGCCTGTCCTCGGGCCGCGCTCCTGCGCGGACCCGTGGGGGCTTGGCCGCCGGATCACAGTCCGAGGAGAGGCGGGTGAGGGTCTTCCCGCTGACTTTCGCAACGAATTACTTAGCGTAAGCTCTGTCCCCAGCCGAGGCGGATGCGGCCGATCGCCGTTGCGACGGCGGCTTGGGTCGGCTCGACGACCGGGATCTGGACCGCCTCTTCGAGATCGCGGCGGTAGCGGGCCATGCCGGCGCACCCCATGACCAGCACGTCGGCGCCGTTTTGGTCACGTAGCCGGCGGCCAATATCGATCATTCGGGCGAGGGTCGTGCGGCCATCGGCGAGTTCGGCGACCCCGAGCCCGATAGGCAGATCGCCGGCGAGCCGCTGCCCAACTCCCATCGCGGCGATGTAGCGCAGATGCCGCGGCACCGAGCGGGCGAGGATCGAAATCACGCCAAAGCGGTGGCCGAGGGTCAACGCGGTCAGAATCCCGCATTCCGCGATGCCAAGCACGGGTTTCGTGGTCGTCTCGCGCGCGGAAAAGAGGCCGGGGTCGCTGAAGCAGGCGATGACAAAGGCTGCGGTCTCCGGCTCGGCGTCGCGGATCGCCCGGCACAGCGGCGCGATGACAGCGTCCGCATCGGTCTGGCTTTCGACGCCGGGCGGTCCCTCGCGAAGCGTCATGCAATCGATCCCGGGCCCCCCGGTGATCCGCAGCGGAGCCATCGCGTCATCGATTGCGCGCGTGACGGCATCGGTGGAATTCGGGTTGATCACCAGGATGCGGTCCGGCATCGGCCTATCCCTCCAACTGGCTAGCCGGACAAATTAGCGCGATGCGCCCGGTTGTCGTGCTTTTTTGCTGAAGCTCGGCGCGACGGAACTGGCCAATTCGCGGGGGCGGCCATCCTCGCCGACTGCGACAAAGGTGAACTCGGCTTCGGTCACCTTGACCCGCTCGCCTTGGCCCTGGCGCAGCACCCAGACTTCGACGTCGAGTGTGATCGAAGTCCGCCCCGTGCGCGTGACTTCGGTATAGCAGCAAACCGTGTCGCCGACATGCACCGGCTGCAGAAAAGTGATGTTCGACACTGAAACCGTCACGACGCGCCCGCCGGCATGCGGGGTCGCCGACATTTTCCCGGCGGAATCCATCAGCGCCATGATCCAGCCGCCGAAGATGTCCCCCCTGGGATTGCAGTCGGCGGGCATCGCCAGGGTGCGCGAGGCGAGCTCACCCCTCGGGTCGGTCGAATTCCGTCGCCTTTCTCTGGAACGCATCCCTCCATCTCCAGGCTGCGGATATCGAGCGTCTATGTTGCATTGCAATATGAAATTGTCAATGTCTTTAAAACTGCTGGAACTTTTCATATTGCAGTGCGCAAAATTTAGCCGCTCTATGATATCGCCCCGAACCTTGACGATCCTAATCGCGCTTGTTCGCCCTGTGGCCGTGGACCCGGAATTGCGCGCAGTCTTTTGCAACCAGGCCTCATTGATCTACAACGCGAGGCGGCAGCGAAGCCGATATGCGAGCGATAAGGACAGGGAAGCGAACGGCCCATGAAGCGTCTTGTTCGGAATTTCGTCGTGTCTGGCTGCGTTTTGTCCAGCATCCTCGGTGCGGACACGGCGCTAGCGCAGAGATCGGGCGGGATTCTCAAGGTCTACCACCGCGACAGCCCGGCCAGCATGTCGATCCTCGAGGAGGGGACGAATTCGACCGAGATCCCGATGATGGGGGTCTTTAACAACCTCGCCATGTACGACCAGCACGTGGCGCAGAACAGCCTTTCTACAATCTTGCCGGATCTCGCCACCGACTGGTCGACCAGCGAAGACGGGAAGCAGCTGACCTTTCATTTGCGCCGGGATGTCAAATGGCACGACGGCAAACCCTTCACCGCGAACGACGTCAAGTGCACCTGGGACATCCTGACCGGCAAGTCGAGCGAAAAGCTCCGCCTCAATCCGCGCAAATCCTGGTACAGCAACATCGAAGAGATCACCACGAATGGCGACCACGAGGCCACCTTTGTTCTGAAGCGGCCGCAGCCGTGGCTCATCGCGCTGCTCGCCTCGGGTTATGCACCAGTCTATCCCTGTCATGTGTCGCCGCGCGACATGCGGACGCACCCGATAGGTACCGGCCCGTTCAAATTTGTCGAGTTCAAGCCCAATGAACGGATAGTGGTCGCGCGCAACCCCGATTACTGGAAGAAGGGCCGCCCCTATCTCGACGGCGTTGAATACACGATCATCCCGAACCGCTCGACGGCAATCCTTTCCTTCATTGCCGGGAAGTTCGACATGACCTTTCCATTCGAGGTCTCGATCCCGCTGTTGAAGGACATCAAGAGCCAGGCGCCGCAGGCGATCTGCGATCTGGCGCCCGGCAACGCCAGCACTAATCTCATTCTCAATCGCGACAAGCCGCCCTTCGACAATCCGGAAATTCGCCGCGCGATGATGCTGAGCCTCGACCGGAAGTCCTTTATCGACATCCTTGCCGAGGGTCAGGGTGATATCGGAGGGGCGATGCAGCCGCCGCCGGCCGGGATTTGGGGCATCCCGCCGGAGCTGTTGAAGACGGTGCCGGGCTATGATCCCGACGTGCAGAAAAACCGCGCCGAAGCCCGCCTCATCATGGAAAGCTCGGCTATGGGCCGGACAACCGGCTGAAGCTGACGGTCTCGGCGCGAAACATCGCTATCTTTCGCGACCCCGCGGTCATCCTGATCGACCAGCTCAAGGAGATTTATATCGACGGCGCGCTCGACCCGGTCGAGACCGCCAACTGGTTTCCCAAGGTGGCGCGCAAGGATTATCAGATCGGCCAAAACAATACCGGCAGCGGCGTAGACGACCCGGACCAGCAATTCTACGAGAATTATGGCTGCGGCTCGGAGCGCAACTACACCGGTTACTGCAACCCCGAGCTCGAAAAGCAGTTCGCCCGGCAGTCAATGGAGCCTGATCCGGAGAAGCGCCGTAAGCTCGTCTGGGAGATCGACAAGAAATTGCAGGAGGACGGCGCGCGTCCGATCATTTACCATTTCCGCGCCGCGACCTGCTGGCAGCCTAAGGTCAAGGGCCTGACGATCATGGTCAACAGCCAATACAATGGTTGGCGCTTCGAAGACCTCTGGCTGGACGAGTAGGCGGCAGCGAAAGGAGCGGCAAATGAAACTCGGCGTAGCCCTTCCCATCGTCGATATCGGCGGCGAGCCGGCAACCCTGCGGGAGTTTGTCCAGGCGGCGGAGGAAATCGGTTACCACGGGATTGCGGCACCGGATCACGTGCTGGGCGCCAATATCGCCAGCCGCCCCGGTTGGAACCAGCCGCGCGCCCGATCGACCGATCTTTATCACGACCCGTTCGTGCTGTTCGGCTTCTTGGCCGGGTGCACGAAGATCGCGGATTTTTCCACTCAGGTATTGATCCTCGCGCAGCGCCAGACCGTCCTTGTCGCCAAGCAGGCGGCGTGTCTCGACGTGCTGTCGGGTGGCCGATTCCGGCTCGGCATCGGGGTTGGATGGAACGAAATCGAATTCGTCGGCCTCAACGAGAATTTTCACAACCGCGGCCGCCGCTCCGAGGAGCAGGTCGAGGTCATGAAGGCGCTATGGGCGCAGCCGCATGTCAATTTCAAGGGCAGGTGGCACACGATCGAGGATGCCGGGATCAATCCGCTGCCTACCGGGCGCAAGATCCCGCTGTGGTATGGCGGCCACGCCGACGTGACACTGCGCCGCTGCGCCAAGTGGGGCGATGGCTGGATGCCGCTCGCCTACCCGCCCGGCGACGAAGCAAAGGCCGCCTTTGCCACTCTGCACCGCTACGCCGAGGAAGCCGGCCGTGATCCGGCGGCGATCGGCATCGACACGCGGGTCTCGGCAGGCAACGGCGCCGAAAGGGAGTGGCGCGACCAGGTGGGGTTCTGGAAATCGATCGGGGTGACCCACCTGACTCTGGCCAATTATTACGAGAGCGGCCACCTGCACCGCATCGCCGGCCGCTCGATGAGCGATCACCTCGCTGCGATGAAGCGCTATTGGAACGCGGTCGCGGACCTCCTATAGCACGGCCGGCTGGCAGCTGCGTGACAAGACCCGCCTGCGCCGACGTACCGCACCGAACCCGGCAAGGGCCGAGCCCAACAGAACGATCGTTCCGGGTTCGGGGACCGGGTCGAACGCGATCCCGCGATACACCACACCGTATTGCGGGCCGTCGAGGACGGAGAACATCTCGCTCGCGGGGAGCGTCATCGCGGCGAGCTGGTCGGTGATGTCGACGATTTCATTGGGATCGGCTCCCTGATCGCCCGATGTGCTGACGGTGGAGGTGACACCATAGATCGATACGGTGCCATCGGGATTGACGATGCCGGTGATATTGCGCAATCCGTCGGTCGCAGTGAGGAAATAATTTCCCACAGTGTAATTCATGCCCAAGCCGAGGCCGTTCTGCAGGGTATAATCGAGCACCCATTGTCCGGTTGCATTGTTGAAGCTCCACTTCTCGAGCCCCGCGGCTGGGTCTTTGGCGGCATCCGCAATGACGCCGTCACCCTCGTCGGCGACATAGAGCGTGGTCGGATTGGCGAAGAAAATGCCGAACGGGTAAAAGCCATCGGGGAAGGCAGGTGGAAACGCTCCCGGTTTGGTGTTGGCGAGGAAGGTCGGAAAACCCGGTAGCGGAGTAATTTGCGCATTGGCCGCAGTGGCCGCCGTGGGCAGCCCGCCGCCTGGAACAGTCACCTGGTAAACCGTATTTATGCCGTTGCCGCCGCTGCCCTTTGTCACATAAAGCGAGTTGTTGAAAATCGTCTCGCCGCGGAAATTATTGTCCTTGCCGGATTTATCTGCCGGGCCATACGGCAAGCCGGTTTGCGGGTTGGTCAGTGCAACCGAGAACCCGTATTGAAACCCGTTAGCGGCGCCCGGGACTCCTTGCTGCTGTCCGAGGACCGTAGTCTCGGGGTTATTGCTGCCCGGTGTTATCAACTGCACGCCGGTGTTGTTGACGATATTGGTTGGCGGCGGCGAACCGCCGTTGCCGGCGTTGCCGGCCAGCACATATTGGCTTTGCCCGGTGCCGTTGACATTGTTTGCGAGAATGACCGAGCGACCATTGTTGCCGCTATAGGCATTGGTGTTGGTCACCTGGACGCTGCCATCCAGATTGATTTGCACAACCGAGCGGTTGGTCGGGGTCTGCGTGTCGGTATTGGACGGATCGATATGATTGGGTGTATTGGAATTCGACACGTCGACGGCGCCGACCCCGGAATTGTACCCTAGAAACGTCAGGGCGTTTCGGTTCGTCGACAGATTGAGCGCCATCTCCGATTTCGAAGAGAAGCTCGTCGTGATCCCCGTCAGCGCCGTCAGATCGGTCGTGCTGACAGTTGTGCCGGTCGGGGTGATCTGGCCGAGATAGATCGGTGTGGTCACACCGAAATTCGCGTCGACCTGCGCATTGTTGAAAACATTAGGATAGCTGCCGCCGGCGATCGCAGTGACCGGCGGATTGATCGGCAGCACAGTCACACCCGCCGTGATGTTCGGTGTCGTGTAACCGCCGGTGCTCCCGGTGTTGGGGTTCGGCAAACCTGGGTAGACGCTGTAGAGGACGGCTAAATCACCGGGCACGAACGGGATCGGAGCTGCGCTCGCCATGGGTGCGAGCGCCGCGGCGGCGACAGCCGAGAAAGTAGCGGAAGCGAGGCATAGCCTGCTCCGGCCCAAATGGGCTGTCGCCGGCTTGGTGTCCGAGATCGTCTTCTCAATCATGATTTCCCCCAAATCTGAAGTTTCGGCAGCGCGTTTCCGTTAACATAACGTCAGCAGGTGTCACTTTCGTGTCAGATCGGCATCCGCAAAATTTGTGGTAGGCTCCCCGGCGTTGAGAGCCGTGGCCGAGGATTCCGGCAGGAATGCCGCCCTCTTGGCTGTGGCCCAACAAGGGAGGGTAGCGGAAATGAAGCGGCATCTTTGCGCGCTCGCGGCAGCGGTAACTCTGGTCGCGGCGATGGACTGCGGAGGCGCACTCGCCCAGAAGCAAGGCGGTGTTCTCCGGCAATACATAAACGACAGCCCGGCCAGCATGTCGATCCACGAGGAAACGACCGTCGTGGCCGAGCGCCCGATGATGGCGGTGATGAACAACCTCGTTCTGTTCGACCAGCACGTTGCGCAGAACAGCCTCTCTGCGATCGTGCCCGAGCTCGCCACCGATTGGGCTTGGGACGAGGACGGCACCAAGCTGGTCTTCCATCTGCGGCAGGGCGTGAAATGGCATGACGGCAGGCCGTTCACTGCCGCCGACGTCAAATGCACGTGGGACCTCATTCAAGGCAAGAGCGTCGAGCGGTTGCGCGTCAACCCACGCAAGTCCTGGTATGCCAACCTCTCCGAGGTCGTTCCCGCCGGCGATCACGAAGTGACGTTCGTGCTGAAGCGGCCGCAGCCGGCTTTTCTCGCGCTGCTCGCCACCGGCATGTCTCCGGTCTATCCGTGTCACGTCTCGCCTGCGCAGATGCGCCAGCATCCGATCGGCACGGGCCCTTTCAAATTCGTCGAGTTCAAGCCCAACGAGTTCATCAAGCTGATAAAGAACCCGGATTATTGGAAACCGGGTCTGCCCTATCTCGATGCAATCGAGTACACGCTGTTGCACAACCGCTCGACCGCGATTCTCGCCTTTGTCGCCGGCAAATACGAGCTGACCTTCGCCGGCACTCTGACTATTGCGCTGACTCGCGACCTGCAGAAGCAGCGGCCCGACGCGGTATGCGAGCTGCCGCCCGGGAGTGTCAGCACCAATCTGATCATCAATCGCGAGAAACCGCCGTTCGACAATCCCGAGCTGCGCCGGGCGATGTCGCTGGCGCTCGACCGGCAGGCGTTTATCGACATTCTGACCGAGGGCAAGGGGTTCCGCGCCGCGGCGATGCAGCCGCCGCCCGGCGGCCAGTGGGGCATGCCGCCCGACATGCTCGAAAAGCTGCCCGGCTATGAGCCGGACGTCGCGGGCAATCGCGAGAAGGCCCGCGAGATGATGAAAAAGCTCGGCTACGGGCCCGACAAGCCGATGCACATCAAAATTACCACCCGCGACGTGCCGCCCTATCGCGACCCGGCGGTGATCCTGATCGACCAGCTGAAGGAGATCTATATCGATGCCGAGCTCGAACCGATCGATACCGCGCAGTGGTATCCCAAAGTGCAGCGCAAGGACTATGCTGTCGCGCTCAACCTGACCGGCACGCTGGTCGACGACCCTGATGCGATGCTCAACGAAAATTACGCGTGTGGCGGGGTCGGCAATTACAATGGCTATTGCAACCCTGAGATCGACCGGATGATCGAGCAGCAATCGATGGAAGCGGACCAGGAAAAGCGCAAGCAGCTCGTCTGGGAGATCGAGCGGCGGCTGACCGAAGACGACGCCAAACCGCTGATCTACTTCAACCGCGGCGGCATCTGCTGGGACCCCAAGTTCAAAGGGCTGACCGTCATGGTCAACAGCATCTACAACTACTGGCGTATGGAAGACGTCTGGCTCGACCAGTGACAACTCGGGCCGAGGGAGGAAGCGTGATCAGAACCTGTCGGATGTTCGCGGCACTCGGCGTGCTCGGCGCTGCCATCGCCGCAGCGGGCGGTGCGTATGCGCAGAAATCGGGCGGGGTGTTGAGGCTCTCGCATTTCGACAGCCCGGCCAGCATGTCGATCCTCGAAGAAGCGACGCGCGCGACCCTGCAGCCGATGATGCACGTCTTCAACAACCTCGTCATGTACAAGCAGGATGTGCCGCAGACCAGTCTGAAGACGGTCATCCCGGATCTGGCGACTGGCTGGACCTGGAACGAGGAGGGCACCGAGCTGACCTTCCCGCTGCGCCAGGGCGTCAAATGGCACGATGGCAAACCCTTCACCGCAAACGACGTTAAATGCACCTGGGACCTGCTGATGGGCGCCGGCAGCGACAAGCTGCGCATCAACCCGCGCAAATCCTGGTACAGCAATGTCGAAGAGGTAACGCCGCGGGGAGATTACGAGGTCAGCTTCAAGCTCAAGCGGCCGCAGCCGGCGCTGATCGCGTTGCTCGCTTCGGGCTGGGCGCCGATCTATCCCTGCCACGTGCCGGCGCGCGACATGCGCCAGCACCCGATCGGTACTGGCCCGTTTAAATTCGTCGAGTTCAAGCCGAACGACTCGATCAAGCTGACCCGCAATCCGGATTATTGGAAGCCGGGCCGGCCGTATCTCGACGGCATCGAATATACGATCATGCGCGAAAGAGCCCCCAGCAACCTGGCATTTTTCGCCGGCAAGTTCGATGTGACCTCGCCCTATGGCGTGACCCTCCCGACGTTCAAGGATTTCAAGGAACAGGCGCCGCAGGCGATCTGCGAGGTGACCGCAGTCAATGTTCCCCGCACGATGCTGATCAATCCCAGTGTGGCGCCGTTCGACAATCCGGAATTGCGCCGGGCGATGGCGCTGAGCCTCGACCGCAAGGCGTTCGTGGACATCATCACTGATGGGGTGGGCCATATCGGCGGGACAATGCTGCCGCCGCCCGAGGGCGTCTGGGGCATGCCGCCAGAAGTTCTCGAGACCCTCCCGGGCTACGACCCCGATGTCGCAAAAAATCGCGCCGAAGCCAAGAAGATCATGGAGAAATTGGGTTACGGGCCGAACAACCACCTCGTCACCAAGATATCGACGCGAAACATTCCGGCCTGGCGCGATCCGGCTGTGCTCCTCGGTTCACAACTGAAAGAGATCTATATCGACACCGAGCTCGACATCGTCGATACGACCCAGTGGTATCCGAAGGTCATGCGCAAAGACTACACGGTCGGCGCTGTGCCGATGGAGACCGGGGTCGATGACCCGGATCAAATGTTCTATGAGAATTTCGTCTGCGGCGCAGCGCGCAATTATGCAGGATACTGTAATCCCGAGTTCGACAAACTGGTCGACGAGCAATCCATGCAAGCCGATCCGGAAAAGCGCAAGAAAATTGTCTGGCAGCTCGAACGGATATTGGCGGAAACCGCGATCCGGCCGGTCATCTTTTACCCGGCCGGCGGCACCTGCCGGCAGCCCTGGGTCAAGGGTCTGACGATCATGGTAAACAGCATCTACAATGGCTGGCGCTTCGAAGACGTCTGGCTCGACAAATAATCGGGCATCGGGTTGGCCGCCGGCGGGAAAAGCGCCACTCAACACGCTTGGCCAGACCAACCACTCGGGGAGGACCGGCAATGACGCAAGACTTGCGGGTTGCAGCGTTAGTTGGTGCGATGCTCGGGACGATGTGCTGGCAGCAAGCGGCCTTCGCACAAAAATCGGGCAGCGTGCTCAAAATCTCTTTTTTCGACAATCCGGCCAGCATGTCGCTGCACGAGGAAGCTACGGGCGCCGCGCTGCGGCCGATGATGGGCGTATTCAACAACCTCGTTATGTTCGACCAGCATGTGGCGCAGAACAGCCCGGATTCGATCATCCCCGATCTCGCGACAAGCTGGGCGTGGAGCGAGGACGGCAAAGAGCTGATTTTCCCGTTGCGCCAGGGCGTCAAATGGCACGACGGCAAGCCGTTTACCGCCGCCGACGTCAAATGCACTTGGGATCTCCTGCTCGGCGTCGGCAGCGAAAAGCTCCGCGTCAATCCGCGCAAGACCTGGTACCTCAACCTCGACGGGGTAACGACGAACGGCGACTGGGGGGTCACCTTTCACCTGAAGCGGCCGCAGCCGGCACTGCTGTCGCTGCTGGCGTCGGGGTGGTCGCCGGTCTATCCCTGCCACGTGCCGGCGCGCGACATGCGCACCCGTCCAATCGGCACCGGCCCGTTCAAATTCGTCGAGTTCAAGCCGAACGAGGTGGTCCGAGTGACGAGAAACCTGGATTACTGGAAATCGGCGCGGCCTTATCTCGACGGCATCGAGTGGCACATCATCAAAGACGTCGCGACGCGAAACCTGACCTTCATCGCCGGCGCTTTTGACATCTCCTCTCCTTACGGGACGACGGTTCCGTTGCTGGACGATGTGAAGAGCCAGGCGCCGCAGGCGGTCTGCGAGCTAACGGCGACGAATGTCAGCCGCAACCTGATCCTCAACCCTGAGAAGCCGCCGTTTGATAACCGGGATCTGCGGCGGGCGGTGGCGCTGACACTCGACCGCAAGGCCTTTATCGACATTCTGCAGCAGGGTAAGGGCGACATCGGCGCGACGATGCTGCCGCCGCCCGAAGGATTGTGGGGGATGCCGCCGAATATGCTGGCCTCGTTGCCGGGCTACGACCCCGACATCACGAAGAACCGCGCCGAGGCGCGCAACATTATGGAGAAGCTCGGCTATGGGCCCGACAAACGGCTTGCCGTCACCCTGTCCTCGCGCAACATCCCCGCCTACCGCGATCCGGCGGTGATCCTGATCGACCAGCTGAAGGAGATTTACATCGACGCCGTGCTCGAACCGGTCGAGACCGCCAACTGGTTCCCCAAGATCTACCGCAAGGACTACACGATCGCGATCAACGGCACCGAGAGCGGCGTCGACGACCCCGACCAGCAATTCTACGAGAACTTCGTCTGCGGGGCGGTGAGGAACTACACCGGCTATTGCAATCCGGAAGTCGACAAGCTGATCGACCGGCAATCCGCCGAACCCGACCGGGACAAACGCAAGCAGCTGGTGTGGGAAATCGAACGCCGGCTGGCCGAGGACGGCGCCCGGCCGATAATCTTCTACCCACGGGGCGGCACCTGCATGCAGCCCTATGTCAAGGGATTAACGACGATGGTGAACAGCATCTACAACGGCTATCGCATGGAAGACGTCTGGCTCGATAGATAAACACGCGTTACTCTACGATTATACAAAACACAGGGCGCGCGGGATGAGAACCAAGTTGCGTGCCGCGGTGGCGGGTAGCGTGGTGCTGACCGCAATTGCGGGGAGTAGCATGGCCTTCGCCCAGAAGGCGGGGGCATCCTGCGGACCTATGACCCGGACAGCCCCGGTGGTCTTTCGATTCAGGAGGAAGCAACGGTCTTTGCAAGAGGACCGATGATGGGTGTGTTCAACAACCTGATCATGTACGACCAGCACGTGCCGCAGAACAGCCTCGCCTCGATCGTGTCCGATCTGGCGACCGAATGGTCATGGGACGAGGAGGGGACGGCGCTGACCTTCAAGCTGCGCCAGGGCGTCAAGTTCCATGACGGCCAGCCGTTCACCGCCAAGGACGTCAAATGCACCTGGGACTTGCGGATGGATCCGGCGCCACAGAAGCTGCGGATCAATCCGGGCAAATCGGCCTATTACAACCTCGCCGAGGTGACCACCAACGGCGACTGGGAGGTGACCTTCCATCTCAAGCGGCCGCAACCGGCCTTCCCGATGCTGATCGCCGGCGACGCCGCGGGCATCTATCCCGGTCACGTTTGGACTGACGATCCCACTGATGAAGAACATCAAAGCCAGGTGCCGCAGGCGATCTGCGAGCTGAACTCGGGTGAAGGCATCAACCGGCATCTGCTCGTCAATTACCAGAAGCCGCCTTTCGACAATCCGGAGTTCAGACGCGCGATGGCGCTCAGCATTGATGTCTTCGTTCGGCTTGAACTCGACAAATTTAAACGGATCGGTGCCGATCGGGTGTCGACGCATGTCGGCTGGCGAGACGACCAGCATGTGCCGCAAAACACATTGCAATCGATCGTGGCGGACCTCGCTACCGGCTGGTCGTGGAACGAGGACGGCACAGAACTGACCTTCCGCTTGCGCGAGGGCGTTCGCTGGCACGACGGGCAGCCGTTTACTGCAAAGCCAAGATTAGCGAGCGCAATCCGTCGCGCGCAGTGAGGCGTGCCGGAGCGGCGCGGAATTCGTCGTTGAAGACCTCGAGCGAGAGCGGGCCGCTATAGCCGCAGGCCAGCACCGCGCGCAGAAAACCGACGACATCGAGATCGCCTTGTCCGGGGAAGCTGCGGAAATACCGGCTCCACGACAGCGGATCGATCTTCATCAAAGGCGCGTCGGCGAGCTGGACAAAAAAAAGCTTTTCGGCTGGAAGCGCAGCGATTCCGACGAAGTCGTCGCCGAGCGCCAGCGTGTGAAAGCTGTCCAGCACCAGCCCCAGCGCGGGATGGGCCGCTCGTCGCAATCTCCCAAGCCTGCGACCAGCGTCTGACGTGCCGGCCCCAGGACAAGGCTTCGTAAGCGATGCGCAGCCCGCGCCGCGCCGCGCGCTCGGCAAGCGTCCGGAGGTCCGCGACGGCTCGCGCCGAATCGTCGATGGCCGCAGGGTGGACATTGCCGCACACGAGCATCAGATCGGTGCCGAGCGCTTGCATCACGTCGAATTTGCTTTCCGCGCGCTCGAGATCGCGCTTGCGCTGAACCCAACCGATGCCGCTGCTTCGAGTTTCTCCGGCAGGGTCCCGGCGAGCGAGACGGTAGCTATCGAGCGAAGGAATGGGAACGGCGCTGTACGCACGACCCCTCAGTTCAGATGTCGAGGAACACAGTTTCGGTTTCGCCTTGTGCGCCGCGTTGCAGCCGGATGTCGATCCTCCAATGGCTCTCGCTCTCGGGTCGGGCGAGCAGGGTGGCGCGGCGCTGGGCATCCTCGATCGAGGACAACAGCGGATCGGTCTCGTTGAGCGGCTCGCCGACAAAATAGGCGCGGGTCATCAGAGCCTTGAGAAGACCGCGCGCATGCAGGGCAATGGCGAAGTGCGGAGCCTGCTGCGCATTGCCGCGGCCGGGCACCGGCCCCGGTTTCACGGTCGTGAAGCGAAATTCGCCCCGCTGATCGGTGCGGCAGCGTCCGAACCCCGGAAAACTCTCGTCAGCGGCCGGATCGGCCTGCCATAGCTCCACAGCGGCATCGGTCACCGGATTGCCGTCGCCGTCAATGACCGAGCCGGATAGCGTGACCCGCACGCCGGCGGCTCCGAAGCGCGTCAAATCGGCCCATTCCGGGTGCTCGATGAGGTGCCAGAACGGCCCGATGGTCTGGCTGCTGGTGGCGCTCGGCACGGCTCAAGCTTCCATCGGCGTTGCTTCGCGGCCGCGCAGCACGACGTCCCATCGGTAGCCAAGCGCCCATTCGGGCTCGGTCACCGTCATGTCGAGGTTGCAGACGAGGCGGTTGCGCGCCGCCGCATCAGGGATCGACAGGAAGATCGGATCGAGCTCCAGCAACGGGTCGCCCGGGAAGTACATCTGGGTGATCAACCGTGCGGCGAAGCCCGACCCGAAAAACGAAAAATGGATATGGTTCGGCCGCCACGCATTATGGTGATTGCGCCACGGATAGGCGCCGGGTTTGATCGACGTGAACCGGTACCAGCCCTCATCGTCGGTATAAACCCGGCCCTCGCCACGAAAATTTGGATCGACCGCTGCGTCATGCTGGTCCGCCGGGTGCTGATAGCGGCCGGAGGCGTTGGCCTGCCAGATCTCGACGATGGTGCGCGAGACCGGCCTGCCGTCCTCGTCGGTAATGCGGCCCCGCACGATGATGCGCTCGCCGAGCGCCGTTTTCCCGTCGACGATCGACAAATCGGGGATCGCCCCGAAATGCACAGTGCTGAAGCGCGGTCCGGCGGTCTCGGTAATCGTGTGGGGCAGCCGCACCAGGCTTTCCTGCGGATGCCGTTTGTGGGTGCTGCCGTAGGCGGGCGCGTCATAGAGCGGCTGCGTCCTCGGCGCATACGGCCGGAACGGTAGCGGATCACGTTCGCCCTGCATGTCCCTGTCCTTCCTTAGCAAGCGGCCTCGACGACGGGTTTCTTCTTTTGTCTCAGTGCTTCGAGCGCCTCGGGCGTATCGATGTCGATGAGGATGGCGTCGTCGTCCATCTCGACTTCGGCGACGAGCTCGGCATGCTCGCCGATCAAGTGCTTGGCGCCAACATCGCCGGCAAGCTCGGCCATCTCGGGAAAGAACCGCTTCGACCACAGGACGGGGTTGCCGCGCTTGCCGCGCCGGATCGGGACAATGATCGCGCGGCCCTCCAGCGGGTTGAACGCCGCGATCAGGCGGTCGATGTGCCGGCCAGAAATCAGCGGCATGTCGCCCAGGCAAATCAGCGCGCCCTCCAGATCGGGCGGCAATGTGGCAATGCCGCGCTTCAATGAGGTCGAGAGCCCGCCGGCAAATTCCGGATTGCGCACACGTTCGACCGGGAGCTTGCCGAGCGCCTCGTCGACCGCGTCAGCCTGATTGCCGAGCACCGCAATGATCGGCCGTGCTCGGGAGGCGAGCAGTCTGCGGGCCACATACGCCACCATCGGCGCGCCGTCGACCTCGGCAAGCAATTTGTTGGGGCCGCCCATGCGCCGCGATTGCCCCGCAGCGAGCAGCAGAGCACCGATCCGGGGCCCGGCAGGCTTTGCCGGCGGCCTTTGCTCGGTGGGCGTCGCCTCGGCGCGAGGGAGCGGCCGCGATGGGATCTCAGCAAGGAGGCCGCCGCTGCCCATGCGCATGATTTCGGAAGAGCCTACGGGCAGTCCGGCGACCAAGCGCTCGAGCACCCAATCGAAGCCATTCACCTTGGGCGAGCGGGCGCAACCCGGGAGCCCGAGCACGACCCGTTCCGCGACATGCCCGAGGAGCAGCAGATTGCCGGGATCGACCGGCATCCCGAAATGGTCGATCCTGCCGCCGGCAGCGACTATCGCCGCGGGGATGACGTCGCGTCGATCGAGGATCGCCGAGGCACCGTGAATCAACAGAATGTCGATGCCGTGGCCGAGCGCATCGCGAATTGTTGACGCCAGCTCATTTCTCGCGTGCGCGCACCGCTCCTCGAAAACGAGCCGACAGCCGAGTGCGGCGAGCCTGCCTTCGGTCACTTGTCGGGTCTTGTCGAGAATACTCTCCTTGAGCCCGGGAAGGCGCGTCTGCACCAGCCCGACCGAGCGCGGCACAAAAGGAGCAACCCGCAGCAGAGGACCGTCCGTGGCAGCGGCCTTGATGCAGCACGCGACTGTCGTCTCCGGTGCTGCGAACGGGATGATCTTGACCGTCGCGACCATCTGCTTGGGTTCGACCTTCGCGAATGGCGGCAGAGTGCCGAGGGTCACCGTCTCGTCGACCAGGTTGAGCCGGTCGAGCCGTTCCGGATCGAACACCAGAAGCCCCCGCGTCTTGGCGAAGAGGTTGGCGCGGCCCGTGAAGGGGGCCGCCGCTTCGATTTCAACCCCGGCTGCGGCCGTGGCGACCCGCCGGGCGGCCTCGTCCTCGCCGATATCGCCGGCTTCGAGCCGGGCGACCACGATCCGTGACAAGCCCGAGGCCGCGATCAGCTCGACATCGGCACGCGACAAAACCCGCGCCTTTTTCAGCGCCGTTGTCCCGAGCTTCAGGCTGTGCGCGAGGATCGCCCCTTCGGCCTCGGCGATGGGGACCTCGCCGAACTTCACGCCGCCTCCGCCGCCTCGCCGTGACGCAAGACCTGGGTCATCTCGGCGACGATCGAGATCGCCACCTCGGCCGGCGACACCGCACCGATTGCGAGCCCGATCGGCCCGTGGATCCGGGCGAGATCATCGTCACGGAAGCCAAGTTCCTTGAGCCGCGCGCAGCGCCCTGCGTGATTGCGGCGCGAGCCGAGCGCGCCGATGTAGAAGCAGTCCGAACGCATCGCCGCGGCCAGCGCCGGGTCATCGAGCTTTGGGTCGTGGGTCAAGGCCACGACCGCCGAGCCGCGATCGGGCTGCAACCGTTCGAGCGCCTCGTCGGGCCATTCCTGGGTCAGCTCGACATCCGGGAACCGCGCCTGCGTCGCGAACGCTCCGCGGGGGTCGATGACCGTCACGGCGTAATCGGCCATCGTCAGCATCCGCGCCAGCGGCTGCGCGATATGCACCGCACCGATGATGAAGCAGCGATGCGGCGGCGTGAGCACTTCTACGAACACGCGGCCGGCCACCGTCTCGATGGTCCGATTGCGGCCGCTACGCCAAATCTCGCGCACCCTGTCGAGCACCGCATCGTCGAGCGCCAGATCTCCCTCGGCATGCTCGCCCTCGAACAGCAATTGCCGGCCCGTGGCGAGATCGGTCGCAAGAGCGACGCTGCGGTGGTCGCGCTCTGCCGCGACAACTCGGTCGAGGATGCGCCCCTTCATTCGACGCGCTCGACAAAGATCTGGATCTTGCCGCCGCAGGCGAGGCCGACTTCCCAAGCTTGGTCATTCGTGACGCCGAAATCGAGCAGTCGCGGCTTGCCGTCACGGATCGCTTCGAGCGCCTCTTCGACAACCGCGCCCTCGACACAACCGCCCGATACCGAGCCGACCATGGCGCCCGTATCGTTGACCGCAAGCCTGGCACCGACCGGACGCGGTGAGGAACCCCACGTCGTGACCACGGTGGCCAACGCCACGCCCGACCCCGCCTCGCGCCAACGCGCTGCCTGCTCCAGAATTTCTGCCGTATCGCTCATGCTGCCTTCTCCTGGTTTGCGCGCCATGGCATCGCCGCCGTCCCGCGCCGGGTGGTCGGCGCGCTCAGCACCTCGATCAGAAGTCTCGAGGCTTTCGAGATTGTGCACCGGGCGGAACTCGTCGACATACGGCATCATCGCCTTCATGCCGAGAGATCTTGGCTCGAACCCCTCGTAGCGCAACAGCGGGTTCAGCCAAATCAAACGCCGGCACGACCGGTGCAACCGGTCCATTTCATGAGCGAGACCGGCGCCGGCATCGCGGTCGAGCCCGTCGGTGATCAACAGCACGATAGCTCCCTGGCCCAGCAGGCGGCGCGACCACAACCGGTTGAACTCGGCGAGCGCATGGCCGATGCGGGTTCCGCCCGACCAGTCCGTCACCGCCTCGGCGACGCGGTCGAGCGCCAGATCGACGTCCCGGTGGCGCAGATATCGCGTGATGTTTGTCAGCCGCGTCCCAAAGACGAAAGTATGCACCCGGTCGCGGTCGTTCGTCACCGAGTGCATGAAATGCAGAAAAATGCGGCTGTAGCGGCTCATCGAGCCGGAAATGTCGCACAGCACGACCAGCGGCGGCGGACGCCGGCGCCGACTGCGCCGCTTCAGCTCGATGAGGCCGCCCGAGCGCAGCGCCGCACGCAACGTTGCGCGCAGATCGGCTCGGGCGCCGTGGCGGTCCGGTGCGAAACGCCGGGTCGGGACGTCCTGCACCGGCAGGCGCAACCTCGCGATCGCCGCCTTGGCACGGGCCAGCTCTTCCAATGACATCTTCTCGAAATCCATGCCGCGCAGTTGCTCGCGGTCGGAGAAGCTCATCGCCGCGTCGATCTCGGTCTCGGTCTCCTCGGCTTCACCCTCTTTGCCGATATCCGGGTGGAGCGCCTCCGCAAGGCGCCGCACCATCGCCGTGCCCTCGTCCTCGGCACCGTCGATCCGCATTTCCGGCAACACGAGCCCCATCATCTTTTTCAGAAGATCCGGATTGCGCCAGAAGACGTGAAACGCCTGGTCGAAGATCAGCCGCTGGTCCGGCCGATTGACGAACACGGCGTGGAGGGTCCAGTAGAAATCCCGGCGATCGGTGATGCCGACCGTCCTGACCGCGGCTACCGCATCGATGACCTTGCCCGGCCCCACCGGCAGCCCCGCGGCACGCAAGGTGCGCGCGAAGTGCATCAGATTGGCGAGCAGCCGGCCATGTTCGGCTCGGGGGTGCCCCTCACCCTCCCACTGACGCGGGTCCCTCCCTCTCCCCGCGCGCGGGGAGAGGGTTGGGGTGAGGGGCTCGCCCGTCACGATCTCACGCCTCCGCGGCCGCGGCCTCGGCCTTTACTTGCTCGAGGATGTGGGCGGCTTCGCTGCCGTGCAGGCGGGCGATGTCGTCCTGGTATTTGAGCAGCACGCCCAACGTGTCGTTGATCGCATGCGGTGTCAGCTCCAGCACGTCGAGCTGCATCAAAGCTTCCGTCCAATCGATCGTCTCGGCGATGCCGGGAAGCTTGAAAAGATCCATCGTCCGCAGCCTCTGCACAAAGCCGACGACTTCGCGGGACAGATGTTCGCTCGCGCCCGGCGCCTTGCGCTTCAGTATTTCGAGTTCGCGCGCCGAGGTCGGATAGTCCACCCAGTAATAGAAGCACCGCCGCTTCAGCGCGTCATGGATTTCGCGGGTGCGGTTCGAAGTGATGATGACAATCGGCGGATGCTCGGCATGAATTGTACCGATCTCCGGGATCGTTACCTGAAAGTCGGAAAGGAGTTCAAGGAGGTAGGCCTCGAACGGCTCGTCGGTGCGGTCCAGCTCGTCGATCAGCAATACCGGCGCGCCGGCGATATCCGGCTCCAGCGCCTGCAACAGCGGCCGTTTGATCAGAAACCGATCGGAAAAAATCGTGCTCTCAATCTCGCCGCGATCCTCCTCGGCCGCCTCGGCGAGACGGATCTCGATCATCTGCCGCGCATAGTCCCATTCGTAGACCGCCGAGGCGACATCGAGCCCTTCGTAGCACTGCAGCCGGATAAGCCGGCGCTTCAATGCGCTCGCCAGCACCTTCGCGATCTC
The DNA here is from genome assembly GCA_963732095.1 of uncultured Alphaproteobacteria bacterium. Classification (GTDB taxonomy): domain Bacteria; phylum Pseudomonadota; class Alphaproteobacteria; order ATCC43930; family CGMCC-115725; genus AP-15. Next base: position 478,125 of record CAVSZA010000016.1, read on the forward strand.
GGTCTTGCCGACCCCGGCTTCGCCTTCGAGAAACAGCGGCCGGCTCAGATGCAACGCCAGATGCACGGCCGTCGCGAGGCTGCGATCGGCGACGTAATCGGCGCTGCCGAGCAGCGCCAGCGTGTCGTCGACAGAGGAAGGGAGGGTAGTCATCCAGAGACAATTCCGATCAGCAAAACCCCTCTCCGGACGGGAGAGGGCGAGGGCCACGGCTTATGCGGCCCGGCGATGGCGCGGGAGCCGCTTTCCACACGAAGGAATTTAGTGCGCCGACTTCACCGCCACCACCCCGAGGCAAAGTCCCTCTTTCAAGCGGTCGCGCCAGCGAGGGCAACCCAGACCGCTGCAAGCAGCAGGACGCTGCCGATCGGTGCCGCGAGCCGGCGGCCGGCGGGCAGGTTTTTTTCGGCCGCCATGACCGCGCCCAATGCCAGCATCCAGCCGATGTTGGCGGAGCCGACCACGAACATCAGCAGCATCAGGCACCAGCAGCAGCCGACGCAGAATGCGCCGTGTCTGATGCCCAAGAGAAAGGCCTGAGATTTCTCGCCGGCGCCGCGCCAGTGCGCGATGACAAAGCCAAGCGGCGCCCGGCATTTTTCGAGACAGCGGTATTTGAGCTCAGTGAATTGATAACCCCCCGCGATCGCCAGAACGGCCGCGCCGATCACCCAGGCATTCGCGACCAACCAGTCCGACTGGCGCACTGCAATCACTACGCCCCAGTCGGCGAGGTGGGCGGCAATGCCGAACACGCCCCAAACCGCGAGATACCCGATGACGACGAGCGCCACCAGCCACCGCCGGTCGGCGCGGCGTGCGGTCAAACGCCGGAAAATCTCCAACAGCGGTAATGTGGTTGGCAGCATCATCGCGGAGAGCATCAGCACCCAACCGCCGACGACAAGCGATGCGGTCAGCGCGCCACGGCCGCCCGGCAAGGCCCGGCAGAGGCTGCCGGCACCTCCGATCTCGGCCCAACTGCCGTGGTCGAGGGAGCGGCCATAGGGGCTCTGGCCCCACAACCACAGCGCCAGCCACGCCGTGGCGGTCAGCGCCGCCATGAGCGGCAAAAAGCGGCTGCGTTGCGAAGCCGCCTGCATTCGGGAGTGCCTCAGCTACGCCTCGAAAGCGAATAGTCCTTGGATCGCGTTGTGGTCGCGCAGATCGACATCGACCCCTACGGTCTGGTTCTTCATGCGGAAGGTCGAGGCTTTGGCGACATAGGCGGGCGAGCCGGGGATCGTCGAATAGATGCTGTCGACGAGGGTGGTCGGCTTGCCGCCCGGCCCGCGGTACGGCTCCATCGTGGCCTCGGTCGTGTCGCCGATCCGCAGGGTGCCTTTCCCCTCGTGCACGGCGAAGACGATCGGCGCGCGCTCGATTTTGACCACCTCGCCGACGAGCGCGGCGAGATCGGCGACCGGTCCGCCCTGCTTGCCGGTGAACACGCCGAGGAGCGCCGCCTCCTGCTCCGGGGTCGCGCGCTCGTCGACATAGAGATGAGCCCGCCAGTTGCCCTCCAGCGGGTTACCGGGAATGAATACGTTGACCGCAAATGTCAGCCCGGCAACGTCGAGCCCATCAATCGTGCCACGGTCGAAATGATAGGCGAGGGCGGATTGGCACGTTCCGTTGTCCGGCTTCTCGCCGACCCAGCAAGGGCAAAGCACATTGCAATCGCAAACTTCGAGAATGCTCCCTTCCAGCTTATACGCCATTGACCTGCTCCCCTATGCGAAGATGGGTCTATTATGGCGCGCCCTCGTCGACTGGGGGGATTAAATTCGAATACGGAGCCGAACGCCTCGACTTCGCCAAAACCGCGGGAGGCCGCGATGGTCTCGCTCGATCAATTCATCGTCTGGATAATCATTGGCCTGCTCGGCGGGAGCCTCGCCGGGCTGATCATCAAGCGCGAACGCAAGGGCTTTGGCGTTTTACGCAATCTGGGACTGGGTCTGGTCGGCGCGCTCGTCGGCGGCTTTTTGTTCCGCCTGCTGAGGCTCTTTCCCGAACTCGACAAGGTGACGATCTCCTTGAGAGATGTCGTGGCCGCCCTCGTCGGATCGTTGCTCGTTCTCGGGGCTCTCTGGCTCGTGCAGCGCTTTTATCGTTCGCCTTGAGTGACGCTTGTGGGCTGCGCTCCCTACCCGCAGCCGGCGACGGCGCGGCGGGCCATGACGCCGACCAGATGGGCGCGATATTCGGCGCTGGCGTGGATGTCGGAGTTTAGGCCGGTGTCGGGGATTGTGATGTCCTTTATCGCGTCGGGGCTGAACGAGCGGGCCAACGCGGCTTCCATCTCGGGGACGCGGAAGACGCTGGCACCGGCGCCGGTGACCGCGACGCGCACGCCGCCGGCGGTGCGGACGACGAACACGCCGACGATCGCGTAGCGCGAGGCGGGGTTGCGGAATTTTTGGTAGCAGGAAGCTTGCGGTTTCGGGAAGCGGACCGAGGTGACGATCTCAGCCGGTTCGAGCGCGGTCTCGAACATGCCGGTGAAGAAATTGTCGGCGGCGATCTCGCGCTTGGTGGTGTGCACGGTGGCGTTGAGACCGACCACTGCGGCCGGGTAATCGGCGGCAGGGTCGTTGTTGCTGATCGACCCGCCGAGCGTGCCACGATTGCGCACCGCGGGGTCGCCGATCATCCCCGCCATCGCGGCGAGTCCGGGAATGCCCTGCTTCACGACTGGCGAACGGTTGACCTCGGCGTGCCGCGTCATCGCGCCGATGACGATCGCATCGCCGGCGTCGGTGATGCCGCGCAGGGAGGTGATCGCGGCGAGGTCGACCAGATCGGACGGGCGCGCGAGCCGCAGCTTCAGAGTCGGGATCAGGGTCATGCCGCCGGCGACGAGCTTGGCCTCCTCGTTGGCGCCGAGCAGGTTGGCAACCTCGTCGAGGCTCGTCGGCTTGTGGTAGTTGAATTCGTACATCGGGCTCTCCCCTATTCCGCGGCAAGCGGCGAGCGGTGCTGTTGAATGAGGCGCCACAGCCTCTCCGGTGTGGCCGGCATGTCGAGATGCCGGATGCCGAGCGGTTTCAACGCATCGACGAGCGCGTTGGTGATCGCCGCCGGCGCACCAATCGCTCCGGCCTCGCCACAGCCTTTCACACCAAGCGGGTTGTGGGTGCACGGGGTGACGTTGGTCGATAATTTGAAGTACGGCAGGTCGCCTGCGCGCGGCATCGTGTAGTCGTTGTACGAACCGGTCAGCAGCTGGCCGGTTTCCTTGTCGTAGACGCAGGCCTCGAGCAGCGCCTGGCCGATGCCCTGCGCGAGCCCACCGTGGACCTGGCCCTCGACGATCATTGGGTTGAGGATGCGCCCGAAATCGTCGCTGGCGGTGAAGTTGACGACCGCGACCTGCCCGGTTTCCGGGTCGATCTCGACCTCGGCGATATGGGCGCCAGACGGAAAGGTGAAGTTCTTCGGATCATAGAACGCGGTCTCGTCCAGGCCGGGCTCCAGTTCCTCATGCGGGAAATTGTGCGGCACATAGGCGGTCAATGCCACCTCGGCCATCGTTTTTGACCGGTCGGTGCCGGCGACGGTGAAGTTGCCGTCCTTGAACTCGACATCGGCCTCCGCGGCCTCGAGCAGATGGGCGGCGATCTTGCGGCCCTTCGCTACGACCTTGTCCATTGCCTTGACGATGGCGCTGCCGCCGACGGCGAGTGAGCGTGAGCCATAGGTGCCCATGCCGTAAGGGATCTTGTCGGTGTCGCCGTGGACGATCTCGACGCTCTCGATCGGGATGCCCAGTGTGTCCGCGACGAGTTGCGAGAAGGTCGTCTCGTGCCCCTGGCCGTGGCTGTGCGAGCCGGTCAGCACCGTGACGCTGCCGGTCGGGTGAACGCGGACTGCGGCGCTTTCGAACAGACCGGCCCGCGCGCCGAGCGAGCCGACAACCGCCGACGGGGCAATGCCGCAGGCCTCGATATAGGTGGCGATGCCGAGGCCGCGCAATTTGCCGCGCGCGGCCGCTTCGCGGCGCCGCTGCTCGAAGCCCTGGTAATCGGCCGCCTTCAGCGCGAGCTCCAATGTCGTGAAGTAATCGCCGCTGTCGTATTGCAGCGCTACCGGCGTCTGGTACGGATAGGCGTCCTTCGCGATGAAATTGCGGCGGCGCAGCTCGGCCGGATCCATGCCGAGCTCGTCGGCCGCGAGGTCGACGATGCGTTCGAGCAGAAACGTTGCCTCGGGGCGGCCCGCCCCGCGATAGGCGTCGACCGGGACGGTGTGGGTGAACACGGCTTTGGTTTCGACGTAGATCGCCGGTGTCGTGTAAGTGCCGGCGAGCAGCGTGCCGTAGAGGTAGGTCGGGATACTGGGCGCAAAGGTCGACAGGTAGGCGCCCATATTGGCGATCGTCGAGACCTTGAGCGCGAGGAACTTCGCTTCTCGGTCGAGGGCGAGCTCGACATGGGTGACGTGGTCGCGGCCATGTGCATCCGACATGAAACTCTCGGAGCGTTCCGCGGTCCATTTGACGGGCCGCCGCAGCTTGCCGGCGGCCCAGGTGACGATCGCCTCTTCGGCGTAGTGATAGATCTTCGACCCGAAGCCGCCGCCGACATCAGGGGCGACGACCCGCAGCTTCGCCTCCGGGATGTGCAACACAAAGGCCCCCATCAAGAGGCGGATCACATGCGGGTTCTGGCTGGTCGTGTATAGAGTGTATTCCCCCGTAGCCCGATTGAACTCGCCGATCGCGGCGCGCGGCTCCATCGCGTTGGGGACGAGGCGGTTGTTTGTGAGGTCGAGCTTGACGACCCGCGCCGCCTTGGCGAACGCGGTCTCGGCTGCGGCCAGATCGCCGAGATGCCAATCATAGCAAAGATTGCCGGGCGCTTCGCCGTGGACCTGCGGCGCGCCCTGCTGAAGCGCCGCGGCCGGCTCGATCGCGGCGGGCTCCTCGACATAGTCAACCTGGATCAGCTCGGCGGCATCGCGGGCCTGCGCGAGTGTCTCGGCAATGACGACGGCGACCTGGTCGCCGACATGGCGGACCCGATCGACGACGAGCGGCGGGTGCGGCGGCTCGACCATCGGCGAGCCGTCCTTCGAGTGGATCTGCCATCCGCAGGGCAGCCCGCCGACGCCGTCCGCAGCCATGTCCTTCCCGGTATAGACGGTCACGACCCCGGGCGCCGAGGCGGCCGCGGCGGTATCGATGCCGATGATCCGCGCATTGGCTTGCGGGCTGCGCAGGATGTAAGCGTGAAGCTGTCCCGGCCGGTTGATGTCGTCGGTGTAGGTGCCCTGGCCGGTCAGAAAGCGGTAATCCTCACGCCGCCGGACCGGCGCTCCGATGACGCCCACCGCCCCTTACTCCGCGGCCACCCCATGGGCGCTGGGCGGCGGCGCCTCGCCTCGCATAACCGCCGCCCCCTCGATGATCGCCAGCACGATGTTGTGGTAACCGGTGCAGCGGCAGAGATTGCCTTCGAGATACTCGCGAACTTCGCGCTCGGTCGGATTGGGGTTGTTTTTCACCAGATCGAGCGCGCTCATGATCATGCCGGGCGTGCAGAACCCGCACTGCAGAGCGTGATTGTTGCGGAACGCCTCCTGCATCGGGTGCAGGGTGTCGCCGTCCGCGACGGCCTCGATGGTCAGCACCGAGCGGCCTTCGGCCTGCACCGCCAACAGCGTGCAGGCTTTGACGGCTTCCCCGTCGACATGGACGACGCAGGCGCCGCATTGGCTCGTGTCGCAGCCGACATGCGTGCCGGTCAGGCCAAGCTGCTCGCGCAGCAGCTGGACCAATAATGTCCGGCCTTCGACCGTCGCCGAAACCGGTTTGCCGTTCACGGTGAGGCTGACCGTCTTCTGCATCGAAATCTCCCTGCATCGATCACCCGGCCGCCAAAGATGGCGGAAAACTCCGGGCGGAGTTTTATGCCTGCTCCGCTTTCGGCTCAAGGCTTCGCGACGCGGCTTCCTAGGGTTGCGCGGCGGCCCGTGAAGAAATACAGCATCGCGCCGATAATAGCGGCGAGCCCGGTCACCCACACCACGGGCGGAAGCCTGATATCCTTCTTTGCCGGTGCCGCGACGGCATTCGGTTGAGCCTCGGCCGAAGCTACCGGCGCGGCGACGACCCGATCCTCAGACACGGGTTCGGTTGCTGTCGACCCGGCAGCCGCCGGGGCCCCTTGCTCGGGGGCGACCGCGGCGACGAACCGCGTAAAGAAGTTTTCGGCCATCCGGCGGGCGACCGAGTCGATCAGGCGCGAGCCGATCTGCGCCAGCTTGCCGCCGACATGCGCCTGGACGGCATAATGCAGCACTGTCGCGCCGTCATCCTCGTCGAGGTTGACTTTGGCGCTGCCCTTGGCGAAACCGGCGACGCCGCCGGTACCTTCACCGGCGATCGTATAGCTCTGCGGCGGGTTGAGATCCGCCAAGGTCACTTTCCCGGCGAAATTGGCCTTTACCGGCCCGACTTGCGCGATGACCTTTGCGGTGAACTCGGTGTCGGATAGCTTCTCGATCGTCTGGCAGCCGGGGATGCTGCTCTTCAGGATCTCCGGATTGTTGAGCCCCTCCCAGACGCGTTGGCGGGGAGCGGGGATGCGAAACTCGCCCGTCATTTCCATCGGCAAATCCCTTTCCTAAGACCGTCATTCCGGGATGGCCCGAAGGGCTAGGCCTGGAAACCATGAACGCCGACCTCGCCTCCCCTTTTGGAGGCCGGTGTTCCTGGATTCCGGGCCGCGGACTTCGTCCGCGCCCCGGAACGACGGCGTATTGAAACTTCCTCGAAGCGCCGAGTGAGTGTGGCGCGTGGGGTTGCCGATTGCAACCGGCTGTGGGATTGCAAGTCCGATGAGTCGAAGCGCGGAATAATTCCGGCGTTGCTGCGGTCCGGGTCGGTACGGGGTAGAAGAGCGCGCATGGCGTGGATCGCGGAGCGGCGTCGGCAGAGCCGGTTCGAGGCGGTGGTGCTCCCCCATCTCGACGCCGGCTATGCGCTCGCGCGCTGGCTGACGCGCAACGACGCCGATGCCGCCGATGTTGTGCAGGAGGCTTGTCTGCGGGCGTTTCGTTATTTCGACAGCTATCGCGAGGGCGATGCCAAGAGCTGGCTCCTGAAGATTGTGCGGCGGACCTCCTATGACTGGCTCGAGCGCAACCGGCCGGCGGAGGTGGTGCCGCTCGAACTCGAGGGCGATCCCGACGGCTCGGTCCATAGCCCGCCGGCGGGAGCGCTCGATGCCGATGCGCTGTTGGAGAGCCGCTCCGATTTGCGGCGCCTCGACGTGCTGATCGAGCGCCTGCCGCCGCCGCTGCGCGAGGCGATCGTGTTGCGCGAGTTGCAAGAACTGGACTACCGCCAGATCGCCGAAGTTACGGGGGTGCCGATCGGAACGGTGATGTCGCGGTTGCACCGGGCGCGCGCGGCGCTGCGCCGGGCCTGGGACGGAAAAGGATGTGGGTAATGCAATGCGATGAGGTGCGCCCCCGGCTCGACGCCTATCTCGACGGCGAGCTCCCCGAGACCGAGCGGGTGCCGTTGCGCGGCCATCTGCAGGACTGTCCCGATTGCGGGCCCGAGGTGGCGGCGCTCGAACGGCTGCGCGATGACATTCGCCGTTTCGCTCCGGTCCATCGGGCGCCCGAGGCGCTGCGCTCGCAGATCCGCTTTGCGATCCGCCGGGAGGCGGCGGCAAATAGGCCATCGGCGTCGTTGCGTGCGCCGGGATGGCTCGCCTACGCCGCCTCGATCCTGCTCGCCGTAGCGGTCGGCTCGGGCGGAACGTTTGTGCTGTTGGGCGAGCGGCAAACCGATACGATGGCCGGCGAGATCATCGACAGCCATCTGCGCTCCCTGCTAGGCAGCCACCTGACCGATGTCGCGTCCTCGGATCAGCACACCGTCAAGCCGTGGTTTGCCGGCCGGACCGATCTGTCGCCGCCGACTGTCGAACTGCGCAGCGAAGGCTTCCCGCTGGTTGGCGGCCGGCTCGACCTGATCGCCGGCAAACCGGTCCCGGCGCTCGTCTACAAGCGCCGCGACCATGTGATCAATCTTTTCGTGCTGCCGGCCTCGCCGGCCGATCATGGCGAGACCCTGACCCGGCGAGGCTATAATCTGCGGCACTGGGACGAGGGCGATCTCGGCTTCTGGGCGGTAACAGACGCGGCCCCCAGCGACCTCGCCGAATTCGAACGCCTCTTCCGCGCTGCAACCAAGGGCTGAGCCTCTCAGGATGGGGACTTCACCCAGCCTCAAAATCGCTTACCGAACGATCCTGCCGCAGAGGGCATGGGTTTGCAGCGTGCTCCCGACACCGCACGGCAAGTAGGGTATGTTTCGGGTCGTCCCATTCCGAATGACGGAGCGACCCGATGCCTCAGCCTCTTCCCGCGATCAGCCTCGTCGCCGTGCCGGGGAGGCGGCGCGAGACCCTAGACATCGCGCGCAAGATCGAGCGCCTTGGTTTCTCCGGCATCTACATCCCGAGCCGGTTCGGCAATATGGCGCAGTGCACGGCGCTGGCGCTCGCCACGGAGGATATCCCGTTCGGCACCGCGATCTCGCCGATCTACGCCCGCACCCCCGAGGATTTCGCGCATAGCGCCGCCTATCTGCACGAGGTCTCGGGCGGCCGCTTCCGCTTTGGCATCGGCATTGCGCACGGCCCTACTTACGAGCGTCTCGGCGTCACCCCGGGTAAGCCCCTTTCGGACATCCGCACCTTTGTCGACAAGGTGAGGTCCTTTGAAGGGATCGGCCCGTTGCCGCCGATCATCCTCGCGGCTCTGCGCAAAAAGATGGTCGCGCTCTCTGCCGAGATTGCCGAAGGCGCCATCTTCGCAAATGCCAGTCTTTCACACATGTCCCAGTCGCTCGCCGCCGTCCCGTCGCCCAAACGCAGCGACCCGAATTTTCTGATCGGCAACATGCTGCCGATCTGCATCTCGGAAGACTTGGACGCGGCAAAGGCGCTGCTGCGCCGCCGGCTAGTGCATTACGCCTTCCTGCCGAACTATCGCGCCTACTGGAAGGAAGCCGGCTACATTGACGAGATGTCGGCAGTCGAGAAGGCAATCGCCGACAACCGTCCCGACGATATCCCGAAATACCTCACCGACCGCTGGCTCGCCGACAACACCCTCTCCGGCCCACCCGCCAAGGTGCAGGACGGCGTCGAGGCCTGGCGCGCCGCCGGCGTCAACACGCCGGTTCTGGTGCCGAACTCGGTCGCCGGCAACCAGATCACCGCCATCGAGGAGCTGTTGGCCGCATTCAGCTGATGGCGGCTACGATCTAGCCGTTAAATCTGTCGACATCGCGCGGCTGTTGAAATGCCGGTGCCATGGTCGTTCGACCGACCTGGTGCTGCGACTAGTACAGTGCCTCTCAATTGGATTTACGACTGGAGAGCGTCGGGCAACCGGCCTTGCCGATAATCCAGGTGCCGCACCTTTATTGTCACACCGGCGAAGGCCGGTGCCCATGGCGCTTATAGATCCCGGCCTTCGCCGGGAAGACAAGGAATTCAAGATTTCTCTCGGCTGAGTTGTGTAAAATCGTTTATGAAACACTGCACTAGCGTGTTACTTCGCCCTCCGCGAGTAAACTGCCCGGCTCAAGCGAAGTCATAACGGGGTGTCCGTCGCGGCTCCACCAATCGAGGCCGCCTAGCAACTCCTTGGTGCGAAACCCCAACCGAGCGAGTTTGTGCGCGCCCTTGGTTGATGCATTGCAGCCGATCCCGTCGCAGTAGACGACGTAGACCTTGCTGGGGTCGAGGCTTGCGGTGGTTTCCGCACTCATCTCACGGTGTGGAAAGCTGGTGGCGCCTGGGATGTGGCCTGCGGCGTATGCGTCCCGCGAGCGGGCGTCGATCACGATGATTTCGGAGACTCCAGCTTTGAGGTCCACGGACAAATCCCATGAATCAGTATGAAACCGCAGCTTGTCTTCCATCATCGTCGTGGTTTCACCTGGTTGGGGCGCGCCATATTCAAGAACCGCGGAAATTACATGGGCCATAATCCGCTCCGCCTTCCGAGGATGTTTCGATCTCCAATCTTCAATCTTCGATCATTCGAGGGCTGATACTCAAGCCCACCAGCACCTACCCGCCCTCGACGGTCTGCTGTCGACCCAAAGCGGACCTGACGCGTCGGCGCAGTCGGTCGGGCGAATTGCGTTATTAAGCAGGAACGTACGTCAACCTAATTGCGTCCTCACCAATTAGATCGCTGGCCACAAGGCGGAGCGGCGGCCGGGGGCCGGCGAAGAATGGGGTGCCGTGACCAAGCACGAAGGGGCGGAAATAGAGTCGATACTCATCGATAAGACCAAGGTCGGTTAGGCTTCCTGCTAGGTCTGGTCCGGCTACTGCAATCTCCCCAACGAACTGAGCCTTCAGCCCGCGTATCATCGCCTCGAGGTCATCGTCGACAAGTGTGGCGTTGGTGCCGACTGACTTCAGCGTGCGCGACACGACCCACTTCGGTTGGCTTCGCCACGCCGCCGCGAAGTCGAGTTCCTCCGCGTCCCACTCGGGCAGGTCTTCGTCCCAATAACGCATGATCTCGTACGTGCGGCGACCATACACACTGCCGGCTAGGTCGCGCACTTGCTCTACGAAGTGACGAAAGAGCGCGGGGCCTGGCCGCATTTCCAGGTGGTCGACGTAGCCGTCCAGGGACTGCGACAATCCGAAGATGAGCTTCGCCATGCTGCAAATCTCCACCCAAGGGTCTTCAGAATAGCTTGAGCTGCCCTTACGCTGAAGTGAGGTTGGGCACAAACTGCGCGCCGCTTTGTCGGTGTGACGAATAACCAGAGGTCAGCTCCCCACCCATAGCCGACCCCCGGCATCGACGGACCGCCAGAGCGTTGAGGCTCGGCTATGCCGGCTTCGCGCCGCTGTCGCCAGCAAAGTATTCCGCGAATTGGCGAGCGGCGCCAAGATGGAAGGCGCGCAGCCTCCGCGATCGCTGTGGCGTGCGACGGCAATTGCCGCGCGCTTATGTAAAAAGTGCAATCACCTCCCTGAATGAGCGCCAATCACCCGCACCGATGAACGAGCGGCACCGCTAAATTGCCATGATCGCATGGTATGTTGCACGTCAAGCGGAGTAGGGTGCAGCGCAACGTGACTGCGAGGTTTGGAAGTTTGACGAGGGGGATGCCGATCTAACTGCACTCATTCCGGGAATCCGGCCTGATCTTCTTCTGATAAAACAGGTCGATCAGGTCAGAGCGCTCAACGGCAGGTTGCTTCCGGCCGCCGAGGCTGTGGAAGTCCATCGGGCACAGGGATCGACACGTTGACGCCGACCATGCCGATCTGGATGCGGTTCGCGAATTCGCGCGCCGCGTCGCCGTCGCGGGTGAGGATCGCGACGCCGTTGCCATATTCGTGACCATTGACGAGCTTGCTCGTCGGGTCGAGCTCGGTGATGACGTTATTCGCCGGAGGGAATTAAATTGGGATTAGATGACGTGACCTGTTTGCAGAGGGAGTTTGACGTGCCGCAGCCCGACCACATCTCAGCGCTCCCGGTCGCCGATCCCGAGGCGCTCGACGAGGATCTGCAGGAGCTCTTCGCGCTATGCACCGAAAAGCTCGGGATCGTGCCGAATGTATTGCGCGCCTACAGCCTGCGCCCGCAGAAGCTGCGCAACTTCGTCGCGATGTACAACGAGCTGATGCTGGCGCCCTCGGGCCTGTCGAAGCTCGAGCGCGAGATGGTCGCGGTCGTCGTGTCGAGCGCCAACCGGTGTTATTACTGCCTTGTTGCGCATGGCCAGGCGGTGCGTCGCTTGTCCCACGACCCCGAACTCGGCGAGATGCTGGTCATGAACTATCGGGTGGCCCCGCTCGACCCGCGCCGGCGCGCGATGCTCGATTTCGCGTGGAAATTGACCACGGCCCCCGCGGCGGTCGGCGAGGAGGACCGGGAGGGGCTGCGCCGGGCGGGTCTTGGCGACGAGGATATTTTCGATCTCGCAGAGACCGTGGCCTTCTTCAACATGTCGAACCGAATGGCGAGCGGTCTGGATATCATTCCGAACCGAGAGTATCACCGGTGGGACCGGTGACCCCGCCCAGCCGGCAATTCGCAGGAATTAACCGAAATTTGTCTTGCGCGGACTTGATCCGCGTATCCACGTCTTTGTCTCGGGCGCTCAAAGGCGTGGATGGCCGGGCCAAGCCCGGCCAAGACGAATAAGGGAGGAAACAGGCGCGCTAATTTCGCTGACGGACCAGGCATGCGGCGTTTCATTGTAGGGTTTTTTGCGGTCATCGGGTTCGCGACGGTGCTGTTCGTCGCCGGTGTCATGCTGCTGGTCGGCGGGCTGAAGCCGTCGGTGACGCCGCTTCCCGGCAACATTCTCCTGACCGCGGACCTGACCCGGGATCTGCCGGAAGGCGCCAGCGAGGAGCCGATCACGCGGCTCCTGGTCGGCGCGAAGCCGACCCTGCGCGATTTCCTCGATGCGATCGAGACCGCTGGCAACGATCCCCGTGTCAAGGTGCTGCTCGCTCGGGTCGGCGACGACGAGATGGGGCTCGCCAGGGTCCAGGAAGTGCGCGACGCGATCGCCGCGTTGCGCAGCAAGGGCAAGCTCGCGCTCGCTTTCGCCGACAGCTTCGGCGAGTTCGGACCCGGAACCCGGCCCTATTATTTGGCAACCGCCTTCGACGAGATCTGGCTGCAGCCGATGGGGAATGTCGGGTTAACCGGTCTCTATGCCGACTCCCCGTTTTTGAAGGGCACTCTCGATCTTGTCGGGATCGTCCCGGAGTTCGACCATCGCGAAGAATTCAAGACCGCGATGAATGTGCTGACCGAAACCAAAATGACCCCGGCGCATCGCGAAGAGGTCGAGGCGCTGCTCAACTCGGTTGCCGGACAGATTGTCCACGGGATCGCGCAGGGCCGCAAATTGTCGGATGCCGAGGTGCGCGGCCTGATCGACCGCGGCCCGCTCCTTGCGCAAGAGGCGGTGGAGGCAAAGCTGGTCGATCGGCTCGGCTACCGCGACGAAGTGCTCGGCCATGCCCGGGCGCGCGCCGGGTCCGGCGCCGAGGTCGTGAGCCTCGCGAACTATCTCGATCGCGCCGGGCATCCGCATCGCGAGGGCTCGACGATTGCGCTGATCTACGGCTCGGGCCTCGTGGTGCGCAGCGGTGGCGGTGCCAACCCGCTGACTGGGTCGAATTTGATGGCGGCGACCGAGCTCACCCGCGCGTTTCGCGCCGCGGTTCGTGATCCCGCGGTGCGCGCCATTCTCTTCCGCATCGATAGCCCCGGCGGCTCGGCGGTCGCTTCGGAATCGATCTGGCGCGAGGTCGTCTTTGCCCGCGAGCGCGGCAAGCCGGTGATCGTCTCGATGAGCGACGTCGCCGGCTCCGGCGGCTATTATGTGGCTGCAGCGGCCGACAAGATCGTCGCCGAGCCGGCGACCCTCACCGGCTCGATCGGCGTTCTCGCCGGCAAGCTGGTCGTCGCCGATCTGCTGAAGAAGATCGGCATATCGACCGACAGTGCGCAAATCGGCGCCAATGCGGCGATGTTCAGCGTCACCGACGATTTCTCGGCGCGTGCGCACGCGCGCCTCGAGGCATTCCTTGACGATACCTACAAGGGCTTCAAGGACCATGTCGCGACCGGCCGCCATATGACCCAAGAAGAGGTCGAGGCGGTCGCCAAGGGCCGCGTGTGGTCCGGCGAGGACGCCAAGACGCATGGTCTGGTCGACGAGCTCGGGGGCTATCCGGTGGCGCTCCGCCTCGCCAAGGAAGCCGCAAACCTGGCGCCCGAGGCGCCGTTCACCCTCACTGTGTTCCCGCGCGAAGAGACCCTGCCCGAGCTCCTCTACAACCGTCTCTCCGGCGCGGACCGCGAGCGCGATGCCGGCGGCGTCAGCGCAACCTCGATCGAGCACTCGCTGAAGGCGATGCAGCCGCTGCTGCAGCGCCTCGAAGCGGTGCTCGACAGTCCCGGCGTGCTGACCATGCCCCCTCTCGCCCCGATCCGGTGACCCGGAACCGAGCAGCGCCTCCTTTGTTGTGCTTCGGGGCTGTAATCAGCAACCGGTTTCGGGCAGATGAGTGGACGAGTCGGCTCAAAAGGAGAGCGGACGGAGGCATGCGGCGGCGGATGGAAACGGTCCTCCGGATCGCCGGAGCAGCTCGCCTCGCTGACCCCGTTGCGCGGCATTGCCGCGCTGTGGGTCGTGGTATTTCATTTTTGCTGGTATTTCCCCGCTGTTCACCCCGAGCGCTACACGGGAGCCGTGTATAAGGGCTATTTGGCGGTGGACATGTTTTTTGTGCTGAGCGGCTTTGTCATTACGCATGTCTACAAGGAGGGTTTCGCACGACGGGTGACCGGCCGGCGCTACCGCGATTTTCTGAAGGCCCGAGTGGCGCGCATCTATCCTCTGCACATCACCGTCTTGTTGTTGTTCGTCGCCACCGCGACGGCGGAACGGGCCGCCAGCTATGCGCTCAGGGGCTCGTTCGAACCGATACCGTTGCTGGGTGAGCGTTCGCTCGGCGGGTTCTTGGCCAATGTCGTCATGCTCCAGGGGCTGTGGGCGCGTGAGCTGAGCTGGAACGACCCGTCATGGTCGATCAGCTTGGAGTTTCTCGCCTATCTGCTGTTTCCGTTGTTTTTCCCGGTGTTGTGGCGCGCCGGCCCGGCCGCAAAGACCGGGCTCGGCGGCCTGCTGCTGGTCGCGCTGGGATGGCTGGCTTACCGCACCGGCGGTTATTTCAACCAATGGAACGGCACCTATGCGATCCTTCGCTGCCTGCCGGAGTTCCTCGCCGGAATGCTGCTGTACAGCGCCTATCAGAGTGGGATTTTCGCTTCCGTGCTGGCCACCGACGCGGCGCTCGCGGCAGTCGTGCTGCTGCTGGCAGCGCTGCTTCACCTCGGCGCGCCGGATCTCGCGATCATCCCGCTTTTTCCTCTCTTGATATTGGCTGCCGTTCGCAACAGGGGACGGTGCGCGCCGCTGCTGAATTCGCCGCCGCTGATGTGGCTGGGCGACATCTCCTATTCCCTCTACCTACTGCATTGGTTCGTGCTGTTCGTCACGACCGAGATCGCGCGGCGGCTGCCGGGTCTCGACTTCGCAAAACTGCCGCTCGCACCCTCACTCGCCCTGATTGCCGCGTTGATCGCCGTCAGCCTTGTTCTCGCGACGCTGAGCTTTCGGTTTATCGAGGTCACCGGCCGCCGCTGGCTGCGCCAGCGCCTCGATGTCGGCCGCCCCGCAGCGATAATGGGGGTCGTTTTGCCAAGGTGAAAGATCGGGAGCGCCAGCCAAACCAGCAGTACTTTCCGATCACCGGTGGGCTGAAACCGTGATAACGTCGGGTATTCCCAATGGCCGAGGAGGGAGCCGATGCCCGACGCACTGACCGTCATTCGCCATGCCGACCGGCCGAGTGTGACATTGCCGGGTGGCGCCGCCTATCGGCCGATCATCGGCGACGACACCGGTGAGGGCTTGCCGATCCGCACCGGCATCCAAACCTCGCAGCCGGGATACGCGACGCCGCCGCACTCGCATCCTTACGCCGAGATCTTGACCGTCATCGAGGGTCGCGGCGAGGCTTGGCTCGACGGCGAAGAAGGTGTGGTAATGATGGAACCCGGGGTCACGATCGCTGTACCCGCAAACCGGGTGCATGCCTTCCGGGTAGTGGGGGATCGGCCGCTCGTTACGTTCGGCGTCCACACCAACGGCAAGCGGATCGTCAACTACGTTTCGGCGCCGCAGAACCCGGGCTGACCCCTTTTCTTCCGCATGACCTTTATGGAGACTTGCTGATGGCCATCACCCGTTTCGACCGGACGCAGCCGCCCGGTCCGCGCATGAGCCGCTGCGTCGTGCGCGGCGACACGGTCTATCTCGCCGGTCTGACCGCCGGCGACACGAGCCAGGACATTAAGGGCCAGACGAAGCAAATCCTCGACAAGATCGACGGCTACCTCGCCCAGGCCGGGACCACCAAGTCGAACCTCCTCTCGGCCAATCTGTGGATCAAGGACATGGCGCTGTTCGCAGACATGAACTCGGTGTGGAACGCCTGGGTCGATCCCGAGAACCCGCCGGCGCGCGCCTGCGTCAAGGCCGATCTGGCACGCCCGGAGCTGCTCGTCGAAATCATGGTGACCGCCGCAAAATAGCTGCAGCACGGTGGGCGAGGAGCTGGCTAAGCCAGCCCGATCTCGCCGTCGACGACGTGCTCGAGCCCGAGCTCCGGGATCGACAGGGTCACACGCGGCTTCAATAATGCGCTTTGGCTCAGCTTGCCGGTAGCGAGCGCGTCCCGGACAGCGTTCTCGATCTCGCGCTGCGATGTCACGCCGACGACTTTTAAGAATTTACGGATATCCATATTGAAACGATCTTCGTTCATCGCCTTCTCCTTCGCCCGATCCTCGAGGGAAGTTAATCCCGGAACACCCGCCCGTCGATCCCGGCAAATCTAGTCAGCTCATTGTGATGGCACCCGATGCGGGCACAGCCGCGGCGCCGACCGCGGAGCCGATGGCAGTCTACCGCGCGCTGCGCCAGCGGGGGTTGCTGCAGCCCGACCCGGCACAGCAATTGGCAATCGAGAGGATGCAGAGCCTCTATCGAGCCTTGCTGCACTACCGGCCGGAAACCAGCCTGCGCGGCTGGCTCGCCCGCTTCGGCCTGGCCGAGAACGGCGGCAGCCACGCGCCGGTCGGGCTTTATCTGTGCGGTCCGGTCGGTCGCGGCAAATCGATGTTGATGGACCTGTTCTTCCGTTCGGTGCCGAACCTTCGCAAGCAGCGGGTGCATTTCCACGCCTTCATGATCGAGGTGCATGACCGCATCGAGCGGGAGCGGCGCGCCCAAACCGATCGGCCGATCGCCAAGGTCGCGCATGATCTCGCCGGCGAGGCCGCGCTGTTGTGCTTCGACGAATTTCAGGTCGAGGACATCGCCGATGCGATGATCCTCGAACGCCTGTTCAGGGCATTATTCGACGCTGGGGTTGTGGTCGTCG
Source organism: uncultured Alphaproteobacteria bacterium (assembly GCA_963732095.1). Taxonomy (GTDB): domain Bacteria; phylum Pseudomonadota; class Alphaproteobacteria; order ATCC43930; family CGMCC-115725; genus AP-15. Next base: position 495,167 of record CAVSZA010000016.1, read on the forward strand.
CGACCTCGAACCGCGCGCCGGACGAGCTCTACCAGCACGGTCTGCAACGCGAGCGGTTTCTGCAGTTCATCGCGCTGCTCAAACAGAAGCTCTATGTGCTGGAGCTCGACAGCGGACACGACTACCGGCTCGCCCGATTGCACGGCAAGCCGGTCTACCACCACCCGCTCGACGAGGCGGCGCACCACGCGCTCAAACACGCCTTTACCGAGCTGACCGATGGGGCATCCGGCGCCACCGCAACCCTTACCGTAAAGGGCCGCCCGCTCGTCATTCCGCGAGTGGCGCGCGGCGTCGCCTGGTTCGGCTTCGCCGATCTCTGCGCCCAACCGCTCGGCGCCGCCGATTACCTTGCAATCGCCGAGCGCTTTGCTGCGGTCATCGTCGAAGGCATCCCGCGCCTCTCGCCGCAGCAGCGCAACGAGGCGCGGCGCTTCAACATCCTGATCGACACGCTCTACGAGGCGCGCACCCTGCTGATTGCTTCGGCCGAAGTGCCGCCGGAGGGAATTTATCCCGCCGGCGACGGCACCTTCGAGTTCCGGCGCACGGTATCGCGGCTGATCGAAATGCAGAGCGAGGAGTACATCGCCCAGCGTCCGCGGCGTTAGTGACCCCCACCTAACCCTCCCCCGCCTGCGGGGAAGGGAATGGGAGGGGGCCGGTGCGGTGGTCATCTCGGCGGGCGGCGAGGCGCAGCCGGAGCGCGTTGAGTTTGATGAACCCCTCGGCGTCGCGCTGGTCGTAGACGGCGTCTTCCTCAAAGGTGACGTGCGCGAGGCTGTAGAGGCTCCTCGGCGATTTCCTTCCGACGACGCGCGCCGAACCCTTGTAGAGCTTCAGTCGCGCCACCCCTTCGACATTCTCCTGGCTCTTGTCGATCAGCGCCTGCAGCATTTCGCGCTCGGGCGAGAACCAGAAACCGTTGTAGATCAGCTCGGCGTAGCGCGGCATCAGCTCGTCCTTCAGATGCGCGGCGCCGCGGTCGAGGGTCAGGCTCTCGATCCCGCGATGCGCCGCCTGCAGGATCGTCCCACCCGGTGTCTCGTAAACGCCCCTCGATTTCATGCCGACAAAGCGGTTCTCGACGAGATCGAGTTCGGCCGACCCCGTGCCTTCTGCCGATCTCGTTCAAGCGCTGGAGCAGTGCGGCGGGAGGGAGATTTTCGCCATTCACCGCGACCGGGTCGCCGCGCTCGAACGCGATTTCGATATATTCGGGCTTATCGGGCGCGAGTTCCGGGGCGACGGTGCGGCTGAACAAGGATTCTTCGGGCTCGACCCAAGGATCTTCCAATACTTTACCCTCGGCGGAGATGTGCAGCAGATTGGCGTCGACCGAAAACGGGGCCTCGCCGCGCTTGTCCTTGGCAATCGGGATCTGGTGCTGTTCGGCGTATTCGAGGAGTCGGGTGCGCGAGGTCAGGTCCCATTCGCGCCATGGCGCGATAACCTTGATGCCGGGGTCGAGCGCATAATAGCTGAGTTCGAAGCGGACCTGATCGTTGCCCTTGCCGGTCGCACCGTGGGCGACGGCGTCGGCGCCGACCTGGCGGGCGATCTCGATCTGTCGTTTGGCGATCAGCGGCCGCGCAATCGAGGTGCCGAGTAGATAGGCGCCCTCGTAGAGCGTATTGGCGCGAAACATCGGAAAGACAAAATCGCGGACGAACTCTTCGCGCAGATCGTCGACGAAAATCTCGCGGACGCCGAGCATCTCGGCTTTCCGGCGCGCCGGCTCCAGCTCCTCCCCCTGACCCAGGTCGGCGGTAAAGGTGACGACCTCACAGCGATAGGTTTCGTGCAACCAGCGCAGGATCACCGAAGTGTCGAGCCCTCCCGAATAGGCCAGCACCACCTTCTTTACCGTTTCGCGCATCCGAGCACCTCAGTTCCCTAGTATCTGGAGTTATAGGCCAAGAACGACACAAGGTCAGCCGATACTGGCGGGCGGTTGGAGAGACACTACCTTGCCGCGATCCGGCTTTGACAACTTCACCCCGTTTGGATTATAAAGTACGCAAACCGGAAGGCAGAAAATCGCCTCGCTAAAGGAAACAGAGGGGCTGTGCCGCGCCCGTGCGGCCGGTCGGAGGGTACGTCATGTTGGAGCGCCTGGAGAAACAGAAAAAACTGACGGCTAATCAGTGGAAGATCATCGCCACCGCTAATGTCGGCGATATGCTCGATTTCTTTGACTTCTTCCTCATTGGCTATGTGCTGGCCTTCATCTTGAAGGAGTGGCAACTGACCTATGGCCAGTCGGCCGTGATCCTGGTCTCCGCCGGTCTCGGCGCCGTCCCGGGCGCCTTTTTCTGGGGCTGGATGGGCGATCGCATCGGCCGGCGCAAGGTGTTCATCCTGACCGCGCTCAATGTCGCTCTCGCCACCGGCATTATGTACTTCACACCCGGTCAGGGCGGTTGGATCGCCGGCTGGATCTTCTTGTCGTTCTTCCGGTTCTTTGTCGGCTTTGGCAATGCCGGCCTGATCGCGGTCGACATCCCGCTAGTGCAGGAATTCGTGCCCGCCTACAAGCGCGGCTGGGTCAGCGGGCTGACCACTACATTGCTTCCCGCTGGCAACATCCTGGGTGCGGTCTCGGGGGCGTTTCTCGCACCGGTCATCGGCTGGCGGGGTCTGTTCCTGGTCGGCCTCGTCCCGGCGCTCCTGGTGCTGATGATCCGCTATTGGGTGCCCGAGTCGCCGCGCTTCCTGATGCGGATGGGGCGACACGAGGAGGCGCGCAAGTCGCTTGCCTGGGCGCTGCAATGCGACCCCAACGAGATCGAGCTGCCCCCCACGCTTCCCGAGGTGGAGAAGACCTCGTGGCGCGAATTGTTCAAATATCCGCGCAGCATGACGTCGGCCTGCCTGGTCGCGCTGAGCCAGACCGGCGGGGTCGGCATCTTGATGTGGATCACGACCCTCTTCGTGATGGTGCTGAAGATCACACCGGCCGAAGCTTCCTATCTGATGATCTATGTCGGCATCCTCGGTATTATCGGGCGCCTCGTGGCCTCCTGGATGTCCGACGCGCTGGGGCGCCGCACCTCGGGGTTCCTGATCGGCATGGGCGGCGCGCTCGCGATGGCCGCCGCCGGGTATTGGCACGACGCCTATCTCGGCACCGTGTCGGTGTTCTTTGTGCTGATCATGGTTCAGCGCTTCTTTGGCGACGCCAGCTACGCGATCATCGGGCCTTACCTCGCGGAGGTTTGGCCGAACCGGCTGCGCGCCAGCGGCATGGGATTCAGCTACGGCATCGGCAATCTCGGCAAGATCATCGGCCCCCTCGGCCTCGCGCTGATCGTCGGCTCGTCCAACTACGTCAGCCCCAAGGTGACGCTCGACGCGATCTTCCCGGCCCTGCTGTTCCTTGCCTTCTGGTACGGCCAAGCCGGTCTCGTCTTCGCGTTTCTCGGCATCGAGACCAAGGGCCGCTCGATCGAGGAGATCAGCAGCACTCTCGACGCCAGGGGGCCGGCTCCGCGGGTTGCGCCTGAGAAGATCGCGGCGGCGTAGTTCGTCCGTTTGCAGCCGGTCCGAGCGTTCGCTGATTTCGCTGATAAAACAGCAAAATAAGAGCCAGTGAATTTGTCTCAACCGCGGCAATGCTGGTTCGTTGACAGGGTAGCTGGCAAAATAACAGCCAGGAACAGCGAGCCATAACAGCCAGCTTTCCGCTGTAATTCGCCGTTTCGGGCCTGCGGACATTCTTCGCCATAGAGCCCTGATCTGTTCTCTCGTCAGGGGCATATATCATGCGATTGCGGCAATTTTCGGAATGGCGGCGGCAAAGATTCCCCTTCCACGGAATGGCCGGACAAGGTTAGGTTCCAGCGAAACCGAGAGTTAATGCAGATCCGTGGGAGGAACTCATGCATGTAACCCGTCGCAGCTTGGCCGTCGCCGGTGCGCTCGCGCTCAGCGTGCCTGGCTTCTTCAGCTCTCCAGCGCTCGCCGAAGCCGGCGACGAAGCGGCGGTCAAGCAGAACGTCGAGGGGGGGAGGCGTTGCTGAAGGCGGATAAAGCCGAGTTGGAGCGGCTGACCGCCGATCAGCTGAGCTACGGCCATTCGGACGGCAGGGTCCAGAACAAGGCCGAGTTCATCGACGGCGTCATGACCCGCAAGGCGACAGTCAAGTCACTGAATTTCCCGGACCTCAAGATAGCGGTGGCCGGCGACGCCGCGATCGCGCGTCACATCTATGAATCCGAAAGCGAAACCGACGGCAAGCCCAACAGCATCAGGATCGGCACTCTCGAGGTCTGGCAAAAACAAGGCGGAAACTGGAAACTCCTAGCGCGCCAAGCCTACAAATTGGCTTGAGCGTTAACCAGGCGGCAAGCATCCTGTGGCCTAAACATCCTGGGGCCCCGGCTTGGTCTTAGTCAAAACCTGATCGAGGAGGCGATGCTCGGGATATTGAAGCTGGTCATATTGGGAACCTGCCTGTTTGGACTTATGGAGTTCGGCCAACGCACAGGCCCAATCGGCGGCGCCCGTTGGATCTTGGAGAGGCAGCGTGGTCACCTTTGACCTCGGTTCCGACGGAAAGTTTTCCTACAAGGACGCCGAAAAGGCCAAGCTCACCGGTAGCTGGCAATGGCTCCCAACGACTAAGGTCGGAGGCGTCCTCGAGCTCACCTCTTCAGCTCCCGGCTCATCTAAATTACAATTCCCGATCACTTGGATGAACAAGGACAGGCTACAGTTCTGCGACGCCAACGATCATTGCGACACGCTGTCTCGGCAATCAGAGCCGAGCCCGAGCCGATCCGGATCGTGATCGTCGCGGAGACATTGCTTTGCGCGGCCCGAGGATAGGCTCCGCGACCGTCTCGATACGCACGCTTTACCGTCAAGGGTTGGGAGGCGGCTCACTTCCGGGTTCGGCCGCCGCACCCTCGCCGCCCGGAGCATCGGCGGCGGCATAGGCCGTCGGGTCCTTCTGCCACAGCCGGATGCCGCCGGTCAGACCATCGGTATTGGGCACAGTCGTGACATCGGGCGGTAACGGAAAGGTGATGTCCTTGGCGTTGCCGCCGCCGACATAGAGGTGGTCGAAGCGCACGACCTCGCGCAGGATGTCGATGACTTTGGCAACCCGCTTGTTCCAGGCCTTCCGACCCTTCTTCTTGCGGGCGGCATTGCCGATGTATTCGTCGTAGGTCTTGTTCCCACTCACCGGATGATGGGCGAGCTCGAGATGCGGCATGATCTCGCCGTTGTGAAAGATTGCTGTCCCGGCGCCCGTCCCCAAGGTCAGCACCATCTCCACGCCTCGACCTTTGATTGCCCCGAAACCCTGGACATCGGCATCGTTGAGCACGCGGACCGGCTTGCCCAGATGCTCGGCCAGCACCGACTGAAGATCGAAACCCGCCAACGAGTCGGTGCCGAGATTGGGCGCGGTGATGACCCGTCCCTCGCGGACATAACCGGGAAAGCCGACCGACACGCGTTCGTACGTGCCGAGCGGGCCTGCGACCTGGTCGATCGCGCGGACGAGATCCTCGGGAGAGACCGGCTTGGGTGGGGTCGGCACCCGCTGCCGCTCGCCGATCAAGCTGCCGGCATCGTCGAGCAAGGCGGCCTTGATCCCGCTCCCGCCGATGTCGATCGCGAGTGTGAGGGGTTCGTTCATAGCTTGTCTTTCCTTGCGAACTCAGCGACCCCACGGTGGTTCGCCGCAGCGGTCTCTCGGTTTCCAAGTGTCGCTGGACGTGCATTCGGGTCAAGCTTATTTCTGGCCTATATTAACCTGGCGCAGCGGATCGTGGCGGAGCGGGGATGCGAATTGAAGCGATCCTGAAGAGGATATCGGCGCTCACCGTCTTGGTGGCGCTGCTCTCGCCGGGGAGTGCGCGGGCGACCGGCCCTCCAGCGCCGGGAGATCTGGTCAAGCCTGAGTTGATCGCGGAAAACGCCTCGATCGCGGCGGGGGCGACTCTATGGGTCGATCTCCACCTCGAGGTCAAGCCGGGTTGGCATGTCTACTGGCAGAACCCCGGCAATTCCGGCTTGCCGACGACAATCGACTGGAAGCTGCCGCCCGGGTTCTCGGCGGGGCACATCCTCTGGCCGGTGCCCCAGCACTTCGTGCAAAACGGCATCGGCAATTACGGCTATGCCGGAACCGTCGATCTCCTGGTTCCGATCGCTGCCCCGAAAGCGCTGGCGGCGGGACAAACCGCCGCGCTCGACGCCGAAGCATCGTGGCTCGCCTGCGCCGATATCTGCATCCCCGGAGGTGCCAAATTCGACTTGAAACTGCCGGTCGCGGCGCAACCTTCTGCCCCCGATCCTGCCGTCGCGCCAGTGTTTGCGGCGGCCCGCCGGCATCTGCCGGCGCCCGCGCCGTTCGAGACCCGCTTTGTGTCCGATGCGCATGATTTCCGCCTTCTGGTTCCGGCGAGTGTCATCGGTGAACTGAAGAACCCGACCGGGATGTTTTTCCCGACCAAGGAATCGCTGATCGACGCCGCCGCCGATCCTCGCATGGAGCCGCGCGGCGATGGTTTGGCCATCGTTTTGCCGAAAGCTTCGGATGGAGCAGCTGCGCCGGCGACCCTCGATGGCGTCCTCTCCTTGCGCGGCGAGGACGGCGCCGAACGCGCCTTTGAAATCAGCGCCAACCCCATCCCGGAGGCGCCGGCCGCAAGGCGGCATCATGTGGTGGCAAGCGCTGTTGCTGGCGTTTCTCGGCGGGATCGCGCTCAACGCGATGCCCTGCGTCTTTCCAATCCTTTCCTTGAAGCTGCTCAGCGTCGCGCAGCACGCCCATGGGCAACGCTCCGAGCGGGCCTATCACGGGCTCGCCTATATGGCGGGGGTGCTCGCAAGCTTTGCGGCGCTCGGCATCGCGCTGCTCGCGCTGCGCGCCGGCGGCCAGGCGGTCGGCTGGGGCTTTCAGCTGCAATCGCCGGTTTTTGTCGCGGTGCTCGCCTATCTCCTCTTCGCAATGGGGTTGAGCCTGTCCGGAGTCGCGGGCTTTGGCGGCGCGCTCGCCGGTGCCGGCGGGCGGCTCGCCGCGCACTCGGGGCTCGCGGGCACGTTCTTCACCGGCGTCCTGGCGACGATTGTCGCGACCCCCTGCACGGCCCCGTTCATGGGCGCCGCTCTGGGCTTTGCGCTGATTGCTCCCGCGGCAGTGGCCATCGGCATCTTTCTCGCACTCGGCCTCGGTCTCGCCGCCCCCTATCTCGCCGCGTCGCTCACCTACCGGTGGCAGCGCTTGCTTCCAAAGCCGGGACGGTGGATGGAATTCGTCAAACAGCTACTCGCCTTCCCGCTCTATGGCACGGTCGCGTGGCTCCTCTGGGTGCTGATCCAGGAGGTTGGACCTGGCGATGCATTGGGTGCGTTGTTCGGGCTGGTGCTCGTCGCTTTTGCGGTGTGGGTCTATGGACAGACACGGTTTGTCCTCGCGCCTCTCGGCTGGTGGCTCGGTACCGGACTGGCCGCCGCCGGGGGCGCCGCTGCAATCTTTCTCGCCGCTTCCCTGACCGAAGCAGTGCCGGCCAAATCCGCCGCTCTCCGCGACGGATTGCAATACGAGCCTTTTACGCCGCAGCGGCTCGCCGCTCTGGAAACCGCGGGCAAGCCGGTTTTTGTCAACCTGACGGCTTCCTGGTGCGTCACCTGCTTGATCAATGAACGGGTCGCCCTCGACAGCGGTGCCGTCCGCCAGGCCTTCGCTGAGCGCGGCATCGTCCCCCTCAAGGGTGACTGGACGAGCCAGAACCCGGAAATCACCCAATTTCTTCAGCAATTCGGCCGTAGCGGCGTTCCGCTCTATCTGCTCTATTCCGGCAGAGGGGGCGAGCCCGTCATGCTGCCGCAGATCTTGACCGCGGCGAGTGTGCTCGGCGCGATCGGCAAGAGTTGAGCCACTAGGGAAGGAGGCATCTCATGCGCGCCCTGAGCAAGGCCCTGGCAGTTGCCGCACTCGCCGCGATCGGCAGCTTCGCCGTCGAGCACGCCACTGCCGTTCCGTCCGCCACTACGGCAAAGCCGGGAGCGCCGGCGCCCTCCTTCAGCGCTCCGGACATTGCCGGCAAGACCGTTCGGCTCGGCGATTATGCCGGCAAGATCGTCGTCCTCGAATGGACCAACGACGGCTGCCCGTTTGTCGGCAAGCACTACGACAGCGGCAACATGCAGGCGCTGCAGCAGAAATACACCGCTGGCGGGGTCGTCTGGTTGACGATCGCGTCGTCCGCTCCCGGCGAGCAAGGCTATGTGACCCCCGCCGAGGCCAAGGCCGATCTCGCGCGTTGGCGCGCAACCCCGACGGACTTCCTGCTCGACCCCGACGGCATCATCGGCCGCCTCTACGATGCGCGCGCGACCCCGCATATGGTTGTGATCGACCGCGCCGGCCATGTGGTCTATATGGGCGCCATCGACGACACGCCGTCGACCCGCCTTGCCGACGTCAAGACGGCACACAATTACGTCGCCGCCGCGCTCGACGCGATCGCCGCCGGCCAGCCGGTCGCAATCGCCGCGACCCGCGCCTACGGCTGCTCGATCAAATACAAGGAGGGCTAAGCCTTACGCGGCGCGGCGGCTGCGCACGCGGGTGTTGGCGCCGCGGTCTTCGTCGAAGAGTTCGGCGAGGCGTTCGAGCATGACGCCGCCGAGCTGCTCGGCGTCGACGATCGTGACGGCGCGGCGGTAGTAGCGGGTCACGTCGTGGCCGATGCCGATTGCGGTCAGTTCCACTTCGCCGAGGCGCTCGATGTCGTGGATTACCTCGCGCAGGTGCTTTTCGAGGTAGTTGCCGGGGTTGACGGATAGGGTCGAATCGTCGACCGGCGCGCCGTCCGAGATCACCATCAGGATGCGGCGCTGCTCGGAACGGCCGCGCAGCCGGTCATGCGCCCAGATCAGCGCCTCGCCGTCGATGTTCTCCTTGAGGATGCCCTCGCGCAGCATCAGTCCGAGGCTGCGTCGGGCGCGCCGCCAGGGGGCGTCGGCGGGTTTGTAGACGATGTGCCGCAGATCGTTGAGCCGCCCCGGGTTGGGCGGCTTGCCGGCGGCGATCCAGCGCTCGCGCGCCTGCCCGCCCTTCCACGCGCGCGTCGTAAAGCCGAGGATCTCGACCTTGACGCCGCAGCGTTCGAGGGTGCGGGCGAGGATGTCGGCGCTCATCGCCGCCACTGTGATCGGCCGGCCGCGCATCGACCCGGAATTGTCGATCAACAGGGTCACGACGGTGTCGCGGAAATCGGTCTCGCGCTCGCGCTTGTAGGCCAAGGGCAGGACCGGGTTGGCGACGACGCGCGACAGCCGCGCGGCGTCGAGCAGGCCCTCGTCGAGATCGAATTCCCAGGCGCGGGTCTGCTTTGCCATCAGCTTGCGCTGCAATCGGTTGGCGAGCCGCGCAATGACGCTCTGCAGATGCGCCAATTGCTGATCGAGCAGATGGCGCAGCCGCGACAGTTCGTCGGCGTCGCACAGCTGATCGGCTTCGATGACCTCGTCTGAGGCGACGCTGAACGCGCGATAGACCGCGGTGTCGTCATTGCGGCCGCGCGGCATCTGCCCGGGCCGGCCGGGCCGGCCCGGATCGTCGTCGCTCGAACCCGGCATCATCTCGCCGTCACCGGACTCGGCGGCATCCTGCGCGTCCTCGGCCGCTCCCTCCGCGGGCGAGCCCTCGTCGGAAGCCTGGGCGCCGGCGGTGGCGCCTTCGCCCTCGCTCTGGTTCTCGCTCTCCGATTCCTCGCCGCCCTGCTGCTCCTCGGTGTCCTCCGAACTCGTCGGCTTCGCCGAAATCGATGTCGAGGTCCTGCAGCAATTTGCGGGTCGCCCGCGCGTACTCATCCTGATCGAGGATCGCGCGGTCGAGCTCGCTGAAATCCTTGCCGATGCGCGATTCGAGCCAGGGGCGCCACAGATCGACCACGCGCCGCGCCGCGGGCGGCGGCCGCTCTCTCGTCAATGCCTCGCGGGTCAACAGCCGCACCGCCTCGGCCATCGTGCTTTCGGTGCGCTCGGTGATCCGCTCATAACCTTGCCGGCGATATTGCTCGTCGAGCATCGCTTCGAGATTCGAGGCGACGCCGGCCATGCGCCGCGAGCCCAGCGCCTCGACCCGCGCCTGCTCGACCGCGTCGAACACCGCTCGTGGCAAGCGGCCCGCTCGGCACGCGTTTGCTGTGCACCGCGTCGTCGTGATAACGCAGCCGCAGCGCCACGCTGTCGGCGGCGCCGCGCAATTGCGCCGCCTCTTCGGCCGGGAGGTCGCGCGGCGGGTTCGGCAGGCGCACCCGCGCGCCGCTCTGGCCGGCCGGTTCGGGCCCGAAGCCCACGGTCACGTCGTCGCGCTCGGCGATCGCCCGCAACGTCGCCGCAGTGGCGCGTTTGAAGATTTCCGTCGGCGAGAAGTCCTGGGCCATCAGCTGCCCCTCACCCCGACCCTCTCCCCGCAAGCGGGGCGAGGGAGCAGGGTCGGATATTCCCTCGCCCCGCTTGCGGGGAGAGGGCTAGGGTGAGGGGCGGCAAGCGACGAAACTCCTACATCAGCGTCGCATTGACGCCGGTTTCTGCCAGCTCGGTGCCGAAGCAGCGCTGGTAGTATTCGGCCACCGTCGGGCGTTCCGTCTCGTCGCATTTGTTGAGGAAGGTCAGCCGGAAACCAAAGGCCAGATCGCCGAAAATGCGAGCGTTCTCGGCCCAGGTCATCACCGTGCGCGGCGACATGACGGTCGAGATGTCGCCGTTGATAAAACCGGCGCGGGTCAGATCGGCGAGCGCCACCATCGCGCTGATCGTTCGCCGGTCTTCGTCGTTGTCGTAGTCCGGCACTTTCGACAAGACGATGTCGACCTCGGCGTCGTGCGGCAGGTAGTTCAATGTCGCGACGATGTTCCAGCGGTCCATCTGACCCTGGTTGATCTGCTGCGTGCCGTGATAGAGGCCGGTCGTGTCGCCAAGCCCGACAGTGTTCGCAGTCGAGAACAGCCGGAAGCAGGAATGCGGCCGGATCACCCGGTTCTGGTCGAGCAGGGTCAGCTTGCCCTCGACCTCCAGTATCCGCTGGATCACGAACATGACGTCGGGGCGTCCGGCATCGTATTCGTCGAAACACAACGCGACCGGATGCTGCAATGCCCAGGGCAACAGACCCTCGCGGAATTCGGTGACCTGCTTGTTGTCGCGCAAGACAATCGCGTCCTTGCCGACGAGATCGATGCGGCTGATGTGGCTGTCGAGGTTGACGCGGATGCAGGGCCAATTGAGCCGCGCGGCGACCTGCTCGACATGGGTCGATTTGCCGGTGCCGTGGTAGCCCTGGATCATCACGCGTCGGTTGAACGCGAAGCCGGCGAGGATCGCCAATGTCGTATCGCGGTCGAAACGATAGGCGTCATCGAGATCAGGAACGTGCTCGCTCGCCTGGCTGAACGCCGGGACCTGCAGATCGCTGTTGATCCCGAAGGTCTGGCGGACCGAGATCGTGATGTCGGGCTGTTCCAAAGGAAAGGCTGGGGTGGGAGCCGTTGGCTGGACGGATGGCATTATTCGCTTTTATCCCAGTAGTGGATTAGGACGGGGTGGAGCAGGATGGGTTCGAGGCGCGGCAGCGCGAGGTTCATGCGAAATAGCTCGCCTTTAACGTGGCATAAGCCTGATTGATGATCTTCAGCTTTTCCTCGGCCGCCTTGTCGCCGCCATGGGCGTCGGGATGGTGCAGCTTGACCAGGACCTTATACCGCGCCTTGAGGCTCACCAAGGTGAAGGGCGGCTCGATTTCGAAAACGGCGAGCGCCTGCTCGCGCGCCGACAGCGCGCGCCGCACGGGATCCCGACTCTCGTCGCCCCGCCTGTGGTCCCCATTGCGCCGGCGGCGCTCCCCGGCCCCCTCCGGGCCGCCGGAGAACACGCCTAAAGGATCGCGGATCCGATCGGCGTAACCGGGGCCGTGACGATCACCCAGCCGCCAGCTCGGGCGCTGCCAGACGGTGTCGTGGCGGATCTCGGCTTCGATCTCGGCATCGCTCATCCCTGCGTAATAGTTCCACGCGGAGTTGTAGGCGCGCACGTGCTCGAGGCAAAACCAGTGATAATCGTGCAGGTCGAGCCGGGATTTCGGCGCGCGGAAATCGCCGCCGCCGACGCAGCCGGGGTGGTCGCACGACCGCATCGGCGCGTTGGCCGCAGCCTCGAAAATCGGATCGGACAAAAGACGCCGCATCGCGATGAGTATGGGCAGGGCGCTGTCGGCTGGCAAGGATGCGGCGTGTCGTGCGGATCGGCAGTTCGGCTAAGCAGAGCAGGGTTGCGGCAGGCGCAAGCGCGGAATGCCGGCTAAAGCCGCGAGGCCGGATCCGGCCAGTCGCCAAATTGCGCCCGCGGATCAGCCCAGCGCAGAATGGCGGCGCGCATCTCGCGCGGCAGGCGATCGAAGGCGGCGCGACATCGGTTCTCTTTGACCGGGGCGAACAAATCGAGCAGCGGCACCGGCTCGGGTTCCCGGGCAATAGCGATGCTGCCGTCGAGCAGCCTGGCGAGCCTGGTCCCGCCGATCGCCGCGACTTCGACGATCGCGTCGCGCCAATATCGGTAGCGGCCTCCCGCGGCGACGACGAAGGAGCCGAGGATGGCGGTTCGCGGCCCACCCGAATTCAGCCAAGCGATCGTGCAGCGCGCCAGCTTCTCGTCGGCGCCGCAGCGCGTCAGGATGGCGATTTCGGTGCCTTCGTGGTGGTTCTCGGCAGCCGCTTGCGGAGCGAAGCGGCCGACCACGATGCCGCGGCGGCAATAGCTGGATACCGCGAGATATTGTCCGCTGCTCGGCAGTTCGAGAATGCGCCAGCCGCGGTCCTGAAAAACCGTCGCCGGCGGACGCCGCCTTGCGACGGTTCCCACCGCCGCTTCGGCAACATTGCGTGACGGGAACGGAATGACTTCGCCCATTGGACCTCCTCTCTCCGGCACGCAAAACAAATGCCGGGCCAGGATCGATCCAATTCGGGCTTTATGCAACCCATCCTCGTGCTTAACAAAACCGCCCGCCCACGGTTTCCCGCGGGCGGGCGGCTTGGTTCAAGCGATTAGCGGATTGTTTAGAAGTCCATTCCGCCCATTCCGCCGCCGGGCGGCATGGCCGGCGGGGTCTTCGGCTCCGGCTTCTCGGCGACCATCGCTTCGGTGGTGATCAACAGACCCGCCACCGAGGACGCATCCTGCAGCGCGTGCCGCACGACCTTGGTCGGGTCGATGATCCCGGAGCGGATCATGTCGGTGAACTCGCCCTTCTGAGCATCGTACCCGTAATTCGGGTCGGTGCTGTCGAGCAGCTTGCCGACGATGATCGAGCCGTCGGTGCCCGAGTTCTCGGCGATCTGGCGGGCCGGGTACGACAGCGCCTTCTTGACGATGTCGATGCCCACCTTCTGGTCGTTGTTGGCCGGCTTTAGGTTCTCGAGAGCGCGGATCGCGTAGAGCAGCGCGGCCCCGCCGCCGGCGACGACACCTTCCTCGACCGCGGCGCGGGTCGCGTGCATCGCGTCGTCGACCCGGTCCTTCTTCTCCTTGACCTCGATCTCGGTCGAACCGCCGACTCTGATCACAGCGACGCCGCCCGCGAGCTTCGCCAGGCGCTCCTGCAGCTTTTCGCGGTCATAGTCCGAGGTCGTCTCCTCGATCTGCTGCTTGATCTGCGCGATGCGGCCCTCGATGTCCTCTTTCTTGCCGGCGCCGTCGATGATCGTCGTGTTCTCTTTCTCGACGCGCACTCGCTTGGCCTGCCCCAGCATGTCGAGCGTGACGTTTTCGAGCTTGATGCCGAGATCCTCGCTGATCACCTGGCCGGCAGTCAGAACCGCGATATCCTCGAGCATCGCCTTGCGGCGATCGCCAAAGCCCGGCGCCTTGACCGCGGCCACCTTGAGGCCGCCGCGCAGCTTGTTGACGACGAGCGTCGCCAAGGCCTCGCCCTCGACATCCTCGGCGACGATCAGCAAAGGTCTGCCGCTCTGCACCACCAACTCGAGCACCGGCAGCATCGCCTGCAAGCCGGACAGCTTCTTTTCGTGGATCAGGATGTACGGGTTCTCCAGCTCGGCGATCATCTTCTCGGCGTTGGTGACGAAATAGGGCGAGAGATAACCGCGGTCGAACTGCATGCCTTCGACGACATCGAGCTCGGTCTCCAGGCTCTTCGCCTCCTCGACCGTGATGACGCCCTCGTTGCCGACCTTCTGCATCGCCTGCGCGATCATCTCGCCGACTTCGCGCTCGCCATTGGCCGAGATCGTGCCGACCTGCGCGATCTCTTCGTTCGTCGAGATCTTCTTCGAACGCTTCTTGATGTCCTCGACGACCGCGGCCACGGCGACGTCGATACCGCGCTTCAGGTCCATCGGGTTCATTCCGGCCGCGACCGCCTTTGCTCCCTCGCGCACGATCGCCTGGGCCAAGAGGGTCGCAGTCGTGGTACCGTCGCCCGCCTGATCGCTGGTCTTCGAGGCGACCTCGCGCACCATCTGGGCGCCCATATTCTCGAATTTGTCGGGCAGCTCGATCTCTTTGGCGACCGTAACGCCGTCTTTGGTAATGCGCGGCGCGCCAAACGATTTGTCGAGGACGACATTACGCCCCTTCGGGCCCAACGTCACCTTGACGGCATTGGCGAGGATGTCGACGCCGCGCAGCATGCGCTCGCGCGCGTCGCCATGAAATTTGACTTCTTTGGCAGCCATCTCTCTTTTTCTCCTCAAGCGACCTTTTGTGCGGCGGCGCCGCGCTCGAGCACGCCCATGATGTCGGACTCTTTCATGATGATCAGCTCTTCGCCTTCGAGCTTGACCTCGGTGCCCGACCATTTGCCGAACAGCACACGGTCGCCCGCTTTGACGTCCATCGGCTGGAGCTTGCCATCGTCGCCCCGCGCACCCGGACCGGCGGCGACCACCTCGCCCTCCATCGGCTTTTCTTTCGCCGTGTCGGGGATGATGATGCCGCCCGCCGTCTTCTCCTCGCCCTCGACGCGCCGAATCAGCACGCGGTCGTGCAACGGACGGAATTTCATGAATACCTCCTGGAACGCAAACCAAAAATGGAATTAGCACTCTCGCTCTGAGAGTGCTGCTGACATAATTTGGTCTTGTCGGATTGTCAAGCAATCATCGGGCACACCGGCGAGCCCACGAAGACCTCGGCGGGACCACAGGCAAGACACTTTGAAAAGAGCTGAACCCAGCCGGGCCGTTTGTGGTTATGATACGGGCACCCGCTATGAACGAGCCGCTGCAATGTCGCGAACCGTAGATTGGGAAATACCGGGCGAGATCCAGCCG